>NZ_WBYP01000001.1:0-742741 GCF_013282935.1 Marinobacterium sp. xm-d-579
TCAAGAAAAACATTACGCTAAATGAATTCACATATAGGTTGCTTGTCTTGTTAAGCTTTTGTGCTCAACCTCAACAAGCGCCCACACGCATTACCTGATTAATTGTTAAAGAGCGTGCCACCGATCTCTTGGTGGCTGCTTGAGTACTCGTCTCAAGCGAGGTGCGTATATTACCGACACCCGATTTTTATTCAACCCCTTTTTTGTAAAAAAACACACTTTTTTGAACATTTATTTTTACTGGGTTTGCAGTAATGAAAAACGCACCTTTAATAAGGTGCGTTTTTTGTAGGAGTGGGAGAAAGATTAGCGCTTACGCTTTTTATCTTTCGCTCGCTTCTTCATCTCTTTAATGTGCTGACGATGTCTCTCTTTTTTAGCCTCCTGGCGACCGGAGAGTTTATTCACTCTGCCAGAAAAAGGGTTATCGCCCGTTTTAAATTGGAAGCGAATCGGTGTTCCGCGCACTTTTAGAAGCGAGGTAAAGCGATTCTCAAGATAGCGCTTATAAGAGCCCGGCAGTGCGTTGGTCTGATTTCCATGCACTACAATGATAGGCGGGTTTGAACCACCCTGGTGAGCAAAGCGCAACTTAATACGGCGATTATTGACCGCTGGTGGCTGATGATCAGCTACAACATCTTCAAGCAGACGAGTCAGCTCATTAGTCGACCATTTTTTCATTGCACAACGGTAGGCTTCGTTCACTGACCGATAAAGATCGCCAACACCCGTTCCATGCAGCGCCGAGATGAAGTGGAAACGAGCAAAGGTCGCAAACCCCATGCGGCGCTCTACTTGAGTCTTAACCTTCTCTTTTGCTTCATAGTCCATGCCGTCCCACTTATTCAGTGCAACTACCAGAGCTCGGCCAGAGTCGATCACGAAGCCGAGCATGTTTAGATCTTGCTCAGTGACACCATCACGCGCATCAATGATTGCGACAACAACATTGGCATCTTTGATAGCCTGAAGCGTTTTGATGATTGAGAACTTCTCTACCGCCTCTGTCACTTGACGACGACGGCGAACCCCGGCCGTATCAATTAGAGTGTATGGCTGGCCATCTCGCTCGTATGGAATGTAGATACTGTCTCGAGTCGTCCCGGCATGGTCGTATACCACTACGCGCTCTTCACCAAGCATTCGGTTTACCAGCGTAGATTTACCCACATTAGGGCGACCAACAATGGCGATACGAATATTGCCATCATCTTCCTCTTCCGGCTCTGCGCCCTCTTCAGGGTATGGCACACCGGCTTCATCTAATGTCATATCAATCAACTGACGAACACCGCGACCATGAGCCGCTGCAATGGAGAGCGGATCCCCAATACCCAGCGCATAGAAGTCAGAGCGAGCGATATCAGGATCCAATCCATCGGTCTTATTGACTACAAGGTAGACTTTTTTCTCGTGACGACGCAGATGATCTGCAATCATTTCGTCAGCTGGGTTGATACCTGCACGAGCATCCACAAGGAACAGAACGATATCGGCTTCATCAACTGCTTGAAAAGACTGCTGTGCCATTTCACGGTCAATACCGCTCTCGTCACCCGTGATACCACCAGTATCTATGACAATATAGTCTCGCTCCCCTAGATCACCTTCACCGTACTTACGGTCACGTGTCAATCCAGGAAGATCGGCAACCAGCGCATCACGCGATCTGGTCAAGCGGTTAAACAGGGTCGATTTACCGACATTAGGGCGCCCAATTAGGGCAATTACCGGAAGCATATTGCTCACCTGATTCCAAAAAACAGAAGGCGGCAACCCGCAAGTCAGGTCACCGCCTTATATAAAATTAAAAGGCTTTTGCTATTTTAGCGTTAAAGCACTCAATTTACCCGAGTTACTGAGTACAAATGTTGTATCCCCTACCACGACTGGATCCGCCGTGACAGGTGAACTACCCAAATTGACTCGAGCGATAGGACGCCCGTCGATTTGCGACAGGGCATGTAGGTAGCCCAGAGCATCCCCAAAAATTACTTCGTTACCGACCACTACCGGTGCCGATAAGCCTCGATTAGCAAAATCAGAGTTGCGCCAAACACTGGCTGACGACGAGACATCAAAGGCCTCAACCGCTCCCTTTGCATCTACCGCATAGACATTACCAAAACCGACCGCCAGCTCTTGATAAGTAGAGAAAGATTGAGTCCAGACTGTTGACGCCGTGCGCGGGTTGATCGCTACAACACGACCTTGATACCCGCCGGTCAGAATAAGATCGTTTGCTATTGCAAAGCCACCATCCAAATCCATTAGACGCTCAAACTCGGAACGACCCATCGCATCAGCAGCACGAATCTCCCAGGCTGGAATACCTGTTTCGCCCGCCAGTGCGACTACCTTACCGTTAGCAAATCCAGCTACGACACCATCACTCAGCATGAGGGGAGTACCGGTACCACGAAGCGTCAGTGCAGGCTCTTGAGCATCATAGACCCAACGAGATTCACCGGTAATGCGATCAAAGGCGGCTAGCTGACCATTCACCTGCTGAACAACAACCAGTGACGTGCCCACTTGTGGCTGAGCCGTCACTTCGGACTTCAGCTGAGCTCGCCACTGTTCCGAACCATCTTTTGCAGATAGCGCCACCAGTTCAGCGCTATCAAGAACCACTAACGCTAGATCAAACCCTGCACCGACACCTGCACTGATTTCGGCATCCAGGTCAACGCTCCAGTTCAGCGCACCCGATTCCAGCGCATAGGATGAGATTCGTCCTTGCTTATCAGAGATCAGTAACGAATCGTTTGTCACACCTGGCTTAAACTGGTGAAACTCATCCCCAAACGACGCACCCACATCTGCACTCCAAACAAGGTTGAAGGCTTTCTCTTGTTCAAACGCGACCAACTCTTGTGGGCCGGACTCTTTTTCACCAGAAAAAATACCGCAACCAGACAAAAGACTGGTTGCAGCTGCTACAACAAAGGCACGTCTAATGAGATTCATTACGATGCATCTCCAGTCGCTAAATCATCATATTTCAGTTTAATCACCTGCTTGCGCTGAGGATCGGCCGACGCCATTGCCGCTTCATACGAAGCTCTCGCTTCCGAAGCGTTACCCATTGCAGCAGCCACATCTCCCTGAACCTCAGCAAATAGTGATGGGAAATCTGAGCCACTTAACTGTGCTAATGACGCTTTAGCTGCTTCAGCTTGCCCTAATCCTAATTGCACTTTCGCTTTACGGATTGTAGCCAAAGACTTCATATCTAATGGCGAGACTTCACTCGTAATCACATAATCGAGCTGCTCAAGCGCACCTTCTAAATCGCCAGCATTCACTGATACACGAGCTAACACCATTGCCGCCATAGGGGCATAAGCGCTCGATGCATAATCTGCGCGAAGATCTTTCCCAACCTGTATCAAGGACGTAACCGCGGCATCATCCAGTGGCAAAGCGGTTGCGACAGGATTGAGAATCGACTCATACATAGCGGAAGCGTTTGCAGCAAAGTCATCTTGATACTGATTCCAGCCACGCCACCCAAACACAGCAGCCACAGCAATTACGACACCCATGATTAGGGATTTACCGTTCTCTTTCCACCAACTTTTGAGCGCTTCAACCTGCTCTTCTTCTGTACGTAGCTCAGCCACTATACTCTCCAACCTAAAGACTAAATTTACCTTTCAATTCACTGACCAGTGAATCTTGAGCAACTCGAACTTGATCGCCATTACCACGCAGCGGTTTTAAACTCACTTCGGACGCAGCACGCTCATCGTCACCGATAAGAATGGCAAAATCTGCTCCACTCTTATCAGCCTTTTTCATCTGACTTTTAAATCCACCGCCGCCGCAATGCAACTGAACTCGAAGACCCGCCTCGTGACGAAGCGTTTCAGCAACACTCATCGCGGTCGCTAGATTATCATCCCCCATTCCGATGACATAGACATCGATACGTTGACGAACACTCTCAGGAACCAGTTGCAGCTCTTCAAGGAGAAGAACCAGACGCTCGACACCCATTGCGAAACCGACAGCCGGGGTTGGCTTGCCACCTAATTGACTCACCAGTCCATCGTATCGGCCACCGGCACAGACAGTACCTTGGGCGCCTAACGCATCGGTCACCCACTCAAATACGGTCTTACCGTAGTAGTCTAGACCACGCACCAAGCGAGAATTAACACGGTATTCGATACCCGCAGCCTCGAGCAGTGACTTCAACTGTTCAAAGTGTGCTTTGGACTCTTCGTCGATGTAATCATGAAAATGAGGTGCATCGTTCAATAGCTGCTGGGTGTTTTGATCTTTAGAGTCCAATATTCTGAGTGGATTAGACTCAAGGCGACGCTGACTGTCAGCATCTAGCTGATCTTTACGAGCCGACAGATAGCTGACAAGGTCCTCTTTAAACCGTGCACGAGCTTCAGCTGAACCCAAGGTATTTAATTGAAGCTCAACGGAGTTGATCAACCCTAAGCGCTTCCAAAGTTGAGCACTCATGATGATCACTTCTGCGTCAATATCAGGACCATCCATACCGAAAGCTTCAGCACCTACCTGGTGGAACTGACGATAGCGACCTTTCTGCGGGCGCTCATGACGAAACATTGGACCAGTGTACCAAAGGCGTTGGACTTGATTGTAAAGAAGGCCGTGCTGTTCTGCTGCACGAACACAACTTGCAGTCCCTTCCGGGCGAAGTGTCAAACTATCACCGTTACGATCTTCGAAGGTGTACATTTCCTTCTCAACGATATCGGTTACTTCACCAATTGAGCGTTTGAATAACTCAGTTTGTTCTACGATAGGGGTACGAATCTCAGCATAGCCATAAGCCTGCAGGACCGTTTTTACTTGAGTTTCTAGATACTGCCAGACCGGTGACTGGTCTGGCAGAAGATCATTCATACCACGAATGGCTTGTAGCTTTGCCAATTTTATAACCCGTAATGTGCGATCTAATTATCGCGATAATGTTAAACGGGCTACATTCTTTCTGGTATGAGGTTCTAAATCAACTGTTGAGCCATCAAAAGTTACAGAACTGACTGCATTCGCACGTCCAATGACAATTGAAAACGGGGCTTTACCTTTGATTGTCAGATCCTGTCCTTTTTTTGATAGCCCGTTAAACAGCGCTTCACCGGTAGCATCTTTGATATTCAGCCAACTGACATCGCTAAATTTAATCGTCACACCATCTGAACCACTCGTATTAACAGGTGAAGCGGTCAAGGGTTCGTTAGGCTCGGACTTTTCCGCCGGTTTGGGCTGCTCTGTTTTGACTGGAACGGCCGCCGTTTTAGATTCGAGATCAGGCGTTTCAGCAGGCTTAGGTAGCTCAATCGCTTTGGGCGCTTCAACCACCGCATCTTCATTAGACTCTTGAGTCATTGTTTTGATAGGTATTGAAAGACCCTCAGACTCTCCTGCCAATGGCGGAAGCGCCTGACTGCTCTGCTGCTCTTCAGGTTCAGAACCACCAAACAAACCGGACAGCCCAAGTGTCGGCCAATTAATTTGAGAAGCCCCAAAAGCAAGACCTGCTAAAAGAGCCGCAATGATGACCAACCGAAAGAGGAGTGTTAATAGCGAACTTGCACGACGCGGGTTGAGTTTCATCACCGTACCGGCGGTCGCTGAACCCGCTGATTTAATGGCTGAGCGGCGTTTAACAGGCCGCTGACCAATAGCCGCATTGTACTGTTCAACAAAGGTCTCGGGATCCAACCCAACTCGATTACAGTAGTTACGAATATAACCACGCGCAAACACCGGCTGACCCAATTGATCAAGGTCACCCGCTTCAATCGCAGAAAAAACAGCACTGGTTAGCTTCAGATCTCGCTGCAGCGCACCAGCAGAGATACCCAATGATTCACGGGCAGCAATCAGCTTGTGGTTTTCAAATCCTGAGAGGCTGTCGCCCAATAGATCATGGTCTGTCACAGGCCAGTATCCTTAAATTTATTATACTCTTCGGAATTCGGATAAAGGTTCTTCAAAAGCAGCGCATAACTTGCCGCTTTTGATGGGTTCCCACTATGTCTGGCTAACCTTACACCAACCCAAAGACTTTTGGCAAAGTGCTGGGTCTCTTGAGCATCAAGTTGCTGTTGAAAGATTGCATAGTGTTGAGCGGCCAGTGAAGCCTGTCCTTTATCTAAGTAAAGATCTGCAAGCTCAATATGAGCCGTCACCCGAAGTGGTGACAGTGTCACTGAACGATTAAAGACGTGCTCCGCAGCGGAATCACGATCGATCAGACGGTAGCAGCGACCCAAGTTTTCAAATGCTTGTGCTCGCTGTGTATAGAAAGGATCTTCAGTTGATCTTGCTAAGGCTTTACAGGCCTCTTCAAACCGCTGCTGAGAAAAAAGAAAGGCGCCATAGTTGTTAAAGATCATGGCAGAGTTAGGGTCTGCTTGAGTGGCTCTTTGAAAATATTGATCGGCCAGTTCTGGTTCACGCTCGGCTTGAAACACCATTGCCAAACCATTCAACGCTGGGGCATAGCCAGGGTCGGCCAAAGCAGCCTGTTGAAGAGACTCTTTTGCCGATGCCGTATCACCCGCCTGGAGATATTGCATACCCAGCTTGGTGTAGGCTGCTAGGGCAGATTGATCTATTCGCCCTTTAGGTTGTTCACTCGATGAAAAAGCGGAACAGCCTGCCAAAGTAATAGAGCAAAAAAGAGTTACTGCTTTGAATAGGGACACAAAATACCGTTTAGAAACTTAAAGTTAGTTTCATTAACGATAGTAGAATAGTGTCAATAAATCTAGCTCGTTTGATTGTGAAGTTCGATGTACTTCGCACTGCGACGAGTCTTATCCTCAACCTGACCGACGAGCTGACCACAAGCCGCATCCACATCATCGCCACGAGTACGGCGAACGGTCGTAAGGATATTCCCTTTCAACATCTCAGACTTAAATGCCTGAATTGCCTGCTCAGAGGGGCGATCGTATCCAGAATTTGGAAAAGGATTAAATGGAATCAGGTTAAGCTTACAAGGCACCTGACGAAGCAACTTAACCAGCTGACGAGCATGCTCACGCTGATCGTTCACACCAGCAATCAGTGTGTACTCGATCGTTGCTACACGTCGATCCGACAGCTTATCGAAATAGCGTTTGACCGAAGCCATTAGCTCTTCGATCGGGTAGCGCTTATTGATAGGCACTAACTGATCACGCAGTTCATTGTTTGGAGCATGCAGAGAGATCGCTAATGAGACATCAGCACCTAACTCAGCAAGCTTGTCGATTTTAGGAACCACACCGGCCGTACTCAGGGTCACACGACGCTTAGAGAGACCATAGGCGTTATCTTCCATCATCAACTGTACTGCATCAAACACAGCATCAAAGTTCATCAGCGGCTCACCCATACCCATTAACACGACGTTGGATACGCGTCGTTCACCACTTGGGTCAAACGGCCCAAAGGAACGGATAGCAACACGAAGCTGAGCGATGATTTCGGCAGCGCTAAGGTTTCGGTTGAAGCCTTGCTTGCCTGTTGAACAGAAGCTGCAGTCCAAAGAACAACCCACCTGTGAAGAGACACAGAGCGTGCGGCGATCCCCTTCAGGAATCAAGACCATCTCAATCGCTGAACCACCATCCATCTGGATGACCCATTTACGGGTACCATCTTTGGACGTTTTATCCAGTAACACCTCTGGCTCACGAATTTCAGCAACCTCAGATAGGCGTTCACGTAGGGCTTTGCTGATGTTCGTCATCTCATCAAACGAACTGGCACCCTGCTGGTGAATCCACTTTAGGACTTGAGTTGCACGAAAACGCTTCTCACCCATCTCCTCAAAGAAATCTTCAAGCTTAGTAGGTGATAGACCGATAAGGTTTACTTTCTGTTCTGCCATGAGCTTTGGACCAAAAAAAAGGCGCCCTCCGATCAACGGAGAGCACCTTGGGCGTCATTATGCGCCGAAGAAGTATTCGATTTCGCGTGCTGCAGAAGTAGCAGAGTCAGAACCGTGTACTGCGTTCGCATCGATAGACTCAGCAAAGTCACGACGGATAGTGCCTTCAGCTGCTTCTTGTGGGTTAGTTGCACCCATTAGTTCACGGTTTTTAGCGATAGCGTTTTCACCTTCAAGAACCTGAACAACAACTGGACCAGACGTCATGAAAGAGACTAGGTCGCCAAAGAAAGGACGCTCTTTGTGCTCTGCGTAGAAACCTTCAGCATCTGCTTGTGAAAGCTGTTTCATCTGCATAGCAGAAACTTTTAGGCCTGCTTTTTCGAAACGAGAAACGATCTCACCGATAACGTTTTTAGCAACAGCATCAGGTTTGATGATAGATAGAGTACGTTCAGTAGCCATGACTGTGTAATCCTTTAATTAAATTATGGGTTAAAATTTGTGCGCGGATTATACGTTATGCGACGAAAGATAAATAGCCCTTCAACCACAACAAAAAAGGCCCGCTGTGCGGACCCTTTTCAGAGATGCTATAGAAGAATCAATGCCCTTCTGATACCTGATTGATGGTGTATTTAGGAATCTCGACAACCAGATCTTCATCACCAACAACGGCCTGACAACTCAGTCTAGATTCAGGCTCAAGACCCCAGGCCTTATCGAGCATGTCATCTTCTAACTCGTCGGACTCCTCGAGGCTATCAAAACCCTCACGGACGACGACATGACAAGTAGTGCAAGCACAGGATTTTTCACAAGCGTGCTCAATATGAATATCGTTCGCCAGTGCTGCATCACAGATCGTAACACCCGGTTCCACATCGATCACTTTGCCGTCTGGGCACAACTCTTCATGGGGTAGGAAGATCACTTGAGTCATTACATTTACCTAATCTAATTGATCAACGCGCTGGCCTTGCAACGCTTTTTGAATTGATTGATCCATTCTGCGGGCTGCGAAGAAGTCACTCACTTGGGCGAGATGCTCTACGCCGGACTCTATCGCTTTAGAGCTCGCACCATCACGAAGCGAACGCAGAACGTCAATTTCTGAAAGAAGATCCTGTCGCTCCTGATCGTTCAGCAACTGCTCGCCATCTTCAGCAATCGCCGCTTCAAGCGATACGATTAAACGATCTGCCTCAACCTGCTGTTCACGCAAGGCGCGCCGCTCTTTATCATCTGCAGCAAACTGATAAGAATCCGTTAGCATCTGAGTAATTTCAGAGTCACTCAAACCGTAAGAGGGTTTCACTTGAACCGCACTCTCAATACCGGTCGATAGCTCTTTGGCTGAGACATTTAATAGACCATCCGCATCAACCTGAAAGGTGACTCGGATTTTAGCGGCGCCAGCCGCCATAGGGGGAATACCGCGCAGAGTAAACTGAGCCAGTGATCGGCAGTCATCTACCAACTCACGCTCACCTTGCAATACATGCACCAACATAGCCGTTTGACCATCTTGGTAGGTTGTAAACTCTTGAGCGCGAGCAACAGGGATTGGCGTATTGCGATGAATTACCTTCTCAACCAAACCACCCATAGTCTCTAACCCTAAAGAGAGAGGGAGCACATCTAACAGCAACAACTCTGCATCCGGTTTATTGCCCGCTAAAATATCAGCCTGAAGTGCTGCACCCACCGCCACCACACGATCAGGATCGATATCGGTATGAGGCTGGCGATTAAAGAACGCCTCGACCCCAGCAACAACGGCTGGTACACGAGTTGAACCACCCACCATCACAACATCGTTGATCTCATCTGGCTTGATGCCAGCATCTTTTAAGGTACGTTTGCAGGCACGAAGCGTTTTCGACACAAGGGGTGCCGTCAACTGTTCAAACTGCTGACGCGTCACCAAAACTTCTTGATCATTAGCCAAGGTTAGAGTGACTGAATCTGAATCCGTCAGTGACTCTTTTGCACGGCGCGCTTGAACCATAAGAGATCGCATAACCGCAGGTGTACGCTCTAGCTCAGGCGCTTGCTCTAGCAACCATTCAGCTAAAGCGTGATCAAAATCATCACCCCCAAGCGCCGAATCTCCACCCGTAGCCAGCACCTCAAACACACCCTTAGTCAGGCGCAGTATAGAGATATCAAAGGTACCGCCACCTAAATCGTAAACCGCTACGACGCCTTTATCCTGTTGATCTAAACCGTAAGCGACCGCTGCCGCAGTAGGCTCATTCAGAAGGCGAAGAACTTTCAAGCCGGCCAGCGTGGCCGCATCTTTGGTGGCCTGACGCTGTGCATCATCAAAGTAGGCTGGAACCGTAATAACAGCCCCTTCAAGCTCACCACCCAAAGATTCGGCAGCACGAGCTGAAAGCGCTTTAAGAATATCCGCAGAGATTTGAACCGGACTCAAATCACCCAAGGCTGTTTTGAGGTAGGGCATCCCCCCCTCGCCTTCTGAAAACTGATAAGGAAGTTGATCGCCTAAAGTTAACACTTCATTTGAGGAGCGACCCATTAAGCGCTTAATGGATTGAATCGTGTTAAATGGATCGTCGCTTACTCTCGACAGCGCTTCAGCACCGACGATGGCACCAGCCTCTGAGTAGTGGACAACCGAGGGCAGCAAATGGCGCCCTGCCTCATCAGAAAGTGTCTCTGCAACACCATTTCTAACCGACGCCACCAGTGAATTAGTGGTGCCTAAATCGATCCCTACCGCCAACTTACGTTGATGGGGATCCAAACTCATTCCGGGCTCTGCAATTTGCAAAAGCGCCATGACTAAAACTCCTCATCGAGGCGATCTTCCATGGCCTCTATCTCAGACAGTAGTTTCTTTAAAAATTGCAGCTTGCGAACAGACTCTTCAGCCGACTCCAAATCACCACCCGCATAAGCCACCTGAAAATGATCAAAGCAGGCTTTTTCCAACGCCACAGTTTGTGACTCTAAAGCTTCTAGAGTAGCGAAAGGGTCTGCTGCTTCGGGCGCTTCAGCTAAGGTTTCGCGAAGCTCCATCTGCTGCATTAAAAAGTCCATTGGCAGCTGCTTTCTGGACTCTTCACCGGTCAGCACACCTTGTAATGAGAGAAGGTACTGTGCACGCGAGAGTGGTGACTTAAGCGTTTCATAGGCGGTGTTGAGGTGAGTACTGTTCTGCACAGCCTGGCGCTGTTCAGCATCACCTTTGTGAGCAAATCGGTCTGGGTGATACTCTTTTTGCAGCTCTCGAAACGCTGTATCGAGGAGTGTACGATCAAGAACAAAACCTGCTTCAAGACCGAAGAGTTCGAAATAGTTTTGAGAAAGATTCAAGAATTAAGCCTTAACCGGTTTAAACATGGAAACTTTCGCCGCAACCACACTCACTGGCGACGTTCGGGTTATTGAACTGAAAGCCTTCGTTGAGCCCCTCTTTGACGAAGTCGAGCTCTGTACCCTCTAGATAGACAAGGCTTTTTGGATCAACAACAACCTTAACGCCCTCAAACTCGTATACAGAGTCTTCACTGTTAAGTTCGTCAACATACTCCAGAACGTACGCCATGCCTGAACATCCTGAGGTCTTAACCCCTAAACGGATACCAATGCCCTTGCCGCGTTTTTCTAAATACTTAGCCACATGGTTAGCAGCTGCTGACGTCATCGAAATTGACATAAAAACCTTCTACCTAAACTGTCTACCAGAGGTTAAATGCGATTACTTCTGCTTGCCGCGGTAATCTTCAATGGCTGCTTTGATTGCATCTTCTGCCAAAACTGAACAGTGAATCTTAACGGGAGGAAGCGCTAGCTCTTCAGCGATTTTAGCATTTTTCAGCTCAGCCGCCTCGTCCAGTGTCATACCTTTGACCCATTCAGTCACTAATGAGCTAGATGCAATGGCAGAGCCACAACCATAGGTTTTAAACTTTGCATCCTCAATCACGCCGTCATCACTGACTTTGATTTGAAGTCTCATTACGTCACCACATGCAGGTGCACCGACCATGCCGGTACCTACGTGTGGATCATCACTTTCCATTTTGCCAACATTACGAGGATTCTCGTAGTGATCAATTACTTTATCGCTGTAAGCCATGCTGATCTCCTCTCACTGAGTATTAGTGATGTACCCACTCAACCTTAGTTAAATCCACACCGTCCTTGTACATATCCCACAAAGGCGATAATTCACGAAGTTTTTCTACGGCCACACGTGCTTGTGCCGCTGCGTAATCCACCTCTTCATCGGTCGTAAATCGACCAAAAGAGAAACGGATCGAGCTGTGCGCCATCTCATCATTGAGGCCCAATGCACGTAGCACGTAAGAGGGCTCAAGGCTTGCTGATGTACAAGCAGAACCAGAAGAGACCGCCAAATCTTTCAGAGACATCAGAAGTGATTCACCCTCAACAAAGGCAAAACTCACATTCAGGTTGCCTGGGTAGCGCTGCTCAACAGAACCATTGATATGAACCTCTTCCATATCGCTGATTTGTGACCAGAAACGATCACGAAGTTCAGCCAAACGCTTATGCTCTTGCTCCATCGATGCTTGAGCAATCGCGCAGGCTTCACCCATACCAACCAACTGGTGAGTTGCCAAAGTACCTGAGCGCATACCGCGCTCATGGCCACCACCATGTATTTGAGCTTCAATACGTACACGTGGCTTACGACGCACATACAGTGCACCGACACCTTTCGGGCCATACATTTTGTGGCCACAAAGTGACATTAGATCGACCTTCATCTCGGCCATATCGATTGGTAACTTGCCAGCACTTTGCGCAGCATCTACGTGGAACAGCACACCGTGCTTACGAGTCAATTCACCGATCGCCGCAATATCAGTAATCGTGCCAATCTCATTGTTGACGTGCATCAGAGAGACAAGAATGGTGTCATCGCGAAGCGCATCTGCCACCATCTGTGGCGTAATCAGACCGTCGCTACCCGGTGTTAGGTAGGTCACTTCATACCCTTCACGCTCTAATTGGCGACAGGTGTCGAGGACCGCTTTGTGCTCAATCTTAGAGGTAATGATGTGCTTACCCTTCTTATGGTAGAAGTGCGCAACACCTTTAATGGCCAAGTTATCCGATTCGGTAGCGCCTGAGGTCCAGACGATTTCACGAGGGTCTGCACCAATCAACTCTGCTACCTGGCGACGGGCAGTCTCAGCCGCCTCTTCCGCCTTCCAACCAAACAGGTGCGAACGTGACGCTGGGTTACCAAAGTTACCATCTGGGGTAAGGCACGCCATCATCTTTTCAGCAACACGAGGGTCCACCGGTGTTGTCGCTGAGTAATCTAGATAGATCGGCAGTTTCATACTCTCTCTCCAAAAACGTTAAACTGAGTTATGGCTCTTATGCGCTGGCAACAGAGGGAATTAACCCGTCAGCTGCCGTACTTTGGCTTTGACGATCTGCAACAGCCATTACATCCCTGCGTTTCAAAAGATCTGCAAGGCTAATATCACTAAGAAAGTTGTGGATCTGATCGCTAAGATCGCTCCACAGATGGTGCGTCAAACAGGTCTCACCGGCCTGACAGTTACCTTGGCTGTTACAGCCTGTAGCATCAATCGATTCATTAACCGCATCGATGATAGATGCTACAGTAATCTGTTCGCACTCCAGATTGAGCAGGTAGCCTCCACCTGGCCCCCGCACACTGGTCACCAGTGCGCACTTACGCAACTTGGCAAAAAGCTGCTCAAGATAGGATAAAGAGATACCCTGTCTTTCAGAAATATCCGCCAAACTGACTGGTCCTTTCTCTTTGTTGAGCGCCAAATCAAGCATCGCGGTTACGGCATATCGCCCTTTGGTTGTAAGTCGCATAAGACCTTCCTACACCCTATTGTGTTAAAGGTATTATCTAAAACCCTACAAAAACAGTCAACTATTAATCCTACAATTTTAGTCAACTATTAATCTTTACGGATTGAGCGATTTATCTTGGTCAAAATGCCACGCAAAATATTGACCTCTACTTTGTCTGGTACCGCCCTTAGTAGCAGTCTTCTTAACCGAGTCATTAACTGTCTTGGATTATCAGGCTCGAGAAACTTAATATCGATCAGTGTCTGCTCAAGATGATTAAACATCAGCTCAATCTCTTTTTGATCTGCCAACTCAATATCCCAATCCACACCCCATTGCGGCGCTTCTTCAACCACCGACTCTTGCAGCGCCATGCGCAGTTCATACGCGATCACCTGCACAGCTGCGCCGACATTTAATGAGCTAAAATCGGGATTGGTCGGAATATGAACATGCAGATGACAAGCGTGCAGCTCTTCATTGGTTAAGCCACGATCTTCACGACCAAACAGAATAGCTACTTTGAAATCATCTGAAGAGTGGGAGAGTCGCTCTGAAACTTGAGCTGATAACTCTCTAGGGTTAACGATCGGCCAAGGGATGTGACGACCTCGAGCACTGGTGCCCACCACCAACTGACAATCCGCAACTGCTTCCTGTAACGACTCAACGACCAGTGCAGATTCAAGAATATCATCCGCTCTCGAAGAGCGAGCATTGGCTTCAGGGTGAGGAAAGAGTTTGGGCTCTACCAGACAGAGTTCAGACAGCCCCATATTCTTCATAGCACGCGCAGCAGCACCAATGTTCCCTGGGTGGGTGGTATTAACTAACACGATTCGGATTTTATCTAACATCTGTCTCTCCCTGAGCGGGCGTGATTCTAACAGATGACGCCATGAATCACATCTGCTCGATAGTAGCGGTTTTGTAGCGGTCTGAGGTATAATGAAATTCGCTCTTTTAACAATTCCGGATACTTACTGATGCAACCAATGGTTAACATCGCCCTACGGGCTGCCCGTCAGGCTAGTGAACAGATCACTCACGCTTTAGAACGTCTCGACCTCATTAAAAGCGAGCAGTCGAGTGTCGCTACTTTTTTAAGCGATACGTGCAAAAACGTTGAACGCACTATTGCGTTTAACATCCAAAAAGCGAACCCACACCACAGCATCTTCGGTGAGTATTCAGGTGAGTACCCAGCTCAAGAAGAGGGCCCTAACCCTTGTGAGTGGCGAGTACACCCTATCGACAGTGTTGTTCACTTTTCAAACGCAATCCCCTGTTTTGCGCTGTGCATTACTGGAACTATCCGCGGTAAAGTTGAACACGCACTGATTCTTAACCCCATTACCGGTGAAGAGTTTACTGCGAGCAACGGTCAAGGCGCACAGCTAAACGGCAAACGCCTTCGTGTCAGCAACAGCAAAGCGCTTGATAGCACTCTGATCGGAACCGGTTTCTTGGGTCGTCCTTCAGACAAGAGCAACCTTGATCTACAACTGAACATTAACCGCGCATTGATTGAAGCGAACGCTGACATTTTCAGCACCGGTTCTGTCGCACTGAATCTAGCTTACACTGCAGCCGGTCGAATTGACGGCGTTGTTCAGAAAGGCGTGGTGGCAGAAGAGATCGATGCAGGCCTACTCATTCTTCGCGAAGCGGGTGGCCTATCGGCTGATTTTACAGGCGGAACTGACATCCGCGGCAAAGGTGAGCTGATCGCCGCTAACCCGAAACTGTTTAAAGCACTGGTTACCAAGGTTCATAGCCTTAAATAATCATTCTAAAGGCGGGTTGATCCCGCCTCTGTTTTTTCTATACTGGGTGTTCTAAAAACAAAAAGAACACAACAGTGAACGCTCAATCGATATTTACCGCTTCGTCCAGCAACAGCGATCCCGAACTGGCCGTGAAAGAGCTGAAACATCAGCTCAACGATCCCTCAATTCAATTTGTACTGTTCTTCTGTTCAGCCTCTTTCAATCTTGCGAAGTTGGGCTATGCATTAAACGAACAGTTTCATGACATTGGCATTTCAGGCTGCACGACAGCCGGAGAGATAACCCCTAACGGCTATGAGCGCGGGTCGATTACAGCCATTGGTTTCTCTAACCAGGATTTTTGTGTTCAAGTCGGCTCCGTGAAGAACCTGAAACGCTTCACTCTAGGCAATGCTCAAACCATGCTGGATCAGTTGCGGTCACAGTGCACCCTTTCAAGCGCTGCACTGAACGGCTTTGCCATTACTTTGGTTGATGGCCTTTCAATTGACGAAGAGATCTTTCTTGCCACCCTCAACTCTGCACTTGGCTCAATCCCCAGCTTTGGCGGATCGGCGGGTGATGACGTCAATCTAGCCACCACCCATGTCTTTTTTGACGGTGATTTCCATACCGACGCGGCGGCCGTTTTGATGGTCAATACACGATTTGAGTTTGAGGTTTTTACAACCCACCACCTACTCCCAACCGATAACAAGTTTGTGGTGACGGACGCTGAACCGCAAAACAGAAAAGTCAATGAACTCAATGCCGACCTAGCGGCGACCGAGTATGCCGATGCACTTGAGCTATCAGTCGATCAGTTAAATAACGATATCTGCACGCTCAACCCCTTGGCTGTCAAAATTGGTGAGCAGTATTTTATTCGCTCCATCCAATCCATTGAGCCCGATTCCAGCCTGACGTTCTTTTGCGCAATGGAGAATGGCATCGCGTTAACAGTGATGCAGCCCAAGGATTTAAAAGAGAATCTGATCGATCTATTCAATGGCATTGAGAGTCGCATTGGAAAACCACAGATAGTGATTGGCTGCGACTGTTTTTTACGACGCAGGGAAGCCGAACTTAAAGGTGAAGATCAGCAGGTTTCAGAACTTCTAAAAGCCTTTAATGTGATTGGTTTGAACACCTACGGTGAGCAATTCTCAGGCATGCATATTAACCAAACTTTTACTGCAGTCGCCATCGGACAGAGACGGTTGAATGAGTCAGTCTGAGTTAGACGCTGCGCAGAAAGAGAACGCAAAGCTGCGCAAGATCAACCAAGCGCTGATAGAGCGACTGGAGTCAGGCGCCGTTCAACTGGCAAACCCCTACTCCGCCTTTGAGCATTCCGTTACGCTTGCTGAACAGGTCAGAGAGCGCACCGATGCACTGAACCAAGCGCTGGAAAAGCTTAACCTAAGCCATAGAGAGCTGAGTCAAGCCAACCAAGTCGCCGAGCAAGCCAATCTCTCAAAAACGAAATTCCTAGCGGCCGTTAGCCATGATCTACTGCAACCTCTGAATGCCGCCAGACTGTTCGCCACCACTCTCGCCGAGCAACCCTTGGATGATCGTCCAAAGTCACTGGTAGATTCGATGACTCGTTCACTCAACGATGTAGAGAACCTTTTGAGAACGCTGGTCGATATCTCCAAGTTGGATGCAGGCGTTGTCCATGCGGATAAAACCAATATCAGAGTTGCACCGATTTTGGAGCAACTCTCAACGGAGTTTGAGGCTGCGGCTCAACATGCCGGACTGAAGTTTAAACATCGAACCTGTAACGCTTGGGTACACAGTGACTCGCTGCTACTGATTCGATTACTGCGCAATCTTCTGACCAACGCGATCCGCTATACCAAAACAGGCGGCGTCCTACTCTCCGCAAGGCAACGTGGTGACAAATTGCTGATACAGGTATGGGACACTGGTGAGGGAATTAGCCAAGAGGATCAGAAGAGCATCTTTGATGAGTTCAAACGACTACCCAATGCGGACAAAGCGCACGATAAAGGGTTAGGGCTTGGCCTATCGATCGTCGATAAAATTGCAAAGGTGTTAAACCATACGTTGACTGTGACATCGACACTGGGCAAAGGATCAGTCTTCAGCCTTGAGATCCCAATTTTAAATAGAGCACAGGAGCCGGCTAACGATCCATCCCCCCTCCATCCTTCTCTCTCCTCATCCCTTCAGGGTAAACAGATCCTCGTGGTCGATAACGATGCGACCATTTGTGAAGCCATGAGTCAGCTTCTCACACACTGGGGGGCTAATGTCGCGACCTCACTGAACGGTGAAGCCTTAGGGGATAAGATCGATCTGGGAAGCGTTGATCTGTTAATCGTAGATTACCATCTGGATCAGGGTACCGGCATCGATCTCGCGAAGCGTTTACTTGAGCAGAGCTCCATCGATATTCCTGTACTGGTCGTGACGGCCAACCATAGCCAGAGTCTCAATGAGACGATTCGACAAGAGGGTTTTAGCCTGCTGCACAAACCGCTAAAGCCTTTACTCTTTAGGCAGCGCTTGCGACAGCTGTTGGGCTAGAGATAGATCGAAAAGTCTATGGAAGAGGCTTGATTAGCCGCCTGAACACGGTTATCGACACCCAATCGACGCAGTATTTCAGAGACGTGCGTTTTAATTGTGCTCTCTGAAAGGTTTAACTCATCACCAATCTGTTTGTTTGAGCGCCCTTGGGCAAGCTGCTCTAACACCAAAAGCTGTTTTCGAGTCAGCGCCCTCAGCGTATCGTGAAGCTGATGACTACTATTCTGCTGAGGTGACGCTTGGCGCAACAGCTCTGCAGGCATGTAGAGATCACCCGCCAGTATTTGCTCTATCGCCTTACCGAGGGCCTGCTTAGGCAGAGACTTGGGCACATAACCCACGGCTCCAAGTGCTAAAGCTTGCAGTACTAGTTGTTTATTCTCCTCTGCGGAGACAATGGCAACCGCAACATCGGGATGGTGAGATCGAATGTGTTGCAGTCCTGATAAACCTTGAACCCCAGGCATATTAAGATCCAATAGAACCAGGTCCGGCTGCTGCGCTTCAATGAGTTGATCAACCTCGCTGAATTGACCGCACTCGGCGACTTGCTCATCGGGGTAGAGGTCGATTAAAACATTAACGACCGCCTCTCTATAGAGGGGGTGATCATCAACGACTAGGAACTGGTAAGAAGGCATAGGTTTAAGCGTCTCGAATCATGCCAATGTGAGCAATACCGCACTCATCGTAGACTTCACCATAGGATTGAAAACCAAAGCGCTGATAAAACGCCTCGACGGGTAGTTGTGCCGACAAGCGAATAGCGACACCCGGCGCGAGGGTCTCCAGTATATGAATCGCCTCTTCTGTTAGGGTGTTTGCAAACCCTTTTCCCCGTTCGACTTTGGGAACTAGGACCCTACCGATCGAGGATTCAGCATAGACTTGGTTGGGTAAGAATAGTCGTGCATAAGCAACCAGTTCACCGGCACTGTTTTCTAACCAGAGGTGCTGCGCAATCTGATCTTTATCATCCAGATCTTCACATTGACAGCTCTGCTCTAAGAAAAAAACGTTCGAGCGGTGTTTCATGATCTTGTAAAGCTGATCAATCGATAGCTCGTCAAAAGTTTTGAGAAAACGTTTTGTGGTCACTGACTACTCCTTGAAAGTAGTTCGATTCTATCACTACTTTCCCGCACACCACATTGCTCTTTCAAAAACGGTACTTTAGTACCAATTAAAAAGAGCCTTATGGCCGATAGGGGATCTTATCGAAACTCTTCATAGTGAGGTCAGGCTAATCAATAGCCCCTCGACTAAAAAAAACAAATGAGGATTCTTCGATGATCTATGCAAATCCAGGCAGCGCAGGCGCTGTTGTCTCTTTCAAAGCAAAATACGGCAACTACATCGGCGGCCAATGGGTAGAACCAGTTAAAGGCCAATACTTCACAAACCACACTCCTGTAAACGGTGAAGCGATTTGTGAAATCCCACGTTCGACTGAAGAGGATATCAACCTAGCGATTGATGCTGCTGAAGCAGCTAAAGATGCATGGGGCACAACCTCTGTTACAGAACGCTCTAACCTACTGTTAAAAATTGCTGACGTTATCGATGCAAACAGTGAAATGCTGGCGGTTGCTGAAACTTGGGACAACGGTAAAGCCGTTCGTGAAACCCTAGCAGCCGATATCCCACTCTCTTCTGACCACTTCCGTTACTTTGCCGGCTGTATTCGTGCACAAGAGGGAAGCATTGGTGAAATTGATAATAAAACGGTTGCCTACCACTTCCACGAGCCACTGGGCGTGGTTGGACAGATTATCCCATGGAACTTCCCACTACTGATGGCTGCCTGGAAACTGGCACCAGCTCTTGCCGCCGGTAACTGTGTGGTTCTTAAGCCTGCAGAGCAGACTCCTGCCTCAATTTTGGTTCTAATGGAGCTGATTGGCGATCTTCTACCAGCGGGCGTACTTAATATTGTAAACGGCTTTGGTGAAGAGGCCGGTCAGGCATTGGCTAGCAGCAAACGCATTGCGAAGATTGCCTTCACAGGCTCTACGCCTGTTGGCTCACACATCATGAAGTGTGCAGCCGAAAACATTATTCCATCAACCACTGAGCTAGGCGGCAAATCACCTAACATCTACTTCTCGGATGTTATGAACGCTGAACCTGAATTTGTCAGCAAAGCCGTTGAGGGTGCGGTACTAGCCTTCTTTAACCAGGGTGAAGTGTGTACCTGTCCATCACGTCTTCTTGTACAAGAAGATATTGCAGACGAGTTCCTTGCGATGGTGGTTGAACGCGCTAAACAGATCAAACGTGGTAACCCACTGGATACTGACACCATGGTGGGTGCTCAGGCATCACAAGAGCAGTTCGATCGCATTCTTAACTACCTACAGATCGGTCGTGATGAGGGTGCAGAGGTATTGATGGGTGGTGACGTTCACGCAGTGGATGGCGATCTATCCAAAGGCTACTACATCCAACCAACTCTTCTTAAAGGCAGCAATGACATGCGCGTCTTCCAAGAGGAGATCTTTGGACCGGTTGTCTCAGTCTGTACCTTCAAAGACGAAGCGGAAGCACTGGCAATCGCTAACGATACCACTTTCGGTCTTGGTGCTGGTGTATGGACACGCGATAGCAACGTTCAATACCGTATGGGTCGCGGCATTCAAGCCGGTCGTGTATGGATGAACTGTTACCACCTCTACCCTGCTCACGCAGCATTTGGTGGATACAAGAAATCAGGTGTTGGCCGTGAAACGCACAAGATGATGCTGGATCACTACCAACAGACCAAGAACATGCTTATCAGTTACGACATTAACCCACTGGGTTTCTTCTAACGCTTCCAAAGTGCTTGCCCCCGCCAGGGGGCTTTTTTATTCCCAGGATGGGATGTATCCAGCGGTTTCAGGGATGAAATAGAGCTGGGCATATCCAGGATGGGATGTATCCAGCGGTTTCACGGATGAAATGGAGCTGGGAATACCAGCTTTGCTGGCAAAAAAAAGCCGGCTTATTAAGCCGGCTTTCTAGTATCAAGCAACGAATTACGCGTCGTAGGGATCACGTAAAACGATGGTTTCAACACGGTCTGGACCCGTCGAAACGATGTCGATAGGCGCTTCCATTAGCTCTTCGAGCTTAGCGATGTATGCACGCGCATTCTCTGGCAACTGTTCTAGAGTTTGAGCACCGATTGTCGACTCACTCCAACCAGGCACTGACAGGTACTGTGGAGTCACTTTTTCGTAATCTTCACTGCCGTTCAAAGAGTATACGTCGTTACCTTCAGCATCTTTATAGCCGGTACAGATCTTGATCTCTTCCAGGCCATCCAATACGTCCAGTTTAGTCAGACAGATACCAGACACAGAGTTCACTTGAATCGCATGTTTCAGTGCAACTGCGTCGAACCAACCACAACGACGAGCACGACCTGTAGTCGAGCCAAATTCATGGCCACGTTCAGCAAGGCGCTGGCCGATTTCACAATCCAATTCAGTTGGGAAAGGACCACCACCAACACGTGTCGTGTAAGCTTTAGTAATACCTAGGATGTAATCTAGGTAGAGTGGACCAAAACCAGAACCCGTAGAAGTACCACCCGCCGTTGTATTCGAAGAGGTTACGTATGGGTAAGTACCGTGGTCGATATCAAGAAGAGAGCCCTGCGCCCCTTCAAACATGATATTTTGACCCGCTTTACGCATTTCGTGCAGTTTAGCGGTCACATCCACGACAAGCGGAAGCAACTCTTCTGCCATTTCGAAACACTCTTTAAGGACCGCTTCGTAGCTTACCGGTTCTACTTTGTAGTAATTCTCTAGCATGAAGTTATGGTACGCCATCACCTCTTCTAGTTTCTTAGCGAACATCTCGCGATCCTGAAGATCACCAAGACGTAGACCACGGCGAGATACTTTGTCTTCGTATGCTGGTCCAATACCACGACCTGTAGTACCGATCTTGGCATTACCGCGAGCGATCTCACGCGCCTGATCCAGCGCAATGTGGTAAGGCAGAATCAGGGGGCAAGCTGGGCTAAGACGTAGACGTTCACGAACAGGAACACCGGTCTCTTCAAGCTGCTTCATCTCTTTTAACAGAGCGTGCGGAGACAACACCACACCGTTACCAATCAAACACTGAACGTTTTCACGAAGAATGCCTGAAGGAATCAGGTGAAGGACGGTCTTTTCACCATCGATTACCAGAGTGTGGCCCGCATTGTGTCCGCCTTGAAAGCGAACAACCGCTGATGCTTTATCCGTTAGAAGGTCAACGATTTTACCCTTGCCCTCGTCACCCCATTGGGTACCGAGAACTACGACATTTTTGCCCATTAGTATCTCAACTATTCGTTTACTTAGAGAGTGGTAACAGTCCACTCAGAATTTTCTTTTACCAGACGACGATCGCAGTGCGTTGGCACTGCTGCATTGTCTAGCTCATAAACCACTCGTTCGCCCTGCGCACGCAGTGCTGCGACAGCTAGGACCAACGATGAATCTTCCATTTTCGGCGCCAAAATCGCCAAACTTGGCTCTGGCACTTCATCCAACGCCAATGTAACCAGTGTTTTCAGATCGGCACTGAAGCCAGTAGCGGGACGCGCACGACCAAAGTCCGCACCGATCTGGTCATAGCGACCACCTTTTGCCAGCGCTTGGCCAAACTTAGGCGAGTAGGCTGCGAAAACAACACCTGTATGGTAGCTGTAACCGCGCAGCTCACCCAGGTCAATGTAGATACCGATTGATGGGTGCGCTGTTTTAACACGATCAGCAATCGCAGCAACGTGATCGACAGCAGCAAGAATGGCCGCGTTATCCGCAAAGAGTTCGCGTGCACGCTCCAGCGCCTGCTCTGAGCCATTTAAGGTACCCAAGGCGGCAAGCTTGTTTTTGATCGAGTCTGATTGATCAAGCTGATCAACAAATTGCGACAGCTCAGGCAACGCCTTACGCTCTAGAATATCGATGTAGCTGGCAATCTCCGCTTCAGAAAGACCCGCTTCGGCAACCAATTCAGTGAATACACCTACATGGCCTAGATCCAGATTGATTGCTCCTTTGACACCGACCTGAACCAAAGTGTCGAGCATCAGAGCGATGACTTCTGCATCACTGTCAACGCCTTCGTGCCCGAACAACTCAGCGCCAATCTGCATGGGGTTGCGCGATGCCAACATATTCACCGCACGAGTGTGAAGTACTGAACCACAGTAACAGAGACGGCTCACGCCATCTGAACGCAGACGATGGGCATCAATACGCGCGACCTGTGGCGTAATATCCGCTCGAATACCGAGCATGTGACCAGAAGTCTCATCGGTCACTTTGAAGGTACGCAGACCTAAGTCACCACCCACACCGGTCAACAGTGACTCAAGGTGCTCAGCAACCGGAGGCATCACTAACTCGTACCCCCAGCCATGAAACAGATCCAACACTCGACGACGAACCAGCTCAACCTCGCGCGCAACGGGAGGGAGCAACTCTTTCATACCGTCAGGAAGTAGCCAGCGATCAGCCAACGCCATTATAAAAAACTCCGATACTCTTTATTTAGAAAGTATGAGTAGTGCAGTGCCTATTAACATAGAGGCCAGGCCAAAAGCACGAAGGGTCTTATCATTCACCATCGCCAGTTGACTCACCATAGAGCGCCAGCGGTGTGGATAGAGAAAAGGAATGATCCCTTCTATCACTAAAACCAAACAAAATGCGAGCCAAAGCTCGTGCCAAAGTTCAGACATCTTAAGTACTGCTAAATCACAAAAAAACCGGGGCACGCCCGGTTAATCAATTTTAACACGAAAACGGGTGCCAATGGCACCCGCTTTTTAACACGACCTTGGTTTAGTTGGTCGCGTTTGGAGATGCGTTCTGCAGGTAACGGAAGAACTCACTATCCGGCTTCAGCAGCAGTACATCAGATCCATTATTGAATGACTCTTTGTAGGCAAGAAGACTGCGGTAGAAAGAGTAGAATTCACTGTCCTTGTTAAATGCTTCTGCATAGATACGTGCCGCTTCTGCATCACCCTCACCTCGAGTCACCTCCGACTCACGATAAGCGTTCGCTAGGATAACGGTGCTCTGACGGTCAGCATCTGCACGGATACCTTCTGCAAGCTCTTGACCACGTGAACGAAGCTCACGTGCCAGACGCTCACGCTCTGTGCGCATACGTTGGTAGACCGAGTTTGACACTTCAGACGGTAGATCGATTCGTTTAACACGAACATCAATCACGCTTAAGCCTAGCTCTTTTTCACTCAGCTCTGTCAGTGATGAAACGACGGTATCCATCACCTCTTCACGCTCACCAGAGACAACCTCAGTTAGTGTACGAGTACCAAACTGGTTACGCAGACTGGTTTCAATACGCGTCGACAAAAGATCTGCCGCACGGAACGAGTCACCAGAGGTTGCGGTGTAGTACTTCTCTACATCCGAGATAATCCACTTAACGTAAGAGTCTACCACTAGACGTTTTTTCTCTAGTGTAAGGAACGACTGTGGGCGAGTATCCAAGGTTTGAACACGAGCATCGAACTTACGAACGGTGTTCACAAATGGAATTTTAAAGTGCAGACCGGGTTTTAGATCGCTTTCGACCACTTCACCAAACTGCAGCTTCACGCCACGCTCGGTCTCTTTAACGATGTAGACCGAGTTACTAACAATCAACAACACCAATACGGCAAGTACCGATGTAAACATCGAAGTCGGTTTCATATTAACGACCCTCCCGTAGTGTACTAGTGCTTGAGCTGCCGATGCGGTTAATCACCTGCTGCGTTAACTCACGCATGCTGGAGTCATCTAAACGCACAGAGCGTGGCGTGTTAGCAATGGTATCTGCTTGGCGCTTCATCAATTGATCCAGCGGTAGGTACATCATGTTATTACCACCATCGACATCCACCATCACCTTAGGCGTTTTGCCCAACACCTCTTGCATCATATCGATGTAGAGACGTTCACGGGTGACACCAGGAGCCATCTGATATGCTTGCAGAAGTGATGTGAAACGATCAGCTTCACCGCTTGCTCGAGCAACGACTTCCTCTTTGTAAGCATTCGCTTCTTCGATCACACGCTGAGCGGTACCACGAGCTTCCGGAACAATACCGTTAGCGTAAGTTTCCGCCTCGTTTTTAACACGCTGCTCATCCTCACGCGCTTTGATCACGTCATCAAACGCATCTTGAACCTGCTGTGGTGCGGTTGCGTTTTTGATATTGACACGTGAAAGAGCAAGACCTGTGCCGTAACTGTCCATGTAGCTTTGTAGACGTGCCTGAACCTGTGTCGCGAGAATCTCACGACCTTCGGTCAAGATGCCGTCCAGGTTAGTCGAACCAACCGTATGGCGAAGTGATGATTCAGATGCATGTGACAGACTGGTTTCAGGGTCACGAACATTAAGAACAAATGCACGTGGATCACTGATCACATACTGAACCGTCATCTCTACATTTACGATGTTCTCATCACGAGTCAGCATCAAAGAGCCGTGGTCGTGGGTACGAACTCGAGTCACATTCACCTTAGTGACTTCATCCAGTAGTGGCGGGTTCCACTGCAGCCCTGGCTGTACAGTTTCATGGTACTTACCAAGGCGAAGAACAACACCACGTTCCTGTTGATCGACTGTGTAGAAACCAAAGCCAGCCCAAGCAACCACTACAACCAGAGCAATGATGCCGAAGAAACCTGCACCAGGTCCTTTAACATCACCACCATTAGAACCACCAGAACCCCCAGAGCGTTTACCGCCAAAGATAGAGTTCAAGCGTTCTTGCAGCTTCTGCAACGCTTCATCTAGATCGGGTGGTCCCTGTTCAGGGCCGCCTGATCCACCACGGCGGCCATTATTGCCACCTGAGTTCCATGGATCCTGGTTGTCTTTACGACCACCGGGCTCATTCCAAGCCATAGTATTGCTCCATTACTTTAAAAATCTAAAACAAGATAAACTTGTTACCACTGCTCTTCTTCAGCCGGCAGATAGCGCTCATGCGGAATATCTAAACGGCTTAAAATCTTTCTCAGCTCCTTCTCTTGGAGCCTTACCTCTAACCTAATACGACCCTCATCGGTAAACTGTTCATCGACCACCGCGTTTTGTGCAAACAACATGGCTCTGAACTGCCCCTGATTATGATCAAGCTCCACAATCTCGTGGAACATATCATTGGCCAGACGCTCGCGCAGCGCTTGAACAAGAAGATCAGTACCTACACCGGTTCTAGCCGATAACCAAACCCGAACAGGCACGCCTTGATCATCTCGATCGATACGAGGCTCTACACCCTCGAGTCCATCAATTTTATTGTAGACCTCCAGTGTAGGAACTTCATCCGCTCCTATCTCGTGTAACACATTATTAACTTGTGCAATGTGCTCACGACGCTCTTCATCTACCGCATCAATGACATGAAGAAGCAGTGTAGCTTCAACCGTCTCTTGAAGGGTCGCACGAAAGGACTCTACTAGTTTATGGGGGAGGTCTCGGATAAATCCAACCGTGTCAGCCAAAATAACTGAACCAATATCACTTAGCTCTAGCTTTCTTAAGGTTGGATCGAGTGTCGCAAACAGCTGGTCGGCCGCATAGACGTCCGCTTCGGTAATTCGATTAAACAGTGTCGATTTACCTGCGTTGGTGTAACCAACCAGAGAGAGCGTCGGAATCTCTGCACGGGCACGTGCTCTACGGCCCTGTTCTCGCTGCTTACGAACCTTCTCTAGGCGACCGGTAATCGCTTTAATTCTGGCGCGCAGTAAGCGTCGGTCGGTTTCAAGCTGGGTTTCACCAGGGCCACGCAGACCGATACCACCCTTTTGACGCTCAAGGTGGGTCCAACCTCTGATTAGGCGAGTCGACATATGTTCAAGCTGAGCCAACTCAACCTGCAGCTTACCCTCATGGGTTCGAGCGCGTTGCGCGAAAATATCAAGAATCAGGCCTGTACGATCAAGCACTCGACACTCAATTTCACGTTCGATATTTCGTTCTTGGCCGGGGGTTAGAGAATGATCAAAGATAACCAGCTTGGCATCATGCAGCCGCACGAGCTCTGCAAGCTCTTCAACCTTACCTTTGCCTAAAAAGAATTTTGAACTGGGTTCGGAGCGAGTCCCGAAGAGATACTCAACGGGATCAGCACCGGCAGAGAGAGCCAGCTCTTCTAGTTCTCTAGGATTGTCATTCGCATTAGGTCCAGGAAAATCAATGTGGACGAGAATCGCTGTCTCGCCCGATTCGGGACGATCGAAAAACAATTAGAAACCTCAGTCAGCTGGCTTTTCGTCAACCTGAGGTAGTTTTACAGGACGAGATGGAACCACTGTCGAAACAGCGTGTTTGTAAACCATCTGGCTAACGGTGTTTTTAAGCAGAATGACAAATTGATCGAAAGACTCAATTTGGCCTTGTAGCTTGATGCCGTTTACTAGGAAGATTGATACTGGAACGCGCTCTTTGCGCAAAACGTTCAAGTAAGGGTCTTGTAGGGTTTGCCCTTTTGACATAGTCATCACCTTTAGAGTAATCGTTATTAAGACTCTACGACCGCCGCCCAATATTTCAGGCTCGAGACAATCCTCGATACAGCCATTACGTAGAGAGAAAATGATATTAGATTCGTGGAATCAATGCCAAAGTTTTCTTAAAAAGATTTTCACCAAAGGGATCAATCACCTCTGCACCCTGCCAGCTGCGCAACCATGTCATCTGACGTTTAGCTAGCTGACGTGTCGCTACCACTCCTTTATGGTGCATCTCTTGCCAATCCAACTCACCCTCCAAATACTGCCACATTTGGCGATAACCAACACAACGCATTGAAGGCAGATTCAGATTCAGATCCCCACGCTGACGAAGCCTAACCACTTCCGCCTCAAAGCCTTGCTCCAACATCAGCTTGAAACGCAGCTCAATACGCTGATGCAGTTGAGCGCGATCTTCTGGCATTAACGCGACGGGAATGAGGTTCCACGGCAACTCTAGGGCTTTCTGTTCCTGCCAGTGGCTATCAATACTTCGGCCTGTCATCAGAAAGACTTCCAATGCACGCTGGATTCGCTGTTGATCGTTGGGCCCCAAACGCTCACCCGAAGCCGGATCTAACTGAGCTAAGCGAGCGTGAACGGCCGGCCAACCCTCCTGCTCAGCCTGAGCCTCAATCTCCGCTCTGATCTCTGCATTGGCTTCGGGGAGTTTTGCCAACCCTTCTGCCAACGCCTTAAAGTAGAGAATGCTCCCCCCCACAAGAACAGGCAACTTGCCCTGCGCGTGTGCTTGATCGATTAATTGACGTGCATCCTCAGCAAAGTCTGAGGCTGAATAGACCTCTGTTGCATCTAAAATATCCACCAACGCATGCGGGTACTTTTCCAATGTCTCGCGATCAGGTTTGGCCGTACCAATATCCATCTCTCGGTATATAAGAGCACTATCAACACTGATAATCTCAACGTCCATATGATCAAACAGATTAAGGGCAAGGTCCGTTTTGCCTGAGGCTGTTGGCCCCATCAAAAAGAGTACTGGCAACTTTTCGGCCACTACTGCCCCCTTAGGAAGAGCTTATCCAGCTCATTCATGGTCATCTGCACATAGGTAGGACGGCCGTGGTTGCACTGACCACTTCGTTCAGTCGCTTCCATATCACGCAATAGAGCATTCATCTCTGGTAGCGTAAGCTGGCGGTTGGCCCGAACCGAGCCATGGCATGCCATGGTCGCCAACAGCTCATTAATGCTCTCTTCAATACGGCTGCTACTGCCATAAACCTTCATATCGGATAGAACATCACGAACCAAGAGCGAAACATCCGATCGAGCCAGTGCAACAGGCACTTCACGAATCACAACAGACTCTTGGCCCATTCGCTCAACAGAGAAGCCTAACTTAGCAAACACCTCGGAGCGCTCTTCAGCAATATCCACTTCGGCTTCACTTAAATTCAGAGTAACCGGAACCAATAGCGGCTGACTGCGCAATCCATCAGATTCCCATGCACTCTTCATTCGCTCGTAAACAATACGTTCATGCGCGGCGTGCATATCGACCAAGATGAGTCCTTCTGCAGTTTGGGACAAAATGTAGATGCCATGCAGTTGCGCCAATGCAAAACCCATTGGGGGAATATCTTGAGTCTCTGACGACGGGTTCAATGAACCATCCTGATTCAGTGTAGAGGTAGGATGAAGAGCCCCATAACCGGCTAGCTGCTGCTTCACCTCACCGGCTGATGGCGTTGCAGGTCGAACGTAATTAGAGAAGTTAATCCCTGAAGTGCTACTACCTAGCCCAGTACCTGAACCGGTTGACTGAAGTGAGATGCGCTGCTGATCAAACTGCTGCTGAATCGGTTGAGCCTGCCCCTGCAAAAGGGATGACACAGAGGTATCGCTGTTCTGTTCACCGGGACGCGTTTCCGCGATCACCCGGTGAATGGTACGGAATATGAAATCGTGAACTAAGCGCCCTTCTCGGAATCGAACTTCATGTTTGGTTGGGTGTACGTTGACATCGACCAGCGCCGGATCGAGCTCTAGATAGAGAACATAACAAGGGTGTCGACCGTTATAGAGAACGTCTGCATAGGCTTGGCGAATAGCATGAGTCACCAGTTTGTCACGAATGATACGTCCATTAACAAAGAAATATTGCTGATCAGCTTGCGAGCGTGAATAGGTTGGCAAACCGATCCAACCCCACAATCTGAGACCTGAAGCTTCTGCACTGATGTCTAAGCTGAGTGCATTATCAATAAAGCCAGATCCTAACAGTGAGGCTATACGGCGCTCTCGCATCTGCTCACTGTTGGCCGGCTTCAGTTGATGCACCACACGGTTGTTATTGCTGAGCTGAAACTGAAGATCGAAACGACTCAATGCTAGACGTTTAACCACCTCTTCAAGGTGTCGATACTCAGTATTCTCTGTCTTCAAAAATTTACGGCGCGCAGGGGTATTAAAGAACAGGTCGCGCATCTCAACGGTTGTCCCTTGCGGATGAGCTGCAGGTGATACCTCAGCGACCATGTCCCGCCCCTCCGCCTTGACCTGCCAGGCGCTATTATCATCGACTGAGCGCGACGTGAGAGTTAAACGAGAGACCGAACTGATACTGGCCAGTGCCTCACCGCGAAAGCCGAGGCTTACCACCGCTTCAAGATCCTCAAGCGCTGTGATCTTTGAAGTCGCATGACGACTCAACGCCAGTGGCAGATCCTCTTTATCGATCCCCTTACCATCATCACGAATACGGATCAGCTTCACACCGCCCTGTTCAACCTCGACCGAGATCTTTTCTGCACCCGCATCGATGGCATTTTCCAAAACCTCCTTGACGACGGATGCGGGGCGTTCTACCACTTCACCGGCAGCGATCTGGTTGGCTAACTGCGGCGATAAAAGATGTATTCGACTGCTCATATTAACCTGCAGGTATCTTTAGAACCTGACCTACTCTAATACGATCAGACTTCAAATTATTATAACGACGCAGTGCGTCCAAACTGACGCCATTACGCTCGGCAATCATTGAGAGACTGTCACCCGGAACCACTTTATGGCTACGATTAATATCCTTAGGCATTTTCCCCTGAGCCTTCAAAGAGGCGACAAGCGTAGCCGCGGGCGGGCGCTTCCAAAAATGACTAATAATGCCGTCCGCAATCGCTTTCGCCATCCGCTTTTGGTACTTAGGATCACGAAGCTTTTTAGCCTCTTGTGAATTCGAAATGAAGCCCGTTTCAACAAGAATGGAGGGGATGTCAGGAGATTTAAGCACCACAAACCCCGCTTTCTCCACGTAGCTTTTGTGCATTTTGGCAAAGCGCGCGATGTTCTGATGAACCGCTAGCGCCACCTCTGAGCTACTGGTACGCGCATAGGTCATCGACATATCCAGCAGCACACTGGCGAGCGTCTCATCTTTATCTTCAAGACTGACACTACCGACACCGCCGATTAAATCAGCTGCGTTCTCTTTTTTCGCCAGCCAACGACCCATCTCACTGGTGGCACCGCGGTTTGAAAGAACCCAGACAGAGGCTCCACGTGCCCGCTTATTTTGTGCGGCGTCTGCATGAATCGATACAAACAGGTCGGCATTTTTTTGGCGCGCTTTCTTGGTACGATCACGAAGGCGGATAAAGTAATCACCGGTTCGTGTTAGCTCAGCACGAAAGCCCGGCTGCTGATCAATCAGCTTTTTAACCTCTTTGGTGATGGCGAGAACAACCTGCTTCTCTTTAAGGCGTCCGGGGCCAAGCGCACCCGGATCTTCGCCACCATGCCCCGCATCTAATACAACAACAATTTCGCGCTGTCCTATAGGCAGTGTCACAGGCTTAGGCGGCGCAGTGGGTTTTAATTGCGCTCCACCTTGATGTGCCAGGTCGATTACCAATCGATCCCCATACTTCTCATTTGGCGCTAACGTAAAACTCGAGGGTTTTACCGGTTGCGATAGATCTAGAACGATACGCAACTTATCACTCTGTTCACCGGTTCGAATGCGACTGATAGGACTTCCCGTCAAATCAACGGTACTAAAATTGGATTTCGCTCGACCCTTGGGTATATCAATAACAATTCGATCCGGATTATCGAGGGTAAACAGGGAGTGTTCGGTGGAGCTATCCAGATCAAAGACCAATCGAGTGCTGTCAGGCGACTGCCACAAGCGCAAACTATCAACCGAAGCAGCCCAAGAGAGCAGAGGAAGCACTAACAGAGCGCAACCAAAGAAGAGTCTCTTAAACTGATTCAACGCTGATTGATTCCTTAATAACATCATTAAGCCTTAACAGACCTCAACTCTTGGAGCCTCTGCACAATGGATTGACCTAACTCGGTGCGAGCGTAGATTGTTATTTTACGTCCCAATGCTTCGGGTTCAAGGAAGAGATCTAGATCAGCTGCCGGCAAGAAACCTTCGCCCTTCTCTGACCACTCCACCAAACAGAGCGAACTGTTCTCAAAATAGTCGCGAATCCCCATATACTCGAGCTCTTCAGGATCACCCAAGCGGTAAAGGTCGAAGTGATAGACCCTACGATCATCAAACTCATAAGGTTCTACCAACGTGTAGGTAGGACTCTTCACTGCGCCTTGATGGCCTAACGACTGAATTACACCACGTGCGAGGGTCGTCTTACCCATGCCAAGGTTGCCATGCAGAAAGAGGACCCCCGAACTCATTGCACGGGAAATCAATGCACCAGCAGCGATTGTTTCAGCCTCATCTGCAAGAGACCATGAGATCGATTGTGTCACGAATTCATTACCCTAATAAACTTCTGATATGAGGAAGAAGGTCTGTCGCAATCAACCCTCTTTCACCCTCGGCACTGGCCATATCACCCGCTTTAGCATGGAGCCAAACACCTATCTGCGCAGAATCTAACAGAGAGTAGCCCTGCGCCAAAAACGTTGCGATGATACCAGAAAGCAGATCCCCCATCCCAGCCGTTGCCATACCTGGATTGCCTAGGTTGCAGATAAAGGCTTTATGACCATTGCAGACAATGCTGCCGGCACCTTTTAACACGATGACACCACCCAACTGGCTCTGAAGCGCAAATGCACTCCCGACAGGGTCAGACTGGACTTCTGCTATAGAACAGCCCAACAATCTAGCAGCCTCACCGGGGTGTGGCGTAAAGACAGCATGAGGATGAAAACCAACTTTATTCTGTGCAATAAGGTTCAGTGCATCCGCATCCACCACAGTCGGTTTATCTAAAGAGTTGACCCTTTCTAAACAGCTGAGAGCCCAATCGCTCTGCCCCAAACCGGGCCCTATCGCGATGGCATCCATGGATTGAATCATCGACTCAAAGGCCGCAATGTCACTGGCTAAACGCACCATCACCTCTGGCGTACGAGAGAGCATCGCTGTGACCGCCGATTCACTATTGGTCAGTAGCGTGACCCGCCCCGCCCCTGTTCTGAGCGCAGCTTCACTCGATAGCATCGGTGCTCCGCCAAACCCAAAATCACCGCCAATTACTACGAGGGACCCTTGACTGCCTTTGTGCGCAGCGCGATTCAGTGGAGCCATTTGGCTCAATGGTTCAGAGATCAATTGACTCTGTGACTCTGGGAAGAGCTCTGCTGGCACGCCCAAGCTATCCACCATCACACGACCAACATAGTCACGCGCTTGATTGATAAACATCCCCTGCTTGGGAGCGATAAAGGTCAAGGTCGCATCGGCCTTAACGGCAGAACCCAGCACTGATCCTGTATCAGCCGACAGACCTGATGGGATATCCAATGAAAAAACAGGCCTTTGCTGCCGGTTGATCCAATGAATAACAGCAGCTGAGTCTGAGCGAACCTCGCCATTCAGACCAATCCCTAGCAGAGCATCCACGATGAGATCTGACTCGTCATTAACAGCCGGATCAAAGGGACGTTTTGGAAGGTCAGCAGGCAGGTCATTCCAAGCCTCTAAAGCTTCACCGCTTAGCTGAACTTCAAAATCAGTGCTAGCCAGAGTGATTGTCACAGCGTGACCTGACTTAAACAGCAGTTTGGCTAACGCCAGTCCATCTCCACCATTATTGCCGGCACCACATACAAGATTAAACGAGCTGGCCTTCGGATAGAGTCGTGTGATCCAGTGTTGCGCCGATCGTGCAGCACGACACATCAATTGATAACCCGGTATCGGCATAGACTCAATGGCCAAACGATCAATCACTTTGCATTGAGCGGCAGTAAAGAGCGAAGAGCCAATTGGGGACTCATTCATTCGAGGCACTCCTGATGCTGACTTATTTGACGTATAGTAACACCTCATCATGAAAACAAGCTGATAATGACTCGCGTGCACAAGATCGAACTGTCCAATATTGCCGAAGGTTTAAAAGAGAGAGCGAAGCAGCTTGGATTTCAGCAGTGCGCCATCACCCTGCCAGATCTACACCATGAAGCGAGCCACCTGCGCAGCTGGTTGGATAAGCACTACCAGGGCGAAATGGGGTTTCTTGCCGAGCATTTCGAAAAACGAATCGATCCAACCCTGCTGGTTGAAGGCACTCAGCGAGTGGTTCTACTACGCATGGATTACCTTCCCGCCGATGTCAGCCTGTTCAAAACGTTGACCAATGCCGACAAGGGTTACATAGCACGTTACGCATTGGGGCGTGATTATCACAAGTTGATTCGAAAACGCATTAAACAGCTTGGACAGTGGTTGGAAGAGCAGTGCCAGACCTCGATTAACTTCCGCCCTTTTGTCGACAGCGCCCCGATATTAGAGCGCCCTCTTGCTCGTGACGCTGGGCTGGGCTGGGTCGGCAAAAACACTCTGCTATTAAATCAAACCGCAGGGTCTTGGTTTTTTTTAGGCTCACTGTTTACCGATGTCGAGCTGCCCATCGACCCACCCGAAACGGCTTCACACTGCGGGTCATGCACCGCTTGTTTGGATGTCTGCCCCACCAATGCATTTCCCAAACCCTATGAGCTAGATGCTCGACGATGCATCTCCTATTTGACCATAGAGTACTCTGGCAGTATTCCAGAAGAGTTGCGCCCGCTGATGGGCAATCGCATCTTTGGCTGTGACGATTGCCAACTGGTCTGCCCGTGGAACCGTTTTGCCCAACACACCCAGGAAAGTGATTTCTCGCCACGCCATCAACTCGACGATATCGATCTGATTGAGCTGTTTCAGTGGAGCGAAGAGACCTTTCTACAAAAAACTGAAGGGTCAGCCATTCGCAGAACGGGCTACCAGGGATTTAAACGAAACATTGCGGTAGCCCTAGGCAACAGCAAGGGTGGTGACAGAGTCATTGAACTGCTTGAAGCTTGTTTAGCCTCTGACGAGAGCGAGCTAATTAAAGAGCACGCTCAATGGGCGGTTGAGCATTTAAGAAATCGAACGGCCGATGCGAACGCACTGAAAATTATCGATTTCCCACTTGCTCAACGTTTAGACCTGTAAAAAGTGCTCACGATAGACTTTTAACTCTTCAATGGAGTCACGAATATCATCCAGGGCTAAATGAGCCCCCTTTTTAACCACCTTTTTAGTCACATCAGGGCGCCAGCGGCGTGCCAGCTCTTTCAGCGTGCTGACATCCAAATTACGGTAGTGGAAGAAGGCTTCTAGTTCGGGCATGTAACGATGCAAAAACTTACGATCTTGATGGATAGAGTTTCCACAAATCGGCGAAGCACCCTGGTCGACATGCTCTCTCAAAAACGCCAACATCTGCTGTTCTGCTTCGGATTCACTGGTACGGCTCTGTTTAACTCGTTCAATCAAACCTGAGCCACCATGCTGCTTGGTATTCCACTCATCCATGGCATCAAGCAGTGCATCGGATTGATGAACAGTAATCACAGGACCTTCGGCAAGGGTGTTCAATTCAGAGTCGGTCACAATCGCAGCCATCTCAATGATGCGCTCACGCTCGACATCCAGCCCCGTCATCTCTAGATCGATCCAGATAAGATTATCTTGTCGTGACATGCCAAAGCTCCCTTTAAAGTGTCTAATCTTTTATGAACAAAGTATGATGCACAGTATACCGACTAACACAGCGATTTAGCAGAGATTGAATGGCGCAACGTAAAGTTAATCGCCGCCAAGCATGGCGTATTAAGAAGATTCAAGAAGAGCGTGCCGCTCGAGCCAATAAACGTGACACTCAAATCGACTCACAACTCGAAGGGGGCGATTTAGGTGCCGAACAGCGTGGCCTGATCATCTCGCACTACGGAAAACAGGTCGATATTGAAGCCTTAGATGGCGATCGTCGCGGTGAAATCATTCGCTGCCATATGCGTACCCACCTAGGGCAATTGGTGACCGGGGATAGGGTGATCTGGCGCCCCTCCCCCGATGCGGGTGTGGTCGTCGCTGTTGAGGATCGCCACTCTGAACTTAAGCGCCCAAACAATCATGGTGAGTTGAAGCCAGTCGCAGCCAACATCGATGCAATATTAATAGTCATCGCCGTCGAACCCCATGCGCACGCCAACCTGATTGATCGTTACTTAGTTGCCTCTGAACTCTCTGGCATAGAGCCTATTATTGTCTTAAACAAGACCGATCTACTCGATGACAAGCATCGTGAACGATTGATACCTCTTCTGGATAGCTATGCTGAAATTGGCTACCGCACTATCTATGCATCCACAGAGAACTCCAACGGCTTAGATGAGCTGCACGAATTCTTAAAAGATCGCACGACCGTCTTTGTTGGACAGTCTGGTGTAGGGAAATCGTCACTGGTCAATGCGCTGCTTCCTGGCGTTGATCTAAAAGTGGGAGCCCTGTCTGAGTCGAATCGAACCGGTAAACACACAACAACCACCGCGCGTCTATTCCACATACCCGAAGGGGGCGATCTCATCGACTCTCCTGGCATCCGTGAATTTGGTCTATGGCACATTGATCCCAACGATCTGATTGACGGATTTAAGGAGTTTCGCCAGGTCACAGGCCACTGCAAGTTCAGAGACTGCAAGCACGAACAGGAGCCTGGCTGTGCCTTCTATGATGCGATCGATATGGGCGTCATCAGCGAGCAGCGCTTTTTCAGTTACAAACAGATTTTGGACTCCATGTTGGAATCTGACTTCACGGTGCGATAGTGAAAAAGCACTAGCTCAGGTATCATCACAACCCAACTTAAAGAATCACTCAGGCGGAGTTTTTAGTGAAAGATAAACTGTTCATTCTGTTTCAATACATCGTGCCACAGCACTTGTTATCACGTGCCGTTGGCCGCCTAGCTGAGTGCACAAATAGCCGTATTAAGAACTGGATTATTCAGCGATTTATAAAACAGTTTAACGTCGATATGAGTGAAGCGGAGCGCCAGCAACCGGAACAATTTATCAACTTCAATGACTTCTTCACTCGCGCCCTTAAAGAGGGAGCTAGACCGATTGCAGAGGGCGAAGATGTCGTGGTGTCGCCTGCTGACGGGGCTATCTCAGAGATGGGTACCCTTCAATATGGGCGTATTTTGCAAGCAAAGGGACATAGTTACAGCGCCGTTTCTCTGCTGGGTGGTTGTACCGAGCGAGCAAAACCCTTCATCAATGGCGAGTTCGCGACCATCTACCTATCACCAAAAGATTACCACCGCGTACACATGCCAGTAGCCGGTGCACTTAAAGAGGCCTACTACGTTCCTGGTGATCTTTTCTCGGTCAACCAAACCACAGCCAACAATGTTGACAGCCTGTTTGCTCGTAATGAACGCCTAGTCTGTCTATTTGAGACAGAGCGTGGCCCAATGGCGATGGTACTCGTCGGCGCAATGATTGTTGCCGGTATAGAGACCGTCTGGAGTGGCCAGGTAGCCCCTCTCAAAAAAGAGGCTATGAAACTGTTTAGCACAGAAGCTGACGCCCCTCTTCTACTGGAGAAAGGTGCAGAAATGGGCCGATTCAAACTCGGTTCAACGGTGATCCTTCTCTACCCTGAAGGCGTAATCAATTGGCGCGACCATCTAGCGGCCGGCGCACCGGTCAAGATGGGTGAAGTCATTGCCCATCAAACAGAGTCTTAAGTGATACCACAACCCTTTTTAGTGAGCTGAGCTATGAACATTGCGATAACGGATGCCAAACTGTTCTCCGTCGAAGGCGTTGATGCAGCCTCTTTTTTACAAGGCCAGCTAACCGCCGATGTGGCTGCACTTAACATCGGTGAGCACCTCATCGCCGCACACTGCTCAATTAAGGGAAGCATGGTTGGGCTTTTCAGAGTCATGCGCATCAGTGACGAATGTTTTTGGCTGCGGGTCCATCAAGAGATCGCCGAGAGCGCCTTTAACAACCTAAAGAAATACAGCATCTTTTCCAAGGTGCAGCTTAATTTCATAGATAGCGCCAATGGGTTTTGCCTATCGAGCGACTATTTAGAGCCTGTTAAAAGTTCTGAAAGTGACCGATCCTTTGCGGCTCAAATCGATGCCGAGCACGTTGAGTTCTGGACCACCGATCTTGAAGTACAAAATAGATTGGCCAAGGATGCTACCGGCTCATTAGAGGCTTGGTATGAGATCAATGTCCGCGCTGGCATCTTCGATTTAAGAGAGGCCACCCAAGAGACATTCATTCCTCAGATGTGTAATTTACAAGCCATTGATGGCGTCAGCTTCAGTAAGGGGTGTTACACCGGTCAGGAGATAGTAACCCGTCTACAGCATCGCGGTATTTTGAAAAAAGCGATGTACGGGTTCACGCTACCGCAGGGCCATTCCATCAGCATTGGGGAGCCACTGTTTAATGCTGACCAAGTTGAGGTCGGCAGCGTAGTACTGACTAGCTCAACTGATCAAACCTCTCTACTTGCTGTCATTCAACAGTCAGAAAAAGAGGGTGCGATTTTTACAGAGAGTGGCGCAGCCCTAAACGCTTTGGAACTACCTTACACCTTAGATCCAAAGCTATTTGAATCCAAGCGTTAGCCATCAACCGAACAGATCTGCTTGTCCTATCACCGGCAGCTCCCAGTTGATCTCAGAAAATCCCTTCTCAGCGAGCCAACTGTTGGCTTTAGAAAACGGCTGACTACCAAAAAAGCCTCGGTGTGCTGATAGAGGCGAAGGGTGAGGTGATTGAATCACCAAATGCTTTGCCTGATCGATCATGCTCGTCTTTTTCTGAGCATAGCTTCCCCAGAGGATAAACACCGTGCCCGTGGAGTGTTCGTTAACCTGCTGAATGATACGATCGGTGACACTCTCCCAACCCTTGCCTTGGTGTGCATTGGCGTTGCTATCCTCTACCGTAAGGACCGCATTGAGTAAAAGGACTCCCTGCTCTGCCCAGGCTTCAAGAAAACCATGTTCTGGGGCAGCGATCCCTAAATCACTACTCAACTCTTTGTAGATATTCCTCAGCGATGGTGGCACTTGAATACCAGGTAAGACAGAGAAACTTAAACCATGCGCCTGGCCTGCCTGATGATAAGGGTCTTGGCCAAGAATGACGACGCGTGTCGACTCTAGCGGGGTCAACTCCAAAGCACGAAACCACTGATCTTGAGGTGGGTATATTGTGACACCCTCAGCTGTTCGTTGATCCAGAAACGCCATAAGAGATTGATAGTTTGGCGTCTCGGATATCTCTTTCAGCAGCTGCTGCCAACCCTTCGAAAGCATCGGCACCTACCTTGAATCCGACTGATTAAAGCTGAGTTCAGCTGAGCTTTTTATGACTCGCCCGAAAAAGGGTGAGTAGTATCGAACCTTGCCAGGCGCGTGTGAGAAGTAGCCTGAAATGATGACGATCAGACAGAACAGCACCGTTGTTAGGTGAGGAGCGTTCATCGCTAACAACAGTAGAAAAATTTTAGTAATAACCGCCAAACCCCGCAGTTGAATCAACCAAATTGCATCAACGTAGAGTTCGACCAGTAGCATTAAGGAGCCAGTCGTCAGCGCTAGTATGGCATAGGGCCGCCAAAGCGATTCCGGTAAGTCATATAAGAAAAAGCCCGCAAAACCTGCAATACCAAAAAGGTGCAGAGTTCGCAGGCTTATGCTGAGATAGCGCTTCGCTGTGAAGTCACGTTTCTGTTTTGGAAACAGCCAAGACAACACAGTGAAACTCTTCTGTACGCTTAATCGCGCTTAAGCGCGTGGACGCATTGCAGGGAATAGAATGACGTCACGAATCGATGGTGAGTCAGTCAGTAGCATCACCAAACGGTCGATACCGATCCCCTCGCCTGCTGTGGGTGGCAGTCCATACTCAAGTGCTGCAACGAAGTCAGCATCAAAGTGCATCGCCTCATCATCACCTGCATCTTTCTCAGCGACCTGTTTGCGGAAACGTTCCGCTTGATCTTCAGCGTCATTCAACTCCGAGAAGCCATTTGCTAGCTCACGACCAGCGACGAAGAACTCGAATCGATCGGTCACAAATGGGTTGTCGTCACTTCGACGAGCGAGAGGAGAGACCTCGGTAGGGTATTCTGTAATGAAGGTTGGTTGCTGCAGAAGGTGTTCAACGGTCTCTTCAAAAATCTCAATCTGGATTTTACCCAGACCCCAGCTATCTTTTACGTCGATGTCCAGACGCTCGGCAATCTGACGAGCGGCATGTTCATTCGCCAATGCTTCCGCTGTGATATCAGGGTTGTACTGCAGAATGGCATCAAATACTGACAATCGGGTAAACGGCTTAGCAAGGTCGTACTCAAACGTCTCTAGCACCTCACCCTCTTCATTACGAACCGTATTGATGATGGTTGTTGTGCCTAGCACCTGCTGTGCAACGGTACGAAGCATCTCTTCCGTTAGGTCCATTAGATCTTTGTAATCAGCATACGCCTGATAGAACTCGATCATGGTGAACTCTGGGTTGTGACGTGTTGAGAGACCCTCATTACGGAAGTTACGGTTGATCTCAAATACGCGCTCGAAACCACCGACAACCAGGCGTTTCAGGTAGAGCTCTGGCGCGATGCGAAGATACATATCGATATCAAGTGCGTTGTGGTGTGTCACAAAAGGACGAGCCGATGCACCACCAGGAATCGCTTGAAGCATTGGCGTTTCCGCTTCAAGGAAACGGCGCTCGCTTAAGAACTGACGAATCGCGGCAATCACCTTAAAACGCGTCTCAAACACATCACGGGATTCAGGGTTAGTAATCAGATCAACATAACGCTGACGGTAGCGCATTTCAGTATCTTGAAGCCCTTTGTGTTTATCTGGCAGTGGGCGCAAGCTCTTTGTCAGCAACTGGTACTCTGCCATATCAACGTAGAGATCACCCTTGCCTGACTTGTGCAATTCACCGCTAATGCCGACGATATCACCAAGGTCTAGTTGCTTAGCAAAGCTACGAGCCTCTTTGTTAACGTACGCCTGGATGCGGCCAGACATATCTTGGATCACCATGAACGCGCCACGATTGAGCATCACTCGACCGGCAATAGAGACCTTAATGCCTGCAGCTTCTAGCTCCTCTTTGCTCTTCTCACCGTGTTCAGACTGCAGATCCTCTGCGTAGCTGTCGCGACGAAAAGTGTTCGGGAAGGCTTGGCCCTGCTCACGCAGTGCAGAGAGTTTTTCACGGCGCTCTGCAATCAAGCGGTTTTCATCAAGCTGTGTGTTATCAGACATGGTGTCTATTTCCTGTGTTAACTTTTAGAGACCAGCTTTTAAGCTAGCTTCAATAAACATATCCAGATCGCCGTCGAGCACGCGATCACAATTCGACGATTGAACGCCGGTGCGAAGATCTTTGATACGCTGATCATCCAGTACGTAACTGCGAATCTGACTGCCCCAACCTATATCGGCTTTAGTATCTTCAACCTCTTGGGCAGCCTCACGACGTTTCAGCATCTCCATTTCGTAAAGCTTGGAGCGTAACTGCTTCATACAGTTATCTTTATTCTGGTGCTGCGAACGCTGCGACTGACTCTGTACAACGATTCCAGATGGACCGTGGGTAATACGGACCGCCGACTCAGTTCGGTTGACGTGCTGACCACCCGCACCGGATGCACGATAAACATCGACACGAAGATCAGCCGGGTTAATGTCGATCTCAACATTGTCGTCGATCTCAGGAGAGACGAAGACAGATGAGAAAGAGGTATGGCGGCGACCACCAGAATCGAATGGGCTCTTACGAACGAGACGGTGAACACCCGTTTCTGTTCTTAACCAACCGAAGGCGTACTCACCCTCAAAACGAATCGTTGCAGATTTAATACCGGCCACGTCACCGTCAGACACTTCCATCAACTCGGTTTTAAAGCCTTTGCTCTCACCCCAACGAAGGAACATTCGAAGCATCATATTGGCCCAATCCTGAGCCTCGGTACCACCCGAACCCGCCTGGATATCCAAGAAGGCGTTACTTGAATCCGCTTCACCCGAGAACATACGGCGAAACTCAAGTTGCGATAACATGCCGCCTAGACGCTCAACTTCACTGCGAACCTCTTCAACGGTATCTTCGTCATCCTCTTCAACTGCCATCTCCAGCAGCTCCAGGCAATCAGCAGTCCCCTCAGTCAGCTCATCGATGGTCTTAATCACAGACTCAAGGCTTGATCGTTCGCGACCTAGCTTTTGTGCATGCTCTTGATCATTCCAAATATTGGGATCTTCAAGCTCACGCTCAACCTCTTCAAAGCGCTCAAGCTTCTCGTCATATTCGAGATAGCCACGCAACTCTTTAGTGCGTTCGGCATACTCTTTAAGGCTGTTAACAATCGGATTAATTTCCATAGTCGAGCAAATGTCCAAAAGGTCTTAAAAAAGGGGGCACATTTTACAGGATTTATCCTCACCTTTAAATCACCGTCTCGGCCTTTATTTCAACGTTTTTCATGCACCTCTATTGAGATAACGGACAAGCTAGTCCATCGTATGGGAATGACAAATTTTATCGATTTAACAGGCACCCTATATGGCTACCTAGCGGTACTCACCTTCCTTGTCGGGTACTATTTTGTGATCAGCGAAGACCGCACTCACCTAGCCAAATCCAAGCCGATGATGGTGGCCGCTGGTTTAATCTGGTTATTAGTCGGCCTTAGCTATTCCATCAATGGCCAACCAGAGCAAGCTGGCGCACTACTGGAACAGACCCTGCTTGAGTACGCAGAGCTTTTTCTGTTCCTGCTCAGCGCCATGACATTTATCCACGCCCTTGAGGAGCGCCACCTATTTTTGGCATTGCGTAGCTGGCTGATTGCTAGAGACTTTTCCCTAAGAACCGTGTTCTGGGTCACGGGTGGGTTGACCTTTGTCCTATCCCCCATTGCTGACAACCTCTCGACAGCGCTACTGATGGGCTCAGTAGTGATGGCTGTTGGCACCAGAACAGCGTCGTTCGTAGTGCTCGGCTTGATCAACGTGGTTATTGCCGCCAATGCAGGGGGCGTTTTCTCCCCCTTCGGCGATATTACTTCACTGATGGTTTGGCAGCAGGAGAAACTAAAATTCCTTGAATTTACCCATCTTATTGTTCCCGCACTGATCAGCTGGTTCGTGCCTGCTTTAGTGCTTAACCATTATCTTCCGACAGGCCCAGCGCAACTCCCGCATGAACAACAATCCATGAAGCCTGGAGCGATCGGCATGCTGATACTCTTTTTAGCCACGATAACGGCGTCAGTGTTAATCCATTCACTTCTGAAATTACCCCCGGTAATTGGAATGATGACGGGGCTAGGCGCGTTAAAGATTTATGGATACCTATTGTCAAAACAGGATCCTCTGTTGCAAGAGAGTGAATTGCGTGGACACCACATGGGTGCGATGACAAAACACCTCAAAGGGGATCACGGTGAAGTCGTCATGCGTTTTGATAATTTCCGAGTGGTTGAACGCGCCAGCTGGGATACATTAATGTTCTTCTATGGCGTTGTACTGAGCGTTGGTGGTTTAGCTGCCCTGGGCTATTTAGCCCTGATCTCAACGTCGCTTTACGGCAACTTTGGAGAGACCACCACCCATCTAATCATCGGCCTAAGCTCCTCATTGATCGATAACATACCCGTGATGTACGCCATTCTGAGCATGGATATGTCGATGTCGACTAACCAATGGCTATTGGCGACCCTCTGTATTGGCATTGGTGGCTCTCTGCTATCGATTGGCTCAGCGGCAGGTGTGGCTCTGATGGGCCAGGCGAATGGCATCTACACTTTCAGAGCCCACCTCAAATGGAGTTGGGCGATACTCCTTGGGTATGCACTATCAACCGGATACCATATAGTTTTTACATTGTGATTTTGTATTCATTAGCGAGCTTATCAACATGCAGAAAAAAATTGTCACCGTCTGGGATCTAAGCACTCGACTCTTTCACTGGCTTCTAGTCATGCTATTTGGCTTAAGCTGGCTGAGTGCAGAATTAGGTGGCAACTGGATGATCTGGCACACTCGCTTTGGATTTGTAGCTGCAGGCTTAATCACATTCCGCATTATTTGGGGAGTGATTGGCAGCGACTCCTCTCGATTCTCCCAATTCGTGAAACGTCCAAGCAGCGTCATAGGCTACCTCAAGGGAGAGGGGCAAAGAGACTACAACACACATAATCCTGCTGGCGCACTCAGTGTCATAGCCCTGCTAGGCTTAATGTTTCTACAGATGACGACGGGGCTGTTTAGTAACGATGACATTTTTATTGAAGGGCCATTAGCCTATCTAATCTCTTACGACGCTCAACTAGCGATGACGGAACTGCATGAGGCGATTTTTAATCTATTGATTTTGTTTGTCGCCCTGCATCTGGCTGCCATTATTTGGTATCAACGTTTCAAAGGTGAAAAACTGGTGCAAGCCATGCTGCATGGTAGAAAGGAGAGTGAAGAGGAAGCACCTAAGATTCGAGGCGGCATTCCTCTCTTTGTAGCAATCCTAGTAGGAGCGACTGTCAGCGCACTCCTATTTTGGATCTGATTAAAGGGTTAACGTTTCTCGCGGTAGTTGTCGTGACACCCTTTGCAGGATTTCGCGACAGCACCAAAGGCTGCTTTGGCATCCGCCAATTCACCACCAGATACGGCGACTAGCTTTTCAGCGGCTTCAGTCATAGTAACAAAGCGCTGATTGACATCATCTAAATTCTCCCAAAGCTCATCTTTAGCAGACGTCTCACCAAAATCAGAACCTTCGATAAACCCCTCAGCAGCAAGCGGCGCAACCGCTAAGAACGACTTAGCGTGATGAGCAAATTGCTCTGCATCATAATCAACCTTACCGCGAACCATGGCACCCATAGCACCAAAGTGCCAACCGTAGGCTTTAAAGATCCCTTGGCGATATTCAATAGCATCTTCCGCTCGATCAGCCTGTGCCAAAGGCGCAGCCAATAAAGCACAAGACAAAGTCGTTAAAACAACTTTCTTCAAAGACATAATCTCTCTCCGAGTTAACACTTCAATTTACAATTGTGGATAGATCAGATTGAACCAACGCTCCACACGATCTCTTGTTTCAAAGGACTGTGTATCCTCATCCAAGGCCAAACCCACGAAGGCCGTTTCACAAGGGATTAGCGCTTTTGAGGACTCAAAATCGTAACCTTCGACAGGCCATTCACCTATCAGCTTAGCACCCTTTTGTGAAATCTGTGCGGCAACTGTACCCATCGCATCAAGAAACCAATCGCCATATCCCAATTGATCACCCAATCCAAACAGTGCTACGCGTTTGCCACTGAAGTCGATTTCACAAAAACTCGACCAAACTTCTTCGAAATCTTCTTGTAACTCACCAAAGTTCCAAGTGGGCACACCAATAATCAGTGACGAAGCCTGTTCAACATCGGCATTAATCATGCTATCGATTGAAATTAGCTTTAGAGGCACCTCCCCTGGCCAGCACTCAACCATGAGTTGCGCTACGCGTTCAGTATTGCCTGTAGTACTTCCGTAAATGAGAGGGATCAAAAACTATTTGCCACCCATCGATTGAGAGGCAATTTTTTGAATCTCCTCTTGGGCGTTTTGAACCGTTTTCATATTCTGCTCAGCAGCCGCTTTAAGTGCAGCCTCTAAGCGCTGTGTATACTCTTTTTGCGCTTCGATGAACTCTTCAGGTGATTTTAGACCCTGAAGTGAATTAGCCTGATTCATGGTCGCTTGGATACACTGCTGGGTGTACTCAATCTGCTGATTGGTAATGCGCTGTAGCATCTCTTGCTGAACCTTCGCCAACTCTTGAAATGATTCAACACTCTGTTCGAACAGCTTTGTCATATCTTGAAACATTTGATAATCCTCAATGTCCATTTAAATTGACAGGTTTAACCTGCGCTACATCAAACATTACGTTACTCATAATAGAAATTCAGAGCAAGCGCTGTGGATTATGCAGTGAAAAGGTTATGATAGCGCCACTTTGATAACACTAACGGTTATTGACCATTAATTTGTTGGAATAGAATAGGAGGTCAGGTTTGACCAAAGCTCGTCTATTATCACTAGCCTTTGCATTGGCTCTTCCAGTCATGTCTGTTGAAGCCGCATCCATCATCGCAGCTGAGCGCGCCATTCAGTCAGCCGATTACACCAAAGCCCTTGAAGAGCTTAAGCCTCTAGCCAAAGAGGGTGATTTAGATGCTCTCTATCTAATGGGTACGCTGTACCGTGATGGCCAAGGTGTTGAAAAGAGCAAAGAGGATGCCAAGCAGTACTTCAGCAGTGCCGCTCGCCAGGGCCACCTAAAGAGTATCAACGCCCTTCGCGTCATGCGAAATGAGGTATACCTTGCCGAGTTCACACAACTTCTTCCTAAAGCGGAAGCGGGTGATGCCGATGCACAAAACCGAATTGGTGAAATGTACGAATTTGGCCAAGGCGTAGAACGCGACCTAAATCTTGCCCTGCAATGGTTTGATAAAGCCTCTCACAATGGCTCACTGATCGGGCTTCACAACTTGGCTAGAAGCTACAACTTCGGAAGCGGGACCGAGCAAAACTTTGCACAGGCTGAGAAGCTGTACCTGCAAGCTGCGGAATCGGGATACACTGAATCGATGTTCTTCTTAGGCACGCTGTACGCTACGGGTAATGGTAATGACCTTTCAGTAAATCCAGACATTACTGCTTACGCATGGATGAAAGCGGCAGCCAATGCTGGCTCAACAACGGCTCAAACCATTGAGGCACGCCTGCTGATGAAACTGTCTGATACCGAACAGAGCGAAGCCAAAGCACTTGCTGACAAGCTCTCACAGCAGTACATAAAATAACCAATATCAGATGGGCCATGAAGAGCGCTACGGCGCTCTTTTTTATAAGTGGAATATTTTTGATAACTTATTTGTATATAAAATCACCAAACATTCTTGGAAGAGTTATTAAAAGATCATTAGTATTGCCACTCCTAAAAGGAGTCGAGCATGAATACTTTAAACACGACATCTACAGACTTTAAAACCCAGCTTCTTGAGCCAAACAAGCTATTCTGGCTTATGCTCTCTTCTGCTTTGTTGATTGCTTCCGCTGTTTATGTGTTTAATGAGCACGGCACATTTGAACTACTTGCTCTCATTTTAGGTGCAGCCCTAGGTGTCTGTTTGCTTCAAGCTTCATTTGGTTTCACGACCGCATGGAGAGAGCTTATCTCTAAACGTCGTGGTGCGGGCATCCGCGCTCAGATGATCATGCTCTCCCTGAGTGTACTGCTATTTTTCCCGACCCTGGCCTCAGGCGAGCTGTTTGGTCAATCGGTCACAGGATTTGTTAGACCTCTCGGCCTCTCCGTTGTTGCCGGCGCGTTCATGTTCGGTGTAGGTATGCAGATCGCAAGTGGCTGTGCTTCGGGTAATCTTTACCATCTTGGCGGTGGACAACTGAGAGCCATTCCCGTCATGGCAGGCTTTAGTGCCGGTGCGCTATGGGCAACAGCTGACTATGAGTGGTGGACAACCTTGCCACAACTAGCGCCCATTGGATTGATCGAACTGCTGGGTCCAATCACCGCCATCGGTCTAAACCTGCTGTTATTCACTGCTATCTATCAGTTCACTAAACGTCTTGAAATTAAAGCTCACGGCTCGCTTGAAGAGTGTCAAAGTACTGGCACGACCAGCTTTGCAAGCAAACTGATTGCTGGACCCTGGCCACTGATTTGGGGAGCGGTTGGACTCACCATTCTAAACTTCGCAACACTCGCATTAATGGGCCGTCCATGGGCTGTTGCCCTTGCCTACCCTGTATGGGGTGCGAAAGTTGCTCAATGGTTAGAGCTCGATCTAGAGATCGACTTCTGGACCTACTGGATGTCACCTGGCCGTGAAGAGGCGCTCTACAACAGTCTCAGCCAGGACCCCGCATCATTGATGAATGGTGGTGTCATCCTAGGCGCTTTCTTAGCGGCGGCGATCGCCGGCAAATTCACACTCAAGATGAAAATGCCGATTCAAAACTTCTTAGCCTCTCTGCTGGGTGGCGTGCTATTGGGCTACGGTGCAACCATCGCTTATGGGTGTAACATTGGCGCATTTGTAGGCGGTGTGGTCTCTGGCAGTTTACACGGCTGGCTATGGATCTTGTTTGCGTTTGCCGGTTCAGTGATCGGACTTAAGCTTCGTCCACTGCTTCGTTTAAAGTAAACTTTTCAGTACACTACGGCTCCGACAAAGGAGTTCAGTATGCCCAAACCGTTTCACGATGATGCTAACCAACATCAACTACCCTCTCTAATCATTAGAGTGATGGCAATGGTCTATGACACGCTGATCATTCTTGCCATTTGGTTCTTAATTGGTGCTATTGGAGTCATCCTAAATCAAGGTGAAGCGGTCGACAGCTTTCTCGGCCAAGCGGCCTTAAAGTCGGCACTGCTCTGCTCAACCTTTCTATTCTTTGGGTACTCCTGGACACGCTCCGGTCAGACGATCGGCATGATGGCTTGGCGCCTGCGTGCGCAGAGTGAAAAGGGGTTTTCGTTAACCTGGACTCAGGCACTGATTCGCTTTTTTGGTGCCGCTATCTCTATTGTCACTCTAGGAGCCGGTTACTGGGCGACGCTGTTAAGTGATGAGCGCCTAACCTGGCATGAGCGTTGGTCAAACAGTGTCACCGTTCGACTACCAAAACCTGCCAAAAAGAGTTAGCGAACTCTAGAGAGTAACCATAAAGCGATGGCAAAGCTGATCGCAATGGGTAACAGCGCGGCCAGTAACGGAGAAAATCCTAGCACCTGACTGGCCGGCGCCAAAAGATCCTGACTGAATTTAAATACCAGTCCAATCACGACACCGGTGATAATTCTTTGGCCTACCGTAACACCGCGCAGCGGTCCAAAAATAAACGCAACGCCAATCATCACCAAAGCGATAATTGACAAGGGTTGTAGCAATTTATTCCAAAGGGCTAACTCATAAGAGGTTGAATCCACCCCTTGATCATTCAGATAGCTAGAGTAAGAAGATAGACCTGAGATAGGGAGTTCAACAGGGGGCACCAAAATGACTCGCAGCATCTCTTCCGTCAATTCGGTTGACCAAAAAGTCTCATCTAAATGACCTTTTTCAATACGCTGATCATTGATCAGTGCCGTCAATTCAACGTCAGTTAGCAACCAACCTTGACGCTCTTCAGAGTAATACCCCGACTTGGCAAAACTGGTTTGTTTGAGCCTAAGCTCTGAATCAAATTGGTGACGAGTGACACCTAAAATTTGCCCGTCAGGAGTGATTGCAGAGACATGAATGTATTCACCCGGTTGACGATACCAGCCGCCATCACCGTTATTTATTCGTCCAGACTCAGATTGAGCGGAAGCTTTAATGGCCCTAGCCGACTGCTGAGACTCAGGAACGCCCAACTGACTTGCTATTAGAGCAATGAATGCGATCAAACTAATCGGCTTTGCTACCGATAGAATCAAACGCATCATTGAAACGCCTGCAGCTCGCATCACCGTTAACTCGGAGTTAGAGGCCAACACCCCCATACCGATCAACGTCCCTACAAGAGCACTCAGGGGTAATAGCTGATAGGCCAATCCCGGTAAGCTTAATAAGGTGTAGCTGAACGCCGCACCGGATGTGTAGTGTTTATCAACCTCTCCCAGCTCATCCAAATAGAGCGAAATTCCCATCAAACCGACGATAATTAACAGAACAACGGCGATAGCAGAGAGAATATGAACGGCAATGTATCGATCGATTCGACTGATCACGATGCCTCCTTATTTCGAAACGGGAGAGCTGGAATCTTAGGTAGCTTATTCATAACTCGCTCCCAAGCCCCCTCATACAACACCATGTTGACGCCCACACCTAGAGCAATCAGATGCACAAACCAAATCATCCAACTACCTGCATCGCCCTGCTCTACTGCTGATCGAGCAGCCGTCAAACTTCCGATGTATATTTGATACATCAATATTGCAGGAATTAATTTGGCGTACCGCCCTTGGCGCGGACTGGTTTTAGCCAATTGAACGGCCAACAACACCACAATGATCGGGATAAAAGGCAGAGAGAGGCGCCAGTGCAGTCGGCTCACATACGCCGGTCGATCACTGCCTATCAAATCGAGCGTAGGGATAGCATCTAGATGATCAACCCTGACCGACAGTTCTGGATCATCAATCTTCAGCCCGTACTGCTCAAAGCCTATCTCTTCTAAAGCGAAATTTTCAGGGAAGTTGTAACGGTATCCTTCGTTAAATACCAAAAAGCGGCCCTGATCCTCAATGAACTGCTGCTGACCTTCACCGGCAACCAGAAGGTAGGATCGGCCCTGTTGATCACGACCAGAGACAAACAGATCAACCAGGTTACCAGCCTCATCAATTTTGCGAGCATAAGAGACCTGAGTGTTAGAGTTCGACACTTGGAATACGCCGGGTACCAACATATCGAGTTCGCTTCTCGAGCGCTGTTCGGCAACGATACGCTTCGCCTCATGCATGCCTGTAGGGGTCAGGTAGAGACTGATTGAAGCAACGATTGCAGCGACCAATAGAGCCGGCCCCATCGCATACCCGATCAGTTTCCAGGGCCCAGCGCCACAGGCCTTAAGAACCACCATTTCACTTTCAAGATAGAGACGACCATAGGCCAGCAAAATGCCCAAAAAGAAGCCAAGCGGAAGCAGAAGTTCTAGGATGAGCGGGATTCGGTTAACAACCAAATCCAGAATAACAGCAGTATCCAACTCCCCCGTAGCGGCGTCGGTTAAGTAGCCAATTAAACGGGTGCTGACAATGATAAGAAGCAAAATCGCCGTTACTGCAAAGGTTGTCGTCAACACTTCACGGGAAAGATAACGAAAAACAATCAAACGGCCGTTCCTACTAGGTGCATGGATTTCAAACTGATGCGATACTGTAGGGCACATTATCACCTAAACCTAAGTGCTTGTCTTGTTAGAGGAAACAGAAATGGATTTTGAGATCGTTAACGGATCGATTGAGAGTGTAGAAGCAGATTGTATCGTTATTGCGATTGCGGCAGACGGTGAACTTTCGGACTCGGCTAAAGCGATTGATAAAGCCAGTTCAGGGGCCATAAGCGATGTTGTTGCATCGGGTGATTTTTCCGGCAAACAGGGCTCTCTGCTTCTATTGCGCAGCCTTCCTGGTATCAACACTAAGCGCATCCTGTTAGCTGGTGTAGGGGCACAGAGTGAACGAACCATCATCAAACAGCAGCAACTGATTAAAAGCGCGGTGGATACCATCAAAACTCTGGGTGTTAAAACACTCTGCTTTGCCCTGGATCGGATCAGCGGCAATAGCGACGACATCTACCGTGACACACGAACTCTAGTAGAAGCTTCGTCGGCCGCGCTCTACCAATACGACACCACCAAATCCAAGTCTGCACCTGCATTAACACTTGAGCACATTCATATCCACCTACCTGAGGAAGATACTGAATTTGGAGAGGGTGCCCTTCTGGATGGCGTTGCTATCGCCAATGGGGTATCAACTGCTCGTGAGCTGGGTAATTTGCCAGGCAATATCTGTACACCTCTCTACTTGGCAGAGCATGCTCAAAATCTTGCGGAAGAGTTCGACAGTGTCACCTGTGACATTCTAGATGAGAAACAGATAGAAGAGCTGGGTATGGGTGCGCTTCTAAGCGTCGGCAAAGGCAGTGTCATTCCGCCTCGCCTCATTGTATTGAAATACCAAGGTGCAGAGGATGCTAATGAGGCTCCGTATGCTCTGGTTGGTAAAGGCATCACCTTCGATACCGGCGGCATCTCATTGAAACCAGGCCCTGAGATGGACGAGATGAAATTCGACATGTGTGGTGCAGCCAGCGTGTTAGGTGCCTTCGAATCAGTGGCAGAGATGAACTTGCCATTGAACCTTATTACGATCGTTGCTGCGGCTGAGAACATGCCTTCAGGTGAAGCCTCTAAACCAGGTGACGTGGTAACGACCATGTCAGGTCAAACAGTAGAGATCCTTAACACCGACGCTGAAGGCCGATTGGTACTTTGTGATGCTTTGACCTATGTGCAACAGTTCAATCCTCAAGCCGTCATCGATGTCGCGACCCTGACAGGCGCCTGTATTATTGCACTTGGACATCAAGCAACGGGAGTTCTTGCGAACGATAATGAGCTTGCAGCTAAGTTGCTTGATGCAGGTGAATTTGCTGGCGATCGTGGCTGGCAGCTACCTTTATGGGACGAGTACCAATCACAACTGGATAGCAATTTTGCCGATATGGCTAACATCGGAGGTCGACCTGCAGGGACCATTACCGCGGCCTGCTTCCTATCACGCTTTACCAAAGAGGTTAGCTGGGCTCACCTAGATATAGCCGGTGTTGCTTGGAATAGCGGCAAAGCCAAAGGGGCAACGGGACGTTGTGTTCCTATGCTGACGCAATATCTTCTCGATATTGCTGAGCAGATTGAGGCCTAAACGTGCCTCGCGCAGACTACTACATACTCCCCAGCAGTGATCACGACAGTCGTGAACTGCTGGCGTGTAAACTCTGTGAAAAAGCCTTATCCCTTGGCCAACGCATCCATATACACACTGAAAATGAAGCTGATCTACATCAGCTAGATCAGACTTTGTGGAATTTTCGATCGGACAGCTTTGTACCGCATGCCATACTGGGTACTGAACTTAAATCGCCTGTCTCTATAGCCTGTGGTGAATTGCCCTCAGAACCTATTGATCTGTTTATCAATCTAGGTTTAACCGCACCAGAGGGTTGTCAATCAGCTTCTCGCTGCATCGAGATTGTCACTCAATCCGAAACGGTACTAGCGGCCACACGACACTCATGGGCCATGCGAAAAGCAGCCGGCTGGGAGTTACAGAGGCAAGATCTTAGAGATCGATCTTAAATTTGTCCTTTGGAGGATATTCAATGAAAAAACTGCTTATTCTCCTCATTCTTGCTGCTGCGGTGATCAGCTACTCGCTCTTTTGGCCAGAGCCTCCAATCAGCGTTGAGTTAGTCCAAGTTGAACAGGGCGCAGTCGAGCAGATCGCCGCTAACAGTCGTTCGGGATCCATCACCCCCTGCCGTCAGTCGAGCTTATCCCTAACCATTGGGGGCATCATAGAGTCAATCAATGTTGCTGAGGGCGAGGTGGTCGAAAAAGATCAGACCCTACTCACATTAAACAGTGATGTTCAAAGGGCTCAAATAAAACTATCCAAAGGGGAGTATCAAGCCGCTAAGATCGAAGAGGAACGAGCCTGCGAACTGGCGGATCTTGCAAAACGCGAGCTCGTCCGAGGTCAGTCCCTTAAAGAGAAAGGGCTCATTTCAAACGAACGATTTGATCAACTAAATAGCGAATCAGCCAGCAGTGCTCATATCTGCGAGTATCAAAGTTCACTATCAAAACTCGCGGCAGACAAAATTAATCTTCTTAGCATTGATCAGAACCAGCGTACTCTAAAATCTCCGTTTGCCGGTACCGTTAGCAAGATCAACGGTGAAGTCGGTGAATACCTGACCCCCTCACCTCCAGGCATCATGACGCCAGCGGCTGTTGAGTTGCTTGATACCAGCTGCCTCTATGTGACCGCCCCAATTGATGAGGTCGAGGCCTCCCGACTTAAGATAGGTCAATACGCCCGTATAACCCTAGATGCTTTTAGAGGTGAAATCTTTGATGGTGTCATCAGCAAATTAGGCTCTCGAATTTCTGACAATGAGAAGCAGGCAAGAACGCTTGAAGTCGAGGCTGCCTTTATCAATCCTGATGAAGATATGACGCTTTTAGTGGGATACAGTGCTGATATCGAAGTGGTGACCTCATCAACAGGCAGTGTGTTAAGGGTCCCTACCGAATCTGTCATTGGCGGATCTGAAATCGTGATATTCAACGAAAAAACCAATGAGCTTGAAATTCGACCTATTAAAGTCGGCGCCTATAACTGGACGTGGAGCGAGGTGACGGAAGGACTCGATTTAAATGACCGTTTCCTGAAGAACACCAATGATGTTGAAAACCTTCTAAATCGACGAGTTATTCCACAATGATCGAGCTTAAGCATCTCTGTAGAAGCTATCCAATGGGCAGTGAAACGGTGAATGCGCTTCAGGATTTCACACTCGATATCGAGGCAGGTGACTACCTCAGTATCATGGGCCCTTCTGGATCAGGTAAATCCACACTACTCAATCAATTAGGACTGCTCGATTCACCAAACTCCGGTGAATACTGTCTGGATGGCACTGCAACGACTGAATTAAACGAAGCAGAAAAGGCTCGATTTCGAAACGACAATATCGGCTTCGTTTTCCAAGCCTATCATCTCATCAATCGACTAACGGCGTTGGAAAACGTTGAGTTGCCGTTAATTCTTAAAGGGATTCCTGCCAGCCAACGCCGAGAAAAAGCCTCCGAGTTACTGAAAACCCTGGGATTAAAAGATTTTCTTAACCGCAAGCCACAGCAACTCTCTGGTGGCCAGAGGCAGCGTGTTGCCATAGCGCGCGCTGTGGTCACTCAACCTAAAATACTTCTCGCCGATGAGCCGACCGGTAATCTTGATCGCGCATCAGGTCAGGAGGTCATTAACCTGCTTGAAACGCTAAACAGCCAAGGAATTACTCTAGTAGTGGTGACTCATGACAGTGATCTTGGCGCCCGAGCAAAACGCCAGATAACTATGGTTGATGGTCAACTCCTAGAGATCAAAAAGAGGGGATAGCCGTGCTCTTGATTGATCATCTTCGGTACAGCCTAGCGACCTACTCTCGGCAGGCATTTAAAGCGTTGATGATACTTCTATCGGTAAGCATCGGAGTCATGTCCGTTGTTCTATTAACCGGTCTTTCGGAGGGAGCAAGACAGTTTGTCTATCAGGAGTTCTCTCTGCTAGGGAAAGAGGTATTAATCGTTCTTCCAGGGCGCAAAGAGACGGAAGGCGGCATCCCTCCAGTGACTGGGGAGGGAACTCGCGACTTAACCCTTGATGATGCAAAGGCTATCCATAAACTGCCACAAGTGAATGAAATCGTTCCGATTATTGCAGGTATTACCGAGGCTCATAGCAACGGTTTAAATCGGGAGATCATCGTACTTGGGACCAACCAAAGCCTACTTACTATCTTTGGAATACCCGTAAAAACCGGAACCAATTTGACGCAAAGGGATGTTGATACGGCAGCGTCAGTCACCCTACTAGGTAGCACGCTTGCTCAGGAGATTTTCCCTAATGGAAACGCTTTAGGTGGGTGGGTCAAATTTTCTGATCGACGCTACCGGGTCATTGGTATTATCGAGCCCAGCGGCATCAACTTTGGTACCAACATGAATGAGACTGCCCTCATTCCTGTCACCTCTTCTCAAACCCTTTTTAACGCTCCCGGACTCTTCAGGATGCTAATCAAACTACAATCAGATCAACAGATTGAAGAGAGTCAGCAGCTTATAGAGCAGCTGATAATGGAGCGACATCAAGGTGAAAGAGACATCACTATCGTGACTCAAAACTCTCTACTTAACACCTTCAGTGACCTATTGAACAAGCTCACCCTGGTCGTCATCGCGATTGCTAGCATCAGTTTATTAGTGGCTGGCATATTGATCATGAACATCACTCTGATCAGTGTCTCACAACGGGTTCCAGAAATTGGGTTACTCAAAGCACTTGGCGCCTCACATAACACCGTCACTTCCATTTTCCTCTTGGACTCCATTTTAGTAGCCACAACCGGAGCCATAATCGGTGTTAGTCTAGGCATAGCTTCGCTGTATGCCATTCATCTGACTTGGCCAAGCTTTCCTTTTGCTATCCCTTATATGGCAACACTGGCCGCTCTTTTAGTATCACTCACGGTCTCTCTGATTTTTACCTGGCTACCCGCCAAAAAGGCTGCAACGGTCGATCCCGTTGCCGCATTGCGAGGTGAGATGAATGCCTATCGCTGATCTCATCAAACTGGCAGCGGGGACACTGACCGTCGATATTAGAAAGAGCTTTTTGACCGCCTTAGGCATTACAGTCGGTATCTTTATGGTGACATTGATCACCAGCTTAGGCAGTGGCCTGCAAAACTATATGCTCAATAGCTTCTCTCAATTTGGCACCCGAATCATCGCTATTACACCGGGACGTACACAGACGGGGGGCGTCGGTGGCCTCATCGCCAATACTCGCCCGCTCACGCTAGACGACGCCCAATCACTTAAAACCTTATCGGGTATCCGACAGGTAGTGCCCGTTATTCAGGGTAGCGGAGCGATTGAGTATCAATATCGCGTCCGTCATGTGGATATTCTTGGCGTCAGTTACAGCATGCCTGACGCCTGGAATTTCACCATTCAGAAGGGGCATTTCTTACCTGACAGCCGGGGGCGAACCCCTCTACCCTACGCAGTTCTTGGTGCAAAAGTAGCCAGTGAACTGTTCGGTAACCAGCCAATACTTGGGCAATTTATCAGGGTTGGTGGCGAGCGCTATCGGGTGTTAGGTGTACTCGAATCTAAGGGACAAATGTTGGGTTTTGACCTCGATGATATTGTCTATATCGACACCCAGAGAGCACTCACCCTATTCAACAGAGATGGCGTGATGGAGATTGACGTCACGTTTTCAGCCAACAGCAAAACGGATCAACTGATGCAATCAATTAAGGAGCACCTGAGCCTGCGCCACAACGCAGAGGATTTCACACTGACCTCCCAAGATCAGATGCTCTCTACGCTCAATAAGATTTTAGACGTATTAAAAATTGCACTGATAGGGTTAGCGGCCATTTCCCTACTGGTCGGGTCAATCGGCATTCTAACCATTATGTCGACACTGGTTGATGAGAGACGCAGCGAGATCGGACTGCTACGTGCTTTAGGCGCCAGTAAAAAAACAGTTGCATCGCTCTTTCTGACCGAAGCGATTATGTTCTCAATCATCGGCGGAATCGGAGGTATTTTGACTGCTTATGCTGCAATTTACGGCTTTAGGCAGCTCCTCCCAGGCTTACCTCTTGAACCGAATATTCTTTTCTTAGTTATTTCACTGCTGATTGCAGCAGCAACAGGACTACTCAGTGGCTTAATACCCGCCCTGAAAGCCGCCAAAATCGAACCTATAGAAGCGTTGCAGAGCGAATAAAGAACCGCTCAACCACTGTCTATAAGGGCTCTCAAAGGGTATACTCCCACCCTTTAAATTTTTTCCAAAAGTAGAGAGGAGCTATCCTCTGCTACCGAACTTGAAAACAGAGACTACAGCACCTCATGGATAAGACGTATCAACCGCAAGCAATCGAGCAAAAGTGGTACCAAGACTGGGAAGAGAAAGGCTTTTTCGCACCTTCAGGTGAAGGTGATGCCTACTCAATCATGATCCCACCGCCAAATGTCACGGGCAGCTTGCATATGGGTCACGCCTTCCAGCACACCCTAATGGATACTTTAATTCGATACCGTCGAATGCAGGGCCGCAACACGCTCTGGCAGGTTGGTACAGACCATGCAGGAATCGCCACTCAGATGGTAGTTGAGCGCAAACTAGCTGCTGAGACCGGCGAGAGTCGTTACGATCTTGGTCGCGATGCGTTCATTGAAAAAGTCTGGGAGTGGAAAGGCGAATCGGGTGGCACCATTACCCGCCAAATGCGTCGTCTAGGTAACTCTGTCGATTGGCCAACCGAACGTTTCACTATGGACTCTGGTTTTTACCATGCCGTTCAAGAGGTCTTTGTACGCCTTTACGACGACGGCTTAATCTATCGTGGTAAGCGCCTCGTTAACTGGGATCCTAAACTTCACACAGCAATCTCCGACCTTGAGGTGGAGAACCGCGAAGTGACTGGCAAAATGTGGTACATCCGTTACCCACTTGCTGATGGTGTGACAACCAAAGAGGGTAAAGATTACATTGTCGTGGGTACCACGCGTCCAGAGACACTGCTGGGTGACACTGGTGTCGCAGTCAACCCTGAAGATGAACGCTACGATGACCTAATCGGTAAAGAGATCCTACTGCCATTAGTCGGTCGTCGCATCCCGATTGTTGCCGATGAACATGCCAGCATGGAAAAAGGGACTGGCTGTGTAAAAATCACACCGGCGCACGATTTCAATGACTACGAAGTGGGTAAGCGTAACAAGCTGCCAATGATCAACGTTCTGACCCTTAACGCAGATATTCGTGATGAGGCTCAAACCTTTAACTTCGATGGCAGTGTTAACAAAGAGATCGATCCATCGCTACCTGAGAAATATCGTGGCATGGAACGTTTTGCTGCACGCCGTGCCATCGTTGCTGAACTGGAAGAGCTCGACCTTCTCGTGAAGATCGAAGAGAATGCGATGACCATTCCTTACGGTGACCGTGGCGGTGTGGTGATTGAACCGATGCTAACCGATCAGTGGTTCTGTGATGCTAAGACACTGGCTAAGCCAGCGATCAAAGCAGTTGAAGATGGCGACATTAAATTTGTCCCTAAGCAGTACGAAAACATGTACTTTGCTTGGATGCGTGACATTCAAGACTGGTGTATCTCACGTCAGCTGTGGTGGGGTCACCGAATTCCTGCATTCTATGATGCTCAGGGTAACGTCTACGTTGCGAATTCAGCTGAAGCTGCGCGTGAAAAATATAACCTGGCGGCCGATGTAGAGCTCCACCAAGATGATGACGTACTAGACACCTGGTTCAGCTCGGCACTGTGGACCTTTGGTACTCTTGGCTGGCCGGAAAACACGGAACGTTTGAAAACCTTCCACCCTACCGACACCCTTGTAACCGGTTTTGACATTATCTTCTTCTGGGTTGCTCGCATGATCATGATGACCATGCACTTCATGAAAGATGAAAACGGCAAACCTCAAGTGCCATTTAAAAACGTCTATGTGACAGGTCTTATCCGCGATGAGAGCGGCGATAAGATGTCGAAATCGAAAGGTAACGTGCTTGACCCTCTCGATATGATCGATGGCATCTCACTTGAAGATCTGTTGGAAAAACGTACCGGCAACATGATGCAACCTCAGCTAGCCGAGAAAATCGGCAAACGTACTGAGAAACAGTTCCCTGAGGGCATTACGGCGCACGGTACTGATGCATTGCGCTTTACACTAGCAGCACTCGCTTCAACGGGTCGTGATATCAACTGGGATATGAAGCGACTAGAGGGTTACCGTAACTTCTGTAACAAACTCTGGAATGCTGCCCGCTATGTCATGATGAACACCGAAGGTGAAGATTGCGGCAACAATCAAGAGCCAGTGGAACTCTCACTGGCTGACCGCTGGATTATCAGCCAGTTACAACGCACGGAAGCGACCGTCACCAAACAGCTAGACGAGTACCGCTTTGACCTTGCTGCACAGACACTCTACGACTTTATTTGGAACCAGTACTGTGACTGGTACCTAGAACTGTCAAAACCTGTTCTATGGGATGAGCAAGCGTCTGAAGCGGCTAAACGTGGCACACGTCGTACACTGGTTCGCGTTCTTGAGACGATCCTCCGTTTAAGCCACCCTATCATGCCATTCATTACTGAAGAGATCTGGCAGACGATCAAAGGTCTGGCTGGCGTTGAGGGTGAGACACTGATGCTTAAGGAGTTCCCTGTTGCATCAGAAGAGAAGATTGACGAGCAAGCAGAAGCCGACATCGAGTGGCTTAAGGGGGTGATCACAGCGGTTCGAAACATTCGTGGTGAGATGAAAATTGCACCATCACAGGATCTTGAACTTCTGTTATCTAACTGCAGCAGTGAAGACACTCGTCGTTTAGCTGAGAACCAAACATTCTTGATGAAACTAGCCAAATTGAGCAGCATCACGACCCTAAACGAAGGTGATGATAAACCTCTTGCCGCGACTCAGCTGGTTGGCGCAATGGAACTGTTGGTTCCTATGGCGGATCTGATCGATAAAGAGGCTGAAATGGCCCGCCTTCAGAAAGAGATTGATCGCCTACAAGTTGAGATTGACCGCGTTGATAAGAAACTGTCTAACGAGAAGTTTGTTGCCAACGCACCTGAAGCTGTTGTGACTAAAGAGCGCGCTAAGGCTGATGATGCAGCACGCTCTAAAGTTCAACTAGAGAAACAGTTAGAGTCGATTAGAAACCTTTAAGCGACGTCGATAGTTCAAAAGGGGCTCAATCTAAGATTGCGCCCCTTTTTTATGCATCTAGCGTTAGCGCCACACCTCTATACTCCAGAGCCAAAATCGCAACTTTGAAGGTCTCTACTTGAGCCAATTCAACTAACAGTGTTTTATCTACTATCTCTGTGTAGCTAGCCGATAGCTCTTCAGCCGCTACGGCAGCGATGACCTGTTGAATGTCAGCCTCTAGCTCGTAAGGATATCGGATCTGGCACTCAATCTTAGGAGCACATTCAATGGTCGGCAGATGTTCTGAGAGCTCACTAACCGAGGCACCATAGGCTCTAATTAACCCACCGGCTCCCAGTTTAGTGCCACCAAAGTAACGTGTCACGACGACACCGATGTCTCCCAAATTTTTATGCATGAGGATATTAAGCATCGGCTTACCCGCTGTACCACTGGGTTCGCCGTCATCACTGGAGCCAGCGGCCTTAGGTGCCTGAGGTGCGCCTAAAATATAGGCCAAACAGTGGTGGCTGGCTTTAGGGTGCAGACGCTGCATCTCTGATTGCAGCTGATAGAGTGCATCAGTGGAACTAAGAGGGATTGCGGTCGCTATGAAACGACTTTTTTTGACTTCGATCTCATACTCAAATCGATCGACTGGGGAGAAGTAAGCAGCCATAAGCCTCCTTAAAGAAGAGGCTTAGACTACTGACATGAAGAGGAATGTAAAGTGATTACTTTTTCTGATCTTCGTTCATCAGTTTCTTCACTTTGAAGAAACCCCAAGTCATTACACCTGCCATTGCAGCCACACCTAGAAGGCTTGGCCAAACTGTTTCAAAAGTGTATGCATCAATACCGAACATTTCGTTACTCCTAGTTATCAAGTTTTAATAACTGTAACTCGAAGGCGGCAACAATATATTGATATAACTCAAGCTTGCAGGGCAGACTCAAGAACATTCGGATTTAACAGGGTCTGTTTTATAGCCAATAGCAATATTACTCGGCTAACTCGGCTAGCTCCTCTTCAGTGGCCATGCGGACATCAATCACCTCAACATCAAAGTTTAAATCCTGCCCTGCAAATGGGTGGTTAAGATCAACCTTCACCTCGCGGATATCGATCTCTGCAACTCGACCCAAGCGCGGCTCGCCATCTTCATCCTCTAGCTGAACCAACATCCCTTTTTGCAAACCTGGCATATCAGCAAAGGCCTCACGAGGAAGTACATCGAACAGCTCCTCATCACGTTCGCCATAGCCGCGACCCGCTTCTACAAGAACCTGAAAATGATCACCAGCCGATCGCCCGTCTAGCGCCTGCTCAAGACCCGGCACCAGCATCTTGTAACCATGGACGTAGGTGAGCGGTTCATCATTTCTCGAACCATCTTTTACCTCACTCTCATCACTTACAATGGCGTAGTGAAAGGTGACGTAAGCATCTTTACAAATATTCATTATCCAAAATCCTTAAGGTTGCAGGCGGGTAACGACCCAACCTGTGTCTGATGGTTCAAAACGAAAACGGTCGTGCAGGCGACTTTCACGCCCTTGCCAAAACTCAAAACGGGTCGGTACAAGTCGATAACCGCCCCAGTTATCGGGACACGGAACCTCAGTCATATCTGACAGCTGATTGACCGCTTGTTCAAGCACAGCTCGAGATTCGACTGGCTGACTTTGATGAGACACAGCAGCACTTCTCTGGCTACCCACTGGGCGAGAGTGGAAGTAGGTTTCACTCTCAATGCGATCGATCTTTTCAACCTGTCCGCGAACGCGAACTTGACGCTCTAACATCGGCCAGTAGAAAAGAAGTTCTGCTTGCGGATTGGCCGCTAACTGCTCCCCTTTCTCACTCGAATAGTTAGTAAACCAGGTAAACCCTTCTGAACTAAACTCTTTTAACAGAACAATACGCGCACTGGGCATCCCCGACTGATCAGAGGTCGCCAGAGTCATAGAGGTAGCATCTTTAGGATCCACAGCCAATGCATCCTGCATCCATGCATCAAACTGCTGAATCGGATCTCTGACTAAATTATCTTCATGAAGACCTGCCACGAGGTATTCACGACGCACATCACTTAATTGGGTTGTCGACATCGAAACTCCTATCATTCAGATTTTCGAGCGTTATACTCTTATCTAAGTATATTATTACCGGTATCTGATCAGGATCCCAGCTCAAATGGCTAGAACTGCACAAATAGTGACGCTCATCATGGCACTCGCTCTTAGCGGCTGTGTCGGTGTTCAAAACAAAGAGCTTCGCCTGCAGAATCTCGCCAAGTCTGAAGTCGATATGATCGTCGATCAACACATTAAGACGATCAACGCGATGAGTCGTGAACTCACCATCAAACTCTACAAACGCAACCCACGCGAACTCAAAAAAGCGGCCGCTGGTACGACCGTTGAGATGCGCCTGAAGCAGCTTTTAAGTTACCCCAGACCCATCAGTCATCCAGAACTCAATCACCTATACGGAGTTGATGCGCTCAAACTGGCTTTTGATGAGGAGTATCAAGGGGACCGAGTCTTCGCTCTAATGGTCGCTATCACAGGTATGGTTCACGCCTCATACAACTACCGTGAAGAGTTCTTTATGCTCAACGAGATCGATTCACAAAAACTGTATAACTCGGCACGTAATTTAGAGAAGATCGCTTGGCAACTGCACAACTTCAAAACATCAAGTGGCGAACTGTTCATTCTGACTGACAGCATGAATGAGGGAGTGATTAACCTCAGCTACGAGCGACTCTTCGGGAAGATGATTGCCACTCAGGATATGCTCGCTGAGATTGTTGCGCAGACGACAGATCGAACCATCAATCGAATTGTTCTAAGTGTTGCTACAGCTCCATTTCTGCCTATTTAAGGTAGTATAATCTTCTCGATCTTGTGGTTAGCATTCAGCGCTAACGTAATGTCCGCTCGTGTTGGAATCTCATCGAGCATCCAGCGCGTCAATCGCTCATAGTGAGCAATAAAGCGTGTAATCTCAGTGCCATCCATAATCCGCAATGGGTCTGCAGGTGCTATCTCGTCATACAGCAATGAGGCTCGATCTTTGAGTTTCTGCTCTTGGACCGTACGCCAATCGTACACCGCCTGCATGTTGGGCACTTTGAGCATGACGAGCATATCTAAGAAGCTGAACAGCTCTTGATAAGAGGTTGCCAGCTGTTGATTGACATAGTGTCGCCAGACACCCTCAGGGTCTTCGAGGGTCTCTAACTCATTAATAGGTGAAGCGAGCGACTCTTCAGGCTCGGCAATACCACCGACACACCAACCATCAAAAATAATGACATCCGCAGAACCATGCCACTCTTGCCACATCTGTTCTGGTACACGCTCATCGGTCGATTTATCAAAAATTGGGATCCGAGTAAGGTCGTCTGGCCCCGCGTGCTTGAGTCGATTTAATAGTTCTATACCCAAATCAACATCATGGGTACCAGGCACTCCACGTGTCTTTAAAAGAGGGTGAACGGACTGTGCCAACGCGTCCCTCTCAGCACGCGTCAGATAGAGATCATCGATTGAAAACCCCGTTACTTTCAATCCAAAACCCTCGGTGAGAATCACCTCTAGGAGGTTATAAAGTGTCGCTTTTCCTGCCCCTTGTGCACCATTAATTCCGACAATTAAAGGGGAACCCGGCGTTAGTCGATCCAATATAGAACAAGCAACGGGCACGTAGATCTGCTCAAACAGCTCATTCAAACCTAGATCGACATCTAAAGATTCGACGGTCGGCGCAAATGCTCGAGTGACCGCATCAAGCGCCTTTGCTCTCATCTCTGGGGAACCAGGCAACCTATGTTTAGGCCAGGTCACTATGCTGCCCATTAGGCATCACTCCTTTTAAGAAACACTGTAATTGCTTGGACCTCAAAGGGCGTCATTAGAGGCGGCGCGTGTCCAAGACCCTGCAACTGCAACAACTCCAAATCGGGCTTGTGTTCAAGCATTGCATCCACAATCTCTTGCGTCAGCAAGTCAGATGCGGTGCCGTGAATCAGCATCTGCGGGCACTCTATCGTTTGCCATAATGGCATAAGATCAATGTCTTCGTTAGAACCCAAGCGAACGTTAATGGCAATCGCTGGGTCATAGTGAAGATGCAGGCCATCATCAGCCTGTCGCGAACCATATTGAGCCACTCGTTGCCATTGCATTTCGGTTAAATCGCGAAAACTGGGGTAAGTGCATTTGATGTGATTAATAAGCGCCTGTTGATCAGTAAACAGAGGATCTTTAACGTAGGCTGCAATGCGCTGCAGAGACGCTTTGGGTATGTGACAACCCACGTCATTCAGAACAAGTTTTTCAATGTTGGCTATCTTCAGGCTAGCAGCAGCCATTGCCAGAATCCCGCCAAGGGAGGTTCCTACCCAATGGACAGGCCGGTTATCTACAGCGTTCAACACCGCACTGATAGCCGGCAGATAGCTCTCTGGACTGTACTGCTCAGGTTGTTTCAACCAATCACTCTGACCACGTCCAGGCAGATCAATAGCAATACAAAGAAAATCATCCCCTAGCGCTTCGATCAACTCATCAAAATCACGACTACGGCCTAACAATCCGTGAACACAAAACAACACTTTTTTTGCCAAAGGAGAACCACTCTGCCAATAAGCGACACGATAGTCGTCACCGTCCAAATGATAAGTAGTCGATTTTAATTCCATGAACTCTCAAACGCTGGGTAAAGTTTTGTAAAATCTTGCCTGATCTCATTGAAACGGTCCAGTTTCGCTGTGCGAACGTAGATCTCAAGCTGTATACTAACTGACACTTTAATTTAACTTCGTAGGGAGAAAAGCCTCCGTGAAACGGTTACTGAAATGGCTTCTACCAATCATCATTCTTGGCATCGCTATTGCTGGATTCATCTCGTTAAAATCAAGCAAACCCAAAATGCCACCCAAACCGATCACGGAACGATCTTGGAGCGTCAATGCAATTGCCGCGTCACCTCAATCGATCGCGCCAGAGATTGAGCTCTATGCTGAAGTTGAAAACCCCCGCCAGGTGGTTCTGCGCGCCTCCATTGCTGCCGATGTTCAATCGGTTGAAGTGCGCGAAGGTGCAACAATTAAACAGGGCGATCTACTGATTCAACTCGACACCCGAGACATCGATCTTCAAATCGCTCAACAGCGTGCCCAAATCGATGCTCTAAAAGCACAACTGTCGGCAGAACTGCTTCGTTTTGAAACCGATAAAAAAGCATTGGCGATTGAAGAAGAGATGCTAGTGATTGCGCAACGCTCTCAACAGCGCCAGCTTAACCTGTCGGGTAAAAAACTCGCCAGCCAAGAGCAGCTCGACACCGCTGAGATGAACACCCAACAGCGCCAATTGAGCCTTGTATCTCGCAAGCAGTCTTTAGCGGACCACCCCAACCGCGTTGCGCAACTCAAAGCATCGATTGCCCAGTCACAGGCTCAGTTAGATAAATCGCTGCTTGATCGCGAACGCGCTTTCGTGAAAGCACCTTTCGATGGTCGTGCAACCAAAATTTCAATTGCCGTCGGTGACCGCCTAAGAGCCAATGATGCGCTTGCCTCTGTCTACCCAAATTCAGATCTTGAAGTTCGTGCTCAACTACCTAGCCGTGCACTAGCACTTATCAAGAGCCAATCGTCACTCGCTGACCTTGAGGCGGTCGCAAAGATTGATGGTCAGCAGTTCGAACTTGAACTTGATCGTCTCAGTGCCGAAGTTGCGACTGGATCGACCGGTGTGGATGGCCTGTTCCGTTTTGTCGATTCAGACTACCTTCCCGAGCCTGGTCGCACCATCAGCGTTGCACTGACGCTACCAGAGCTGAATGATGTCATCGCACTGCCGCCAGTGGCGCTTTACGGCACGGATCGCATCTATCGTATCACCGACTCTCGACTCGAAGCGGTTACAGTCAACCATCTAGGTTATCGAACTAACTCAGATGAGAAGCGTGAGATTTTGATCAAGAGCGATCAGCTCAACGCCGGTGATAAGATCATTACAACCCAGCTACCCAACGCGGTCAGCGGCATGTTGGTTGAGGTGAAACAGTGAGTCAGGCAACCGGTCTTAAAGGGTTTGTCAGCCTATTTACGACCCACCGGGTTGCGGCAAACCTGTTAATGATATTGATGTTAGCGGCCGGTCTATTGGGCCTTAACCGTCTTAACATCCAGTTCTTTCCAACCTTTGAGCTCGATATTATCAACATAACCGTTCCCTGGAGCGGTGCCAGTGCTGAGGATGTACAAACCTCTATCGTGGTTCCTGTAGAGGAGGAGCTTCGTGCGCTTGAGGGGATCAAAAAGCTCTCGGCCATTTCACGTGATGGCAGTGCCGTTTTTCGTCTAGAGATTGAAGACGGTACCGATGTAGATTACACCCTGTCAGAGGCAAAGCAGAAGATGGATGGCGCACGTTCAGCACTGCCTTCTGATGCCGAAGATGCTGTTGTACAGCTGCTGACACGATACGACAACATTGCTGATCTGATCGTCACCAGTGATCGTGCCTCACTTGAAGAGCTAAGAACTCTGGCGCGTACCTACGAGCAGCAACTTCTACAGCGCGGCATTCGTAAAATCGATTTCACCGGCATGCCAGAGCAAGAGATTGCTATCCAGTTCAGTCCAGACAACCTTAATCAACTAGGCCTCACGCTTAGCGATATTTCGGGATTAATTCGCCAACGCTCAGTTGACCTACCTGCGGGCGTTGCAGCACAGGATGATGGCGCTCGAAGAATTCGCAGTTTAGGCCAACAGCGCGATGTTACCGGCTTTGAAGAACTACCGTTGATCACTGCAGGCCAAGGCAAACTGGTTCGCCTTGGCGATATCGCGTTGATCGAGCAGCGCGACAAAGAGGATCAAGTACGCCTCTACCATGAAGGCAACCCAGCGATTGTTCTGAGCCTGAAACGAACAGAATCAGAGAACAGTTTAACGACCGCCAATCTGTTTAACACTTGGCTGGAAGAGACCCGCCCCACTCTGCCAGAAGGCGTTGAACTACTGACCTACAATGAGCAGTGGACACTGATCAAAGACCGTATCGACCTTCTTATCGAAAACGGTGCTAGCGGCTTAGTTCTAGTTGTCTTGATTCTATTCCTCTTCCTAAACGGCCGTGTCGCCTTCTGGGTAACTATTGGTATTCCAACCTCATTCATGGCGACCCTAGCGGTGCTCTACCTAGTAGGCGGCTCGATCAATATGATTTCGCTGTTTGCACTGATCATGGCACTGGGCATCATTGTCGATGATGCGATTGTCGTTGGTGAAGATACCCTCGCACATGCTCAGATGGGAGAGAGCTCTCGACGTGCCGCAGTTGGTGGCGCGCTTCGCATGCTCGCTCCTGTGACCGCCTCATCGATGACCACCATCGCGGCCTTTCTGCCACTGATGATGATCGGCGGTATCATTGGCAACATTCTGTTTGATATCCCGCTGGTGATCATCTGCGTCATCATCGCATCGCTGGTTGAGAGCTTTTTGGTGTTGCCAGGCCACCTCCACCACTCATTAGCACGAGGGGATGCAGCACACCCATCGAAAATCCGAATCAAGCTGGATAATGGGTTTAACTACTTCCGAGACCGCATCTTCAGACGCTTCGTTGAAACGGCAATCAACTATCGTTGGGCATCCATTGCAACCGGTGTCGGTGTACTGATCTTTGCTGTTGGCTTGCTTGTCGGTGGTCGAATTCAATTCACCTTTTTCCCAAGTACCGACCAAGACACCTTCTCGATCAACACTCAGTTTGTCTCTGGCACCAGTGGTGATCAGGTCAGTGAGTTTCTCTTCTACATCGAAGATCAACTTCACAAAACAGATGAAGAGTTGGGTGGCGGCATTCTTAAGTTCGCACTTATTCGCCAAAACATCTCCCAACCATCACGTAATGCGTCGCCTAAACGCGGGGATATCTATGGTTCAATTCAGGTTGAGCTAACCCCAGGGGACAACCGAGAGGTCTCGACCAAAGCGTTTACACGAGCACTGCGCAAAAACATTGAGCAACCTGCCGGCCTAGAGCGCTTATCGATCGATGTCGATCGAGGCGGTCCTCCAGGCAAACCAGTTGAAGTTCAACTCACGGGAAGCAATATCAACCTGTTGAAACAAGCCTCACTTGAGCTCCAAGAGAAGCTGAAGGTTTATAACGGGCTCAGTAATATCGATGATGACCTCCCGTTTGGTACTTCTCAGCTAATCTACACCCTGACTCCGGCTGGTGAAGCGGCAGGTTTAAGACTCGAGCAGGTTGGACGTCAGTTAAGAGCTGCCTTTGATGGCCAAGAGGTACAGAGCTACTTTGAGGGCCGTGATGAGATCAGCGTGCGCGTTCAGATGCTCGATGAGCAGAAAAATCAGCTGAGCTCGCTCAGTCAGCTACCGATCGTGTTACCGGATGGTCGAGTGACACCGGTATCCAACGTCGTCAACTTCACCGCACGTCAGGGTTTCGATTCACTGCAGCGTATCGATGGTCTTCTGTCGATCAACGTATCGGCTGACCTTGATGAGAGCGCCAACAATGCCAATGAGATCATCGCTGACCTGCAGCAGAAGGTAATGCCTGAGATCCTCGGTAAGTATGGAGTTGACGCGAGCTTTGAGGGTAAAAACCGTGATCAACGCGAAACCCTTGGTGATATGAAAACCGGCCTAGTCATTGCACTGGTGCTGATCTACGTGATTCTGGCTTGGGTCTTTGGTTCCTACAGCTGGCCAATCACGATCATGCTGACCATTCCGCTTGGATTGACCGGCGCACTATTGGGACACTGGGTATTAGGACTGGATCTGACCATCCTGTCACTGTTTGGCTTCTTCGGTCTTTCCGGAATCGTGATCAATGACTCAATCGTCTTGGTGACGTTCTACAAGAAGTTACGTGAACAGGGTATGGCGATTAAAGAGGCGGCTATTGAAGCCTCCTGCCAGCGCCTACGTGCCGTGCTGCTAACATCGCTAACAACCATTGGCGGCCTGACACCCATCCTATTTGAAACCTCCATTCAAGCTCAGTTCTTGATCCCAATGGCGGCTGCCATCGTATTTGGATTAGGTTATGGCACTCTGTTGATCCTGGTTGTGGTTCCATCCCTGCTGACACTGATCGAAGGGGGTCGGGAGAAGCTAGGAATGAAACCGATCAGCTCTTACTCGGTCGATACACCTTAAAGCAAATTACGACCTGTGTTCTAAGGCGGCGATCCATTTATTGGATCGCCGCCTTACGTTATACTGTCGCACCCATTTTTAATGACTAGAGCGCTTGGTCGCTTGAGACACTGTTTATGAATCGAGATCTTTCGTTACTACAGCCTTATCCTTTTGAAAAACTGGCAAAGCTATTGGGCGGTCTAAGACCACCTCAAGAGATGGAGCACATCTCATTGGGCATCGGTGAACCGAAACACCCTGCCCCTGAGTGTGTGACTAAGGTGTTAAACGAAACCGTCGATCTTGTTGCAAACTACCCAACGACCAAAGGCAGTGCCGAGCTTCGCGATACGATTGCCGCTTGGGCCACACGACGCTTCAAACTTAAAAGCGATAGCCTGACCGGAGAGCAGAACGTGCTACCGGTAATGGGTACTCGTGAAGCGATCTTTGCTTTCACTCAGTGTGCAGTCGATCGTAAACCAGGGGCTTTGGTACTATCACCCGATCCCTTCTACCAGATCTACGAAGGTGCGGCTTACCTAGCGGGAGCAGAGCCTTACTTCTTACCCACTCTGGCTGAGAATGGGTTTATTCCTGATTACGACTCGATCACTGATGATATTTGGGAACGTTGTGAGCTGCTTTTTATCTGCTCACCCAACAACCCAAGCGGCTCAGTACACTCAGCAGAGACCATCAAAAAGCTGATTGCACTAGCGGATAAATTCAACTTTATCCTAGCCTCTGATGAGTGCTATTCAGAGATCTATTTTGACGAAGCGAACCCACCCGTAGGTCTTTTAGAGGTCTGTGCGCAACTTGGCCGTCACGATTATAAAAATTGTGTCGTGTTCCATAGTCTCTCAAAACGCTCCAACCTGCCTGGACTTCGCTCAGGTTTTATCGCCGGTGATGCCGCTCTAATCAAGCCGTTCCTGTTGTTCCGCACCTACCATGGATGTGCGATGCCACTTCAGGTTCAGAAAGGCTCCATTGCCGCTTGGAATGATGAGACTCACGTCCAAGATAACCGTGAACAGTACCGTCAGAAATTTGCAGCTGTTCTTGAGATTCTTGAACCGGTTATGGATGTCAAAATGCCAGATGCTAGCTTCTACCTTTGGGCGAAGACACCGATCGATGACGACGCTTTTACCGCAGGACTGTTTGAACAACAAAACCTAACAGTACTACCCGGTCGTTACCTCTCGCGTGAGACAGATGCAGGACTCTACCCTGGCGCCGGATATGTACGAATGGCACTGGTAGCAACGGTTGAAGAGTGTGTCGAAGCCGCTTGGCGAATTCGCCGTTACATCGAGTCACTGTAAGGATGGCTATGAACCTTTACGGCATTTCAAACTGCGACACGGTTAAAAAAGCGCGAAAGTGGCTCACTGAGCAGGGTATGGAGTTTACCTTCATCGACTTTAAAAAGAGCCCACCCACAGTTGAACAGATTAAGCAGTGGGTTGACGCGGCCGGTATTGAGGTTGTCCTAAACAAACGCGGTACAACCTGGCGCAAGTTGGACGATGCCACAAAAGCGATTACAGATGAGTCTGTATTGATCAATTTGATGAGCGAACAGCCCAGCATGATCAAACGCCCAATTTTTGAATTCAATGGTCAGATTGAGGTCGGTTTTACCCCTGATACTCAATCGGCATTAACGATTTAACACGAGGATATAGAGATGACTAATTTTGCATTTGGCCTAGGTGTAGGTACTAAATCAGCGGCTGGCGACTTGCTAGAGGTCTACTACAACCAACCACTGCTTAATGCAGACTCAGCACTGGTTAATGCTGCAGGTAAAGCCGTGGGTTACACCGGTGGCAACGCTGCGATCGAGGTAGATGCCGCTCAGCTAAAAGCTCTAGAGGCTGCATTTTTGAGCGTTGGCGCTGAAGATCAAGCCGAGATTGTCGAGGTTCTTGAAGGAACCGCACAGCCCGTCATCTTGACGATCCTTGAATCTGACGATGCACCAACGACCACGGCTGAAGTCTACCTTAAGCTGTCATTGATCTCGCACCGTCTCGTTAAGCCTCACGGCCAGAACCTAACCGGTATCTTTGGTCTGCTACCGAACATCGCCTGGACGAACGAAGGTCCAATCGCGGTCGATGAGCTCTCTAAGCGCCAGCTAGCCGCTCGTGCACAGGGTCGCATGCTTCACGTTCACTCAGTCGACAAGTTCCCACAGATGGCGAACTACGTTGTGCCAACGGGTGTTCGTATCGGTGCCGCATCTCGAATCCGCCTAGGTGCTCACGTAGGTGAAGGCACCACTGTTATGCACGAAGGCTTCATCAACTTCAACGCAGGCACTATGGGTGTCAGCATGGTTGAAGGTCGTATCTCTGCCGGCGTCGTCGTAGGAAACGGCTCAGACCTAGGCGGTGGTTGTTCGACTATGGGCACTCTCTCTGGCGGCAACAATGTCATCATCTCTGTTGGTGAGAACGCACTGCTAGGTGCCAATGCAGGTCTAGGCATTCCACTAGGGGATCGCTGCACACTGGAAGCGGGCCTCTATGTAACAGGCGGCTCGAAAGTGACCATTCTTGATGACCAAAACAACGAAGTAACCACGGTTAAAGCGTCTGAACTGGCTGGCAAGTCGGATCTACTGTTCCGTCGTAACTCACAAAACGGCCGTATCGAAGTTAAAACAAACAAGTCAGCAATTGAGTTGAATGAAGAGCTACACGCTCACAACTAATCCTGAAAGACAAAGGTAGATAGAAGATGACTCAGCGCTCCGCCACTCTCGAACTTGCTTGCGATCTAATCAGCCGCCCTTCTGTTACCCCAGAGGACGCAGGTTGCCAAGCAATGATGTGTGAGCGCCTTGAAGCGCTGGGCTTCACTATCGATCATATGCCGTTTGAAGAGGTGACCAACTTCTGGGCACGTCGAAACCAAGAGGGTCCTGTACTCTGTTTCGCAGGACACACTGATGTTGTGCCAACCGGCCCTATTGAGCGCTGGAAAACTCCACCCTTTGAACCGACCATCATTGATGGTCAGCTGCACGGGCGCGGCGCGGCTGATATGAAAGGCAGTATCGCTGCCTTTATGACGGCACTGGATCGATTCGTTGCTAAACATCCGGATCATAAAGGCTCTATCGCTCTTCTGATCACCAGTGATGAAGAGGGTCCCTACGTCAATGGCACAACGCGAGTCATTGATACCTTGGAAGCTCGCAACGAGAAGATCACCTGGGCAATTGTGGGCGAGCCATCGAGCACAACCTTGGTTGGCGATGTCATCAAGAACGGTCGTCGCGGATCGCTTGGCGCCACCCTGAAAGTGAAAGGGGTTCAAGGCCATGTCGCCTACCCTCATCTGGTGCGCAACCCCATTCACGAATTCGCGCCAGCATTAGCCGAACTGTCACAAACTGAGTGGGATCAGGGCAACGACTTCTTCCCACCCACCAGTTTTCAAGTCTCTAATATCAACGCAGGCACCGGTGCGACCAACGTTGTACCTGGCGAAGTCGAAGTGAAGTTTAATTTTCGTTTCTCAACCGAGGTGACTGACACTGAACTGCGAACGCGTGTTGAATCGATTCTAGAGAAGCACAATGTTCAGTATGAGATTGAGTGGAACCTATCGGGTCAGCCTTTCCTAACGGCAGCCGGTGATCTAGTCGATGCGGCTCGTGATGCCATTCGATCGGTCACAGGCCGAGAGACCGAACTGTCAACAAGCGGTGGTACATCAGACGGTCGCTTTATCGCTCCGACAGGTGCACAGGTGGTTGAGCTAGGTCCTGTTAATGCCACCATTCATAAGATTGATGAAAACGTTTCTGTCGCCGATCTAGACACCCTCTCCGAGATTTATGAACAGGTCATGATCAACCTGTTGACTGACGCCTAACATGGAGCTGATCTGCCCTGTCTGTCAGGAGCGACTATCACTCAACGAGCAAAAGAAAACGCTCCGATGTGATAACAATCACAGCTTTGATCGAGCCAAACAAGGCTACTGGAACCTGCTTTTAGTGCAAAACAAACGCAGTAAGGATCCTGGTGACAACCCCGAGATGATTGCTGCGCGAAGTGACTTCTTGAATGCCGGCTATTACGCCCCAGTCTCAGACACTTTGAACGAACTAGCTCGGCAATATACTGACACCCACCCAAGCGTTATCGATTTAGGCTGCGGCGAAGGCTACTACACCCTCGCACTGCAAAACACCTTAGATCAGGCCGAGATTCTAGGCTTAGATATTTCCAAACACGCCATCAAAGCGGCCTGCAAACGCTCGAAGTCAATCACCTGGGTGGTTGGATCATCAGCTAACATCCCAACAGAGAATCACAGCTTAGATCTCGCTGTCATCGTATTCAGCCGCATACTCGGCGAGCCTATCGCAAACGCCCTGAAAGAAGATGGACACTTAATCATTGCCTATCCAGGCGAGCGCCACCTCTACTCACTGCGCGAAGCGATCTACGATGAGGTGCGAGAAACCGACTCTTCACCCGAAAGCGCTTTAGGTACACAGTTCGAACGCATTGATGAGCGACGTGTTCATTTTGAGATTGAACTCACCTCACGCGACGCACTGCATAACCTATTTATGATGACCCCCCACGGCCAACGCGCAGCAAAACAGCTGGCTGATTATCAACAATTCACGACCGAAGTGGATATTCATCTCGCAGTTTTCAAGAAAAGCGCCTAAATTACCCCTATACCCTGTCATTCGCGTTAAGGAACAGTGATGAGCGAGCAACGCCACCCCGACATCGAGGTCTACGTCAAAGAGCGCACAGCCCAACAGATCCTAGAGTGGGTCCAAACACTCGGCCCCCTGACAACCGATAAGAGCACTAAAGAGTCGATAAAATCTACGCTCTTCATCGGCGATGTAGAAATCCCGGTCTTGATTCAACAGCGTGTGATCGGCAAAGCGTGGAGCTCTGTTTGGTTTGATAGCAGCGAGACACCCTGGGCAACCGATCTCGAATGTGCGCATCAAATCGCGAAAGAGATGGAGACTCAAACTCGCTGTATCGCCTCCGGCTGGCAAGAGGGAGATGAGCCCGATGAGTGGTATAAAGTCCACCAGGGGGTCGAGGAGAAAATTGTATGGAATACGAACTAAAACAGCCTGCACTACTCCACGCTCTTTTGCTAGATGGTCAGGGCGGTGCTATTGCACTGAATTCTGAACAGATCTCTCAGCGGAGTGAGCTTGACGGTGAAGTTTGGATACATTTGGACTACACCGAAAAAGAGAGCCACACCTGGCTAGAGGAGCACTCAGGTCTATCGCAATCAGCGATCGATACCCTTCTAGCTGATAAGGTTCGTCCAAGAACAACCAGACTCGATGATGAACTGCTCATCGCATTGCGAGGGGTCAACTTAAACGTCAATTCTGACCCTGAAGACATGGTCTCTATACGCCTTCTTCTTAAACAGAATTGTCTCATCACGACACGCAAGCGTCGCCTACAATCTGTGACACAACTGGTTGAACAGCTCCAACAGGGCAAAGGTCCACACACCCTCTCGGATCTGATCACAGAGTTGGCAGACGGCCTGACAGAACGTATTGGTCGTTTAGTAGAAGAGTTAGATGTGCGGCTTGAGTCCCTTGAAGAGCAACTGGAGCAACAGGGCTCAAAGAGCCTGCGTGAACCGCTAGCCGAGATGCGTACGACTAACGCTCGACTCAAACGTTATTTAGGCCCACAAAAAGAGGCTCTGACACAATTGATAGCCTCTAAGAGCACTCTTCTCAATGACGATCATCGCGCCTCGCTGTTTGAGACGAATGACCACCTCACTCGTCATATAGAAGATCTAGACATGTTGCGAGAACGCGCAGGTGCGGCACAAGATAGCATCATGGCCCAGCTGTCAGAGCAACTGAATGAGCGTCTATACCTTCTCGCCATCATCTCCGGACTCTTTCTACCCTTAGGATTTTTAACCGGTCTACTCGGAGTAAATCTTGGTGGTATACCCGGTGCTGACAACAGTTCAGCGTTTTTCATTTTCCTAGCGGCTCTATCGGGTACGACCGGCTTACTGGTCTACCTACTTAAGCGCAAAGGCTGGCTCTAGTGGGCCGTTGGCGACCCCCTGCAGAGAAGAGCTCCCCCTACATTACCAAAGAGGGGTATGAGCGCTTGAATGCAGAGCTTAAACATCTTTGGAAGGTCCGACGTCCTGAGGTCACACAAGCCCTCAAAGAGGCTGCTGCAGAGGGCGATCTGCTCAGAGAATGCCGAGTACATCTATCGTAAAAAAGAGCTCAGAGAGATCGATAGGCGCGTTCGATACCTCGCTAAACGTATGGATCACTTTAAAGTGGTCGAGCATCTACCAGAGCAACGCGATACCGTCTTCTTTGGTGCCTGGGTGACCCTAGTTGATGAAGAGGATAACGAGATTGAGTACCGAATTGTCGGAGCCGATGAGATCAACCCTAAACTAGGTTACATCAGCGTTGACGCCCCACTGTCGAAAAAACTGCTAAAGCGTCAACTGGGCGAAGAGATAGAACACAATACACCAGACGGAAGAACACTCTGGTATGAGATATTGGCGATACGATATGAGTAGCAAGAAATGGTGGGTCGTATAGGATTCGAACCTATGACCAATTGATTAAAAGTCAACTGCTCTACCAACTGAGCTAACGACCCTGAACAGGTAATGTGAGATTTGTGAGAATGGTGGGTCGTATAGGATTCGAACCTATGACCAATTGATTAAAAGTCAACTGCTCTACCAACTGAGCTAACGACCCACTTCAAATCTCGGTTTGGCTCCTCGAGCTGGACTCGAACCAGCGACCAATAGATTAACAGTCTACTGCTCTACCAACTGAGCTATCGAGGAATAAACCTTGGACATCCTAATGGCGGAGGGACAGGGATTCGAACCCTGGGAGCCTCTCGACTCGTCGGTTTTCAAGACCGGTGCTTTCGACCACTCAGCCATCCCTCCGTTAGGATGGGCGCAGATGTTACCGTCCTCAGTTTTTCTGTCAACCATTAGCCACAAAAAATTCACAAAAAAGTGAAAAAAAGTTCTTTTTTGATCACCCAATGATCAGTTTGTTCAAGGATTGATCAGACAAGCGACATAAATCGGAAATCTTCCAACAAACGCCTTAGCGAATTGTGATGAATGTCAGTACTTGCAGCGACCGCCCTGTGATAGGATTCGACTAACAATTTCTACATTGAGTAACGCTATGTACAACATTCCTAAGGTCAATCTTCGGGGCAAAGTATCTGATATCGAGTGGCAAACACGCATCGATTTAGCTGCAGCCTACCGACTGGTCGTACTGCATGGTTGGGATGATCTTATCTATACCCACATCTCGGCACGTATCCCCGGTACCGAAGAGCTACTGATCAACCCGTTCGGCCTACGATTCGATGAGGTAACCGCTTCCAATCTGGTCAAGATCGACATTGATGGCAATAAAATCGATCCGGACTTTCCGTATGACATTAACCCTGCGGGTTTTACCATTCACAGCGCGGTGCACCTCGCACGCCACGAAGACCAGTGCGCATTTCACCTGCATCACCCTGATCTGATTGCGGTTGCGACTCGCAAAGAGGGACTACTGCCATTAAGTCAGTACTCAGCCTTTGCATTAGCCAGCATTGCCTACCACGAGTACGAAGGTCTGGCGGTAAACCCAGAAGAGATCAAGCGTCTTCAGGATGATCTTGGCACTGCCAACTTCTTCATGTTGAGAAATCATGGTGCGCTGACCATGGGCAAAACCATTGGCGACGCTTTCATGCACATGTACGACCTGATTATGGCCTGTGAAGTGCAGGTCAAAATGCAGCATAACGCGACTGATATTGTTCCTGTTCCACAAAGTGTGATTGATGGCATCAAAGCCCAGGCCAATGTCGTACACACCGGAACAACGGGTGGCCAAAAAGCTTGGCCAGCGATGCTACGAAAAGTTAAACAAGCTTACCCAGAATTTGATCAATAATTATTAGAGTTTAAGCAATGAAAATCACCGAAGTAGAGATTTTTGATATCCACTGTCCAGAGCGTCCACCCTGGAACCCTGTCTTTGTCCGCATTCATACCGATGAAGGCATTCACGGCCTCGGTGAAGCGGGCCTCGCCTACGACTGGGGACACAGTGCAGCGGCCGCAATGATTAAAGAGATCGCCGAAGCGGTGCTGATCGGCTTTGATCCGTTTAAGACAGAGCTTTTATGGTCACGCATGCTACGCGAGAGCTTCTGGGGACTTGGTGGAGGCCCTGTTCTATATTCGGCGATGAGTGCCATCGACACAGCACTGTGGGATATCAAAGGTAAAGCACTCGGACTCCCTGTCTACCAACTGTTAGGTGGCAAGACCAATGACAACCTGCGCACCTATGCCAGCCAACTGCAGTTCGACTGGGATAAAGATTGCACCAAGATGCTAACGCCTGCTGATTACGCCCGTGCAGCCTCAAAGGCGATGGCAGAAGGCTACGATGCCGTTAAAGTCGATCCGATCGTCTACGATGCTAACGGTGATTCAAGCTTTGACCGCACCAAGCTCTTTACACCTGCGCAGATGAAGCTGTTTGGAGATCGCCTGCGTGCCATTCGTAACGAAGTCGGTGACGAAGTCGACATTATCTTCGAATCACACTCTTTAATGGGTGCCGCATCGGCCATCCAGATGGGTAAAGTGATCGAAGAGGTGGGCTGCATGATGTACGAAGAGCCTGTGAACTACCTCAACTCTAAAGTGCACAAAAAAGTATCCGACGGTGTTAACGTGCCCATCGCAGGGGGTGAGCGCCTATATCACCGCTGGGATGTTCGTCAGTACTTTGAAGATCAATCGATCGATGTACTACAACCCGACGTCGGCCTTTGTGGCGGCTTCACTGAAGCTAAGAAGGTGTGTGACTACGCCGATGTCTACGACATTCGCATTCAAGCCCACGTGTGTGGCGGACCCGTAGCAACCGCCGCGTCACTGCAACTGGAAGCAGCGATACCTAACTTCCTAATACATGAGCACCATACCTATGCCATCAAGTCTTGGAACCGCGAACTCTGTATTCAGGATTATCAGCCAGTGAACGGCAAGTTCAGCGTACCGGATCTTCCAGGCATCGGTATTGAGCTAAATGATGAGATTGTCTACCGCTCACCCAACGTGAAGGTTAAATAATCCCGGAAGAAGCTAGAAACGGTAGATCTCACGCGCGTTGAGATCTACCAACCGCTCTAAATCCAATCCCGATTTACGCACAGATTCAACAACCAACAACCAATAGGCCTCATAGCTCATAGAGAGGGTTATCAGCGGGAAATTAGACGCCACCATCACCCTACTCTGACCAAAAAGAGTCACAAGCTGCTCAAGCGTCTGTTGAAGTGTCTGTGCAGTAAATGCTCTATCCAACATCTCGAACCCTGAACACTTAACGTACAGGTTTGGCAGCTCAGCAAGCTTCGTTAAACCGGTTAGCCAATGGTGCTTTTGCTCGCTAGAGAACGCGGCTGAACCAAAGCCTTGGTGATTCAAAACCACCGTCAGATTAGGTAGCTGTTTGAAAAGCACTACGACCTTATCGACAGCCACTTCATCCGTAGCATCAAATTGCAGCTCAAAGAGCAGTCCGGCCGACTCTAGGATTTTAAGATTAGACAGGGTGTTAGGGTGGCTAATGATCAAATCTAACTGATCATCAAAGATATGACGCACCCCCACCATGGATGAGCGCTCGGTTAGCTCTGAAATAGCGTTTCTGAACTCAGACTGTGAACGACAAAGATCTACACAGCCTATCGTTCGAACAGGGAGGCTGGCCTGTGATTCAATCCAATCGATCTCAAGCCAGGATTGATCATTACTAAAACCCGCTTCAATGTGTGTATAACCCGCCAAGCGCATTGGTTCAGATAGACGTATATCTGACTCAGTAAAATTACGAAGCAAGGCTGATTTATCAGGCCAATTAGGCCCTTGATTAGGCTGAAGCCAACCATACTCACCCTGTGAAAGATTAAACAGATGCAGGTGCGGATCAGTAATATTGATCATTAGCGTGCAGTGTATCCACCATCAATCGGCAGCATGGCACCGGTGACAAAACCCGCCTCATCACTGGCCAAGTAAGCCACCATCGCGGCCACCTCATTAGGTTGTCCAATGCGCCCGATAGGCTGCTCATTGGCCTCTGCCTGATGCACCTCATTGAGATCTGAACCTGAGCGAGCACAATAGACCTCAACCGCTTTGGTGTAGAGCGGCGTCTCTATTGTACCTGGGCAGACAATATTGGAGCGGATATTAAACTGGGCGTAATCGATTGCAGTGGTTTTGGCGAGTGAAGCCAGAGCGTGCTTAGTCATGTTGTAAGCACAAGAGTTCGACTTAGCCACTGACGATTGATCTGAACCGATAAAAATGATCGAACCGCCCTGCTCCTTCATGTGCGGAACAGAAGCCTGCACCAGGGAGAAGGCGCCCTTCACGTTCAGATCAAACATCGCAACGAAATCCGCTTCGCTCGTCTGTTCAATATTAGCTGATAGATGACGCCCCGCATTGGATACGACCACATCGATGCCGTATTGATCGGCAATCTGATCAACCGCGTTTGTTACCGCTTGATGATCCGTCACATCACAGATCAACGTCTCGCCAACGGAGCCTTCACTGATGTCGAGGTTAAAGACCCTATCGCCCAGCTCAGCAAAGCGCTCAGCAATCGCCAAACCTATCCCCGAAGCACCACCTGTAATCACAACTGTTCGCTGCATAACCCACCTATCTAGACTGAACAAGCATTGTAACCATCAGTCGTCTGACCCGTCTATTAGGCTAGAGTGAGTAATAGTTTTTTTCGACTTTTATTTCTCAGAAAATGTACTAATCTAAAGTTTCATTAAAAGAGCGATCGACTATGTCTGCCAAGTCACCAGAACTAAACTACACAATGCGGGTCGGGCTTATCCCTCGCCTCGGCAACTCAATTCCCAACGACCCCGTTAATTGGGCAATTGATCAACTGAGTTATAACAAACCACTTAAATCGCCGGCTGCTAATCGGAGTACAGATCCAGTCTATGAAGAGTGGCCTGCTCATTTAGATCCAGGATTAAAAGAGCGCTTAATCAATGTATGGCGTTGGGACGAAGCAAGGGAGTCACTTCGAAAACAGCATGCAAATGAGGAGCGACTTTTAAGGCAAAAGTTGGATGAGGCTCAATTCAAGTATGACCTAAGGTGGTTTGATGCAGCTAAATTTAACCACTATGGAGCATACGGTGAAGACCCCGTTAGACAGCGTCTTGGGCACTTCTGGTTCAACCATTTCACCATTGGCTCGTACGACTCTTTTTACACAGCCGGTGATTTTTACGAGCATCGTATTCTAAAAAATTTGAACGGTAGCTTTGCTGATCTACTCTACGAAGCAACCACGCACTACTCGATGCTACGCTATCTCGACAATGTCGATAACGTTTCACCCAATTCTGAGCAGGGACGTCATCGAAGGCAGAAGGGCAAACAGGTCGGACTCAATGACAATTTAGCTCGTGAGATCATGGAGCTTCATAGCTGCTCTCCTGCTCAGGGTTACACCGAAGAGGACATTCACAACGCAGCAAGAATACTGGCCGGATGGGGAGACTATGCTTTTAATCCACGCTGGGCCTATCAAGATTGGAAAAGTGCAGATTACCCGTACATTCGAAAGCGTGCCGATACCGGTACCAAAGTGGTAATGGGTAAAAAATATGGTCGTGGCAGCTCTGCACTTAAAGAGTTTACCAATGACCTTGCCGCACTGGATAAAACGCGAGAATACATATGCCACAAACTTGCACTGCACTTCATCAGTGACAATCCCAGTAAAAAGGTCACACAAGCCCTAGAAAGTAGCTGGAAAAACTCCAATGGCAACTTACTCGCAGTTCATACAACACTTTTAGAGCTCGCCTGGAGTGAGGGAGAAAACAAAGTCCTGTGGCCAAGCCATTGGCTATTCAACATAGTAAGAGCCGCTGATGCACACTATTTTGATAGTCACCAAGACATTACCTCTTGGCAGATGGGGCGTGAGGTGGTTAAGCCGATGCGGGAGCTCGGCAACAGTTTTTGGGAAGAGCGTCAGCCCAATGGCTTCCCTCTCAAATCTAGAGAGTGGATAAGCCTAGAGCACCTTGATAGGCGTGTGCGATTTGCTCAATCCGTCTGGAACAGAGCTTTTGTTACCGCCAAACCTGAAGAGATTATGGATCACCTACAGGTTCCTCTGAGCTACCAATCAAAGGTGATGGAATTTGGTCAGGGGCATGAGCAATTCATTGCATTAACTGTGAACCGCTGGATGATGGAGGTGTAATTTGAAACGTAGAGACTTTTTGAAATTATCAGGCGGTTCATTAGCACTTGCGTCTGTTCCAACCTGGGCACGCTCCAACAACCCAAATCGACGCTTAGTTGTCTTCTTCTTAGAGGGTGGTCTAGATGGCCTAAGTGCATTGATACCCAAAGCGGAAGGTGCACTGGAGAGCCACAGGGAATCGTTGTTACCTACCTCACTTCTAGATCTCAATAGTCACTGGGCATTGGACCCATCGCTTCGAAACACGCACAAACTGATGCTGAGTCAGGACATACTTGGAGTCCATGCAACCAATTTCCCTTACACCAAACGTTCCCATTTTGAGGGACAAAACTTCATACAGGGCGCTGGCAAAGCTCCTTTTACAGAGAGTACTGGCTGGATAGGTCGAGGCTTAGATTTAGTCAACTACGGTGGACGGGCGATGAGCTTGGACACCCCTCTTCTACTCAGAGGAACGACTAGCATCGACAACTACTATCCGGCTCATGTAAAGGGTGCCTACAACCCCTCTTCCGATCTCTTAAAAAGAATTCACTCAGGTCTATCAGAGCAGTGGCAAACCACCAATGAAAAACTGATTGCTAGGGTGACTAAAAACACTTACCAATCCAATGATCGAAGTCCGAATGCATTAGCGCGAGAAGCCGGCAAAGCACTATCACAAAAGGATGGCCCCATCGCCGCAATGATTCGACTAGGGGGGTATGACACTCATGCAGGACAAGGATCTCGTTTAGGATCTAAGCTAACTGAGCTAGATCTATGCATCAGTTCATTAAAAGATTCACTCGGTGAGGCTTGGGATAACACGACATTTATTACTCTCACCGAGTTTGGCCGAACCGTCAAAGTGAATGGCAGCAGCGGCTCTGACCATGGCTACGGCACCTGTATGTTTATTGGGGGTGGCGCTGTTAATGGTGGTGCGGTATTGGCTGACTGGCCCGGATTGGCAAAGAGTGACCTATTTGAGCGACGCGACCTGATGGCTACTTTGGATTCACGAAGTCTGTGTGCAGCTGCACTAGAGCACACACTTGGCCTTGAGCACGACGAAATCGCGGAACGCGTATTTTTTGAGCCAAACCTAAAACGAGTTACTGACAGGATATATCTATGAAGCTAGCTTATCTGGCGGTCGTTACCGCTATGCTGGCAGGGTGTCAGTCAGCACCACAAAAACCCAATGGAACCGGTTCTGTTGAACGAATTAACATTGAGTCACAAACCTATCAAGAGGGAATGCACCGATACCCAGTCGATGCCGAGTTTTTAAAACCTAAGCTGAGCATTGCACAACAGCAGTTAGCGAAACGAGAGGCTGAAAAAGAGCGAAATCGCAAACGCAATTTAGAAATGGCCGAGGATGTTCAACTAGCCTCTAAATTTTATGCCGAGAAAGATGGCTGGTTCACATGGGTTACAGATCAAAAGCAATTCATAGCTGCTCCCAATCTAAAATCCAAACCGATGCGACTTTTGATGGCGGATGGCAGAGAACAGATCGTTAAAGGACAACTCGGCAACAGACAAATCGAAGCCCGCGCAAAGGTGATTCATTTTGGGGTATTAACAGACCGAAGCGTCATGTTGATTATTGCCCCGATTAATAGCACTCCGGGCTCTGAAACCAGCATATCTATATTCAATGATGCAGTTGCAGCCTGTGGAACCGCACTGCCTTACGCCTTTGGAGATATTCACTTTATCTCCAAAACCACAAACCCTGCTGTAGCTGCTAAACAGGCATGCATCGTAGAAAAAACGCAGCATGATCGATTCTTAAGAGTTTTCTACAACAACGCACTCTCTATCGAGCAACAGGTTGAAGGGGCTGAGTTGGAGTTGGGACTCTCCTCATAAAAAACAGCCACTCAGCTCTGATGAGCTGAGTGGCTAGCAAAGAGTAAGACAGTTAACGATTAGCCAACCAAGCCTCTAGATCGTCAGCTCCACCGACTCGCTGACCATCAATGAATACCTGCGGTGTTGTTCCCTGACCAGTTACAGCGGCTAGTGTCGAGTAACTTAGTCCTTTCGCACCTAGGTTGATCTCTTCGTAGCTGAAACCAGCCTCACTCAATGCTTTCTTAGCACGCGTACAGTGCGGGCATCCTGGTTTGGTAAACACAGTGACGCGTTTAGGCTGCTCCGCATTGGCGTTGATGTAGTTCAACATTGTGTCGGCATCGGACACTTGGAATGGGTCACCTGGCACATCCGGTTCGATGAACATCTTCTCAATGACGCCATCTTTAACCAGCATCGAGTAGCGCCAGCTGCGCTTACCAAAGCCAAGATCCGCTTTATCAACCAACATACCCATGCCGTCGGTAAACTCGCCATTACCATCAGGAAGCATGTAGATATTCTCTGCACCCTGATCACCAGCCCAGGCATCCATCACAAATGGATCATTCACTGATAGGCAGATGATGCTATCCACACCCTCTTTGGCGAAGACAGGAGCCAATTCGTTATAGCGAGGCAAATGGGTGCTTGAACAGGTCGGTGTAAATGCTCCGGGTAATGCAAACACAATGACCGTTTTACCCTTGAAAAGATCATCTGTAGTGACTTTAGCCCACTCGTTACTTTCACGAATTGGAAATGTAACCTGTGGGACTGTTTGTCCTTCTCGATTCATCATGGCTTGACTCCTTTTATGTAAAGCTCGTTCGTTTCGATAGATTTAGAATATGAGAAATAGATATTTTAATAAAATTAATTAAAACTAATCACTTCATATTTAAAACCTATAGCAACAATAAATAGAGAGCCCTGTTGCCTAATCTGATAGAATCGCGCCATTCATTTATGTAGGAACTTTGCGTGTTTAGCGAACTCGATATCAGTGATCGTATCTTAAAAGCGATCGACCAAATGGGCATTACTCAACCCACCCCAGTGCAACAGGAGAGCATCCCTGTCGCGTTAGAAGGTAAAGACCTTCTGGTTGGTGCAGAAACAGGCAGCGGTAAAACACTCGCTTTTGTTGTGCCACTGCTACAAAAGCTGCTCGACACGCCTAAACCTCGCTCGGGCACACGCGGACTGATTCTGACCCCTACACGAGAGCTGGCTGAACAGGTCGAAAACATGTGTGCAGAGCTAGCGGCATTTACACAAATTCAGGTTCAGAGCGTGTGTGGCGGTGAAAACTGGTCAAACCAGGTCGCTCGTCTACGTAAAAACCCAGAAATTTTAGTAGGCACACCAGGTCGTTTGAAAGAGCACCTTGAGCGCAACACCCTCGATTTTGATGATCTTGAGTACCTTGTTCTTGATGAAGCCGATCGCATGCTCGACATGGGCTTTAAAGATGAGATGAGCTTTATTATTGATGCCTGCCCTGCACAGCGTCAGACGCTTCTGCTCTCTGCAACGCTCAACCACAGCAAACTGCAAAGCCTCATCAATGTTGGTCTTAAAGAGCCAGTTCGATTGCAGCTTGCGACTGCACAAGATGCTGTTGAGACGATCACACAGCAGATGATCCTAGCTGATCACCCTGGTCACAAAGAGAAGATACTACTTTGGCTGCTAGATAACGAAGAGCATGAGAAAGGGATTATCTTCTGTAATACCCGTGCCTTTGCAGAGCAGCTTGGTACTAAATTACAACGTGAAGGTCGTCGCATTGGCATTCTTCATGGCGAGATGGAGCAGCCCGAGCGTAAGCGTATTCTGCAGCTATTCAGAGATGGCCGCATCAACCACCTAATCGCAACCGATGTTGCAGCACGTGGATTGGACATTGAAGGTGTCGACCTCGTCATCAACTTTGATATGGCGCGTAAGGGTGATGAGTACGTTCACCGTATCGGCCGCAGTGGTCGACAGGGTCGCAAAGGCTTGGCTATCAACCTGATCATGTCGAACGAGTGGAACCTATCCGCGACCATCCAGCGCTACCTTAAAGTGACGTTTGAGATGCGATCCATTGCGGGACTGAAAGGTCACTACAAGGGGCCTGAAAAAGTTCGTAAGAACGGCCGCGCAGCGGGTACTAAAAAGCGCAAAGAGTCTGATAAACGTAAGAGCAGCGATAAGCCTAAGGTTAAACAGCGCGCTCGCGATAAGAAGGATATCGGCAAGCGTCGTCAACCAGCAGCTGCTGCATTAGGCGATGGCAATGCACCAATGATGCGCCGTAAGACAACGGGACTGGATCCAAACGACTGATGAAACAAGCACTACCCTCTTTCTATTTGAGCCACGGCTCACCGCTTGATGCATTAGTGTTCGGGGAATCTGAACAACAGCGCCTTGATGAGCTAGCAAAATACCCGCAACCCAAAGCGATACTCATCATGTCGCCACACTGGTTTACTGGCGGGATTAAACTGACCTCATCACTCCAGCCTGAAACCATTCATGACTTTTACGGTTTCCCTGATGAGCTGTTTGCCATTCAATACCCTGCCAAAGGGGATTTAGAGTTGGCGATTTATGCCCAGTCACTACTCACCTTTGCCGGTTATGAAGTGGAGTTGGATGCACAACGCGGCTTAGATCACGGAGTCTGGGCCCCGCTTAGACATCTCTATCCAGACGCAGATGTTCCGGTTGTAGCACTCTCGATGCCAAGAACGAGCACGCCTGAATCACTCTACAAGATGGGGTATGCACTGCGTTCCTTAAGACAAGAGGGAGTGCTCGTCATTGGATCCGGCAGCACAACCCACAATCTAAGAGATGTTCGCCAACCTGGGCAGCCTGAGTACGTAAGCATGTTTACCGACTGGCTAAAAACTCGACTGGAAAAACGTGAACTGGCCACTCTACTGAACTACCGTTCAGTGGCCCCTTATGCACAAGCCGCCCACCCCACTGATGAACACCTTATCCCGCTCTACTTTGCACTGGGTGCGGCCGGTGATGAGTGGGTCAATCTGAAACATATGAACGACGAAGTCCGACACAGCGCTATCGCCATGGACTCTTGGATGTTTGGCATCAATGCTGAGTAAGTTGTTTAAATCAAACATCGATAAACTCAAAAAGGCTCTTCTCAAAGAGGATCTCAAAGGCTTTAGGGAGATCCTAAACAGAGTCGACCCTGCTGATCTATCAGCTGCATCCACACAGCTCATTGAAGCGGCGATTCACGAGTCCGCACCTGACTATCTAGAGTCACTTCTGCAGAAGCTGCAGATCTCTGATACTGAAAAATTGCTCAATTACGGGCTATTAGCCTGCACCACTGAACAGCCGATCAAGACCCTAAGAGTGTTACTAAGAGAGGGGTTAAATCGCATCTCCAACCAGCAAATCAATCAGCTGAGTAGGTTTATTGTAAACAATAGGGAGAGTGATCGAATGGCCCTGCTCAGCCTAGTGTCACAACATGGCTGTGACCTCAACGGTGCGACTGAAGCGATTGTGTTCGCAATTAAAAATGAAGATAGAGAGCTGATGAAGTTTTTGATTGAGTCCGGTGTCAGACTGAACGAGCAACAGTTAACAGAAGCCTCTGAAACCTTTCAAAGCTACGCCAGCCGCATTGTAGCTGACAAAACATTGAGAGACAGTTGGCTTTAAATCCCACTAAGATTTAACCACAGACCTCACAAGTTGCTCGCTTAGATAACTTCAACGTTTGAAATTGCATCGTCTTGGCATCAATAAGCAGCAACCGCCCTTCTAAAACCTCGCCGATATTAGCCAACACCTTAAGTGCTTCCGCTGCTTGAATCGTACCGACCATACCAACAAGAGGCGCAAACACGCCAGAGGTTGAACAGTTTTGATCAACATTGGCATCCGCAGGATAGAGGCACTGATAGCAAGGGGTTTCAGGGTGGCGGGGATCATAAACACTGACCTGCCCTTCAAAACGAATCGCTGCACCTGAGACCAGCGGCTTACTAGCCTCAAAACAGACTCGATTTAGGGCATGGCGGGTTTGGAAGTTATCGGTACAATCAACGACCAGATCCACACTGCTGACGGTGCGTTGCAACAACTCACCGTCTAATCGCTCTGTAATAACGCTGACCTGGGTATTGGGATTGATAGCGGCTATCTGAGCTTGAGCCGACTCCACTTTAAACTCACCCAATCGTTGATGCGTATGGATCACCTGACGTTGAAGATTACTTAGCTCGACACGATCATCATCCGCCAGTACCAAATCACCCACACCTGCCGAAGCTAAATAGAGCGCAACTGGGCTGCCTAATCCACCCAAGCCAACAATCAACACTTTGGCGTTTAACCAAGCCTCTTGACCGGCCGCATCGACTTCCGGCAACAAAAGGTGTCGGCTGTATTGCAATAACTGTTCATCATTTAACATCAGACTCTCCAACAACCACCGGTAATTCTGGGATTACCCCCATAATCTTGCCGCGTTTCAACCTCTTCAAACCCAACCTGTTTAAGTTTATTAACCACCTGCCCCGCTTGATCATAGCCATGCTCTAATAGCAGCCAACCATCACCCTTCAAATAGGCTGGAGCTGTCTCAATAATATAGAAGAGATCGGCAAGCCCTTCATCCTCGGCAGTCAGTGCCGTTAGGGGCTCAAAGCGGACATCACCCTCCTCTAAATGAGTATCTTTAGGATCAATATAGGGTGGATTTGAAACGATTAAATCGTATTGACCGGCCAAAGGTTCAAACCAAGAACCGGATACTACTGTTAAATTAGAGGCTCCTAAACGAACTGAGTTTCGTCTTGCCAACTCAGCGGCCTCTTCAACGAACTCCACAGCACTCACTTGCCATGCAGGGTTTTCCATCGCCAACGCGATGGCGATAGCACCTGTTCCTGTTCCTAAGTCGACTACCGATGCTTTCGAATTGAGAGGCAACTCAAGTGCCCACTCAACCAAAGTTTCGGTATCAGGACGAGGGATTAACGTGTGTTGATTGACTTCTAGATCAAAAGACCAAAAACCACGTCGCCCCGTTAAGTGAGCGACGGGAACGCCCTGTGATCGTTCGACTAAGAGTGAATCAAACTGACTAAGCTGATCGACTGTCAGCTCTTTTTCCGGCCAAGTTCTAAGATAACTGGGCTCTTTTTGAAGGACAAAGCAGAGAAGATGCTCGACATCGACGCGGGCAGAGTCTGATTTCAGCTCTGCCGATTTCGCTAAGGCCTCGTCGATGCGCATCGATTAATCGTCAGACAGTGCCGTTAGCTGCTCTGCCTGATACTCCTGCATTAGCGTATTGAGAACCTCATCCATATCACCCTGCATCACCTCATTTAGCTTGTAGAGGGTCAGGTTGATACGGTGATCGGTTAGACGACCCTGAGGGTAGTTGTAGGTACGAATACGTTCTGAACGATCGCCCGATCCAACCAAGCTTTTACGGGCACTGGCCTGTTCCGCTTGCACCTTATCGATCTCTGCCTGCTGCAGACGTGAGGCGAGCAGTGCCATCGCTTTAGCACGGTTTTTGTGCTGCGAACGCTCCTCCTGACACTCAACCACTACACCTGTTGGGATGTGCGTAATACGGATTGCGGAATCTGTTTTGTTGACGTGCTGACCACCGGCACCGGACGCACGGAAGGTATCAACACGCAGGTCCGCTTTGTTGATATCGATCTCTGCCGACTCATCCATCTCAGGCATAACGGCAACGGTACAGGCCGACGTGTGGATGCGTCCTTGGGATTCGGTTTCAGGTACACGTTGTACACGGTGCGCACCCGATTCGAACTTCAGTCGAGAGTAAACGGCATCGCCGATAACACGAGTGATGATCTCTTTGTAACCGCCGTGCTCACCTTCATTCGCACTGATGACCTCTACCCGCCAACCGATCTTCTCGGCATAGCGTGAGTACATTCGGAACAGATCACCGGCAAAAATAGCCGCCTCATCACCACCGGTTCCCGCTCGAATTTCAAGAAAGACGTTACGACCATCATTAGGGTCTTTTGGCAGCATCAAAATTTGCAGATCGGCATCAAGCTGCTCTTCTAAGGCTTTCGCCTCTTTAAACTCCTCTTGCGCCATCTCTTTTAGATCAGCGTCGTCCTCTTCCATCATCAGAAGCGCGGTCTCTTGATCCTCTTTTGCCTGATTCCACTGATTAAACGTGGCGACGATGGGCTCTAAATCGGAATATTCACGTGAGTAATCACGGAACTGATCTTGATTGCTAATAACACTCGGATCGCTCAGCAGAGCAGACAGCTCTTCAAAACGATCAACCAACGACTCCAGTCGCTGACGTATGGATTCTTTCATCTTAAATTTCCGGCGCTAATCTTTCGATTGCGGATTGAGTTGAAACAGCTCTTGAACCGATCGCTGCAGATCGTCACGACCCTCGGCAGACGCTTTGCGCAACTGCACACTTGGCTCGTGTAAAAACTTGTTGGTTAAACCATTCGCTAGACGCTTGAGCACCTCTTCAGGCGACTTTCCATTTTGCAGTTGCGACAGTGCTTTCTCTAGCTCTTCATCGGCTATGCTCATCTGCTGTTGTCGAAGAGCAGTCAATGTATCGACGGCATCTAGCTCACGCAATTGACGCATGAAAAGTTCAGCACCTTGTTCAATGATCGCCTCGGCCTCTTGTGCGGCCTCCTGACGTGAGCGCTGATTCTCTTCGATAACCTCCGTCAGATCATCGACGGTGTAAAGATACACATCTTCAAGATCGCCCACCTCGGCTTCGATGTCACGAGGAACGGCAATATCCACCATAAACATAGGGCGGTGACGACGAACCTTGAGCGCGCGCTCAACACTGCCTTTACCCAAAATAGGCAACTGCGATGCCGTAGAGGTAATCACGATATCCGCGTTAGGAAGCTCATCAGGGATAGAGGCAAACTCAACCGCTTTACCATCTACCTCATCAGCCAATGCCAGAGCACGTGATAGCGTTCGGTTCGCGATGGTAATCGATTTGATTCCAGCATTTTTCAGGTGTCGAGCCACCAGCTCGATGGTTTCACCGGCACCAATCAGTAGCGCTCGGCTATCCGCCAAATCGGCAAAAATGTGCTGCGCCAAGCTGACCGACGCATAGGCAACAGAGACTGGGTTCTGTCCAATACTGGTCTCGGTTCGAACCTGTTTGGCCACAGAAAAAGTCTGTCTAAAGAGTCGACCTAACTCTGCATGCGCTCGTCCCGCCTCTTGCGAAACAGAGTATGAGTCTTTCAACTGCCCAAGGATTTGAGGTTCGCCCAACACTAAGGAGTCCAAACCCGATGCGACACGCATCATGTGACGTGCAGCACCTAAATCCCAGTGCTCATAGATACAGTTGGCGAGTTGTGACTTATCGACCTGGTGATAGCTAGCCAACCAGTTGAGCAACTGATCTGATCCATCACCCTCTAAACGGCAGTACAACTCAGTACGGTTACAGGTAGAGAGTATAGCCACCTCTTCAAGTGCGGCCTCTTCACAGGCTTGCTTTACAGCGTCAACCAAAGACTCGGGCGCAAAGGAGACACGCTCCCTGATCTCAACCGGAGCGGTTTTATGGTTAATCCCTAAAGCGAGTAAAGACATGAATCCCTTTTGTACCTAAATATTACAGGTCGCTAATAATACACGGTAAAGACTAGTCTAATAAGACCTAGACCACTGTTTTTGTTCTGTTTTGCAGCTTATACACATGACAACACCCGATCGGTTTTCTATAGTGATGAGATTGGTAACCTAGGAGTTGAGATTTGAGATCGACATTATTCAGTGCATTGGCCCTTTCGGCTCTTCTAGCGGGTTGTACTCCTACAAAACCAAACAGCCCTTCAGAGCAGGCAGAACTTAAAAGCGCCGACTCGACTACCATCTATACACCGGGCGAACTTAACCAAGAGTCTTTGCTAGATTTGATCAGCGCTGAGCTCTATGGTCAGAATCGGGACTTTGCTCAATCCCAAGCACTTTTTTACAAGCAAGCACAACTCTCGCAAAGCCCTGAACTGGCTGAACGCGCTACTCGCATTTCACAATTCATGCGTGATGCAGAGCTTGTCGAGCAGTCGGCAACACTATGGCAAACGCTCGATCCAAACAAAGCCTTACCCTTTCAAATTTTGCTTAACCTCTACTTTCAAGAGGGCAAAATCGATCAAGCGTTGGAGCTCCTAGCAAGCCGTTCCGAATTTAGTGCTGAGACTTATGGCCTGATCGAAAGCCACCGTGCAACCTTACAACCCACGGAACTCAATGCACTGTTCGATCTCCTTCAGCATCTAGGGCCAGAGCAACAACAAAAGCTATCCAATATTCTGCTTCAAGCGCGCATCCAACGCTCACTTCAGCAACCCAACAAGGCCATTGATCTACTTGATCAGGGGCTGGCCATTGATCCTAATAATGCCGATCTAACTTTGGATAAGGCACGCATCATTGGCATCGACCTTGAAGAGATCCCACGCGCACTGGATCTCATGCAGCCTGCACTAATAGAGCATACAGACCACAGAGAGCTTCAGGCTTTCCAAATTCGACTGCTTCTAATAGAGAGCCCAGATCAAGTCCCTAACCTAGTTGAGTCGGCCATCAACGAGAGTAATGAAGATCCACAACTGATCTACTACTACGCACTGCTACTGCTGGAAAACGAATTGCTCGACCCGGCTGAGCGTTGGATAGACCGCCTGATTGCCATGGATCCAGAGAACAGCGATATCTACCTCTACAAAGGAGCCATCGAGCAACAGCGTGGCAACACCGAAGCGGCTCTGAACGCTTACGGCAAGGTTAAATCAGGTGACAATCTACTAAACGCTTTTGCAAGAACCTTAGAGCTCATTGATCCAGCAACATCTAGCAGTGAGTTAGAGGTGCGCCTAGCGACGCTCATCAAACAAGATCCAGAACGTATAGAGCCTTTGACCCGCATCGCCGCCGAATGGTTACTCGATCAACAACGCAACCAAGAGGCGATCGATCTGATCGACGAACAGCTAAAAATTGTTCCACAAGCCAACTCGCTCATTTATGCGAAAGCGATCGCTTTTGAACCGATCGATCCTGAGCAGATGCTGATCAACCTTGAACTAGCACTCTCATTGGATGAAGAGAACCCAAGCCTTAAGAATGCTCTAGGCTACTCAATGCTGCTCTATTCAGACGATTTTGAGAGGGCATTTAACCTGATTAAAGAGGCTTACCAGTCAACCCCGGACGATCCAGCAGTCATCGACTCTATGGGGTGGGCGTTTTATCTATCAAATAACTATCAAGAAGCTCTGATCTACATCGAACAAGCCTTTAAGGCCTTTCCCGACCCAGAGGTCGCTAAACACTACATTCAGGTGCTGGCCAAATTGGAACGGATTGACGAAGCCAAGACATTACTGGACACTCTGCTTCAAGATCACCCTGAAAACCGTCATACCCTTGAGGCCGAGCAGTGGCTAAACAGCTTGTAAAACTTTTTATACTGATCAGCTCAATCGCGTATCTAAGCGGGTGCATAACAAAACCTAAACCTATTCCTGTGCAACCGCTGACTGAACCCGTTCACCTCTCCTTTAGTGTGAGCGGAAAACTCGGTGTACGCGGAGATCAGATCAGCGAAAGCGCCCGCTTTAACTGGACCCAAAACCAACAGACGTTTGACCTAGCGCTGATCGACCCCTTTGGCCGCCAGGTCATGAGACTGACCGGCAATGATCGTTTTGCAAAGCTCGAAACGGACGATCAACAGAGCTACGTAGCAGATTCAGCCGAAGCCTTGATGCAGGAGTTATTGGGCTGGCAACTTCCAGTAAATCATGCCCTCTACTGGATTCAAGGCAGACCCGATCCAAGACAACCCTTCGTTGCAAAAGAGCCTGGGCAATTTCTGCAAAACGACTGGCAGATCAGTACGCTCGCACAAACGACACTCAGTAGTGGCAAGACAGCACCGCGCAAGCTCAAAATGAGTCACACTCAACTGGATGTCACGTTAATCATCTCCAACTGGCAATTCCCACACTGATTCTGTGTAAAAAACAGTCAACAGGGGTTGATTTATAGCGCCTCTAATTTAAAATATGCGCCTCTTAAATTTAGTGGGAAACCACTGGAGAGCGCTAGGGGTATAGCCAAGTTGGTAAGGCACTGGATTCTGATTCCAGCATTCGTAGGTTCGAGTCCTGCTACCCCTGCCATTAATTACGATGACAGATCCTCAACAAACGACTTCATCATACATTTCTTTTGACAAAGAGCAGGACTACGACGTGTCTAAGATGATGGTATTTACTGGCAATGCAAACCCAGCATTGGCAGAACGTGTAGCAGAGCGCCTAGATTTGGATCTTGGCCAAGCGACAGTATCCCGCTTCAGCGATGGTGAAGTAAGTGTAGAGATTCAAGAGAACGTTCGCGGTAAAGACGTTTTCATCGTGCAGTCGACCTGCGCACCGACAAACGACAACCTAATGGAGCTTATGGTCTTCATTGATGCTATCCGTCGTGCGTCAGCAACACGTATCACAGCGGTAATTCCTTACTTCGGTTACGCTCGTCAGGATCGTCGTCCGCGTTCAGCGCGTGTACCAATCAGCGCTAAAGTTGTGGCAACCATGCTAACCAACGTAGGCGTTGACCGCGTTTTGACCGTAGATCTGCACGCAGACCAGATCCAGGGCTTCTTCGACATCCCTGTTGATAACGTCTACGGCTCACCTGTTCTTCTAGACGACATTAACGACCAGAACTATGACGATGTTGTGGTTGTATCACCAGACATCGGTGGTGTTGTTCGTGCTCGCGCAGTCGCTAAACAGCTTGATACGGATCTTGCGATTATCGATAAGCGTCGTGAGCGTGCGAATGAATCACAGGTTATGAATCTGATCGGTGACGTTGAAGGTCGTACTTGTATTCTTGTTGATGACATGTGTGATACAGCAGGTACGCTGTGTAAAGCAGCTGCTGCATTGAAAGAGAAAGGCGCGAAACGCGTTGTCTCTTACATCACACACCCGGTTTTCTCTGGCCCAGCCATTGATAACATTGCAAATTCTCAGCTTGATGAGATGGTTGTAACTGACAGCATCCCACTAAGCGAAGCCGCGAAAGGTTGTAGCAAAATTCGCCAACTTTCACTGGCACCCATGTTGGCAGAAGCGGTACGCCGTGTCTGCAACGAAGAATCAATCAGCGCGATGTTCCGTTAAGAACAGCTGATTTTAAGAGCTTCGGCTCACTAAACGCCCTTCGGGGCAAACAAAGCTGTAGAGATCTGGTCGCGGGTCCCTGCAGTTTTTAAATTTATATAGGTATATAAAATGTCTAACTTCACTCTAAATGTAACTGCCCGCGAAGATCAGGGGAAAGGTGCGAGCCGCCGCCTGCGTCGCGCCGGCCAAGTACCAGCAATCGTTTACGGTTCAGCTGAGCCACAGAGCATCAGCCTAAGCGCAAACGAACTAAGTAAAGCACTGCAAAACGATGCGTTCTACTCATCGCCAATCGCGCTAGACCTAGACGGTACTAAGACTGTTGTAATCATCAAAGATCTACAGCGTCACCCAGCGAAGCCTGTTGTTCTTCACGCTGACTTCCAGCGCATCGATGACAACCAGCGCATCAAGATCCGCGTACCACTTCAGTTCGTTAACTTCGAAAAATCAGCGGCTGCTAAAGCATCTGCTAAATTCGCTGCAGAAACAGCTGTTGTAGAAGTAACTTGTCTAGCTAAAGACCTTCCTGAGTCAGTATCTTGTGACCTTTCTCAGATCCAGACTGGTCAGATTGCTCACCTTTCAGACATCGCTCTGCCAGAAGGTGTTGAAATCGTTGCTCTACGTCGCGGCGAAGACCACGACCAAGGCATCGGTTACTGTTACTCACCACGCGGTGCTAAAGTAGCAGGCTAATAGCCTAATACGCGCCAGCTTATGGAAGGTATCAGCCTCATTGTCGGACTAGGCAACCCAGGTGCTGAGTACCACGAAACACGCCATAACGCTGGTGCAGAACTGGTTGAGCAGCTCGCTGCTCAACACAGTTCACCTCTTCTGCCCAACAAGAACTACTTTGGGCTCTACAGCAAGATCTTAATCAACGGACAACCCGTTCATCTATTGGTCCCCACGACCTTTATGAATCGGTCTGGCAAAGCCGTTGCAGCACTTGCGAACTTTTTCAAGATTCCCGTTCAATCCATTTTGGTCGCTCACGATGAGCTGGATCTACCACCGGGTGTATCACGTCTAAAAAAAGGCGGCGGTCACGGTGGACACAATGGTTTACGCGACATTATTGCCAGCATGGGCAATAACAAAGATTTTTACCGCCTCCGTTTAGGTATTGGACATCCTGGCAGCGCTCAACAAGTTGCAGGATTTGTTCTGCGCAAAGCACCGATTGCTGAACGCGACTCTACCCAACAGGCGATTGATGAAACGTTGAGATACATCCCGATGATTGTCTCAGGGGATCATGCAAAAGCAATGAACACACTTCACAGTTTTAACGCATCAGCGAAATAGGACAGTATCATGGGATTTAAATGTGGCATCGTCGGCCTACCAAACGTCGGCAAATCAACGCTCTTTAACGCGCTTACTAAAGCGGGTATCGATGCAGAGAACTTCCCATTCTGTACAATCGAGCCGAACTCAGGCATCGTGCCTATGCCAGATCCACGCCTAAACGCACTGGCGGAGATCGTAAACCCAGAGCGCATCTTGCCAACCACGATGGAGTTTGTTGACATTGCAGGCTTGGTAGCAGGCGCCTCTAAAGGCGAAGGTCTTGGTAACAAATTCCTTGCTAACATTCGTGAAACGGATGCCATTGCACACGTGGTTCGCTGTTTCGAAGATGAGAACGTCATCCACGTCGCTAACCGCATCCACCCACTAGAAGACATTGAGACAATCAACCTTGAGTTGGCTCTGTCAGATCTAGAGTCCTGTGAGAAGCAGCTACAGCGTGTGCAACGTTCAGCTAAAGGCGGTGACAAAGAGGCAGTGGCACAGAAAGCCCTGCTGGAAAAACTGATCCCTCACCTATCAGAAGGTCAGCCAGTTCGCTCCCTAGAGCTCTCTGACGACGAGCAGAAGCTAACGAAGGGATTCCACCTACTGACGACTAAACCGACTATGTACATCGCTAACGTCTCTGAAGAGGGCTTTGAAGATAACCCTCATCTAGATGCGGTTCGTGAATTTGCCGCTAATGAGAACGCTGAAGTCGTTGCGATCTGTAACAAGCTAGAGTCTGAAATCTCTGAACTGGAAGATGACGAGCGCCTTGAGTTTCTACAAGACATGGGCATGGAAGAGCCCGGCTTGGATCGTGTGATTCGCGCTGGTTACCAGCTACTGGGTCTGCAAACCTACTTCACAGCCGGTGTTAAAGAGGTCCGCGCTTGGACCGTCAAGATCGGCGCTACCGCGCCACAGGCTGCAGGCGTCATCCACACCGATTTCGAAAAAGGCTTCATCCGCGCTGAGACGATCAGCTACGATGATTTCATCGAATATAAGGGTGAAAAAGGCGCTAAAGAGGCGGGTAAAGCTCGCCTAGAAGGTAAAGATTACATCGTCAAAGATGGCGACGTTATCCACTTCCGTTTCAACGTTTAAAACGAAAATTTGTGAATTGATCAGCGATTGATCGATTCACAATTTTATCAGGCCGATTTGGGGTTTTTCCCTTAGATTCTATTGACATAGAAGCCTATAGAAGGAATAATTCGCGGCCTTGAAAGATGGCAATGTAGCTCAGTTGGTTAGAGCAACGCATTCATAATGCGTGGGTCACAGGTTCGAATCCCGTCATTGCCACCATCTAGGGGTATAGCCAAGTGGTAAGGCAGGAGGTTTTGATCCTCCCATGCGCAGGTTCGAGTCCTGCTACCCCTGCCATCTAAGTCTTTCAAGCATGGCAATGTAGCTCAGTTGGTTAGAGCAACGCATTCATAATGCGTGGGTCACAGGTTCGAATCCCGTCATTGCCACCATTCTAGGGGTATAGCCAAGTGGTAAGGCAGGAGGTTTTGATCCTCCCATGCGCAGGTTCGAGTCCTGCTACCCCTGCCATTTTTTTGAGTAATACTGCTTCATCACCACATCAATCTCATATTTCCATCGCGACCTTTTCAAGGACGCTCCAACAGTTAAAACTAAACACTAATGACTTTAGCATTGTTGGAGCCTTATCGCAGATGAGGCGATTTTCTAGGTATTGATCGCGACCTTTTCAAGGACGCTCCAACAGTTAAAACTAAACACTAGTGACTTTAGCATTGTTGGAGCCTTATCGCAGATGAGGCGATTTTCTGGGTATTGATCGCGACCTCTTTAAGAGATGCTTCAACAAAAAACCTCGCCGAAGCGAGGTTTTTTGATTCAGACGCTCAATCACACATCCCGATCGCGGAATCCAATCAGGTAGAGAATGCCATCTAGGCCCAGGGTGCTGATCGACTGCTTAGCATTCTCGCGCACTAGAGGTTTAGCTCTAAATGCAATACCCAAGCCCGCGATAGAGAGCATTGGCAGGTCGTTTGCACCATCCCCCACTGCGATGGTCTGTTCTAGAGAGACACCCTCTTTGGCAGCAATCTCACGCAGCAGCTCCGCTTTACGCTCACCATTGACTACCGTACCGACCACTTTACCGGTCACTTTGCCATCTTGGATGTCGAGCTCATTGGCGTGAATGTAATCAAAACCTAAACGCTTCTGCAGGAACTTGGCAAAATAGGTAAAGCCACCTGAAAGGATCGCGGTCTTATATCCAGTGCGTTTAAGCTGTGACATCAACTGCTCGGCTCCTTCAGTCATTTTCAGGCGCTGAGCGATGCCTTCAAGGACTGACTCATCCAAACCCTCTAGCAATGCCACACGACGCTTAAAGCTCTCATTAAAGTCGATCTCACCGCGCATAGCTGCTTCGGTAATCTCTGAAACTTGCTCGCCGACACCAGCCTCTTTGGCCAGCTCATCGATGACTTCAGCTTCAATGAGGGTCGAGTCCATATCGAACACCACCAGACGACGGTTACGACGATAGATGTCGTCACGCTGAAAGGCGATATCTACGCCCAGCTCTGATGCCAAAGTTAGCAGAGTCGCACGCACTTCAGCTTCATCCGCAGACATATCACGGACAGAGAACTCGACACAGGCTTTACTGCTCTCCTCTTCAACCTCTTCAATCGAGACGCGGCCAGATAGGCGTGAGATGTTATCGATATTAAGATCGTAGCGCGCAGCCACCTCAGTTACTTTGGCGATATGCTCAGCCGAAATGCGTCGCGCTAGCAGAGTGATGATATGACGTGACTTACCCTGTGCACCGACCCAGCTTTGGTACTCTTCTAGAGTGACCGGTTCAAAGCGCGGCACCATGTTCATCTCGTGCGCTTTGAACAGCAGATCACGCAGCAGCGGTGAAGATTCAGCCTCATGAGGTACTTTTAACAGTAAACCTAGGGATAGGGTGTTGTGAATGACTGCTTGACCGATGTCTAGAACCTCAACATCGTATTTAGCCAAAATCGTAGTAATACCCGCGGTGACGCCCGGTTTATCGGAACCAGACAAGGTCAACAAAATCAGTTCGTTCATTCTCTTACTCGAGTCAAAGAAAGCTGTATGCGATTATACCCAGTTAAGAGCGCTTGCGCTTAGACGCGCCGCTCTTTTTTGCTCCACGGCTTTTGCTGGCTGTCTTACCGCCAAACTTTTCACCAGAGCCGCCGCCTGAACGACCACCGCTTGAACGCCCAGAGCCTGAACCCTTTCCGCGCGCACCTGATTTAGCACCGCCCTTACCTTTCTGATCAAACAGCCCCATGGCCAAACGCTCTCGGACTGATGGTTTTTTCGTCGGTTTATTTTTCTCTGAATCGAGCAGTTCGAAATCAATCTTGCGCTCATCCAGATTGACCTGTGCAACGCGCACGCCTAATCGATCGCCTAGCTTAAAGACGCGTCTTGTACGTTCGCCGATCAAACGCTGCTTGCCCGCTTCGAACTGGTAGTAATCACTTGGTAGACTGGTGATATGAACGAGACCATCGACAAAAAGATCATCCAACTCAACAAACACACCAAAGCCTGTTACCGCAGAGACAACGCCAGTGAACTCTTCACCAATCTGGCTCTGCATGTACTCACACTTCAGCCAAGAGATCACGTCACGAGTCGCCTCATCGGCACGACGCTCGGTCATCGAGCAGTGTTCACCGAATTGCAGCATCTGCTCTGCACTGTAGTTCATGACAAAGCTTGGGTTGCGTACAAAACCATCCGGTCTCGCTACCCCTTTAATCTTCTTATCTTCGTGAATCGCTGATCGAATCATACGGTGGACAAGCAGGTCAGGGTAACGTCGAATCGGTGAGGTAAAGTGAGTGTACTCCTCATACGCCAAACCAAAGTGACCATGATTATCAGGGCTATACACAGCCTGCTGCATCGAGCGAAGCATCATGGTTTGGATAATGTGTCGATCTGGGCGATTTTCGATCGCCGACGCCAGTTTTAGATAGTCCTTAGGCTCCGGTGAATCACCGCCCGGCAACGCCAGACCCAACTCCCCCAAAAAGGCACGCAGGTTTTCCAGACGCTGCTCTTTAGGGCCGTCATGGATACGGTAGATCGCAGGCTTTTTACGCTTCGCTAGGAACTTAGCCGTTGCCACATTGGCAGCCAACATACACTCTTCGATGAGCTTATGCGCATCATTACGTGTCACGGGTACTATGTTCTGAATCTTACGCTCATCACTAAAGACGATGCGTGTTTCGGTGGTATCGAAATCGATCGCACCCCGATCATCGCGCGCTTCACGAAGCCGGTGGAACAACCCATGAAGCGTCTGAAGATGAGGTAGCACTTGTTTGTATTGATCACGCCACAACTCAGCGTCAGCAGAATCATCATCACGATCCAACATAGCACCCACTTTGGTGTAGGTCAGACGGGCTTTAGAGTTTATGATCCCTTCAAAAAACTCTGCATCACCGATAGATCCATCTCGTTTAATATTGAGCTTACAAACCATCGCCAAACGATCAACGTTGGGATTCAGCGAACAGAGTCCGTTGGATAACAGCTCAGGCAGCATCGGCACAACATACTCTGGAAAGTAGACAGAGTTACCACGTTTAACCGCCTCTTTATCCAGCTCGCTGTTCGGTTTAACGTAGTAAGAGACATCGGCAATTGCAACCCATAGGCGCCAGCCACCCATACGCTTCTTCTCAGCGTATACAGCATCATCAAAATCGCGAGCATCTTCACCATCAATCGTAACAAACGGAAGATCACGCAGATCGACACGATTGGTCTTGTCCTCTTCCCGAACTTCCGGTGTTAAATCACCGATCTCTTGATGAACGCCGGCATTCCATTCATTGGGAATGTCGTGGTTATGAATGGCAACTTGAATCTCCATCCCCGGCGCCAAGTGATCACCCAGCACTTCAACCACTTTAGCGCGCGCAGGGTGGCGCTTATCCGGTTGTTGAACCAACTCAACAACAATCAGCTGACCATCTTCGTATTTAAGATCTTTATCAGGATCCGGCATCACCACAATCTGATTGGTAATGCGTTGGTTCTCTGGAATCAGTGAACCGAAGCCATTCTCCCCATCAAAACGTCCCACGACCTTTTTCAAAGGGCGTTCTAGCAGCTCGATAACTTTACCTTCAGGTCGGCCTCGATGATCAGAGCCGATCTCTTGAACGAGAACGCGGTCGCCATCGAATAGCTGTTTCATCTGGCGAGCACTGATAAACAGATCATCACCGCCCGCATCGGGCTTAACAAAGCCAAAGCCATCTCGGTGACCAATGACACGACCAGGAATCAGATCCATCTTCTCGATCAAACCGAATTGATTGCGACGATCCGATATCAACTGCCCATCACGGCACATTGCGATCAAACGGCGACGCACCGCTTCAATATCATCAGGATGACTGAGCTTTAGCTCGGCACAAAGGTGCGCATGGCTTATAGGAGCCCCCCACTTTCGAAGAAACTCAATAATGTAGTCTCGACTGGGCACAGGTCGGTCGTATTTACCCGCCTCTTCCTGTGCGTTGGGGTCGTTATCGCGCCACTGTTTACTCATTAATCATCCAATCCATAATAGTGTTTCAGTCATATTAACCTGAAATAAAAAAGCCGGCATCAAGAGCCGGCTTTAACCTTAGGGCATTTCGTCTATTTCTGACTCTTCTTTAGGCGGAGGAATCAGATCCTCCTTCGTAATCTTGAGTGCCAAAAGCAGATTCGCTGCGACATAGATTGAAGAGTAGGTACCAATCACAACACCCGCCAGCAGCGCAATCGCAAAGCCACGGATGGTCTCACCACCGAAGACCAACAGCGCAACCAATACGAGCGCCGTGGTTAAAGAGGTCACCAATGTACGGCTCAACGTCTGCGACAGCGAGCTGTTCATTATCTCAAGTGGACCACCTTTACGCATGATGCGGAAGTTTTCACGGATACGGTCATAGACAACAATCGTATCGTTCAACGAGTAACCGATCACCGCAAGCACCGCCGCCAAGACCGTTAGATCGAAATCCAACTGCATGATCGAGAAGAAGCCGAGCACGATGGTCACGTCGTGAACCAAGGCCAGAACAGCACCAAGAGAGAACTTAAATTGGAAACGGAAAGCAAGGTAGACCATGATCATCGCGAGCGCCAGCAGCATGCCTAAGCCGCCCTGCTCGCGAAGCTCTTCACCGACCTGAGCACCGACATACTCGTTACGACGCAACTCGACAGCAGAACCATCGGCTTTTAGCGCCTCAACTACTTTGTCACCCAACTTAGGGTCGTGCGTCTCACCCAAGCGGATTAACACATCGGTACTAGACCCAAAGTTTTGCACGACGGCATCTTCATAACCCGCCGTCGACAGCTGCTGACGAATAAGGTTCAGATCCGCTGACTCTTCATAGCCCACTTCAACCAAGCTACCGCCTGTGAAGTCGAGACCAAAGCGAAGACCGTTAACCGCTAATGACGCGACTGATGCGATCATCAAAACGATCGAGAAGATACCAAGGGCCTTGCGTAGGCCCATGAAATTATAGAGTTTGTGAACTTCTGACATCTCTAGACCCCCTTACAGCTTGATCGACTTAAGTTGTTTGCGGCCATACACCAGATTCACCATCAGGCGAGTCACAAGGATGGCTGTAAACATTGAGGTCAAAATACCGACTGACAGTGTAATCGCGAACCCTTTCACCGGCCCCGTACCCATCGCAAATAGGATCAACGCTGCGATCAATGTCGTGACGTTGGCATCCAAAATCGTTGTGAAGGCACGTGCAAAACCGGAGTGAATCGCTGACTGCACCGGCATGCCGACTTTAAGCTCCTCTTTGATGCGCTCAAAGATCAGCACGTTGGCATCTACCGCCATACCGACGGTCAAAACAATGCCCGCGATACCCGGCAGGGTCAGAGTGGCCGATAGAATCGACATAACCGACACCAGCATCACCAGGTTAAGTGTCAATGCAATGTTGGCGATTAAACCAAATACACGGTAGTAAGCCAGCATAAAGAGCATCACCACAGCGAAACCGATTTGAACGGACGTCAAACCAAGCTCGATGTTTTCAGCACCCATCGATGGACCTACGGTACGCTCTTCGACGAAGTAGATAGGTGCTGCTAGTGCACCAGCGCGCAGCAACAGCGCCAGCTCAGACGCTTCTTGCGGGTTATCTAGACCGGTAATACGGAAACTAGAGCCCAACGCACTCTGAATCGTTGCAAGGGAGATGATCTTCTTCTCAACGTATGGCACACGTTTTTCAACCTGCTGACCATCAACCGTCTCAGTCACCATACGCGCTTTAAACTCGACAAACAGAACCGCCATGCGACGTTGAATAGCATCACGCGTCGTGCGGTTCATCAGCTGTCCCCCTTTGGAATCAAGGCTGATTGATACCTGAGGCATGCCGTTCTCATCGAAGTTCGACTGCGCATTAGAGACGCTAGAGCCGGTAATGATGACATCACGTTCAAGGTTCGCTTTACGGTTCTCATCTGAACGGAATGAGTAGGTCTCAGTCAGCGCACGAGAGGTGTCAGGTTTTGCTTCTAGACGGAACTCAAGGTTAGCGGTTTTACCAATGATACGTTTAGCGGCGGCCGCATCCTGAATACCCGGCAACTGAACCACGATACGGTTACGACCTTGGCGCTGTACCAGCGGCTCAGCCACACCCAGTTCGTTGACACGGTTACGCAGCGTTGTCAGGTTCTGCTTAACGGCATAATCTTCAATATCACGCAGTGTCTGCTCACTCAAAGAGATCTGCAGGCTCGAGTAGTCCTCTTCATCCAGATCAGTGATCAAAAACTCCTGGTAGCTCTTTCTGAGTAGCGAAGAGGCCTCATCACGCGTAGCAGCATCGGCAAAGCGAACCGCTAGCGTACCATCATCCAGAGTCTCTACCTGACGGTAACGCAGACGCTCTTTACGCAGGTTAGATTTGATCTCACTGACGTACACTTCAAGACGCTGAGAGACGGCAGTCACCATATCCACTTCTAGCAGGAAGTGGACACCACCACGAAGGTCCAGACCCAGTTTCATTGGGCCGGCACCGATGTCTGTCAGCCAGCTAGGTGTCGTGGGTGCTAGGTTTAAAGCTACGGTGTAATTTTCACCCAGGATACGGCCGATCACTTCACGGCCACGTAGCTGAGCATCACCATCGGCAAAGCGGATCAGACCTTTACCCTCTTCTGCTTCAAGCGATTTGTACTCGATCTGGTTATTATCCAGAGCAGCCGTCACGCGAGCAAGAGTGCGATCATCCACTTTAAAATCTTGTTTGGAACCCGACACTTGAACCGCAAAGTCGTCAGGGTATAGGTTTGGCATAGCGTAGATAGCTGCGAACAAAAGTGTCACAACAATCATCAAGCTTTTCCAAAGAGGAAAACGATTGAGCATTACAGGCCCATCCTTTTAAAAACAGAAAAGCGCCGTTACCGTTCAGTAACAGCGCTGTAAGCAAGGTCGATTAAATACCTTTAATAGTGCCTTTTGGCAGTTCAGACGCAACGTGAGTCTTCTGGAACTTAAGCTCAACACCTTCTGATACTTCAAGTGCAATGTAGTCGTCAGACACACGAACAACCTTACCGATGATACCGCCAGCGGTGATCACTTCATCACCTTTAGCAAGACCAGATACCAGTGCTTTATGCTCCTTCTGACGTTTTGCTTGTGGGCGCCACATGAAGAAGTAGAAGATCAAACCGAAACCCAGTAGGAAAATAAGGTTAAACATACCTGGATCGGTAGCACCAGCTGCACCTTCAGCGTAAGCAGGTGAAATAAAGAAGCTCATTAAAAGCACTCCTGTAACATCATTTATATAAGTTTATTTAAGTCATTCAGCCAACGCTGGCGTTTCCATGCCACGTCGACGGTAGAACTCATCTACGAAGGCGGTCAATGTACCCTGTTCAAGGGCTCCACGCAAACCTGCCATCAAGTCTTGGTAGTAGTGCAAGTTGTGAATCGTATTCAACTGCGAGCCCAGAATCTCGCCACACTTATCAAGGTGGTGCAGGTAAGATCGACTGAAGTTCTGACAGGTGTAACAACCGCACTCCGCATCCACTGGTCCAATATCTGTTTTATGGGACGAGTTACGGATTTTTACAACCCCTTCACGGGTAAATAAAAAGCCGTTTCGTGCATTTCGAGTTGGCATGACACAATCGAACATATCAACCCCACGACGCACCCCTTCCACCAAATCTTCAGGCTTGCCCACACCCATCAGATAACGTGGCTTATCTTCCGGCATCTTATGAGCCAAATGATCCAACACTTTGATCATCTCATGCTTAGGCTCACCCACCGACAGACCACCAATGGCATAGCCGTCAAAGCCAATATTGGTGAGCCCCTCTAGAGATTCATCACGCAGGTGTTCATACATACCACCCTGCACAATACCGAACAACGCCGAGGGACTGTCACCGTGCGCATCTTTAGATCGCTGTGCCCATCGCAGAGAGAGACGCATAGAGTCAGCCGCCTCCTGCTCAGTGGCAGGGTAAGGTGTACACTCATCAAAAATCATAACGATGTCAGACCCTAGCTTGCGCTGTACTTCCATCGAGACTTCGGGGCTGACAAAGACCTTGTCACCATTCACAGGCGATTGAAAAGAGACGCCCTCTTCTGTGATCTTGCGCATTTTACCTAGGCTAAATACCTGGAAGCCGCCTGAGTCAGTCAGTATCGGTTTATCCCACTGCATAAAGTCGTGAAGATCGCCATGAAGTTCGATCAGATCGGTACCAGGACGTAACATCAGGTGGAATGTATTACCCAATAAGATATGAGCACCTGTCGCCTCGACATCACGCGGCAGCATGCCCTTGACGGTTCCATAGGTACCCACAGGCATAAATGCAGGGGTTTCGACCTCACCACGCGGGAAGGTCAAACGACCACGACGCGCTTTACCTTCGCTCGTAATCGTCTCAAATTTCATAAAACAGTGACGGCTCATCTACTTTCCTGCTTAACCTTGGGTGTTGCGCGTTAAGAACATCGCATCACCGTAACTAAAAAATCGATATTTCTGCTCAACGGCCTCTTCATAAGCCGCCATGGTCGTTTCATACCCCGCAAACGCAGAGACCAACATCAACAGTGTCGACTCCGGAAGGTGGAAATTGGTGACCAGAGCATCCACCACTTTGTATTGATAGCCTGGGTAGATAAAGATCTGCGTATCGCCAAAGGTTGGCTCAATACGCCCTGATTGGGCTGCTGATTCAAGCGAGCGCACACTGGTCGTGCCCACCGCAATGACTCGATTACCTCTAGCCTTGGCCGCGTTTACCGCATCACATACCGATTGATCGACCTCGATGTACTCGGCATGCATCTCATGGGTCTTAATGTTATCCACCTTAACCGGACGAAAGGTACCCGCGCCGACATGCAGAGTGACAAACGCACGCTCTACACCTTTGGCTTCTAACTTAGCGATCAACTCATCATCAAAGTGCAGACCAGCAGTTGGCGCTGCGACAGCCCCTGGCTTTTTGTTGTAAACAGTCTGATAACGTTCACGGTCAGAGAGTTGGTCCTCACGTTTGATATATGGCGGCAATGGCATGTGGCCAACACGCTCTAGCGCTTCAATGATCGACTCGTCAATATCAAACTGCAGATCGAACAGGCCATTTTCACGACCTACGACCTCTGCGTTTATACCCCCTTCGAACTGCAGTTTAGCGCCCTCTTTTGGAGTACGACTGGCACGCAGATGGACAAGGGCACGCTTCTCACCGATGACACGCTCTACCAACAACTCAACCTTACCGCCACTCTCCTTCTGCCCAAACAGACGTGCCGGAATTACCCGAGTATCGTTAAAGACCATCAGATCACCAGGTTCGACCAGATCGAGAATGTCGCCAAACGAGCCATGCACACGTTCACCCGTATTCCCATCGACCTGCAACAGGCGACTGGCGGTACGTTGTTCTAACGGGAAGTGTGCGATCAACTCTTCAGGCAGATCAAAATCAAAATCACTAAGCTTCATAGATACCGAGCGTTAAAATTGCGGGGCGCAAATATTAACAAAATCTACTTAAAAACGTCACAGAAGATTGACCTATTCTGAAACCCGCTTATAATGCGCCACACTCTCTGCCGGTGTGGTGGAATTGGTAGACACGACGGATTCAAAATCCGTTGCCTATAAAGCGTGTCGGTTCGAGTCCGACCATCGGTACCATTTAATTTTGGTATAGATTACAGAGAGACACTTTAGAAACCTTGAGATCCCTTAAGGTATCCCATTGTTTTCCTTGCGAATCCTCATGATCCGCGTCCCAGGAGTAGACAATGGCGTATACACAAAAGCATCCTTCGTACACCTTCGTTAAAGACTCTATCTATTATTTTTCTAGAGCTGTTCCTAGCGATCTTAGACATCACTACAAGTCTTCAAGGATTGTTCAGAGCCTTCGTACCAAATCCTCTAAACGAGCAGCAACAGCATCTAAACTGCTTTCATCTCGCTTAGATGACTACTGGCTAGGTCTGCGTTTAAAGGAGATGAACGTGCCTGCAGCTCACCTACTGACATCTCAAGCAACCACGAATCTGGACTCCACTCTTCCTACAATAGATGAAGCTATGGAGACTTACCTTTCAATTAAAGGACGGAGCAAAGGAAAGTATTTCTTTAGCCACACCAAGAGAGCTATTGGCTACCTGAAGGAATGTTTGGGAATTCGCCGCTTAGACCAATACACAACAGCAGACGCATCAAAACTAAGAGACTGGCTGCTTGATCGTGGGCTTCAAATGAGTTCCATTCAGCGTAATTTCGCGTGTATTAAAGCTGTTGTGTCTTTTGCAATTAATGAGCTTGGACTTTAGTGTAATAACGCCTTCCAAGGTGTTTACCTTGCTAATGATAGTGAGAAGCAAAAACGCCTACCTATTCCATTAAATAGCATCCAAAAGATTCAACAGGAATGCATGGTTTTAGATGATGACCTAAGACATCTCATAGCTCTCATCAGTGACACAGGTATACGCCTAGGAGAGGCTGTAGGGCTTCTTAGAACGGATATTATCCTTGAAACAGAAACACCGCATATCATAATCCAAAAGCACCCACACAGGCCTCTAAAGACCTTTGCTAGCGCTAGAGTTATTCCATTGGTAGGTTGTTCATTGTGGGCTGCTAAACGACTCTTAGAGTGCCACTTAAATGAGTTTTGCTTCCCGAGATATGCAAACCAAGATGAATGTAAAACAAACTCAGCAAGCGCCGCATTGAATAAGTGGATAAAAACAATTGTAGGAAAGGACGCTGTTATTCACGGACTACGCCACAGTTTTAGAGATAGATTGAGAGCATCAGATGCACCTTCAGAACTTATAGACCAACTAGGTGGCTGGAGTGTTCAAAGTGTTGGGCAAGGCTATGGTAATGGCTATCCACTTAATGCCTTGCACAACTGGATGACCAGAGCTATGCGCGTTAATGATGACGACTAACGGCACTTAGGGGTCATTTGGAACCGACCGGGAGATGGCGGCTAAGCGCACATTGAGGACGAAAGGCACGCTTGACGAATTTCGAATAGCAGACGTTCTCATGATCCGGACCGAACGGGTACTATCGAGACTTATCAGATGTCTTGTAAACACTGCAAGTAATCAGCTTTCTTAGAAACTCGAATTAATGGTGCATGAGGATATGGAATCCTATATAGATTTCAAATCTCCTTTCATCCGTCATTTCAGAAAAAAACTGGTTCTCTGAAACCGCATTTTGTGTCTGAACACTCCCATCTCGGGGCCATCCAGCTGATTTAAGCGTACCGGGGCATTTCCATTGAATCAGGACAATTGCCGCTCTGGCTCTCTGTGAGAGCCGATATTGTCTTTGGCTGCCCGTTGGAAGCGTACCTCTCAAGTGCCGTCTTAGGTTTGCAGAAGCGATTGAAATCAACTGGTTAAATATGGCGGTCGAAATATATTTGCTTTCAAATATCGGCCCCGGATGACCGGGGCAAATATCAAGGGCGCTTACTCACAAATATTGGCGTTGCAGTCAACTGAACTAAGTGCCCATTTGGACTTACCCCTGTTATTAAGCATAAATTCCAATCAGGTTTCCGGCGTAACCCTGAACACAGCGAGGTATAGGGCGGGAACAAAGACAAGCGTGACCACTGTGCCGACGATAATTCCACCCATCATCGCGATAGCCATTGGGCCCCAGAATATCTCACGGGCAATGGGGATCAGTGCCAGGCTAGCCGCCGCGGCAGTCAGCATGATCGGTCTAGCGCGACTGTCAGAAGCGTGAAACACAGCCTGCCAGCGACTTTGTCCAGAATGGTGCAGTGCCTCGATTTCCTCTACCAGGATGATCGAATTACGGATCAAAATACCTATTAGCGCCAGGACGCCAAGAATGGCCACGAAGCCTAATGGCGCTCCAGTGGGCAGCAAGGCGGCAACCACACCAATGAGCCCAAGTGGCGCGGCACAAAACACGATGAATGTCAGCCGGAAGCTCTGCATCTGGGCCATGACCAGCGTTAGCATGATCAACATCATCAAAGGCACCACAGCTGCAATCGGAGCTTGGGATTCGGCGCTCGATTCAACCGCACCGCCGATTTTCACCTGATAGGCAATCGGCAGTTTGGACGCAAAATCATTGATCTTTGCACTCAACGCATTGACCAGCGTCGCCGGTTGTTCGGACCCATTGATGGCTGCGCTTACCGTGATTGTCGGCATTTGGTCGCGCTGATAAATCACCGGTGCCTCGATGTCGTAACGGATAAGTGCGACCGACGAGAGTGGGATGGAATCCCCGTTGAGGGATGAAAACTGCAATTCATTCAGGGCTTCAATAGTGTTGCGCGAGTTATTGTCGCCCCGTGCCTGAATATCAACAAGATAGGTGTCATCCCTGAGTTGCGTGATGTTCTGCCCGGAGTAGACTGTTTGTAGAACGGAGGCGACATCCTGGGCAGTGAGACCAAGAAGACGTAGTTTGTCCTGCAAAATATCAACCCGAATCACCCTCCCTGGTTCGCTCCAGTCAAAGACGATACTGTCTAGACGGGTATCGGCTGACAGAAGAGCGGCGAGTTCGCGCGCCTTATCGCGAAGGACATTCGCATCGGGCCCGCTGAGCCGATACTGTACCGGGCGCCCAACTGGTGGGCCAACTTCCAGAAACTTCACATAGATATCGATCCCAGGGAAGTCTTCCTCCATCGCTTCAATTTTTGCCTTCAGACGATCCCGTGCTTCGACGGAAGGGGTTTGGATTACGATCTGCCCCATGTTGGCGCTTGGCGTTTGGACATCAAAGGACAAAACAAATCGGGGAGCTCCAGTGCCCAAGTACGATGCCCAAAAAAGTTTGTCGGGGTCTTCAGCTAGACTTGCGTCGATACGATCCATCACGGCCTGAGTGCTCGCGATAGTCGCATTGTCAGGTAGAGTTATGTCAACAATCAGCTCAGGCCGATCTGATGTTGGAAAGAACTGTTGTTCGACAAATCTCATGCCGAGAAGCGACACCGCGAACGCAGCCACTGTCAGGCCGATCGTGAGCCAGCGAAACCGCATCGCACCACGGAGAACTGAATGGAACGCACGGCGTGCGAGCCCCGGAGTCGCGTCGTTATGCGCCCAGTTCTTCGGTAGCATTGTTACCCCAAGAAGCGGCGCGAATAAGACCGCGGCGATCCAACTGACGATCAGCGACACGGCGATAACGACAAAAAGTGAGAACGTATACTCTCCTGCATTGGAATTGTTCAGACCGACCGGAATAAAACCAGCCGTGGTGACCAGTGTACCCGTCAGCATCGGAAAGGCGATCGATGTCCAGGCGTAAGACGCAGCTTTGGTGAGGCTGTCCCCCTTCTCTAACCTCGATATCATCGTTTCGATCGCGATCATTGCATCATCGACCAGCAGACCCAGCGCAATGATTAACGCTCCCAGTGAAATCCTCTGTAGCGAAATACCACTGTAATTCATCACCAAAAACGTGATTGCGAGAACCAGCGGAATAGTAACCGACACCACCAGTCCCGCGCGCAGCCCAAGGCTAACGAAGCTGACGATCAATACAATGGCCACCGCTTCGAAAAGGGCTCGTATAAACCCACTAACGGCTTCCTCCGCGACTTGGGGTTGATTGGCAACCTTATGGATCGAAACGCCGATTGGCAGCGACTGCTCCAACCCGGAAACCATACGAGATACCTCTTCTCCGAATTGAATCACGTTGGCACCGGGCTTCATGCCGATGGCCAGACCAATCGAGGATTTACCGTTGTAACGAAAGAGTTCAGATGGTGGATTTTTGTATCCCCGATGGATGCTTGCAACGTCGGTCAGGCGAAAGAAACGGTCACCAACACGCAAGTTAACTGCGGCAAGGCTTTCGACATCCGAAAATTGGCCAGACGTACGCACAAGTACCGTCTCGGGCCCGGCATTGATCGTTCCCGATAGCAGTATGGCATTCTGTGCTTGCAAGGTCGCCAAGACAGCCTGCTTATTAAGGCCGAGCGCGGCCAATTTCTGGGAGGAAAATTCGAGAGAGATTACCTCTTCCTGAGTTCCGATTAAATCGACCTTTCCGGTGTCGGGTAACGCTTGCAGGCTTCGTTTGACCTGTTTCGCATAGTCACGCACTTCTCGGGGAGTGAAACCGTCAGCAGTGAACGCATAAACAATACCAAAGACATCACCAAAGTCGTCGTTAAACTTAAATCCTTGGAATTCTGCTGGAAAGTCGCCTCGGATATCAGCCATCATATTGCGTACCTTCTGCCAAAGACGCGGGAGTTCCTTGGGCTTCGTGGTCGGTAGCAAATTTACATAGATAATAGCAGTACCCGGGCGTGTGATGGTACGGGTAAAATCGAGCTCGGGTAGTTCTTTCAGTTTTTCTTCGACACGATCAGTGACCTGATGGACAGTATCGTCGATTGAGGCACCCGGCAGCGAAGCCGAGATGATCATTGTCTTGATTGCGAAGTTCGGATCTTCTTCTCGCCCGATTGAATTGTAGGCCATTATTCCCGCGACCAAGCTGACGATCATCAAAAACCACACAAAAGAACGGTGGCTCAGTGCCCAGTCGGAAAGATTAAATTTTTTCATTTACTCACACGCGGGCCAATCTGCTGCCCGTCCTTGATAGTGTTAACGCCTTTTACAATCACTTCCTGACCGTCTTGCAGACCAGAGCTGACGACCACACGATCACCATATTGAGAACCAAGCGTCACTGGCACCAACTCAGCTTGCCGATCCTCAGTGCTAATAACCCATACGGCAGCAGGCTCCTTATTCAGGATCGCGCTCACAGGTATTGTAAGCTGTGGCTGTGTTCCATGAACGGGGTCAACTTGCACCACGGCCCCGAGGCGAAAGTCATCAGGTGTCGCCATATCCAAGGTCAAATGCAAACGGCGAGTGCGTGTCGCACTGTCAACAACCGGATCGAAAGCGCGGAACAGGGCTTTAGTGGAAATCGTCGGTGCCGCCAAGAGCCGCACTCGAAATTCAGCTCCAGGAACCAGCGCAGCGGCATCCTCTTCGGACAAGTCTATGATCACTTCTTTCTCTCCGATTGATGCCAACCGGACGACTGGCTGACCAGCGGTCAGGACAGCACCGGGTTCAGCATAAACTTGAGTCACAACCGCTTCGTGAGTTGTCGTTAGTTCAGCAAATTCACGGCGCTCTTCAGCCTGGCGCAACTTCGCCTGTGCCTGAATAAGAGTGGCCTCGGCGGCGACGAGAGTAGCTTTCGCTGCCTGAGCCTTCGATATGGTATCAATGCCTTTGGCAACCAATTGGTCCACACGGCTTGCGGCTTCTACGGCTGTGTTGAGATAAGCCTTTGCCACTTCTACCCCAGCCCTTGCGGCGCGCACTGAAGCGTCCAGATTTTCGGGGTCAATCTGAGCGAGCAAGGCCCCAACCGGCACAACATTCCCTACCTGTACCGGGCGTGTTTTCAAAGTACCGGAAATCGGAAAACCGAGATCGGTTTCAGTCTGGGCCAAAACTCTGCCAGTATAACTGCTCTGCAAACCCGCCTGTTGGATTACAATCTCAGAGACCACAGGGCGTGCGTTAAGTATTTCATGTTGTTCTTTCTCACACCCTGTAAGCGCAAAGAGCAGGAAAAGGACTGAGATGTATCGCATCATTTATCCCCCACGGCTCGAACGGTTCGATCCGGATACAACAGGTTAGCTCCGTACCCGACGACCAAATCGCCCTCAGCCAATCCACCCTGGATTAAGATCCTTTCCGTTTCGTATCGCTGGACCTCAATCTGGCGAAGCGATACCTTGTATGTGTCGGGAGCTACTACCCAAACCGCAGGTTTTCCCTCCTGGACTGTTAGTGAGGCCCACGGCAGCACAATTTGAGGCGCGTCGGTCCATTTAACAGTCCCAATTATAGAATCGCCGAGTTGCAGCCCCTCAGGCAGTCCCGGCATTGTCACGGTGACCTTGACAGTTCCCGTCGTCGTATCGACAAGAGGCGAGATCAATTGAATAGTACCAACAATCCCATCGTCGGGCTTATCGAGTGAGGTCAGTGATACTTGCTTGGGCCGAGCTTCTGGTGGAATCGCCAATAGAGTTTCGGGAAGCCGAAAAACCGCGTCATATCGGTTCTCGATCGCAAGTTCCAATACCGTCTGAGCGTTCGCGACGACTTGCCCTAAATTGGCAAGTTTCTCCGTAACGGTGGCATTGGCGGGTGACACAAGAATCGTGTCTTTGAGTATCTGTTGTGCGCTGTCGAGATTTGCCTCTGCCTGCTTCACCGCCGCCGTTGCAGCGAGTAGCTCATCGACAGCAACATCCCGTGCACTTCTTGGGACTGTACCGTTTACAAAAAGCCTCTCATGTCGATCAGCATCCTCTTTCGCTTTTTGCCTGTTTGCGCGTGCAGTGTCCAAAGCTGCTTCCGCAGATCGAAGTACCTGTTCCTGGAGAGTTGAATCTATCCGGGCGAGCGTCATACCCTTGGTTACATGATCACCTCGATCTACATAGAGTTCCACAATGCGCCCAGATGCGGGAAAGGATGCGTTCAACAGTTCGCGGGCTTCAACTTCGCCCACTATTGATAATTCACGTTCATCGGCAGCTGGCTCAACTGACACAATCTGTACTGGAAGTGGTTCGCGAGTTTCTTGTGCACTCGCCATCTCCAGCGGAAACAAGAGTTGGAGAAAAAACAGTCCTGATCGGAATGAATGGCCCTGTATTGTCATAGATATCTCCACTTTTTAGAAAGATTACCGATGGCTCAGCGATAACCCAGTTCTTTGCGGGTGCTGGTCAGGAATAGGTCCTTGCCCTTGATTCTCTGAGTGAGCCACGATCCGACTAGCCACCCCGAACGACTGATCGGAAGAGCGCTTGATCCTTGATCTTGACTGACAGGAACCAGAAGCAATGGTTTTGTCGTCCTGGTATATTGCGGTCGCTTGTCGACGGGGGTCCCTGCGATCATTTTCTTGATCGTCTTGATCACCCACCCGGTTTGCTGCCGAACCGACCATATTGTCACCGGGTCTCCATTTTCGGCCGCATCGCCAAGCGCGAAAATTTTTTCATAACCATGTGGCCGCATCCAAACATCAACGTCCAGACGCCGCATAGGTGTCGCTTGCGCATTCTTGATGGGGGGAGAACTGGTTTTGCCCCGAAAACGGGAAAGACAACATCCGCCTCAAAGGTCATACCCGCGACCTTCAGGTTTCCAGCGAAAGGCTCGTCTGTCCGCAGTAGTTCCTCAACTTTAGTGTGGACCATCATATCGATTCCCAGTACCTTTTGAAATATTTCAGTTTGTTTTCGATGGTAGTCCTTCGATGCCACGCCCAGTTTTGGAGATGCTTCTATATAATCCAGCTGATCAATAGCGGTTTTTCGTCCGAAACCGGGGTTTGCAGCGACAACGATAATATCTGTTGCAGTTGCTGCGGCTCTTTGACCATTACAAGCTGCAGCAATCTTAGATTTTAATTCAGGTTCACGAACCCAGTGTAACTGATATGGATGTAGGTTCCCGCTTGATGGGGCCAGAGTGGCTTCACCAAGCAACGCGCGGATGTCTTCCTCAGGAATTGGATCAGCACTAAATTTACGAATTGCTCGCCGGAAGGTATTAAGGTCTTTAAAGCTTCCCAAGTATCCAATTGGTTTTTTGTGGGCATAATATTATCTCGACTTAGTTGACAACTAGCAACATTGTAAGTTTTAACTTACATTAGTAATACTCGTATTTTGGGATCAGCTATGTCGAAGAAAAAAGTCGCCTTAACCCCCCCGAAAACTGCCGGTTCAAGGTCGTTCAAAGGCCAGCGTCGATGCAATTATCCAAGCTTCTACTTACATTTTGACAGAGCTTGGATGGAAAGGACTAACCACTAACGCGATTGCTGAGCGGGCAGGTGTCAACATTGGAACTCTTTATCAGTACTTCCCGAACAAGGAGGCTATCGTTAACGAGCTACAGCGACGTCATACCGTTGCAGTACATGCCGAACTGCAAAAAGCTCTAAAGCTTTTACCACATCAAACTTCTCTAAAGGACGCGCTCACTATCGTCGTAAAGATGGTTATCGCGGAACATAAAGTGGAGCCCGCTGTCCATAAAGCCATTATGGAAGAGTTACCGCACACATTGCGGTGTATGCAATCAGAACGCAAAGCGCTTCAAAGACAAGTACAAATATCTCTTGAGCGATTCGTACAACATGTACCGGATATGGATTTCGCAATATATTTAATAAGTACAGCAACCGAAGGAATAATCCACGATATCGTTGCCGAAAAACCTGAGCTACTTGATAACCCTGATTTGACAACAGAACTCGTTGCTATGTTTGAAGGCTATCTTTACAGAGTTTAAGGAGCCGTTTTGTCGATGATAATGGTCTTTTATCACTCACGTTGGCAGAGCCCTAAGCGCATACACTAGATTTAGCATAAAGACTGCAACGGTCACGATCAGCGGTTTGATTAACCCGGTGTCACCGAAAAATTGCGTCCGCTTTACCGATACATTAGCACTCACTTAAAGACAGCTACGGGCCAAAAACTAGTCATTTATCCGAATCATAGAAATGGCAGAGAAGGGTCGGAAACAGACATCTATTATGTTGAGATAGTCAGGTTAGGTTCCGATTGTCATTCGGCAAGATTCCAAAAGTGATTAGTAGGCCCATGACCATTGCCTACGCAAAGCCTATCTGCAGCTTTAATGGCGTTGGTAAGATAACCTTTAGACTCTAAAATGGCATCTTGAATCGAGTAATTCTGACCAATAAGAGTAGCTAGTGCTGAACTAAGAGTGCATCCTGTTCCATGAGTGTTTTTCGTTTCAAAACGCTTTTCCTCAAACCATATAAGACTGCCGTAGGATGCTAAAAGATCTGGACTATCTTTACCCTTGAGATGCCCTCCCTTAAGTAAAATTGATTCTACTCCCTGATTCAAAAGATCTTTTGCTTGATCTTCCATTTCAGCTCTACTATTCGCTTCTTTTTGACCCAGAAGCACAGCAGCCTCCGGAAGATTTGGCGTTATTAAAGTGGCTAGTGGTAGAAGAGTATCTTTTAGTGCATTTACGGCATTTGAATCCAACAAAGGATCACCACTTTTGGCGACCATCACAGGATCTAAAACGATAGGAATATTTTTGGTTTTCAAACACTCTGCAACGGCATTAATTATATCGCTTGATCCTAGCATTCCAATTTTTATGGCATCTACACGAATATCATCAAAAATAGCATCTAACTGAGCTTTGATTAAATTTGATTCTATCAAGCTAACGGCCGTAACCCCTGAGGTGTTCTGCGCAGTCACTGCTGTTACGACTGACATAGCGTAACCACCTAATGCAGAAATAGTTTTAATATCTGCTTGAATGCCTGCCCCACCTGATGAGTCTGAGCCAGCAATAGTAAGAATGTTCTTGATCATGCTTTACTCCATTCTTTTCTAAGGTTTTCTACCGATTGTTTTGGATCATCCGAACGTGTAACTGCCGATACAACTGCTATACCTAAAACTCCAATGGATTTAAGAATAGGGATATCAGATGATGACATTCCTCCTATCGCATATGTTGCAATAGATGACTGCTTGACAGCATCTTTCAAACCATCAAACCCAATAGGTGGAGCATGATCTGACTTGGTTTGAGTTGCTCTGATAGGGCCTATACCGAAGTAATCAGCAATCTGCTGATTCGCTTCATTGATTTGAGAACTATGCTCAATGGACAGACCTAAAATTTGAGTTGGGGCAAGTGATGCTTTGATAGCAGCTAATTCACCATCACTCTGACCTACATGAAGTCCGCACTGAGGCAACTCTTTAGCCACGTTTACTCGGTCATTCAGAATTAGTTCGCAATCATATCCCTTGAGGTCTTTCATAAGCAGAACTGCTTTACTGAAATAGCCAGCATCACTGATATGTTTGTCACGATACTGAATTAAATGCGCACCGCCTTCAGCCGCAAAGTTAACCTGATCTCTAATAGACCAGGGTGATTCAGTATCGGTGATGACATAAATAGGGCCAAGTCGGTTCACAATGTAACCTGGGAACGACTAGTCACTGCATCCCCAGACAGAGATGCAAGTGTATCTACGAACTCTACCCAGAATGAACCAGGACCATTACATTTATTCTCGGCTATTTCACCCGCTATGCCGTAGTACGTTAAAGCTGAAACTGTAGCTTCAAATGACGGTTGGCCAATACAGAATGCAGCAATAACCCCATTCAAGGAGCAGCCCATAGTCGTTACTTTACTCATGAAGTAGCTGCCATGAGGAATCTCTACAATTCGTTCACCATCAGTGACGATATCAATCGCCCCGGTAACTGCGACAACAGATCCGAACTGCTTAGCTAAGGTTCCTGCTGCATCAACAGCTGAATCTACTGAATCTCGCCCATCAACGCCTTGGCCCGAACTTTCAAGACCTGCGAGAGCCATGATTTCAGACGCATTACCACGTATTACGGTTGGTTTTAAAGCCAGTAATTGTTTAGAGGCTTGTTGTCGATAATTGGTTGCACCAACGCCTACAGGGTCAAATACCCAGGGCTTACTCTGAGAATTCATCTGCTTGGCTGCTTTACACATAGCTTCCAACCAAGCAGGCTCTAAGGTTCCAATATTCACAGTCAGTGCATTTGAAATTGCTGCAAAGTCTTCAACTTCTTCTAGGCTATGCACCATAGCTGGTGATGCACCGGCAGACAGCAAAACATTTGCCATACTGTTCATGGATACAAAATTAGTGATGTTGTGAACTAGTGGTGATGCAGAACGCATCTGATCAAGGTAGTGTCCGATATTTTCCATGGTCTCTCCAAGGCCACAGAGAGACGGGGAATCCTAGCTTTATGACTAGTGGATTCTCGACTCCCTACGCCAGCATTATCTGGTTCAGGTACTAAGGGTGCTTCTCAGCCTTTTGGCGCCCCTGTCTTTTTTCAATGTATTTTCTACGCTCGCATTTGTAAATAGATCTCTGTTGATTTGTTTCATTTTTGTGTTTATTTTAAAAAAACTTGTCGGAGTGCCTTATTGGCTGAGATCGCACATTGTGCGGGATCCGCAGAACCTGAACGGGTTAGAACCCGCGTAGGGAACAAGATTTCTTGATTCTGCAGTCACCCTTATCTTGGGTCGCCACGTATCTATTCGATACCACTCGACAAGCAATCCAGTTAGTTCAGGAGTGCTTATGTCAGAAAATACAAAATCTACCAGCTCACAAACAGCTCAAGAGTCTGCGAGAGACTTTATCTACTCACTATCATCAAACCCTTTGCCGGGTTCGGAGAGAATCTATGTCCAAGGATCTCGTGCGGACATACAAGTTCCCATGCGAAAAATTAGATGTAATCCAACACCGATAGCTGGTGAGAAAGATGCCTCAAATTGGGAGCAGAACGAACCTATCTATGTGTACGAAACAGCGGGTGCATACTCGGACCCCAATAAGCACATAGACGTTACAGAAGGGCTTGAGCCTCTTCGTGAGGGATGGATCACTGAGCGTGGAGACACAGAGGTCTTAGATGTTTTAAGTTCTGAATATGCTCGCTTACAACAGATAGATATTCGAGGAGAAGCAAAGCGTTTTCAAAAACGAGTTCGTATTCGCAAAGCCTTGAAGAGCAAATGTGTTACTCAAATGCACTATGCGCGACAAGGGATCATCACCCCAGAAATGGAGTTTATTGCTATCCGTGAAAATCAAAACCTGGAAGCGATAAAAAGCGAGCTGCTACGTAAACAACATCCAGGTGAGAGCTTCGGAGCCAATATTCCTGAAAAAATAACAGCAGAGTTTGTGCGTACAGAAGTTGCAGAAGGTAGGGCTATTATACCCTCTAACATCAACCATCCTGAGTCTGAACCTATGATTATTGGGCGCAATTTCCTAGTAAAAGTGAACTCTAACATTGGTAATTCAGCAGTTACTTCTTCAATAGAAGAGGAGGTAGAAAAGCTTGTATGGTCAACTCGATGGGGTGCGGATACATTGATGGATCTATCAACTGGCGATGACATCCATCAGACGCGTGAATGGATTATTCGTAATTCACCCATACCCATCGGAACAGTACCCATTTATCAGGCACTAGAAAAAGTTGACGGGATTGCAGAGAACCTTAGTTGGGAAGTCATAAAAGATACGCTTATTGAACAAGCAGAACAGGGCGTAGATTACTTTACGATCCACGCAGGGGTGCTTCTTGAATACGTACCTATGACTGCCAATCGTTTAACAGGGATTGTCTCTCGCGGTGGTTCCATTATGGCTAAATGGTGTCTATTTCATCACCAAGAAAACTTCCTTTACACTCACTTTCGGGAGATATGTGAGATCTGTGCCGCCTACGACGTAGCACTATCCCTCGGTGACGGACTGCGTCCAGGCTCAATCATGGACTCAAACGATGAGGCTCAATTTAGTGAGCTTCGAACACTCGGTGAGTTGACGAAAATTGCTTGGGAATATGATGTTCAGGTCATGATCGAAGGTCCTGGTCATGTTCCGATGCAGCGAATTCAGGAAAATATGACTGAAGAGTTAGAGCATTGCCATGAAGCACCGTTTTATACCCTAGGACCTCTGACTCAGGATATAGCACCTGGTTACGACCACTTCACTTCAGGGATTGGTGCAGCTCAAATTGGTTGGTATGGATGCGCCATGCTCTGTTACGTGACCCCGAAAGAACACCTAGGTCTACCTAACAAGGAGGATGTGAAGGACGGGCTGATAACATATAAAATTGCAGCTCACGCCGCTGATCTCGCTAAAGGCTTCCCTGGCGCACAGGTTAGAGATAACGCCCTGTCAAAAGCTCGATTTGAGTTTCGCTGGGAAGATCAATTTAATCTCTCGCTTGATCCATACAGGGCTAAAGAGTTTCATGATGAAACGATGCCTGCACCCGCAGCAAAGGTAGCCCATTTTTGCTCAATGTGTGGTCCTAAATTCTGTTCAATGAAGATCAGCCAGGAAGTAAAAGAATATGCTGATATCAAAGCACATGGTATGAAAGAGATGTCAGGTAAATTTGAAGAGCTTGGTTCATCTTTGTATCACGCTAGTAACTAGGAAAATATTGGGCAAGTAACACTAGCTAACTTCGGGGACCCATTGTCTACTCCTGGGACGCGGATCATGAGGATTCGCAAGGAAAACAATGGGATACCTTAAGGGATCTCAAGGTTTCTAAAGTGTCTCTCTGTAATCTATACCAAAATTAAATGGTACCGATGGTCGGACCTATAGATCATCTAAGAACACCACCTTTCCTTGCAAAACATATACTTACACACCTTGGGTTCACCCTCAAGAGACCAAGGCGTGTCTACGGTTTTGTCTACGGTACCCCTCAGGATTTCCTTGTTGAAAATTACTGGGATATCACCCACCTCCAAACATACCCCTCTGCACCCCAAGGGGGGTAATAAGGGATCTCTAGGGATCTAGAGGATGGCTTAGATTTTTCTCCCCATATATCCGGACACAAACGACAGATTAGAGGGAGTAAGCAGGTACTCTGTGTAGTGGATTAAGGAACTAGCTTATTTAACGGACACTATAGCAAAGCAGCAGCTATTCGATCCTTTTTTCCCTTCAGTAACACCTATAGGGTTTAGTCGTCGTAGGCGTTTACCGTCAAACGACTAACGCTGTAGGGTCACCTTTCTCATTACCTATAGGTTTTGTTTGTTAGAGCCGTTTTACGACGAAAACTAACTCTATAGCGTCATTTCCAAGCATTCCCTATAGGGTCTCCTTCAAGAATCTTTTCTTATCTTTTACGACTACTGCTCTGCAGCCCAGTGGAATCAAGGGATTCCGAAACTAATTAGACCCAAAGGAGTCTCAAAGGGATTAAATTATGCGAGAAGTCATTATTAAAGATAGCCCTTGTGGTAGCGGTAAAACGTCGCAGCTACTTAACTCATTCAAAACAACAAAGAAGTATCTAGTAGTTGTTCCGATTCTATCAGAAGTGACTAGAGTGCTAACTGATGCTTGTGTTGATTTCTATGAGCCAGTTGTGTCCGAAAACTTTGAAACAAAACTAGGGCATGCACTGAGTTTAATTGATGCGGGTTTGAACGTCGTTATCACGCATAAACTCTATAAAGATTTCTCAAAGTTATCCAATTTAGGAATTCTTGATGAATACCACATCATTATTGACGAGGTTCCAGACACTGTAGAACCTATTGCTAAACCTAATTTTAAGTCTTTCAAAAAATTCTATGTTGATACAGGATTGGTTCGAATTGATGAGTTTGATAGGGCCCACCCGACTTCAGAGTGGGAAGACAAAAGGAGAGACTACAAGGATACCTTAGATAGCACAATTTATTCTGCAGCAAAGAATGGAACATTGGTTTACGTCGACGGAAACATGCTCATGAAAGTACTTCCCAGAAAATTATTCACCGCAGGAAAAACCTTAACAGTTCTAACATTCTTATCAGACGGCTCCTACTTTCCATACTATCTTAAAAAAATGGGAATCAGGTATGTAGTTGATTCACTTCCAGCGTTAACTGAGGGGTTTAAAGAGCAGATGATGAACTTACTCGATCCTGTTCAGATACCCGGCTATAAAAGTGGCCACTTCGGTTACGCGAAACAGTCCAATGGGTTAACAAAAGAAGATTATTGTAATCAAATATCAACCTCGCTAAAGAACTTAGCTAGTCGGTTCTTAAAAGGTGTAGATAGAAACTACGTTATCTTAACTTGTATAAAGGATGGTTGGGGCGACGAAAAAAAACCGGGTCCTTTTCAGAAGGGTTCTAAGTTAAAGCGCGTTAATTGGATACCCAATACTACAAGAGGTACCAATGACTATGCTCATTGCTCGCATGCTATTTACTTGTATAACCAAAATATAAACCCAGCAATTGGGCGGTTCTTAAACCTTCCTAGCTCGTTTAAAGATGACTACGCGATAACAGAACTTATCCAATGGGTTTATAGAACAAGAATTCGTAAAGGAGAACCCATAACTCTTTTTATTGGTGATCCTAGGATGATGAAACTACTAAATAATTGGATGGGTACTGAAACGCGTAAAGCTGCTTAAATTAAAATGAGGCAGAACTGAGGGGCTAGGCAAGTGTTCTTGCTTACTCCCTCTAATCTGTCGTTTGTGTCCGGATATATGGGGAGAAAAATCTAAGCCATCCTCTAGATCCCTAGAGATCCCTTATTACCCCCCTTGGGGTGCAGAGGGGTATGTTTGGAGGTGGGTGATATCCCAGTAATTTTCAACAAGGAAATCCTGAGGGGTACCGTAGACAAAACCGTAGACACGCCTAGGTCTCTTGAGGGTGAACCCAAGGTGTGTAAGTATATGTTTTGCAAGGAAAGGTGGTGTTCTTAGATGATCTATAGGTCCGACCATCGGTACCATTCATTAGGTACAAAGAGAGCATCTAGAGAAAACACGACCACGCGTCGTGTTTTTTTATGCCTAAAATTACTAAGAAAACCTTCCCAGTTACCAAATACTTTATCTAACCCCTAAATATAGAATCACTCAGTGACAGAGTGATGACATATGATCCTTCCCTAGGTATTCTTACTCAATTGTTAACCAGACAGTCAGACAGCGACTGTTCTTTCAGCCACCAAGAGAAAGCGATTTAATGGCAGATGCGCTCTTAAAGATCAATGGCCTGACCAAGGCATACCCGGGTGTTGTCGCCAATAACAATGTCTCTTTCGAAATCAAAAAGGGCGAAGTTCAAGCCCTTTTAGGTGAGAACGGTGCCGGTAAAAGTACACTGGTTAAGATGATCTACGGTCTGGTAAAACCTGATTCAGGCCAAATGACACTCAACAACTCCTACTATTCGCCAGTGTCGCCCAACGCGGCTCGCTCATCCGGTGTTGCGATGGTGTTTCAGCACTTCTCCCTTTTCGATGCGTTAACCGTTGCTGAAAACATTGCACTGGGCATGGATGACGCACCCAAGCCACGTGAGCTATCCAAGAGTATTGAACTCGTCTCACATGCCTATGGATTACCGCTTGAGCCAAACCGTATTGTAGGGACCCTGTCGGCGGGTGAACGTCAACGCGTTGAGATTATTCGCTGCTTGTTACAAAACCCTGAGCTTTTGATTATGGATGAACCCACGTCGGTTCTGACTCCCCAAGAGGTCGAGATCCTATTCAAAACTTTGCGCCAGCTTAAAGAGGAAGGCACCTCCATTCTTTACATTTCACACAAGCTTGAAGAGATTCGTGCTCTGTGTGATGAAGCGACCGTACTTCGCCATGGTGAGAAGGTCGCAACCTGTGTGCCGTCAAAAACCACGGCTCGCGAGATGGCGGAGATGATGGTGGGTGCCAGCTTTGCAAATCCGGTTAAATCCAGCCGAAATATTGGTGAAACTATACTCTCTGTAAAAGCGCTCTCTTCAACTTCACAAGATCAATTTGGCACTTCACTTAAATCGATCAGCATTGACCTTAAAGCCGGTGAGATACTGGGTATTGGTGGGGTTGCAGGTAATGGTCAGGACGAACTACTTTCAGCACTTTCTGGCGAACTTAAAACGAACGCCAACGCCATTCAATTTAATGGCGAGCCCATCGGTGAGCTAGGCCCTATCAAACGTCGTCAGCTAGGTCTTCTGAGTGCACCCGAAGAGCGACTAGGCCATGCAGCCGCTCCTGCCATGTCACTGAAAGAGAATACTGTGATTACTGCAGCTCGCCGTATGGGGCTTTTGAAAAGTGGTTTTGTGAACTGGTCTAGCGCCAATGACTATGCCGAAGAGGTTATTGAAGACTTTGACGTGCGCACCCCTGGCACTCACACTCCAGCCGGCTCTTTATCAGGCGGTAACTTACAAAAATTTGTCGTGGGCCGTGAGGTTTTGCAAAAGCCAGAAGTGCTGGTCATTAACCAACCTACTTGGGGAGTCGATGCGGCTGCAGCGGCTTCTATTCGGCAAAAACTATTGGACCTTGCTGATAATGGTGCGGGTGTCGTAGTGATCAGCCAAGATTTGGATGAACTGTTAGAGATCAGTGATCACTTCTGTGCGCTAAATGAGGGCTCACTCTCTGAAATCGTTCCCACTGCAGGGTTAGGTATGGATCAAATAGGTTTGATGATGGGCGGATCGACTGCCTCTGTTGAGGAGAGTGCACAGTGATACGTTTTGAAAAACGGTTAGCGCCGTCACGAACAACCACCATCCTGACTCCAATTATCGCAGTCATCCTTACCATGATTGCCGGCGGCATTATGTTTGCAGCCTTGGGTAAAGATCCGTTTGAAGCCATACGCATCATCTTTTGGGATCCACTGTTTGATGAGAACTTCGCCTCCTACTCACGACCACAACTACTGGTTAAAGCAGGCCCACTGATTCTGATTGCTATTGGTCTGTCGGTCGGATTTAAAGCGGGCATCTGGAATATTGGCGCTGAGGGCCAGTACATTATGGGGGCTATCTTTGGTGCCGCTGCTGCACTGGCCGTCTACCCTGCTGAATCACCGTTTATTTTCCCCACCATGATCATTGCTGGCGCTTTCGGCGGATGGCTCTGGGCTATGATCCCTGCAGTTCTTAGAACCAAGTTTAAAACGAATGAGATTCTCGTCTCGTTAATGCTGGTCTACGTAGCTGAATCGATTCTAGCTTCCGTAGCGCAAGGGCTTTTAAAGAACCCTGACGGATATGGATTCCCGGGTTCACGCAACCTGCAACAGTACCCAAGTGCGTTCAATGGTGAAGTGATTGCCAATTCCGGCATGCACTGGGGCGTCATCACTGCATTTATTGCGGTGATCTTTACCTACGTCATGATGACTCGTCACATTCGCGGATTTGAAGTTCGTCTAATGGGTGAAGCACCTAAAGCAGCCCAATTTGCCGGTGTCTCTACGACACGTCTAATTGTCTTCTGTCTTGGTTTCTCTGGAGCCTTGGCGGGTCTAGCAGGAATGTTTGAAGTGGCAGGCCCAGCAGGCCAAATCACCATCGACTTCAACTCTGGATACGGCTTTACAGCCATCATCGTTGCCTTCTTAGGACGACTTCACCCAGTGGGTATTCTGTTAGCTGGTCTATTAATGGCACTGACTTACATCGGCGGTGAATTAGCACAGTTGATGTTGGGACTTCCCGGCGCCTCCATCCAGCTATTCCAAGGTATGTTGCTTCTATTCTTGCTGGCGACGGATATGTTTACCAACTACCGAATTCGATTGGGAGCGGCTCAATAATGGATCTTTCAGGAATCAGCCCCGTCCTTTTGATCGCCTCTTTAATGGTATCAGCCACCCCTATCTTGCTGGCAGCCATAGGTGAGACTGTCGTAGAAAAGTCCGGTGTGCTTAACCTAGGAGTTGAGGGCATGATGATCGTCGGTGCGGTGGTCGGTTTTATAACGGCCGTTAATACGACTAGTCCTGCACTGGGGTTTGTAACGGCGGCTATTGCAGGTGCGTTGCTATCGACTATCTTCGCAACCTTGGTGCTCTTCTTTAAATCGAACCAAGTGGCGACTGGCTTGGGGTTAACCTTAGTCGGCTTAGGTATCTCTGCGCTGTTGGGTAAACCTTATGAAGGGATCAAGTCACCCACCCTTCAAGCCTTCGAGATTCCCGTTCTATCAGACATCCCTGTATTGGGGCCTATGCTGTTCTCACACGATCCAATGGTCTATATCTCTATTCTGATCGTGGCAGCCGTTTGGTTTGTTCTTAAGTACACGCGCATCGGTTTGGTACTTCGCGCAGTAGGTGAAAATCACGATGCTGCTCACGCCCTGGGCTATAAGGTTATCCGTATCCGCTTCATGGCGATCATGTTCGGTGGTGCTTGTGCTGGCTTGGGCGGTGCATACATCAGTCTGGTTCGTGTACCACAGTGGACCGAGGGTATGACAGCGGGTGCGGGTTGGATCGCACTGGCAATTGTTGTATTCGCCAGCTGGAAGCCTTGGCGAGCACTATTGGGCGCTTATCTATTTGGTGGCATCACCGTGCTGCAGCTTAATCTGCAAGCAGCTGGTGTCGCAATTCCAGTTGAGTACTTGTCTATGTCACCGTTTTTGATAACAATTCTCGTACTGGTCATTATTTCGGCAAAAGGGAATCACGGGGCACCCGCCTCCCTTGGCCGCCTGTTCCACGCCTCAAACTGAGGTTAAAAAACTCACTAGGGAGACCCTATGAAACTTAAATCAATCCTTACTACTGCGGCTGCGGCGATCACGCTTAGCTCTGCAGCAATCGCAGCCGACGTTAAAGTTGGTTTCGTCTACGTTGGCCCTGTGGGTGACGGTGGTTGGACTTACGAGCACAACCAAGGCCGCCTAGCGGTTGAGAAGCACTTCGGTGATCGCGTTGAAACGATCTACCAAGAGAGCGTTCCAGAAGGTGCTGACTCTGAGCGTGTTATGACTCAGATGGCTCTTCAAGGCGCTGATCTGATCTTCACAACCTCTTTCGGTTACATGGATCCAACCATCAACGTTGCTAAGAAGTTCCCTAAAGTGAAGTTCGAGCACGCGACTGGCTACAAGCAAGCAGACAACGTATCTGTCTACTCTGCTCGTTTCTATGAAGGCCGTGCAGTTCAGGGTCACATCGCGGGTAAAATGACTAAAACCAACAAAGTTGGTTACATCGGTTCATTCCCAATCCCAGAAGTTATCCGTGGCATTAACTCGGCTTACATCCACGCTAAGAAAGCGAATCCAAATGTCGAGTTCAACGTTGTTTGGGCTTACACTTGGTTCGATCCAGCTAAAGAAGCAGATGCAGCTAAAGCTCTAATCGAGCAAGGCGCTGACGTTATCCTTCAGCACACTGACTCAACTGCACCACAGGCTGCTGCACAGGAAGCGGGCAACGTAATCACTTTCGGTCAGGCATCTGACATGGCTGAATACGGTCCAATGCCACGCGTTTCATCGATCATCGATAACTGGGCACCATACTACATCGCACGTACTCAAGCAGTTCTAGACGGTACTTGGGAATCAGTAAACACTTGGGACGGTATCGGCGCTGGCATGGTTGGCATCGGCGAGATCTCGTCTGCAGTACCTGCAGACGTGAAAGCTGAAGCAATCGCACTACGTGATGCACTAGCTTCTGGCGAATACCACGCATTCACTGGCCCAATCAACAAGCAAGACGGTTCTGCTTGGTTGGCTGAAGGCGAAACAGCGGATGATGGTACTCTTGCAGGCATGAACTTCTACGTAGAAGGCCTAAAAGGTTCTATCCCACAATAAGCTGAAATTGCTTTGAAAGAGCCCTGGTAACTGAGTTGCCGGGGCTTTTTTATGGGCAACTATTTGAAGTTGTCTGGGCATCAATTTGAGTGGAAAGTGTGTTTAAATAAGACTTAGTTCAAACAATGTGATGATTATGGAATTAGATCTAACACCATTTAACAACGCTCTTAAGAAGCTAATAGAAGGATTGGAGCGTTATCAGCTTGATACCTCAGACGATCAAGTCCGTGACGGTTTAATTCAACGCTTTGAATTCACGTACGAACTCGCACATAAGATGATTCGCCGGTACCTTGTTGAGAGTTCCGCCAACAGTGACAGTATTAATGAACTCAGTTTTCAGGGTTTAATTCGCACGGCTTCTGATAAGAAATTAATTAAAGGCAACTGGTCAGATTGGAGCACTTATCGAGAGATGAGGGGTAAAACTAGCCATACTTATGACGAAAGCGTTGCCATCCAAGTAGTGGAAGGAATTCCAGCTTTTATTGATGAAGCTGTTCACCTGCAAAAGATCTTAACGAACAAATGCCAGAACTCAATCTAGATCATTTACGGATCAATGAGCACGAATTAGAGACAGTAAGAGGCATCCTTGAATCGGAAGTCCCTGGTATCTCAGTCATCGCTTTTGGTTCCAGAGTAACTGGAAATGCTCGTCCCTACTCAGACCTAGATTTAGCTATTATGACTGAGACCCCTCTTGGCTTAAGCAAGATTGCTGCGATCAAAGATGCATTTGATCGGTGTGACCTAGTTTGGCCGGTAGACATTGTAGACTGGTCTACAACCTCTGAACGATTTAGAAAGATCATAAAAGATTCATACGTTCGAGTTCAGTGAAGTTCAAATAAAAAAGGCCACCTTACGGTAGCCGTTTTTGTTTGGTGGAGCCTAGCTCGGCCGTTCTCGGACATCCTGTCCTTCACGGCATTCGTACATCCTTGTACTTCATCGAACCTCTTTCAGCGGTTCTGCTGTTTAACCAAACAAAAAAGGCCACCTTGCGGTAGCCATTTTTATTTGGTGGAGCCTAGCGGGATCGAACCGCTGACCTCTTCGCTGCCAGCGAAGCGCTCTCCCAGCTGAGCTAAGGCCCCATCAGAGCAAGCAGGATATTAATCAAGGCTTTACTCCAATGCAACCTTTTAAAGCAGTATGCCAGCCCAAATCAGCGCTGTGATAATTAGGGCGATGAAAACGGCTGCTGAACCTAGGTCTTTTGCTCTTCCTGCTAACTCATGACGCTCATACCCTTCTCGATCAACAACAGCCTCTACGCCGCTGTTTAACAGCTCCACTACCCAGACAAACAGGACAGAAGCGATCAGCAAAGTTTGATCTCGTAAGTTATCCCCCAAGTAGATAGCCATTGGAATGAGTACAAGTGCTGCATACACCTCATAGCGAAATGCGGGTTCTTTGCTGTAAGCCGCTTTCAGACCTTTCAATGAATATTGAGTGGCATACCAAAAGCGCTTTAGGCCACGATGTTTGGGTGGTGTAACGTATTCTGTGGTCATTCATTACGTCCTAACAGGTTATTCATAGACTCATTTTTGAAATAAATTCACAATATGAAATGTTCACTATTTGAAAAACTTACTGCATCATGAAAAATACACTAACTAGATGACAATATTATTGAGAAGCCCAAAATGAGTGATACTTCCGGATCTAAAATACAGGTAATCGATCGTGCTGTTCAAATCTTAGAAGCACTGGCTCGCTACTCAAAACCGGTTAAATTAAAGATCCTTAGCGCCGAAACGGGACTTCACCCATCGACTGTTCACCGTATTTTGCACTCTCTTAGCGACAACAAATTCGTTGAAGCGAGTGGTAATGGTGAATATCGCCTTGGCCAAAAACTGATCCAGCTGACTAGCGGCTTGCACTCAGAAGTCGATATTAGAGCCGTTGCCCTACCCCACATGGAAGCACTGCGTGATCGTACCGGCGAAACGGTGAACCTGACATTGCGCGAAGGCGATGTCGTTATCTATTTTGAGAAAGCGACACCTAATCGTATGATGCACGTTAACCAACTGATCGGCAGCCGTGCACCACTGCATGTCACAGCAGTCGGAAAGCTGATGCTAGGCTTGGGAGGCGACTCCAGTATCGATGGTTATGCAAAACGCACCAACCTTCCTGCGTACACTCGCAACACACTTAGCGACATAGACGCCCTTAAAAGAGTTTGTCACGAATCGGTTGAACGAGGCTATTCACTGGACGATGAAGAGGCCGAAATTGGTGTGGGCTGTATTGGCGTGCTGATTTACGATCGTAACGGAAAGGTGGCTGCAGGACTCTCTGTGTCAGCCCCCATTGAACGACGTAAAGAGGAGTGGATAGCTGACCTAAAGGCAACGGGAGAGCGAATTTCTGAGCAGTTGGGGTTTAGATCTTAGTTGAGCACCAGACAGGCATTTAAACCTGTCTGGTTTTCTCATTAAACGATCGAGCGAAACTCTTTCTCCCAAGCCTTCGTCTGCTTCTTGGACGGGCCACCGACGATGTCCAACGCATGACGCAAGCGAGCACGGCTCATATCCGGACCCAGAATCGACATTGAATCTACGACAGAGACAGACTGTGACGTACCTGCAATCGCGACAAACAGCGGGAATAGGAAGTCACGGATCTTGAACTCCATCGCATCACTCAAGCCTTTTAGGCTATTAAAGAGTGAGTCACGATCCCATTCGCGCTGCTGATCAAGATGCCATACTGCAAATTGCAGAATACGACGAACATCTTCCTCTTGAAGCGACTTATGAGCAAAGCTCTCTAAGGTGATTGGCATCATGCCCGACAGGAAGAAACTCGCTAAAGGTGCCACATCAGAGAACTTCTCAACACGTGGTTGGATCAGTGGAATAATCTGCATCAGATACTCTGGATTAAGTGCCCACTTCTGGAACTCAGCGGCAAATGCAGCAGGATCCAACTCTTCACGAATCCATAGGCCGTTCAACCAGCTCAGCTTCTCCTGATCGAAAACAGGACCACCGAGTGATACACGCTGGATATCGAAGTTTTCGAACATCTGATCACGAGTGAACTTCTCAGACTCGTCTGGCATCGACCAACCCATACGGCCAAGGTAGTTCAACAACGCTTCTGGTAGGTAACCCATGCGTTTGTAGAACAGGATCGAAGTTGGGTTCTTGCGCTTGGAGAGCTTTGACTTATCAGGGTTACGCAACAACGGCATGTGGCAAAGCTGAGGCATATCCCAGCCAAAGTACTGGTATAGCAACTTGTGCTTAGGCGCCGAGTTAATCCACTCCTCACCACGAATCACGTGCGTGATCTCCATTAAGTGATCATCAACTACGTTCGCTAAATGATAGGTTGGCATGCCATCAGATTTCAGAAGAATCTGCGCGTCTACTATAGCCCAGTCAAGCTCAATGGTACCGCGAAGCATGTCATCAACTTCACACACACCGTCAACAGGCACCTTCATACGAACAACGAATGGCGCACCCGCAGCCTGACGTTTCTCAACCTCATCTGCAGGTAGAGCCAAATCACACTCTTTAAGCGCACGATTTATGCCCTGCTCTTTTAGAGATGCACGTAGCTGATCAAGCTCCTCTCCGGTACGGTAACAGATGAAGGCATTACCCTCTTCAACAAGACGCATCGCAAAGTCTTTGTAGGCATCTTTTCGCTCAGACTGACGGTAAGGACCGTGCGGACCACCCACATCTGGACCCTCATCCCATTCCAAACCTAACCAGCGCATAGAGTCGAGGATTGCCTGCTCAGACTCAGGCGTTGAACGAGTCTGATCGGTATCTTCGATTCGCAGAATAAATTGGCCGCCATGCTGGCGAGCAAAGGCAAGGTTAAACAGTGCAATGTAGGCAGTACCTACGTGTGGATCGCCTGTTGGAGATGGAGCAACACGTGTACGAACGGTCATAAACTTAATAGATCCGAAAATTAATAATGGCGTGAATTATAAAGAACTGTTGTCTGATCTTAAACCGACATTTCAGCTCTTCGCGGCCTCTTCAAACTGCGCGATGGCTGCTTCCGTCATCTCATCACTCAATAGATCATTCAGCAAGGCACCCGGAATCGTAAAGCAACGATGACCGAGCGTGACCAAATGCTCGAACTGATCGATCGAGCGCAGGCTTGCGACTAGGATCTTTGTATTCTGGCAGGCAGCGCGCAAGCCAGCTAAGATAACTTCCACATCACGATTCGACTCAGCCAATCGGGCATAATAAGGCGCAGCATAAGCAGCGCCTAGGCGTTCTGCTGCAGCTCCTAAATGGACTGAGTAGACACCGGTAATGGTCGTACGCTCAGGCACGGCTAATTGGGTTGCCAGAGCGAAGCCTTTTTCATTGGCTGGGATTTTGACGAGGGTGTTATCACTGATCGAAAGAATCTTCTCCGCCATTGCTTCCCAATCATCACCAAACACCTGTAGCTGAAGGTGGTTAAACCCTAGATCCATCGCTTGATCAAGCAGCGCTTTATAGATGTCGATTGAGCAGTGCAGACCGGCTCTCTGAATAAGAAGTGGATTGGTCGTAACGGCCGAAAATAGGCCAGTTGGTGATACTCTCTTCCAATCTTTTACGTCAGCACTATCAAGCAACCATTCCATGAGGTTAAAATCCACTTATAAAACTAAAGTTTGACATTATAGAGCGTTATAACGCTCTACTTAAGGAGTTTTGATGTTTTTGTGTTGCGGCGATGCCTTGTATGACGTTTTCCCTGGCGATTCTGCCTCTACTGGTCAGGTGACATTAAATGCGACGGTGGGTGGATCCCCCCTGAATGTCGCTATCGGCCTAGCACGCATGGGCAACCCTACCGGTTATTTAACCGCAAACTCCAACGATCCATTGGGTCAAAAATTGGCGGGGCACCTTGCCGCTAATGGCGTAGAGACTAAGTTCTTAGCCAGTAGCGATCTCAACACGTCACTGGCGATGATCGCTCTCAACGAAAATGGCCACCCTGCCTACTCTTTTTACATCGATGGTTGTGCAGATGTCTCTTTAACTCAAGAGCAGTGCCCAGATCCCTCTCTGTTTACAGCCATCTCGTTAGGCTCCTACAGCACGGTTGTTGAACCGGGTGCAAGCACACTGGAGTGGTTTGCCAGTGAGGCACGTAACGCGGGTGCGTTAATTGCTTATGACCCGAATGTACGCCCAAGCATTCAACCAGACCCCGCTGTATGGCAGGCAAAGATTGATCGTTTAGGCAAAATCGCTCACGTAATGAAGATGTCCGATGAGGATATCGAGTTCTTATCACCTGGCAGTTCCATCGAAGATTACGCTAAAGCGTGTTTGGCTTTAGGCCCACGCTGGGTGTTTGTTACTCAGGGTGGTGACGGAGCGCATGCTTTTGGAGCCAAAGGAGAGTACTTCCACTCACCGGCACCAAAGATTACCGTTAAAGATACCGTTGGGGCAGGTGATACCTTCCAGGCTGGATTAATTCACGAAATATTCCAACAAGGTGGCCCTGATAATCTGGATAACCTTGATGCGGCAAAACTGATAAAATTTGCAGCCCATGCTGCGGCAGTAACCTGTGAGCGAAATGGTGGTGATTTGCCAATGCTTGCCGATATTTCAGCGCGTTTTGGTGATTTGAGTTAACCGATGTTGGAGCGGTCTTGAAAAGGCCGCGATTCTTGCAAGTCTGATCGCCTCATCTTCGATAAGGCTCCAACAGATACAGTGTAATTAGAGAGTAGGGTCAGACCGAAGGTCAGACCCTGGTGTGTTTAATGACTACAACAAGCTTCTCCCGCAAATTTTCAGTCGCTCCCATGATGGATTGGACGACGCGTGATTGTCGTTTCTTTCATCGCCTGATGTCTCGCCATACTTTGCTGTATACCGAAATGGTGACGACGGGTGCACTGATTCATAACGACCCTGCTCGCTGGTTGGACTATAACGCCGAGGAACACCCGCTTGCTCTGCAGCTTGGCGGAAGTAATCCTGAGGATCTCGCTAAGTGCACAAAGTTTGCCGAAGAGTGGGGTTACGATGAGGTGAACCTTAATGTGGGCTGCCCGTCGGATCGTGTCCAGAACAATATGATCGGTGCCTGCTTAATGGCACACCCTCAATTAGTTAAAGAGTGTTTGGGCGAGATGCAGGCAGCGGTATCAATCCCAGTGACCGTTAAACACCGTTTAGGCATAGATGATCTCGACAGCTACGAGCTGCTAGAGCAGTTTGTTGAGACGGTTGCTGAAAGCGGTATCAACAGCTTCACCATCCACGCTCGTAAAGCCATTCTGGATGGCTTAAGCCCTAAACAGAACCGCGAAGTACCACCGCTTATCTACGACAATGTCTATAAGATCAAACAGCGGTTTCCAGAGTTAGAGGTTGTGATCAACGGTGGCATCAAAACACTGGATGAGTGCGAAGAGCACCTGCAGCATGTAGATGGTGTGATGATTGGGCGTGAAGCTTACCAAAACCCCTACCCGCTTCTTAGCCAAGTAGACTCAAGACTCTTTGGTGAAACTGGCACACCGCTTGCTAGAACCGAAGTGGCAGAGCAGTTCATCCCTTACATTGAACGGGCCATGGCCAATGGCCATTCGCTCTATGGTGTGGTGAAACATTTGCTAGGACTATTTCATGGCGAGCGCGGTGGTAAGCAGTTTAGACGCCATCTCAGTGAAAACGGACATAAACGCGAAGCGGGTGTTGAAACCTTCCGCGAAGCTCTTAAATTTGTAACAGAGTAACGATACTCTAAGTCGATCAGCTACAAGGACGAGATAGATGAATCAACTAGACCAACTTAAATCCATGACCACCGTCGTTGCCGACACTGGTGACATTGATGCTATTCGACAGTTCACGCCACAGGATGCGACCACCAACCCCTCACTGCTTCTAAAAGCGAGTGAAGATCCTAAGTACGCTCACCTGCTAGAACAGTCGATCAACTGGGCTAAAGTACAGGGCGGAAGTGACAGTGAGCAGCTGGCTAACATGACCGACCACCTCGCAGTTTTGATTGGTAGTGAGATCACTAAAATTGTACCGGGCTACATCTCTACCGAGGTTGATGCACGCTTCTCTTTCGATACTCAAGCGACACTTAAAAAGGCCTACCGTCTGATTGAGCTTTATGAAGCGCAGGGCATTAGTAAAGACCGTGTTCTAATTAAGATTGCTTCAACTTGGGAAGGTATCCAAGCGGCACGCGAACTGGAGAAGAAGGGTATCCGTTGTAACCTGACACTGCTATTTGGTTTTGCTCAGGCGCAGGCGTGTGCCGATGCCGGTGCTTACCTGATTTCACCTTTTGTCGGTCGTATTTTGGACTGGTACAAAAAGCAGAATCCTGAAGCAGATTTCACAGGCGAAAACGACCCTGGCGTGCAGTCAGTTACCCGCATCTACAACTACTACAAAGCGAATGGCTACGACACCGTTGTGATGGGCGCCAGCTTCCGCAATACCGGCGAGATTATCTCTCTAGCGGGTTGTGATCGTCTCACCATTGGTCCGAGCCTACTTGAAGAGCTAGCTGCTGCGACAGGTTCTATCGAACAGCGTCTCGTTGCAGCGAATGCTAGCAGCCAGGATGCCAAAGTGGGCCCAACCGAATCAGCGTTCCGTTGGGGCATGAACGAAGACGCTATGGCGACTGAAAAGCTGTCAGAGGGTATTCGTAACTTCGCGATCGATCAGGTTAAGTTAGAGAAGCTGTTGGCTTCAAAAGCCTAACTGTTGGAGCGGTCTTAAAAAGGCCGCGATTCATTCCAAATCCAATCGCCTCATCTTCGATAAGGCTCCAACAGCTCTCCAATGTTGGAGCGGTCTTTCAAAGGCCGCGATGATATTTTAGGCTACTCTGAAATTGGCTTCATCAACCTCTCTGAGCGCCAAACTCTGACGACTGTAATCCAATTTTCTGTGATTCGATAAACGACTCGATATGGAGGACGGATGAGCTCCCTCAGTGTATCGACTTGGAACTCAGGAACAACTCGCCCCATTTTAGGGTTTTCTAACACCAACTCCATTGCGTGAATAAGATCACCCACTATCTCTTCGCCTCTCACCTCTAAACCTTCAGATTTGAAGTGTTCCAATATCTCTTTTAGATCCGTTCGAGCTGAGTGAGTGAATTTGATCTGCACGATTTAGATCCCGAGATCCGCTTTAAGCTCATCGAGGGTTAGAGTTTTCTCCTGCTTTTCTTCCAACAAACCTTTAGCGACGGCTTTAACAAACTCTAACTGATCACTCTGCTCTTCAAACTCAGCTAAGCTTTGAATAACAGCAACACCACGACCGCGACTGGTTAACAGAACAGGACGTTTGGCTGTTTGTGTATGTGTGACCACTTTTCCTGGATTAACCTTTAAATCCTTCAGCGGGACGATATCTTCTGAGAAACGCATTAAGAAACCTTTTAGCTGGACCTGTTAATAGAACCTTTATACTAGACATTAGTTTTTGATTCTGCAATTCGTTAGAGGAAGCTCGCTAAAGCTGGGATCACTCTAGATCTAATCGCTGCATCTGCGATAAAGCTACAACCACCTGTTGGAGCGGTCTTATAAAGGCCGCGATTTATTTTATTAGATTTTCTATCGCCTCATCTTCGATAAGGCTCCAACGTAGTCGTAGATAGACTCAAAAGTTGGGGGCGATTAAACTGAGTGCATGAAATTAAATGCAGATTTAGGCGAACGCGTTAACGGTAAGTTGCTTGGCATGGATGCTGAGCTTATGCCGCTGCTTGATCAAGCCAATATCGCTTGCGGCGTTCATGCTGGGGATCTGAAGACCATGCGCGATACCCTGCGACTGGCAAAAGAGTACGGCGTCGAAGTAGGCGCACACCCCTCCTACCCGGACCCTGAAAACTTTGGCCGCACCTCTATGACTCTGCCCAGGGAAGCGTTGATTGAGGTGATCACCCATCAGGTCGACACCCTCAGTCAGATAGCTGAAGAGGAGCAATACCCGATTCACTACGTGAAGCCACACGGTGCACTCTACAACGACATGATGGCGGATAGTGAGCTGTTTGATACTGTTTTGGATGCTATCAATCGCTGCTCAAAACCACTCAAACTGATGCTATTAGCTAACGACAGACACCCAAAGTTTACGGCTTTGGCCGATCGTAAAAAGATTGAACTGATCTTTGAAGCCTTTGCCGATCGCGCTTACACCGACCAAGGGCAGTTGGTCTCCAGAGATCTAGCCCATGCGGTCCATGCAGCCTCTGAAGCGATTAACCAAGTGCGTCGATTAATTGATGATGGGGTTATCCTGTCAGAAAACAGCCACCCGTTGATCTTTCCGGTCGAATCAATCTGTGTGCATGGTGATAATCCAGAGGCGCTCAAGGTTGTGCAACAGATTCGAGCGCTAATCTAATGGCACAGTGGCGATTCGAGACCGCCTCAGAGTGCGCCATCATGATCTACTTTGATGGTGAGCTGAGTGTTTCATTAAATGAGTCTGTTGGGCAGCTCAACTCACTACTTATAGAGCGACTAGCGCCTATTCTTATCGATTTGGTTCCATCCTATAGCTCTATTTTGCTGAGCTATGATGTCTGTAAAATTAGTGAATCCGAGCTCAAACAGGCTCTAATCCTTCTGCAACAGGAGCCTTTAGAAGCCGGTCAATCGATCAACTCAACATTAGTCCACCTACCGGTCTGGTACTCTGAAGAGGTCGGTCAGGATCTAGAGCGTGTGGCACAACAGTCCCGCCTGGAAGTTGATCAGGTGATTAAGATCCACAGCGGTACTGACTACCGAGCCTTTGCACTAGGGTTTGCTCCTGGTTTTGCTTATCTAGGCGAAGTAGACCAACGCATCGCAACTCCAAGACTGGAAACGCCAAGAGTCTATGTACCTGCTGGGTCTGTTGCCATCGCCGATCAACAGACGGCTGTCTACCCTGCTGCGTCACCGGGTGGCTGGAATATTATTGGTCAATGTCCGGTTGAGCTGTTTAATCCAACTCAAGCACCCTACTCTCTGATTCAGCCTGCCGATCGGGTTCGATTTGTCTCCGTCAATCAGGATACATTTGAGCGGATCAAACAGTGCCCAGAACACTGGTCTCTGTCGGAGGGCAGCTGTGTCTAGCTGGACGATCACTAAGGTACTCGGTCAGGTTACCATTCAAGATAACGGACGAACCGGATTTGCTCATTTAGGGATAACCGAATCAGGCGCGGCCGATAAGTGGGCGATGCGCTGCGCCAATGCTTTGGTGGGTAATGCGGAATCTGAACCTCTGTTAGAGATCACGCTGGGTGGTTTTGCGTTTACCAGTGGTTGTGAGGTCAGTCTGGCCGTCACCGGCGCAAAAGCACCCCTCTTTCTTAACGACATTCCAGTAGACCAGTATCAGACCATTGAACTGCACAAAGGTGATCGGTTTGAAATCAAACCCGCGTCAGAGGGTGCTCGCCTCTATTTAGCGGCATCGGGTGGGTTTGATACAGAGAGACTCTTTGGCAGTGCCTCGACCTGCACCCGAGAGGGCTTGGGCAGTGAATTATCGGTTGGTGATGAGCTCACACTTTCAAAACCCACCATCACTGATTCGGTGGCTCTCTCAGTTGATCAGACTCCACAGTTTAAACGCTCGATTCGATTGGGCTTAGTGAAGGGGTTACAGAGCCACCTTTATGACTGGCAGGCTTTTGATCGTTTTTTCAAAACGCGTTTTGAAGTCTCTCCACTGGCAGATCGAATGGGTTGTCGATTGATAGCCGACACCCCTATCAAGCCACCTATCGGTGGTATTCGATCAGAAGGTATCAATCTAGGCGCCGTTCAAATACCGGCCGATGGCCACCCCATCATTATGCTCAATGATCACCAAACGATCGGGGGATATATGAAGATCGGCTCGATCTGCCGAGCCGATCTAGCACTTCTAGCCCAAGCCACACCTGGGACCGAGGTTTTCTTCTACCCGATCTCTGTCGAGCATGCACAGCATCGCCTTCGCTACCAGCTAAAGCGTGTACCAAAGCTGGCCTGAATCTCCCCCCTGTTGGAGCCTTATCGTAGATGAGGCGATTAGACTTATAGCGAGTCCATCGCGGCCTATTCTAGACCGCTCCAACATGGGAGCGGGTCGAGCTGTTGGAGCCTTATCGCAGATGAGGCGATTGGACTTAAACCTAGTGCTTCGCGGCCTTTGCAAGACCGCTCCAACTAGAGGGGCTAAAGGCTCCAACGAGGCAATTCATCTTCAAACCCACTTAGCATCCCAATGGCTATACTCTCGAACCGTTTTCACCAACCCTGCTCTGACAGGGTTGTAGATTATATATCTAGCAATATCTTCGATGATTTCTTCACTGCGGATAGCATGATCATAGAAACCTTGCTGCCAAATATTTCCGTGGCTGAAACGAAGATAATGCTTGCGTGATACGGATGTTTTAACTGATTGCATCAGTTTTCCCAAATCAATAGCGTCATGCCCCATCTGTAGTAACCAATGTATGTGATCTGGCATCACGACGTAGGCTAACGTGGATATTGGTTGGCTATTGATAGCATAGACCGCTGATCGGGCTAACCGAAAATCGTTAAACACTGGACGTCGGTCTTTTGTTGTCGCGATTAGATGGTAGATCTGATTAGGGATTGAGGTTCGCCCTTTGCGAAGGGCTTTGGTACCCGGTTTCATACATTCATCCTTGACTGCTATGAAACGTTTAGCTTAGATGAAATTTCTGGGTTTGCTTGATTATTTTTATCGCGGCCTATTCTAGACCGCTCCAACTAGGGAACGGGACGAACTGTTGGAGCCTTATCGTAGATGAGGCGATTAAGACTTAAATCGAGAGTATCGCGGCCTTTGCAAGACTGCTATAACTGGGGAGCGGGTTTAACTGTTGGAGCCTTATCGTAGATGAGGCGATGGGACTTAAATCTGGAGCATTCGCGGCCTTTGTAAGACCGCTCCTACGGTGGAGCAGGCGTTATTTTTGGCACTCTAGGACTTCGACTAGGCCTTTGAATTCGTCTCGGTTTTTGTCGTTTAGGTCGATGAGAATGCGGTGGGCTTCGATGATTTTAGCGCGCACGGCTTCGTCGGACTCTTGAACGAATGGCACTTCGGTTAGATCTTTCTTACTGGTGGGCAGCTCTTCTAGAAGCAGGAAGATGTGATCGAATCCCATGGCGTATAGGATTTTGGTGATGTCTGGGTTGGTTGATACGATGGTTGGACGGGGCATATCACATTTGGCGCTTTTAACGGCCAGCTTTGCGATCAGTCCAAGAGAGGTGCTGTCGATATTGGTGGTCTCGGTCAGATCGATCAATGTATGAGTGACATCATCTCGACTGAGCATTGAGCGCAGGTGTTGATCTATTGTTGAGCAGAGCGTCAGACGCACATCACCAATAAATTTAACCACATAGTGGCCATCTTGAAAGGCGAACAACAAGCCGCCATCTGTCGTTAACATCGACGTGAAACCATCATTATTGCAACATCATCAGGCAACTCCGCCTCTTCATCTACGACCCGTTTTAACAAAGTCTCTGGAGAGGGCTGTTCAGCCTGACACAACCGGAGCAGATTCTGCTCTTTCTCTTCGAGTTTGTCACCCTTTATGATCTCTAAAATACCGTCCGAAAAGAGGTAGATTGAGAAGTCAGAAGCCAATTCGCAGCTGTGCTCTTCATAGAGCGGCTCTTCAAACAGCCCCACTGGCATTCCCCGCCCTTCTAAGTAGTGCGCTTTATCGCCCTGCACTAACACCATAGAGGGGTGATGCCCACCTATACTATAGGTCAGTTTTGCGGCTTTGGTATCAACCACACCAATCAACATCGTCATGTGCTTACCAAAACTGGTTAGTAGAATCTCTTTATTGAAGTGCTCTAACAGCTGTTGTGGATTCTCCAACCGATCGCTTTCGCCTTTAAAGTAGGCTCGTTGTAGGCGATTGGTCATGTTTTTCAGCAGCACTGTCACCAGTGCTGACGAGGCTCCGTGTCCTGACACATCAGCCAAATAGAATAGATACTGATCGTTTTTCAGCGGAATCAGATCGATAAAGTCACCGCTCAACAGAAGTGAGGGTCGCAACAGATATTCGCAGCTAAGCGATTCATCAAGCGATTGATGAGTAGGCGGCAGCAGTCGCTGCTGAATTTGCGCAGCCGCATCCTGATCGGCTTTTAGCTCTTCTAAACTCTGGCTCAGTGAATCTCTTAAGTAGCGCGCCGATTCAATCGCGATGGCACGGTCTAGTTGGCGATCTAATGAGCGCACCAGACTTAACGGGTCATTGCGCACTTCATCAAGACTGAACACACCATCGGCCCCATTACGAAGGGCTCGCACGAGCGTGTTTTGTTCAAGCTGAGAGATAAATGCGATGGTCGGTTTTGGACTGACTCGTTGCGCTAATTCACTGAGTTGCTGAGTTTCAGGAAAGGAGTGGAAATCGAAAAAGAGAAGCGAGGTAGAGTGGTGTTCTAGATAATCTTCGACGGCATCGAGTGTCGCGCAGGTGGCCAATCTAAGACCATCCACCTGGCTCAATTCACAAAGATCAAAAATAGCATCTATGGTCTCGGTATCCGAGGAGTAGATTAAAATTCGAGTCTCTTGTGAATCCATCGCAGGTTTCGTCAAACAAGTAGCAACATATTAAGTACCGAGACTACTCCTGCGAAGGTGTGAAGTAAACTGCTGTTAGAAGTCGTCTGCGTTGTACTCTACACGACCATCATTGACTTCGAATTCACGCTTCTGCAGGTAGGCATCTCGAATGAACGTGTAACGATCACCCGTAACAACCCCTTCACGATCAAGCAACGACGCACGCTTATCAACCACTTTCAGCGCTTTTAAGCCGTAGCGTAGCTCATCAGACTCAACCTGGTTCAGTGGGTCTAGGTACATATCGGGAATAATACCTACCCCATCACGAACAGTGGAAGGTCCAAACAGAGGCAGAACAAGGTAAGGGCCTGATTCAACACCCCATGCACCTAAGGTTTGTCCAAAGTCTTCATCGTTTTTAGGAATATCCATGGCTGATGCCACATCAAACAGACCACCAATACCGATGGTGGTGTTGATGAGAACGCGCGATAGATCCTGGGTTGCTTCAACGGGTTTAAGCTGAAGAACGTTATTAAAGAAGGTGACCACATCACGCAGATTATCAAAGAAGTTACTGACGCCCTGCTCGGCCACATCTGGCATGATAAAACGGTAACCTTGAGCAACCGGCTTAAGAATGGCGCGATCTAGGGATTCATTAAAGTTGAAGACACCACGGTTAAAGCCTTCCCAAGGGTCATTTAACTCCGAATCTTGAGCCACTGCTGTGACCGAATTGAGTGACAGACTCAGTACAAAAAGAGCCAACAACTTATTTAAAACGTTCATTAAAAACTACCTAATTATCCGTTAGCGCCTAACCAATGATTTATGAAGTATAGGCCAAGAATTCTTTAATGGATCTATTATCCAGAAACTTCTGTGAACCTCTGCTTAAGACGCTTCTCAGAAATTTTAAATTCTGTGCCAAGCTCTTGAGCAAACAGTGAGACTCGGTACTCTTCGATCCACCACTTAAAGTCGATCAACTCGCTACCCACTTCGCCAGTATCACGCGCTTTGGCAACGGCTGCTTCATACTGTTGTTGCCATTTAACCAGCTCATCCGACCACAAAACCTGCTGGCGTAGGGTTCTTTGGTACTTATCTAATCGCACTTCAATCGCTTTGAGGTAGCGCGGTAGATGTGCCAGCCACTGCGGTGGCGTCTCGGTGAGGTAGGTTTTATCAATCAATCGATCAAGTTGCGCACGAATGTCATTCAGTACCGGTACCGTCTCTAATGAGACCTTACCGTTCAACGTCTTCGATATGCGATGCACGCGTTGATGAAGTTCTATGACAAAGGCTGCAATAGTTTTGGCCTGTTCATGCAGATCGGCTCTCACCCGATCTCGCGTCTGGCTAAACTCCGACTCACTGGTAGGAAGATTGTCCTGATCGATCAGGCTCAGTGCCGCGGCCATAATGATCTGCTCTTGCAGGAAGCGTTCATTATATTTTTTACCCGCCTGCAGAATCGCTTGCGCCAAATTAGGCAGGCTTTTACGAATATCTTTAACCTGAGTTTGCAGAGATATCAGCACCAAACGTGCCACACCTCGATGTGACTGGCGTTGTGCATCCAAGGGCTGGCTCAATAGGGTCAGCTCGACATTCTCACCCTTATCGATCAGTGCAGGGTAGGCTTCAACTTCGATACCGCCTGCATGTTTAACGGTTTTCTGTTTATCGAGTTTGCCAAAACTCCACTCCGTTAACTCTGTCTCACCCCAACTCTGTTTAGGTGCTTGCTGAATCGCTGTCTGTGCCGCATCACCGAGCTTACGTTGTAGCTCGGACCAATCACGCCCCTGCCCTAATAGGTTCCCCTGCTCATCGATTACGCGAATATTGGCTTGATGAATCGGCTCAAGCTGCACACTTTTCAGCTGATCCACCTGAACACGGTGCCCAGTCAGACGCAGCAGTTGCAGTGACACCGCCTCAAACAGATCGCCATCACCAAATGCCAGCTTCTCCATTAACTCGGTGATGTAGTTAGGGATCGGCACAAACTGTTTACGCTCAGCCTTAGGCAGGCCACGTAGCAACGCCTCAAGCTTGGCGGCCAACATACCCGGTACCAGCCAGGCTAGACGTTCAGTACTGAGCCTTGGCAGCAGTGGCAGAGGGCAATCAATACTCAAGCCATCATCGACCGCGCCTAACTCAAATTTGTAGCTCAGCTTTAAAGGCGCACCCTCGATCAACAATACTTCTGGGTACTGTTCATCTCGAACATGATCTGCCGAGCGTTGCAGCACATCCTGCTCGGTCAAAAAGAGCAGCTTAGGGGAGGCCTGTTCTGCTTTTTTGCGCCAAGATTCAAACCCAGCTCCGTTGACGATATCTGATCCCGCGTGTTGATCCAGACGCTCTAAGTAGAACTGAAACAGTGTCTCTTCATCGACCAACAGATCGCGTCGGCGCGACTTATCCTCAAGCGCGGCAACGGACTCTAAAAGATCTCGATTGTGTTGGAAAAACGGCGCCTTAGTCTGATATTCACCCTCGACCAGTGCACTTCGAATGAAAATTTCATGGGAGACTTCGCGATCGATCGGACCATAGTGCACCTTACGTTTAGGCACAATAACTAGGCCGTAAAGTCTGACCTGCTCACTGGCCACTACCTGAGCACGTTTTTTCTCCCAATGCGGCTCTAAGTAGCTACGTTTGATGAGGTGCTTAGCCAAGGGCTCAACCCACTCTGGGTTAATCTCGGCAAGGGTATGAGCAAACAGCTGACTGGTCTCAATCATCTCTGCAGCGACCACCCACTTCGGTGCCTGCTTAAATACGCCTGAGCCAGGGAATATTTTAAAGCGGCGGTTACGCGCACCAAGATACTCACCACGCTCCTGCTTGAAACCGAGGTGTCCCAAGAAACCCGAGATAATTGCTCGATGAACCTGATCGTAACTGGCCGGTTCACTGTTCTCTTTCAGATCAAGCGACTTGATGCTCAGATGCAGCTGTCGATGCAGATCTCGCCACTCTCGCATTCTTAGGTAGCTAAGGTAGTGTTTAGTACACCACTTGCGCAGTTGATTCTGGCTCAGCTCAAGGCGTTGCTCCTCAAAGGCATTCCACAAATTAATCAGAGTGATGAAATCGGACTTCTCGTCATGGAACAACTTGTGTTTTTCATCGGCTGCTTGGCGCTTATTCTGCGGACGCTCGCGAGGGTCTTGGACACTCAGTGCACTGGTAACGATCAATATCTCACGCAGTGAGTGCTGACGACCCGCTTCAACAATAATACGTGCAATCCTTGGGTCGACAGGCAAGCGCGCCAGCTGTTTACCCAAATTGGTGATTGAACGCTTTGCATCGACCGCTTGCAGTTCTTCAAGCAGTTTATAACCATCATTGATGAAGCGTTTATCGGGTGGATCGATAAAGGGAAAACGATCAATATCACCCAATCGAAGTTGCAGCATCTGCAGAATAACGGAGGCGAGATTGGTTCTACGAATTTCCGCATCGGTGAACTCAGGACGAGAGAGAAAATCCTCTTCCGAGTAGAGTCGAATGCAGGTGCCGGGAGCTACTCGCCCACAGCGACCTGCACGCTGGTTGGCGCTCGCTTGTGACACTGGCTCAATCGGTAAGCGCTGTACCTTAGATCGATAACTGTAGCGCGACATGCGAACCAGACCGGGGTCAATGACATAACGAATCCCCGGCACTGTCACGGAGGTCTCTGCCACGTTGGTGGCTAAGACGATACGACGCCCTGCTGAGCGACCCGAGGTAAAGACCTTGTTCTGTTCCGCTAACGACAGCCTTGCATAGAGCGGCATAATCTCGACATCTCTGAGATCAGCCCTGCGCAATTTCTCTGCACTCTCTCGAATCTCTCGTTCACCCGGTAAAAAGATCAGAATGTCGCCAGGCATACCACTCGGTTTAGCTCTGTCGATGGCAATGAGTTCATCGACAGCGTTGAGAATGCCCTGCTGAATATCACCACTCGCCTCATCATCCTCATCCGTGGATTCGTTCAATGGGCGGTAGAGTGTCTCTACCGGGAAGGTTCTTCCGGAGACCTCTATCACAGGTGCATCACCAAAGTGTTTCGAGAAACGCTGCACATCGATGGTTGCAGAGGTAATGATCAACTTAAGATCGGGGCGTTTAGGCAAAATTCGTTTGAAGTAGCCCAATAAGAAGTCGATATTGAGGCTGCGCTCATGCGCCTCATCGATGATGATGACTTCGTATTTGTTCAGGTATCGATCGTGCTGAGTTTCGGCCAGAAGGATACCGTCCGTCATCAGTTTAATCTGAGTCTCTTCGCCAATCTGATCGTGGAATCGAACTTGATAACCAACTCTAGAGCCCAGTTCAGTTTTCAACTCTTCAGCAATGCGACTGGCAACCGTGCGCGCGGCTAATCGTCGTGGCTGTGTATGTCCAATCAACCCTTTACAGCCTAACCCCAACTCTAGGCAGAGTTTTGGCAACTGGGTCGTTTTACCGGACCCGGTTTCACCTGCGACCACCACCACTTGGTTATGCTGGATTGCATCGAGTATCTCTTGGCGTGCACCCGTCACCGGCAGGTCTGGGTAGTCGATCGGTAGCAGAGCTTTTTCGGTCTTCTGCGCCACTATCGCTTCCGATCGCTCTATGCGTTCAACCGCCTTTTGCAGTGCCGTTTCATCGATTTCTGCTGCCTCGGAGAGTCGTTCCAATGCACGACGAATAGGGTATTGGTCGCGTATTTGGCAACGCTCGAGGCGGTCAATAAACGGTTTTAATGTCGGATGCACAATGGGACTCATAATTTTTGATAGCCGCGAATTTTACCCAACTGGTAAAAAGGCTGCCAGAGAAGCGATTAAATAGTTGGTTTGGCCCAAGGGTTAGGGTTAATCAACCAGTCCCGATCGTAATACTCGACCGACAGAGCTATGGGGCAGAGCCCGTCTCAGCTCAATAAGATGTGGGACTTTATAGGCCGTTAAACGTTGACGACAGTAGTTACGGATCATTTTCTGCGTCAAACGACGGTTGTTGGTCACTACGAATAGACGGAGCTTGATTTCGCCATCCTCCTGATAACTGCCGAAGGCACAATCGGTGATGTCAGGGTGCTGGGAGATGAGCGCTTCGACTTCAGAGGGGTAAATCTTAAAGTTTCCAACCAGTGAGATGACATCAGACTGGCGCTCAATCATATGCAGTGAACCATCTGGGTCCACACGTCCTATATCACCTGTCCTAAACCAACCTTGCTCAAACTGGGTGTCAAATTGACCGGCATACCCCAACATCACTTGGGGGCCTCTAATGCAGATCTCTCCTGCACTGCCTTGAGGCAGTTCACTGCCAGACTCATCTTGAATACGTACCTCAGTCTCTTGCAGCGGTCGACCGACTGCGCCGGTCACGAACCTGCCACTCGAGTCCAGCGTCACAACGGGTGAACACTCGGTTAGGCCATAGCCCTGCGAGATAACGCAGTGAGTGATCGCTTGCCATTGATCACCAATGGCTTGATTGAGTGGTGCACCACCTGACAGAGTGCATTTGAGCATTGAGAAGTCGAGTTGAGGAAAGAGCGGATGCTGTACTAAGCCCATAAAGAGTGGAGCCACACCGGCAAACAGGGTCGGGCGAAAACGATCAAACAGCTCTGCAATGTGATTGATCTCTTTGACATCCGATGCCATCTCAACCACCCCACCCTGACACCAGGTCATTAAACAGATCATTGAGGGGTAGCTATGATAGATCGGCAAGGGCATCAGTAATCTTTGCGGGCCAGAGATACCGATATCTACAAGCCGATGATTTAACTGCCCAACATTACTGAGCAGGTTTCTGTGACTCAATTGCACCGCTTTTGCCTGCCCTGTGGTAGCGCTGGTCAGCTGTATCATTGCCACCTCATCCACCTCTGATCGTGCACTGAGCATCAAGGAGTCTGAGTGATAGACAATCGCTTCACGAAATTGAAAATCCGCCAAATTGGGTGAGCGTTTGCGTATATGGCGCCAAAGTCGCTTAAGTGGAAACAGAAACCAACTTGAAAAATCTTCTGGGGAGCAGCTTACTGTGGTTAAACCGTGGCCACGACGGACTGCTAATTCGGCTAAGTTAGAGTGTGAGTGACAAGCAATCAGCGCCTTGGCATTCGTCAGTTTCGCGACCCGCTCTAACTCGGTGATATCAGCGGAGGTTGTCAAACAGACTGGAACCAAACCGACACGCCAAAGCGACATTAACAGCACCGGGTAGTGAGCACCATTGGGCATCTGAACAATGACTCTATCCCCTGCTGAGAGGTTTAGAACCTCGACAAACCATTGTGACACGGCGCGGCAGTGACCATTCAGCTCAGAGAAGGATAGCTTTGTATTACCCTCCCGTACGGCAGGTGCATTGGCGTATTGATTTGATAGCCATTGAGGCAGTTGCGAAAGGCTGCTTATTGAGAGGGGCAATTGAGACATCTTATTCACTGCGATAGAAGCAGGTCTCTCCCTCTTTGAATACCCGGGCTTCACCTGTCTGAATAGGCTGCCACACCTCGTTATCGGTCAGTGGCTCTGTCGCGATCACTGTGACGATATCGTTCTCCTGAGTCTCGCCCCTGAAGTCGACCGTCAAATCACAATCTTTTAGCTGAGCCACTCCAAAAGGCGCGCGCCGGGTAATCCAGTGCAATTTAGTAGTGCAGTAGGTGAAGAGCCAGTCGGAGTCACACAGCAACATATTGAAAACCCCTAGCGCACGAAGCTTATGACAGCACTGGGTAATCAATTCAAACAGAGGTTCCGTTTTTTGGGGAGGTTCTGGAAAGGCTAGTCGCACCTGATCCAACAACCAACAGAAGGCATACTCCGAATCGGTGGTACCCACTGGTTTATAAAAGCGCAGAGGCCAATCAAAAATCACCGGATCCAACTGTCCGTTGTGAGCAAAGGTCCAGGTGAAACCCCAGAGTTCGCGACTGAATGGGTGGGTATTTTCTAGATTAACTGAACCTACATTGGCTTGGCGAATATGGCTGATGACGTTCTTGCTTTTGATCGGGTAGTGACAGACCAACTGAGCAATGGGTGAGTCGACACTGGGTTGCGGGTCATGAAAGGCTCGCTGAGCCTTACCTTCGTAGAAACCTATACCCCATCCATCCTTGTGCGGTCCAGTACCACCGCCACGCTGCATCAAACCGGCGAAACTGAAACAGATATCGGTGGGTACATTTGCGCTCATACCCATTAACTCACACATAGCGACTCCCTGTCTTTAAGCTAGTGGAAGTATAACTGATTAAACGACCGGGGTCTGACCTCTATTTTGGAGCTTTCCAAAACATGGAGCTTAACTGGATTGCGGATGACAGGCTAAAGCCAGTCACCCTTCTAAGTTAACTAGCAAGCTTAAAGCAGGGAACGTAACCCGCAAAATCAATCTTCATTCGACGCTGATCAATGAATCCATTCAGCAATTGATCGAGCGCAGTGATCACCTCGGGATCGCCATCTAGGATGAACGGCCCCTTTTCCGCAACCGCTTTAACGGCAGGCTCTTTAACGTTGCCTGAGACAATACCCGACAGTGCTTTACGAAGTTCTGACGCCAGTTCAGAGATCGGCTGATCTTTGTGCAGATTCAGCGCAGCCATATTGTCGTGAGTCGGTTCAAAAGGCAGTTGCAGCTCATAAGGTATCTGCAGCTGCCAGTTGAAGTGGTAAGCCTCACCGGACTCTTTACGCTGTTCGGTGACTCGGTTGAGACCCTCTTTCATCAATGCAGCCACTTTCGACGGATGATCAATCACAACCTGATACAGCTTGCTGGCCTCTTCACCGAGCGTCGCTTTAACAAACTGATCGATCTGCTCGAAGTAGGCCTCGCTACCTGCAGGGCCTGTAAAGATAAAGGGCATCTCAACATTGCGATTCTGTTCTTGAAGCAAGATGCCAAGCATGTAGAGAATCTCTTCTGCTGTGCCCGCTCCGCCTGGGAATACAATGACGCCATGACCGAGTCGCACAAAAGCTTCTAGGCGTTTTTCAATGTCCGGCATGGTAATCAGTTCAGAGACAATCGGATTGGGCGATTCAGCCGCAATGATGCCGGGTTCAGTAATGCCTATGTATCTTGGGTCGCTAATGCGCTGTTTAGCGTGTGCAATGGTGGCCCCTTTCATTGGACCTTTCATAGCACCCGGGCCACAGCCGGTACAGATATTGAGGCCTCTTAAGCCCAGTTCGTAACCCACTTTTTTGGTGTACGCGTATTCATGGCGAGCAATAGAGTGACCGCCCCAACAGACCACAATGTTGGGTTTAATGTTGGGTCTTAGCGATTTAGCGTGTCTTAAAATGTGAAATACTGTATTGGTCAGTGTCTCACCTGGCGTTAAGCCCTCACAGACATCATTAAGCTCGTCTACTACATAGACAAGGTCTCGTAACACCGAGAAGAGATGCTCACGAATACCATCGACCAACTCACCATCCACAAAAGCCGACGCTGGTGCATTGATCAGATCCAGCTGCACACCACGGTGTTTATTGACGATGTGCACATCAAAATCTTGGTATTTCTCAAGCACTTCGGCCGTACAGTCCATCTCACTACCGCAGTTGAGTACCGCCAAAGCGCATTGGCGAAATAGAGGGTATAGCCCAGAATCGCTTCGATCCCGAATACGCTCTACTTCATAGGGTGAGAGCATATCCAAACTCTCAAGAGGTTTGACACTGGCACTGACAAATAGATCGCTCATAACACTCTCCTTCGCGTAATCACGATGTCATTATTTACGTTTATACATGAAGGATAGATGACATTCAGCTAATCGGCAGAACATATTTGCCAAAGGCGAATGCATCGATTAGTTTAAAGTTATCGGTGAGTTTTTCATCGATCCCTCTCTGCTGCAGAAGGAACCGCCAATGAGCGCATCCAAGCTTTATATCCTTGATACCAACGTGCTGTTGCACGACCCCAAGTGTCTTGTCGAATTTAAAGAGCAAGATATTGCCATTCCGATGACCGTGCTTGAAGAGCTCGACGACATCAAAGATCGGAAGAAGAACGTAGCGGCAGAAGCGCGTGCTGCGATTCGCGAAATTGATAAAATTCTGAGCAACGCCAAAGACCCTTCAGAGATTCTAGACGGTGTGCAGATTTTATTGGATGGTAAAGAGCGCGAGATCGTATTTGGTAAGCTCTCCATCTACCCTGATCATGAACTGGCTCATGACAAAGGGTTCTTGCCAGCAGACCACAATAAAGACAACCGCATCATTAACTGCGCCCTTCACTTACAGCGAGTGCTTCCTAAGCGCCAGGTGATCCTGGTCACTAAAGATTTGAACATGCGTCTTAAGGCGATGGGAGCTGGCTTAAAACGCGTTGAGGATTACCGTACCGACCAGCTCGTCTCGGACATCGATCTACTCCCTGCGGGCCATCTTCATTTAGAGACCCCTTTTTGGGAGGGGGTTGATTCCGTTGAGAGCTATCACGAAAACGAGCACACTTGTCACAGAGTAGACCGCGAGGTGCTGCCAGAGACCTACCCTAATGAATATATTTGGGACGACTCGCAGGACTTTGCTGCTAAAACCAGCCGTGTCGAAGGTGACAAGGTCATCCTTCAGGATCTGGGCTACCAAAACCTGATGCAGCAAAACTGCTGGGGCATTTCGCCGATCAATATTCAACAAGCCTTTGCCATGGAAGCGATGCTGGATCCCAACATTGATCTAGCCGTTCTGCTTGGGTCTGCCGGTTCGGGTAAAACGTTGGTTGCCCTAGCCAGTGCTCTGGAGTTGGTTATTGAACAGCGTCGCTACAATAAGATTATTGTCACTCGCTCGACGCCACCGGTCGCTGAAGATATCGGCTTCTTACCAGGCACCGAAGAGGAGAAGATGACTCCATGGATGAGTGCGATTAACGATAACTTAGAAGCGATGCACGAACAGGATGAACGCCCGCAAAGCAGTGTTAAGTATGCGATCGAGAAGGCTAACATTCAGTTCAAGTCTCTCAACTTCATACGTGGGCGAAGCATTCAGAACGCCATTGTTTTGATTGATGAAGCCCAAAACCTAACACCGCAACAGATGAAAACGATCCTGACTCGCTGTGGTAAAAACACCAAGATGGTCTGCCTAGGCAACTTGGCCCAGATTGATTCAAACTACCTAACCGCACTCACTTCAGGCTTAACCTACATTGTTGAACGCTTTAGAGACTACGAAGGTTCTGCCAGCGTCCACTTTGAGGGAATCTTCCGCTCTAAACTGGCCGAATACGCCGAAGAGCACCTCTAAACACCCTGTATTACGGTACCAGTGCTGTGACTCCATCTGGGGTCACAGCCACTCTCTGATGACCCTCGCGATTTAACTGCAGAAGATCAAACGAGCTGATCTTAATCTCCACGACACAGAACCAGTTCTGTTCAACAAATTCCACCAGTGGATCGACTTCTGAACCCGGTGGTAACTTGGTCTTGTAGTCCGCAACCGTCGGCCCCTCTTTGACCCTATCCCAACGTTCATCAATGGCTTTCTTGTCACTCATTAATGTCGCTAACCCTTCAGCCCGTAACTGCTGTTTTAGCTGTGGATTCCAGAAGCAGAGTGAGACATTTGGATTATGTTGCAGCTGCAAAATTTTTGGTGATCGGGAGTCACTATAGAAACGCAAAAGCCAGTTATTCGATTCGATCTCTCTTAAGACAACAGAGCGTGATTGCGGTCGACCAGCATCATCCACTGTAGAGAGAGTAAACACCCTCCAAGGGTGCCCTTTTTCCACCAGCGCATCTTCAACAAATCCCCACAATTCAAGGGGTTTTAGACTTTTTAAGTCGATCATTGGATACATCCATCTGAGACATTGGTCTATCTTGAAAAACCGTCCATTTCGCCGAAGTCCAGTAACTACGTGGCTTATAGTTATCTGTCATAGCTGTATAACAAAACAGTTAGGCGATAGAGACTAGAAACCATGATGCGGCGCAATATAATTGGCACCACTGAAATATGGGTGACACATTTATCTGTTACCCACCGCCTCACTTCCAAGGCCTATTTGCCAAAAGCTTATAGGAGATTGAGTCGTAAGGCACATTTGTTCAACACACAGATGGTAGTCGAGTTATGGATTCAGAAGTAGATGTATTGTTAGTTGGCGCAGGAGCGATGAGTACGACGCTTGCCGTTATGCTCCAGGAGCTGGACCCTAATCTGAAAATGATGATGGTCGAACGTCTCAACCACGTGGCTAGCGAAAGCACCGATGGTCTTAATAACGCGGGTACTGGGCACGCAGCCTATTGTGAGTTGAATTACACCCCTCGCCAGGCTGACGGCTCAATTAACTGCAGCAAAGCTTTCTCAATTAACGAATGTTTTGAGATCAGCTTGCAGTTTTGGTCATACCTTGTGAATAAAGGTGCGCTTCCTCATCCTAAGAAGTTCATCAACACAACGCCCCACTGCAGTTTTGTCTGGGGTGAAGATAACGTCGATTTCCTTCGTAAGCGCCACCAAGCACTTTCACAGCACCCTCTTTTTGAGGCGATGGAGTACAGCGAAGATCCTGAGCAAATTCGCGAGTGGATGCCTCTAGTGATGCAAAACCGCGAAGATAACCAGCCGATTGCTGCTACTCGCGTGCGATATGGATCGGACGTTAACTTTGGTGAACTTGCGCGCTTCATGGTCAATTTCCTTGAAGTTAGTGGCAACTTCGAACTCAAACTGTCGTCAACAGTCCAAGATCTTAAACAGGAAGAGGATGGCCGTTGGTGCGTCAAACTGAAACACTCTGCTAAGCCAGACACCTACAAAGTCCGTGCGAAGTTTGTCTTCCTCGGTGCCGGTGGTGGAGCTCTACCTCTGTTGCAAAAATCTGGCATCCCTGAAGGTGAAGGGTACGGCGGCTTCCCAGTTAGTGGTCAGTGGTTGATCTGTAAGAACAAAGAGGTCATCGAGCGTCACCAAGCCAAGGTATACGGCATGGCCCCCATTGGTGCGCCACCCATGTCAGTACCCCACTTGGATACCCGTGTTATCAATGGTGAAAAAGCACTGCTGTTCGGTCCTTTTGCAGGGTTCACTACTAAGTTCCTAAAAAATGGCTCGTTGATGGATCTGCCGATGTCATTGAGCCCAGACAACTTGATGCCAATGATGTCAGTTGCCCGCAACAACATGGATCTGACCAAATATCTAATCAGTGAAGTAATGCAGACGCACGGTTCACGTGTAGAGTCACTTCGCAACTTCTTCCCAGATGCTGAAGAGAACGATTGGGAACTCTCTTACGCCGGTCAGCGTGTCCAAATCATCAAACCGGGCAATGAAACCAAGGGTAAGCTAGAGTTCGGTACAGAGGTGATCTCTGCAGCTGATGGTTCGATAGCGGCACTATTGGGCGCATCACCGGGTGCATCAACGGCAACCAGCACGATGATCTCGATCATCGAAGAGTGCTTTGCTGAGCGCATGCAGAAGTCGAACTGGTCCGAGAAGCTAAAACAGATGATTCCATCCTACGGTGAATCATTGGCGACCAATAGCGATCTTCTTCGTACGGTGCGGGCTAAAACCCTTGAGACACTACAACTGGATGAGAAAAAGGCCTCTCAAGCGGCCTAACTCTTTCTATTTCTGGGACCCCACCGGATTGGTTTATTGGCGTTAAAGGACTACCATTGCGTCAATAAGGAGTCCGGTGTGGTTAAACATTTTTTTGAACATCTTCTCGTACTGACGGTTCGGTTCTATCAACTGTTCATCAGTCCTGTACTGGGTCCGCGCTGTCGATTCTACCCAACCTGCTCTAGCTATATGATCGAAGCGATTCAACTGTACGGCCCCCTCAAAGGCACACTGCTCGGTTTAAAACGCATTGGACGCTGCCATCCAGGGTCTGATGGTGGGATAGATCCGGTTCCAGGCAGTGAGCTTGAGAGCAGTTATCAACAAGAACTTGCCGAACAAAGCTGCGGCTGTTCACACCCTGAGAACAAGGAGCACTGATCGTGTTTTCTACTGCCAGCCTTACAGGCATTGCTCTGCTCTACATGGCTCTTCTGTTTGCATTAGCGATTTTTGTTGAGCGTAAAGTAAGGAAACAGTCTGGTCTTAGCTTCCAGGGACCCATCTACGCCCTCTCATTGGCGGTCTTTTTTACCTCTTGGACTTTCTATGGGAGCGTTGGATTCGCGCTTGAGAACGGACTCCAGTTCTTTGCCATCTATATCGGTGCCATTCTAGGTCTACTCTTTGGTGCAAAAGCGATCAAAAAAATGGTTCTGGCCAAAGAGAGTTTTCGTTTAACGTCCATTGCCGATTTCATATCAACGCGATATAGACGATCTCAGCGTATTGCCGCTCTGGTGACCATCATTGCGATTCTAGGACTGATGCCGTACATCGTCCTTCAGTTACGAGCGATCAATAGTGCGTTTGATGTACTGACTAACGACTCAGCAACCCAAGGCAGCTGGTCGGCTGTCATCATCACACTGACTCTCGCGTTTATTACGATTCTTTTCGGTGCCCGTAAAATTGATCCCACTGAGCGCCACCAGGGCATTATTGCCGTGTTAGCCGCCGAGTGTCTGGTAAAGTTGTTTGCCTTCATTGCCCTGGGTCTGTTTGTCACCTTTGGTCTGTTTGATGGGTTTGACGATCTCTTCACACAGGCGGAGCAGGCCAACTTACAACCGGTTTACAGCTTCGGTGGAGCTGACAGCCTTTTAACCTGGGTTGCCCTAATCATACTTGGTGCTGCCGCCATCTTGATGCTGCCAAGACAGTTTCATGTCACGGTCGTTGAAAATCCGGGTACGACACACATCAAGAGCGCCCTGACGCTCTTCCCTATCTACACGCTTGGCATCAACCTATTTGTTATTCCTATCGCACTGGCCGGGCTGTTGCTCGGGCTTCCAAAAAGCTCCGGTGATCAGTTCGTTCTACTGATACCTAAGCTCGCAAATAGTGAAGTGATGGCCCTGGTGGGTTACCTAGGTGGATTTGCCGCTGCAACGGGTATGGTGATCGTTACCCTGATTACCCTAGCAACGATGACATCAAACCACTTGGTGATTCCCATCTGGCGTCGTTTTAAACCGAATCTCAATTTAGGTGCCTCACTGCTCCATCTGCGCTGGATACTCATTCTAGGCATAGCGTTAATTGCCCATCTGTTTGCCAACCAACTCGATGCACCTTACTTGTTAGTTGCATTGGGTTTAATCTCGTTCGCGGCAGTTCTGCAGTTAGCACCCGCTGGGTTAATCGGTCTATTTTGGCGTAAAGGGAATAGTTTAGGCGCAGCACTGGGCTTATTGTCTGGCTTTATTCTCTGGGGCTTCACCTTAGTGCTACCGCCTATGATTGGTGAGGGTTGGATCGATGCCAGTGTTATGACGAATGGATTGTTTGGCCACTCATGGCTGCGTCCTAATGCACTGTTTGGACTGGAGTTTTTACCCCCACTCGCCCACGGCGTATTCTGGTCACTTTTGTTTAACATCACGCTGTATGTGGTTGGCAGTAAACTCTACAAGCCTCGTAAGGTTGAGAGAGCCCAGACAGAAGAGCTGTTTAACGCCACTAACGAGGTGTTAACGGACCGATATCGCAATGCCCGCCCCACTGGGCTTGAAGCCTATATTGAGCGTGAACCGAAAACCCAAGAGGCTGAGCTTCTTCTCAACCGTTTTCTAAGCAGTGATGCGGCGGATCAGGTACTTGGCAGCATTTTGACGGACCTCCAGCTAGGTGCTCGCACTCATTTCACCATTGTCGAGTTGATGGAGTTTCATCGACTACTCGAGCAACGATTAGCCGGCTCTATTGGCGCAGCAGGTGCACATTCAGCGATTGAAGAGTCTATTCGCTACTCCGACCGGGAGTCCGCCGATCTGAAAGCGCTCTTCTCTCACATTGCTAGCGAATTAAAACTGAGCAGCTCAGAAACCGAAAACAGCCCTCTGTTTGAGTCGCTGCAAGACAATAACGATCAGCTTAACAACGAGCTCGCTAAGCTAAAAAATGCGAATAAGGTGTTAGAGGAGAAAGTTGATCGTCAGTACGAAGTGATTCATGGGCATCGCTTGGAGATACAGAAGCTAACCCATGAAAACCAGACACTGAAAGCACGATTGGGGCTCTCAACTGATGAGAGTTAGTACCCGCAGGGTAAAGAATCAGAGGAGGCTTTAGGCCTCCTCTTTTTTTAGATGAACATCCATTTGCGGGTAAGGAATGGAGATTCCCTCAGCATCAAAACGCACTTTAATCTCTTCAGTCAGTGCCCAACGGACCTCCCAATAGTCTTCGGTTTTAACCCATGGGCGCACAATGAAATTAACGCTGCTATCGGCCAATTCTGATACCGCAATTTTAGGGGCAGGATCCTCCAAGACTCGACTATCGGCCGTCACAACCTCTGTTAAGATCTGTTTTGCTTTACGCAGATCATCGTCATAACTGATACCAAAGATCATATCGATACGACGTGTCGGTCTACGGTTGTAGTTCGTGATGATCCCTGAATAGATCGAACCATTTGGCACAATCACTTCGCGGTTATCTCCGGTACGCATCACCGTATTAAAAATCGTGATCTCTTCAGCTACGCCGGATATGCCAGCCACTTCGACAAAGTCACCCTCTTTGAATGGGCGGAAGAAGATCAGCAAGACACCCGCAGCAAAGTTTTTCAACGAGTCCTGCAGTGCCAGACCGATTGCCAAACCTGCGGCACCGACCAGAGCGATCAATGAGGTGGTATCAACACCCAATTGACCCAGCGCGGCAACGATAACCAGCAGCGTCAACAGAATGCTGATGACGGAGCGGACAAAGTTGACCAGCATATTGTCCATTGATGTACGGTGCAGCCCTCTCTCAAGCAGTCGGGTTGCAAATTTGACCAACCAACGACCCACCACAAAGATGGCCAAAGCCGTGGCGATATTGATAGACCAAGGGACTAAGTAGGTATCCATAAGAGATTGCAAATCAGGCATAGTTAATCGTCCAAAAGGCTAAATTTAAGCTGCGGGTAAGGTTGATAGTGATAAATTCACCCCCATATCTACACTATAACCTAGGTAAAGCAGTTTCCCATCTATGCGTTCATTTTTTTCTCTATTTGCTCTTCTTATGTCAAGCCCACTCTATGCGGCTGATTACCATATCGCCGATGATGTTCAACTCTTCATGCACAGCGGTCCCTCTTACGAATACCGCATCGTCTCTAGAGTTCGCAGTGGCGATCCCGTTACTCTGTTAGAGCGCGGCAAAGATTACACCAAGATTAAACTGGCCGATGGCAAAGAGGGTTATGTTCTCACTCGCTACCTAGCTGAGGGGCAAAGTAAATTGACAGCTCTTCAAACTGAGCTACCGGATCTAAAGCAGCAGGTCGCGTCGCTTAGTGAAGATTTGGCAAAGAGAAACGATCAAATTACCCAACTCGAAACAGAGTTGGCAAGCTACCGCGATGAAGCGACTGACTCGACCACAGAGCTTGTCATCAAAGATAAACGGATTCGCGAACTTGAGTTTCAAGTCGCTAATATGGATCAATCAAACCTAATGCGCTGGTTAACCCATGGCGGACTGATCGCCTTAGCAGGTTTGGTCGTTGGATTGATCCTTCCCCACCTTCCTCGTCGTAAGAAGAGACAGGATGAGTGGTTTTAATTAACAAAAACAGAGAGAAGTGATTATGGAAATGGTTATTCTAGGCGCTCTGTGTATTGCTGCAGCACTGTACATCATCAGCACAAATATTCAGTCTAAAAAGCCTGTTCTGCAGCCGATTCGTATCGAAGAGCGCAGCCAGAAAAAGCGTCGCCGCTAAGCTAAGTCTTCATCGGTAATGGGACGTGGCGTAAAGTCTGCGATCCCATTTTCAATGGTCCATGCACGACGCCCCTGCTCGACACGAATAACACCTTTGAATCGTGCTTGAAGGTAAGGTACGACCTCTTCAAGGGTGTCGATATCACACAAAATCACACCACCACGATCATCTTCAGTCGAAAATAGAAACGATTGCACCGTACACCTCTAATAAACAGTCACGCCAGTCTAACAACTTACTTCTACCACTTTAAGTAGGCGAAGCGATCTTTTATCTCTTGTTTGGCCAATTGATACTCTGGAAAGAAGCGGCTGACCAGGGCCCAAAAGCGTGGACTGTGGTTCATCTCTTTCAAATGACAGAGTTCGTGAATGATTACATAGTCCTGCAGAGTGTGTGAAAGGTGTATCAATCGCCAGTTAAGCGAGATCTCACCGCGACTCGAACACTGCCCCCATTTACTCGTATAGCTACCGATATTGACGGATGAGGGCTTTAAACCAGTAAAGCCCACTAACTGCTCTGTACGTGCAATCAACTGTTGTTGGGCAGCACCCTTTAGCGAAGCTTGAAGCTGGCGTCTGATCGACTGGTCTGTTGAGCGCGCATTGACTTTAACCCTGACGCAACGGCCAGTGTGACAGATTGTTTTCTCTTCGGGTGTTAATTGAGAGACCTTCTCAAGTTGGTAGTTGATGCCATTAACGACCAGAGTATCTGAATGCAGATCAATGGAGTGCTTACTCAATGCTTTCTGCTGTTGTACTAGCCTAGGCGTGACCCAGGCCTGTTTACTCAGAACCCATTGCTGAAGGTCTGCCTCACTAACGAATAGCGGTGCTTTGACAACCACCCTACCCCTATCGATTTGAATCGACAGAGTTCGACGTCTACTGGATCGCTCTAGGGTATATTCGAACTCAATCAATCTGTGCCATCTTAACTATGCGGGTGTTAGGACAGACTACCGCTTGTACTATAAGAGTCAATAATGACATCGGCCAATTCATTGGCACTCTTCCAAGCTCCTGCCAAACCGGGCTCATTAATCCAGTCTCCACAGGCGCCAATCGAAAGTTCAGCATCCCACAAAGGTTCCGTTAATTGAGCACTCTGCAGAGTTCGACTGTAGAGCCAACGGTGAATTTTTGAGGCGCTAGGCTCTATCGATTCACCCAGCCAATCAGACAATAAGCCCTCTATTTTTTTCAGCAGAGCCCCCCGATCATCATCAATGTGTGATTCGCTCCAAGATTCTCGCATTTCAACTCGAACCAACAGCCCCTCTCGCCCAGGTTTGTCACTCTCGACCACGATACGGTAGAACTCTGGATGCTCTCCCTCAATCACAGAGACTCCGTCTAAGCGCGATGGTCGCGTCTCTAACTGAAACAGTGCAATCCAATTGGCTGAGGTTGCTGCTTGCTCAGCGCGATGAGCAAAGCGTGGTGAGGTTTCAAGAAGTGGCACGGCCTGTGGCGCGGGCGCGGCAACAACTACCGCATCAAAATAGTCGATCAGTTCACCTTGATCATCTCGAATCAGTACACCCTGCTTATCGCTCCACACGACACCTATACGGGTTTCAGTGTGGAGAGTAGTACCTTTGAGAAGTTCACGAGTAAACAGACTGTTACGACCCGCGCCGATCTTGTACTCAACGGACTCATGTTGTGTGAGGCTAAAATCCGAGCGCGTGGTAATCCAGGTCTCAATCACACCCGCTTCGACATACGCATTTAAGAAACGCTCAAACTCGCTGGAACAGCCATCTAGATAGGGAGCACCTAGATCAGCAGAGAGTTGACCCACGCGAGAAGAGGCTAAACGCCCACCCGTTCCTCGTGATTTCTCAAACAGATCAACAGTAAAACCTGAAGTGGTCAGTCTATTGGCGAGTGTAGCACCGGCTAAACCAGCGCCGATAATAGCTATCCTTGGCATATTGATCCTATGAATTGGGCTCTACCGCAATGGCCTTTTCAACGGTATTAATGAAGCCTCTGTTTTCGGGCGATGTGACACTTGAGTAGACATCAATGACTTTACCATCACGGCCAATCAGGTACTTGTAGAAATTCCATTTCGGGGCGGTTCCTGTCGCAGCAATCAAATCCGCCCATAGAGGGCTCGCTTGATCCCCACGAACCACTGACTTCTCAAACATCGGGAACTTAACACCGTAAGTTAAACGACAAAACTCTCTGATCTGCCCCTCCTCACGATACTCCTGATTGGCGAAATCACCGCTAGGGAAACCTAACACTGCAAAGCCTTGGTCTTTGTACTTAGCATGCATCGCTTCAAGACCTTCATACTGCCCGGTAAAACCACACTTACTGGCTGTATTGACGATCAAGACCACTTTGTCTTTGTACTCTTCGCAGAGGTTGACCTCTTTTTCACCGGCTAGCTCACGAACGGTATGATTCAGCACGTTAGTGCAAGTATCAGCTGAGGCTGTTTTAAAGCCAAAAACGGCTGCCAGTAGGGTTAATATTTTCATAAGCTTCATTGTGCGCCTCGGTGTTGATTTTTACTTCAATATTTACGCTCAGATAGAGGTTTCGGATGACCGATACAGAGGATGACAGGTTGAAACCTGTTAAGTACACGGATGTGTTGTATGCGGTAATTGCAGGAGCAAATTACTGTCACCGGTGCTTTGAACTATCTACGGAGTAACCGTGACTGGCTTCAGCCTGTCATCGGCTCTTAGTCATCGGTGATTTACCCTACAACCTGCCCTTGTAGTTTGTTAGCATAGTCGCCTACATTCACGGAGCACTGCGATTCACTAATGGTCTGCATCTCCAATATAAGGAGAGAAAGATGAAAATCGCTGACAAAACTGTTGTCTCTATTCACTACACTCTTACCAATGCTTTGGGCGAGACGATTGATAGCTCTGTAGGACAGGATCCTCTTGTCTACCTACAAGGTGCTCAAAACATCATTCCCGGTCTAGAAAACGCCCTAACTGGTAAAGCGGTTGGTGATGCACTTCAGGTTACCGTTGAACCGGCTGAAGGCTATGGCGAGATTCGTGATGAATTGATCCAAGAAGTTGATCGCAGCGCGTTCCAAGGCGTTGATGATATCGATGTTGGCATGCAGTTTATGGCTCAAACACCTTGGGGGGAGCAGCCTGTAACCGTTGTTAAAGTTGAAGGCGACCAGATCACTCTTGATGGCAACCACCAGCTTGCTGGTGAAACGCTCAACTTTGATGTTGAAGTGGTTGAAGTACGTGAAGCAACCGCTGAAGAAGTTGAGCACGGTCATGTTCATGGAGCTGGCGGTCACCACCACTAATCCACCATCGATCTAACATTAAAAAAGCCGAGTTAAGTAACTCGGCTTTTTTGTGATTGTTGCAAGGGAACCTGCGAACAAGTCCATAGTATCTCAGCGAGACCTGAAATGTGCAGATACAAGGCGCTTCTCGCCGCTAATGGCCGTAGCCCTTAGCAAGAGGAGCAACGCAGTAGATGCATATTGCAGGCCACGCCCTTGGGGGCTTACAGTCAAATCCACCCTCTGTGTTGCGCTTTCTTGACTTAGCCCGCTAGGCCTTCGAAACCACGCCTTGATGATGAATTCGACTGTAAGCCTGAGATGCCATGGACTTATTCGCAGGTTCCCTAGAGCAACGGGATCAATCGCTTATTTGCGATCATCCGAAGTGGCTTCGATACGGTGAATACTTAGATCCGCACCACGGAACTCGTCCTCTTCATCCAGACGGATGCCCGCTACTGCATTCACAATACCGTAAACCAGGAAGCCACCGATCAAGGCCACTGCGATACCTGCAAGAGTACCCACAACCTGAGCACCTAGGCTTACGCCACCAAGACCGCCTAGTGCTTGGCTACCGAAGATACCTGCTGCAATACCACCCCAGGCGCCACATAGACCGTGTAGAGGCCATACACCCAGTACGTCATCGATCTTCCACTTATTCTGAGCCAGTGTGAACAGCCAAACAAATAGTGCACCGGCAATACCACCTACAAACAGCGAGCCAATTGGGTGTAGAACGTCAGAACCAGCACAGATCGCAACAAGACCCGCAAGCGGACCGTTGTGAATGAAGCCTGGGTCGTTCTTACCAAGAAGGGTCGCAACGATGATGCCGCCGACCATTGCCATCAAGCTGTTGACTGCAACCAGACCAGAGATACCGTCCAGTGTTTGAGCCGACATCACGTTGAAGCCAAACCAACCGATACATAGGATCCATGCACCTAGAGCGAGGAATGGAATGTTTGATGGTGGGAACGCCACAACACGATCGTTACGGTAACGACCTTTACGTGAACCTAGAACCAAAACAGCCGCTAGGCCGATCCAACCACCGACACCGTGGACTACGACAGAACCAGCGAAGTCGTGGAAGCCTGCACCAAAGGTCTCTTCAAGCCAGCCCTGGAAACCGAAGTTACCGTTCCAGATGATGCCCTCGAAGAACGGGTAGACTAGACCCACACAGAGTGCAGCTGCGATAAGCATTGGGTAGAAGCGAGCACGCTCAGCCACACCACCCGAGATAATTGCAGGAATCGCTGCCGCAAAGGTCATTAGGAAGAAGAATTTCACCAACTCATAGCCGTTACCTTCCGCTAAAGTGGCTGCATCGGCAAAGAAGGTGACGTCGTAGGCAATCCAGTAGCCAACAAAGAAGTAGACCACTGCAGAGAAACCGAAGTCGGTCATGATCTTAACCAGTGCGTTGACCTGATTTTTATGACGGACAGTACCTACCTCAAGGAATGCGAAGCCAGCATGCATCGCGAATACCATGATGGCACCCATCAAAATGAATAGTGTATTGGAACTTTGTACCAGTGTTTCAACGGCACTGTTGATCGTTTCCACCCTTAATCTCCTCAAATTGCTTAGAAATGCACATATAGGGTGCAGCTCTATATTTCATGCACACTTTTGGTGCATTTAATGACTATGCGATGAGTTTTAGACGGCTTAATAAAAAAAGATAAAATGTTTTTTCTATCTACTTTCAATAACTTAAAAACTAATCACTCACTTTCAGCAAACTCCGTGCTGCAAGACTGTGCATTAGTTAGCAAGTAACGTACCAACTTTGGGCATTAAACGAATTTTATGCCTTATGGCGGATCTCAAAGCTGTAGTGAATCTTCGAGTTACGTTTGAAATCAGGATCAATCGTACGATGAGAAGTATCCACAATCTCAAAAGCGTCGAGCTGCTCGTAGTCCAACTTAAAGCGGCGATAGTTATTTGAAAAGATCAGAAGCCCACCGGGTTCAAGCAACGCCATTGCCCCTTTAATCAGCATAACGTGGTCACGCTGCACATCTAGGATGTCAGACATTCTCTTAGAGTTAGAGAAGGTCGGTGGATCCATAAAGATGAGATCGAAGGTCTCTGAACGAGGGCGATCAAGCCACTGAATACAGTCCGCTTGAACAAAATCAGCACGTTTAGCGTCAAGTTTGTTCAGTTCAAAATTGCGTCGGGCCCAATCGAGGTAGGTTGCCGACATATCGACACTGGTCGTGCTGATCGCACCACCGGCAGCCGCATGGACACTGGCGGTAGCGGTGTAACAGAAAAGATTTAGGAAACGTTTACCCTTAGCGAGAGACTGAATCTGTTGCCTAACAGGACGATGGTCTAGGAAAAGACCTGTATCTAGGTAATCTCTTAGGTTGACCTCGAACAGACAGCCATGCTCTTGTACCGTCAGCGTCTCACCCTGTTCGGTCTGTCGTTGATACTGATCGCTGCCCTGCTGACGCTTGCGTTGTTTCAATACAATCGAGTCTGTGCCCAAAGCAAACACTCTTCCTACAACGGCCATCACATCTTGAAGTCGCTTAAAGGCCTTTACAGGATCGACTTTCGCAGGCGGCGCATACTCCTGAACCACAATCTGATCAGCGTATCGATCGATAGCGACCGCGTACTCTGGCAAATCAGCGTCATAGACTCGGTATGCCTCGATTGACTCACGTTTCACCCACTTAGAGAGCTGTTTAAGATTTTTCTTAAGTCGGTTCTCTAACATTAGAGCCCCTTCAGATAGGGTTGCACTATCTTGGTGCACAACATCCGAATCGGAATCTGCACTGTTTTGCGGCACACCCTCCTGCGGGTAGACGGTAAATAGCAATAATTGACTGGGCAGTGCGCCATTAAAGAGCTTGTAGAGCTTGTCTGCACGCAGACCCATCACCTTGCCAAGCTCAGGGTTCGAAGTGAACACCCCCACACGCCAGTGATGCGCTTGGGCTTTTAAGAAATCACCCAGCTGGCTGTAGAGAAATCTTAGACTTGAACGATCACCCAATCGCTCACCATAAGGGGGGTTAGTAATTAACAGCCCTTTATCTTCAGGCGTTGGAAGTGACAAGCTGGCCAGATCACAACGTTCAAAATGGACGAGTGATTCGACACCTAAGGCTTGAGCGTTGTTGTTTGCACGCTGCAGAACGCTTGAATCGGCATCAAAACCACTTAGACGAGGGTAACCCTCTCTGTTTAGCCCTGCTTCACGGCGCTGTTTTGCATCTTGGTAGATCTCTTGCCAGATAGACGGCTGGTGTTGGCACCAACGATCAAAGCCCCAGCGACGACGTAACAGACCCGGCGCAATATCCGCCATCATCAATGCTGCTTCAGTGATTAAAGTTCCCGAGCCACACATAGGATCGACGAGCTGTTTAAAGTCACCTTGATTGGACCAACCCGCACGCATTAATAGCGCTACTGCAAGATTCTCTTTAAGCGGTGCGGCACCGGTTTGAAGTCGGTATCCACGGCGGTGCAGACTCTCACCGGATAGATCAATCGCTACCTGAGCTGTCGTTCTGCGCAGATGAACATTGATGCGCAGATCTGGGTACTGTTTGGCAACAGAGGGGCGACTGCCGGTCTCTTCACGAACGGAGTCAACAATCGCATCTTTCACTTTAAGAGCGCCAAAGTGGGTGTTGTTGATCGACTCATTACGGCCGTTAAAATCAACGGCTAACGTCCCTTCAGCCCGAATGTGCTCCAGCCAATTAATCGACTTAACATCGTTATAGAGTGCTTCTGTCGAGGTCGCATCAGCCTCTTTCAAGAGCAGCAGTACTCGGTTTGCAAGACGTGACCACAAACAGATCGTATAAGCTGTGGCAAGATCACCCTCTACCTGAACCCCTGCTTGAGTCTCTTTTAACCCCTCTATACCGATCGACTTCAACTCGGCTAGCAGTAAAGACTCAACGCCCTTAGGGCAGGTAACGAATAATTTCATTTCAACACTCAATTTGGTTAACGCCGAATGAAATGAAAAATTTTCATCCGCTATATTGGCTCTATTTTAAAGCATTACGCTTCATCTGTAAGTCACTGATTCAGCCGACTTTGCTGCTGACGCGAAAAGGCTAAACCTATTAGAAGGGGAATTTAAATTGAGCAATACAATTACTTTAAATTGCCAATCTGGTCTATTACTAGGTTGTGACTACCAATTGTTGTCGCCAAAACATCACTGCGAAAGCAGATACTCACTCAATACGAGGCGTATATATGAAAAGACAGAAACGAGAACGTAGCAATTCACTATACAAACGCGGTTTTACTGCCGGACTGGAGGGTAAATCACAGTCAGATTGTCCGGTATCAACGACAGACTTACGCAGCCACTGGATGACAGGATGGCGCGAAGGGCGAGAAGCCCACTGGAATGGCCAATCAGGTGTTTCAGCGATACAGGTCAATCCAAGTTATCACTAACAACATTTAATCAAGTAAGGCTCCTAATGATACCCATAGGAGCCTTTTTCGTTTTAAGATCCTCTCTTCACAGTTAAACACCAATGTTAAGCAGGGCTAATGGAACAGATTTACTTTGCTGGGGGCTGCCTATGGGGTGTCCAAGAGTTCATTCGGCATGTTCCTGGCGTCATCTCCACGCAAGCAGGCCGAGCCAATGGCACGTCTAACAGGACAGACGTTGGGTACGATGGCTATGCGGAGTGTGTACAGATCGACTTCAACCCTGAACAGATAGCCCTAGGCGAGCTGATAGAGTGCTTGTTTGAAATAATCGACCCCTACAGCATCAACCAACAAGGCCAAGATATTGGGCCTAAGTACAGAACGGGGATCTACAGTCGAGAGCGCAAACACTTGGACGAAGCACACCGAATACTCAAAAGCCGCGCGGATTATAAACAGCTGGCTATTGAGGTACTCCCCCTATCCAACTACGTCAAAAGTGATGACGAGCACCAGGACCGACTGACACTTCATCCAGAGGATCATAGTTTCTGCCACATCCCGTTAGCACTGCTCTATAAATACAAAAAAGCCGCTAATCGATAGCGGCTATTCAGTGTCAAAGCGTTGAACTTAACGGTGTCCCAACAAACGACGATCACGAATCGCTTCAGCCGCTTCAGTGATCAGTTTAGGACCACGGTAGATAAAACCTGTGTAGACCTGAACCAAGCTAGCACCCGCCTCGATCTTCTCGACAGCGTCAAAACCTTCAGTGATACCACCAGCACCTATGATAGGCAAAGCACCATCCAACTCACGCGCCAAGATTTGGATCGCACGAGTCGATAGGTTGCGTACTGGAGCACCGCTCAAACCACCCGCCTCTTTCGCAAATTCAGAGCTCTCTACACCACCTCGTTCAATGGTGGTATTGGTCGCAATCACACCATCCATCTCGTAAGTTTTGAGTAGATTAGCAGTCGTTACGAAACCCTCTTCATCCATGTCGGGCGCAATTTTGATCGCGATCGGGACGTATTTGCCGTGAATACCTGCCAAGCGGGCTTGTTCATTCTTCAGCATGTCCAAAAGAAGGTTGAGACTATCGCCCTGCTGAAGATCACGAAGACCTGGCGTGTTCGGAGAGGAGATGTTAACTGTTATATAAGTAGCGTAGGGGTAGACCTTACGCAAACAGATTAGGTAATCATCGGCCGCATTTTCATTAGGGGTATCTTTGTTCTTACCAATGTTGATACCCAGTACGCCTTTAAAGTTAGACGCTTCAACGTTCTCAATCAGGCGATCCACACCCAGGTTATTAAAACCCATGCGATTGATGATCGCGCTGTGCTCAGGAATACGGAATAGACGAGGTTTAGGGTTGCCCGGTTGTGGACGAGGAGTCACGGTACCGACTTCAACAAAACCAAAACCCATGGCCGCCAGACCGTTGATAGCACCCGCGTTCTTGTCCAGACCCGCGGCCAATCCAACGGGGTTGGGGAAACGAATCCCCATGACTTCCGTCGGAGCGTCCACCATTTTCGCACCAAGAAGCTTCGGCATACCCAGATCGGCGGCCAAGTTCATACTGCTCAGTGCAAGGTCGTGAGACTTCTCGGCATCTAAGCGAAACATCAAAGAGCGGGCTAAGTCGTATAACATGATTATCCAATCGAAATTTTAGTTGTGCGAATTATACAGAGTGGTCAATCTGAATGACAGTTTGCTTAAGTCACCGGTGTCATAAATAATATTCATCTATCTATTCAGGAGATCAGCCGGTGACTCAGCACAATAAGCACAACCGTTTAATGGGCATTTTAGGGGTCCAAGGCGTTGATGTTAGAGAGAACCACAGAGCCAAACAGTGGGGAAGCATTTTTGAGTGGCCACTTCTGTTTCTGGCGTTTTGGATACTGATCGACTGGTATTTTCAAACCACAAACCATCACGAACAGCTCGCCATTATCGGTTTGAACGACTGGGTGATCTGGGGCTTTTTTACCTTAGATCTGGTAGTTATGTTGGCGTTAGTAGACAACAGACTGCGATACCTAAAAGGCAACTGGATGAGCCTGGTCATCGTGCTGACCGGAATTCCGATTTTATTGAACGCTTTAGGCCTGCAAAGCGGGGTCTTAAGATCACTTAGGCTGCTGATTTTTGCCAGTATATTCACACGACTATCTAGCGATCTTCGCTCGGTGTTAGGCCGGCATAACCTTGGAGTAACTCTGGCGATCGCACTAGGATTTCTGATACTAGCTGCCTTCCTCATCTCTGGACTGGATCCGGCGTTTAAAAACCCAATCGATGGCTTCTGGTGGGCTTGGGTCACGATGACAACCGTCGGCTACGGCGACCTTGTTCCAACCACCCTTGAGGGGCGTATCGTTGGCATGCTTCTAATTTTGGTTGGCATCGCGATCTTTTCAATGCTGACCGCAAGCTTCTCTGTCTTTTTTATCGAAAAAGAGGAAGAGGAGAAAAATGACCGGGAAGACGCCATGGTGCGACGCCTTCAGATGCTTGAAGCTCGTTTAGAGCGAATAGAACAAAACCTCAATAAAGCGGTGACTTCGTTGGAGCAAATTCAAACACTCGAGTCTGAAAAACGCTCACCCAAAAGTTAACGGATTAGATAACAGCGGTTAAGGCCTGATCGAGTGAAGGGTATTTGAACTCAAATCCGTGCTGAGTCAACTTCGAAGGAATCACAGCCAAGCCCTCCGTCAGCAGTGCAGCCCCCTCTTTACCAAGCATCAACTTGGGCATAAAAGCTGGCATTGGCAAAAAGGTTGGACGCCTCAAAACTTTGCCAAGCTCCTCTGTAAATACTTGGTTAGAGACTGGATTAGGTGAGGTCAAATTGAATGGCCCACTCGCATCAGGGTTATCAATCAAAAATAGAATGGCGTTGACCTGATCGTCTAGATGAATCCAGGACATCATCTGCTGGCCGTCGACAATGCGACCACCTAAGCCCAGTTTAAAGGCAGGTAGCATCTTCTTCAGGGCGCCACCCTTACCAAGCACGATGCCCGTTCTGAGTAGCGCCACTCTGACACCCTCTTGTTCAGCACTTAAGGCAATGTTCTCCCAGCTTTTGCAAAGCTCACTGGAGAAGTCTTGAACCAGAGGTTGATCCGCCTCAGAAAGCGTCTGATTACTGCGAGTCGCCCCGTAAAAACCGATCGCTGAGCCACTGACTAGCACCTTGGGTTTAACCTCTTGTTGAGCAATCCAACGCACTAACTGCCCCGTAACTCCTTCACGACTGGCACGCAGGGTCACTTTTCGCGAGTGAGTCCAAGGTTTATCAGCGATCGGTAAGCCTGCTAAATTGACAATGGCATCGACAGCGGTGTTCAAGTCAGACAAATTTGAGATTGTTTGAACACCGGCCACTTTCGAGGATCGTTTGTGTATCAATAGAGTGACTCGGTCACCTCGAGCGACGAGCGCTCTAGCGACTGCATCACCAATAAACCCTGTACCGCCTGTCAAAAGAATGTGCATGCTGTTAAACCCTTAACTGTTTGCTTTATCTACGTCCCATGCTAGCGTTCGGACTGCTAAAGCTAAAGGAAGAATCGATAATGTTTACTGGTATTGTTCAAGGTGTGGCGACAGTCACTGCCCTCACCCCAGCCGATAATTTTATGACATTGCAGCTTGAGTTCCCGGAAAACTGTTGTGATAACTTCCAGATCGGAGCCAGTGTCGGACTTAATGGTACTTGTTTAACGATTACCTCATTTGAAGGTAACAGAGCCAAGTTTGATGCGATCCAATCGACACTAGAACTGACCAACCTTGGCGATTTGCAGGTCGGGTCACTGGTCAATTTTGAACGTGCCGCTAAGATTGGCGATGAGATTGGTGGGCACCTAATGTCGGGCCATATTTGCGACCGAGTAGCGATAACAGCGATCGAAAAGACAGAGACCAATTGCCGAGTTGAGTTTGATCGTCCGAGCCAATGGGCACCCTATCTATTGGATAAAGGGTTTGTCGGACTGAATGGCTGTAGTTTGACGATGACGCAAGTAACGGATGACCGTTTCTCTGTTTGGCTAATCCCAGAAACCTTGGAGCGCACACTGTTTGGCAAAGCTAAGGTAGGTGATCTGATCAACCTAGAGATCGACCCTCAAACGCAAGCGATTGTCGATACGGTCGAACGATACCTTCAGGAGCGCGGCAAAAACTGATCTCTGTGCTGCGCGATTAACTGCTCTAACTCAGTTGAGATAGAACGAACATTGGCGCGACGCCTCAGCTCTAGAGGCGTCAGCAGCCAGTAGCTTCGTATAAAGCTAATCTCCTTTGGCAGAACCTGAACAAAACGCGGGTCATCTTGCACCATATAATGGGGTAACACCCCAAACCCTCCACCATTAGCAATAAACTGGAATTGGGACATCACGGTTGCCCCCTGAAAGCGCTCAATCAGTTGGTCATCGATCAATCGGTTAAACCCTAACTGCTCAGTGTAGAGTATATCGGGAATATAACCGGCAAACGGGTGCTGTTTAACCGATTCAATATCCTCTAAATCTACGGAATTATTCTGCAGATACTCACGACCTACATAGAGAAAAAGCTGGTAGTCCGTCAGTTTCTTACAATGAATATCCCGCCTCTCAGAGGGCTCCAATGTGATCGCTATGTCCACCTCACGCTTCATCAAGTTAAGGCTCTGTGGAACGGGTACCAAGCGTAGGTTTAGATCAGGGTTACGATGGACAAAATGGGTTAATTGATTTGCTATAAAGAGGTTTCCCAAACCATCTGGCGCCCCAATTCTTAGGTTCCCGGATAGGGATCGCTGATCTGAAGCCGCTCTCTCTTTGGTCAAGACAGTAATGTCTTCACACTGTTGAGCCAGAGGCAAAACAGCTTCACCGGCCGGAGTGAGGTGCAAGCCTTTATCATCCGCCTCAAACAGTGGGGTTTGCAACGCATCTTCAAGAGCGGCTATTCGACGCGACACCGTTGTATGGTTCACGCCCATTCGTTTTGCTGCAGTCAAATAACGACCCGCGCGAGCGACCTCGAGAAAGTAACGCAGATCGTTCCAATTCAATTTATCATCCATCATCTGTGCAATTTAGCACAACAAACCAGCAAAATAATCAAAAATTACTGCACAAATAATCATAAGATGGTGCACACACTAATAAGCATAGAAAGGATAACGCCATGTCTACTGTCAAAGATCTTGGAACTTACGATTACGTCATCGTTGGCGCTGGGTCTGCCGGCTGTGTATTAGCCAACCGTTTGAGTCAAGATCCAAATACTCGTGTGCTTCTGCTTGAAGCGGGTGGCAGTGACAACCAGTTTTGGGTACATGTTCCAGTGGGTTACCTCTACTGTATAGGCAACCCAAAAACTGACTGGTGTTTCTCAACCGATGCCGAAGAGGGGCTTAATGGTCGTTCACTTATCTACCCTCGCGGTAAAGTAATGGGGGGCTGCTCTTCGATTAACGGCATGATCTACATGCGTGGGCAAGAGCGTGACTATGATGAGTGGGCATCATTAGGCAATGAAGGCTGGAGCTGGCAAGAGGTTCTTCCCTATTTCAAACGCTCTGAACGACACTACCAACCCGCTGATGAGTTCCACAATGATAAAGGGGAACTGTTCGTTCAAGAGCAGCGCTTGAGCTGGCCGATTCTAGAAGCCGTTCGAGAGGCGGCTGAAGAGGTTGATGTACCGAAAACCTCAGACTTCAACCGTGGTGATAATGAGGGTTCAGGTTATTTCCCAGTTAACCAAAAAAATGGCATTCGCTGGAATGCACGCAAAGCCTTTATCAACCCCGTTAAAGCACGTCCTAATCTCACCATTATGACTCACGCTCAAGTCACCAAGCTGCGTATTGAAAACCGACGCGTTGTGGGTGCTGATCTCATCGTTAACGGGCAAGTTGCGAGCGTAACGACCGATAAAGAGCTACTGCTCAGTGCCGGTGCGATCAATTCGCCACAAATTCTACAGCTTTCTGGCATTGGCCCTGCCAAGGTTTTAGCGGAGCACAAAATCGAGATGGTGCACGAGCTCCCTGGTGTCGGTGAAAACCTACAGGACCACCTACAGTTGCGAACCATCTACACCGTTGAAAACACAAAAACTCTGAATGAGTGGCAGTCAACCCTGTTGGGTAAAGCGCAAATTGCGGCTGAATACTTCTTAAAACGTTCAGGCCCAATGTCAATGGCCCCCAGTCAGCTCGGTATCTTTACTAAATCCTCGGATGAGCATGCTACGGCGAACATTGAGTATCACGTTCAACCTCTATCGCTTGAGAAATTCGGTGAGGATCTGCACGAGTTTCCGGCTATCACCGTCTCGGTCTGTAACCTGCGTCCAGAGAGCCGCGGTACCTGTCATATTCAATCGACCGATCCTAATGTTCCGCCAGCAATTAAACCGAACTACCTTTCGACGGACGGCGATCGCAAGGTTGCAGCAGATAGCTTACGCCACGCTCGCAAGCTAATGGCGACTCAGCGTTTACGTGAATTTAATCCAATTGAGTTAAAACCGGGCGCACAGCTTCAATCGGATGAAGAGCTCGCGAAGGCCGCAGGTGATGTCGGTACAACAATATTCCACCCGGTCGGCACCGCAAAAATGGGCAGTGATGAGATGTCCGTTGTGGATGCGCGATTGAGAGTGCACGGCATTGACGGTCTGCGCGTAGTGGATGGTTCAGTGATGCCAACCCTTACCTCGGGTAATACTCATGCACCGATCACTATGATTGCAGAGAAAGCGTCTGACATGATCCTTGAGGATAACGCTTAAACTAAAAGGGGCAGATCAATGATCTGCCCCTTTGGGATTGAGACTATTTGTAGATTCGCTCATCAAAAGGATCTACAGGCTCTTCCAGCATTTCGTCCTCTTTGAAGAAGAGTATGCGTCCTTCGAACTTAAACCCCTTAGTCGAGAACCAGCGTTCTGCCTGTTCACGCCCCTCTTCCGCTTTTCTCACCTCCAACCAAGCCATCACGACTCGATAGAAGAAGATACCAAACAGAGCAGCACTCGCGCCTAAGAAGAAATCAGAGGCTAGAGCGAAGATCAGTAGCACCAATGCAACAATCCAGACCTTAGAGCTTCGCGCATTTTTCAGTGCATCGTTTTCAGCCCCGTACTGATCTAGAAAGTTCAGGTAACGACGGTAGTTCTGTTGCAGATCAAACTTAATCGCAGAATCGATAGAGATAGCCATACCAATGACTCCTATTACACCAAGCTCTTACTGACGACTTCATAAACATCGGGCGACAGCGCCTTCTGCTTCATGATGCGTTCCAGTTGAGCTCTCATTAACTTTTGCTTATCACTAGTATAGCGCTTCCAGCGAGTTAAAGGCGTTAACATTCGCGATGCAATTTGAGGGTTCTGCTCATTCAAGCGAATGATCCAATCAGCCAAGTATTGGTAACCCGAGCCATCCGGCGCATGGAATTGAACTGGGTTTGCACTGGCAAAAGCACCAATCAGACTGCGCAGTTTATTGGGGTTTTTTGCATCAAATAGCTCATCGTTTTCAAGTGCTTTAACTCGATCCAGAGCGCCCTCTTTGGAGTCACAGGCCTGCAGTGAGAACCAACTGTTCATCACCAGCGCTTCACCTGACCACTGCTGCTTGAATGCCGCAAGCGCCTGTTTAGCTGCTTGGGCATCTTCAGAGTGAACCAGTGCCGCCAGTGCAGACTGTTGATCGGTCATATTATCAGCGCTGTTGAACTGCTCCATTGCTAACTCAATGGCGCCTTCATAGTTAGCCGCGATCAGGTAACTCAAGGCTAAATTTTTCAGACTGCGCTTAGCCACTTGATCTGCAGTTGGTTGGTAAGCCTCTTTAGAGGTGCAACGCTGATAGACTGCCAACCACTCTGGTGCTAGGGCTTTGCCTAGGGCTTTGACAAAAGCTTTACGAGTCGCGTGAATCGCTTCAACGTCAATGACCTCAGCTAATTCACTCAGATAGGCTTCGCTCGGCAAGGTGCATAACTTAGCGAGCATCGCCTCATCTAAGGACTCATCTTCCAGTAACGCTCGCCAAGCATCTAAAAGCGCTGCGTTGGATTCGACCGCCGCACCCGCAATGCCTGCTTGCAGTTTGTTCACTAAGTAGCGCTGTCCCGACTCCCAACGGTTAAAGCCGTCAGTATCAAAACGCATCAGATGCAGCAGTTGCTCATCCGTGTAGTTAAAACGCAACTTAATCGGTGCTGAGAAGCCGCGAAGCAGAGACGGAGTTGGCTGTTCAGAAAGGCCTTCGAAACTAATGCTCTGTACCTCTTCCGTAAGTTCCAAAACACCTGAAGAGAGTTCCGTCCCCTCCTGTGTGAGCAGTCCAAAACGGATGGGCATATGGAAGGGTGCTTTATGATCTTGACCTGGAGTGCTTGGGCAGCTCTGTTTAAAGGTCAGCTGGTAGGTTCCTGATGCAGCATCCCACTGATCAGAGACCTCAACCACAGGAGTACCTGCTTGGGAATACCAGCGTTTAAACTGTGTTAAGTCGCGTCCTGAAGCCTCTTCCATCGCGGCCACAAAGTCATCCGTCGTAACGGCCTGGCCATCATGACGATCAAAGTAGAGATCCGTCCCTTTTCTGAAGGTCTCTTCACCCAAAAGCTGATGGATCATGCGCACCACTTCTGCGCCTTTCTCATAGACGGTCAGCGTGTAAAAGTTTGAGATCTCGATAAACGATTCCGGTCTCACCGCATGCGCCATGGGGCCAGCGTCTTCAGCAAATTGTGCCGTTCTCAGCAGTGTCACATCTTCGATTCGCTTCACGGTTCGCGAGTTCATATCGGCCGAGAACTCCGCATCACGAAAGACGGTAAAGCCCTCTTTAAGACTTAACTGGAACCAGTCACGACAGGTGACACGGTTGCCTGACCAGTTATGGAAGTACTCATGAGCAACCACCGCCTCTACTCGCTGAAACCCAAGGTCTGTAGTGGTCTTTTGACTGGCTAATACACAACTGGTGTTGAAGATATTGAGGCCTTTATTCTCCATCGCACCCATGTTGAAGAAGTCGACGGCCACGATCATGTAGATATCAAGATCGTACTCACGGCCATAGACCTCTTCATCCCAGCGCATCGATCTCTTTAGGGAGTCCATCGCATAGGCAAGCTTGTCGTGATCTTTAGGTTCAGCAAAAATTTGCAGCTGAACTTCACGTCCAGAGGCTGTTGTGAACTGATCTTCAATGCAGCTTAAATCACCCGCCACTAAAGCAAACAGGTAGGCGGGTTTGGGGTGTGGATCCTGCCAAGTAGCCCAATGACGTCCGTCATCAGTGACCCCTTTATCAACGGCATTACCGTTTGATAGCAACACGGGATACTGTTCGGGATCAGCAATGATGGTTGTCTCAAACAGGGACATCACATCAGGGCGATCAAGGTAATAGGTGATGCGTCTAAAGCCCTCTGCCTCACATTGGGTACAGAAGACACCATCCGAACGGTAGAGACCCTCCAATGCAGTGTTCAGCTGTGGCTGAATGCGACAGAGCGTTTGCAGAGTAAATTTATCAGGAACAACCTCAATCGTCAGTGACTCATCCGTGACCTTATACTCGCCTTCAGGCACCTGTTGGTCATTAATGCAGATTCGTTTGAGCTGAAGGTCTTTATCGCCATTTAAAATCAGAGGGGCGTTGCGAAGATGAGATTCGGGGTTACGGCGCATCTGCAATGTTGCAAAGACTAACGTCTCCTCTTCATCCAATTCAAAACGAAGCGCTACTGAGTCGATCAAAAATTCAGGAACACGGTAATCTTTTAGATAAATTGTGTTGGGTTGTTCACTCAAGATTGTCTCTCCAATCACGCGAAAAATTTAATGTTGTACGCGCCAAACTTGCGCAGGTTGATCACGCCCGTATCTAACATGAGGTACTGGCCTTTAACCCCTTCTAGGATGCCCTCTACAATGGGCGTTTTATCAAAGTTAAAACTGGTTACCTTGGTGGGGTGGTTACGCACTGGGAAGTTAATTTCAACGACCTCTGCATCCAGCTTACGGATCGCATCGCCAGATTGAGCACTGATGAGCTGTTGCAAGGGCTCATCACAGAGTTCAAACAGACGATCGCGCTCCTGTTTCAGATCAAGAGGCAGAACATCGCCTTTCAACATGGCACGCCAATTGGTTTTATCGGCCACCTGTTTAGCAAATATCGTTTCAACAAGACCTGACTGCAGGCGGTTATCGACCTCCATAATCGGAAGTGCTTGCACAGCACCCTGATCAATCCAGCGAGTCGGGATCTGGGTTTGGCGAGTAATGCCCACCTTGAGCCCTGAAGAGTTGGCAAGATAGACGATATGCGGGGCAAAACAGTTCTTCAAACCCCAGCTTTCATCACGACAGGTTCCTTCGGCAAAGTGACAGGTTTCAGGCTTAACGATACAGGTGTCACAGCCCGGAAGTTTTTTGAAACAGGGGTAACAGAAACCTTGATTGAAACTTTTATTGGATTTACGACCACAGGAGAGGCAGTTGATTTGTCCGATGTATTCAAGGCGAATGGGTTGGCCAATAAAATCATTCACTAACGGACCAGCCTCGCCGTTCAGGGATAGCTCATAACGGACAGGAGAGTCGAGATGCACTCGCATCTTCTCCAATATACCCTCTGCTCGCAGCGATAAAGCGTCATTAGTCATCGGTTAGGATTCTCAACACGTCAGGCTGCATTGGATCCGAACCATGCTGTTTTCCATCAGGACGAGTACGATCGATGAAACCTACACGCTGATCCTCTGGAATATCACGCGCCACCTCATAGGCAATGACCGCACGCATACTGGTCTCACGCTGTTCAGGAGATAGTTTTTCACCATTGGGCCATTTACCAATTTCAACGGCCACTTTGAGCGCCTGATAGACATCAGGCGTCATGGTTTCGATCATTTTTTCGTAATTCAAACCGCTACCCATTCATTCAAATTTCAAGCGTTCAGAATACCATAGAGAGGATCGTTTGAGAGGGCTTTTGATACTGGCTTTTAAGAGGATTTGGGCAGCCAAACTCGGCTAATCAGTGCGAAGGCCAAACCCGACAGCAGACCGGCCAAATGAGCGGTATTAGCAATAGCCCCTAAACCTATGAATTCCAGCGCTCCGGTATATCCCAGAGCCAACCAAAAAATCATGAACCCAAACAGCGCTTTAGGGAGCCTAAACAATGGCCTACTGCTCAATTGATCCCATAACCAGGTGTAACCCAACACAGCAAAGACGACACCAGAGAGGCCACCAAAGAGCGGGCCCGTCACCCAAAACTGAGCCAGATTAGAGAGAGCTGCCGAGAAAAGCACCAGCAGCAAGAAGTGGGTCGTCCCCTGAAGGCGCTCTATCGAACCACCGATCATCCAGACCCAAAGCAGGTTAAACAAGATATGTAGCAGAGAGAAGTGCATAAACATCGGAGTCCAAATCCGCCACAACTCTCCCGATGAGAGCATAGTACTCAGTGTGTGATACTCAATCTGGCTGGAGCTGAGTGTAAAGTCGGCAAAACTGAATCTCACCATCCAGCTGGCATTGCCACCGAAATCGATGAGCAGCGTGATGATGGCCGATAGGAAAATCAGTAAAGCCGTCGCAGGCAGTTGTTTTAGCTCTGAAATTTTAAAGGGGGATCGGCTTTTAGGGTTGTGAACTTGCACATTGATGCTAGCGAGATCCCCACCCTCTCGCCAATATTGAAAGAGTTCGAGGACTTTTTCGCGGTTAATGTGGGCCGCAACAAAGAGTGTTTGGCTGTCACCCTCTTCCACCACCCGATGAGGAATGGCGTTAGCCCATAAAAATTGGGTGAACTCTGTTAGATCGACCGTTAGATCGGTTTTAACCACAGGAACCACTAGCGCGGGAACTCCGCATCGACATCGACCCAGATGAACTTGCTGCTATCGAGCGTCTTTTCACCATCGAATCGGTAGGCCACCAACTTACCGTATTTAACCGCACTGTAATCTAGGCAGGCGATGTTATCGGCAACCGGTTTAGGTTCACCTTCACACCAGTAGTGGCCGATAAACAGTGGCCGCTCATCGCGCGAATAGAACTGCAGATCCACGTAATCAGCGGGTGTTAGCTCGGTACGAGCTATATGCTCCGGCAAAGGATCAGGTTGAAACACCACATCCCCCATTCGTTTAGGCTCTTGCGCCCAGAAACGAGTTCTGAAGAAGTGGCGTCTAAATCCATCTTTGCTGATCATCACTTCATTGTTGGGCAGTCGCAAATGGGTGCCACGGGTCAATCGATCCATGACCAAGAACTCAAAACTGTGCGGTTTGACAGAGTTCAAAAGAAATTGCTTATCCACGACTGGAGCAGAACCTACTCGCTCTTTTAAACGGTTGATCAAGGTTGAGTGCCAACAGGCATGCACCACTCGCAGATCATCATGCTCGATGAACAGTGGAATCGACTCAATCCAATCCAACAGCTCTTGTTCATCCGATTGACGATGAGCAAATTGATCTAAAGTCTCTTGAACAATGCGTTGGTGTCTGGGCGTGTGCTCACGAAGAAAGTCACCACTACCATCACCCTTAGGCGTTTTATAACAATAGTAGTTGTATTCGTGGTTACCCATGACAATTTCGGCGCCCGACTTTTCCACCATGGCCCGAACGATCTCATAGGTCTCAACAATGCGTGGACCACGATCGATTACATCACCGAGGAAAATAACGCGGCGGTTAGGGTGACGGTATGCACCATCAATTTCCCTGTATCCCATGCGGTTGAGCAGAAGCTTTAAACTCTCGCCGCAGCCGTGGATATCGCCAATTAAATCTATACCCTGTCTCTGCAAAACTACTTATCCCAGAGCTTTGAGCTCCAACCGAGCTTGGTCCGGCAGGTGCTGTAAAAATCGTAGTTTTCTGGGTGGAGCAGGCGCAGCTTTTGTGGCTTCTTACTGATCGTCACGGTATCACCAGGCGCCAAAGCGATGTTACTTTGGCCATCACAGGCTACGGACGGGTATGTTTCATTATTTTCACTGATCACCAGTTTCAGCTCAGAGTTACCGTCTACCACAATTGGGCGGCTTGATAGTGTATGCGGGAACATTGGAACTAAGACCAACGCGTCCAGTTTAGGGTGCATCAGAGGACCACCGGCTGACAGTGAGTAGGCGGTAGATCCTGTTGGTGTTGCGACGATCAAACCATCTGAACGCTGGGTGTAGACATACTGACCTTCAATCCAGAGTTCAAACTCAATCATTCGAGTCGCTTTACCTGGGTGCAACACACAGTCGTTAAGGGCCGTTGTCTCGGCGATGGGTTCGCCATTGCGCTTCACGGTGACATCCAGCAAGAAACGCTTATCAACTACGTAGTGGCCTTCTAGAACCTGATCGACCATCTCTTCGATCTCTTCAGGTTTAATATCCGTTAGGAAGCCAAGATTACCGCGGTTAACACCCAACACAGGCACATTTGACGACGCCAATGAGCGTGCAGCCCCAAGCAGACTTCCGTCACCACCCACTACGATCACAAGATCAGCCACTTCGCCCATCAGCTTTTGCGGCGAGACCTGCAGACCATGGCCAGGCATTAGCTCTGAAATCTTATCGTCAATGACAATGTTCAAATGACGCTGCTCAAGAAAGCGAATGAGCTGCTTCATGGTATCGATGACTTTTTTACTTCCTAAGCGGCCTATAAGACCAATATTGCGAAATTGATACATACCCTGTGCGTTTCCCTGCGGATATCAATGAATGATTAGACAGCAGTATAAAGCTTGTAGAGGGAGAACGTTAGCCGACCTAGGTGTTAAAAGCCGTTAAAAAGGGAGAGGGCCGACAAACTCATTTGCCAGACGGTTGATACGTTCTTGCTGAGCCCTAAGACCTTGCAAACCTCCGGTATGAACCATCAGTAGACGCTTCCCTGTTAAACGATGCTTGAGATACTGACGATTCAGATAGTGGAATACTCGCAAGGTATAGATTGGGTCTAGCAGTAGACCTAGAATCTGAGCTCGAACCTGAGTGGCCGCTAGTTCAGCAGTCACCTTGCCATAGCGTTGCTGCAGAGCCACCTCAATAGACCACTGCACGGATTGCTCCGTTTGAAGATGACCTGCTTGTGTCAGCAGCTCACTGACACGTTCATTTAGGTCGGCGAGGCTTCCTAGAGCAGACAACCCAATCAGCTCGACTCCATCAGGCGCTCCAGCGACTAAACCCGCCAAAGTTCCCCCAGATCCCACCGCCACATAGACCTGATCGTAGACGCGATTCTGCAAACAGGCTTGATGCCAGATAGAGGCACAGCCTTCGACGGCGCTATGATTACTTCCCCCTTCCGGTATCCAGTAGGGATTGATTAACTGATATTGATCCGCCAGCGACTGAGTAGGCTTTTCACGATAGGTGTCACGATCGATGAATATCAACTGCATGCCGCAGGCTTTAGCATCCTCAAGTGTTGGTGTGGATTGAGGTTCACCGCGAATAAAACCAACCGACTTAAGCCCTAGATTCTGTGCCGCGTAGGCCAGTGCGTGAATATGGTTGGAGTGAGGACCTCCAAAGCTGGCCACTAGATCACCAAGGTTGAGTTTAGAGAGATTAGGGAGCAGTTTGAACCACTTATTGCCCGAAATCAGACGATCAGTTTGATCTAGACGCAATAAATCAAAACTAAAGCCGTTAGGTAGATTTATAGTTTCGATAGAGATTGAAGGTATCTGCATGAATCAGAACTCGATATGGTGGGCGAAGAGGGGTTCGAACCCCCGACCCTCTGCTTGTAAGGCAGATGCTCTCCCAACTGAGCTATTCGCCCATATCGTAGGCGTGTGCTAATTCGTTGGAGCATTGTCATCGACGATGCGATGAATCGCGACCTTTTCAAGATCGCTCCAACAAAAGCTGCAGAATCAGAGAACTGCGAACTCGTAAATGGCGGAACGGACGGGACTTAGCGACCCTGAACATCCCACATGAGCTGACAGGCAGGTATTCTAACTTGTCAATCTCAAAATGGCGGAACGGACGGGACTCGAACCCGCGACCCCCTGCGTGACAGGCAGGTATTCTAACCAACTGAACTACCGCTCCGTTATGGTGGGCGAAGAGGGGTTCGAACCCCCGACCCTCTGCTTGTAAGGCAGATGCTCTCCCAACTGAGCTATTCGCCCATAACGGTGGCTTACGCCGTATCTGTAGGAGCATTGTCGAAGACGATGCGAAAATCGCGACCTTTACAAGATCGCTCCTACAAGATGTGCAGAATTAGAGGACTGCAATCTCATAAATGGCGGAACTCACGGGACTTAGCGGCCCTTGAATTCTTAAGAGCTGACAGGCAGGTATTCTAACCTGTAAGTTCTTAAATGGCGGAACGGACGGGACTCGAACCCGCGACCCCCTGCGTGACAGGCAGGTATTCTAACCAACTGAACTACCGCTCCGTTATGGTGGGCGAAGAGGGGTTCGAACCCCCGACCCTCTGCTTGTAAGGCAGATGCTCTCCCAACTGAGCTATTCGCCCATAACGGTGGCTTACGCCGTATCTGTAGGAGCATTGTCGAAGACGATGCGAAAATCGCGACCTTTGCAAGATCGCTCCTACAAGAAGTGCAGAATTAGAGGACTGCAATCTCATAAATGGCGGAACGGACGGGACTCGAACCCGCGACCCCCTGCGTGACAGGCAGGTATTCTAACCAACTGAACTACCGCTCCAGCAGTAACTGAGCATTGCTGCTCAAGAACAGGGTGCGAATTTTAATGGCTTTTCGATCAGAGTCAAACCTTTATCCGATATTTTTCTAAAAAATAGCGATTTTTTTAAACCAAACTGAAGGTTGATTATTTGTTAACCTACGCGCTGGATAAATTAGAGAGAAATGACATGTCCGCCGTTACCGCTCAATTGACTCGCCTCTTCGACGAATTCAAAACCGAATGCAAACAACAGGGTAATCCAACACTTCTGGTTGAAGAGGATTGGTTGAGCCCTGCACTGCTGCCAGGCTATGAGGTTGACCAAGAGTCTGAGTGGTTACCCAGCCCTATCAATAACTCGACTCTGGACATGTTTGAGCGACTTTCAGAAGCTCTAGAGATAGAGATTCCCCAATCGATCATTGATTACTACACCAGTTATTGGTCACAACCCATCTTAGCAACCCATACCGAGGGCGAATTAAGTCTCATCTTTGTCTGGAACCCTGAGGATCTGGAGCGCTTAAGAGAGAACCTCATTGGCCATGCTCTGAACAAAAGACGCTTGCGACAAAACATCAGCTTCTTCTTTGCTACTACTGAACCGGATGGCGATCAGATTCTTTCGGTGGAGAGCGACACAGGTCGTGTGCTTCTAGAGAAGCCAGGACAGAAAAAGTTCAGTGTCATTGCTGAAGATCTAGAGAGCTTTCTCAGCCAGGTGAATTGTATCCATCACCAGTGACCCAACTGATTAGGAGATCGATTAACCAATCGACCTAGCCAAAAGACGACTGATTTGGCACAGATCAACGCCAGATTCGCTACGCCACTGGTTAAATGCTTCTTGAACCAGAAGTAGATCACGTTTAGCCGAGGGACGCTTATCAACAACGCCCTGCGCCTTTAACGCGACCACTACATCATCTGTCAGGACTGGACTGTCGCGACCGACAATTCGAAGTGCATAGGCTCCTGAGTTACCACCCAACTGTGATCCCTCTTTTTTCAGATAGGCCCATAAGCCAACGACGGTGTCCTCGACCGGCCAATCAGCCAAAAACTGACCAAAGCTACCCTGTTTTTGACTGACCTCATGAATCATCAAAGCGTTGATACGAGTTGCTTTAATTTTTCCAAAGTGGCGAATGAGATCCCTGTTCTGCATTAAGGCATCAAGGTGATCATCACTCATCAACGAGACCTTTTCAGGATCGAAACCAAAGAATGCTTTCTCAAAAGCGGGCCACTTACCGTCCACTAACGAGCGCTTGAGCCCTGCACAGAAGATACGCCAGGTCATCGCCGACAATATACGATCGTCCGGTGTTGCCATAAGTTCTGTCCGATTAGCCGCCCGTGGACCCAGCAGCTCGGCATCGCTCCAATCGGGGTAAAAATGCTTAGCCTGTTGCAGAAGGTGTGAAAAAGGTTTCATCAGTGATCCGGTTCAAAGTTAAGAGATGCAGAGTTAACACAGTAGCGAACACCGGTTGGCTGTGGACCATCGGGGAATATATGCCCCAAATGAGATCCACACTGACTGCAGGTGATTTCTGTACGCACCATACCATGTGAATGGTCGGGATGCTGATCCACCCTACCCTCACCCAACTCATCAAAGAAGCTAGGCCAACCACATCCAGAATCATATTTCAGAGAGCTATCAAAGAGTTCAGCATCACAGCATTTACAGCGATAAAGACCTGATCGCTTCTCATCAAAATAGGCCCCAGTGAAAGCGCGCTCTGTCCCTTTCTGGCGACATATGTAGAACTCTTCAGGTGACAATTTATCTCGCCAGTACTCATCGTCTTTTAAATCATCATATTGCATTGTGAAAAACCTCTCTAAGAGCTCGGTAAACTCTATACCCAAACCGAGCAAAGTCGTATAGTTACAACTAACACGGTTTGCTTATCAACACGTTGGTAGTACGACGTATTCTACTCAAATCGATCCCCTTTAAATTAATCTCCCCGTGAGAAGAGCTCTACCGATGTCTCAGATTAGAAAGTCCAACAAACTCAACAATGTATGTTACGACATTCGTGGACCTGTCCTTCAAGAAGCAAAACGCTTGGAAGAGGATGGCCACAAAATTTTAAAACTGAATATCGGTAACCCGGCCCCATGGGGCTTCGATGCCCCTGACGAGATTGTTCAAGACGTAATCTACAACTTGCCAAGCGCGCAGGGCTATTGTGATTCAAAAGGGCTGTTTGCAGCTCGTAAAGCGGTCATGCAGGAGTCACAACGCAAAGGCATCAAAGATGTCACCATTGAAGATATCTACATTGGGAACGGTGTCTCAGAGCTGATCGTGATGGCAATGCAGGGGCTTCTCAACGATAACGACGAGATGTTAATCCCTGCACCAGACTATCCGCTATGGACCGCAGCCGTCAGCCTAGCAGGGGGTACACCGGTTCACTATCAGTGTGACGAGGAGCGCGAGTGGTTCCCAAATATAGAGGATATTCGCAGCAAAATTTCTGAGCACACCCGTGGGATAGTAGTGATCAACCCCAACAACCCAACTGGTGCGCTGTACCCAGAATCGGTCCTTAAAGAGATTATCGAATTAGCGCGTGAACACAATCTGATCATCTTTGCTGACGAGATCTACGATAAAATTCTTTACGACGAAGCGAAACACACCTCGATCGCATCACTGACAGATGATGTGTTGGTCTGTACGTTTAACGGATTATCCAAGACTTACCGTGCGGCGGGCTTCCGTTCAGGTTGGATGTTTATAAGTGGTCCTAAGCACACGGCAACCGACTACATCGAAGGCTTAGAGATGCTGGCGAACATGCGTCTGTGTGCAAACGTACCGGCGCAGAATGCCATTCAAACCGCGCTAGGCGGTTACCAATCGATCAATGAACTGATTGTTCCTGGTGGTCGCCTATGCGATCAGCGAGATATCGCCTACAAGATGCTAAATGAGATCCCCGGTGTCAGCTGCGTTAAACCCAAAGGTGCAATGTACTGTTTTGTGAAGTTAGATCCCGAGATCCATCCCATCAGCAACGATGAGAAATTCGCACTGGATCTACTTCAGCAGCAAAAGGTGCTCATTGTGCATGGTAGCGGTTTCAACCTTCCGGATACTCAGCACTTTAGGATTGTATTTTTACCGGAACCAAGACTCTTGGAAGATGCCATCTCTAGAATTGGCACCTTCCTGAAAACCTACAAACAGTAACCCGAGCTCTACGGAATGGAGCCATGTCGTATCACTGTCACAATTCGTGACTATAGTTCGGCTACAGTGCGACTAACTAACAGGAGTAGTTATGTTTTTAAAGATCAAAAAAGATCGCGGTATTAAGATGAACCACAACGGCATGGATAAGAAGCTGGTTGTGGACATCACATCAAACTTTCTAATCAACATGGCGCACATTGGTGAGATCTCTTTCTACTCACAACATGAACCGCGCCAGCGCGTTGACCTAGCGGGACACTCATTTACTCAACCGGCAGGCACTCTGGTCATTCACTTGCAAATGGCTCACACCTACGCATCGATGACCGGTGATAGTCGTGAAGGGATCAACCGCGTGCGTGAAAAGGTCTACTACAAACTCTATTTCGCACCAGAGAACATCGACTCTTACCAAGAGTTGCGTAACGCCATCGAAGCTCGCGTCGTTAACCTTTAAGAGTTCACCTTTAAGGTTGAATTTAGGTTGCTTCGCCACAATTTGTGTTAATAGATAAATTGTTTGAGGAAGCAACCTAAATGCTCAGAATAATCCTTTTCTTAGCGACCAACCTTGCCATCATTCTGGTGGCCAGCTTGACGCTCAACATCCTTGGCGTTGGTCCATACCTAACATCGAACGGCCTAGACCTTGGCGCTCTACTAGCCTTTTGTGCAGTGTTTGGTTTTGCCGGTTCATTCATCTCTCTGTTTATCTCGAAATGGATGGCGAAGAGAACAACGGGCACCCAAATCATTGAGCAACCTCGCAATGCCGAGGAGAAATGGCTGGTTGAAACGGTGGCTGAACTGGCTCAAAAAGCCGGCATTGGCATGCCAGAAGTGGGGGTATTCCCATCCAATTCAGCTAATGCCTTTGCGACTGGATGGAATAAGAACAACGCACTGGTTGCGGTCAGTAGCGGTCTTTTATCGCGATTCAAAGCCGATGAAGTGAAAGCGGTGCTAGCACACGAGGTAGGTCACGTTGCGAATGGCGACATGGTTACTCTGTCGTTGATTCAAGGGATTATCAATACCTTTGTGATGTTCTTAGCTCGTATCGTCGGTTACGCCGTTGATAGCTTCTTGCGCCGTGGCGATAACTCAGGCGGTGTTGGTATAGGCTTTTACATCGCGACCTTTATCGCTGAGATGGTCTTTGCCGTATTTGCTCATATGATTGTGGCTTGGTTCTCGCGTCGCCGTGAGTTCCGGGCAGATGAAGCGGGTGCAGACCTAGCGAGCAAGCAGGGCATGATTAATGCTTTGCAAAGACTGCAGGCTGAATCGGGTCAAGCGCAAGAGCTATCCGGACAGCTCACGGCCTTTGGCATCAGCAGCATCAAGAAGCAGGGCTTTATGGAGATGTTTGCGAGCCACCCTCCTCTAGCAGCTCGTATTGAGGCTCTGCAAAACCGCCGTTAAATTCCGACTCGGTAGATAACTGCGTCTCGATAACCGGTGTGCACCGCCACCACACCGGTTAGTTTTCGATCCAGCTCTGGGTCACCACTGTCAATAATAAGCGGGCGCCCATTAAGTCCGACGATTTTAGAGCGTGTCGCAACGACATAGAGACCCGGTAGACCTACCTTTTGAATCAGCTGCGGGCTCAACTGTTGATTACCGCGACCAAGAAGATGCCCCTGCCCGCCAATCGGTGTGATGACAATCTTGAAAGGCGCATCCCCCACTAGCTCAAGTAACTGCTGTGCTGAACAATCACTAGCGACAACCTCTCCATCTTTAATAAGATCGGTACCCAACAGCGTATTTTCGAGTCCCAACTCATCCATGATCGCCGCGACGGTTGTGCCGGATCCCATCACATAGAGAAGTTCGGGATCCATCTGCTCAACAAAATCGGCCGCGATATCAGCGACTACAAGCTCTTCAACCTCTTTGCCGCCCTCTTTCACAGACTGCACATACTGATGCTCTGCAGGCACAAGCAGTTCGCCATAATATTTTGCACGAACTCGGCCCTGCCTAAACTCAGACTCATCAATATCGCGAACCTCAGCCTGCTCCATGCGAACCAGACGCCCTTCGATAAGATCAGTAATTAATGACCCTGCTAGCGAAGGGGTCAGGGTATAGACGCCTGAATGAATCTTCACACCCGCCGGAACGCCAAGGACAGGCACCTGTTGCCCAATGGCTTCATAAATATTGCGTGCCGTACCGTCACCACCCGCAAACAGAATGAGATCGACACCCTCGTCAACCATTGCTCTAGCAGCGATCAACGTATCCTCTGCACTGGTCGGCCAGTGCTGCGGTGAACCTAAGACAAGGCACTCTAACTTTAACTCTTTAATTGACTCTTCACCCATGGCACCGCCCCAGGTAAACAGCTCAATTTGATCACTCTTTATGGCCTCAAGGGCGTGACGCATTTTGACCGGAGCAAGCTGCTGAGCACCTCGGCTTAAAGCCTCATCTCTGATCGCTTCACCATCACTCCCTTTCAATGCAACACTGCCACCAATACCGGCATAAGGGTTGACCAATACGCCTAAGCGAAACTTCATACCTGCACCTCATCCACCTTAAACCCTAAAGCTGCAAGCTGAACTTTCATCGCGCCTGTCGTCTGACCGGTCAGCTTCAGCGATGAAAACTCTCGACGCACCGGGTAACTCTTTCTCAATTGATCAAAGGCTTTAGGTTGATTTTCCGCAGGGGTCAAAGAGTCCATAAAACGCTGATGATCCTCTTTTATGGAGTAGACAGATTGAATCACTTGCTGAACGGTTGTTTGTCGAGTTAATTCAAGCATTGGGGTTGGATAATCAACAAATAGGCTGTCGAAAGCCGCAGAAACCTCAAGACCTAAAATCTCACAGTAACGCTCATAAAGCATGTAAGTTCCGCGTAACTTACCTTCTAAACTGTAACCCGCTATATGGGGCGTACCGATCAACACACGACAGGCCAATTCACGGTCGACTGTCGGCTCCTCTTCCCACACATCCATCACCAAGGTGACGTCGGTTCTCTGCTTGGCAAAGCTTAAGAGCGCTTCACCATCGATGGTGGGCCCCCGTCCTGCATTTAAAAGCAGTGCTCCTGGAATCAGCTGCTGCAAAAGCGACTCGCCAATCAAGTGATGGGTTGCATGCTCACCGCTGTTGGTTAACGGCAGATGACAACAGACAACATCCGACTGGGCCATTAACTGCGCGAGAGGGGTATCTATAAAGGTTGGGTCCCGAAGAGCACGAGGGGGATCTGATACAAGGACATTAACCCCCAGCGCAGTTAAACGGCTAACTAACCGAGAGCCAACATTACCAGCACCGACCACCCCGTATGAGAGATTCCGTGGATCTAAGGCTCTCTGTTCGGCATATTCATAAATAGCTGCTAGCGCATAATCCACAACTGAATCGGCGTTACAGCCTGCTGCGTTAGAAAAGGGAATTGCGCGCTCAGTCAAGTAGTGAGAATCCAGATGATCCATACCTATGGTCGCCGAACCGACAAATTCTAACGGTTTAGTCTCACTCAATAACTGTGCATTAACTTGGGTAATAGAACGTACGAGAAGCGTATCAGCTTCAGCCAACTGAATGGGTTCTATTGAGCGACCCGCCACACGGCGAACTTCACCGAAGGAGGAGAACAATGTCTCAACGGCCGGCATATTCTCATCTGCAACAATGACTTTTTTGAGCTTTATCATGAACACCCCTTTTGAAGAGCTGTATTATACGGCCTATCGATAAAAGTGCGATCTGAACTGATACCACTGATCCGGTGTAAAAAGCCGTGTAAATAAACGTAAAGTTGGTTCACTGTTAGGCTCGAGCATGAAAACATACGCACAATAGAGTTAGGAATTTAAGTGACTAATCCACCTAAGCGAATCGTTATCAGTCTGTTCCTGATCAGTTCCATAGTACTTTTAACTTGGGCTTCTCAACTCTTTTTGGGACCGAAACCGGTGTCACATTGTGATATCAACAGCGGCAGATGCGAAGTCGTTAACGATGATATTCGGTACCGCTTTACACTGGGACCGATGCCAGCTCGATCTCTGAACAATATGACTCTGACGGCTGAAACTGATCTACCTGGGATCAATCGAGTTTGGGTCGATCTGCAAGGCGCCGATATGTACATGGGCGTTAACCAGTTTGAAATGGAAAAGAGTGAACACCTTTGGCAGGGACGGACTCAGTTAGCCGTCTGCACCACAGGGACGATGACCTGGCTAGCAAAGGTGATTTTTGAAACGGATTCGAAACAAGAGATTGTTGAATTGAGGTTTGATGCACGATGATGACACGCAACATAAATCTACTGATTATTGTGATGCTGATTTTGGCAGCCGTCATTGTTAGCCTGGTTTACCTAAAACCCAACAACAGTTACCAACCGGTTCAGCTGGGTGGTGAGTTTCAGGGTAAAAGTATTGATGGCGATGTGTCACTGAGTGACTTCAGAGGCAAACTGGTGCTGCTCTATTTTGGCTACACCTCTTGCCCCGATATATGCCCCACCTCTTTAACCAGTATGAAGTTTGCTTTCAATGAACTCGATGATGAGCAACTAAACCAAATTCAACCCATTTTTTACAGCGTCGACCCTGATCGGGATTCACTGGAACAGCTACAGGTCTACTCTCAGTTTTTCTCGCCTCTCATTCTTGGTATGACCGGCAGCCGTCAGCAGATCGACAGCGCGATTAAACTGTACGGGGCTTACTATCGAATGGTCGAGCAGCCTGATTCAGCGATGGGCTACACCGTCGACCACTCTTCTAAAATCTATCTAATCGATCAACAAGGTGAGTTTCTAGGAAGCGTCTCACACAACAATCCCAACCAACTTGTTGAGAAAATCCGTTCCATCTTGCAGTAGGAAACTAAGATGAAAAAACTGTTAATCGCGTCACTTTTAACCAGCACCCTTGCCCAGGCCGAGGTCGAGATTTCAGATGCGCGTGTGCGTGCTGTTCCACCGGGCCAGAAAATGACCGGCGCATTCATGGATATCAAAAACAGTGGTGCCGATCTTCAAGTGGTTTCAGCTGAGTCCTCTATCTCTAAAGTGGTCGAGCTGCATACTCATATCAAAGATGGTGAAGTGATGCGTATGCGAAAAATTCCTGCCATTGATCTGCCAGCAAACAGCACCACTCATTTGAAACCAGGCGGCCTACATGTGATGTTTATCGGACTAAAGGAGCCACTCTCCATCGATCAGACAATCGATCTGAAATTAAATTTCAGTGATGGAACTAGCCAAGCATTAGAAGTGCCCGTCAAAATGATTCAAAAGCCTGGTATGAAAAAAGAGATGAAGCACGATATGCAGCATTGATCGATCAGCACATCTTACAGCCACGGGTACGACTGTCGAAGTGGCTGTAGAGTGCTAGAAAGGCATCAACCTCTGACTCCAACACTCCCAGCAGTGCCGCTTTATAACCGTCAATATACTCCACCCGATATCCGTCTATCTCTTGAGTCACCCGATAGGATTTGAAACCGACACGATAGACCCCTGAGTAGTGTGGATAATCCATTAGAGATTGCTCTTGGTATGCCACCACTGGCCAACTCTGCTCAATTTTCAGCGCCGGCACTTTTAATGGGTTGTCGTTATGCAACGCAAGAAAGTACTGTAACTGCTCGACATGATCAAATACACCGAGCACCCACACACCTCGATCTGATTGACCCAGTTCCTGCTCACCTTCAGCGTAAAGATACTCTTTTGTCGGCAGCGTCAATCTTAGATAGTTAAAGCGATTAGTAACGCTAGCAAAGAGAGACCAGTCATCGCCTTTGGCCTGTAAAAGCCAATCGGTTGCAGTGATGCTTAACTGGCGCACGAATAACTCTCTAATTGGAACTGATCGACACTCAGAGGCTCCACAGCATAGAGTGTTCTCAGAGCTTCGCTGAGCGCTTTCAAGCGTGGGTTCATTCCATTGTCGAGCAGTTGATGCACCCTGTTAAGAACAGCCTCTTTAAAGCTATCTGAAGCTCCTAACCCTTGAGAGAGGTTATCGGCACTGAAATGAAATTTTCGACCCGCCGATACCGTTAGAATCCACTCATAAGCTTGAGGGGATACCTCCACTCGCTCAAACTCGGCTTGCTCTTCTTCTGTACGGCCATCTGGCTTGTACCAGTAACCGAAATCTTCAAGCAGTCGTCTTTTTGGACCCGCCACACACCAGTGAGCAATCTCGTGCAATGCGCTTGCAAAGAAGCCATGTGCAAAGATAATTCGATGATGAGGATAATCGGAATCGGCAGGCAAGTAGATAGGCTCCCCATCACCGCGAACCAGTTCGGTATTAAGGGATTCCAAAAAGAGAGTATTAAAACACTCAATCAGTTGATCGACTTGAGGATCGAGATCCATATCAGGCTCCAGAAAAAGACCGTTAGATTATAGTCGGGTTAAAGTCTGTAATTAATCTGACAGGCACAAAAAAAGCGCCATATGGCGCTTTTTTCTAAGAATCTTACTCTTATGCTACAACAGTTACGTTGTCAGCTTGAGGACCTTTCTGGCCCTGAGTAACCTCGAAAGTTACCTGCTGGTTTTCAGCTAGTGTACGACGACCAGTACCGTTGATAGCACGGAAGTGAACGAATACGTCTGGACCGTTCTCCTGCTGAATGAAACCAAAACCTTTCTCGTCGTTAAACCATTTAACTGTACCAGTTAGCTGCTCTGACATTTCTTGCCTCTTAATCCTGTCCCATTTAGGAACTTTAGTGCATCCCCGAGGGGAGTTATCTACCAAGTCAATGACTTGGCCTGAGTGCGACCTGTGCCGCGAACTAAATTACAAGCCTATCTTGTAACCCAGTTATTTATTAGCAGGATGAAGTGACAAAACGATGACACAACACTCAAAACTAACAAAATTAGTGCTTAGTTCAGAGTGGAAAAGGAGCAGAAGATCAGATGCGAAGTTTTACTTTCGGTGTTCCAGCCAACCCTAGGGTTAAGCTCTAGTGCAACTTGTTTCTCTGGACGTTTCAAACGCCACAACGTAAACAACTGAGTTAAGTTTAATCCAGTTAGTGCCGAATACAACTATTTTTTATCAATGTTACGCTTTTTGCCGCTTTTTAACGCTAGATGACCCTTTTTTAGCCTTACCACGAGGTGGCAAGCCTGTATGCTGAGTCAATAATCTACCTTTTTTAACACTCTTACTTTGCTTATTAACGTTCTTACGGCGCGGACTCTTATATTGATCACCCTCTGAATTGTTTGAAGGAATCAAATGATTAGGGCCATCGCCTATCAAGTCAGCACGTCCCATCGACTTCAGAGCCTCACGTAACAGCGGCCAATTTTCAGGGTCGTGGTAGCGTAGGAATGCTTTGTGTAAACGACGCTGTTTTTCACCTTTGACCGTCTCAACCCGCTCTGAAGACTTTTTGTAGCTTTGACGTTTCAGAGGGTTACGACCGGTATGGTACATGGCGGTAGCGGTCGCCATCGGTGAAGGGTAAAACGCCTGCACCTGATCCGCTTTAAAGTCATTGCGCTTTAACCAGACAGCGAGATTCATCATATCTTCGTCAGTGGTACCGGGGTGCGCAGCGATGAAGTAAGGAATCAGATACTGATCCTTCCCTGCCTCTTTAGAGAAGCGTTCAAACATCTTCTTAAACGCATCGTAAGTACCAATGCCCGGCTTCATCATATGATCGAGCGGACCTCGTTCAGTATGCTCAGGCGCGATCTTTAGATAACCACCAACATGATGGGTCACCAGCTCTTTCACGTATTCAGGGTCTTCCACAGCCAAATCGTAGCGAAGACCTGACGCAATCATCACCTTCTTCACCCCTTTTGTTTTGCGTGCTTTGCGATAAAGCTCCGTCAATGAGGAGTGATCAGTATTTAAGTTGTGGCATATCTCCGGGTAGACACAAGAGAGCTTACGACAGGACTTTTCGATCTCCGGTGACTTACAGGCAATTCGATACATATTGGCCGTTGGCCCGCCTAAATCTGAGATAACCCCTGTAAAGCCTGGGACTTTATCTCTGATCTCTTCAATCTCATTTAAAATCGATTCGTGAGAGCGATTCTGAATAATGCGCCCTTCGTGTTCTGTAATGGAGCAGAAAGTACAACCGCCAAAACAGCCGCGCATGATGTTCACCGAAAACCGAATCATCTTGTAGGCAGGGATCTCTTGCCCTTTATAGATCGGGTGTGGAACACGTGCGTAGTTAAGCCCGAAAACGAAATCCATCTCTTCAGTGGTCAATGGAATCGGAGGTGGATTCAACCACACCTCTTGATCACCATGCTGTTGGACTAACGCGCGAGCATTACCGGGATTTGTCTCTAAGTGGAGTACTCTGCTCGCATGAGCGTAGAGAACAGGATCTTTAGAGACTTTTTCAAATGGGGGAATGCGAATGACTGTTTTACTGCGATCAAGGTGCACCTTAGGTTCAATATGCAGAACCTGAACTTCATCAGCCTCAGGCTCCTCTTTGGAACCCTTTTCCAACGCACACTGTTCAAGGTCTCGGGTGTTAACATAGGGGTTGATCATTCGATCAATTTTGCCCGGTCTATCGATACGAGTGGAGTCTATCTCCATCCAGCCCTCGGGCGTATCCGTGCGAATAAAAGCGGTGCCTCGGACATCGGTCAAGTCGCCAACCGATTCGCCGGCTGACATTCGCTGAGCCACTTCAACAATGGCACGTTCAGCATTACCGTAGAGCAATATATCCGCCCTGGAGTCGAGCAGTATTGAGCGACGAACTTTGTCTTGCCAGTAGTCATAATGAGCAATACGACGCAGTGACGCTTCGATACCTCCCAATACAATGGGAACCTCTTTATAAGCTTCTCGACAGCGCTGGCTGTAGACAATGCTGGCACGATCAGGTCGGCTACCGGCTTTACCACCCGGCGTATAGGCATCATCAGAACGAATTTTACGATCGGCCGTATAACGGTTGATCATAGAATCCATGTTACCCGCCGCAACACCAAAGAATAAGCGAGGCTTACCCAATACTTTAAAGGCCTCAGCACTCTGCCAATCTGGCTGAGCAATAATACCTACCTTGAAACCCTGCGACTCCAGCAGACGGCCAATGATGGCCATACCAAACGATGGATGATCAACATAGGCATCACCGGTCACGATAATGATGTCACACTGGTCCCAACCCAACTTCTTCATCTCAGCTTTAGACAGCGGCAAAAACGGTGCGTACGGAGCATCGTTACGCTGAGCAATCGAGGTGATTGTTGGAGTGGCTTGCATGATCAATCCAGAGATCTAATGAGTATGGTGAAATTATACGTGAGAGCAGTTAGAAGATCTGCTCAGAATCGATAAAAGTTATCGCGGGTATTGATAGCGATTTAGCCAGCGCTCAATAAACCGGAACGCCAAAATAAATAGCGCAGCGATAGCAAGATACAACATACCTGCCGCAAAAAAGATCTCCAGCGGGGTATAAGTACGAGCAATAATGGTTCTCGCCATACCCGTAAGATCCAACAGAGTAATGGTTGAGGCGAGCGCACTACCCTTCAACATCAGAATTAACTCATTCCCGTAAGCAGGAAGCACAATACCGAAAGCACGAGGCAGGACGATACGTCGTATCTGAACCAGTTTCGACATACCAAAAGCCTCTGCAGCTTCAATCTCCCCCTTTGGAATAGACTGGATTGCACCACGAACAAGCTCAGCACTGTACGCTGCAGTGTTCAGCGTTAACGCTATCAGTGCACACCAGAAGGGTTCACTGAAAATTTCCCAAAGGGATGTATTTCGAATGAGATCAAACTGAGCTGAGCCATAGTAGATCAAAAATATTTGGACCAATAACGGCGTGCCACGGAAGAAATAGATGTATGCCCAAGGAAGCGCAGAAACTAAGCGATTTTTAGAGGCACGCATCAGCGCAAGAGGCACTGCAATCGCTAGCCCCGTTAAGGCTGAATAGAGAACCAATTCTAGTGTTAACCAAACGCCATCAAAGAGGCGTGGAAAATATTCCCAGATCACATCCCATGACCAGTTCATGCTGCAACCCTCTTCTCAGCAGGATTTGATGCGCGCTCAAGATAAGTAGTTATCAAAGTAGATATTGCCGTGAGACCAAGATAGATCAGTGCGGCTGCCATGTAGAAAGTGAACGGCTCTTTTGTAGACCCCGTCGCAACGTAGGCCTGTCGCATAATGTCGTTCAAACCAACAACAGAGACGAGTGCGGTATCTTTTAGAAGTACTTGGAAAAGGTTGCCAAGACCTGGCAGCGCAAGACGCCAAACCTGGGGCAGAATAATTCGATAGAAGGTCGTCAGGCGAGGCAAGCCCAAAGCATAGGCTGACTCCCACTGGCCCTTCGGGAGCGCTTGAATAGCCGCTCGAAAAACTTCAGTAGCGTAGGCACCAAATGCAATAGAGAGCGCCGTGACACCCGCTGCAAAAGCACCCACCTCTATGTAATCTGTATAACCAAAACGCTCTGCGATAGCCATCAACAGAATCGAGCCACCAAAGTAGATAGTGAGCACTAAAAGCAGTTCCGGTATTCCACGAATCAGCGTTGTGTATCCGGTTGCTAACCAGCGAAGTGGCGCAATCGAGGATAGTTTCGCAGAGGCACCAGCAAGCCCAATAATAAGGCCAAAAAATAGGCTAGCGAGCGCAAGCTGAATAGTTATCCAGGCACCCTCCCAAAGAAGGTGACCGAAGCCGTGAAGATCAAACATAGAGTAAGATATTGGCTGCGCCATTTAGGCACAGCCTGTCCCGATTAGTAGATCGAGAAAGGGAAGTACTTAGCGTTGATTTTCGCGTAAGTACCGTTATCAACAATCGCTTGAAGTGCTTTGTTGAACTTCTCTTTTAGAGCATCGTTTTTACGAATTGCGATACCGATCTTATCGTCGATGTCGATATCCTGGCCTTTGAACTCAAAGCCTTTGCCGTCATCAGTTCGTAGCCAGTCGTATGCTGGGAACTTATCTGACAGCATGCCATCAAGACGGCCGGCAGCAAGGTCTAAGTATGCGTTATCTTGAGTATCGTACAGTTTTACGCTCGCGCTTCCTGACATGTTGTCTTCAAGGTACTGGCCAGCGATAGTCGCACGCTGCGCACCAAGCGTTTTACCCTTCATGTCACCCATAGACTGACCTTTAGGACCCACGTAAGCGAGAACGTTTGAGTAGTATGGGTTAGTGAAGTCGACAACTTTTAGACGCTCTTCTGTGATCGACATTGATGCGATGATTGCATCGTACTTACGGCTCATAAGACCAGGAATAATACCGTCCCAATCCTGTGCCACTAGCGTACAGTCTGCTTTCATTTCAGCACAAAGTGCATTAGCGATATCTACGTCAAAGCCCTGAAGCTGACCTTTGTCATCGACCATATTGAAAGGCGCGTATGCACCTTCAGTAGCGATACGGATTTTATCGCCTGCGAAAGCTGAAGAGGCTGCAACAGCACTCAAAGTAAGACCAACGACGAGGTTTTTTAATTTCATTATTTTCTCCTATTAGGATCTACTGTCCTATTGATGACTCGACATAAAGGCCTTCACCCTTGCAGATGAAGGATTTTCGAATAGTTTCTCTGGTGTTCCCTGCTCTTCGATATGTCCTTCATGAAGAAAGACAACCTGGCTCGAAACATCACGTGCGAAGCGCATTTCATGGGTTACTATCAGCATAGTGCGTCCCTGTGAGGCCAGATCCCGCATGACCGCCAGCACTTCATTGACCAACTCAGGATCAAGCGCTGAAGTTGGCTCATCGAACAATAACAGCTGTGGATCCATCGCTAAAGCACGTGCTATCGCAATACGCTGCTGCTGGCCACCTGAAAGATGACTAGGATAGGCATCAATCTTATCTACGAGACCGACCTGCTCTAGGATCAGTTTTGCCTGCCCCACCGCCTCATCTTTAGACTGTTTTAAAACTTGAATGGGAGCTTCTGTAATATTCTCTAACACAGTACGGTGCGGCCAGAGATTAAAGTTCTGGAATACAAAACCGATACGCGAACGCATATTTTCAAGCTGCTTTCGACTTTTAGCCTGCAACTCGCCACTCTTAGATGGCACCAACTCAAGTTTCTCATCCCCAAGATAGATCTCACCCTTGCTTGGATTTTCAAGCAGGTTAATACAACGCAGTAGCGTACTCTTACCCGAGCCACTCGAACCGAGAATAGAGATCACATCGCCATCTTTCGCCTCCAGTGAGACCCCTTTGATAACGTTCAGGGATCCGTAGGATTTATGAATATCGATCATGCGAAGCGCAGTAGCGGGTTGTGAATCTTGAGACATTAAAACTTAACCAAACAGTCATGTAATCAAGGGACTTTAGCGAGAATAGTGACACACGGCAAGCCTTCTATATTCCACAAACAAAAAAGCCGCGATATACGCGGCCCTTAATGTGAGTTTTCGTTTAGCCTTTCGCTTTAACGATTATGTCGTGCCATTTAGCTGGACCAGATGTATGAACAGACTCACCATTCACATCTACAGCCACAGTCACCGGCATATCTTTGACTTCAAACTCATAGATCGCTTCCATGCCCATCTCTGGGAAGGCTAGCACTTTTGAGTCAGTGATCGCTTTAGAGACAAGGTAAGCAGCACCGCCAACAGCCATTAGGTAGACCGCTTGGTTATCTTTGATCGCATCAATAGCGATTGGACCACGCTCTGATTTACCAATCATGCCCAGTAGGCCCGTTGACTCTAGAATCTGACGTGTGAACTTATCCATACGTGTTGACGTTGTTGGGCCAGCAGGGCCTACAACCTCATCACGGACAGGGTCGACAGGACCCACGTAGTAGATGAATCGCCCTTTCAGATCAACTGGCAACTCTTCACCGTTGTTAAGCATCTCTACCATGCGCTTATGGGCGGCATCACGACCGGTCAACATTTTACCATTAAGCAAAATAGTCTCACCAACCTTCCACTCTTTAACCGACTCAGGTGTGATCTCATCTAGATTGACGCGGCGTGTATTAGCACCGACTTCAAAGGTCACTTCTGGCCACTGATCCAAGCTTGGCGGTGTGAGAACGGCCGGCCCATCACCTTTCAAAGTAAAATGAGTATGGCGAGTCGCAGCACAGTTAGGGATCATACAGATTGGCAAAGATGCCGCGTGCGTTGGGTAGTCCATGATCTTAACGTCTAGAATCGTTGTCAGACCACCAAGACCCTGTGCACCAATACCTAGCTCATTGACCGCATCCATGATCTCTAAACGAAGCTCTTCGACACGGTTCTGCGGGCCACGCTCACGTAGCTCATGAATATCAATTGGGTCCATCAAAGACTCTTTGGCCATGACTGCTGCCTTCTCGGCAGTACCACCAATACCAATACCCAACATACCTGGTGGACACCAACCAGCACCCATAGTCGGTACCGTTTTAACCACCCAATCCACGATGCTGTCAGATGGGTTCAACATCACCATCTTCGATTTATTCTCTGAACCACCACCTTTAGCAGCCACATGAACTTCTACTTCATCGCCCTCTACAATTTCGTAGTGGATAACAGCAGGAGTATTGTCTTTGGTGTTCTGACGTTTTCCAGCAGGGTCGGCAAGAATCGAGGCGCGTAGAACGTTATCAGGGTGCATGTAGGCACGACGAACACCTTCATTGACCATATCGGTGACGCTCATTGAAGCATCCCACTGAACGTTCATACCCACTTTAAGGAATACGGTAACGATACCGGTGTCCTGACAGATAGGACGCTTACCTTCGGCACACATACGTGAGTTGATTAGGATCTGCGCCATCGCATCTTTAGCGGCTGGGTTCTCCTCTTTCAGGTAGGCTTCGTGCACACCTTCAATAAAGTCGATTGGGTGGTAGTAAGAGATGAACTGTAGCGCATCAGCAACGCTATCAATAAGGTCGTCTTGACGAATAACGCTCATTGGAAAACTCCATTTATAGTGATGATCAGGGGGCTCCACCCCTGCAGTGCTGCAAGATTATACATCATCCAATCGAGATGGGATGACCACACTTTGTCTAACGGCTAAGCAGAACCTGTAGAGACAAAAAAGCCGGCTCAGTCGCCGGCTATCATTTACGCCCTCTCTGGAGCGTTTGGAAGATCACGCATCAGTAGCGCGTATTCCATATCAGTATCAAAATCGAGTGGTAGTGTCACACGGTGTCCTGAACCTGGGGCAACATGGACTCGAGCACCTTTCTTGTCATACAGCTCATCAAGCTTGAAGCGACGATTACCCTGAGGGGTCATCAACTCAAGTGTGTCACCCACCTCAAATTTGTTCTTCACATCGATAACAAGCTTGCCAGAGTCCGCGTCACGCTCAACCACTTCACCGACAAATTGCTGATGCACACCCACAGAGTTACCCGTTTCATAGTTCTGGTATTCGTCGTGAACATGACGACGGTAGAAACCTTCGGTGTATCCTCGGTTTGCAAGATTCTCAAGGACATCCATTAGCCCCTTGTCGAATGGGCGACCAGCCGCTGCATCGTCAATGGTTTGACGGTAAGCTTGCGCGGTTCTGGCAACGTAGTAGTGCGACTTAGTGCGTCCCTCAATTTTCAGAGAGTCGACGCCCATCTCCGTCAAGCGATGCACGTGCTGAATGGCGCGCAGATCTTTTGAGTTCATGATGTAGGTACCGTGCTCATCTTCAAAGGCCGGCATATACTCTCCAGGGCGAGTCTCCTCCTGGAGCAGGTAGATCTGATCTGATGGCTTACCTTCACCTAGGGCAGGCTGCTTCTCTTCGCCTGGATCAAAGCTCTGAACGGGAACCACATCACCGGACTCATCTTCCTGAGCTTCATGAGCATCGTATTTCCAACGACAAGCATTTGTGCAAGTACCCTGGTTTGGATCTCGGTGGTTGATGTAACCCGATAGCAGACAGCGACCTGAGTAGGCGATACAGAGTGAGCCATGAACAAAGACCTCAAGCTCAATATCCGGACACTGTTGACGTATTTCAGCCACTTCATCTAGCGAGAGTTCACGTGACAGGATGATTCGCTCAATACCTGCTCGCTCCCAGAACTTCACTGCAGCCCAGTTCATAGTATTCGACTGAACAGAGAGGTGAATCGGAAGATCTGGATACTTATCTTTGACCATCATAATCAGGCCAGGGTCGGACATGATCATGGCATCAGGATTCATCGCTACAACAGGATCAATATCCTTCATGTAGGTACCCAACTTTGAATTGTGCGGCAGAATGTTACTGGCGACAAAAAACTTTTTACCCAGTTGATGCGCAATATTGATCCCCTCTTCAAGGTTCTGAAGAGTAAAGTCGTTGTTACGTACACGAAGGCTATAGCGCGGTTGACCGGCATAGACCGCATCAGCACCATAGGCAAAGGCATACTTCATATTTCGCAAGGTCCCTGCAGGGGACAATAGCTCGGGTTTTCGCATCATGTTCTCAAAATTTGTTAAACGGTTTAGCGTGTAAGTGGCACTTCGAAAAGCGGCTTATAGACACTGCCATGATCACCCTCAGTGCTCTGAAGAAGCACAATCGAGTCAGCCGGCAGGCTATGATCGATAGGCGGCAACTCTCTGTCGACAGCAAATCGATTGTCCGCTGGCAAGCGTGCCAAGGTGACGTGGGGCATAAAGTTCTGATCTTTACAAACAATGCCAACCTCTTCGGCTAACGCCACTAACTGCTCATGGAGCATCGTTAGCTGACTAGTCTGCGCGGTCATCGCCGCGATCAGGGAGAGTCTCGGATTAACGGCGTAATAACTGACCTGATCTAGCTGAACGGTAAAACGACTACCAAAATCTATTTGAGTGGCACGTTTCTCGAGCTGTTCTATCTGTTCTAGGCTGACATCTCCTAAAAAGCAGAGCGTCAGGTGATAGCCAGATGAATCAAACCAGGTTGCGTCCAGCCCTAAATCAAACTGACACAACTCATCAGAAAGATTAGCGAGCTCTCGAGCCGTTCTATCAGGAATGCGTAAAGCAAAAAAGGTTCTTAGCTTCACGTCTTAACTCAGCTCCATTTCATGTGGCGCGTATTGTGCCCATTGGCAAGGATTTGGACAAGTATTGATCAGTTGCGAATAATTCAACTAACGAATAGCTCCTTCAAGCAGCAGCGTATTGAGCTGTTGTTTGATGTTCAATAGTTCGGCATTGACCGACTGGCGACTAGAATCAATGGAGCGGAGACGATCTTCAATGGTCGCTAAACGGCCATCAAGATCACTGGAATTGGAACCTGCCTTAACTTGTTCAAGCTGCTCTGAAAGCCTTGCTCTCTCGTCCCGTTCAATAGAGAGCTGAAACTCAAGGTCACTGTTGAGTTGAGCTACCCGTTCACTTAATTGAGCGATCTGCTTATCTTTACTGGCAACTAGGTCATTCAATTTGGATAGCTGTTGGTCACGTTTTTGCAAACTGCTATCAAATTCTGAAACTGTTTTGGACAGTTTATTAACAGACCCTTCGCTCTTTTTAGCTTGTGCTTGAACTTGATCCACACCCGACTGAATACTTTTAATCGATTCAGCCTGAGATTTAATCAATTTAGCCTGTGCTTCAATCGTCTTGCCCTGCTTCTCCAACTGAGGCTTATTGCGCTGATACGAAACGGTCCAAAGCTTAGCGATCTCAGAGTCAAAATGCTTAATACGATCTTCAACACGACCATTAAGCTGCTCTAATCGAGAAGAGAGGGTTTCACCTGATTGTGACGCTGAAGTCGTTGTCTTGGTCAAAGTTGCATCGGTACTCTCAAGCCATAAGTTCATCTGTTCCAAAAGAACGGATTGTTGTTCCATCTTTTGAGTCAGTTGGTAGTTCCATACAGCCATAGCCACAGCCACTAACAGCGCTATAACAGCGACACCCGTTGCTAAACCACTACTTTTAGGAGAGGACTTAACAGCGGCATTAGTGGGTTTGTTAGGCGCTTGAGGTTTTTGCTTTTCAGGTTCAAGTGTGGGCACTGGCTCGGCCAGTTGATCTAAATTGAATCCTGGTTCGCGACGTTCAGACATTGAAGAGGGTTCTTACTCAATTAGAAAGTGATACATTACCAGTTTTATCCCCCCCAAAAAAGAGTGCCCAGCAAAGCTGGGCACAGGTGGAGTACTGATAAGAGCGCGATTAAATCGCTAGGTACTCGTTACGAAGCGCTTCGTTATCAAGAACTTCTTGAGCGGTTCCGTCGAATACAACGTTACCGGTATCAAGGATTACTGCGCGATCAGCAAGCTTCAGTGCAGCAATTGCATTCTGCTCGACAATCACGGTAGTAATACCCAGCTCTTTGATCTCACGTAGAGTACGCTCAATCTCTTGAACGATAACAGGAGCCAGACCTTCATAAGGTTCATCAAGAAGAAGAACTTTGATGTCTCGACAGAGCGCGCGACCGATCGCAAGCATCTGCTGCTCACCACCTGACAGAGTGACGCCCTCTTGGTTACGACGCTCGCCCAGACGAGGGAATAGCTCGTAGATGCGTTCGATATTCCAACCTTTAGGAGGCGCAATTTGAGCCAGCTGCAGGTTCTCTTCTACCGTCAAACCAGGAATGATACAGCGATCTTCAGGAACCAGTGCAATACCCGCTTGTGACGCTTCATACGCTGTCATGTCGTGAATATTTTGGTGATCCAACCAGATCTCACCGCTTTTTAATACTGGGTCATCACAACGTGCGATGGTACGCAACGTTGATGTTTTACCGGCACCGTTACGGCCAAGTAGAGCAAGAATCTCACCCTCATGGATGTTGAAACTAACACCCTGAACAATGTAAGACTCACCGTAGTAGCCATGAATATCGTGGATAGAACAGTAGGTAACCGGTGTACCCAAGTTTTGAGTTCTGACGGCTTCAGTTGCCACTGTATTGGTCATACTTCCGCTCCTCCCAAGTATGCTTCACGAACTTTAGGGTTCACTTTAATTTCGTCTGGAGAACCTTCAACGATCACGTGACCGGCTGCCATGACACTCACTTTATCAGCAAGAGAGAATACAACGTGCATGTCGTGCTCGATGATAACCATGGTCATACCGTCCGCTTTGATCTTCTTCAGTAGATCGATAGTGTTGTTGGTATCGGCACGCGCCATACCCGCAGTAGGTTCATCAAGAAGTAGTAGCTTTGGCTCTTGAGAGAGACACATTGCCAACTCAAGACGGCGCTTATCACCACGGCTCATGCTGCCTGCGTGAGCATCAGATTTACCCAGCATGTTCACATACTCAAGGTATTTTGCTGCTTTCTCTTGCAGATCAGCATCCTGATCAGAACGTTTCCAAGCATTAAGCTTGAATTCGCCATCACGGTGAGCCAACAGAGGGATCATCATGTTTTCCATAATCGTAAGATCGGCAAAGATCTCAGGAGTTTGGAACACGCGTGAAATACCCAACTGGTTAATCTTATGTGGCTTAAGGCCGATCATGCTGTTACCAGAGAACGAAATCGTGCCGTTATCTGGGATCAACTTACCGATAACTGCGTTAAGCAGTGTTGATTTACCGGCACCGTTCGGACCGATGACCGCATGAACGGTTTTCTCTTCAATTTTTAAGTTGACGTCATCCAGTGCTCTCAAGCCACCGAATGTTTTGTTTACGCCAGAGATTTCTAGTACTGACATATAAATATCCTGTTAGCTTGAGTTACTCTTCGCCCTGCTTCGAGAAGCGAGCTTTGATTCGACGGTAACCTTCCATGATGCCACCAGGCAGGAAGATAACGACCAGCATGAAGATTAGACCTAGCGTTAGGTGCCAACCTTTACCTACGAACAGAGACAGTACTGGAACAAGGCCAGAAACCAAGAAGTCTGGTAGGAAATCTAGAGCACTAGTCAGAACTGCACCATCGATAGCAGAGAAGATGTTCTCGAAGTACTTGATAGCTACCGCACCAAGGAACGGGCCAACCAATGTGCCGACACCACCAAGGATTGTCATAAGAACAACCTCACCTGATGCAGTCCACTGCATACGCTCCGCACCCGCTAGAGGGTCCATCGCTGCCATTAAGCTACCAGCAAGACCCGCATACATACCTGATATTACAAACGCTGCCAGTGCATATGGGCGAGTGTTCAAACCTGTGTATGACATACGGTTTTGGTTAGTTTTAAGGCCACGTAGCATCGAACCGAAAGGTGAACGAGTGATACGTAGAGCGACATAAAAACCAACAATCAAGAATGCTGCACAGATGTAGAAGCCTGCTAGGCCACCAAAGTCTGTCATCTCAATGCCGAATAGGTTGGTACGAGGTACCGCACCTTCAGCTAGAGGCGCATCCCAAGCACGTGGGTCAGCCGCTTCAACCTGCAGACCTGTCTCACCCATGGTGATAGGTGTGAGTACAGAGTAAGCAAGGTTGTAACTCATCTGAGCTAAAGCCAGTGTCAGGATCGAGAAGTAGATACCTGTACGACGAAGACAGATGAAACCAATAACTAGGGCGAAGATACCTGACACCACAACACCGGCAACCATCGCTGGAAGGATGTTCAGTGTAAACAGCTTGAAGATCCAAACCGTTGTGTAAGACCCCACACCGATAAACGCTGCGTGACCAAACGACAGGTAACCTGTCTGACCGAATAGAATGTTAAAGCCAATTGCGAACAGACCGAAGATAGCGAAACGCTGCATTAAGTCTGGGTAGGCTGCACCGAATGGCTGAAGCCAAAGTGGCATTAGCAGGACGGCTGCTGCAAAGCCCAGCAGCATCATCATGTCTGATTTAGGTGTAAATTTATCAATATGCATCTTAGTCCTCCATTACACCCTTGCGACCCATTAGACCACGTGGACGAACGAGCAGTACGATCATTGCAACTAGGTAGATAATTACCTGGTCGATACCTGGGATGATTTGTTTGATTTCGTTCATCGATGCGAACGATTGGAGGATACCGAGTAGGAAACCTGCCGCTACCGCACCCGGTAGTGAACCCATACCACCCACTACTACAACCACGAATGACAGAACTAGGAAGTCCATACCCATGTGGTAGTTAGGAGAGAGTATTGGTGTGTACATCAAACCTGCCAAACCTGCGACGACCGCAGCTAGACCGAAGACGATACTGAAACGTTTGGTGATGTTGATACCCAACAACTGAACCGTTTGACGATCCGCCATACCGGCACGAACCACCATACCAAAGGTTGTAAACTGCAAGAAGGCAAACACTGCAGCGATGACAATCGCAGCAAAGCCTAAATAAACAAGACGCCATTTCGGGTAGACGATATTGTCACCTAAGCCCAAGAGTGCGCCGATGTTCGCTGTACCCTCAAACATTTCTGGTGCTGGCTGTGGAATCGGGTTTGCACCGTAGATAGCTTTGATGATCTCTTGAATAACGATCGCAAGACCGAAAGTTACAAGGATCTGATCAGCATGTGCGCGACGGTAGAAGTGGCGAATTAGACCACGCTCCATCACCAAGCCAATCACAAGCATGATAGGTATAGCGATTAAAATCGATATTGGAACAGACCAGTCGATAATGGCTCTACCCGTATCACCGAGCCAGAGCTCTAGGTATGGGATCTCTTTGAATGCTTCAAAGAAAGTAACCGACTCATCTTTAACTTTTGTTGAAATAGTAAGTACTTCGCGAACTGAAACTGCGACGAAAGCACCCAACATGAAAAGAGCACCGTGAGCAAAGTTCACGACACCTAAGGTACCGAAAATCAACGTTAGACCTAGGGCAATCAGTGCATAAGCACCACCCTTATCTAGACCGTTCAAGATCTGGAGGATTATTGCATCCACAGCTATGAATCTCCAAAAAAGCTAATAAAAAACGAAGGGGTCCCTTGGACCCCTTCGCGTGCCAAGGTGTAATTAAAATTACACTTGGATTAAGACCACTGAGCGCCGCCGGCGAATGGGCCTTCGTTTGGATCGTAAGTAAGCTTCTCACGTGAAACCACATCCAATACTTCAAGACGGTCGAAGTCAGATGTTGGGTTCATGTTACCGCGTACCACTAGGCCATTCTTCATTACCTGGTGGTCCGCTTTACGGTATAGAGAAGCACCGTTACCCATGCCATCGAACTCGTGATCTTCAAGAGCAGCGATAACTGCTTGTGGATCGAAAGTACCAGCACGCTCAACAGCATCTGCGTAAAGCATAGTCTGTACGTAACAAGTGTGAGCAGCCTGTGATGGTGGGAAACCGTATTCCTGACCGAAAGACTTAACAAATGCTTTAGAACCTTCGTCAGTTAGCTTCCAGTTCCAGTTTGTAGAACCTAGGATGCCCTTCATGTTGTCGCCCGCACCTTTCGCCATTAGACGAGAGAATAGAGGAACGATGATCTGGAAGTCCTTACCGTTAACTTGCTTATCTTTCAGGCCGAACTGAATCGCCTGAGTCAAAGAGTTAACCATGTCACCGCCGTAGTGGTTAAGGATAAGAGTATCTGCACCAGAGTTTAGGATTGGTGTGATGTACTGAGAGAAGTCACCTGCACCTACTGGTGTTTTAACGTTAGCAACTGTGTTCCAGTTTGCTTCAGCAGCCATACCCTTCTCGATAGAGTCCTGCTGAGACCAGCCCCAAGTATAGTCAGCTGTTAGGTGGTAAACCTGACGATCTGTACCGTACTCGTTTTTAAGTACTGGACGTAGCGCTAGTGCTGATTGGTGACAGTTGAACATGTGGCGGAAACCGTGACGACGACGGTCTTTACCAGTTGTATCGTTTGAGTGTGTTAGACCTGCCATGAAGATGGTACCCATCTCTTCAGCTAGAGCCTGAACTGCGATAGCTACACCTGAAGATGAACCACCAGAGAACATGATAACGCCATCTTTCTCGATCATACGTTTAGCCGATGCACGTGCTGCGTCAGACTTAGTCTGAGTATCACCAGTTACGTACTCAACTTTCATACCAAGAATACCGTTACCTTTAAGGTTCATTGGTTTCATGGTTTGCATCATGCCGCCATCGCCTTCGCCGTTAAGGTGTTTAACAGCAAGTTTGAATGCGCGTAGTTCGTCTGCACCCTCATCTGCGTAAGCGCCTGATTGAGGTACGTTAAAACCTAGGACACACTTACCAGAAGCCTTAGGGTCGTTACGGAACGAACCTGCAGCAGAAGCAGTTGGGATGTAGAAGCTTGGTACTGCGATAGCCGCTGCAGAAGCTGCAGTGCCTTTAAGTACCGTACGGCGTGAAACGCCTTGAGTCTTATCAGTCATTACTTTGTAACTCCGTTGTTGGGTTTGTTTTTATTACAATCGGAAACTGCAAACTACTAGAGTCAACACTGAGTGACTACCCTACTAAAGGTTGATTTAGACCAATGTACTAGGAAAACTCTTTCAAGATATGAAATCTCATACCAACCTATAACCAAAGTAAAAATATTAAAGTAAATACAAAAACTTAGCGGTATAAAGAACCTCTTCAACTACTGAATTATAGACATAAAAAAACCCCGAGCGGCTGACCGCTCGGGGCTTCACATTTGGGGGGGATGATTACATCATGCCGCCCATACCACCCATGCCACCCATATCAGGTGCACCCATAGCTGGCTTATCTTCTGGGATCTCAGCAACCATCGCTTCAGTCGTAATCATTAGACCCGCAATTGACGCTGCCGCCTGAAGTGACGAACGAGTTACCTTAACAGGGTCGATGATACCCATCTCAAGCATATCGCCGTAGACTTCTGTACCCGCGTTGTAACCGTAGTTACCTTTACCGTTACGAACTTCGTTGACAACCACTGATGGCTCACCACCTGCGTTTGCTACGATTTGACGAAGTGGTGCTTCCATTGCACGTAGTGCTAGCTGAATACCGATCGTCTGATCATGGTTGTCACCCTCTAGGCTCTCGACAGCCTGAAGTGAGCGAATCAGAGCAACACCACCGCCAGGAACGATACCCTCTTCAACGGCTGCACGAGTTGCGTGAAGTGCATCGTCTACACGAGCTTTCTTCTCTTTCATCTCAACTTCAGTCGCAGCACCCACTTTGATCACTGCAACACCGCCTGCTAGCTTAGCAACACGCTCTTGCATCTTCTCTTTGTCGTATTCAGATGTAGTATCTTCCATCTGTACACGGATCGCTTGAACACGAGCGTCGATGTTTGCTTTAGCGCCAGCACCGTCAACAATGGTAGTATTCTCTTTGCTAATCTCTACGCGCTTAGCTTGACCAAGCTGCTCAAGTTCAACTGCATCTAGGCTCAGACCCACCTCTTCAGAGATCACCTGACCACCAGTAAGAATAGCGATATCTTCTAGCATTGCTTTACGACGATCACCAAAACCAGGCGCTTTAACAGCACACACTTTCACGATGCCGCGCATAGTATTCACTACAAGAGTCGCTAGCGCTTCACCTTCAACGTCTTCCGCTACGATAAGCAGTGGACGTGATGACTTAGCAACACCTTCAAGTGCTGGAAGCAGCTCACGGATGTTAGAGATCTTCTTATCAACTAGAAGAATGAATGGATCTTCTAGTTCAGCAACCATAGAGTCTTGGTTAGTTACGAAGTAAGGAGATAGGTAACCGCGATCGAACTGCATACCTTCAACAACATCTAGTTCGTTTTCGAAACCAGAACCTTCTTCAACAGTGATGACACCATCTTGGCTTACACGCTCCATCGCTTCTGCAATGATGTTACCCACTTCAGCGTCAGAGTTTGCAGAGATAGTACCAACCTGAGCAATCGCTTTAGAATCAGCACATGGCACAGCCATTTCAGCAAGCTGAGCAACTACAGCAGCAGCCGCTTTATCGATACCACGCTTAAGATCCATTGGGTTCATTCCCGCTGCAACAGACTTAAGACCTTCATTAACAATCGCTTGAGCTAGAACAGTTGCAGTCGTAGTACCGTCACCAGCAACGTCGTTAGCTTTAGAGGCTACTTCTTTAACCATCTGTGCGCCCATGTTTTCGAACTTATCTTTAAGTTCGATCTCTTTAGCGACTGAGACACCATCTTTAGTCACTGTTGGTGCACCAAATGATTTTTCTAGTACAACGTTACGACCTTTAGGGCCTAGAGTTGTTTTAACCGCATTTGCTAGAACGTTTACGCCAGCAAGCATGCCCTGACGAGCATCATTTCCAAAGAGTACTTCTTTAGCAGACATTTCTTAGAATCCTTTAAATTTATTCAATTCTTTACCAGTAAAACGAATTAGGCTTCTAGTACGCCGTAAATTTCGCTCTCTTGCATGATCAGCAGCTCTTCACCATCTACTTTGATAGTGTTAGTGCCCGCGTACTGACCAAAGATCACTTTGTCACCGACTTTGACAGACAGCTCAACAACCTGGCCATCATTAGTGACACGACCAGCGCCTACTGCGACAACCTCACCTTGGTTTGGTTTCTCTGCAGCTGCACCTGGCAATACGATACCGCCAGCCGAAGTAGCTTCTTCTTCGCTACGACGAACTACTACACGGTCATGAAGTGGACGAATTTTCATCTGGTTCTTCTCCTGAATCTAGGATCCAATACGATGTTGGTTTTTTTGTTTAAAGCCAGTGAACCAATAATTCACCGACAATTCTTAGGTGAAATATTTAATTGGGGAGGGGGGAAAAGATTTCAACACCCAAGTTGAAAAAAATTTAAATTTTCAACTTAGGTCTTAGCAGGCCACAAGCAGAAAGTGCAGGACTTATTAATGGACAACCCGGTGTAAATTAGTGCAACCGTTTGTCGTCGTTATTACTTGTTGGGTCATTCACCTCAACAAAATCACCATCAATGATGTCACTTCTATTTTGAGAGAAGGGTTCTTGGGAGTTCTGGGTCGATGAGTAAAAGTGTGCTTGCCCACCACTCTTAGTAAACGCATCACTTATGCGTTGTCCGAAAAGATTAAAAAACAGGCCACGAGTGAATGGCAACAGGCAGGAGAAACCAATTACATCGGTCACAAACCCAGGAGTAACCAAAAGGGCTCCGCCTATCGCTATCAATATCCCATCTCTCATTTCTGATAGCGGAATCTCTCCACTCTCAATACGACTGCGAGCTTTTAACAGGGTCGTCACACCCTGATAACGCAACATATTTACCCCGATAAAAGCTGACAGCAGAACCAGGCCCACGGTATACCAGCCACCAATCGCTTGACCGACCTTTATAAGGATAGTGATTTCAATAACGGGGATTACGACAAAGATAATAAAGAGTATTGGCATGCTGTTCTCGCTCTGTTTTAACAAAGGCTATCAAGGCTTAAAAGAAATCTAAAGAGAACAACAGGTGGTTTAACTTAAATTTACATTCAGGCAACTATTTACATATGGGCTACATTCGAGCCACAACCGGACTACAACTGGGCTTTTGCAGCGCAATATCACTTTTGTGCAGTGATCTTTTACCTATGTCTAATACCTTAGATGGCGGGTATAACCAACTTGAATAAACAATAAATTCAATTACTTAAATGCACAAAAAAGGGTTTGACCCGAACCTCTGCAAACAATTCTTTTCAATTTTTAAAAAACTCCACAAAAGCTATGGATTTTGCACTGCAGAAGGCTTAGTTTGTGCAGTGCACTAGCTGCAACGCAAAATAAAAACAGGCAGCAATCAGCCTTAAGCGCTGAAAATATTAGATTGTTGGTAGGAGTCCGGAAATGGATCTAAAAGATAAAGTAGTAGTGATCACTGGTGGTGGTCGTGGTCTTGGCCGTGCAATGGCACTTGAGCTAGCAAACAAAGGTGCACGTCTTGCACTGGTAGACCTTAACCAAGAAGACCTTGATGAGACTCTCAATCAAGTAAAAGCTGCTGGCAGCGATGGCCGCACTTACGTATGTAATGTCTCTAAAGAGGCTGAAGTTGAAGCTCTATTCGAATCGGTGGTTGCTGATATGGGTGGCTTAAACGGTCTTGTTAACAATGCTGGCATCACACGTGACGGTCTATTCATCAAAGTAAAAGATGGCGAAATCGTCTCGAAAATGAGCATGGATCAGTGGAACCTAGTAATGGATGTAAACCTTACTGGTACTTTCCTTTGTGCCCGTGAAGCTGCGGCACAAATGATCAAAAACAAGCAAGAGGGCTGCATTATCAACATCTCTTCTATCTCGCGCAGTGGCAACATGGGTCAGACCAACTACACCGCTACTAAGGCAGGTGTTGAAGCGATGGCCGTTACTTGGGCGAAAGAACTTGCTCGCTACGGTATCCGTGCAGCATCGATTGCACCAGGCTACATCGGTACTGAGATGGTTATGGCGATGAAAGAGGAAGCACGCGAGAAAATCGCTGCGGGCATCCCGGCTAAACGTCTTGGTAAACCTGAAGAGATCGCTCACACAGTCTCTTTCATCCTTGAAAACGACTATGTATCAGGTCGTTGTTTCGAGGTTGATGGCGGTCTTCGAATCTAATTCGAATCGCTCTCTAAAAAAGCTGGCTTCTGCCGGCTTTTTTATTGCTTCATTTACCGTTCATACACGAATTGATAGCATCAACTTTAAGTTTTAAGGATGCTATAAAAAATGTTAACAAACTGGATCGATACCCTTCGAGTTTATAAAGATAAGCGCCTACTTTGGGTCTTCTTGATGGGGTGTAGCTCCGGCTTCCCCTGGGTTCTAATCGGCTCCAACATGAGCGGTTGGCTCAAAGATGAGGGCCTATCTCGAACCGCCATCGGTTTCTTCGGTTCGATCTTTGCCGTCTATGCATTTAACTTTTTATGGGCCCCTTTGGTCGATCGTGTTCGCCTGCCGGTTTTAAGCCGTTTAGGACAACGCCGCTCTTGGATATTTTTATGTCAGGGCATCATGCTGTTTATGATTCTGCTGATCACTCAGGCAGACCCAAGCAGTGCCTATTCCGCGATGGGAGAACCAACCACAGAGTCTGGCAAAGTGCCGGGTATGCTCTACATCTCACTGATCGCATTGATGATCGCCATTGCATCGGCCACCCAAGACATTGCAGTTGACGCTTTCCGTATCGACCAGTTTGATATCAATGAAACCACGAAGATGCCGCCCGCTTCAGCTATGGCTGTTGTCGGCTGGTGGACTGGCTACTCGCTTCCAGGCTACCTAGCCTTCGTTAATGCCGACTCAATGGGCTGGAATGGTGTCTACGGTGTTATGGCAGTGATCATGGGCCTATTAATGGTATTTACTCTGTTAGTGGGTGAGCCAGTCGATCGCCGCTCCAACCTTCAGAGCAAACTGGAAGAGAACTACCAAAACCGCTTTGGTTTAGGTCGCTTCGCCAGCTGGTTCGCAGTTACGGTCATTGAACCCTTTGCCGATTTTATTCGCCGAAACGGTCTGTCGGTAGCCATCACACTAATCGCCTTTATCTTTATGTTTAAGATTGGCGAGGCTTTCTTGGGCCGGATGTCAGTGGTCTTCTATAAAGAGGTTGGCTTTACAAACGAGCAGATTGGTGAATACACCAAGATGCTAGGCTGGATCGCGACGGTAGTGTTCACACTCATCGGCAGTGCCATCAACGTTCGCTTTGGTGTGCTTAAAGGGCTTATGATTGGTGGTATCGCAATGGGTGCATCTAACTTAATGTTCGCACTGATAGCAGAAGTTGGGCCAGTAGAGTGGCTGTTTGCAGCAACTATTATCGTCGATAACTTTACTACCGCCTTCTCAACAGTTGCCTTTGTAGCCTTCCTAACAGCACTGACAGGACGAGCGTTCAGTGCCACTCAATACGCCCTACTCGCGTCGTTGGGTAACCTCGGTCGTACAACGCTGGCGAGCTTCAGTGGCACCATGGTAGATGGCCTTGATGGTAACTGGTCACTGTTCTTTATCATCACCTTCTTGATGGTCATTCCATCACTGGTCATGCTGTGGATGCTGCGCGACAAACTGGAGGTAGCTCAAGCTAAGACTCTAGAACAGAATCAACGTGAGCAAAGCTGATCACTGCTCTTCTGAAACAAAAAAGCGACCTCTTTTCAGACGTCGCTTTTTTATTGAGGGTGAACTCTAGTCGCGGAAGTTTTTGTACTGCAAAGGCAGTTCAAAATCTGACTCACGCAACAGCGCCATCACCGCTTGAAGGTCATCACGTTTCTTACCGGTGACACGCAGCTGTTCGCCTTGCACTTGAGTCTGAACTTTCAGCTTTGAGTCTTTGATCAACTTACCTAGCTTCTTATTCGCCGCCTGATCTAGACCTTGCTTAAGAATAATCGTCTGGCGAGCCTGTTTACCATTCTGCTCAGCTTTTTGAATGTCCATGCAGTTTGGATCGATCTTGCGATTAACCAACTTTGCTCGAAGCACATCGATCATCTGCTTTAATTGAAAGTCCGCTTCAGCAACCGCTTTAACCGATTCACCGTCTAGCTCAAAACTGGCATCCACGCCTTTAAAATCAAAACGTGTTGAGATCTCACGATTCGCTTGATCGACCGCATTAGCCACTTCATGAGAATCTACTTCAGAAACAATATCGAACGATGGCATCGCCCTCTCCTCTCTTAAAACGAATGAATGGTCGATATAATACCTTTTTTCATTAGGAGTGGTACGTGTGACTTGGCATATTATTGGTGCAGGTGCGATTGGCAGCCTTTGGGCTGATCGATTACATCGACAAGGCGAAGCGATAACATTAGTACTCCGTTCTTCTGAACAGGTCGACGCATTCATTCACAATGGACAATCACTTCGTGTTGAGAGCCCTAATAAAGAGTTGAGAGTGGTTCAATGCAAAGCGACCTGCGCAGAAAATCTTTCTGACACCATTACACATCTACTAATCACTACTAAAGCGTTTGATGCACTTAATGCCATGAACGCGGTTCAAAATCAGTTAGCGAGTGATGCCACCATCGTCGTTATGATCAATGGCTACGGCGTACAACAGACGATTCAAGAGACCTTTACAGATCACAACATTCTCTTTGCGAGTACGACCGATGGTGCATTTAATCGGGCACCTTTCCATACGGTTCATGCGGCAGATGGCACTACGCTAATCGGAAGCCTTAATAAAAAGGTAGATAGTAAAGTATCACCGCTTTTTGGAGCCGACTGGATCGATAATATCGATACCATCTTATGGCGAAAAGTCGCGATAAACTGCTGTATAAATCCTGTCACTGCTATCCATCAATGCACTAACGGCGAAATATTTTCGACTGAGAAGCGGGCAACAGTGACAACCAACCTGGCAGAGGAAATTGAGCGGCTTGAGATCAAGATGGGGGTTGATCGTCAAACCCCTCTCATTGATGAAGTTAGAAGCGTTACCGAATTAACCTCTAAAAACCGATCATCCATGTTGCAGGATGTCGCAAAGGGTCGACGCACTGAAGTTGAGCATATTAACGGGGCCATTGTGGATCTCGCTAAAAAGTACGCCGTCGATGTTCCCTATAACCAAGAGATGTTTAATACCATCCAAAGCCTAACGCTTACCGAACGCTAACAGAGTGAATGCCATTCAACATCGCTTGAATCGATTCAAGTTGCCTTACCAAGTCGCACTGCTACAATGCGCGTCACTCATCGGAGTAGGTGCCCTTTAATAGGGTTAAACGGGAAGTTCAGTGAAAAACTGACGCTGCCCCCGCAACGGTAAGGACGGTTATTTCAACATCATGCCACTGGCGACAGCTGGGAAGGCGTTGAGATAGAGACCTCCAAGCCCGGATACCGGCCCACTCTCAATTCCATCCAACCATGCGCGGTGGGCGCATCGAGAGAGATCATGAAATTATTTACGACCCTATTACTGGCAGCGTCGACTGTCTCCTCTTTTGCGGCTGCTGAAACAGTTGACCCGTTAAAAGTTACAGTGACCGCAAAAAGAATAACTTCTTCTATTGCGACCACACCTCAAGCGATATCTATTTTAACCAGTGAGGAACTTGAAAGCGGACAATTCTCCTCTTTGAGTGAAGCACTAGAATCAATGGCTGGAGTGTATATCCAGCGATTTGGTGGGAATGGTTCGCAAGCTAAAGTTTATTTGCGTGGAACATCATCAAACCACAGCATTGTTCTTATGGATGGCAGAAGACTTACATCGACAAATGATGGCCGTGCCGAACTAGAAAATATACCTCTAGATTCAATTGAACGAATCGAGGTAGTGCGTGGTGGGTTGTCGAGCAAATACGGTGCGGATGCAATTGGCGGTGTCATCCAGATATTTACTAAAGATTTTGGTGCAGAAACTAACAGCAACAAAGTAAGCATAACTGCGGGCTCTCAAAACACTTTAAAAGAGAAAATCGAGTTCAAACGTGGCGACGACAGTTTTGAAAGCAAAATGGTTATAGCCAATGAAAAGACCGGAGGCTTCGACACCCACACATCTATCATTCGCGGTGATAACGATGGCGATGGTTACAAAAAACAGAATATTGATGTTTATCTTTCTAAATCATTAAGCAATGCAACAACGGTCAATTTAGATACTGGTTTTTGGAAGGGAACAAATCAGTATGACTACACCGATTCCTACTCTTGGAGTAATAATGAGACTGAATATACAACTAAATATTTAAGTCTTGGACTCAAACATACAACGAGCCAATTTTCTGTTGATTCAAAGTTAAGTAGAACGGAGAACGAGCGGTTGAATAAACCTGCTGATGCTCGCAAGACTCTCATTGATACAAATGAGTGGAACACCTCCGCAATTTATGGACTCTCTAAAACAACCAGCCTTCATGGGGGAGTTGATTTAAGAAGAGAGTATGGAAGTAGCACCTACGGTAGCGGTGATTACATAACCAAAGGTTTCTATTTGGGTGCTGAGCACACGATTGAAGACTTGGTTATTGAAGGTACCGTTCGCCATGAAAATCACGATCAATGGGGAACCAATAACACTTGGTCGACAGGATTTAATTATAATTTAAATGAAATGGCATCTATTTTCGGCTCAATGAAAACAGCCTTCTCAGCTCCAACTTTTTCAGACCTTGACCCAAGTTGGGGTAACCCAAATTTGAAGCCTGAAGAAGTGAAATCAATCGAAATAGGCTTAAGGAATTTAATCAAAAGATCTATAACTTCTGAAGTCGTATTTTTTAAAAACAATTTCAAAAATTTAATTCAATCGAGACAAAACATTGCAAGAGCGACAAGTGAAGGAGCTGAGGTTTCGCTTAAACAGAAATGGGCATCAGCTGATTTATCGGCATCTTACTCATTCACTCAATCAAAAGATGCGAACGGCAACCAGCTTCTTGAACGTCCAATGGATAATTTCGTTTTATCCTACAACCAAGATATAGCTAGTGATTTAAGTATTAATTCATCACTAAATTGGATAAATCGGTTAAAGACATACGGTAGTAACGGCCATTTGCCAGCCTCAACAACCATCAATTTGAGTTTGACTAAAAGCTACAACGACTCAATGAAAGTTGCATTGAAAGTAGATAATGTTTTAGATGAAGATTATCAGGTTGCTTATGATTACAATGGTCGCGGCAGATACTTTGAAGCAACGTTAACTTACAGCTTTTAAAGGTTAAAATGGCTAATCGACTTACCAAAATCTATACACGCACTGGCGATAAAGGGACTACCCGCCTCGCCACTGGTGCAGAAGTGCATAAGACACATCCGCGTGTTGAAGCGATGGGTACTGTTGATGAGTTAAATAGTCTGATTGGTGTGGTCGATTCACACCTCTCAGAAGCTGATGATCTATCGCCAATCTTTCGCAGAATTCAAAACGATCTTTTCGACCTTGGCGGTGAGATTGCTATTGCTGATGACAGCTATGTGGTTATTTCACTCGAGATGGTTAATTGGCTTGAAGAGGTGCTGGATCACTACAACGACACGCTACCATCACTAGAGAATTTCATTCTTCCAGGTGGAACACCCGACGCGGCCCATACTCACCTTGCCAGAGCGGTCTGCCGACGAGCTGAACGCGGCTTGGTAGAGCTCGCACAGAAGAGTAGCGTCAATCCGCAAGCAATAGCCTATATAAACCGCCTGTCGGATCTGCTGTTTGTACTAGGCAGAGTCCTAGCTCGACGCGATGGACAAGAAGAGATACTCTGGCAACAACGTTCACCTAAAAATTAATCTATCGAGAACCCAACCATGCGCCTTCTGGCTTTTCTTACGCTTCTTACCTTCAGCACAACCAGTTTTGCAGACTGTGCGTTTGATCAAGATGTGTGCGAAGCATCCTGTAAACTTCGCTTCATTACCAATGATGCAGAGAAAGCGGGCTGCATCTCACGTTGTGTTGCTGAAAGAACTCTCTGTTCGGCTAAAATCGGGGCGGGTAAAGCGAAAGAGTTTGGTGAAGAAGCACTAGAAGAGTCAAAATCCTTTATTGAAGGATTTACGGCTGATCAAGCTAAAGATCTGGGTAAAAAGGCTTGGGAAAACACCAAATCGTTTATCGATGGAATGATCGACAAACCTAAAGATGAAGCAACAGAGTAGTGGTTAATCCAAGCGACTCAAAATTTCACAGACCTCATCCACTCCATCCAAAGTTCTCATCGTCAAACGATGTAGATAATCAGAATTGATTTTATAGAGATTCTGGTGCCTAACCGCATCAAGAAATGGCCACTGCTGCCAAGCCTCTTGCCAAGCATCGGGAAGACCATCGGATGCTAAAATCAGCTCTGGATTCATACCGATGACCGATTCAATACTGACTTGCGGTGCCATTTCAGGCCGATCTTTGAATACATTGACTCCACCGCAATGATCCACAGCTTCTGAAACAACCGATTGGGCGTTAAGCGTGAGCATCGGATCTGACCATAGTTGGTAAAAAACTCTCTTAGGCTCTTTTACCTTGACGGCGCTGCTGGCCAAGCGGCGATTAAACTCGGCAATCAAATTACTCGCCTCTGCCTCTGCATTGAGCAATCTACCCAACTCCGTTAACTGAGCAGGTATCTCAGTGAGAGTATCGCCTTTAATCCTGATCAAATTAAGACCCAGAGATTCAAGGTAAGTTAACTGCCGTTCGGGGTTACCCCCCTGCCAAGCCAATACATAATCGGGATCTAACTTCACAATCGCTTCGGCATCGAGCGATTGGTAGTCCCCTATCACTTGAACATCTAAAATCTCTTTAGGGTAATCCGCGGCAGATACCCTACCAACAACCCAACCCCCTTTTCCCAGTGCATAAATATTTTCAGTAAGGTCCGGCGACAACACCACCAACCGAAGGTCTGCTAGAGCCGAAGCAGGAATGAGTAGAATAATCAGAAAGCGCAGCAGCAAAACTAGCCTCATTAATACTTATTACTGAGCAATAATTGAATTAAGCCTCAAGTTTAGCATGGGCTTTAGCGCGACTTTCATTTATTCTTATCGGATAGAGTTCGAGTCACACAAAGGAGTTAACGTGGATCAGAATACTGTTTGGGTTATTGCAATCGCTGCGCTTATTATCGGTACTTTATTGGGTTTCTTGTTTGGCCGCAGTGGCAGTAACGGTTCACGCGAAGTACAACTTGCGAACGATCTTGAGAAGGCTCAGCTTGATTTAGAGCGCTACCGTGATGAAGTTAACCAACATTTCAGCAAGACGGCTGAACTTGTGAACGGCTTAACCAACCAATACCAAAAAGTGCACCAGCATTTAGCCGAAAGTGCTGAAACACTGGTTCGTGATGAAAAACTGGTTGCTAGTCTAAAAAGCAGTGCAGGCAGCCAACTGGAAGACAAGTCTACAGCTTCTAGCACTCAAGCAGAGCCACCGACTCTATCAATGCCACTAGACTATGCTCCGAAGAGAGAAGATGAACCTGGCACACTGTCAGATAGCTTTGGACTTCACTCTGAAATTGTTGAGAACCCAGCGGACCCCGCCAAGGTTTACAACCGAGACGAAAAGAGCGCCTAAGCGCTCTTTTTTATTGCTAATTAGCCAGTCAACATCAGGCGGGGTTATCGATATCGATAAATTGATGTTCGATACCAAAAGCATTCGACAAATGCTCTCCCAGCGCTTTTGCACCGTAACGCTCCGTCGCGTGATGTCCAGCTGACAGGTAGTGAATACCCGCTTCTCTGGCATAATGAACCACTGGCTCAGAGATCTCACCACTAATGAAAAGGTCAGCCCCAAGCTGATCAGCACGCTCTATCATGCGTTCTGCCGATCCGGTGCACCAGGCAATGCGTTGCACAGAACGATCGTCACCCAGCACCAATTCAGCCTGACGGCTCAGCTTTGTGGAGACTAAATCTGAAAACGCTTGAGCACTCATCGGTTGTGATATTGACCCGACATTTCCCACGCTGAACGGGTTACCCTGATCCATGCCATCTTCTATCTGCATGCCGATGATCTCAGCCAACTGAGCATTGTTTCCCACTACAGGATGCGCATCCAGAGGCAGATGATAAGCCAATAGGCTGATATCGTTTTTCATCAGGGTACGAATGCGATTGCCTTTGATACCGGTTAATGGCTCGGACTCCCCTTTCCAAAAGTAACCATGGTGAACCAACAGAAGATCAGCACCGGCTTCAATTGCCGCATCAATCAACGCTTGGCTTGCTGTAACACCACTGACAATTTTCGAGACATTTCTCTTACCCTCAACTTGCAATCCATTGGGGCAGTAGTCTTTAAACCGATCAACGGATAAATAGTCGTTGCAGTAACTGACAAGATCTTTCAACGCGACAGACACCGAATACCTCTTAGAAAAATAGTGTTCAAGTTACATCTTACCCCGCTATCGCCTTATAATCAGTAATCATTACAAGCTGGTAAGAGCAATTTAACATGGGCAAGTATCTGAACACCTTGGTTTGGCCAACACTGGCTGGCATTCTAGCGGCAGTATTGATCGTTCAATTCTTCCCACAGCTCAGCGGTTCTAACAGTACCGAAATTAAGCTGATCAACACACCCGCAGATCAAGCTGGGCCGCAATTGATTACAAGCTACTCTGAAGCCGTGAAGAAGGCAGCGCCATCAGTTGTCAGTATCTATGGTCGCTCTTTAGAAACAAATGAGAACAACCAGATTTCACTCCCTCAAAGTTTAGGTTCTGGCGTTATTATCAGCAAAGATGGTTTCGTCATGACCAATAACCACGTTGTAGCTGCTGCTGAACAGATCATCGTTTCGTTAATTGATGGACGTGAGGCAGTGGCTTCCATTGTCGGCACCGATCCAGAATCAGATTTGGCACTGTTAAAAGTAAACCTGGAGAATCTACCCGGCATAACACTGCTTCCAACCAGCAGTGTAGCGATCGGTGATGTTGTGCTGGCCATCGGGAACCCTTTCGGTGTTGGGCAAACCGTTACCCAAGGAATTATCTCTGGCATGGACAGACACAGTTTAGGGCTGAATACCTACGAGGACTTTATTCAGACCGATGCTGCTATTAATCCAGGCAACTCCGGTGGTGCACTGATCACGGCCACCGGCGATCTGGTTGGCATCAATACTGCCATTTTTTCAAAGTCAGGTGGCTCACAGGGCATTGGCTTTGCCATTCCAACTGAACAAGTCATAGATGTTCTATCCAATCTAGTCCGTTATGGCCGAGTCATTCGCGGCTGGGTAGGCGTGGAAGCTCGTCCGATGCTTCCAAATGAGGCGGAGGCCTCTGGTCTGAGACGAGACATCAAAGGTTTGTTGTTAACCGGCATCTATCGCAATAGTCCTGCGGAGCTGGCAGGCCTACAACCGGGTGACGTTTTATTAGCGATCAACGGTGAACCCGTTAAAGGTTCCGGAGTCGCATCAATGAATCAGATTGCTCGCGTTAAACCGGGTGATGTAACAGAGATGAAGATCTTTAGGGACAACAAAGAGTTGGTACTTGAGGTGACAACCAGTGAGAGACCTCCAAGCCGATAACCATCAGCTTGGAGACTAAGTTAAGTGTTGTCCTTAATTCGGTACTCAGCAGAGCGAGCGTGAGCTGTTAGCCCCTCTCCTCGCGCTAGAACAGAAGCAACCTTGCCCATCTCTGATGCACCCTCAGCAGAGAACATGATCAGTGAAGAGCGTTTCTGGAAATCGTAGACTCCCAATGGTGAACTGAATCGCGCAGTACCTGAAGTAGGCAGAACGTGGTTCGGACCCGCACAATAATCACCTAGAGCCTCTGCCGTATAGCGACCCATAAAGATGGCACCAGCGTGCTTAATCTTCTCAGTCAAGGCGACAGGGTCTTCAACAGAGAGTTCAAGGTGCTCTGGCGCAATTCTATTAGAGAGTGCAGCCGCTTCATCCAAATCAGCAACTTCAATCAATAGAGCACGATCTGCTAAAGATGCTGAAATAATCTGCTCACGCTCAAGAGTAGGCAGTAATTTGGCAATACTCTGTTCAACACGATCAATGTAAGCGGCATCGGTTGCGATCAAAATAGGCTGAGCGTCTTCATCATGCTCCGCTTGAGAGAAGAGATCCATCGCAACCCAATCTGGGTCCGTTTTGCCATCGCAAATCACAAGAATTTCCGAAGGTCCTGCAATCATATCGATACCAACAGCACCAAAGACCGCACGCTTAGCTGTAGCAACATAGATGTTACCTGGACCAACTATTTTATCGACTCGAGGCACTGTCTGTGTTCCATAAGCGAGAGCAGCAACGGCTTGTGCGCCACCGATTGTAAAGACACGATCGACGCCAGCAATCGCTGCGGCGGCTAAAACCATCTCATTGATAACACCATCCGGTGTCGGCACAACCATGATAATCTCTTCAACACCGGCTACTTTCGCAGGCATTGCGTTCATCAAAACTGAAGAGGGGTATGCCGCCTTACCACCAGGAACGTAGATACCTACGCGATCCATAGGGGTTACTTTCTGGCCTAACAACGTGCCGTCAGCCTCTTCGTACTGCCAAGAGTGAGAGAGCTGTCGTTCGTGGTATGAACGCACACGATCAGCAGCCACTTCAAGTGCATTACGCTGTTCTGGCGAAATAGCCTCAAGTGCCTGCTGCAAACGAGCTTTTGACATCTCTAACTGAGAGATCTCAGATACAGACGTGCGATCAAAACGATTGGTTAACTCAACTACCGCCTCATCACCCATAGCTCGAACCTGCGCAATGATGTCATCAACACGCTCATTGACGGCTTTATCTGAGACACTCTCCCAAGCCAACATCGCATCAAGTTGCTGATCGAAATCGGCTTGTGAACTTTTTAGACGTTTAACTTGAGAAGTCATATTACTTTCCACGTTTATCAATAACCGCTTGTGTTAGTTGATCAAGAATTGGTTGAATCAGATCGTACTTCATCTTCATAGAGGGCTGCCCTACTACGAGACGAGAGCTGATATCAGCAATGTGATCCATCGCTTCTAAGCCATTGGCACGTAATGTGTTACCGGTATCGACAATATCTACGATTCGATCGGCCAAACCCATGATAGGTGCCAACTCCATCGCGCCGTATAACTTAATAATGTCGACCTGACGTCCTTGACGAGCAAAGTATTCACGAGTCACGTTGACGAACTTGGTAGCGACACGCATGCGACCTTCAACCGCTTCAGCATCTTTCATTCCTGCTACGCGAAGTTGGCAGGTAGAGATCTCTAAATCTAAGGGTTCGTAGAGTCCGGCCCCGCCGTGCTCCATTAAAACATCTTTCCCGGCAACACCCATGTCAGCACCACCATACTCAACGTAGGTTGGAACATCAGTCGCACGAATCACTACTAGCTTGATGTTCTCGTGATTAGTATCAAAGATGAGCTTTCGGCTTTTAAAAATATCTTCAGTCGGCTCTATGCCCGCTGCAGCAAAAAGCGGTAGGGTCTCTTCAAGAATTCGACCTTTAGACAACGCTATGGTTAATTGCTCTTTCATCACTAATCCAATTATTAAGCAGGAACACGGCGAATTTTAGCGCCTAAGGACTGCATCTTCTCTTCGATACACTCGTATCCACGGTCAATGTGGTAGATGCGCTCCACTGGAGTCTCGCCTTCTGCAACTAACCCTGTAAGTACAAGACTTGCTGATGCTCGTAGATCTGTCGCCATAACCGGTGCCGCTTTAAGTTTTTCGACCCCTTCAATCGTGGCGGTATTACCATCAATAACTACTTTCATTCCAAGACGAATCATCTCTTGAATGTGCATAAAGCGGTTTTCAAAGACAGTCTCTTTGATGCGACCCACACCATCAGCAATGCTGTTAAGCGCTGCAAATTGAGCTTGCATATCGGTCGGAAACGCCGGGTATGGAGCTGTAGTAACACTGACCGCTTTCGGACGGCGGCCCTCCATATCCAGCTCGATCCAGTCATCACCTTGTGTAATCTTGGCACCAGCCTCTTCAAGCTTTTTCAAAACCGCTTCAAGAATATCACCGCGAGTATTACGGGTACGCACTCGACCAGAAGTGATAGCGCCAGCGACTAGGTAAGTACCGGTCTCAATGCGATCCGGCATAACTGAGTGAGTACACCCTTTAAGAGTCTCTACACCCTGAACACGAATCGTATCTGTACCAGCACCTGAAATTTTAGCGCCCATAGCGATAAGGCAGTTGGCTAGATCGACCACTTCGGGTTCACGTGCCGCGTTTTCAATGATCGTTTCACCTTCAGCTAAAACTGCAGCTGATAGGATGTTTTCAGTACCGGTTACCGTCACAGTATCAAAAAAGACCGTAGCCCCTTTTAAGCGGCCATCAACACGAGCATCAATGTAGCCATCCATGACTTCAATCTGAGCCCCCATCGCTTCCAATCCACGCAGGTGAAGATCGACCGGACGACTACCAATGGCACAACCACCAGGCAGGGAAACCTGTGCACGACCATGTCGCGCTAACAGAGGGCCCAATACGAGAATTGAAGCACGCATAGTTTTCACCAACTCATAAGGTGCTGTGAATTCGGTGATCGTAGTGGGATCAAGCTCAACACTCATCTTCTCACCCACGGTAAGCTCAACGCCCATACGACGCAGCAGCTCAAGCATGGTGGTGATGTCATGCAAATGCGGCAGATTGCATATAGTGACCGGCTCACTGGCGACTAAGGTTGCAGCAAGAATCGGTAGCGCAGAGTTCTTTGCACCAGAGATCCACACTTCGCCGTCTAAACGAGCGCCACCTTCAATGATTAATTTATCCATCTGATTACCTAAGCAGATTAATTACTGCTGTGACTCCCACTGATCTGGAGTAAACGTTTTAATGGAAACAGCATGGATAGCACCTGATGCAATTTGATCAGTCAAACAAGCGTATACCGCTTGCTGCTTCTTAACCGGACTCATTCCGGAGAACATTTCACCAACAACCGTTACCTGAAAATCACAGCCTTCGCCCGCCGTATGGACCGTACAACCCTCAAGCTGACTCTCAACCAGTTGCTTCACTTCATCAGCGTGCATAGTAATCTCCAGATAATCCTTAAATTTAGCCGCGTATAATAACGAAAAAGGGCCCTGATATCATCTATCAAGGCCCTATAAATGCATTCAAAACGAACACTACAGATTATTGAATATCAACGCCCACTAGGTCCGCAATGGTCTCCATCTGAGTTGGAAGATTGGCCCACTCAATATTGGCGTTATTTCGTTTGATCTCTACCCACAAGGCGACCGCACAACTATCGACTTTCGTTACATTAGATAGATCGATCGCGCTTGCTCCTGCAGCAATAGCAGAGCAAACCTGTTCAACAACTTGGTTGTAGGTGTTACGAGTCAACTCACCTTGAATCTTAAACACCGGATCCATTAGGCACCTGACACTTTATCAGACATCGCTTCGGACCACTGCTCGATCACTTTAGCAATTTTTCCATGCTGCTCCATCAAGCCAGCAAATTGATTACGGAAGGTGATTCTCAGATTAATACCATCGACAACCACATTGACCAATAACCAACGGTCATCTTTGTAAACCATATAGTAAAGAAGCGAGTAAACCGTTCCATCTTCCGCAGAGACATTCACGTTGACAATCTGTTTGTCGGGATCTGGGCTCTGCTCAACTGGAGGGATGATTTCAAACTCTTTGAAGTTGAATCCAACGACTGCTTTGGCATAAGTCCTAAGCAGAGTGCTTTTCACAACGACCGAAAAATCAGCGACCTCTCTGTCACTCGCGCGGCGGTAATATTTACCCATGATCGATTTCGCAATGTACTCAAAATCAACCGACTCACCGACCAGCTTATCGATCTCGCTCATCAACTCATCAATATTCTCTGGCTGTCGAAGGCGCTCATCATTAACCAAGGCGAGCATATCCGCAGTCGCTGTCTCCATGACCTGACTGGCAGAGTCCCAATTAGCCTGCGCAGGAGATAACACCCCCAACCAAAGCGCGGTCAGAAAAATAAAACGACCTAACATGTTACTCACTCACCTTATTAAACAGAAACTTACCTACAATCTCTTCAAGCACTAATGCTGACTGCGTATCCTCAATCGTCATACCATTTTCCAACAGATCATCTTCAAACCCAGGGGTAATACCGATGTACTTCTCCCCTAAAAGACCTGCCGTTAGAATTTGCGCTGAGCTATCAATGCTAAGGTAGTCAACATCATCAAAGATCTGCATCTCCACTTCGGCCATCAGGCGCTTAGGATCAATGCGAATAGCTGAAACCTGACCAATTTGAACACCGCTCATGGAGACTTTTGCACGCTCAGTTAGACCCCCAATATTGTCAAAGCGAGCATAGACGGTGTAGCCAGTCCCCTTCTGAGAGAGGTTTAAACCGCTGACATTTATTGCCAGAGCGACAAGAGCCAACATACCGGCGAGGATAAGTGCGCCAACACTGATTTCGAGGGCACGAATACGCATTAAAAATCTCCAAACATCATTGCGGTTAGAAGAAAGTCCAACCCTAATATAGCCAGCGAAGAGTAGACAACTGTTCGGGTGGTCGCCTGCGAAATGCCTTCTGACGTTGGCACACAATCATTACCCTGAAAAACAGCTATCCAGATCACTACAAAACCAAATACCAACGATTTGATTACACCATTTAAAACATCTTCAGAGAAGCTGACTGAAGCCTGCATGTTGGCCCAGAAACTTCCAGAAAAAATACCTAGCCAGTCAACAGCAACTAAAGATCCACCCCAGATACCTACGATCGCAAAGATCATCGATAGTAACGGCATACTGATAAAGCCAGCCCAGAGACGCGGCGCAATAATGCGTCGCATGGGATCGACACCGATCATCTCGTAACTGGCTAACTGCTCGGTCGCCTTCATCAAACCAATCTCAGCTGTGACCGCGGAACCCGCTCGTCCAGCAAATAGCAGTGCAGTAACCACAGGGGCCAACTCACGAACCAGCGACAGCGCCACCATCTGACCAACAGCCTGTTCTGAACCATAATCAACCAGAATAGTGTAGCCCTGCAAACCGAGTACCATTCCGATAAATAGGCCCGATACGATGATAATGACCAGCGATAGCACACCAATGAAATAGAGCTGGCGAACCAACAGCGGGAACATCATCATAGGTGCCGGCTTGGCAATCAGAGATTGACTCAATAACTGCCCTGCACGACCTACTGCAGCCACGCGATTAAGAGTTTTAGTACCCAAATGTTGTAGGAACTGAATCATTGTGAGTCACCAAACAACTGATCTTTAAAAGAGGGCGCCGGGTAATGGAAAGGAACAGGGCCATCTGGTCGACCTTTCATGAACTGTTCAACGCGAGGATCTTCAGAACCATTGAGTTGATCAGGTGCTCCTTGTGCCAGCACCTTCCCGTCAGAGATAAGATAGACGTAGTCTGCAATACTCAAGGTCTCTTGGATATCATGCGAAACAATGACCGATGTATGACCAAGCGCCCTGTTCAAACGAGAAATCAAATTGATTAGAACGCCCATGGCAATAGGATCCTGTCCTGCAAAGGGCTCGTCATACATCAAGAAATCCGGATCAAGGGCTATTGCCCTTGCCAATGCAGCTCGTCTGGCCATACCGCCTGATAACTCAGCTGGCTTCAATTCACTGGCACCTCGCAAGCCGACTGCGTTCAACTTCATCAAAACCAGATCTCGAATAACGCTTTCAGGCAAATCTGTATGAACTCTCAAAGGAAAGGCGACATTTTCAGCTACTGTCATATCCGTAAATAGAGCACCGCTTTGAAACAGCATCCCCATTTTTGCCCTTAACTCGAAGAGACGGCGACGAGAAAGAGCGTGAACATTATCACCGTCGACTCTAATTGAGCCCTGATCAGGCCTAAGCTGTCCCCCAATCAATTTAAGAAGGGTCGTTTTTCCCGTTCCTGAGGGCCCCATGATCGCTGTGATCTTGCCGCGAGGAATGGTTAACGAGAGATCATCAAAAATCTTTCGTTCACCACGCCAAAAGCTGAGATTACTCACTTCGATATGTGTGTCATTTAATTGAGCCATCAGTGCCTATCGATGAAGAAATAGAAAATGTTGGTGGAATTCTAGTCTAAAAACAGAGCTTATCAAGCAGACCTTTAGATTAAGAGAAAAATATCGAGACTCTTTACCGGACAGTCACTTATAAAAACAGTAATATACTGTAAATTAAACAGTATTAACGCGAACTTAAGGATCTCGACCCTTGTCCGACTCCAACACTACTCGATTCGATTACGTGAGCGCAGGCAAACAGACCATCTCGATTGAGCAAGAGGCTATACAAGCCCTAAATGACTCTCTTGGTGAAGCGTTCAACCAAGCTTGTCACTCTCTTTTGAACTGCAAAGGGCGTGTCATCGTGACCGGCATGGGCAAATCAGGGCACATTGGCACCAAAATAGCAGCAACTCTAGCAAGCACCGGAACACCCGCGTTTTTTGTGCACCCAGGCGAGGCGAGTCATGGCGATCTGGGCATGTTCACGAAAGAAGATGTTGTCATTGCCCTCTCCAACTCAGGTGAATCCAACGAAGTCGTTACCATTTTACCTCTGCTTAAACGCAAAGGGATTACGCTCATTTCAATCACCTCTAAACCCCATTCAGCGTTGGCAACCAGTGCTGATATCAGCCTTGTGACCCCTATCGAACGCGAAGCCTGCCCACTTAATCTCGCCCCCACCTCCAGTACGACTGCACAACTGGTGCTTGGCGATGCGATCGCAACGGCTCTTTTGGAGGCGAGAGGATTTAGTGCAGAAGATTTTGCCTTTTCACACCCCGGCGGTGCGCTGGGTCGTCGACTGCTGTTGAAAGTGAGTGATTTAATGCACTCTGGAGACGAAGTTCCCTCAGTTTCACCAGGCACTCTCATTCAAGAAGCGCTTTTGGAGATCACCCAAAAACGCCTAGGCATGACAACCGTTGTGGATGACAATCTCCTACCCCTTGGCATTTTTACCGATGGTGACCTTCGCCGTGCCATTGACCAGGGCGTGAATCTAAACCAAGCGACAATCGACTCTGTCATGACAAAGAGTTTCACAACAGTGACGCCTGAGATGTTGGCCGCCGAAGCTTTACAGATCATGCAGGATAAAAAAATAAATGCTCTCATTGCTTTAGATGAGACAGGGAGAGTAGCCGGGGCATTGAACATGCATGATATGTTAAAAGCAGGGGTCATCTAATGCGTCCCAATCCAACAGAAGAACAGATAGCACTAATCAAACCCATTCAACTACTGGTGATGGATGTTGATGGCATACTGACCGAGGGCAATCTTAGCTTCTTAGCCGATGGCAGTGAGATTAAGAGCTTCAATATACTGGACGGCCTTGGCATAAAGCTGTTAATGGAATCCGGCGTAAAAACCGCCATCATTACCGGTAGACAATCTAATCAAGTCATCCAACGCGCTGAGTCGCTGGGTATTAATTACATACAGCAAGGCCGAGAAGATAAATTAACCGCACTTCAAGAGCTTTGGAAAAACACCGGATTTAACGCTTCAAACACGGCCTACATCGGCGATGACTTGCCTGACTTATCGGCCATAAAAGCGGTTCGCTTTGGCGTCACCGTTCCGAATGGTCACTGGCTCGTTAAAGAGAACGCCGATCATATTACGACTCAATCAGGCGGTCGCGGAGCTGCACGTGAGTTGTGTGAATTGATTATGGCTTGCCAAGGAACCTTAGACGGCGCGTTGGAGCGGTTTAAGTGATCACTAATCTCAGAGCGAAAATTCGATTAGCCATTGCGTCGACGTTGATTGCTCTTTTTTTGATCTTCACACTGTTATTGAATCAAGGCGATATTGAAGAGGGCGTACTCCTAAAAGAGAACCCGAACAGAATTGATTTTTTTGTAATAGACGCCACTCTTACTCGTTGGTCTGAAGCGGGCAATCTAAGCTCTGTCACCCACACTCCGCGAGCAGAGCATTTAGTTAACTCAGAACAGATGAAGTTAACAACACCTTTCTCAGTAGGCTATCGCCAAGATGGCACGACTGAACACACCATCAATGCTGATCTGGGCTTTTTTGCTGACGACAACAGTCAACTAGACCTTGAAGGCAGTGTAGAGCTTCACCATAATCCAGATTCTGAGAAAGACACTGCACTCTTCACAGAGCAGTTGAGCTACTTTCCAGAACAGAATCTGGCGACCAGTGATGTAGCCGTCGAATTTCTGAACAACCAGGGTTCAACCAAAGGGGTTGGCATGACACTGAATACGGAATTAAACACCTTAGATCTTCATTCAACCGTGAGGGGGGCCTATGTCGCTTCGAGCACTGACCAGTAACCTATTTCTAGCCTTTACAGTTGTTCTTAGTGGATCAGCTTTAGCGCTGCCAACCGATCGAGACGAACCCATCTACGTAGAGGCAGACTCAGCTAATATTGATGAGGCCAAAGGAGTCACTCGATACACAGGCAACGTCATCATCACCCAGGGATCAATGGTGCTTAAAGGTGAAACCGTCGATCTGTTACGTGGTAATGATGACACCATCAATCAGATCATCTCAAAAGGTGCTCCAGCCTACTTCGAACAACGCCCTCAACTGGACCAAGAGATTACCTATGCAACCGGCTCAACTCTGGATTACACAGTAAGCTCTCAACTGCTGTTAATTACGGGGAACGCTAGAGTGACTCAGGGTGGTGACGAGTTCACTGGGGCTAAAATTAATTACGACATGGCGAACTCTAAAGTAAAAGCCTTTAGCAGTGAGAGCGGAAGCCAGCGTGTCAAAATGGTTCTTCAGCCTAAAAAAGATAATTAACCATGAGTTCACTCGAAGCCCTCCACCTAGCCAAAAGCTACAAAGGACGCTCTGTTATTCAAGATGTGTCCGTCACTGTTGAGCCTGGTGAGATTATCGGATTGCTTGGGCCCAACGGTGCGGGTAAGACAACCTGCTTCTATATGATTGTAGGTCTGGTCAGAGCGGATCGAGGCAACATTCGTCTCAATGGCGACGACGTCACTAGAATGCCTATTCATGAGCGCGCAAAACGCGGCTTAGGCTATCTTCCGCAAGAGGCCTCTGTATTCAGAAAGCTGAGTGTCTACGATAACCTGATGGCCATACTGGAGCAGAGAAAAGACCTGACCAAAGATCAACAACACGAGAAAGCTCAATCTCTACTAGAAGAGTTCCATATCACTCACATCAAAGAGTCCAAAGGGATGGTCCTATCTGGGGGTGAGAGACGCCGAGTTGAGATTGCAAGAGCCCTAGCAAACGACCCTGACTTCATCCTACTGGACGAGCCTTTTGCTGGTGTAGACCCCATCTCTGTCAGCGACATCAAACAGACCATCAGGCACCTTAAAGATCGAGGTATTGGCGTCCTGATAACCGATCACAATGTCAGAGAGACTCTCGACATTTGCGAACGGGCTTACATCGTTAGTGAGGGTAACATTCTTGCAGAGGGTGAGCCTGAGCAGATCATGATGAATCAAGCCGTTAAAGAGGCTTATCTGGGCAATGATTTTCGCTTGTAACTCTCACACTTTTAAGTAATTATCATTTTAATGAAGCACTCTTTACAGCTCAAAGTCGGACAGAACCTGTCCATGACCCCACAATTGCAGCAAGCGATCAAATTGCTGCAACTCTCCTCCTTAGAGCTACAGACAGAGATTCAAGAGGCACTCGATAGTAACCCACTACTGGAGGTAGCCGATGAAGAAGATCAGAGTGAAGAGAACTCTCAAAGCATTGAGCAAAAAGAGTCATCAACCTCAGATGAGACCCAATCTAATTCAGAGATCGAAGAGACGTTCGAATCGTCTCAGCCGGAAGATAGCTGGTCTACTGATGACATACCTGAACAGCTTTCAACCGACAGTCAATGGGACGATACTTACCAAAGCTCTTCAAATTCCAATCGTGATGATGATTGGATGCCAGGTGATAATGACGCTGCGGTTGAAACCATCCAAGACCACCTTAATTGGCAACTGAATCTGGTTAATTTCAGCGATGTTGATCGATACATTGCTGAGATGATTATTGACTCTATCGATGATCGTGGCTATCTGATCACCGATCTGCAGGACATTCTTCTCAGCTGCCAAGAGGAGCTACCTGAACTCTTTTTTGAAGTGGAAATGGATGAGGTGGAGACAGTACTTCACCGCATTCAACAGTTTGACCCACCCGGTGTCGGTGCCCGTGATCTTGCAGAGTGTTTGAAAATCCAGTTAAGACAGCTACCCATAGAGACACCTTGGCGCGCAGAGTCACTGCGCCTAGCGACCGACTATTTAAACCTGTTGGGCAGTCGAGATTTTAAATCTTTGATGCGCCGTATGAGGCTCAAAGAGGAGCAACTGTCAGAGGTGGTTAGGTTGATTCAATCACTTAACCCAACACCAGGAGACTCTTTAGATCTGGGTGATACTGATTACATCGTACCGGACGTGATCGTGCGTAAACGCGCGGGGGAGTGGACACTCACTCTCAATAACGACGTAGTCCCTGAACTACGTATCAATGATGTCTACTCAGGCATGATTAAACGTGCAGACAACTCCGCGGAGAACCAATTTTTAAAAGACCATCTCCAGGATGCACGCTGGTTCATAAAGAGCTTACAAAGCCGCAATGAGACCCTCTTAAAGGTCTCAACGGAGATCGTTACTAGACAGATCGGTTTTCTCGAGCAGGGTGAACAGGCGATGAAGCCTCTTATTCTTCACGACATTGCTGAAGCCGTTGATCTACATGAATCCACCATCTCCCGTGTTACAACTCGAAAATACATGCACACCCCGCGCGGTGTCTTTGAATTGAAATATTTCTTTTCGAGTCAGGTGGCTACCAGTGACGGCAGTGGTGCATCATCAACTGCGATTCGAGCAATCATTAAAAAATTAATTTCAGAAGAAGACCCTCGCAAGCCACTAAGTGACAGTAAGCTTGCTACACTACTAGATGAAGAGGGGGTGAATGTTGCAAGACGAACCATTGCTAAATATCGCGAAGTTCTCAACATTCCACCTTCAAATGAGAGAAAGCGTTTGGTTTAATTGAGGTGGGCGGCCTCATTTTTTCACTCCGCCTAAGACGAGGAGAAGTCATATGCAGATAAATATTACTGGTCATCACGTGGACCTGACTGAAGCTCTAAGTGAATACGTACGTAACAAGTTCGATAAGCTAGAACGTCACTTCGACAACATTCAGAATGTACAAGTTACTCTCAGTGTCGAAAAGCAGGGTAAAAAAGCCGAGGCTGATGTTCACTTAGCCGGTGGCCAAGTGGTCGCTTCTGATGAGCATGATGACATGTATGCAGCGATTGATGGCTTAGTGGATAAGCTTGATCGCCAAATCATCAAGCATAAAGAAAAAATGAAATCTCACAAATAAACGAACGACAACATGCAACTAGGTGACCTACTGACGACTGAAACAACCGCCTGCCGGGAGTCAGTCGCCAGTAAAAAACGCCTTCTACAAGTGGCCAGCGAAAAGCTGGCCTCTTCAGTTGATGGCGTAACAGAAGATGAAATTTTTACAGGCCTTCTTAATCGTGAACGATTAGGCAGTACAGGAATTGGCTCTGGCGTGGGTATACCCCACTGTCGAATTCCGGGCTGTTCAACAGCATCCGCCTGCTTAATCACACTTGATGACGGTGTCGATTTTGATTCAATCGATTCAGCGCCGGTCGATCTTGTCTGCGCACTGATCGTGCCCGATGATGGAAATGATGAGCACCTTAAGACACTGGCTGGTTTAGCCGAGCTGTTCAGCAAGCCCGAAGCCCTCAATTCTCTCAGAGACTGCACGAATTCTGAGGCCCTACTCAATAAAGCAACTGAGCTATCAAAGGTCTGATCATGAGAGTCGTTGTTATCTCGGGTCGCAGTGGTTCAGGGAAGAGTACCGCCTTGCAAGCACTTGAAGATGTTGGGTTCTATTGCATAGACAACCTACCGGCGACGCTATTGCCAGCGTTGGTCGAGCAGATGCTTAACGACCAGAATAACGCACCTCTGATTGCTGTGAGCATTGATGCCCGCAATCAGCATACCGACCTAAAAGCCTTCCCAGAGATCATGGAATCCTTGAGGGCTAGAGAAGATATAGGCATAGAGATCACGTATCTTGACGCATCAGAAGCGACCCTATTGAAACGGTACAGCGCCACTCGAAGAAAACACCCGCTGAGCAACCAAGATGTTGGACTGGAAGAGGCAATAGCCTTAGAACGAGATCTGCTTGAACCTATCGCAAGCTCTGCGGACATGAGAGTTGATACCACTCGGCTTTCACTCTATGAACTGCGTGACACCATTAAATTGAGGGTCGCACAGCGTAAAGAGCAAGCGCTCTCTTTACAGTTTGAATCCTTTGGTTTCAAACACGGCGTTCCATTAGATGTTGATTTCAGCTTTGACGTCAGGGTGCTTCCTAACCCCTACTGGTTTGTAGAGTTGCGCCCTCTCTCTGGGAAAGATGAACCGGTTAAAACGTTTCTCAACGCTTCCGATGAAGTGATTGAAATGATTAATGACATAGAGCAGTTCATTGTGAAGTGGATTCCCCATTTCAAAACAAATAATCGAAGCTATGTTACTGTTGGCATTGGTTGCACGGGCGGCCAACATCGCTCTGTATACATTGCGGAGAGCCTTGCATCTCGCTTTGCTGACAGAATGGATAACATCCAAGTACGCCATCGAGAATTATCAGAATAAGTTTCGCAATGATTGAAAAAAACGTTACTATAATCAACAAATTGGGACTACACGCGCGTGCAGCGGCTAAACTTATTGGCGTAACAGGTAAGTTTGGTTGTGACATCAAAATCACAAAAGATGGCAAAACAGTCGATGCTAAAAGCATTATGGCCATTATGATGTTGGCTGCATCCCAAGGAACAGATCTAATCATACAAACGGATGGCGCTGATGAATCCGCCGCGATGGATGCCGTGATTGAGATCATAAATAACCGTTTTGACGAAGATGAGTAGAGACTAACCTACTCGTAAAGGAGGGCTGCATGAGTACGGACGAAGCACCGATCGCTCTAGATACGTTAAGCGAAGCCCTTCAATCAGATAATCTCAAACAGATTCGCTACATGCTCAACAAGGGCATGCGGCCTGTGGAAGTTGCTCACCTTCTAGAGAAAACCCCTCCTCGCGAACGTCGCATTGTATGGAACCTGCTCAACCCAGAGATAGAGGGTGAGGTTCTACAACACCTCGGTGAAGATATTCAGGCTGAAATTGTCAGCGATTTAGACGCGGCAGAAATTTTGGCGATGACAGAGTCACTCGATGTCGATGACTTAGCCGATATTCTTCAGCAACTTCCTGACACGGTCATGCAAGAGATGCTGCAAAACATGGATTTGCAGAATCGCCAACGTGTTGAAGCGGTACTCTCCTATCCTGATGATACGGCCGGCGGTCTGATGAATACCGATACGGTAACCATTCGACCTGATATTACGGTTGAGACGGCGCTTCGTTATCTACGTCGACACAGTGAGATTCCTGACAGTACCGACAGTATTTTCGTAGTGAGTCGCAAACGCAACGCACTAATCGGTGTACTTCCTATTACTCGACTTCTTATTTCAGACCCACAGATGCTGGTTCGTGAAATCATGAAGACCGAGAATGACCATGCAATCCCTGCCGATCTTCCTGAACGAGAGGTAGCTCGAATCTTCGAACAGCGCGACTTGATCTCGGCCCCTGTTATCAATGAGGATCGACAGCTTCTAGGTCGTATCACCATCGATGACGTAGTCGACGTCATTCGAGAAGACGCCGATCACTCACTGATGAGCATGGCCGGTCTGGACGAGGATGAAGACACCTTTGCTCCGGTACTAAAAACCAGTCGCCGTCGTGCAGTCTGGCTGGGAATTAACCTTATTACCGCTTTTTTGGCCTCGGCCGTCATTGGCCTGTTTGAAGCCACCATCGATCAGGTTGTAGCCTTGGCAGTACTGATGCCCATCGTCGCCTCAATGGGTGGCATCGCCGGCAGTCAAACCCTCACTCTTGTCATTCGTGGCCAAGCACTTGGACACATTGAAAGACACAATATTGGCTGGCTGTTTAACCGTGAGTTAATCGTTAGCATCATCAACGGGTCACTCTGGGCTGTTGTAGTGGCCGCCATTGCTGTCCTCTGGTTCCAAGATATGACCATCGGTATAGTGATCGCAATGGCCATCGTGATCAATCTAGTCGCGGGCGCTATGGCAGGCAGCCTTCTGCCACTGACCCTTAAGCAAGCGGGAATCGATCCAGCACTAGCCGGGGGTGTATTACTCACCACCATTACAGACGTGGTAGGTTTTTTTGCCTTCCTCGGACTAGCCACCTTTTTCTACGGTTAATTATGAGCAGTAAAAATTTTTCAAAAGAGAGTGATCAAGAGATCGAACTCGTCAGCCGCAGCCAGGTTAAACGAGAAGCTGAAGAGCTTCAAAAACTGGGTGGTCGCATCACTGAGTTACGACTTGATCAACAAGCGAAAGTCCCCATGTCTGAACGCCTAGCAGAGGCCTGTGCAGAGATGACAAGAATCACCTCTAATGGTGCGAAAAAACGTCAACTGCAGTACATCGGCAAATTGATGCGCACAGAGGATGCCGATGCCATTCGTGTCGCCATTGACCAATTCGACTCAGCTAGCGCTGCTCATAACCAGAAATTTCATGCACTTGAGCAGTTGCGTGAACGATTGATAGCCGGAGACAAGTCAGCGCTCTCTGAGGTGATGGAGAAGTTTGAAAACTGTGATATGCAGCATCTACGAGCTTTGATTCGAAATGCTCAAAAAGAGCGCAAAGAGAACAAGCCACCGGCCAATTTCAGAAAGGTATTTCAGTACCTTCGTGACTTAGATGACGAGTCTTGAGAGTAACATTTAACGATCTCTCTTATTAATGATTTCAAGCACAGGTTCTCTCCAAGGGCCTGTCATTGAATAGCTCAGTTTAGTCGCTTCGTTGATCTTATCCCCAATCAACTTGTCGATAAGAAACAGGGCTCCTGCCACCTGAGGGGCCCCAAGTAGAACGGCGGCCAGCGGTGAGTTACCGGTTAACGGCAAAATCACATCGACCCGTTTATCCACCGTTTTGTTGATTAGATTTAAAGAGCCTTCTGCAGTCAAATCTGCCGAGGCGCCTCTCATAATAAGTGGCTCTTGAGTCTTAGCAACCCCACCCTCTAAATGGTACTTACCGACCAACTTATCAAAGGTGATACCGGATTTATAAAGGTCACTAAAATCGAGGCGCAGACGTTTAAATAGATTGTTAAAATCGAGTATTCCGAACAATCGAAGAAGCGCTGAGTTACCTTTTGCTTCAGTAATCTGCCCATCTCGAAGGTCAAATTGCAGATCACCTCCTAGGCGATAACGACTGAATGACCAAGGTGCACCAGGCCAGCTCAGTGCAAACTCAGCGGAGAGACTTTTGGTCTCTATCGCTCTTGGGTCACCCATTGATTCAAGATAGTCAGCAAGGTTGCTGCCTTTTGCGCTCAGGGCAATGCGACTCTGCTCGCCCTCACCGACTGACCAGATCCCCTGTCCGGTTAAGCTGATACCTGCGACATCGGCCTCCAATTGATCGATCAAGAGACTGTTGCCTGATGGAAGTAGATGGGTTGTCCAACGACCCCAATGATCATCATTCCACACAAGATTTTCTATCAGAATGTTGGTTGAAGGTATTTTGCTAATCACCTCGATGGGTGTCGGATCAGGCAATGGAACTTCTGGTTCTATTATCGATGGATCGCTCTCTGGTGTGCGCAGGTGAAGGTGGCGAAGATTTAAGTTCAAGCTGGAATCAGCAAGCTTGTAATCTATAACACCCTGAATATCACGGCCATCCAGTGCAATAGACCACCGATCGTTAGGATTGCTCGCCTCAGCAAGGATTGACTCAAATTTAAGAGCTCCAACATTCAGCTGTCCGATCTCGATGGCTGTTGTAACGGAAAGCCTTTCTTTAGTTCCATTTTTAGGCTCTGATAGAGCATCAATAAACCCAAGTAGCTCCTCAACTTCAATTGAAGGTAGGGATCCATCAATGTGAAGGCGATCAGATATTTTATAGCTCGCCTGATTGCCGCCCAGACGAATATTACCGGTTAAAAGCTCACCTAGATTTAGATGGGCCTTTAAACGATCAGCATAATTAAGCTGCAAGGTTGGTGATGACTGCAAGGTCATCAAAAGGCTCAAACGGCTAATATCGGAAGATTGATGTGCCAAATAGTCTGGAGCATCTACTCGGGTACCCGTTAGTTGAGACTCCAATTTAAGAGTCGATTGACACTCTTTAGAGCAAAGTTTTAATGTCGAGTTGAGTGGAATTTCACCCGAGATAACACCTGACAAAGGAATACCAGCCCATTGCATCAATCTTTGAGAATCAATTCGACCAGCAATCTGAATATCAGTAGCGGTTGAGTCACTTGAGATATCAACATCAAAAGTTCGACCTAAGAAGCTTGCTTTCAAACCCTCAGCCGACAGTCCGCTCTCTAAATCAAAATCAATAGTACCGTCTATATCCGTTACGGCAACCCGTTGGGTTTCGGAGATGAAAACACCACGATTCAGCTCAGATTGAACCTGCAGTTTAGGGGAACCTCCTTTGAGAGGAACTTGTAAATCCACTAATGATTTATGACTACCAGAGATCTGCCAATCCCCTAGCTTATTGCCAACACTGTTAGCCAACGCCTGGCTGTGAAATAGACTGTTCAAATCAAACGCTGAACCCTCAATCGCTAACAAGGTCTTGAGTTCACCCGACCCGCTCTCCATCCAAAGATCTGCAAAACCGATCTCAGTGCCTGCGGCACTGCCCTGCTCTAACTGAACACGAGCGGACCCATCTCGAGCATGAATGATCGCTTCAGCCCGGTTCAACACGGGCCAGGGTGATTGATAATCTAGTGTTGTATTCTCTACCGCAATGTAGAGTTCGCTCAATGGCTTAGGTCTATCAGCCACAGACCTAGTCGGAGTCACCAGAACTAAACCCGCCTCTTTGACATCACCTTGAATCAGCGCTCTGTTTAGCCAGCTATAAAGCCCTTCACCGACAACCTTAGGCGGAGTTAACAGGAGTGCCTCTCGGGCTATTGCACCCTCAAGCCCCATCGATAGATTAAGTAGCGCTTGTTGCTCTTTATCATAGGGTAGATCGATCGAGAACTGCCCTCGTGTTCGGATGTTATTCAGACCCAGCTCTAATAGATCAGATCCAACGGCCGCATAATCACTGTGAAGTTGCCAATTAACACGTCCTTGCGCAAAATTAAACGGCAATGCCCAGTCGTAGACCGTTGGAAATTCCATGACAAGCTGCTGACTGTCAATATCTACCCAGCCGCGGTCACTTGAAACATAAAACGAACCATTCAACTGTGATGCAGCAGGTGAACCTTTCCAGGATTTGACCGACACATCTGACAACTCACCGACTACTGAGAGGTATTCTAATCCTTGGCTAAGATCAACGGTTAACCCTTTGACTAAACCACCGGGAGAGAGCGATTTAATCACCTCTCTGCTTTGATCACCCAAAGGCTGGTTCAGCGCAAGAGCCGACAGGTCTGATAGATTGAGCTCAGCCAGTTGAATTCGGTTTGCCGTCCAACCATTGACGCCAGTACTTAAATCGATCGCAGTCGTTGGCAGTGTGAATTCACTGCCTTGATAGAGGGCTGAAAAATCTTGAAGTTGCAGCTGATAATCACGATCAACCGACTGAACAGAGAAATTTGTTGAAAGCTGCTCTAGTGCCAGCTCACCAAGCTCATCGGGCAGTACCAGTTGCAAGCTATTGGCTGATAAATTACCGACAAGATAATCCAGACTGGCACCACGCAACTGCCCCCATAGCCGCGCATTCGCACTAAGAGAGAAGCGCTGTTCGACCCCTGCAAGATCGGCTAACTCTGAGCCAATGTTATCGAGTTCAACATAGAAAGGTAATAGTAGCTGACCGTTTGAGGATTGACCTTGGTGCTGAATCGCAAAACGCATGCGACTATCTTGACCCAACACTGGCATCCAAAAACTACCGCTCAATTGATGCTCTGTTTCACTGCTTTCAAGAGACATATTGTCCAGATTGATGAAACGAGAGCGACCTGATTCTGGAATCAGATGAAGTTGTGATTCAGAAAACTCGATGGAAGGCTGTTCAAATAGAATAGCGATCAACGTATCGATTGCGCGATTATCGGTCTTTGATTGATTCGAGTCAGCTAACCACCGCCCTTCAGATTGACGCCACTTTACATTCAGACCCTGTGCCGTGACCCGTTGAAAAATAGGCGCAGCATCAATCAATGAACGCCATGGATCGAATTCAAACGAGATGTTTTGGAGGTGAAACTCGATCTGCTTTGATTTGAGGTAGTCAATATCCGAATGGATCTCTTTGAACTCAAAGGTTGGATAGGGACCGCGCCAGCCAGTCTCTAGCTCGCCTATGGTGACTTCAATACCAAGGTATTGACTAAGCTGAGCCGCAATATCAGTTCGGTAATCGCCCAGCAAAGGGAATGCTAGACGCACAGCCGTTAGCAGGATGGCTAACAGTGCTGCCACCATCAAAACCCACCAACTGACCCAAAGCGTATGCCGAACCATGAATTCCCCGCTACCTCAGAACCACATCAAAGTGTTCTGGGTTGTAGTGAGTGTCGCTCTGGAAGCGAATCGTTTTCCCAATAAACGACTCCAGTTCAGCGACATGGTCTGATGCATCATCCAGCAAGTAATCAACCACGGCTTTAGCCGCAATGACCAAATAGGAGTCGGTATCGTAGGCCCTATGTTGACGCAAGATCTCTCGAAAGATTTGATAGCACACCGTCTCAGGCGTGCGAATCATGCCTCTACCTGAACAGGTCTCACAGGTTTCACACAGAACCTGCTCTAAACTCTCACGAGTACGTTTACGCGTCATTTCAACCAGCCCCAATTCGGATACGCCAGTCACTTTGCATTTAGCGTGGTCTTTATCTAGCTGTCGCTGAAGAGTTCGCAAAACTTGACGCTGGTGTTCTGGGTCTTCCATATCGATAAAATCGATAATAATAATGCCACCCAAATTACGAAGCCTCAGTTGTCGACCAATCGCCGTCGCAGCCTCCAAATTGGTTTTAAATATCGTCTCTTCCAAATTGCGATGACCGACAAAAGCGCCGGTATTGATATCAATCGTGGTCATCGCTTCGGTTTGGTCAAAGATCAGGTAGCCACCCGACTTAAGCTCAACCTTGCGACCCAGAGCCTTCTCCATCTCCTCTTCAACGTTAAAGAGGTCAAAAATAGGACGTTCACCTGGGTAGTATTCCAGCTTCGATTCAATTTCAGGAACTAGTGTGCGAGCGAAGCTTTGTGCACGCTGAAAGGTCTCTTTAGAGTCAATTCTGATACGTTCAATTTCAGAATGAGTCATGTCTCTGAGTGCTCGCATATTGAGCGGCAGGTCCTCATAGACGGTTGCCGGCGCTTTCGCCCCTTTGACTCGGTTCTGAATACTCTCCCACAACCGATGTAAGAAACTGATATCGGCTTTTAATTCCATCTCTGTCACGCCTTCAGCCACAGTTCGCAGAATGTAACCAAACTCGGGCTCAGCTGTCTCATCGTCAGAGTCGATCAACTCGGATCTGAGAATCTGCTTTAAGCGATCCCGCTCCTCCTCATCTTCGATTCTTTGAGAGACCCCAATATGAGAGGCATCTGGCATTAACACCAAGTAGCGTGATGGCAGTGATATGTGGGTCGTCAGGCGGGCCCCTTTACTGCCAATAGGGTCTTTAGTGACTTGAACTAGCAGTGATTCGCCTTCACGCAACACCTGAGCAATGGAGAGAGCAGCACGCTCATCCGGTGTCAGAGACTGATCAACGACTTCATCAACATGTATGAAAGCAGCTCTCTCAAGCCCCACATCGACAAATGCAGCCTGCATGCCTGGCAGTACTCGAACCACTCGCCCTAAATAGATATTGCCTAAAATCCCGCGACGTTTTGCACGCTCAACATAGATCTCTTGCGGCATGCCATTTTCAATGACTGCGACTCGAGTCTCCATCGGTGTGAAGTTAATCAGTATCTCTTCACCCAAAACCTTACTCCTTACTCAACAGACCCTTGAGTCCACGCTGAGAATCCAAATTTTTCTAGAATCTTTCCAGTTTCAGCGATCGGCAAACCCACGACTGCGCTGTAACTTCCCTTAATCTCTTTGACAAACAGTGCACCCAAGCCCTGAATGCCATATCCACCCGCTTTATCCTGAGGTTCTCCGCTGAGCCAATAGCGCTCCATCTCTCTCTTATTTACAGGATAGAAGCTAACCTGAGTAATCACCACTTCGCTGCGAGTCTGTTGACCATCAGAAATAGCCACTGCGGTCATAACCTGATGTTGGGCACCCGACAGGCGTTTAAACATAGTAAAGAAGTGATCAGGACTTTCAGGCTTCCCTAATATCTGATTATCGATCACTACACTGGTATCGGACCCTATTACCAGAGCCCCTGGGTAGTGTTGTGCAACGGCTTCGGCTTTATTGCGTGCCAGGCGGTTTACATAATCCTCAGGCGTTTCTTCGCTCAGTGGTGTCTCATCGATATGAGCCGGATGCACTTCTGGAGAGATCCCTATCTGTTTTAATAACTCCAGTCGTCTAGGTGACTGAGAGGCCAAAACCACGTTCATTAGTTCAAATCCAAGGATCGTGCCAAGCGACGCAAAGTCATAAACACGAATGGCCAGAGAAGCGCACTGGTCAAAGCCGGCAAAAGAAACAGCAGTGTATCAGCAGAATTTCCAACCAGACCTTGCATCCAATAGTAGATCAATTGATTCAGCCCCACCAACAGCAGCAACACAAAGGACTGCTGAAGCATTGGAAACACTCTTAACCGACTGTGCAGTAACTGTGTAATGAAGGCAATCAGAGTCAGAGATAGAGCACCTAAACCGAGCACTGAGCCTCGCATTAAATCCAGTAATAGCCCAATAAAAAACGCATAGACTAAGCCAACACGATTGGGGGCCCAAATAAGCCAAAAGAAAAGAACCAACAGAACGAAGTCTGGCCGGAACCACTGCAGAGAGCTGTCCAAAGGAAATTGACTCAGCGTTATTGCTAGCAGAAAAGTAGCCAGTGTGACAAAAAAGCCACCACCAGAGGCTTGATCACTCACTCTCCAACCTCTTTAATCCATTCACCTGCTGAACCAAAAGCAGATAGCGGCTCTTATCAAGCGTTGCCGTTGGCCTTGCTCTGACCACTGCAAAGGAGCGACCAGGCTCCTGTCTAAATTCGGTTATCTCAGCGACGGGGTAACCCATTGGAAAGACGCCGCCCAACCCAGAGGTAACAAGTAGGTCACCAATACGAATATCTTCAGTATTGGGGATGTGGTCCAGTTTGAGCTCAGTAGTGGATCCACTACCGAGCGCAAGGGTACGGAAACCCGTACGTAAGAGTTGAACAGGCACAGAGGATCTAGAGTCAGTCACCAACATGACTCGACTGGTGACGGGCGCAAGATCAACGACAAGACCCATGATACCGCCGGAGTCCAGTGCAGGTTGCCCAATAACAACTCCATCCTGTTCACCGCGGTTAATCAATATTTCATGCTGAAAAGGGTCAGAGCTAACGCCGATCAACTCAGCCATCTGAACCTCTTCCTCCACTTTCTGGCGAGCATTCAGCAAAGTTCTTAAACGGCGATTTTCACTGGCAAGAGTCGCGTTTTGTAGCACTTTTTGTTCTAGCAGAATGGCTTCTGTTCGCAACTCATCATTCTCTGCAATCAGTGTGGCTCGACTGACCACCACATCTGAAACGCCACCTGCCATTTTGACTGGCAAATCCACCAACCACTGCAAGGGGGTAGCAACAAGGTTTAGATAGGCTTTGCCTTCACGAAATTTATTGGAGGTAAGATCGAGCGCAACGATAGAGAGCGCTACGATTATGAGAAGAGTAAACAGCAAACGCGACGGACCACTTTTAAAGATCATGACTTTAAACCCTTCGCGTTGCCGTTATTAAAGATCAGTCACGTGACAGTAACTCAAAACCCTGTTTATCCAGTATCTCAAGTGCTTTACCGCCACCACGAGCCACACAGGTCAATGGATCTTCTGCCACAATCACTGGAAGGCCGGTCTCTTCCGTCAGAAGGCGATCAAGATTTCTTAGCAGTGCACCACCGCCTGTCAAAACAATACCGTGCTCAGCAACGTCCGCTGCCAATTCAGGTGGACACTGTTCTAGTGCACCTTTAACGGCTTGAACAATCGACTGGAGAGGCTCTTGAAGGGCTTCAAGAATCTCGTTCGAGTTAAGCGTGAACATACGTGGGATACCTTCAGCAAGGTTACGACCACGCACATCAATCTCTAGCACTTCAGGTGCTGGGTAGGCTGTACCTATCTCTTGTTTGATTCGCTCGGCTGTCGCTTCACCAATCAAGCTTCCATAATTCCGACGAACGTAAGTAACAATCGCCTCGTCAAATCGGTCACCGCCGACACGAACAGATTCAGAGTAGACGATACCGCTCAACGAGATCACCGCAATCTCAGTGGTACCGCCACCGATATCGACAACCATCGAACCGGTTGCCTCATCAACTGGGAGACCAGCACCGATCGCAGCCGCCATTGGCTCTTCGATTAGGTAGACCTCTCGAGCACCTGCACCTACTGCAGACTCTTTGATTGCTCGACGCTCAACCTGAGTTGACTTACAAGGTACACAAATCAGAACGCGAGGCGATGGACGAAGGAAACTGTTGTTGTGAACTTTACTGATGAAGTACTGAAGCATCTTTTCAGTCACGTGGAAATCAGCAATGACACCATCTTTCAATGGACGAATAGCGGTAATATTGCCTGGCGTTCTACCCAACATTCTTTTTGCATCGGTACCGACAGCCGCTACGGTCTTCTGGTTGCCTTGCTGGCGGATAGCCACTACAGATGGCTCATCTAGCACGATCTCACTATCTCGAAGATAGATCAGCGTATTGGCAGTTCCCAGGTCGATGGAAAGGTCGCTAGAAAAGAGACCACGAATCTTTTTAAACATTGGATTTAAAACCTTATAAGCGATGACTTTAGAAGCCAATTCATTAATCAAAGAATGTTAGCAACGACGGGGATTTTGGGCAAGGCGCAAATGTGATAGATTACGCGCCATCACAATGTTTTTACGAAACTATTTTCCACTTCTTACAGCCGCAAAATAGTTTCAATCACACCATTTAAAGAAAGAAGGTTAAGCATGTCCATCGATCGCTCCGATGTTGAACGTATTGCCCATCTTGCCCGTTTAGAGTTGAACGAGCAGGATATTCCGGCCTACACCGAAAACCTAAGCAGCATTTTAAATCTTATTGATGAGATGCAGCAGATTAATACAGACGGTGTGGAGCCATTGGCACACCCACTGGATGCAGTCCAACGCTTGCGTGCTGATGAAGTTACCGAGCTGAATCAACGAGATAAACTTCAAGCGGTTGCACCAGCTGTTGAAGAGGGGCTTTTCCTTGTCCCTAAAGTCATTGAGTAACAGGATTCGGATTAGAGATATGTTTGAAAAAACACTGAGCGAACTGGCTCAAGACCTTCGCAATGGCACTGTGAGCAGTGTTGAGCTTACCCAAGCGTTTATCGATCGCATCAACCGTTGTGACAGCGAGTACAACTCGTTCATCACCACCACCCCTGAACTGGCTCTGCAGCAAGCAAAAGCAGCTGATGAGAGTATTGCAGCGGGCACAGCGGGCACCTTCACAGGACTTCCGATCGCGCACAAAGATCTGTTTTGCACCGAGGGGGTCAAAACCAGTTGTGGCTCCAAAATGTTGGATAACTTTGAGTCCCCCTATGACGCTACCGTAGTAGCAAAGTTTAAGTCAGCGGGCGCCGTTATGTTGGGTAAAACCAATATGGATGAGTTTGCGATGGGATCAACCAACGAGAGCTCTTTCTATGGTGCTTGTAAAAATCCTTGGGATACAAGCCGTGTACCAGGAGGCTCTTCAGGTGGTTCTGCTGCTGCAGTCGCAGCACGACTAACACCTGCAGCAACAGGTTCAGATACAGGTGGTTCGATTCGCCAACCGGCAGCGTTCTGTGGCATTACCGGCATCAAGCCAACTTATGGACGCGTCTCTCGTTACGGCATGGTTGCCTACGCCTCTTCGCTTGATCAGGGCGGTCCAATGGCTCGCAGTGCTGAGGATTGTGCTCTTATGCTGAACGTCATGGCGGGACAGGACTCAATGGACTCAACCTCATCGGCACAACCGACTGAGGATTACACTGCGTCGCTCAACAACTCGCTTCAAGGCCTAAAAATCGGAGTTCCGAAAGAGTTTATGAGTGCCGATTTAGACAGTGCAATGGCGGCTCAGATTGAGACAGCGATCAAACAGCTTGAATCGCTGGGCGCCACAATCAAAGAGGTTAGCCTTCCGAATACACGCATGTCGATTCCGGCTTACTACATCATTGCTCCGGCGGAGGCATCGTCAAACTTGTCACGTTTTGATGGCGTACGTTATGGCTACCGTTGCGAGAACCCACAAGATTTGGAAGACCTCTATAAACGGACTCGTGGCGAAGGCTTTGGCTCTGAAGTTAAACGCCGCATCATGGTTGGAACCTACGCACTCTGTGCCGGCTACTACGACGCCTACTACAACAAAGCTCAACAGATTCGCCGTTTAATCCAACAAGATTTCATGCGCATCTTTGAAGAGGTCGATGTCATTGTTGGGCCGACAACACCAAGCCCTGCGTTTACCATTGGTGAAAAAGTGAATGACCCTGTCGCAATGTACATGGAGGACATCTTCACACTGTCGTTAAACCTGGCTGGTCTTCCCGGTATGTCCGTACCTTGTGGACAGGTAAACGGCTTGCCTGTTGGCCTTCAGTTGATAGGGAACTACTTTGACGAAGCTCGCCTATTGAACGTAGCTCACCAATACCAACAAAATACAGAGTGGCACACCCTGTCACCGGTTACGGCATAAGGAGATCGATATGGAATGGGAAACAGTTATCGGTCTAGAGATCCACGTTCAGCTCGCGACCAATACGAAAATATTTTCAGGTGCTAGCACTGCCTTCGGTGCCGAACCCAATACACAAGCGTGCGCCGTTGATCTGGCATTGCCGGGCACACTGCCGGTATTCAACGATGGCGCACAGAAAATGGCCATCATGTTTGGCTTAGCGATTAATGCCGAAATCGGTAAACGTGCCGTTTTTGAGCGCAAAAATTACTTCTATCCAGATCTTCCCAAGGGTTACCAGACAACCCAACTAGAAGCACCTATTGTTGGCGAAGGTTACGTCGATATTGAAACGGAAGATGGCGAACGTCGTGTTCGTATTCATCACGCTCACCTAGAGGAAGATGCCGGAAAATCCTTACACGAAGATTTTCACGGCCAATCCGGTATCGACCTTAACCGAGCCGGTACACCTCTAGTCGAAATTGTCTCTGAACCCGATATGCGCACCTCTAAAGAGGCCGCTGCTTACGCTCGCAAGATTCATGCGATAGTAACTACTCTGGGCATCTGTGACGGTAACATGGCCGAGGGCTCAATGCGTTGTGACTGTAACGTCTCCATTCGCCCTAAAGGCAGTGACACCCTAGGTACTCGCACCGAGCTGAAGAACATCAACTCGTTCCGCTTCATTGAGCGTGCAATCGACACCGAGGTAGAGCGTCAAATCGACCTAATAGAAGATGGCGGCACAGTAGTACAAGAGACTCGTCTTTACGATCCAGACAAAAACGAGACTCGAAGCATGCGCTCGAAAGAGGATGCTAACGACTACCGTTACTTCCCTTGCCCAGATCTACTTCCTGTCGTGGTCGATGATGCCTATGTAGAAGCCATTCGTCTAACGCTTCCAGAACTGCCGGACGCACGAAAAGAGCGTTTCATCAGTGAACTGGCTCTATCTGAATACGACGCTGGTGTTCTGTCAGCTTATCGCAACCAAGCGGACTACTTTGAGTCAGTGGTTGAGTGTTGTGGTGATGCCAAACTGGCTGCCAACTGGGTGATGGGAGAGTTGGCCAAAAACTTAAACGCAGCCGATCTGAGCATTGATAACAGCCCCGTTAGCGCAGAGCAGTTAGGCGGTCTTCTGGTTCGCATCAAGGACAACACCATCTCTGGCAACATTGCTAAGAAAGTCTTTGAAATCCAATGGAACGAAGGCGGTACCGCCGACGAAGTGATTGAAGCCAAAGGGTTGAAGCAAGTTACTGACACCGGTGCGATAGAGACCATGATCGACGAGGTCATTGCCAATGCGACAGCACAGGTTGAGCAATACAAAGCCGCTGAACCAGAGAAACGCGGCAAAATGTTAGGTTTCTTTATGGGCCAGGTCATGAAAGCATCCGGTGGCAAAGCCAACCCTGGTGCGGTCACCGGCATACTTAAATCTAAACTGGATGCTCTTTGCGACTAACAGGTAAACACTATGTCTGAACTACTGAATGCAATCCACGCCATTGTAGGTGATAAAGGTCTCATCACCGACGAGCGTGTTGCTCAACGACCTAATGAGAGTTGGAGTAAAGGCAGCTGTCCGGCGAAAGCGGTGATTCGACCCGCGTCGACGGAAGAGGTCTCAAAAGTGCTCGCCCTGTGTCACGAGGCAAATCAGACCATCATTCCACAAGCCGGCATGACCGGCTTAGCGGACGCGACCAAAGCGACTGAAGGGGATTTTGTTCTAAGCCTTGAGCGCATGCGTTCCATTGAGCAGTTAGATACCCAAGGTGCCACTGTGCTCGTTCAAGCCGGTGTGGTTGTTGAGGATCTTCAAAATGCAGCAGCCGAGCACGACCTCCTTTTTGCAGTAGATTGGGGTGCTCGGGGTTCAGCACAGGTTGCAGGAATGCTTGCAGCCAACGCCGGTGGCAATAAGGTTATTCGCTACGGTATGGCACGTGATCAAGTTCTCGGTCTAGAGGTGGTGCTAGCCGATGGCACCGTCCTAACCAATCTTAAAGAGACACTGAAAGATAATACCGGATACGACCTAAAACAGCTGTTTGTCGGCTCAGAAGGAACTCTAGGTATTATCACACGCGCCGTTTTGAGACTTTGGCCTTCAGCGCCAGCACGTCAAACCGCACTGGTTGGCGTCGAGAGTTTTGATAACGCACTCTTACTGCTTAACACGCTGAAACAGAAACTTGAAGGTAAGCTCTCTGCATTTGAAGCGATGTGGAACAGTTTCTATAGCTTTATGGTTAACGAAACCGGTAATCATCAAAAGTTTATTGATGACTCCCTACCCTACTACATCCTATTAGAGTCAGAGTGTGTCGATGACACTCGCGGAAAAGAGCAGTTCATTGAGGTTCTTGGCGAACTTCTAGAACAAGAGGTCATTGTCGATGCTGTGATTGCCGAAAGTCAGCAGCAGTCAGCGGCACTCTGGGCAGTTCGAGATGACATTGAGGCGATGGTTCAAGCCTTCAGCCCACTGATTCCTTACGATATCAGCCTACCGCTGCGTCACATGGAAGCTTACACAAACGAAGTCAAAGAGGCACTGTCAGAGCAGTTCCCTGAATCGACCTGCCTAACCTTTGGACACCTTGGCGATGGCAACATTCACTTCTGTGTAGGTCCAGTCAGCGATAAAAAAGCGATCGACACGGTAGTCTATAAGATCCTAGAGAAATACAAAGGCTCTGTTTCGGCAGAACACGGTATTGGACTGAGTAAAAAGCCCTATATTCACCTAAGCCGGAGCGATGCTGAGCTGGCCGTCATGCGCAGTATTAAAGCCGCTCTGGATCCAAAAGGGATTCTTAACCCTGGGAAGATTATTGGCTGATGAGCTCAATAGATTCTCTTCAGGAACCGATTCCACCAGGGGATTACGACTGCTGCGAAAGTGGTTGTGAACCCTGCGTTTGGGATATCTACTATGCAGATAGAGCCGCATGGCAAAAGCAGCAGGCAGCACAAAAATCAGCAGAGACTAAGGAAGATCAATCAACTGAAGGCGATTGATCTTCTCTCCTTCTCGTTGCTCAAATGAGTACAGAAGGTTATTTAATTCAGGAATTAAGCCGACCTTTTCAATTTTATCACCATCGACCCTTTGCCAAGTTTCCAGAACCAAATCCTTATCACGGCTCTTAATTAAAGAGTCCTCACCTTTAACAAAAACAACCTCCGAAACCCCTTTCGACTTCACAAGAGGTATCTTCAGCGTTTCAATAGATTCACCGCAACTAGTCGCTGCTTGAAGCTGAAGGATGAAGGTCAAAGGATCCTGAAAACCCTGCGGAAGCTCCAACTGAGACGTCTTACCTTTTCTATTCACTTCAGCCGTTGCGCCATTGAACTGAATGGTTGTTTTACGCGCCCCAAGCCCTTGCTGTTCAAAGAGGTAATTAATCGGAACGATGCCTTGCTCATCAACAATAAAATGGCTCTCCTCCTCTAGCGAAGCCAGTAGAACAGAGACAGACTGAAGCAATGTGAACTGACCTGAATCTGATTGAGAGATCGCTCGAGCCCCTTTCGCCCGAATACCATCAATTTCAACACGATACTCAAGAGTCTCGCCGACTCTGGATGCAAAATAATTCTGCATACATTGAGTGTCTGCCGACGCCAAAGAGCTGAGGAACAAAAAGAGTAGAGGATAGATTTTCATAAAAGTTATTCTAGCCTACTTAACTGAGTAGAAAATGAATAAAAAAGGGTAGCCTAAGCTACCCTTTCATTATTTCAATCAACCGTTATTCACGGATGATTGAAACATCCTCAGCTTGAAGACCTTTATCGCTGTCGTGCACATTAAAACGAACACGCTGGCCTTCGTTTAATGAACGGTGTCCACGGCCACGAATGTTACGGAAATGAACAAAAACATCATCTCCATTGGCACGAGTAATAAAACCGAAACCTTTAGAAACATTGAACCACTTAACAGTACCGACTTCACGACCATCATCGATGTCATCCTCTTCATCCGCACCGTTTACACGACGTGAAGATTGAGATGCTGATGCGGAGCCAGAGCTAGCCACAAGAGTACTGATGAAAACAGCCACAAACGAAACGGCAAGCACTGGTAAGTAGTGCGATTCCGCTTTAAAGAAGTGACCAGCAGCTGCGATAACACAGGCTGCAATTACGCTGATAATGATATTTTTAATCACTGATTAACCACCCATTGGAAATATTTCTTTGTATTTTTTGGAACAAACAAATTACTCTGTACGACATTAAAAAACCCGCACAGAAAGTGAGATATAACGTATTAGTTATATTTTTTCAACAACTTAGGGGTTTACGGCGGATAAATTAACCCAAAGAGTAAGAAGAACACGAAATTATGAGTGAATCGAACAGTCGTTTAGATGATCTGGAGAGTCGAATAGCGTTTCAAGAGGAAGCGATCGATCAACTGAGTGAAATCACCATTCGCCAAGCGAAAGAGCTGGATGAACTGCGACGCATGATTATGATTCTGAACGACCGTGTTAAGAACGCTGATAATAGTGGCTTTTCACCAGCGGCGGATGTGCCACCACCACACTATTAATCGACTCATTTAGCGGTTAACAAACTAACTGCCTAACTTGCGTCTCGCATAGATATCAAAACGCCCAGACTTACCCTCTAATGCATAGCTAGGCTTCGGTCCTTCAATAATAGGCGCCTTTCTTGGTCGCTTCACAACAACCCTTGCTGGGTCATGTTGCAAAGCGGCGTCTAGCAACTCTGCACTGTCCTGATCGGCACCCACAAGCGAGCGAAAGGCTAGCATCTCTTTTTTCACCTGAGCCGACTTATCCGTGTGAGGGAACATCGGATCGAGATAGATCACGTCGTACTGATTAGAGGTCGTTTGAAGGAACTCAACCGCTTGGAGGTGACTTAATGAGAGTCTGGCCAGAATCTCCTGCAACTCTGGATCGGATGAGAACTGAGCTCTGTGCAACCCATCTCTCAACAACGCATGAACTACTGGCACCCGCTCCACCATATCCACACGACAACCTAAGGTCGCCAGCACAAAACTATCACGACCCAGCCCAGCGGTCAGATCGGCTATGTAAGGGGTAAATGCAGAGGATACGCCACAAGCCTTAGCAATCTGTTGCCCTTTACCGCCACCAAAACGACGACGATGAGCCACCGCACCCGATTCAAAGTCTACTCGAATAGGACCGGGCGCTTTAGGGCCAAGCTGGACCAGCGACAGACCATCAAATCCCACCTGAAGTAGATAGTCGAACTCAGAACCTGATTGACCACTTTTTACCAAGGGAAGATTTAAGCCATTGCTAAGCTTTTCGGCTTCCGGAAGCAGTTCATGAGACTCAACGGAAAGACCAATCATCAGCGAGTCAAAGCCCAAACTGCGATCAAAGTAACACCTAGAATCAAACGATAGATTACAAAAGGACGCATGCCGATTTGATCAAGCAGCTTCAGAAACAGATGAATACACGCCCAAGCGCTGAGGGCCGCTACGAGTGCACCAACACCAATCATCTGCCAATGCGCGTCTGCGCCGATATCGATAAGCTCTTTACCCTTCAATAACCCTGCCCCCAGAATAACTGGGATTGAGAGCAAGAATGAGAAACGGGCGGCACTTTGACGATCAAATCCCAACATAAGCGCTGCTGTAATGGTGATACCCGATCGAGAGGTTCCAGGAATGAGAGCGATGGCCTGAGCTACACCAATCACAATAGCATCCTTAAAGCCGAGCTCTTTCATAATACGCGTCGCCTTATTGGTAGCGTCTGCCCAACCGAGTGCAAGGCCAAATAGAATGGTGGTGCCAGCAATAACCAAAATGGATCGACCATAGGTATCAATCCAGTCGCCCAACAGCAGGCCTGCTATGACAGCTGGGATCGTCGCAAATGCTACAAACCAACCAAGTTTCCCATCATCCGAGGTTCTACCAGCCAGAGTTAATGTTGACGCTGCCACAATCGACACCACTTCGCGCCGAAAATAGATGATGACAGCCGTCAGCGTGCCAACATGAACACCAACATCAAATGCTAATCCCTGATCACTCCAACCAAACAGCTGGGAGGGTAGAATCAAATGTGCAGAACTTGAGATCGGTAGGAATTCAGTTAACCCCTGTATCAGGGCCAATATCAGAGTATGTATCCAATCACTGAGCGTCACTGCTCACTCCTTTTTTTCCAAGTGCCCTCTCGAACATAAACGGGTAAAGCCTCTTCAGGCGGCACTTGATCACCCCTTTCTAGAGCTGACACTGCCATATTGAGCATACTCTCAGCCTGAGGGTACTGATCAGACAACACCCTACCCAAACCGTTTTGAACTAATGAATTCAACTGATCCAAGTAGTTAAGGCCTGGGCCAATTGCTACGCATTGAGAAACCTTTTCAGGCAGAACAACGGCTGAGGGTGCCGTCACCTGCTCCTCAGTCAAAGCAAAGATTGTGCCATTTTCCACCTTATAGACTGCCCAATAGACCTCATCCATTCGGGCATCCAAAGTCGATAGAATAAAGCCAGCCTCTGGGCATAATGCAAGCGCCTGATAAGCCAAGGTCTCAAGGGTCGATAGGGGGATCACAGGAGTATCAAAGGCGACTGCTAGCCCCTGTGTTGCTCCTGTTGCTATACGAATGCCGGCAAATGACCCTGGCCCGCGCCCAAAAGCGATCGCATCAAGCTCTTTTACCGATAGCTTGGCCTCTTCAAGAACACTTTCAACCATCGGCAACAGCAGTTGGGTATGCCCTCTGGGTACCACTTCAAACCGACAAATGCGCTGTTCGCCGTTTAGTAAGGCGACTGAACAGGCATCAGTTGAAGTATCTAGTGCTAGAACCTTCGTCATAATATTACTCTTAAATTAAATCTGAGCCCCAGGATGGCATGATCGATTGATCATAACCGAGCTGACTCAACACCCTTGCGACCACAAAATCGATCATATCTTCGACCGTGGTGGGTTTATGATAGAAACCTGGTGACGCCGGCAGTATGACCGCTCCCATGCGGGTCAACTTCAACATATTCTCAAGATGTATCTCAGAATAGGGAGCCTCTCGCGGCACCAAAATAAGTGATCGACGCTCTTTTAGGGCAACATCCGCAGCACGCTCAATCAGATTATTACTGGCCCCAGTCGCAATGGCTGACAGTGTTCCTGTTGAACAGGGACAGACCACCATCTGACTGGGAGCGCCTGAGCCTGAAGCGACAGGAGCAAACCACTGCTCTTTACCAAAGACTTTAATCTGCTCCGCTTTAGCACCCGTGAAATCAGTAAAAAACTGCTGCTGAGCATCAGGAGTCCCTGGCAAGCTGTGCTCCGTTTCAGCCGCGACAACAACTTGAGCCGCTTTGGAGACCATCACAAAGAGTTGAACGTTCTGCTGAACCAAGCAGTGCATCAAACGCAGTGCGTACTGAACCCCCGAAGCTCCGGTAATGGCTAGGGTTACTCTTGAGTCAAAATCTGCCACGGTTCACCTCAATGTGTCGTCGAAATAAGGAGTTGTTTAATTCGCTCGTGAATGCCTTCGAATCCACCGTTCGACATCACTACGATATGACTGTTGTGTTGTAGCTCTGATTCGAGAGACTCAAGCAGAAGATCAATGCTATTAAATACAGCCTGCCCGTCAAAGCCAGCAATCTGATTCTCTAAAGACCACCCCTGAGAATCCGGTTGATACCAAAAAACAGTATCAGCTTGCGCGGCGGATTCAGCTAACTGGCTCTTAAATACGCCTTGTTTCATGGTATTAGACCTTGGCTCGATGATGGCAATCAACTTCTCATCGTGCACTTTCGCTCTCATACCTTGCAAGGTCGTCGCAATAGCCGTCGGATGGTGAGCAAAATCATCATACAGAGAGACCCCTGAGAACTGACCTAACAGCTCCATGCGGCGCTTCACGCTTTTGAATTGGCTTAATGCCTCCGCACTCACTTCGGGGGTAATGCCAACGTGTCTTGCTGCCAACAGAGCATGCAGTGCATTGCGTTGATTGTGCTCACCGGTCAATTCCCAATCAACCCAGACAGGGGCCGTCTCTTTGACGCAAATTTGAAAACGCTGACCACCAGACTCTTGCTCACCGATTGCAGCACCAGAGTGACCAGGATTCATTGAAGTTGACTCTAACTCACTCCAACACCCCTGCTCTATCACCTGCTCGACTGCCGGAATATCCGAGGGGTAGATCACTCGCCCAGTAGCAGGCACCAAACGCATGAGGTGATGAAACTGCCTCTGAATCGCTGCAAGATCATCAAAGATATCTGCATGATCAAACTCTAAGTTATTAATCACCAGTGTTCTTGGGTTGTAGTGGACAAATTTAGATCGCTTATCAAAAAAAGCGGTATCGTACTCATCTGCCTCGATAACAAAAAAGTCGGTCTCTCCCAAACGAGCTGAGCAGTCAAAATCGAGCGGAACGCCACCAATCAAAAAACCAGGCTTCAACCCAGCGTACTCCAGAATCCATGCCAACATGGTCGCTGTGGTGGTTTTACCGTGAGTACCTGAAACAGCCAATACCCAACGATCCTTGAGCAAGTGATCATGTAACCACTGTGGTCCCGATGTGTGGTGAATCCCTCTCTCAAGCACCGCCTCAACACAAGGATTGCCGCGCGACATCGCGTTACCGACTATCACTAGATCGGGATTGGAGTCCAATTGAGTGGGATCGTAGCCTTGAATAATCTCAATGCCTAAGGTTTCAAGTTGCGTACTCATTGGCGGATAGACGTTCTGATCCGAACCGCTGACACGATAACCTAGCTCTTTGGCCAAAATCGCTAAAGAGCCCATAAAGGTGCCACAAATACCAAGAAAATGAAGATGCAAACCGGTGGTATCCCACAAAAAATTATAAAGATGGGCTTTAATTAACCGAAAAACCCATTTCGCACATGCAATAGCGTACCAACTTGCCTATAATTTTCATCATATTTCACACGACTAAGAGATTCTCTAATGCAGTTACTGAGCTCCTTCCTAAAGCACAACAAAACCGATGCAGACCTTGTAGAGGTGATCGAAGTCTTAATGATCGCCTGTAAAGAGGTTGCATTGCAGCTTCGCGAAGGCGCTCTGGCCGGCGTTTTGGGCACCAGCACTCTGACTAACGTACAGGGCGAGACCCAAAAGAAACTCGATATCGTTTCTAACGACATCATTAAAAAAGTCCTTCTGGATAATCGACTTGTTCGTGGCGTTGCCTCAGAAGAGGAAGAGGAGCCAGTTTGGGGATCTCGTGATGGTCGCTACCTTGTGACTTTTGACCCGCTGGATGGCTCATCAAACATCGACATCAACGTCTCGGTTGGCACGATCTTCTCAATCATCGAAGCCCCAAAACCTTGGGCTAAACAGGACACCAATGAGTTCCTCCAGCCAGGACGTAAGCAAGTGGCGGCAGGATACGTGCTTTATGGGCCTTCTGCAGTATTAGCCCTAACCACTGGTAGCGGCGTTAACATGTTCACGCTGGCTCATACCGGTGACTTTATCCTGACAGAGGAGTCGGTCAAAATTCCTGAAGAGACCAGCGAATTTTCGATCAACATGTCGAATAAGCGTCACTGGGAACCTCAGATGCAAGAGTACATCGACGATCTACTGCTTGGCGAAGAGGGTCCTCGCGAGAAGAACTACAACATGCGCTGGGTGGCCTCTATGGTGGCCGAAGTGCATCGCCTACTGACCCGTGGGGGCATCTTCACCTACCCATGGGACTCACGCGATCCGGGCAAACCGGGAAAACTACGCCTGATGTACGAAGGCAACCCAATGAGTTTCCTTATCGAGCAGGCTGGTGGCGTCGCTTCGACCTGTTACGAAGAGATTATGGATCTTAGCCCAGAGCACATTCACCAACGTGTATCCGTCGCGCTAGGTTCAAAACAGGAGGTAGAGATGTTGAAAGCCTACCACCGTAAGAAAAGTGAAAAATAGCGCTTAGTAGCATTTAGTTATATTACCAAGGTGCCTATAATGCGCCGCAGAAATTAATGAAACGTTCATAGGGAAACAACATGAGCTTTGAAAAAGTACCAGCGGGTAAAGACCTGCCAAACGACATCTACGTTATCATCGAGATCCCAGCTGAGAGCTCGCCTGTAAAATACGAGATCGATAAAGACTCTGACTCTATCTTTGTTGACCGCTTCATGGCTGCGCCAATGTTCTACCCAGCGAACTACGGCTACGTAAACAACACACTAGCTGACGATGGTGACCCTCTAGATGTACTTGTACTGACTCCACATCCAGTCATGACAGGTTCTGTTATTCGCTGTCGTCCAGTCGGCATTCTAAACATGACCGACGAAGCGGGTGAAGATGCGAAACTGGTTGCTGTTCCTCACGAGAAACTAAGCCAGGCTTACAACGACATCCATGACGTTGATGACCTGTCGCCACTTTTGAAAGATCAAATCTCTCACTTCTTCGAGAACTACAAGAAGCTTGAAAAAGGCAAGTGGGTTAAAGTTGAAGGTTGGTCTGACGCTGCTGCAGCTCGCGACGCGATCATCAAATCAGCTGAAGCTTACGAAGCAGCTAAGTAATTAGATAATTAAAAAGCCCGATCCGCTCTGCGGGTCGGGCTTTTTTGTATGTAACAGGTTAAACTTGTCGATTCAGTCAAGTTTAACCGCTCTGGAGCTAACATGAGCCGCCCCGATATTAACGAAATCAAGCAAGTTTACATTGAATCAGACTTGCTCTTTTCAAACTCTGAAGTCAACCAAGCGATCGACAAGATTGCTGATGAGATCACCGGCGAATATGCTGATCGCGATCCTGTCATCTTCACGATAATGAACGGCGGTCTTGTTATCTGCGGTCAGCTACTGACTCGCTTAGAGTTCCCTCTCGAAGCGGGCTACCTACATGCGACTCGCTACCGCAACACGACCTCTGGCCACGAACTAGAGTGGAAGGTTCCACCGATGATCGATTATCAGGGACGCGATGTGTTAGTGGTCGACGACATCCTAGATGAGGGACACACACTTCACGAAGTGATGAATCACCTCAAAGAGGGTGGAGCTAAAAGCGTGGCATCGGTCGTACTGATCGACAAAATACACGATCGCAAAGCCGTGCCTGGGATGAAAGCAGACTTCATCGGTCTAACCATACCGGATCGCTACATTTTTGGCTTTGGACTTGATTACAAAGGCTACTGGCGCAACGCACCCGGTATCTTTGCAGTCAAAGGTCTTTAGTAACCTACTGATTGATCTCATCAAACAGTAGGTTAAATGCCTCAGTCAATTTATGTTTGGCTGCCATGTGAACCAGTGGTTTAGCCAGCATATGACTCTCTTTCATTTTCACTGACGCAGGTAGCTTGGCGTTTAGCACCGGCAGATCTTGCTCCACGAGCGATTCAATGATCTGCCTAGGCAGCGACGCTCGTGGCTGAAACTGATTCACCACAATCCCTTCCAACACCAACTGCTCATTATGATCTTCACGCGTTTCGTTGATGTTATGCAGTAGGCTGTAAAGAGCTTGGCGTGCAAACTCATCACAATCAAAGGGGATCAAACAACGCTCAGCGGCGCAAAGTGCGGAGAGCGAAAAGAAGTTAAACGCTGGCGGCGTATCAATGTAGATCGCATCGTAATGGTCATCCAGAGCGTCACACAGATCTCTAAGCTTATAGATCTTATGTTTCGACTCTAACTTCGACTGCAAATCACCTAAATTCGGGTTACAGGGAATAATATCGAGATGATCGAATGGGGTCGCAAAACAGTAATCTTGTTCGGCCACTTTGTTCAGCTGAAAGCTCAATACCGACTCAAAGAAACTCTGTACATCGAGCTCTGGCGCATCGGAGTCATCACCCAACAGGTAGTGTGTTGAGTTACATTGCGGATCCAAATCGATCACTAGCGTTTTAAGTCCGCGAGCTGCACTGATAGCCGCCAAATTGACCGCGATACTCGACTTACCAACGCCACCTTTCTGGTTGAAAATAACTCGACGCATAAATTACCCCTGGGAGAGAAGATCTCTCAAATCAATAATGGCTGCATTAGCACGGGAAATGTACGAAGCCATCACCAAAGAGTGGTTGGCTAAAAATCCAAATTCGGTGCCGTTAAGAATAATGGGACTCCAGATGGTGCCCTGTGTGGCCTCTAGTTCACGAACAATCTGCTTCAACGAGGTGACCGCACTCTTCTTCTCAAGACTCTGTGCAAAATCCAACTCGATAGCACGTAAAATATGAATCAGAGCCCAGGCAGTTCCACGCGCTTCATAGAAGACGTCATCAATCTCACTCCAAGGCGTTTGTATCTCTAACTCTGAGGGCTGAGCCGTTGCTTGGGCGCCCCCCTGACTGCCGGCGAGATCGGTATTAATACGGCGCTGCCCAACGCTGGCACTTAAGCGCTGTGAAATACTACCCAGGCGAGTTGAAACGTCGCCCAACCAATCTTGAAGGTTATCGGCACGAGCATAGAACTGCGCCTGTGATTCATCCTGACTAGAGAGTTTGCCTTGATAGGCTCTTAATGAAACCAACGCATCTCGATACTCACTTTCACTTGAGGGTATCAACCAAGAGTTATTATCAAAGTGTAATTTGGGTTCCGCAGAGGCTAGATCCTTCTGTTCAGTCGACTGCGACTGAGAACGACTGAAGGTTTTGCGCATTGCTCGACTCAGGTCACGAATCTGCACAAGCACACCAAATTCCCAATTAGGCAGGTTATCCATAAGAACACCCGGCGGAAAACGATCATTGGAGAGGTAGCCACCTGGCTTGTTAAGAAGCGACTCTGTCAGTTCGATCAGTGTAGCGGTTGTGTAACTGCCGACCACCACCGTTTCATTTCGCTCGGCAGCGCTAGCTTCAGTCAACTGCTTCACATCAAATTGAGCTGGAGTCCAGCTCCAGAGAAAGCCCAATACAACCACCACCAGTGAGTAGGCTGCCAGAGGCGCCAGCAACAGATAAAAGCGCTTCACTCCGAGCCCTTCCCGAAGACGATCAAGGAGATCCAACAGAGTTCTAAATAGACCTTTCATACACTACCTTTTGCGTAAATAAGCATCACAAAAATACAAATGCTGCACTGCACTATGACCTGTACAGCCCCTTGGGTCAATCCATCGATAAGTTGCTTTAAACAACCTCGTTTTAATATCAAAAGCCATTTTGCACAAATAATAGACAATTAACGTGTAGATAGCGTTAAATTTGCCGAAATTCACACCATTTTCGCAACTTTCAGCTGGACAACCCCCTTTAGTCTCATGCAAACTTAACCTTATAGGGCTCTGTTAATAGATATCTGCCTATTCGATGCAATTAACAGCCATATCCCAACAATTTATTACTTAACTGCGCTACAGGAGCACATCATGGATATTCGTAAAGTTAAAAAACTGATCGAACTTCTCGAAGAGTCAAACATCAACGAAATCGAGATCAAAGAGGGCGAAGAGTCTGTTCGTATTAGCCGTGGTGGTTCTATCGTTGCGGCTCCAGTAGCAGCACCTGCACCTGTCGTTGCTGCAGCACCTGCTTCCGCTGCTGCTCCAGTAGCTGCACCTGCTGCAGCAGAAGCTGCACCAGCTGCGCCAGCGGGTCATACAGTTAACTCACCAATGGTGGGTACTTTCTACCGTTCACCAGCGCCTAGTGCTCCAGCATTCATCGAAGTGGGCAAAACGGTTAAAGCGGGTGACGTCATCTGTATCGTTGAAGCGATGAAGATGATGAACCAGATCGAAGCAGACAAGAGTGGCGTGATTGAAGCCATCCTTGTTGAAGATGGTCAGCCGGTTGAATTTGATCAACCACTCGTTGTCATTGCCTAAACTCTAATCAACAGAGGAATATTCCATCATGTTGGATAAAGTTCTGATCGCAAACCGTGGCGAAATTGCGCTACGTATCATGCGAGCTTGTAAAGAGTTAGGCATTAAAACCGTCGCTGTTCATTCACAGGCTGATCGTGATTTGATGCACGTCCGTCTTGCTGATGAAGCGGTCTGTATCGGCCCAGCTCAATCTGCTCAAAGTTACCTAAACATCCCTTCCCTAATTGCAGCGGCAGAAGTCACTGATTCAGTGGCTATCCACCCTGGCTATGGCTTCCTCGCTGAAAACGCAGGCTTTGCTGAGCAGGTAGAGCAGTCAGGTTTTACATTTATCGGCCCTAAAGCTGAAACCATACGATTAATGGGTGACAAGGTGTCAGCCATTGAAGCGATGAAGAAAGCGGGTGTTCCAACCGTACCTGGTTCAGACGGACCACTGCCAGAGAACGACAACGATACGCTTTATAAAATTGCAAAACGTATTGGCTACCCTGTGATCATCAAAGCCGCTGCCGGTGGTGGTGGTCGTGGTATGCGTGTTGTTCATACTGAAGCTCACCTAGTCAACGCCGTGCAAGTGACCAAGTCTGAAGCAAAGGCGGCCTTTGGTGATGATACCGTCTACATGGAGAAGTTCCTTGAGAACCCACGCCACGTAGAGATCCAAGTATTAGCCGACGGGCAAGGGAGTGCGATTCACCTTTACGATCGCGACTGTTCATTACAGCGCCGCCATCAGAAGGTAGTTGAGGAGGCACCAGCACCTCACCTAGACCCTGAATCACGCGCAAAAGTACTGCAGTCATGTGTCGATGCTTGTATTGAGATCGGCTATCGCGGTGCAGGCACCTTTGAATTTCTGTACGAAGATGGTGGTTTCTACTTCATCGAAATGAACACTCGTGTTCAGGTTGAACACCCTGTGACAGAGATGGTTACTGGTGTCGACATTGTCAAAGAGCAGCTGCGTATCGCTTCTGGCGAAAAACTATCGATCAAACAGGAAGATGTCGTGTTACGTGGCCACTCTTTCGAATGTCGTATCAACGCAGAAGATCCAAAAACCTTTATGCCTTCACCGGGTAAAGTTAATGGTTTCCATGCGCCAGGTGGTAACGGCATCCGTGTTGATTCGCACCTCTATGCGGGCTACACAGTACCACCTCACTACGACTCATTGATCGCTAAATTGATCTCTTATGGTGAAGATCGTGAAGTGGCAATGCAGCGCATGCGCAATGCTCTGGATGAGATGGTCATTGATGGTATTCGTACCAACATTCCACTTCACCATGAAATCATGCGTGATACCCATTTCGAAGTGGGTGGTGTTAACATTCACTACTTAGAAAAGAAATTAGGCCTGTAAGTTAACTTACGTCCTAATCAAAGCCCGCACTGTTGCGGGCTTTGTTGTCTTTAAATTACGAGCTAAAAAGAATGCCTTGGCTACAGATAAAAGTTGTTACAAATCCTGATATTGCAGAGTTTTACGAAGATCTACTTCTTGAAGCGGGCTGTGCTGCCGTGACCTTTGAGGACGCAAAAGATCAACCTATTTTCGAACCTGAATTAGGGACCACTCCGCTCTGGGGCACAACCGTAATCACCGGTCTGTTTGCAGCAGAGCATGATTTAGAGTCGACACTTACCTTTCTAAACGAGCAAAAACTCTCCGTTAAGGGTGGCGATACAATACAGTTCAAGGCAGAAATTCTTGAGGACAAAGATTGGGAACGAGAGTGGATGACTCACTATCACCCGATGCAGTTCGGTAGCCATTTTTGGGTCTGCCCAAGCTGGATTGAAGTACCTGATGCGAATGCAGTCAATCTGATGCTCGATCCTGGACTAGCCTTTGGCACAGGTACCCACCCAACCACTGCACTCTGTCTAGAGTGGCTCGCCAGTGAGCCACTACAGAACAGATCGGTTATCGATTATGGCTGCGGTAGTGGTATTTTGGGCATTGCCGCCATTCTTTTGGGTGCAAGCGCAGTGTCAGGCGTCGATATTGATCCGCAAGCGTTAACCGCCACTCAAGACAATCTTGTCAGAAACGGTCTAGATAAAGAACGTTTACCGGTATTCTTCCCAGAGAGCTTTGAATCAGAACCGGTCGATTTAGTCATTGCCAACATACTCGCCGGACCACTGAAAGAGCTTGCTCCCACCCTGGCCGAATTGGTTAAATCAGGTGGTCAGTTAATTCTATCGGGGCTTCTGATAGAACAAGCGGATGAATTGATTGGCACCTACTCCGAGTGGTTTGATATGGAACCCCCATCAACCAAAGATGAGTGGGTTCGTTTAACGGGTCGCAAACGATAAGGTTGAGAAGGGATAGATGTTTGTAACAGAGTGTCCAGAGTGCCAAGCCAAGTTCAGAGTGACTGATGGTCAACTGCGCCTGGCTAATGGTCGCGTTCGCTGCGGCAACTGCCTCTCTATTTTTGATGCCGAAAATGGGCGTGCTGATCGAACACCCGCTACAGCAACTGAACAGCCTCAACAGACATCCACCGGAGCACAATTCGCTCAGCTAGATGCTGAGCCAATCGTACTTGAGCGATTTAATTCTCAACCAGAGTCGCCTTTCAAAACGGCATCAATGATTCTAATTCTTCTTTTATGCACAGTACTCGGCGCCTTACAGTACCTCTGGTTTGAACGAGCTAGGCTAAATGCACACCCCAGCTTACGACCCTTCTACATTATTGCGTGCAGTCAGATAAATTGTGATTTAAGTGCTAAAGAGGGGCTGGCTCTACTGGCGATTGAACAGACCCTAGTGAGGGAACACCCTCGTTACTCCAATGCACTTGAAGTGACACTGAGAATCAACAACCAATCTACCCTCTACCAGCCCTATCCGGCGGTTGAACTCTCTCTAAAAGATCTACAAGGCAAATTGATCAGCCGCCGCACATTTGATCCAAATGAGTATTTAGAACTTGGCATCAACGCTGAGCGCTTAAGCCCAAAACTCCCCATTCAAATTCAACTGACCATAACCAAACCGGATGAAGCGATCGCCTCTTTTGAAGCGAACCTTTCTGAAGCCCGTTTCAACCAACGCTAGGGAACCTACGAATAAGTCCATGACATCTCAGGCTTACAGTCAAATTTGTCATCCAGGCGTGTTTTTGAAGGCCTAGCGGGCTAAGTCGAGAAAACAGAACGCAGAGGATGGATTTGACTGTAAGCCCCGTAGGGCGCGACCTGAAACATCCATCTACAGCGTTGGATCGCTGACTAAAGGCGATGGCCATTAGTTGCACAATCCGCCTTGTATCTGAATGTTTCAGATCACGCTGAGAAATTATGGACTTGTTCGCAGGTTCCCTAGTTAGCCTGTCAACCCCAAAATTGATCATTTTTTATTCAAAAACGTCTTGGACCCTCGGTCCGTGAAGAGTATTATATGCGCCCTTCATAACCAACGACGGACATTCCAATTCATTGGAGTTACACCCTCGTTGTGGCAGGTTTTTGATGTTACAGATTGGTCCATACAGCCTTGACACTCAAGTTGCTCTAGCCCCAATGGCTGGTGTGACTGATCGCCCGTTTCGACAACTCTGTCGCGAACTGGGTGCAGGCCTTGTTGTGTCAGAGATGGTGACGTCAGATCCAAATCTTTGGCACACACGCAAGTCCTCATTTCGCCTAAACCATCAAGGCGAAGCGGAGCCTCGCTCCGTACAGATTGCGGGTGGCGATCCAGAGATGATGGCATTAGCTGCTCAGTTAAATGCAGAGCGTGGCGCACAAATCATCGACATCAATATGGGCTGCCCGGCTAAAAAAGTCTGTAATAAAGCAGCTGGCTCAGCACTGCTGAAAGATGAACCTCTGGTCGAATCTATATTGGAAGCCGTGGTCAATGCAGTCGATATACCAGTGACCCTAAAAATTCGGACTGGTTGGTCTCCAGACAATCGCAACGCACTCACCATCGCCAAAATGGCTGAACAAGCTGGTATAGCCGCGCTGACCGTTCATGGAAGAACCCGGTCAGATAAGTACCTTGGTGACGCTGAGTACGAGACCATTAAATCCGTTAAAGAGAACATCAGCATCCCTGTCATTGCTAATGGCGATATCACCACCCCAGAAAAAGCGCGTTTTGTTTTGGATTACACCGGTGCTGATGCAGTCATGATCGGTCGTGCAGCGCAAGGCACCCCGTGGATTTTGCGAGAGATTGATCATTATCTGCGTCATGGTGAAAAAATAGCGCCACCCACTCTTTCAGAAATACACTCTATTTTTAATCGCCACCTGAAAGCTCTGCACGAGTTTTATGGAGAGTTAATGGGCGTTCGTATCGCCCGAAAACACCTTAATTGGTATCTGCAATCAGTTAGCGATGTGACTGGCTTTAGAAAAGAATTTAATCAGTTGGAAACAGCTGAAGAGCAGCTTAACGCCCTCGATCAATATTTTGATCGTGCCCAAGCTGCTTAATATTTAGGTAACCGTAGTAGTGAGTAGTAACGATACAATGCAACATCTCGATATCTCTGAAATAACAACAGAAACCCAGACACCAACACTGCGTGAGAGTGTTCAATCTTCACTTGAGACCTACTTCAAGACGTTAGATGGACAGCCCGCCAGTGATGTTTATCAAATGGTGTTGACTGAAGTAGAAGCACCGCTGTTTGAAGCTGTTATGCGCTACACCAAAGATAACCAAACCCGTGCTTCAGAGCTTCTTGGCCTGAACCGCGGCACGCTTCGCAAAAAGTTGAAGCAGTATGATCTTCTTTAAATCTCTGAAAAATGGAAAGCCTCATGTCTAACGACTCATACACTCCTATTCGTCGCGCTCTGATCAGCGTGTCAGACAAAACTGGCATCGTAGATTTTGCCCGTGAACTGACTTCTCAAGGCGTTGAAATCCTATCAACTGGCGGCACTTACAAACTGCTTTGTGATGAAGGCATCGCAGCCGTTGAAGTCTCAGACTACACGGGTTTTCCAGAGATGATGGCAGGCCGCGTTAAAACCCTTCACCCTAAAGTGCACGGCGGGATCTTGGGTCGTCGCGGTACTGATGATGCGGTGATGACTGAGCATGGCATCAATCCAATCGACATGGTGGTTGTCAACCTATACCCCTTTGCAGAGACCGTCGCACGTCCAGATTGTGATCTTCCGATGGCCATTGAAAACATCGATATCGGTGGCCCAACCATGGTTCGATCTGCTGCCAAAAACCATAAAGATGTCGCAATTGTCGTTAACGCTTCTGACTACGATTCAATCATCGCTGACCTTAAAGCCAACAAGGGTCTTAACTACAACACCCGTTTTGACCTTGCTGTTAAAGCGTTTGAACACACTGCTGCTTACGACGGCATGATTGCAAACTATCTTGGTGCTCGAGTGGGTGTGGAAGAGCCAGAGACCTTCCCACGCACTTTCAATACTCAGTTCGTCAAAGTTCAAGACATGCGCTACGGTGAAAACCCACACCAACGTGCAGCCTTCTACGTTGAAGAGAACGCAACTGAAGCCAGCGTTTCAACCGCTCGTCAACTTCAGGGTAAAGAGCTCTCGTTTAACAACGTAGCCGATACTGATGCGGCACTTGAGTGCGTTAAGCCTTTCAAAGAGCCTGCCTGTGTCATCGTTAAACATGCTAACCCTTGTGGTGTCGCCATTGGCGGCAACATTCTGGAAGCATACAACCGCGCTTTCCAGACAGATCCTACCTCAGCATTTGGTGGCATCATCGCATTCAACCGCGAACTTGATGCAGAAACAGCAAAAGCGATCGTTGATCGTCAATTTGTCGAGGTGATCATTGCTCCAAAAGTGAGCGCTCAGGCATCCGAAATCGTTGCCGCTAAACCCAATGTTCGTCTACTTGAGTGTGGTGAATTTGCGGCACAGCCTGGTGCAGCTTTCGATTACAAACGTGTCAACGGTGGCCTACTGGTGCAAGATTGTGATCTAGGCATGGTGAACGCATCTGAGCTGCAAATTGTCACTAAGCGTCAACCATCTGAACAGGAGATCCGCGATCTACTGTTCTGCTGGGAAGTGGCTAAATTCGTTAAATCGAATGCCATTGTCTACGCTCGTGATGGCCAGACTATCGGTATCGGTGCAGGCCAAATGAGTCGTGTCTACTCTGCGAAAATTGCGGGTATCAAAGCGGCGGATGAAGGCCTACAAGTTGCTGGTTCGGTGATGGCATCTGATGCTTTCTTCCCATTCCGTGATGGCATTGACTCTGCAGCAGAAGCGGGTATCAAAGCGGTTATCCAGCCAGGTGGATCGATGCGCGATCAGGAAGTGATCGCTGCAGCCGATGAGCACGGCATGGCGATGGTATTCACAGGCATGCGCCACTTCCGCCACTAAGCGTTAGAAGGATTGATTGATATGAATGTTCTAGTAATTGGCTCAGGTGGCCGTGAACACGCGCTAGCTTGGAGCGCCGCTAAAGATGCACGTGTAAATACTGTCTTTGTTGCTCCAGGTAATGCAGGTACAGCGATTGAAGCTGGTATTGAAAATGTCGCGATCGATGTCATGGACAAAGTTGCACTGGCCAACTTCGCTAAAGAGAACGGCGTTGCTTTGACCATCGTAGGTCCAGAAGCACCGCTTGTAGATGGTGTAGTGGATTACTTCCAGTCAGAAGGTCTAGCAATTTTCGGCCCATCAGCAGGCGCTGCACAGCTTGAGGGCTCGAAAGCGTTTACTAAAGACTTCCTAGCACGCCAGCAGATTCCAACTGCAGAGTACCAAAACTTCACAGAGATCGAGCCAGCACTGGCATACCTTCGTGAGAAAGGCGCACCAATCGTTGTTAAAGCCGACGGTCTTGCAGCTGGTAAAGGTGTTATCGTTGCGATGACCCTGCAAGAAGCTGAAGATGCGGTAAAAGATATGCTAGCTGGTAACGCCTTTGGCGATGCCGGTAGCCGCGTTGTTATCGAAGAGTTCCTAGATGGTGAGGAAGCCTCTTTTATCGTCATGGTCGATGGCGAAAACGTTCTGCCAATGGCCACTAGCCAAGACCATAAACGTGTTGGCAATGGCGATACAGGTCTAAACACTGGTGGCATGGGTGCCTACTCCCCTGCTCCGGTTGTTACTCCTGAGATCGATCAACGCATTATGGACGAAGTGATCTACCCAACCGTTCGCGGTATGGCTGCAGAGGGTAACCGATACACTGGCTTCCTATATGCAGGCCTCATGATTGCTGCCGATGGCACACCTAAAGTGATTGAGTACAACTGCCGCTTTGGTGACCCAGAGACGCAACCAATCATGATGCGTCTTCAGTCGAGCATTGTTGAACTTTGCGAAGCAGCCCTTCGTGGCGAGCTAGACAAAACAACCGCTAAATGGGATCCGCGCCCATCAATTGGTGTTGTTATGGCTGCAGGCGGCTACCCTGGCGACTACAACAAAGGCGATGTAATTTCACTTCCTGAGTCACTTCCAGCTGACAGCAAAATCTTCCACGCAGGCACAGCCCTAAATGGTAATGATGTTGTTACAGCCGGAGGTCGTGTTCTTTGTGTCACTGCACTTGGCGACACAGTGACTGACGCACAAGCACGCGCTTACGAACTTCTAAAGCAAGTTAGCTGGAAAGACGCCTACTTCCGCACCGACATCGCTTACAGAGCGATCGCCCGCGAAAACGGTTGATATTCAACTTAACCTATCAAAGACCCTTCGGGGTCTTTTTTATTGCCTAAAATCATCATTGATGTCAGTCAACAGATCCAACCAAACTACTCGCACTTCAGTATTGATCAAGGCAAAATAATGATATTACCCTTTTATAAGAGACGACTATGCCTGAGTTTTTAGAGGCCTACTCCAGCGGAGAGGTTGCCGTTCTTTTAGGTTTGATCACCGGATTGGTGTTTGGTGTCTTTGCGCAGCAAAGTCGGTTCTGTCTTCGCGCGGCCTGTATTGAGTTCTGGCGCAACAAGCCTGGTCCTAAATTCGCCATTTGGCTCTTTACCTTCTCGACAGCGCTTATCCTGACTCAACTTCTAATGCTTAACGGTGATCTCGAGAAAAGCAGTATTCGGCAGCTGGTAACGACAGGCTCTATGTCTGGGGCCATCATTGGTGGATCCATGTTTGGTATTGGCATGGTCATGGCTAGAGGCTGCGCAAGCCGCCTTCTAGTCCTATCTGCGACCGGTAATCTACGAGCACTCATTGCAGGACTGGTGGTCACCGTTGTCTCGCAAGCCGCACTAAGAGGTATTCTATCTCCCGCCAGAAATGAGATCTCATCTTGGTGGCTAATCGATGGATCATCACGTGATCTGTCACTTTGGCTCCCAGAATTTGGGGCATTAGGATTCGGTATTATTCTATTTGTCGCCGCTTTCTATTTGGCAAAAAGAACCTCACCCAGAATCTACTGGCAGTTTGGTGCCGTCATGGTCGGATTAAGTGTTGCTCTGGGCTGGGCACTAACCTCTTGGCATGCCAGCAACTCCTTTGACATTATCGCGGTGAAGAGCGTCAGTTTTACTGGACCATCAGCCGATACTTTAATGGCACTGATCAACGAGCCAGAGGTGCCTCTGTCGTTCGATATCGGCATTGTTGTCGGCGTATTTGCGGGCTCATTCTTGGCTTCCTGGATAACAAAAGAGTTCAAAATTCAAACCTTTACCGAAGAGACTGGCCTTTCACGCTATTTGGTTGGAGCCGGTCTTATGGGCTTTGGCGGCATGCTTGCGGGCGGGTGTGCTGTGGGCGCTGGTGTTACTGGTGGTGCAGTAATGGCCCTCACCGCTTGGGTCGCACTGTTCTTTATGTGGTTAAGCGCAGGCATTACTGACAGGGTACTCGACTACCGTCGCGAGACAGCCTAAATTATCAGCTCTAACTACTGAGCAAATTCTATGTCCTTTGAACTCTGGCTTGCCCTCTTAGGCGCAGCCATCATGATCTCGCTATCCCCTGGCGCTGGCTTTGCTACCGCTGTGAGTTTTGGGCTCTCAAATGGTTTGCGAGGTGCAGCACCTGCAGTGTTTGGCCTTATATGTGGCTATGGAACCCAGATGCTGGTGGTTTCACTAGGGTTGGGGGCACTCATTGCAACCTCACCCATTCTATTTACAGTCATTAAATACATAGGCGCCGCTTACCTTATCTGGTTGGGCATTCAGATTATTCGCTCACAAGCTGAGTTAGAGCTGCACAATGCTGAGCCACTTAGAAAACGAGAGCGCTTCATTCGCGCCTATTTAGTTAACATCACCAACCCTAAGGGGATGGTTTTCCTACTCGCTCTAGTACCACAATTCTTGAACCCTAACGAGCCACAAGCAGTTCAGTTGTGGATTATTGGCCTGACACTGGTATTGGTCGACTGGATTGTAATGACAGGTTATTCAGGCATCGCTGCGCGCCTAAGAAAATTTGTTCAAGACCCTAAGGGCAGAGCTTGGCTCAATCGCGCATCTGGGAGTGCACTGATACTAGCGGGTCTGGTATTGTCTACCGCAACACTTTAAAAATTGGAGTAATGATGGACTGTCTATTTTGTAAAATTGTCGCTGGCGATATTCCTGCTGAAAAACTTTATGAGAACGAGCATGTCATCGCATTTCGTGACATCAACCCACAAGCGCCATTCCACGCCCTAGTGATTCCAAAGAAACATATCTCCACACTCGATGATGCAGCGTCAGAAGATCTTGAAGCCTTGGGTCATCTTCAACTGGCGGCTGCACAAATTGCTCGTGACCAAGGATTTTCATCAGATGGTTATCGTACTGTCATGAACTGTCGCGAAAATGGAGGACAAACGGTCTACCACATTCACCTTCATCTATTAGGCGGCAAGGCGATGGGTTGGCCACCTTATACCGATACACTTAAGCAACCACTTTAAGGCTGTGTGATGACTGTCATAAAAGATCTACCCTCCAATAATCAACTCGAGTACTTCATTGAACAGGCTCGACAGACGACAGCCATTACCACTGCTGTCGTCCACCCTGTGGAGGGTAATGGCTTAGCCGGCGCTCTTGAAGCGGCTAAACAGGGGTTAATCAATCCTATTTTAATTGGCCCCGAACATAAGATTCGTCAGGCTAGTGAGGAGATTAACGCCGATCTTGGTAGCATTCAGATCGTCAATACTGAACACAGTCATGAAGCGGCTGAAGTCGCCTGTAACATCGTTAGACAGGGTGAAGCACAAGCGTTAATGAAAGGCTCTCTAGGCACTTCAGAGCTGCTAGGAGCCGTTCTACACAAAGAGAGTGGCATTAGAACAGAGCGACGTTTAAGTCATCTGTTTGTATTTGACGTACCTAACTACCACAAACCCTTGATCATCACTGATGCGGCGATCAATGTTGTTCCTGATCTCTATACCAAAAAGGATATCATCCAGAGTGCGATAGATTTTGCGCATGCATTAGGGAATGAACACCCCAAAGTAGCCATTCTAGCGGCTGTCGAGAAGGTGAAAGCGAACATGCAGAGCACCATTGATGCTGCTGCCCTCTGTAAAATGGCCGATCGCAACCAGATCACTGGTGGGATTTTGGATGGTCCTCTCGCCTTTGATAACGCAATTTCAAAGCAGGCTGCAATCGATAAACATATAAACTCACCAGTATCCGGTGAAGCCGATATTCTTCTAGCACCTGATCTTGAAGCCGGCAATATGATTGCTAAACAGTTGATCTATTTAGCTGGAGCTCAGTCAGCTGGTGTAGCAGTAGGCGCTAGAGTACCGATCATTCTGACAAGCCGTGCTGATGGTGTTCTCGCACGGCTCGCAAGCTGCGCCCTTGCCTCTTACATGGTGCACCACGGCCGCAAGATATAGTCATGAACATTCTGACGCTAAATGCCGGCTCTTCGAGCCTTAAAGCTGCTCTCTACACTCGACGCAACGAGCTTTTATCCAAGATTGGAGAAGCTTCCTTATCCGGCGTAGGTTCAGCCCATTTAGCTCTAAACATTGATGGCAAGGCTGTCGAGATCACCGACCTCGACAAAACTGATCCAGCCAGCATCCATGCTGCCGTTGTCGATAGACTCTTTGAGCAGTTCAACTTAGTAGAGAATGAACTGATAGTCTCTCACCGTGTGGTTCATGGAGGCGGCCTTTTCTCGGCACCAGCCCTTGTCGATGACGTCCTGATGGCACAGTTAACATCGTTCAACTCACTGGCCCCGCTGCATCAGCCATTCAATCTACGTCTAATCGAACAAGTACGAGCCGCACATCCAGGCTCAACTAATGTGGTCGCTTTCGATACGATGTTTCATGCTCATCAACCGGAGCTAGAAACTTGTTATGCACTGCCTAAATCGATCCGTGACATGGGTATTCGTCGTTACGGTTTTCATGGGCTGTCGTATGCCTATATAGCAGACTCCCAACAACTCTGTGAAAACCCAGAAGAGCGAACTGTCGTTCTCCACCTGGGAGCAGGCTCATCGGCTTGCGGCATGTTGGGCGGCGTCTCTAGAGCGTCTAGCATGGGCTTCTCAGCAGTCGACGGTTTACCGATGGGGTCACGAACTGGCAATTTAGATCCTGGCGTGATGATTCATTTGATGCGTGAAGGAATGAGTGCTGACCAATTGGAAATGATGCTCTACAAACAGAGTGGCTGGCTGGGTCTTTCGGGACTGTGCAGCGATATGCGCACCCTGATCGAGTCGACTAAGCAGGAAGCGAAATTTACCGTCGACTACTACTGCTATCACATTACCCAAGAGATTGGTCGGTTAGCCGCAATATTGGGTGGATTAGACAGAGTCATTTTCACTGCTGGCGTTGGCGAACATGCCCCACTCATTCGAGAAAAGGTGTGCAGTCAACTGGCTTGGCTAGGCCTAGAGATCGATAACAAACTAAACCAGAGCAACCAAATTGAGATTGCCACTGAATCATCCAAAGTCAGAGTGCAGGTCGTCCCTACGGATGAGGAGTGGATGCTAGCCAAATACGCGACGCAGTTAGTTTGATCGCTGTCTGACGATCTCAAACAGGGTAACACCGGTTGCTACCGAAACATTCAAACTGGAGACTTCCCCCGCCATTGGGATCTTAATCAACAGATCACACTGCTCTCGTGTCAAGCGGCGCATCCCCTTGCCTTCAGCGCCCATGACAAGCGCTAATGGACCGGTTAGATCTGTTTGGTAAATGGAACCTTTCGCTTCACCCGCCGTTCCGACAATCCACACTCCACGCTCCTGAAGCTGATTAAGCGTTCTCGCTAGATTGGTTACCTGAAAATAGGGCACCGCATCCGCTGCGCCACAGGCAACTTTAATCGCTGTCGCATTTAATGGCGCTGATTTATCACGAGGGGCGATGACAGCTGCGACACCAGCCGCATCAGCGGTACGCAGACATGCACCTAGATTGTGAGGGTCAGTAACACCATCAAGCACTAGCAGAAGAGGTGTTTGGTCAACCTCATCCATCAGCTTAAACAACTCTTTATCACCCAGAATGGGTAGAGGTTTAGCTTCGGCCAACACCCCTTGATGAACACCATCGACACGCTCATCCAAACGATGTTTGCTGATACTCTCAACATGAACACCGGCCTGGGCAGCTAGGGCTAGAATCTTCTCTACTTTCGGATCAACGCGTCCCTGAACAATAAAGAGGCGCTTTACCCTCTCAGGGTCACGGTTTAACAGCGTTGTGACAGCATGAATGCCAAATACCTGATCCAATTTCATTCTCTTTTACCTTAACGTTAAAGGCGCACCGACGTGCAACTGAAAAAAATAGCCGCTAAAGAGCGGCTATCTCACTGAAGTCGACTTAATTAATGACGATTTCAGCGTTTGATTTTAGTGTTTCAAATTGCGTTCTAAATGCCTGACTACCCTCACCGGCAGCCAACATGGTTGAAATTTGTGTCTGAAGCTCTTCAGCAATCTGCTCTTGCGAGGTTCCAACAGCATCGACAGTGATCAATGCCGCTGTGCCATCAGAGAGCCGAACAACCTTATAGTCTGCACTACCCTCTGGACGTGCCATAGCAAAAGCTGCTTCTACAATCTGAGGTTCAAGATCAACGGCTGCACCGCGTGCAATCGATTTCACTGCAGTCCACTCCAGGTCAACTTTTCCCTCTTGTGCAGCAGACAGAGCGTTTTGAGCCTGTTCAAAGGCCTGCTTAGCCGCCTGAGAAGATTTAAGTCTGCTGACTAAATCATCACGCACTTCAGCAAGCTCAAGCTGACGTGCTGGTCGCAATTCGTTCATATTAAGAACAAAGGTACGACCACTGCTCACCTCAATAGGGTCAGAGTTTAGACGCTCTTTGGTCACAACATCAGAGAAGGCTGCACGAACCAGTTTCTGGTCAGAAAAATCGCCAGCCCCACCATTACGAGTCAAAGGCTCTGAGGTTTGTATCTCGAGTGACAGCTCCTCAGCAAGCACGGCAAGGTCGCCAGAAGAGAAGGCCAAATCCGTTAAACGTTCTAGTGCGCTGACATAAACCTCTTCTGCATTGGCTTCAGCAACATCATAGATGAGATCTTCGCGCACTTCGCTCAGTGCTGGCACCTCTTTAGCACGTACATCGTTTAACTTGATGATGTGCACACCAAACTCGGTCTCGACAGGTTCAGAGTACTCGCCGGCATTTAATGAGAACAGAGCATCATCAAAGGGACCTTCAAAAAGGCCTGGCGTCAGGTAACCTAGATCACCGCCTGAATTAGCTGAACCAATATCTTGTGAGTACTCAGCAGCTAGTGAGGCGAAGCTTTCGCCGGCCGCCAACTTCGTACGAATCTCTTCAGCCTTTGCCAGCGCTGCATCCAGAGGCTGGGCATCGCTTATCTCAAGGAGTATGTGACTAGCAGAACGCTCTTCACCACCTTCAAAACCGGCTTTTAACTGATCATAGGCAGAGTTAATTTCGGCTTCGGTCACACTGTCTGGGTCAACAAAATCCGCTTGGTCCAGTACAACATAGTCAACAACGACCTGCTCTTGGGTCATTAGCTGATCGCCCATACTGTCATAAGCAGCTTGCACATCCGCATCATTCACTGTCTGTGAATCAGCGTCAACAGAGAAACGCGCCACTCGGATATCACGCGTCTGTGTATTCAAAGCAAGAAGATGATCAAGTTCCGAAGCGGTTAAAAAAGCTGACTGCTCGTAAGCACCGCGCACCTGATTCATCAGCGCTTCACTCTTAAGAAGCTCACGGTACATCAAAGGAGTAAAACCAGCTCCTCGTAGAGCGGATTCAAACTGGTTGCGATCGAATCGACCGTCAACCTGAAACTCCCGCGTTGCAACGATCATCTGGTCCAGCATTTGATCAGACACAAAAAGCCCTAGCTCTTCTGCTGCACTGATCTGTACGTTGCGATCTATGAGATTGTCCAAAACCACTTTGCGTAGAACAACATCGTCTAACATGGCTGGATCAGCATTGTCGCCCATTTGAGTTAGAACTTGTCGACGTTGCAGATCGATACCACGATAGAGCTCATTCTTAGTAATGGCTTTACCATTGACTTCAGCGGGAGGTGGTTCGGCTGTAGCTAGGCCGACCAGTGAGTCAACGCCCCACAGAGCGAAAACGACAATGATCAAACCAACCAGAACTTTAGCAATAATCCCTTGTGAATTATCACGCATTGATTGCAACATGACTGAGTGTCCTATGAATTAAAAAAAGCGCAACCTGAGGTATGCGCTTTTTTAGTGGGGAGAGTCTGAAACTCTTACGCGCTAAAGCGCACCCCTGGAATAACCGATATTACTTGTTTACTGCGTCTTTAAATAAGTTCAAAGAGAAATGTTTCATTTCATGTGAATGCTTAGCAGCCACGTAAACAAACGCTTTGAGAGCATATCTTCAGTAAAGTAAACAGCCATTGTTTCAAACTACTATATAATCTTACTTACAAGCGCATATTAGCTCGATTGTCTGGGCAAGAATGAAACGATTGCACGGATGATAACATCTCTTATGCCATAAGCAAGAAAGAATTTTTTGAAACAAAACAAAAAGCCAAAAGGCTTCAAAATGAGCATACTTATGAAGATTTTAAACCGACTTATGAGGAGGTCTTCTTAGAGTCCAAAAGAAGAAATTCCTGTCCAAATCATGGTGGCTGTTTACGTATAATAACCTGCTGGAACCTACAAACAATGTTTGGCAAATGCACTGTTAATTAACTTCCGATAGAACAGCCGTAAATTGCCGACAAAAAGCATATGCTCAAGGATCTACGAATAGCTCAAACCGCCAGGAACCCCTTTACCACCATGGCAACAGCATCGTGCGCATGTAAGCTCTCAAAGTGTTCCACTTTGATTTTGAAGTCCGTGTAGACTGGATCCAGACTTAACTCGCGTTTAATTCTCCGCGCGGCGTCCTCGCAGAACATCAAGTTTTGCCCATTCCTTTTCGCAAACTCTTGTTCATCCTCTCGTTTAACCGCAGTTTGTACCGGAGTTTTCAAGGTTTTTTCTACCTTATTTATCAGCTCAAAAATTGGGAAATGCTCGAAGCTTTTACCCAGTCTCACGGTTACAGTTGCCCTACTTCTCTGGCTATGCGGTGTCGCATGTGAACCGTTGGCACTCAATTACCATCCCTCAACTTCAGAAACTGACACTGTTTCCCTGGTAGTAAAATCTGCAGAGAATTTTTCCTGCAAAAGCTGTCTTGCCAATGAAGCAGAACAGGGGCATGTTGATGAATAATCAACTCCTACCGATAGATCAAAAGTGAAACTAGAACTACTTACTTCTGCCTGAATGCTTATGTCATAACTTTTCCAGCCACTGTTATAACTGAGTAATGCTTTACGCTTTATAGGCAACTCAAAATCTAGTTTTAAAAGTGCTTTATCACTTAATCCTACATGGCCGGACTGTAGTGGCATAGTGAATTTGGCCACCTGATTAGAGGTGATATGATCGCCTCCTGACTACACAGGTGACACTATGACAAAACCAAAACGACCTAACTTTAGCCCCGAATTTCGTCTAGAATCAGCGCAACTTGTTGTCGATCAAGGATACAAGGTACGAGAGGCTGCTGAAGCAATGGGCGTGGGTAAATCCACCATGGATAAGTGGGTTCGACAGCTGCGAGCAGAGCGTAAAGGAGAATCCCCCAAAGCCACGCCGATGACAGAAGAGCAACGTCGTATTCGAGAGCTGGAGAAGCAGGTAAAGCAGCTTGAGATGGAAAAAGAGATATTAAAAAAGGCTTCAGCTCTCTTGATGTCCGACGAGCTGAAAGGTTTGCGGTAATACGTCGACTTCAAGGGAGCTACTCTGCAACACGACTATGCCATCTATTCGGCGTACACCGTAGCAGTTACAAATACTGGCGGAATTATGCCAAAGGGGAAAACCCTGCTCGCATCCTTTTGAAAGAGAAAGTCAGAGAGGCCTTCAGCATTAGCGAGGGTTCAGCAGGTGCACGAAGTGTAGCAGCTATGGTGACGCTCTCAGGCACACCGCTCAGTCGTTATGTTGCGGGCAAACTGATGTCAGAGTTACGACTGTTTAGTTGCCAGCAACCCAAGCACCGTTATTAGGAAAGCAACACAAGAGCATCCCGTTGCCCCCAATCTGTTGGCAAGACAATTTAAGTCTGCGGCTCCAAACCAGGTATGGTGTGGCGATATTACTTATATCTGGACGGGGCGGCGTTGGGCCTATCTGGCAGTCGTACTGGACTTATATGCTCGCAAACCTGTTGGTTGGGCTTTTTCTCTTAATCCAGATAGTGACCTGACAAGTAAAGCCCTAACGATGGCTTTTGAATTAAGGGGTAGACCTGAAGGCCTACTGTTCCACTCCGATCAGGGCTGCCAGTACACCAGTGTGAAGTATCGTAGGCTACTGTGGCGGCACAAGATAAAACAGAGCATGAGTCGACGCGGCAACTGCTGGGATAATGCTCCAATGGAGCGTTTCTTCCGCAGCTTGAAAGCCGAATGGGTTCCAGAGATAGGTTACGCCTCAATAACAGAGGCTAGGAACTCAATTACTGACTACATCGTTGGATATTACAGCCAGCAAAGGCCGCATCAGCATAACGGGATGTTGCCACCGAATTTGGCAGAAGAAATATACTGGAATGACTACAAAGTGGTGGCCAGTTTTACTTGACCACTACACATCCTCACATGTTCGGATAGTTCGGTCCGCCCATACCCTCTGGCGTTACCCAGCGTATATTCTGAGCCGGATCTTTGATATCGCAGGTTTTGCAATGCAGGCAGTTCTGGGCGTTAATCTGGAAGTGCTGTCCGGCATCATCTTCAACCACTTCGTACACCCCCGCAGGGCAATAACGCTGAGCAGGTTCTGCAAACTTCGGCAGGTTTTGTTGCAACGGCACTGAGCTGTCTTTAAGCTGCAAATGACAAGGCTGATCTTCTTCATGGTTAGTATTCGACAGGAACACTGAACCCAGCTTATCAAAGCTCAACTCACCATCCGGTTTTGGATAGTCAATCGGTGTGCATTCACTGGCCGGCCGTATCTGTGCATAGTCTTCTTTATCATCGTGTAGGGTGACCGGGATCTTGCCGCTAAACAGGTTCTGATCGATAAAGTTAAAGGCACCACCCATAATCGGACCAAACTTATGCAATGCAGGGCCAAAGTTTCGGGAGCGGAACAGCTCATCATAGAGCCATGAACTTTCAAATTTATCGGTGAAGCTGTTAAGTTCTTTACCGCCTTCACATCCCTCAATCAGAGCTTCAAAGATCGATTCTGCGGCCAGCATGCCGGATTTCATTGCCGTATGCGTGCCTTTAATCTTGGAGAAATTGAGCGTACCGGCATTACAGCCAGCAACAATACCACCCGGGAAGGTCATCTTCGGCAGAGCATTGAAACCACCTTTGGTGATTGCTCGAGCGCCATAAGAAACGCGCTTTCCACCTTCCAGGTACTGTTTCAGTACTGGATGGTGCTTCATGCGCTGGAACTCATCAAATGGACTCAGGTAGGGGTTGCTGTAGTTCAGATCAATGATCAGACCCACTACCACCTGATTACCTTCGGTGTGATAGAGGAAGAAACCGCCACTGGCGCCATCGCTTAAAGGCCAACCTGAACCGTGCAGAACCAGACCTGGCTTGTGATTCTCCGGGTTAATATCCCAAAGTTCTTTAATACCGATGCCGTAATGCTGCGCATCCGCTTCTGAGTCCAGTTCAAACTTCTCGATCAGCTCTTTACCCAGATGACCACGACAGCCTTCTGAGAAGATAGTGTATTTCGCATGCAGTTCCATACCCGGCATATAGCTGTCTTTTTGCTCGCCGGATTCACTGATGCCCATATCACCGGTGGCAATGCCTTTAACACTGCCATCATCGTTGTACAGCACTTCAGCAGCGGCAAAACCCGGGAAGATTTCTACGCCAAGTTGTTCCGCTTGCTCCGCCAACCAGCGGCAAACATTACCCAGGCTGACAATATAGTTACCATGGTTATGCATGGTTTTGGGTACAAACGCATTCGGTACCTGAACGGACTTTTCTTCGTTTTTCAGTAGGAAAATCTGATCTTCTGTGACGAGAGTATTGAGCGGTGCGCCCAGCTCTTTCCAGTCCGGGAACAGCTCATCCAGAGCACGGCTTTCAATCACCGCGCCAGAGAGAATATGGGCGCCCACTTCAGACCCTTTTTCTACTACACAGACAGTCAGTTCCTGCTCTGCTTCGTTTGCCTGTTGCATCAGTCGGCAGGCGGCGGATAAACCCGCCGGGCCTGCACCTACAATAACAACATCAAACTCCATGGATTCGCGCGTTATCTCACTCATCGTAAACCTCACTTATGCTGTTATTGCTTAAAACTGATCTTCAGAAAGCGCCATTACCGCTTCACCACCGCTCTGCATCGCCTTAAGAAGAGCGCCGGTTCTTGGTAATAACTGTTCAGCATAAAAACGCGCACAGACGATTTTACTCTCGAGGAAATCTTTATCTGCATCAGGTGCCCCTAGCTTGCCTTCTGCAATAGCCGCGGACTTCGCCATCAACCAGCCACCGCATAGGTAACCCAGTAACATCATGAAGTTCACGCTGGCAGCGCCTGCTGCAGCGGGGTCTTTAGCTCCTTTATCAAGTACCCACTTACGCGCAACATCAGCATCATCGAGAGCTGAATCTACCGCTTTTACAATAGCGCTCATGGCTTCGGAGTTGATGCCATCCAGATCAGCTTTAATCTCTTCCAGCAATGCAGATAGCGCCGCACCTTTATCTATGAGGGTCTTACGGCCAATCAGATCAAGAGCCTGAATGCCTGTTGTGCCTTCGTAAATGGTCAGGATACGTGCATCACGGTAATGCTGCGCAACCCCGGTTTCCTCAATAAAACCCATACCGCCATGAACCTGCACAGCCAGATAGGTGAGCTCCTGAGACAACTCAGTCATCCAACCCTTTACAATTGGGGTGTAGAGTTCGGTACGTGCATGGTGAATCGCTTTTGTCTCTTCATCCTGCGCATTTTTAGCGCGATCAGCTTCTGCTCGCGCCACATATGCAAGGGCCCGCATTGCCTGAGTACCCGATTTCATCTGCAGTAACATACGACGTACATCCGGGTGTTTAATGATGCTGATGCGAGAACCATCCCGAAGGGTTCCCTGGATACGGTCTTTGGCATACGCCAGCGCATGCTGGTATGCGCGCTCAGATATTGCCAACCCCTGTAATCCTACTGCCTGACGAGCATCGTTCATCATGGTAAACATGCATGCGAGACCATTGTTCTCAGCACCCACCAGATAACCCACTGCACCGCCGTTATCACCAAAACTCATGACACAGGTCGGGCTGCCATGAATACCCAGCTTATGCTCCAGAGCAACAGGGGCCACATCGTTTCTTTGGTCAGTGATATTACCCTCTGCATCCAGCATGAACTTAGGCACAACAAACAGAGAGATACCCTTCACGCCTGCTGGCGCATCCGGTAACCGGGCTAATACCAGATGAGCGATATTGTCTGTCATCTGATGATCACCCCAGGTGATAAAGATTTTTTGTCCGGTGATACGGTAATGATCACCTTCAGGGACGGCTCTGGTTTTCAGAGCGGCCAGATCGGTGCCGGCATCGGGTTCAGTCAGGTTCATGGTACCTGTCCACTCACCGCTGATCAGTTTAGGCAGGTAGGTATTCTGCAACTCTTCGCTACCATGGGTTTCAATCGCTTCAATTGCCCCCTGAGTCAGCAACGGGCAAAGCGCCCAACCAAGGTTTGCAGACTGCCAGATTTCATTCACAGCAACAGACAGTGATAAAGGCAACCCCTGCCCTTCAAATTCCGGGTTGCCCGCCAGAGATGGCCAGCCACCCTCACAAAACTGCTGGTAAGCCTCAGAAAAACCCTCGGTTTGCTGAACATTACCATCAGCAAGGGTTGCACCCTTCAGATCGCCTACCCGGTTAAGTGGGGCCAGTTGCTCTTCGCCCAGCTTAGCCGCTTCATCAAGCACAGCTTCACCAAGGCCTTCAGCGAATTCATCAAGCCCTGCCTGATGACAAATCTGTTCAAGACCCACCAAGTCATTTAATACAAACAATGCATCCTGATAAGGAAAACGATACTCACTCATCGCTCATGTTGCTCCGTTCCTCGCAAGCCTGAATACATTCCGGCCTGCTTTTATTATTCTTCGAAAGCGTTTTTACATTTGGGAAATGCTTAATTCATGATCTTCTCAGAGCACGCCCCAAACAATAACAATTCAAGCCTTATCTACTGACAAAAAAATTCATACGCTATAAAAACTCAGCAATTATAGGCCTCAGCGCGGTTTATGTTTGCTCTAATTGCTGGCAATAGGTGTCACTGCGGCGATATTCACCCGGTGTCATCCCGGTCCATTTTTTGAAGGATCGGAAAAATGCCGATGGCTCCTCAAAGCCCATCAAGCCGGCCACATCATTAATCGAAAGCTGCGGTGAATTCATATAATTCAAAGCTGCCATTTTGCGGCATTCATCCTTAATTTTTTGATAGGAAGTATCTTCCTCAAGTAATCTCCGTCTCAAGGTGGAAAATGACATGTGCAGCCTGTAGGCAATGTCTTCTGCACTCGGCAACTCCTGGCTGAAATCCTTACCAATCAGAGCAACTACCTGAGCCTTCAGACTGGCATCGTCATCTACCATCACAATCAACTGATAAGGGGCCGTTTTCAGAAAGCTTCGCAACGTATCCGGGGTCTGGACGATGGGGTAATCGAGGAATCTTGCTGGGAAAACAATTGCGTTATCGTGCTGATCGAATTTAACTTCAGACTGGAAAACGGTTTTGTATAAGGAGATATCTTCAGGTTCCGGAAATGACAGATAGGCCGCTTTCAAGTCCAGTCGGGCGCCCAGCAACCAACATAAGAAGTGATGCCACATCGACAAAGAGGTCCGAATTTTTTCCGGTGTAGAATCCTTCAACAGTTCCTCCAGATCCATTCCAGAGGCATCAGTAGTGGTGAAAGAAACCTTGGCGTATCGGCCTTTTCTCACCAGAAAAGGTTTGACCTGAGTGCCACGACAAATTTCATGGAAATCACTGGCACGATAGATGGCGTGTTCAAGAGTTTTACAGTGAATCAGGCAATGGCACATCATCCGGAAGGTACCATTAGGCACCTTTCCTCCACTCAACATGCCAAAATATTCATCCTGCGCAATGTAATAGATTCGCTGATACAACAGTCCAAACTTATCCGCCGGAAACTCTGTTTGGGTATCAATCATGCTTGAATCGATACCAACATAGTTCAGCAGTTCATCAACACTATAACCCTGCTCTTCAACCAGTTTCAGTAACTGCCGCACGTAGCCAGCAGGAACCGTTATCTTACGTTCCATTGCTTCTCTAACCTGTTTTTTGTTAACCAGAAACGCACTTCCCATTTTTATTTTTGGCACTTAAGGTCATTTTTTTCAACCCTAAAGAACAAATTTGTTACTAAGCTTGGCGGCAATTGTCATTGAGAACTGTTTTAAGACCGACAATGATTACTAACATCCAAAAACCTGCATATAGAGCTTTAACCCTCTATTTATTCAGTATTTTTGGATGTTTTGACTAAAATCTATAAATATATAGTCAGAACCTTTTAGAAAAATAAGAAGTCAGGTGAACGAAATGGCAATAAAAAACCGGATTTTGCGGCGCAGCAAAAACCAATCCCCGGCATTCTCACGCCGTCTTCTGCCTACCCTCGTAGGCAGTGTAGTTTTCATGAGCCAAGCTCAGGCGATTGAATTTAATCTGGGAGAAATTGAAGGACGTTTTGACTCTCAAATCTCTGTCGGTTCAAGCTGGCGTATGGATGATCCTTCTTCCAAACTGATTTCGACCTTTAATGGCGGCCAGAGCCGTGGTTCAGGTAGTTATGATGATGGCAACCAGAACTTCTCCAAGGGTGAAACTTTCACTCAAATTGTCAAAGGCGTACACGACCTGGAGCTACGCAAAGATAATGTAGGTTTCTTTGGACGCGCAAAATACTGGTACGATGCAGAACTGGAAGATGGCAACCGCTCCCATGGTCATTCACCAAATGGATATACGCCCGATACAACTCTGAACGATTCAGACTTTAACGACTTCTCCAAGTTCTCTGGTTTTGAGATCTTAGATGCCTACGTCTTCGCTGGCTTTGATATTGGTGAAAGCGAAAAGCCACTTGACCTCCGCATTGGTCGTCAGGTCATAAACTGGGGTGAGAGCACCTTTATTCAAGGCGGTCTGAACTCGATCAACCCATTTGACGTAAACGCATTCCGTCGTCCAGGCGCAGAAGTTAAAGAAGGCCTGCTGCCTGTTAATATGGCCTTTGCCTCTCTGGGTGTGACAGACAACCTGAGCATTGAAGGCTTCTACCAGATCGAGTGGGAACCAACCGCAATTGATGGTTGCGGCACTTATTTCTCTAATATTGATTTTGCTGCCGAGGGCTGTGATGGGATACGCATAACTCTGCCACTGACTGATCAGCAATACTACACACCTACAATCGCGACCCGTGCGTTTGGCTTTGATCCTGTCATTTATCGCAATGCTGACGGCAGACGTGAAGCTGATGATGACGGCCAGTTTGGTTTCTCTGCTCGCTACTTTGCAGAAAACCTGAACAATACCGAGTTTGGTGTCTACTTTGCGAAGTATCATAGCCGTCTACCTGTGACGAGCGCAATCAACACTTCAACTAATGCAGCAACTTATGCCAGAACATTTCTAGACAACATAGGCAGTGGTGAAGATGTAGCATCCGCAATCGCAACTGGCACCCTTGTAGATACAACATACTTCACAAGCTATCCCGAAGACATCGAGATGATTGGTATGAGTTTCAATACCAATATCGGTGATATTGCATGGTCCGGTGAGATTAGCCATAAACGCGATGCGCCTGTTCAGATAAACGGTCCTCTTCTTGTAGCAGCCATTTTGCGACAACATACTCCGGCTCTTGGTGCAGAAGCCTCAGGCAACGCGGCGGCAGATGCTTTAGTTTCTGAAGCGGGCTTGGGTGGAGAAATTCAGGGATATTCTGAATTTGATATAACGCAGGTTCAAACTACATTTATCAAATTTTACGACCAGGTTCTTGGCGCTAGCCGTTTAGATCTGATTGGGGAATTGTCGTGGACCCATGTTCATGGTCTAGATGAAAGCGCTGATGCACTGAAATACGGTCGTAATGGTGCATTCGGTTATGAAGCAGGTGAAACCGATGGTTTTGTAACTCAGGATTCCTTTGGTTATGCCGTTCGTGCAAACCTGAGCTACCCAAATGCATTTGCTGGGGTAAACCTGTCTCCACAGATCAGTTTTAAACACGGTCTCAAAGGTTACGGTCCACAGCCTGGCCCCGCGTTCAATGAAGATGAGAAAACACTGGGCCTGAGCCTGACTGCTGATTACCTGAATAAATACAGCGTTTCACTGTCTTACACGGATTACTTTGGCGGAAACTTTAACTCCATTGAAGATCGTGACTTCATTTCACTGAGCGCGAGCGTTTCATTTTAATTATCAGCAGACAGATGGAGAGATCATCAATGTATAACACTAAAAAATTACTGCTGAGCACTGCATTATTACTAAGTTCCAGCTCACTTTTAGCGGCTACCACCGCTGAACAAGCAGCTGAGCTGGGTGCTTCACTCACGCCGATAGGTGCAGAAAAAGCAGGTAATACGGCAGGTACGATTCCAGCCTGGAACGGTGGATTGGCTGGCAGCTCTGATCGCTACAACAATCCGTTTGCAGACGAACAACCGCTGTTTACGATTACCGCTGCCAATGCAGAACAATATAAAGATAAGCTGACTCCGGGACAGCTGGCGATGCTGAATAAATACCCTACCTTCAGCATCCCGGTGTACCCAACTCACCGAACTGCGGCGATGCCTCAGGAAGTGTATGACGCGGCTAAAGCCAATGCGACAACGGCACAGCTCACTGATGGTGGTAATGGCCTTCAGGGGTTTAACACTGCCATTCCATTCCCTGTCCCGAACGATGGTTTGGAAGTAATCTGGAATCATATGACCCGCTATCGTGGTGGCGCTTTGGAACGTACCTTTGTGCAGGTTCCGGTTCAGGCCAACGGCAGCTTCACACCGGTTAAAATCAACGAGAAGATGTCCTGGCCAACTCACCTCAAAGGCGGCACAAACCCGGACAAAGATGCGAACATCCTGTTCTACTTTGTACAGCAGGTAAAAGCCCCTGCCCGTCTGACCGGTAACGTACTCTTAGTTCATGAAACCATGAATCAGGTTACACAACCACGACAGGCATGGACCTACAATGCAGGTCAGCGCAGAGTGCGTCGGGCTCCTCAGATCGCCTATGATGCTCCGGGTACAGCGAGCGATGGTCAGCGTACGACAGACAATCTGGACCTGTTTAACGGCGCACCTGACCGTTACAACTGGAATCTGGTTGGCAAACAGGAGCTGTATATCCCATACAACAGCTTCAAGCTTGCAGACCGAGGTCTTAAGTACGAAGACATTCTCAAACCAGGACACCTGAATCCAGAACTCACACGTTATGAATTACACCGTGTCTGGAAAGTCGAGGCGACATTGAAAGAAGGCGAACGCCACATCTACGCAAAACGCACCTTCTATATCGATGAAGACAGCTGGCAGATCGCCGTAGTGGACCATTACGATGGCCGTGGCGAGCTGTGGCGTGTAGGTGAAGCGCATCAGTTCCAGTATCGTGATGCCAACGTACCTTGGTTAACCGCCGAAGCTTTATATGACCTGCAGTCTGGTCGTTATCTGGTAGGTAGTTTGACCAACGAAGAGGGAGAAGGTTTCGACTTTACCCAACGCTTCGAACATAAAGATTTTACTCCACAAGCGATCCGTCGACAGGGTAAATAACAAGTTATCTCCAGCAAGGTAACAACAAAAAGCCCTCTCATATGGAGGGCTTTCCATTTGAATTCTGAAGTGTATTAGCTGTAACAGCAGTCTTTGCTGACTTCTTTGCTCACTTGGGTTAAAACTCAATCCTGTTCCAGTGGTTTTTACCATATCCTCTTTCAGGGCTTGTATACATTCCTTGCATTGAGGCATATCACGACCATAACGTTCCCAGTCGAGTTCTTTTTTTGCCATCGCATCTTGCATGACTTCCTCTAAACACTGGTTACATTCAACCGGGATATCCACACTCGCTTTCATCAACCCACTCCTACTGACGTGATCTAATAATAGTAGACGCTGTGTCAGAAATTTCTTTAGGAGTTTTTCCTAATTAGAACCACTCTCTACCAAAGTCCAAATGGCTGATAGCTGATGACTGATAAACAGGTGACTGGAGAATCGAGGGCAGGCTTATTTTGAAAGCGCTGAATTAATAAGTTCAGCTGTGATTTCCGGGGATTCAAGAGGGAAAAGGTGGCCGCCATCAACAGCAACCAGATTCATTTCAGGAAAGTTGCGTTGCCACCAGCGTTTATCATGACGGTTAAACAAATGACTCTTACGACCGTAGATGACAGTACCGCGTACACGCTTAAGGCACCGGGGTACATCCAGTAAGACATTGCGAAAAACATCCGCTTCGATATCTGCTGAGATGCTCAGCTCAACACCCTGCTCGTTTTCGGTTAAACCGTGTTTGATATAGTCAGCAAAACATGCAGGATGAAAATCTTTGAACAGGCTTTTACCTGCAAAATAAGCTTCCGCTTCTTCACGACTGGCAAACTGAGCCCGCCTTTTAGCGGCTCTTCCGGCAGGAGTAATCCGATCCATAAGGCCCAGGGCCTTACACAGTTTCAAGGCATAACGTTTGCGTTTACTGAATACCACCGGATCGAGCAGGATAACCTGTCTAAAAAGTTCAGGTTTTAACGCAGCGGCTATCAGGGTGACAACAGCTCCGGCTGAATGACCAACCCCAATTACGGGCTTATTATGCTGCTGTTCGATCTCAGCAATCAGTTCCTCCGCGTAATTACGCAGACTGCCATTCAGTGGGTAATCCCCGTGCCCCATCTTTTCAACGCAGCTGACTTCATGCTCAGGTAATAAGCTGAACAAGTGGCCATAGCAACTGCCGGGGAATCCGTTAGCATGGCTGAACTGAATCACTTTTCTGCCTCTGCCGGGTAATTCTGATTAATCAGTAACTGCACCGATGTACGGGCAATATCCTGCAGATCTTCACGATTTACATAGATACCGTCATTAAACAACCTACACAAACCATGAATAGAAGCCCAGGCAGACTGAGCGATCCTCAATGCAGGTAAAGAAGGTTCAAAAACGCCCTCGGCTTGCAGCTCTTCAACCCAGTTCAGCAAAACGCGAAAACTGTTTCGGGACACTTCCTGCAATGTCTGCGTAGGTTCTCCGGTTTTCCAGATATCGCGGCCATACATCAGGTCATAAGTTTCGCGTTGCTCATCAGCAAAGCGGATGTAGGTAATCACATAGCGCTCAAACTGCTCTACAGGATTCAGCTCTTTAGCGTTTTCGTTCAAGGCTTCAATCAATTGATCCTGAAGATGGAAGCCCTGTTCTGCTATTGCGCAAAGCAGTTCATTTTTGTCTTTGAAGTGATGATAAGGCGCAGTGCGAGACACGCCTGCCTTGTCCGCAAGTTTGCGGATAGAGAGGCTTTCAACGCCCCCTTCAGCAATCAGATCCGTGGCTGCCTGCAACAAGGTAATCCGGAGATCACCGTGGTGATATGGTTTTTTTCTACTGTTCATGAACGCAATCTATCAACCAATCTTGACAGTGTCAAAATAGATCACTATCTTGACACCGTCTAGTTTAATAACAAAAACCTAAACAGGATTGTTTTCAGATGAGCTATAGCTGTTTTGACCTCACCGTTGAGAACCACATTGCCCGGCTAGAATTTAAACGCCCCGAAGCCTGCAACTCCATGAACAGGGACTTCTGGATAGAGTTTCCGGAAGCCATCAGAGCGCTGGATATTGAGGGAGACACCCGGGTACTGGTCATCAGTTCTCAGGGCAAACATTTCTGTTCCGGAATGGATCTGGAGGTTTTTACTCAGCCGGACCAAAGCCTGCTCAATGGTGAAGCCGGTCGCAGAGCAGAATCTGTGCGCCGTCTGGTTATGCAACTGCAAGAATGTTTTATGGTGTTGGAAACCGCACGCTTTCCGGTTATCTCCGCGATTCAGGGTGGCTGCATAGGCGGCGCTCTGGATCTGGTGTGTGCCACTGATATGCGTTACTGCACTGAGGATGCCTATTTCACCGTAAAAGAGACGGCGCTGGGCATGACTGCAGACCTGGGGACCCTGCAACGTTTACCAGGCCTTATACCGTCTGGGCTCGCCCGAGAACTCGCGTATACCGCACGTAAAATGCATGCTCAGGAAGCTCAAACATCCGGACTGGTAAATCAGACCTTCCCGGATCAGGCATCGATGCTGGATGCAGTAATGGGCATTGCCCAACAGATTGCTGCCCACTCCCCTCTGGCAATCACTGGCACCAAGCAGATGATCAACTATGCTCGGGATCACAGCCTGCATGACAGCCTCAGTTACATGGCTACCTGGCAGTCCGGCATGTTTCAACCTAATGACATGATGCAAAGCTTCAGCGCGAAGGTTTCTGGAAAAGCCGCTGTATTTGAACCATTACGCAAAATAACCCAGCCACTTCAAGCTGCCGACTAAAACAATAACGATAAAGAGATACTAAGAATGACGACAACAGCCTACCCTAATCTTTTACAGCCCCTGGATCTGGGTTTCACCACTCTGAAAAACCGTGTCCTGATGGGTTCTATGCATCTGGGCCTTGAAGAAGCACCCAATGGATTTGAACGTATGGCTGAGTTCTACGCAGAACGTGCCCGTGGTGGCGTCGCCCTGATCGTAACCGGAGGCATAGGTCCAAACAAGGAAGGTGCTGTGCATGGTCATGCTGCGCAAATGGCTTCATCAGAAGATGTAAAAAACCACCGCATCGTGACGGATCGGGTACATCAGGAAGGTGGCAAGATCTGTATGCAGATCCTGCATACGGGCCGCTATGCCTACAACCCTCAGCCAATTGCGCCCTCTGCGATTCAGGCACCGATCAACCCATTCCCACCCAAAGAGCTTTCGGAAGACGATATTGAGCAACAGATCAGAGATTTTGTGAACTGTGCCTCGCTGGCTAAGGAAGCTGGATATGACGGTGTCGAAATTATGGGGTCAGAGGGCTATCTGATTAACCAGTTTATTGCCGCACGCACCAACCAGCGCGATGATGGCTGGGGGGGTGAATATGACCAGCGTATCCGCTTTGCTCTGGAAACCGTTCGAAGGGTGCGTGAAGCCGTCGGTACTGACTTTATCATTATCTACCGCCTTTCCATGCTGGATCTGGTTGAAGGCGGTAGCAGCTACGAAGAGATCGTTCAACTTGGACTGGCGATTGAACAAGCCGGTGCCACCATCATCAATACCGGCATCGGCTGGCATGAAGCCCGCATTCCCACTATTGCCACAAAGGTACCTCGTGCTGCATTCACTTGGGTGACAGCCAAGGTGCGTAAGGCACTTAATGTTCCGGTCATCACCTCAAACCGAATCAATATGCCCGATGTGGCTGAAGAGGTCCTGGCCCGTGGTGATGCGGATATGGTCTCTATGGCCCGTCCTTTTCTGGCAGACCCGGAATTCGTGAAAAAAGCGACCGAAAACAGAGCCGATGAGATCAACACCTGCATCGGTTGCAATCAGGCTTGTCTGGATCACGTTTTCGTTGGCAAACTGACTAGCTGCCTGGTTAACCCGCGTGCCTGTCATGAAACAGAACTGGTGATTACCCCAGCCACCGATATTAAGAACATTGCAGTAGTCGGTGCAGGGCCAGCCGGTTTAGCCTTTTCCACCACCGCCGCTCAACGCGGCCACAATGTCACTCTGTTTGATGCAGCATCCGAGATCGGTGGCCAGTTCAATATTGCCAAGCGCATACCGGGTAAAGAAGAGTTCTATGAAACCTTGCGTTATTTCGGTAAGCAGATTGAGCTTACGGGAGTAAACCTTCAGCTAAACACTAAAGTAACTGCAGAAACACTTCAGGTAGGCGGATTCGATCAGGTTGTACTTGCCACTGGCATTAGCCCCCGCACCCCGGATATTGAGGGTGTTAACCACCAGAAAGTGCTCAGCTATCTGGATGTTATGAAGGGTGCTGAGGTTGGTCAGAAAGTCGCGGTTATCGGCGCAGGCGGTATTGGTTTTGATATCTCCGAAGTACTGGTGCATCAGGGTGAATCCACCAGCCAGAACATCTCCGCCTTTATGCAAGAATGGGGAGTGGATATGAGCATGAACGCCCGAGGCGGTGTAGAGAACATGAAACCTGTCTTTGAACCGGCTGCTCGAGAGGTGTTCCTGCTGCAACGTAAGAAAAGCAAGGTCGGCAGCGGTCTGGGTAAAACAACCGGCTGGATACATCGTACCGATCTCGCCAAGAAAGGTGTGAAAATGCTCAACAAATGTGAGTACCAGAAGATCGATGATCAGGGCTTACACCTGCTGGTCGATGGCGAACCGCAATTACTGGAAGTTGATAATGTCATTATCTGTGCTGGGCAGGAGCCTAAACGTGATCTGGCTGACCAGATTAAAGATGTGCCGGTCCATCTGATCGGCGGTGCTGATGTGGCTGCGGAGCTGGATGCCAAACGCGCGATTCATCAGGGCACGCAGTTGGCTGCAACAATTTAAACACCCACTCCACCTATAAAGGGCAGCGGTTTTGAACAACCCTGCCCTTTTTTATGACCGTAAACGCCACCTTTTTCCCTATCAATTTTCACAGTAATTCAAGCACCTAAGCAGGGTTTGAAAAATAATGTCATAAAAACTGGTGACTTTTGTTATTGGCGATTCTATACCTAATAAAGCATGATGCAGGTAACCTTTCAGAATCATCAGGAAGGGCCACCAAATATAAAAATAATTACTGGTTATCAGATGCTCAAAAGAATTACTGGCAGTTCGTTACTGATACTCTGCTCACTATTTACACCTCTATCTCCATCTTCGGCCTCAGAACAACTGACGTCAGACCGTCTGTCTACTTCAGCCCTCACCCGCGAAGGTGCTGAAAAGTCACTGCTGTTATCCGTCGCTAATACAGGTAAAAGACTGGTTGCTGCCGGAGAGCAAGGCGTCATCGTTTACTCGGATGATCAGGGCAAGAAGTGGCATCAGGCATCAGTACCTGCCAGCGCACTGCTGACCAGTATTAAATTCACGGATACTCAGACTGGCTGGGCGATTGGTCACGATGGTCTAGTGCTTAAAACCACCGATAGTGGCTCCAGTTGGAAATCCGTTCTTAGCGGTAACGACATTAACCAGTTACGAATCACGGCTCTTGAAAATCTGCTCGGTTCCATGACAACCGATGACTTCACACCCGAACAGATTGAAGATACCGAATATGCCTTGGATGATGCTGTCATCGCACAGGAAGAAGGACCAACTTCACCCCTGCTGGATATGCTGTTTCTGAATTCCAGCCACGGTTTCCTGATCGGTGCCTACGGTACGATGCTCGAAACCAGAGATGCGGGACAAAACTGGCAGTTTATAGGGCATGAGCTACCAAACCCGGAAGGTTTCCACCTTAACCGCATCTATCAGCTTAAATCAGGCCGTCTGCTCATTCTCGGTGAAGCCGGACTTCTGCTCGCCAGTGATGATAATGGTGAAAGTTGGCTCAACCTTGATTCTCCTTACGATGGTTCCTTCTTCTCAGCAGCAGAATCGGATTCTTTGTACATCATGGGTTTACGTGGGAACACTTTCCGTTTTGATGATCAAAACCAGAACTGGCAAAGTGTTGAGCTGCCGGTCGCAGCCACCATCAACGATGCCATTGTGGTGGATGACCAGATTATTATGGTCGGTCAGGGCGGCACGCTGTTGCGCCAGAAAGGCACTGGATTTGAGCCTCTGGGTAAACGTCAGCTGCGAACATTTACGTCCCTGACACAGGTGGCTGATTCACTGGTGATTACCGGTGAAACCGGCATTGTGCACCTATCGCTTATTGGTAAGGAGGCTGCACAATGAACAAGCTATCCGCTCTGCTTTTGTGGCCTATCCAGACCAGTGAACGCCTGGCCGAATACTTTCTCTATACACATCGCAAACTGGTACTGGGCCTGTTCCTGATTGCTACTGTGATTCTGGGCTGGCAAGCAAGCCAGATCCGCCCGGATGCCAGCTTTATCAAGATGATCCCATCCTCGCATCCCTATGTTGAGAACTATATCAACTACCGCGATGACCTTGCCGGATTAGGCAACAGTATCCGTGTGGTGGTGGCTGCAAAAGATGGGGATATCTTCACAGCAGAATTTCAGGAAACGTTGAAAAACGTTACCGATGATCTGTTTTTCATTCCCGGTGTCGACCGCTCCGCCCTGAAATCTATCTGGACCCCTAACGTCCGCTGGACCGAGGTTACCGAAGAAGGTTTTGTCGGCGGCCCGGTTATTCCCGCCAAATACGACGGTTCCGAGCAAAGTCTGGAACAGGTACGGACTAACATTCTGCGTTCCGGTCAGGTAGGTATTCTGGTTGCTAACGATTTCCGCTCTGCGATGGTTCAGGTGCCGCTGTTTGATAAGCACCCGGATACCGGTGAACGCCTTAACTACCAGAGCTTTTCGGAACAGGTTGAAGAGCTGATTCGTGATAAATACAGCTCAGACGCCGTCGATATTCACATCACCGGGTTTGCCAAAATCGTCGGTGATCTGATTGATGGTGCGACTGAAGTGGCTCTGTTCTTTGCCGTGGCTATTCTGATTACCCTGGCCCTGCTCTATCTCTACTCCGGCAGTGTTATGGGTACGATTGTGCCACTAATCTGTTCCCTTGCTGCGGTTATCTGGCAGCTGGGGCTGCTCAAAATGCTCGGCTATGGCATCGACCCCTACTCCATGCTTGTGCCGTTTCTGGTCTTTGCCATTGCAGTCAGCCACGGTGTGCAGATTGTAAATACAATCACTCTGGAATCCGCAACCAATGGCGCCGATAAGATTCAGGCATCGCGCCATGCATTTAAAACCATCTATATTCCCGGACTCACAGCCCTGATCTCAGACGGTATTGGGTTTATTACACTGATGGTGATTCAGATTCAGGTGATTCAGGATCTGGCAGTCGCAGCATCGGTTGGTGTTGCAGTAATCGTACTGACCAATCTGATGCTACTGCCACTGCTGATGAGCTATGTAGGTGTGGGTAAAAATGCGATCGCCCGGGCAAAATGCAATATTGCAAAAGAGAACTCTCACTGGCGCATGTTCTCTGTATTCGCCACACCTAAAGGTGCCACCATGGCGATTACCGTTGCCCTGTTTATGCTGGTTGGCGGTTTATACTTCAGTCAAGATCTGAAGATCGGTGATCTGGATAAAGGCGCACCAGAACTACGGCTGGACTCCCGTTACAATCTGGATAACGCCTTTATCACCGACAACTACTCCACTTCCAGCGATGTCTTTGTGGTGATGGTCGCAACTGAAGAGGAACAGTGCAGCAGTTTCCAGACCCTGTCACTGGTTGACCGCTTCCAGTTCTACCTGCAAGGCATTGAAGGGGTGCAATCCAGCATATCCTTAACTGATGTCTCTGAGCGGGTAACTGCGGGCCTTAACGAATGGAACCTGAAATGGCGCTCTGTCAGCCGCAACCAGTTCGTAATCAACGCCTCTCTGGCTTACGTTCCGGCAGGTCTGATGAACAGTAGCTGCTCTCTACTGCCAGTCATCGTTTTCCTGGATGATCACAAAGCCGAGACCCTGAAAACCATCACCGCTGCCGTAGAAGACTTTACCAACAACCATCAGGTTGAAGGTATCGAGTTCCTGATGGCCGCGGGTAAAGCGGGTTTCGAAGCCGCAACTAATGAAGTGATTGAAGACGCCCAGTACGAAATGCTGATCTGGGTATATTCCGTCGTCAGTATTCTCTGCCTGCTGACCTTCCGATCCATCAGCACAGTGATCTGCATCATCGCGCCGCTGGCACTGACATCCGTTCTTTGTCAGGCATTGATGGCCCAACTGGGTATTGGCGTTAAAGTCGCTACCCTGCCTGTAATTGCTCTGGGTGTAGGTATTGGGGTCGACTACGGTATCTATATCTATTCGAAGATGAAAACCTATCTGGAACAAGGCCATAGCCTCGCTGCAGCTTATCTGGAAACCCTGCAGAGCACCGGTAAATCAGTTGCCTTCACCGGCCTAACGTTAGGTATTGGTGTGGTCCTATGGGTACTATCACCCATCAAATTCCAAGCGGATATGGGTATCCTGCTGACCTTTATGTTTATTTGGAACATGCTGGGTGCGCTGATTCTGTTACCGGCGATTGCCTGCCTGCTTAATCCTTACGGTAAGACGAGCAACAAAGTAGAGCCCTAGAATATTTAGAGTTTAAAGGTGTGCAGGCTGGTGAAAAGAGCAAAATCAAACACGATAGAGTTTGGATAGAAAACCAAACTCCAAATGATTTTGCTCTCCCCTTTATATAAATTTGAATCGCCACTAGTTCTTTAGACACTCAGCAGCCGTTTTTCATATCGGTTTTCATACTCTTTCGGTGATAGCTGATCATTAAAACCATGACATCGTTTGCTGTTGTAAAACAGCTCTATGTATTCAAAGATATCACTGCGTGGATCTTCTCTGGTTGCATAAACCTTGCCGCGGATTCTTTCTGATTCAGTAGTTGGAAAAAGCTCTCAGCAACGGCATTGTCGTGGCAGTTATCTCGTCGGCTCATACTGCCTTTTAGGCCATGTATCTCTAAAAAGGATTGCCAATCATAGCTTGTGTACTGACTTCCCTGACCAGAATGAACGACTACCTCTGACTGAGGATTACGTCGCCATACAGCCATGAGCAACGCATCTAGCACCAGTTGCTTTGTGATACAGGATTGCATTGACCATCCAATCACCCTTCTTGAGAGCAGGTCAACGACAACACCCAAATACAGCCACCTCTCATGGGTTTTGATATAGGTGATATCTGTTACCCAAGCTTTATTAGGGGCAGCGACACTGAATTGCTGCTGTAGTCGGTTCGGAGTAACAATATGAACCTTCAACCCAGCTAACCGCATGAGCCGATAAACTCTATTGGGGCCACAGGTTTCACCATACTCGCGCAGATCACTATGGATCTTCCGATAGCCATACAAACCACCTGACTCCAGCCAGTACTGCTTGATCAATCCAGTGAGCCGTTGATCTGCTGCATAGCGCCTGGAAGAAGGCTGCTTACGCCATGCGTAATACCCACTAGGATGCACATCCAGTAATGAATAGAGCTGGCGTACGGGCCAATCCTTATGATGATCACGGATAAAGGTTTACCTCAATCGGACTGGTTGGCGAAGTACACCGCTTTTTTTAATATATCTCGCTCTTCAGTGACTCGCTTCAGTTCTTTCTTGAGGCGGCGTATCTCTAACTGCTCATCTGACTTCGCTTTATACTCGGCTGAATCGGGGCCGTACTTCTTGACCCAGGCATAAAGGCTGTGGGTTGTAACATCGAGCCGATTAGCCACATCTGCAATGCTGTAGCCTCGGTCAGTGACCTGTTTAACCGCTTCGATTTTGAACTCTTCGGGATAACGTTTGTTGCTCATAAGCACCTCTTTAAAAGCCATTTTCTATGGCTGAGAGGTGTCTAGCAAACTAGTGGCGATGAACTGGGATAATGTAGAGCGCCATTAGCCTTCCTCTTGGATACTGTGGGTAATCCTTACATGAGTGTGAGTTGGTTAAAATTGCTTTCTGATTCTATCGCCTGATTTTAGGCAATATTAAATGAAAAGCCCCGCAAATGCGGGGCAAATAGCGAAAAGCGAGTGTTGCAAGAAAGAGTTAGGGCTGGGTTAAACACGCTCTATGATGGTGGAAATACCCTGGCCCATACCAATACACATGGTCGCCAGACCTAATGTGCCATCGTTCTGTTCCAGTACGTTCATCAGCGTGTTGGTGATACGGGAACCGGAGCAGCCCAGAGGGTGACCCAGTGCAATTGCACCACCTTTGAGGTTTACTTTGTCTTCCATCTTATCGAGCAATTTCAGACCTTTTAGGACAGAGAGGCCTTGTGCTGCAAACGCTTCGTTGAGCTCGACATAGTCGATATCTTCGATGGAGAGACCCGCACGTTTCAGTGCTTTCTGAGTGGCCGGTACCGGGCCGTAACCCATAATGGATGGGTCACAACCAGCAACTGCCATACTCACAATGCGCGCACGTGGTGTCAGGCCCAACTCTTCAGCTTTAGCCGCCGACATCACCAGCAGCGCCGATGCGCCATCAGAGAATGCAGAAGACGTACCCGCAGTTACTGTACCTACTTTAGGTACGAACACTGGCTTCAGAGCACCCAGGGTTTCAACGGTAGTCTCAGGACGGATGACTTCATCTGCTTCCAGAAGAGATTTAAAACCGTTTTCATCATGACCTTCTACAGGGATGATCTCGCTATCCCACAGACCTTTTAGGTGCGCTTCGTGAGCCAGGCGGTGAGAACGAGCACCAAACTCATCCTGCATCTGACGGCTGATGCCGTTCATCTTGCCCAGCATTTCCGCAGTTACCCCCATCATCATTGCAGCTTTCGCTACCTGCTTAGACATTTCCGGATTGATATCCACACCGTGCATGATGGAAACATGGCCCATGTGTTCAACACCACCAGCGATGAAGATATCACCGTTGCCAGTCATGATCGCCTGTGCTGCTGCATGCAACGCTGCCATGGAAGAACCACACAATCGGTTGATGGTCTGCGCTGCTACCGTGTGAGGAATGCCTGCCAGAACAGCAGCGTTACGGCCAATGTTGAAGCCCTGTTCTTTAGTCTGGTTTACACAACCCCACATGATATCTTCGATATCACCGCCTTTAACTGCTGGATTACGATCCAGCAGACCTTTCATTACTGCGGCTGACAGTGCTTCGGCACGAACATTTCGGAACGAACCGTTTTTCGATTTACCCATTGGGGTACGAACACCGTCAACGATTACTACGTCATTTGGTTTCAAGTTCATCTGTCTTTACCCCTTAATCCTGTGCACTTTCAGAAAAGTATTTTTCGCCAGCAGCTGCCATCTGCTTCATTTTCTCTGTTGGCTGGTACAGCGGACCCAGAGATTCATATTTAGCAGCCATTGCAACGAAGTTATCCAGACCGATCTGATCCAGATAGTGCAGAGCACCACCACGGAATGGAGGGAAGCCGATACCGTAGATCAGACCCATATCGGCTTCAGCGGGGCTGGCAACGATACCATCTTCAAGACAACGAACCGTTTCGATACACAGTGGAATCATCATGCGTTCGATAATCTCTTCATCGCTGAATTCGCGTGTATCTGCAGCAATACCTTCCAGCAGTGCAGGCACTTCTTCATCAACGATCTTCTTAGGCTTACCTTTACGATCCAGCTCGTACTGGTAGAAACCTTTGTTGTTCTTCTGGCCGAAACGCTCCAGTTTGAACATACGGTCGATCACGTTTTCGCCTTCATGGCTCATGCGATCTGGATAACCTACCGCCATCACCGCATCGGCGTGGTGTGCGGTATCGATGCCAACAACGTCGAGCAAATACGCTGGGCCCATTGGCCAGCCGTACCCTTCCATCACTTTGTCGATCTGCCTGAAGTCTGCGCCATCTTCCATCAGGGCCGTAAAGCCACCGAAATACGGGAACAGAATTCGGTTAACCAGGAAGCCTGGGCAGTCATTCACAACAATTGGGGTTTTACCCATCGCTTTTGCATAAGCGACGGTACGCGCAACGGCTGCTTCCGAAGATTTCTCACCGCGGATAACCTCAACCAGCGGCATCTGATGCACGGGGTTAAAGAAGTGCATACCGCAGAAGTTTTCAGGTTTTTTCAGAGCCGTAGCCAGCTCTGTAATCGAGATCGTTGATGTGTTGGAGGTCAGGATCGCGCCTTCCTGTAGCTGTTCTTCAACTTCTGCGAGAACCGCTTTTTTAACCTTAGGATGTTCAACTACCGCTTCAACCACCAGATCAACGTTACCGAAATCACCGTAGTTCAGTGTTGGGGTGATCTTGTTCAGTACGCCTGCCATTTTCATGGCATCCATACGACCGCGGGATACACGTTTGTTCAGCAGTTTAGTGGCTTCATCCAGACCCAGTTGCAGGGCACCCTCGTTAATATCCTTCATCAGGATTGGCGTGCCTTTAACCGCGGATTGATACGCAACACCGCCGCCCATAATACCGGCACCCAGTACGGCAGCCTTGGCAACAGGTTCTGCTTGTTTCTCAAAGCTTTTGCTGACTTTTTTCACATACTGATCTTTAAGGAACAGGCCCACCAGTGATGCGCAGACATCTGTTTTAGCCACTTTGACGAAATTTTTCGCTTCCACTTCGTTGGCTTTTTCACGTGGCAGGTTGGCATGCTTCTGAACCGTTTTCAGAGCTGCCATAGGTGCTGGATAGTGAGGACCCGCCTTACCACCGATGACACCTTTAGCGGATTCAAACGCCATCATCTGCTCAACCTGATTCAGTTTGATCGGGCTCTTCTTCTCATCACGACGGGCCTGATAATCAAACTTGCCGGAAATACAGCCTTTCAACAGATCCAGCGCGGCTTCACGTACCTGTGCTGTGGTCACTACCGCATCAACCGCGCCATCTTTAAGCGCTGCATCGGCACGTTTTTCGACACCTGCGCAGATCCACTCATTCGCGTTATCAACACCGATCAGACGAGGCAGACGAATGGTGCCGCCCCAACCGGGGAAGATACCCAGTTTTACTTCAGGCAGGCCCACTTTGGCCTGATCACCCAGTACTCTGTAATCTGTCGCCAGGGCGACCTCAAACCCACCACCGAGGCAAAGTCCGTTAATTGCTGTAACGGTGGGGGCTTTTAGGTCTTCGATCTGATTTAACAGACCGTGGGTCTCCATTAAACCGGCAATCAGTACATCGTCTTCCTGTGTGAAGAAGCCCATGAACTCGGTGATATCGGCACCGACAATAAAACTCTCTTTGGCGCTGGTAAAAATAACGCCCTGCAGGTCATCAATCGCCTGCAATACAGCCACGGCTTCATGCAGTTCTGCAGTGGTGGTACGGTCAAGTTTGTTAACGGCATCATCTTTGCGGTCAAAAACCACTTCGTAGATTCCGTTTTCGACCGGCTGAACCTGAATCGATTTTCCTTCGAAAAGCATCTAAGTTGCTCCGTCTAATTTTTATTTTTGCCCCCGTTTTCACGAGGCACTTTGGAATTCATTGAGGGCTTACAACTTGCCCTCTAACTCGGGTACTGCCTCAAAGAGGTCTGCCACCAGACCATAATCTGCCACCTGGAAGATTGGGGCTTCTTCATCATTGTTGATCGCAACAATGATTTTGGAGTCCTTCATGCCTGCCAGATGCTGAATGGCACCGGATATACCCACCGCGATGTACAGATCCGGTGCAACCATCTTGCCGGTCTGGCCTACCTGCATATCGTTAGGGACAAAACCTGCATCAACTGCGGCTCGGGATGCACCCACTGCAGCGCCGAGTTTGTCTGCCACTTTGTAAAGCAGGTCAAAGTTCTCGCCGTTGCCCATACCGCGACCACCGGATACCACTACGGATGCTGCAGTCAGTTCCGGACGGTCACTTTCCGCCAGTTCTTCACCGACAAAGCTGGAAATACCCGCATCACAGGATTCGCCTACAGTGGAGATTTCAGCTGAGCCGCCGCTGTTTTCAATCGCATCAAAAGCGGTACCGCGCACGGTAATGACTTTGACAGCATCAGCCGACTGCACAGTGGCAATTGCGTTACCTGCATAGATTGGACGTTTGAACGTATCATCCGCCTCTACAGAGATGATGTCTGAGATCTGGTTTACATCCAGCAGCGCAGCAACCCGTGGCAGGAAGTTCTTACCGGTTGTGGTCGCAGACGCGAGAATGTGGCTGTAATCCGCAGCAATGCTCAGAACCAGTTTGCTGACATTTTCTGCCAGCTGATGTTCATATGCCGGGCTATCCGCAGTGAGTACTTTACTTACTGCTGGGATCTGCGCCGCAGCCTCAGCCACACTACCGCAACCGCTACCCGCCACCAGCAGGTGAACATCCCCACCAATCGCCTGAGCAGCCGCCAGTGTGTTTAAGGTAACCGGTTTAAGTTCTTTGTTATCGTGTTCAGCTATTACCAACGTAGTCATCACTCAACCTCCTTAAATCACTTTGGCTTCGTTGCGCAGTTTCTCTACCAGCTCATCCACCGAGCCGACCTTAATACCTGCCTGACGTTCTGCAGGTGGCTCTACGCGAAGTAGAGTGAGATTACTGCCGACACTGACACCCAGATCATCCGGGCTCAGTACTTCCAGAGGTTTACGTTTTGCTTTCATGATATTTGGCAAGGCTGCATAACGTGGCTCGTTAAGACGCAGGTCTGTAGTCACAATGGCTGGCATGGCCAATTCAACTGTTTGCAGGCCGCCATCGACTTCACGGGTTACCTGAACACTGTCACCCGATACGTTAACTTCAGAGGCGAACGTACCTTGTGGACGATCCAGAAGCGCAGCCAACATCTGACCGGTCTGGTTATTGTCTGAATCGATCGCCTGTTTGCCCAGAATCACCAGACCTGGTGCTTCTTTCTCAACGACTTTTTCCAAGAGCTTGGCAACGGAAAGTGAATCCGGTGCATCTTCAGTCTCGATACGAATACCGCGGTCAGCACCCAGTGCCAGTGCAGTTCGAATCTGCTCTTCACAGCTTTTGCTACCAATAGAAACCACAACAACTTCATCCGCAGTGCCCGCCTCTTTAAGACGTACTGCTTCTTCCACTGCGATTTCACAGAAAGGGTTCAGGGCCATTTTTACATTGGCCAGATCAACATCACTGCTATCTGCTTTAACGCGCACTTTGACGTTGTAATCTATGACACGCTTTACAGCGACCAGTACTTTCATAACTGCCTCTTCTATTTCTTATCCGGCTGTTGTTTTTAGTTATGTTTAAATACTAGTTGCGGACCAAAATTCAACAATGACAAAAAGCAGCTACATAACTGACAAAAAATGGCATTAAGCAACAAAGCCTCGTAAATAGTGGCTTACAGAGGCGTTTACAAACAAACAAAAACAATCAAAAAACACCAAAAAAGGCAGAAAGGTCTGCACAGCAACATCTGCTGCTGGCAGATAAAGTATGAAAAGTCAGAAAAACGAGGGCTGTTGGTTGCTATCTTTATCGCTATAGCTGGCAATAGCGTAGCGGTTTCGGCCGTTATCCTTAGCGACATAAAGCGCCTTATAAACGGAAATATTCACTGAAAAATAAATAAGTTAGGGGAACAGAAAAGGGGCTGTTGCCCCTTTATGATTTCTGTAAAAAAGCCATAAACGCCTGACGCGCTTCGTCCGAAAACAGTCTCTCGTAAAATACCTCAAGCTCTTCATCAATCACAGCAAGCAGGTTTTCCTGATACTGCTTTTTCATCAGACGCTTGGATTCCAGAACCGCCTCTTTGGGTAAACGAGCCAGCGCTTGTGCTCTTTCTCTGGCAACCTCGAGATAGGTTTCAACTTCGGCTATCACATTTACTAAACCGCTCTGTTGTGCTTTTTGTGCACCAAACGGGCGGCCTTCAACCAGGAGTTCAAAAGCCTGCCTCTGGCCTAACATCGAAGGGATGATCAAAGTCGCTCCGGCTTCAGGAACCAAACCCAGATGTACAAAAGGCATCTGGCATTTGAGATCCTCAGAGGCGATCACCAGATCACAGTGCATCATCATGGTGGTTCCAATACCAACCGCATTGCCCTGAACAGCCGCCATGAGAGGTTTATTATAGGTGACTATATGATGCAGAAAACTGACCACGCCTTTCAGATTTTCGCGGGAACCCATACCTGAAACGAAATCCTGAATATCATTTCCGGCACAGAAGCTTTGTCCCTCTCCCCGCAACAGGACCACTCTGACATTTTCATCCGTAGCGGCCTGCTCCAGATAGGATACGGCCTGTTCGTACATATTCAGGGTAATCGCGTTTTTTTTATCCGGTCGATTCAGCGCAATCTCAGCGACACCATCGTCCACCGTGTATAGAACCAGGTCCGTCATCCGTTCACTTCACTTTCCGGTTGGTAAAATTGCGGCGCGTAGGTCTTTACCATCTCACTGCTCTGCCCCCAGGTATGGCAACTATTGAGCATGAGCTTAGCTCCGGTTTCCAGAACATCCTCTTTGCTCACAGGCCATAGAGTCTGTACGGCGGTGGTCGCTACCACTGGCAACAGCTCATTCATATGGGTACAGCCTAAAACGCCACCCAACTTCTCTTTTACCTGCCTTAGCCACCCAGGACCAATACGGGTACCTTCTAACTTACGAAAGGCATCCGCAATTCTGGGGCACATGCGAAAGGGGCTGCTGTCGATACAGGCTTCCACTTCATAAATTAAGAACCGGCGATCCATAGTTACCCGGATGCTCATATCATGGTAGTTTTCACCTGCAGAGACATAACCGTCCCGCTCAAGGTTATCGATATCATAGGCTTTGATATCGGTCATTCTTGCTTCAATATCCCATAGCTGATCATCACGTTCGAAGCCATTACACATCACATTACGATTATGATGCTTTTTACGACGAACGGGTTTTGAGAGCGGCATAAGCAATGTTCTCGCTATTCAGGCAGCATCAGATTTAGTTTCAGGTGTTCTCAGCATTCGACGCAGAACTTTGCCTACATTGGATTTGGGCAGTTCCTGTGCAAACTTAACCTGTTTAGGGACCTTGTAGCGGGTCAGCTTATCCTTACACCATCCGCGCACTTCTTCTGCGGTAAGAGATGGATTACTGGATACAACAAAGACTTTCACTACTTCTCCCGATATATCATCAGGTACACCAATGGCGGCACACTCAACGATATCCGGGTGCAGGGTCAGAGTATCTTCAACTTCGTTTGGATAAACATTGAAGCCGGATACCAGAATCATATCTTTGGCACGATCCACAATGCGGATATAGCCTTCATCATCCCGGGTCGCGATATCACCAGTAATGAAGTAACCATCATCTGTGAATGCGGAGCTGGTTTCGCGTTCACGTTGCCAGTAACCACGCATTACCTGCGGCCCTTTGACGCAAAGTTCACCCGCTTCACCATTTGGCACATCCTCGCCATCTGTGCCAATCAGACGCAGATCGGTATGTACCATTGGTTTACCAATAGTGCCCAAATGAGTCTGGTTTGGATCGTTGAAGCATACGGCTGGAGAAGTTTCGGTCAGACCGTATCCTTCAATGATTTCGCAGCCGGTTTTTTCTTTCCACAAAGCTGCGGTTGATGGATTCAGGGCCATGCCACCGGATGCGGTGAATTTAAGGCTGCTGAAATCCAGATTTGGAAAATCCTCGTTATTGCAGAGTGCAACAAACAAAGTGTTCAAGCCCACAAAGGTACTCATATTCCACTTGCCCATCTCCTTAACAAAACCCGGAATATCACGCGGATTTGGAATAAGTACGCTGTGACCACCCAACAGGGAGACCACCTGGGCAACCGTAAAGGCATAGATATGATAAAGAGGCAGCGGTGAAATAACGGTTTCAGCCCAGTTCACACCCGGCAGGACCAAACGCTCTTCAGCTTGCAGCATATTGGAAATCAGGTTTGCATGAGTGAGTACCGCACCCTTGGACACGCCAGTTGTACCCCCGGTGTACTGCAACACGGCAACATCCGCCGTTTTTACCTCAACTGCTTCGGGTGATTCACCCACATACTGCATTAAAGCCTTACGCAGTGGCACGGCCTGAGGAAGGTTGTAATCCGGCTCCATTTTCTTGAGATATTTAACGGCTGCATTAAGCAGATTACGCTTAATGAAATCATGCAGGTCTCCCACCTGCGTCACGATCAGATGTTCAATGGCGGTGTTCTGCAATATTTTTTCTGCTTTGTGCGCCATGCTTTTGTGAATGATCAGCGCCTTGGCACCGGAATCACAAAACTGATGTTCCATCTCATTGGAGGTATAAAGCGGGTTGGTATTCACAACCACCAGCCCCGCTTTGAGAATGCCAAACAGCACAATAGGGTATTGAATCAGGTTGGGTAGCTGGATAGCGACGCGGTCACCGGGCTGAAGACTGGTTTCTTTTTGTAGATAGACTGCAAACGCATCCGATAACTCATCCAGCTCCTGGTAATCGATGGTACGTCCAAAGCTGGTGAATGCAGGGCGCGCTGCATATTTTTCGACACTGTACCGCAGGACATCGGGTACGGTCTGAAAGCCATATGAATTTATATCAGCCGGAATAGTATCCGCCGCAGGTAGCTGCTGCACCATCGTGGGCTCCTCAATAGTTATTCTTATAGAGAACCTGAAGGTTCAAATTTATTTGTTGTAATAAATTTTAGGCTACAGGGAAAATCGCAGCCAGTTTAGTTGCCAGCATAATATCGCCATCTGCCTGGATACGGCCACTCATAAACGCCTGCATGCCGTCAGTTTCTCCTGACATCACCTCTTCAAGTGTTTCAGTGTCCATTCGCAGGGTAACGGTCGCATCATCATTACTACCTTCTGTCACTTCGCAACTGCCGTCCTGTACAGTTACAAACCATTCACCACCGTCACTGATTTCATACTGGAACACTGCATCTGTGCCCGCTGCAGCATCTGCATTAAAGCGACTTTTCATTTCGGTAAAGATTGAATTCATATCAGCCATTTGTGTACTCCCGGAACTGTTTTTATTTTTAAGTTGATAACGTTTGGCGTTCAGTTTGAGCAGGCCGCGCAACATTGTGCGGCCTACTGGGTTGTTCAGAACTCTTTTCATACTGCCGCCCTAAAACGCAAACTTCTCTTGATCCAGTGCCATCAGGTTATCTGAGCCTGACTGCATAGTTACCACCAGAGAACGTGTGCGCGGCAGGATGCGTTCGAAGTAGAATTTAGCGGTTGCCAGTTTGGCTTCGTAGAACGCCTGATCACCCTCGCCTGCAGCCAGTTTTTCCTGAGCCACTTTTACCATTCGAGCCCAGAAATAACCCAGTACCACATAGCCGGAGTACATAAGGTAATCCACCGAAGCAGCTCCCACTTCATCTCGGTTCTGCATTGCTTTCATACCGATCTGCATAGTGAGTTCACCCCACTCTTTGTTCAGTTCAACCAGAGGTTTGATGAACGCCTGCAGTTCAGTGTTATCTGATTCAGCCTGACAGAACTTGTGTACGATTTTGGTAAAGCCTTTCAGAGACTCACCCTGAGACATCAGCACTTTGCGACCCAACAGGTCCAGCGCCTGAATCTGTGTGGTGCCCTCATACAACATTGATATGCGGCTATCACGTACGTTTTGCTCCATACCCCATTCGGAGATAAAGCCGTGACCACCAAAGACCTGCAAACCGTGGTTAGCGGATTCGAAACCCACTTCAGTCAGGAAGGCTTTGGCAATTGGTGTCAGGAATGCGAGCAGCGCATCTGCTTTCTCTTTTTCCTCACCTTCTGTCAGCTTCACCTGGTCTACGAGCTGTGCACAGTAATAGATTAATGCCCGACCACCCTCTGCAAAGGCTTTCTGGGTCAGCAACATCTTACGCACTTCAGGGTGAACAATGATTGGATCGGCAGGTTTATCCGGGCTTGCAGGACCATTCAATGAACGCATCTGCAAACGGTCTTTTGCGTAGACCAGAGAGTTCTGGAAACCCCATTCGGCATGAGCCAGGCCCTGCAATGCGGTACCCAGACGTGCAGTATTCATAAAGGTGAACATACAGTTCAGACCTTTGTTTGGCGGACCAATCAGATAACCTGTTGCATCATCAAAGTTCATGACACAGGTTGCGTTACCGTGAATGCCCATCTTGTGTTCAAGCGAACCGCAGGACACACCGTTGTTCTCACCCAGAGACTGTGGAAGATGTTTAGGCACAATAAACAGGGATATACCTTTAGTGCCTTCAGGTGCATCCGGAAGACGTGCCAGTACGATATGCACAATGTTGTCTGCCATATCGTGATCACCGGCCGAGATGAAGATTTTGGTGCCGCTTAGTTTGTAGCTGCCATCTTCCTGAGGCTCTGCTTTAGTTCGTAGCATACCCAGATCGGTACCACAGTGAGGCTCAGTCAGGCACATCGTGCCGGTCCACTCACCAGACACCAGTTTGGTCAGATAAGTTTCTTTCTGCTCATCGGTGCCGTGAGCATCCAGCGTATTCATCGCACCATGACTCAGACCCGGATACATACTCCAGGACCAGTTGGCTGTACCCACCATTTCATTGATGATGATACCGATGGATTCAGGTAAGCCCTGACCACCCCACTCCTCTTCATGAGCCAGCGATGGCCAACCACCTTCAACAAACTGCTGATAGGCTTCTTTAAATCCTTCCGGAGTTGTTACGGCACCATCACTCCACTGGCAGCCCTGCTGGTCGCCAATCTGATTCAATGGTGAAAGAACTCGCTCCGCAAATTTAGCACCCTCTTCCATGATCGCAGACACCATATCCGGAGTAGCATTTTCGCACCCAGGCAGGCTCTGATAGTGCTGCTCTGCATTCAATACTTCGTTCAGTACAAAATCCATGTCACGAAGTGGCGCTTTATATTCTGGCATTACATCATCCTCATCATTCTTGTTATGACTACCAGTTTTTGGAGGGTAATACTGATAGTTCCGCTGAACCTTTTTGCTGGTCCAACTAAGCTTTATTGGTTTTATTAAGCTTGGTTCAAAGGGCATGATCCGCCAATGACAAAACCCACCAGTTTTACTGACAAAAGATTTCAGAAACCATTAAAGCCAAGAATTACGAGGGATTGAGGGGCTGTTTACTTACATAAACAGCCAAAGAAAATGACAATTTCAATCAGAAGATGTTTTTACCCGGGAGGAGCTATTCGCCAGTCCTATGACAAACTGCCCAACAAGTGACGGCATAGGAGCAAATCGATAAGAGCAAAAAAAAAACAACCAACGGCAGAAGCGTCTGGTTATATAACTGCTCGATCAGGGAACCAAAAACAACCGATAACAGCATAGAAACCACACCAACAAAGCTGGAAGCAAAATGAAAAAGCTCCACTAGCTTAGGGAAATGGGATGGACTCCCCCAATCCCGGCATCTTGTGCCACATTGAAGGTGAGATAATCAATCGAATAGCAGGAGTCCACCATGAAAAGTATACGTATCGGTTTCGATTTGGCCAAAAACGTCTTTGAAGTTTTTGCTGTCGATCACCAAGAAAAGCCTGTTGTACGGAAAACGATCAAGCGCGCCAAGGTATTAGAGTTTTTCGCTCAACAGGAGCCCTGTATTGTGGGCATGGAAAGTTGCGGAGGGGCACACTACTGGGCCAGAGAGCTTCAGAAGCTCGGACATGAAGTTCGCATGATGGCACCCCAGTTTGTAGCGCCGTATCGTAAAAGTGATAAGAACGATCGCAATGATGCTGAGGCGATCTGTGAAGCGGCTAGCAGACCCAATATGCGATTTGTGCCGATTAAGAGCGAGGAGCAGCAGGCTGTATTAACGATGCACCGCGCTCGCAAATTGCTCGTTGAAGAACGCGTTGCATTGGTAAATCAGATAACCGTCATATTGGCTACTCCTCTTCACTATTTCCGCCGCACTGGAATAAACAATCTTTAGGGTTGGACCCATCTAAACGAAAAGGCATGATCTCTTTAATCTTTTTGGCCTGTTCTTCTGTCAATATGATTTCAGCCTGCTCTAGTATTGAAGTTGCATTGCGGTATATCGACATATGATGTTCTATATGCTGTTCAACGGCTTCCACAGGGATGTTTGGATCATTGAGGCGTTCGAAGAGCCGTTCCAGCTCTACTACGGCTTTATCTCGTTCTGCCTCAATCTGTTTTCGATGAAGAGGATCTTCCGTATCATAACCGAATTTACACTGCATGATGAAGAATATTCTTCAATTTCTCCTGCCGTTAACGGCTTAAGCTTCCTAAGTTCCTCTTTAAAATTCAATGAACGCTCATCATAGAAGCGATAGAGGTGTTGAATCGCTCGCTGATCCGTTCTAACAGTATTAACCCGCTTTCCTGATTGGAACCTCTGCAAAGTATAAGAAGCCGCTAGCGGATCAACAAGACCGCCTACCATCACAATTGGTAAGGTGATACCACCTAGTTTTTCAAATCTAACATCCTCAATTTTGATCTCTGCCATCTAATGAAACACCCTGTTTATTAAACGATTCGATTAAGACAGCTTAGTATAAAATTAAGAAATTATTTGAAACGATCGGTTTATGAACGAATATTTTTACTTCGATTGAAGAATGAAACACTTCAATTTAGAACAAGAAAGGCAAGAAACAAAAAAGGCTCCTATGAACAGGAGCCTTTGGAAATCTATCAACAGCTATTGAAACAGTTTCTTATTTATTCACGGCATCTTTCAGAGCCTTACCTGGCTTGAAAGATGGTAGAGTCGCTGCAGAGATCTGGATTGGCTGACCAGTCTGTGGGTTACGACCAGTGCGTGCTGCACGCTCTTTAACACCAAAAGTACCAAAACCAACTAGTGCAACAGAGTCGCCTTTAGCTAGTGCGCCAGTGATTGCTTCTAGAGCTGCGTCTAGAGCGCGGCCAGCAGCTGCTTTTGGAAGATCTGCAGATGCAGCAATAGAATCGATAAGTTCTGATTTGTTCACGTTGTGCCCCTTAAAAGAGAGTATGTTTTGTTTGTTTTGTGTTATGAAATAACCGTAAACACTTTATACCAACTGTTTAAAACCAGTGTCAACATTAAAAACCCAGAAAATACGGTGTTTTCAGCGAGTTTCATAAAATTGACACTTAAGTCTAGTGTGCCGTTCTTGACCCAGTAGTTAATTTTTCACCTTTAGTCTCACTGGTTAGCTCTTCAACTTCGGCATCATCCAATGGAACAGGCTGCTCTACTAATGCAACTTCCAACACCTGATCAATCCATTTAACCGGCTTAATCTCTAAATCTGCCTTAATGTTATCTGGAATCTCTTTCAGATCTCGGCGGTTCTCTTCTGGAATAAGCACCGTTTTAATACCACCGCGGTGCGCAGCAAGTAGCTTCTCTTTGAGACCACCGATAGGAAGAACCTGACCTCGCAGAGTAATCTCACCCGTCATGGCCACATCTGAGCGAACAGGAATCCCTGTCAACGCTGAAACAAGAGTCGTACACATACCGATACCAGCACTGGGACCATCTTTTGGTGTTGCGCCTTCAGGAACGTGGATATGAATATCCTGTTTTTCATGGAAGTTGGGTGCGATGCCTAGAGACTGAGCGCGATTCCGAACGACCGTCAAAGCGGCTTGGATCGACTCTTTCATGACATCGCCTAATGAGCCTGTCAAAACCTGACGGCCTTTACCTGGAACTACTGCACTCTCAATGGTCAGAATATCACCACCGACTTGCGTCCAAGCCAACCCTGTTACTTGACCCACCTGATGCTCATCTTCTGCACGGCCAAAGTTAAACTTCTGAACCCCAAGGTAGTGCTCAAGGTTATCACTGTTCACAAGAACGGATTTAGCGGTTGATTCACCGAGCGCAATCTCTTTAACGACTTTACGAGCGACTTTAGCCACTTCTCGTTCAAGGCCACGCACACCCGCTTCACGGGTGTAGTATCGAATCATATCGATGATCGCTGAATCATCAATCTCCAACTCTTTCACCTTAAGGCCATTCTGTTTGATCTGTTTAGGGATCAAATAGCGACGTGCGATGTTCAGCTTTTCATCCTCTGTGTAACCCGGGATGCGAATAATCTCCATACGATCCAACAATGGACCCGGAATGTTCATCGAGTTAGAGGTACAGACAAACAACACTTCAGAGAGATCATAATCCACCTCTAGGTAGTGATCATTGAAGGTGCTGTTCTGCTCAGGGTCCAGCACTTCTAGTAGAGCAGATGCAGGGTCGCCACGCTGATCCATACCCATCTTATCGATCTCATCAAGAAGGAATAGCGGGTTTTTAACACCGACTTTGGCCATCTTCTGAACTAGCTTACCTGGCATAGAGCCAATGTAGGTTCGACGGTGACCACGAATCTCGGCTTCATCTCGCACACCACCCAGCGCCATACGGATGTATTCACGATTGGTCGCTCGGGCGATAGAACGCCCTAAAGAGGTTTTACCGACGCCAGGAGGTCCGACTAAACAGAGAATTGGACCACGCAGCTGACGTACACGCTTCTGTACCGCTAGGTACTCAAGAATACGCTCTTTGACCTCATCCAAGCCAAAGTGATCTTTATCCAATACTGCTGAAGCACGCTTCATATCCAGACGAACTTTAGAGCGTTTGCTCCAAGGAATCTGTAGCATCCAATCGATGTAGCCACGAACAACGGTCGCCTCAGCGCTCATTGGTGACATCATTTTTAGCTTATTGAACTCAGCTTTAGTTTTATCCAACGCTTCTTGCGGCATACCCGCTTCATCAATGCGTTTTTCTAGCTCGTCGAGCTCTCCACCGCCATTCTCATCCAGATCACCCAGCTCCTTCTGAATCGCTTTCATCTGCTCATTCAGATAGTACTCGCGCTGACTCTTCTCCATCTGTTTCTTCACACGACCGCGAATGCGCTTTTCAACCTCGACTAGATCAATTTCAGACTCCATCAGTGACATCAAATGCTCTAAGCGAGCTTTCGCATCCAGCATTTCGAGAATGGACTGTTTTTGATCAAGCTTAAGCGACATATGAGCCGCGATCGTATCGGCCAAACGACTTGGCTCATCGATGTTATTCAACGAGGTCATGACCTCATTGGGGATCTTTTTGTTAACTTGGATGTACTTCTCGAACTGTTCCAGCGTCGAACGCTTGTAGAGCTCAGCCTCAGACTGGGCAACCTCCTCCTCTTCAAGCACTTGAAGGTGAGCCGCATAGTGCTCAGCCTCTTCAAAGAAATCGCTAATAGAGGCTCGATACTCACCTTCAACTAACACTTTTACAGTGCCGTCTGGCAGCTTAAGCATTTGCAATATGGTCGCGACCGTACCTGTATGAAAAAGATGATCCATCTTAGGCTCATCTTCAGAGGCACTGCGTTGTGCAACTAACAGAATCTGTTTGTCACGCTGCATCGCCTCTTCCAAAGCTTGGATCGACTTTTCGCGTCCAACAAACAGAGGGATGACCATGTGAGGGTATACAACCACGTCTCGAAGCGGGAGAACCGGTAGTTCAATTTGAACACTGCTCTGATTATTTTCCATGATGCATACCTCTGTAGTGAATCTTTTACCGATCTATAAACTGACTATAAGTCATTTATGGGGATCCGTTACGAAAATGCAAGCTTGGGAGCCTAAGATGTCATGGACTTATTCGTAGGCTCCCTAGAACAGCCCACAAATTGAAAAACGTCTCTAATGAGGCGCTTTAGGTGTCTAGTAAACAATCTCGAGTTATTTATAGTAAGCCTGTTCACGCTGACTGTGGTCTGTGACATCTCGAACCCCGACCAGACCAGGTACTTTTTCAATTAGAGTCGCCTCAACACCGTCTTTTAGGGTCATATCAACGGCACTACAACCCTGACAACCACCACCGAAACGAAGGATAGCGACAAGTCCAGCCTCCTCTTCAGAGACCTCTTCGAGCTTAACTTCGCCACCGTGTGAAGCTAGACCGGGATTAACCTCTGAGTAGAGAATGTAGTTAATCTGCTCTTCGATTGGGCTGTCGGCAGACACCTTAGGCACTTTGGCATTCGGCGCTTTAATCGTTAACTGACCGCCCATACGATCAGTAGCATAGTCAATAAACGCTTCATCAAGGTAGGGAATGCTGTTCTTCTCAATGTAGAAGCGAACCTGTTCAAGCTGCATCACCTCGTCCTCATCATTGACCTCATCAGGACGGCAGTAAGCTAGACAAGTTTCCGCATAGGTTGTGCCCGGTTGTGTCACAAACAGACGGACCGCAATGCCTTCAACGTTCTGCTTCTCTAGAAGCTCGGCAAGGTAACCTTGTGCACCTTCTGTCACTTCAATATTTAACATCAAAACTCTCCAGTAGTCGTACCGATAATGCGCTATAGGATAGCGAGTTATTAATTCCGAGTAAAACACTCAATTATTTAAACGTAACGATTTTCTCTCTCACTTGTTACAATTTGCTCATCCACCGGAGAGCACTCATGCTAGAGCACAGTCTGTTTACATCTTTCTTTCTTATTTTTACCGGCGCAGCGGTGCTAGCATCTGTAGCACTGTTTACACGCCAGCCCTTGCTTGTTGCTTATATTGTGCTTGGGGCACTGCTCGGACCTTACGGTCTTGAACTGGTCTCCGATACTAATCTACTCAGCGATATCGCTCATATCGGCATCATCTTTCTGCTGTTCTTACTGGGTTTGGATATGCAGCCTGCCCATCTGATCCATATGCTCAAGAAGGCAACACTGGTGGCGATTGCCAGTTCGGCACTGTTCTTAGGCTTAGGTTTTAGCGTGGGTAGCCTGTTTGGATTCAGTCAGGCTGAGTCAGTTATCATCGGTGCTGCAGTGATGTTCTCCAGCACGATCATAGGGATTAAGCTGCTACCCACGACCGTCCTACACCACAAACACACCGGAGAACTGGTCGTCGGTCTTCTACTGTTGCAGGACGTGATCGCCATTATTGTCCTGTTGATACTCAACTCGGGAGGTGACAGCGATCCGATGAGCAGTTTCGTCAAATCGGCCATCGCACTACCGGCATTGGGTATTTTTGCATGGGCAGGCGTTCGCTATGTCATTTTGCCCTTACTGATGAAGTTTGACCGTTTTCATGAATACATTTTCTTAGTGGCGATTGGCTGGTGTCTTGGCATGGCTGAGGCGGCAAAACTGGGTGGCCTTTCGGCCGAAATGGGTGCCTTTATCGCGGGCATTGCTCTGGCAACCAGCCCAATTTCGCAATACATCGCAACCAATCTAAAACCGTTGCGCGATTTTTTCCTAATTCTATTTTTCTTCTCAGTCGGCGCCAGCTTCAATTTAAATCTAATTGGATTAATCATAGTACCTGCGCTGATCTTAACCATCGCCGTTCTGCTATTAAAACCGGTTATTTTCCGACTGCTTTTAGGTCGAATCAGTGAATCACCTTCAATAGGCTGGGAGATAGGCTTTCGTTTGGGACAAATCTCTGAGTTTTCGTTACTGATTGCCTATCTCGCTTTTGCAGGTGGTTTAATTGGCACTGAAGCATCCCACGTTATTCAGGCCACCGCTATTTTAAGCTTTCTGTTATCGACCTACATCGTCATCTTTAACTACCCTTCACCAATCGCGGTTAAAGATTCGCTTAGAAAAGATTAACTGGCCTAAAAGCCGACATTTAAGAGTATTAAGTTCCCATGCGCAGACGCACCGTTAGATATGGCGGCCCTAAAAAGGCCCCTGCAAAAGCCACTCACTCCCTGCCAGAGAGTATTCAGATTGAATCTCTCTCTTTGGAAGGTCGGGGAGTCGCAAGAGTCGACGGCAAGGCACTGTTTATCCAGGGAGCACTACCAGGTGAAACGGTCAGTGCTACTTTGACTAAAGCAGGTAAGCGCTTTGATGAGGCGGTTGTTAAGGAGATTCAAACGGGTTCAGATGCCCGTATCCAACCTAGCTGTGATTATGCTGGTGAGTGCGGTGGCTGTGATCTTCAGCATTTAGACCCTGAGCGTGCAGTAGAATTGAAGCGTGACCAGATACTCAGCACACTTAAGCGTCAATCCAATCTTGAGCCACAGATCACTGAGCCCCCTATCGTCTCGGAACAAAAACTCAACTACCGCCGCTCCGCTCGTGTCGGTATTAATCAACGTGAAAGTGGTGATTTAATCATCGGTTTTAGACGTTCTGAATCTAATAAGCTTATTGATATACCTAGCTGTCCCGTCCTGACCGATCGGTGTAACCGTTTTTTAGGCGCACTGCGCGAAAGCCTGGATGGACTGGATAAACTTAAGACATTAACGCATCTCTCTTTGAGCGATGGCGACAACTTACTGGCGGTTGAGATACGTGCTAAAAAGCGCCCATCAGACGAGATTATGGGTGCCCTAACCTCACTAGCCGTCAATGAGGGCATCAACTTACGAGTGAGTTTTAATGATCAAACCCTGACTCTGAATAGCATTGAAGAGCCGGAGTTCATCAATAGACAGCGTGATATCCGTTATCAGTTTGATACCAATGACTTTATACAGGTGAATGCTTCTGTCAACGAAGCTCTCATTGAGTGCGCAATTGAGTGGCTAAAGCCTAAGCAAGAGGATCGTCTTCTCGATCTTTTCTCAGGGCTCGGTAACTTTAGCCTACCTTTAGCAAAACTGACCAAAGAGGTGGTGGCAGTTGAGGGCGTTTCAGCTATGGTCGAACGCTCACAAGCCAATGCAGCACTCAATGTGATCGACAACTTAACATCCATCAAATCAGATCTTAGCAACGTCAATACAGAGACAGCTTGGTTGAATAGCCCGTACGATCTTATTCTTCTTGATCCGCCAAGAAGTGGTGCGGCTGACCTGATTCCTCACCTGCAAAATCTTGGAGCAAGAGCCATCCTCTACATCGCATGTGACCCAATGTCGCTGGTGCGCGACAGTAAAACACTGTCTGATATTGGCTTTTCAATGACGCGATTCACAGTCGCTGATATGTTCCCGCAGACTCATCACGTCGAATCAATTGCACTGTTTGAGCCGACACCATGATCCAGTGTCACTATGAAGATCAGGATATGCTGATCTTAGAAAAACCGGCTGAAATGCTCTCTGTCCCCGGACGAGGAGAGGATAAGCAAGACTGCTTATGGAGTCGTGCCGTTGAACAGTGGCCTGATGCGTTGATCGTGCATCGTCTCGACTGTTCAACGTCAGGGCTGATGGTGCTTGCTCGCTCAAAAATGACTCATCGCGAGCTCAGCATACAGTTTCAAAATCGTATTCCATTCAAACGATACGCCGCCCTAGTCAGCGGCGAAATGAGTCAAGCTGATGGCTGGGTTGAACAACCCCTTCGTTGTGACTGGGATCGCCGTCCCCTTCAGATCATTGATCACGAACAGGGAAAGCATGCGCTCACCTTCTACCGTAACCGAGGCCTGGAGCTAATCAATGGGCACACAGCCACTCGATTATCACTCTACCCGATTACTGGGCGTTCCCATCAGCTTAGAGTCCACTGCCAATACCTGGGTCAGCCAATATTAGGCGACAACCTATATGCTGAAGGGGAAGCGTTGACCTGTTCAGATAGACTGATGCTCCACGCTGACCTACTTGAGCTTCACCACCCTATTTCTGGAGAACGCCTGAGCTTTTCATCCCCCGCTCCCTTCTAAAGACAAAAAAAGCCGGCATATTAAGCCGGCTTCTTGATGCGTTTTGATTGGAATTAAAAAGTAATTCCAAGACGGCGACCCACCTCTTCATAGGCTTCGATGACACCACCCAGCCCCTGACGGAAGCGGTCTTTATCCATCTTTTCACGGGTCTCTTTATCCCACAGACGACAGCCATCTGGAGAGAACTCATCACCTAATAACACTTCACCATTGAAGACGCCAAACTCAAGTTTGTAATCCACCAGTAACATACCAGCATCATCAAACATCTTCTTCAACACATCGTTAACTTTGAAGGTCAGTTCTTTTGCTGTGGCTAGATGAGCAGGCTCAGCCCAACCAAAGGTCTCAACAAGAGACTCATTGACCATCGGGTCACCCAACGCGTCGTTCTTAAGAAATAGTTCAAAGGTCGGCGGATTCAGCTCCAGCCCCTCTTCGACGCCGATACGGCGACAAAGCGAACCCGCTGAGATATTACGAACAACACACTCAACAGGCATCATGTCGAGTCGTTTTACCACAGATTCGTTATCAGACTGCAGCTCAACGAAATGAGTTGGAATACCCGCATTCGCAAGAGCCGTCATAATAAAAGCGTTGAACTTATTATTGACCATACCTTTACGATCAAGCTGTTCCATCTTTTTGCCATCGAACGCAGAGGTATCGTCTCTGAACTCCATGATCATTAGATCTGGGTTATCAGTCGTAAATACCGATTTCGCTTTACCGGCATATAGCTCTTCACGCTTTTCCATTCAAAACTCCAAAGCAGTTGCATGTAAGTGCAACCTATAATCAAAGAGGTAGATTATCCTTAATCAACCATAGAAGCTGTTCAGCACCACCCGCATCAGCAGGCTTACCTTTATCATCATTGACCGTCAACAAAACACCAGTACGAGCACGATTGAAGCTCAACTGAAAACGTTTAAACAGTTCAAGTTCGCCAGTCGCATCGTTAAGACGCTTCTGGTTATCTTGCCCAAAGACATAAACGACTCGACCGCCCATCCAAACTTTAAAGCCTTCCATCGCTTGAAGCTCTTCCTGAGTCGCTTGCGCACCAGAGACAATCGCATTGGGGTCTGAACTATAAGCAACATCTTTGGGTTGATTTTTATCGCCACTACCTATGAGCAAATCTGTGTTAATAGTAATAGGACCTACTTCCCTATTTCGCAACCACTCAAAAAATCCCTGTGGCTTTTCTTTCGCTACAGTCTGTTTAAACGTTAGGTAGATAACTCCGTCTTCTCGATCGCGAGTACCTACGTCGACGCCGGCACTATCAAGAGCTTTATTCACAAGTTCCCAAGCCTGATCACCACTGGTTTTAACATTCAACAAGGGACGGTTACGTGAGTCACGCCCCATAGTCGCCGTTAAACGGTCGGCAGTTTGGAACTGAGATAGAGTAGGCGCGGTAGAAGCAACATCCCCCTTACCCAGGTAGTTCAACATAGCAAACATGATCTCATTAGAGTACGCCAACTCAGTCGCATCACTGCTCCAATCAAGTTCGCTCTTATCAGCACTCAATGCAATCTGAGCATGCTCCATGCTGATGGCTGTTCTCTCGGTGTTATCAGGGTCAGGACGCAAACGCACTCGCAGTTTGTTGAGTGAGGGCTCATTTGCTTCAGAGTTAAACTTAACGGTATTCAATAGACGCTGAAAGTAGTTAAGATCCTCGCCTGCAACCTCTATCCACTCAGATTCCATCACGCCCGTTTTTGGGTCTGCAATGGCCAGGTTGATGTTGGCATCCTGCCAGAATGGCTTTAGTTCAACCCACACCTGGTCAATCAGCTCATCGACCAGAATGACACGCTCACCTTCAAGTGGTCGAATCGATGCACGATCATTGCCATCAACGGCAAAAAAGAACTCTGGGCGAGGCGCTTCTGGAACCAGTTCGTTTGATACGGCTTCTGATTCATTTATCTCAGGAACCTGAAGTAGATCTTCAGTGCTCTTGGCATTGATACCCTCAGGGATGACAAGACGTTTACCCGGCTGTGCAAGAGCGTACTCTTGACCGCGATCACGGATAACACCCTTCTCGCCGTATATCGGGTTCGACTTGATTGCATCCTGCATCGTACAACCCGATACAACCAACGTTCCACACAGCATCCAAAAGCGAGCGTTCATAGTAGGGACCTTAAATCAAACCTGTCTGTTTCAGCGCAGCAACAACCGTTGGGCGATTCTCTTCAGATAGCGGCGTCAAAGGCAGACGAATCCCCTGACCAATCAAACCCATCTCATACATGGCCCATTTCACTGGAATAGGGTTGGATTCAACAAATAGATCTTTATGCAGCGGCATCAGCTTCTGCTGTAGTGCTCGAGCTTCGTCGAACTTTTTATCCAAGCCGAGCTGGCATAACTCGGCCATCGCCTTAGGCGCTGCGTTAGCGGTAACAGAGATATTCCCGTGACCGCCAGCAAGAATGAGCTCGATCGCGGTGGCATCATCGCCTGAGTAGATTGCGAAGTCGGCTGGTGCGTTATCGATCAGGTATTGAGCACGCTCGATATCACCGGTCGCCTCTTTGATTCCGACGATATTTTTCACCTCAGCCAGACGAAGCGTTGTCTCTGGCAACATATCACAGGCCGTACGACCGGGAACATTGTAGAGAATCTGAGGAATATCAACGGCTTCAGCGACCGCTTTGTAGTGTTGGTAGAGACCTTCTTGAGTCGGTTTGTTGTAGTAAGGGGTCACCAAAAGACAGGCATCAGCACCCGCCTCTTTGGCACCGCGAGTCATCTCAATCGCTTCACGAGTAGAGTTAGCGCCTGTACCGGCAATGACCGGCATTTTGCCTTTACAACGTTCAACAACGCGAGCCACCACCTCTAGGTGCTCATCATAATCCAGTGTCGCAGACTCTCCAGAGGTGCCTACAGCAACAATTGAGGCTGTGCCCTGTTCGATGTGCATATCGACAATGCGATCTAAAGCCTGCCAATCAATATCACCGTTATTGTGCATCGGTGTTACCAGCGCAACGAGGCTGCCAAGAATCATATATTTCACCTTATTATGGCTCGGTTGCTGATCTCTAAGGAGTTATCCTTTTAATGATCAGCAAGAATACTATTTAGCCAACCATTTTAAACGATTTCCGGGTAACATTCGTAGAGGCACAGTAACTTTTTATTGCATTACTAGGAGATAAAGATGGTTGAAGTCGGTCAAACAGCTCCGGACTTTGAAGCAAAGGACCAGAATGGAGAGACAATCACGCTAAGTCAGTACAAGGGTAAAAAGGTTGTTCTCTACTTCTACCCTCGTGACAACACGCCTGGCTGTACCGCTCAAGCTTGCGACCTGCGAGATAATATTGAGCGATTGGCGGACAATGGCTATCAAGTGATCGGTGTGAGCACAGATTCAGAGGCCAAGCATCGTAACTTCATCGAAAAGTATGATCTTCCCTTTCCACTTATTGCCGATACTGACAATGCCGTTCATGAACTCTACGGAACCTGGCAGCTGAAAAAGAATTACGGCAAAGAGTACATGGGTACGGTCAGAACCACCTTCATCATCGATGAGCAGGGCAAGGTTTCTAATGTAATTGCCAAAGTCAAAACCAAAGAGCACACCGCTCAGATATTGGGCGACTGATCGATACGATAAAGGGTGCCTCAGCACCCCTTCTTTTTAAAATTGACGATCCAACTTACCCTGCATCAGATGGGGGCAGTTCATCCGCTGTAGGCCAAGCTGAAACGATCGACTTAACCAGAGTCGCCAACGGGATAGCAAAGAACACACCCCAGAACCCCCATAGCGTTCCAAACACCAATACAGCGACAATGATAGAGACCGGGTGCAAATTAACCGCTTCGGAAAAGAGCAAGGGTACAATCACGTTACCATCGATCGCCTGAATGATCGTATAGGCAAGCATTAGGTAGAGAAACTGATCGCTCCAGCCCCATTGAAAGAAGGCAATCAGCGCCACTGGGACAGTCACCACCGCAGCACCGATATAAGGAATCAACACCGACAGACCAACCAACAAACCAAGTAGCGCAGCATAGTTGATACCCAGCAGTGCAAAAGAGATAAAGGTAGCGACACCAACGATTAAAATTTCAATCGCCTTACCGCGGATATAGTTAGCCAACTGAGAGTCCATCTCGTTCCAGACCTGATCCATCATCTCCCGCTTCTTAGGCAGAAATGCAGTCCAACCAGCGATCAAACGATCACCGTCCAACAGGAAGAAGAGCACCAGAATAGGCACCAAAACGAAGTAGATCAGCGCGGTTAACACACCCGTTAGAGAGCTTAACGAGAAGCTAAGTAGCCACTGCCCTAACTGACTCAGCTCAGCGGCAGCGGTGCCGATAAGGTTGCGAATCTGTTCAGCAGAGACCAATTCAGGGTAGTTCTGAGGGAGCAGCATCAATACCTGCTGCAGCTTGGTCACCATGCCGGGCAGCTCATTGAACAGGTTCACCAACTGCGTCCAAACAGCAGGGAGAATGAACAGGAACATTGCTACAACAAAACCGGTAAAGGCGATAAACATCGTTGCAACGGCACTTTTGTGACCCAAGCCAATGCTTTTCAATCGATTGACACCGCCCTGCATCATGAAAGCAAGAATGAGCCCTGCAAAGACCGGAATCAGCGCACCACCTAAGTGCCAAATCACCAAACCAGAGACAAACAGCAGTAAAAAAAGCAACAGTGCCTCCTCATTTGAGAAGTAACGTTGTACCCATTTACTAAAAATCTTTTGCATCGCTCAATTAACCTCTGCGAAGAAGGTGAATATAGGTTTGGTTGTTCTCTGTCGTAGAGATCAACTCATGATTCGACAGATCAGCATAAGCTTTAAAGTCACGTACAGAACCCGCATCCGTCGCAATCAACTCAAGGACCTGCCCCACTTCAAGGCTGTTCAGCGCCTGCTTGGCTTTCAATAACGGCAGCGGACAAGCTAAACCGGTCGCGTCGACTCTTTTATCAATGTGAATCTCTGTCATACTAAAGTCAGTGTAAAAAGCGAATCTATCGGCGCAATGTAACTGATATACAGAACAAAGGCTATGCTACCTCTGATGCGAACCCCTTTAATCATTCTACTATCCAGCCTTATCTGCTTTAACGTGCAAGGCTCAGAGAACCTGCCCTCCCTAGCAGGCAGCACCAACTCGAGCTATCAGCTTGAGCAGGAGAGAGCACTTGGCCAAGCCTGGATGCGCATGATGAAAGCCCAAGCCCAGCTTCTGGACGATCCCATCGTCGAAAGCTACCTCAAAGATCGACTCTGGTATCTATCACCCTTTTCTGAGCTACAAGATAAACGGTTAGATCTGTTGGTCATCGACCAACAGGAGGTTAATGCCTTTGCCGCACCGGGTGGCATCATTGGTATCAATGCGGGTCTACTGTTAGCAACAGAGACAGAAGATCAATTAATGTCGGTCATCGCTCACGAGTTTGCCCACTTAAGTCAGCGTCACTTTGCACAACAACAAGCGGCCAGCGAGCAGCGACAACCACTGGTATTAGCAGGCATCGTCGGCAGCATTTTGCTCTCCAGCATCAACCCCAACGCAGGAGCGGTCGCACTTCAAGGCACTATCGGTGCTTCTGAAAATGCTCGACTTAGTTTCAGTAGACAAAATGAGCTCGATGCAGACCAAGCAGGCATGCGCACGCTGGTTGCCGCAGGGTATGACCCTCAAGCGATGCCACAGATGTTTGCACAGCTAGCCCAAGCCAATCGCTTTTCGGGCAGCGCTGTACCCGAGTTTTTACGAACCCACCCAGTAACTGAATCGCGAATCGCTGATTCCACTAACCGTGCCATGAATTTACCGAGCGCAAATGCAGAGCATCGTGACTACCAAAACTTTATGATTGCTAAAGCGAGAGTCGCCATTAAATATGGCGCTGAAAATCAGTTACTAAACAACTCAGAATTAGATGAGTCAGCCAAGCATTTCACTCACTACTTAAAAGCGTTATCTGTGAATAACAGCGACAAAGCGCAAAACCATTGGGAGGCACTCCCCAAAACCTGGCAACAACACCCTTGGGTACAGCTCAGTCGTTTAACTGAACTCTCTCTCAGTGGGCAACCAACTGAGCCGTTAATCGAAGAGCTGATGGATCTATACCCTAATGACTTTGCCGTGCAAGCGACACTGGCCAAGACCTATAGAGAGCAGGGAAACGTCTCACAAGCGATCAGCCTTTACAGAAAACTGCTTAGAGATCACCCCAACAATACACTGTTTTTATACCATCTCGCTGAGCTCTATGGCTTGATCAATGATATAGAGCAGCTTCACCGTACCCGAATTGAGTTCTTTTTTCAGCGAGCTGAGTTTGATCTAGCGCTCAGACAGGTAGAGTTTGCCCGCAGGGATGCTAGAAACAATAGAGTTCAACTGGGTTGGCTCGAACAGAGGGAGAGAGAGATTCGAGCAGACCAACTGAGGTTTGATGAACTGTTTAAATAAAGGTTGATGTGAGCAACAGGGAGAGTCACTCACTCAATTAGAGATTAGCGGGCTTGAAAGCTCAACATTCTCTCAAGTGGGCGAAGCGCACGTTGACGAAGCTCTGGATCGACAAAGACCTCTTCACGGCCATGACGCAGTCCATCCAAAATATTTTGAAGGCCGTTCATTGCCATCCAGGGACAGTGTGCGCAACTTCGACAGGTTGCACCAGAACCTCCGGTGGGTGCTTCAATAAAGGTTTTGCCTGGAGCAGCCTGCTGCATCTTAAAGAAGATGCCTCGATCGGTTGCTACAATGAACCTATCGTTTGGTAGATCATGAGCCGCTTTGATTAACTGACTGGTAGAGCCCACTGCATCGGCAAGCTCGACAACAGAAGCGGGCGATTCTGGGTGAACAAGCACCGCAGCGTCTGGGTAGACCGCTTTAAGATCTAACAACCCTTTCGCTTTAAACTCTTCATGGACAATACAAGAGCCATCCCACAACAGCATCTCTGCGCCCGTTTGATTCTCGATGTAACTACCCAGGTGCTTATCAGGGCCCCAGATGATCTTTTTATCCTGATCAACCAGATGTTCAACGACTTGCAGTGCGATACTCGATGTCACCACCCAGTCCGCTCTGGCCTTCACCTCGGCAGAGGTATTGGCATAAACAACCACTTCATGATCAGGATGTGCATCACAAAACGCACTAAAGTCTTCGATAGGACAACCGATATCAAGTGAACAGGTTGCTTCCAAAGTAGGCATCAAGATGCGCTTATCTGGGCTAAGAATCTTAGACGTCTCACCCATAAATTTTACACCAGCGACCACAAGAGTAGATGCCGAGTGATTAGCACCAAAACGCGCCATCTCAAGCGAATCAGCAACACAACCACCGGTCTTCTCTGCCAGTGCTTGAACCAGAGGATCAGTGTAATAGTGAGCAACCAGGCATGCATCGCGCTCTTTCAGCTCAACCGCTATCTGCTCTTCAAGATCAGCGACTTGAGCAGGCGTGAGATCACTTGGCAGATGCTCTTGAGCAAAATGCTCTTGCACCATAATGCGTTGATCAAGATCTGCTTTTGTTTGCATAGCAACCTCAAAAAGTGACGTTTCAAGCGACGTCGTAACGAGTCAATTAGTTAAGAGTTAAACTGAGATATAACGTGTCGGATCGGGAACACCCGCATCATCAAAGCCTTTCGCTCGCAAGCGGCAACTGTCACAGCGACCGCAAGCCCTGCCATCATCGTCTGACTGATAGCAGGAGACAGTCAAAGCGTAGTCCAGACCCAAGCGATGACCGGCTTGAATGATCTCTGCTTTGGTAAGATCGATCAAAGGGGTCTCAATTTTGAATGGCTCACCCGTGATGCCGTTTCTAGTCGCTAGATTTGCCATCTCTTCGTAGGCTTTAATGAACTCTGGACGACAATCAGGGTAGCCCGAATAGTCCACGGCATTAACACCTATAAAGATCGCATCGGCATGCAATACTTCCGCCCAGGCCAACGCCATGGAGAGAAAAATCGTATTACGAGCTGGCACATAGGTGATAGGCACACCTTCGGTTTCACCCTCAGGCACCTCAATCGAACTATCGGTCAGGGCAGAGCCACCGAACTGAGCAAGATCAAGCGAGAAGACACGATGCTCTTTTGCACCAACAGAGGCGCAAACCGCCTTGGCCGCATTCAGTTCAGTCAAAGCGCGCTGCCCATAGTCAAAGCTTAGCGCGTAACACTCATAACCTTGATCAGCAGCAATCGCCAATACCGTAGCAGAGTCAAGGCCGCCTGATAGCAGGACGACCGCACGTTTCATCTTTTGATTCATAGTTATGAGCGAGGCTTGTAGTTACGAGCTAGGCCAGCAGCAGAGCTTTTAGGATACTCATCAAGCAGCTGTTTAAAACTGCTCTGTTGCGCTGCAGAATCACCCAAACGATCCTGCACAACACCCAGTTTATAAAGTGCATCTGGGCGCTTGCGATGGCCAACAAACTGAGAAACCACCGTTTCAAATGCGGCTTTAGCTGAATCTAGTTGCTGTTGAGCAAGCTTCACTTCGCCAATCCAGTAGTAGGCATTCGCTAGGTTATCACTGCTAGGATAGGTCTGAATAAACTGTTCAAAGGCTTGAACTGACTCATCAAACTTACGTTCACGAACCAGTGTAAACGCCTGCTGGTAAGCCACTCGATCACTGACTGTAGGTTCAGCAGGGGCTACAGGTGCTTCCGCCTCAACAGGAGAACCAGCGACGGTCGTCTCAACTGGCTGTGTCGCAGCAGCGCTACTTGATACGGGTGCATTTGTTTCGGAAGCAGCCCGATTCTCACCGAGAGCCACACTTGGAGACGCTGTCTCAGCAACAACAGGGTTAGACGTAACTTGGTCAGCAACAACAGGAGCCGGCGCAGCAAGCGGGTCAGCTTGTTGAAGCACTAAAGAGCTTAGGCGGCGATCCATATCACGGTAACGATCCAACTGCTCTTTTTCGAGCTTTTGTAGACGATACTGCTGTGTCTCGATCTCACCACGCAACTGACGAACCTCAGCCTGCAACTGCTGCAAAAGAAGAACCAGTTCACTGTTGGCAGATTGGGAATGTTGTGCCGCAGAAACAGAACTGCTGGCAATAGTGCCAGCAGTCAGTAGAGCAATCAGTAGACGCAATTTCATTAGCGGCTAGTGTAGCTCAGTTCTACACGACGGTTTAGCGCCCACTCAGCTTCAGTGTGGCCAAGCATAGCTGGCTTCTCTTCACCGTAAGAGATAGTTTCGATCTGGTTGCTACCAGCACCGTTAACCATCAGAAGACGAGCAACGGCGTTAGCACGCTGTTCACCCAGTGCAATGTTGTACTCACGAGTACCACGCTCATCAGCGTGACCTTCTAGACGAACAGTTGCACCTGGGTTGTTCGATAGATACTTAGCATGCGCTTCAAGATCAGAGAAACCTTCTTGTTTAACAACAGCCTGATCGAAGTCGAAGTAGAAAACGGTGCGCAGTTTAGCAACTTCAGCAAAAGAGCCAGCAGTCACATTGCTGCCATCAGCGCCTTGAGTGGTTGCTGCATTATTGGTAGCTGCACCATCTGCACCGCCATCCGTTGTTGTGCTAGTTGAACTACAACCTGCAACAAGCGCTACGGCTGCTGCAAGTGCTGCTACTCGAGTCATTGCGATTGCGCGCATCGTCAATCTCCTAAAATAAATTTTTATTGGTCCTATTGGATAGTGCTTAAACTATAGGCTGAGCTAAAGGATTTCAAGCGACTACCTAAAAAAACTTAAGAAACCTGCTCAATCCCGACCAGAGTCCAGTTTCCAGAGTCTAAATCCGCATCTCGACTGAGGTGCCATGCTTCTGCAAACGGTGTAGTGGTGGCCGAACCGTTTTCACGAATTTCACCTTCAAAATAGAGGCTTACAATGTGTTCACCCAACAGCGTTTGGAAGTTAGCCAACTCAACATCAACTGACAAAACCTCAGTTACTTGGTTTTCTGGTAACACCATTCGATTGGTTTTAAGCGACTGCAATAGCTCTGGTGAGGTGTAAGAAGAGATCTCCTGCCAATCTTGACGATCCCATGCACTCTGCAAATTTTTGAAGTGATCCTTAGCGCCGGCCAGGAAAGCGTCTTCATCAAACCACTCAGGCGTATCAATCTTAGCGAACGTCGCGCTCATACCTGAAGCGTTTGAAGCACCACCCAATCCCTGTTCAGCATTTCTAGCCATGGGTACTTCATTCGGGGCGTAACCTCCCTGAGAGGCGCCAGCATAAGCAGCCCTTCTTTGCGACCCGAACAGTTTAAACAGCATAAAGATGACCAGACCAATCAACAGCATATCCATCAGCTGGATACCCTCAAAGGCACCACCGAAAAAGAGAGCTCCCAGAATACCGCCGGCCAATAGTCCACCCATTAAACCACCCATACCCGCTTTACCGCCTGCCGTTGAGGTCGGTGCCGTTTTTGATCCGGTTTGAGCAGGAGCCACCTGTTTGGTCGGAGCCGGAGCCGCCTTCTTAGGCATGGAGTAGCTTTTGCCCAAGCTAAAACCGCCACCAAAACGTTTAGCCTCCGCTTGATGGGGGATAGCTGCCACCAAACAAAATGCAAACAGGAGCGTAAAGAGTTGTTTCATTATTGTATAAACCTCAGATCAATTAACGGTTTTAATTCGGTTCTGTCGAATACCAGCTATCACTCGTCTTACGACGGCCAACCAGATGCCGAGCACAATGAGGGCAATTCCGACTAGATGGAAGCTGTGCATAGTCTCATTCAACACCAAGATAGACAAGAGTGTGCCGAATACCGGAATCAGATAGATAAACAGCCCCGCCGTCGACGCGCCCAACTGCGCCACACCACGATTCCAGAAAGAGTAAGAGAGTATCGACGGAAAGATCGCAATATAGACCACAACCGCCCAGACTGGCGTTTCGAGGGTCGGCATGACAAAGCCACCCTGCTCAAACAGTGCAAATGGGAAGATCACCAGCAAACCAATCAGAACCGACAGCCCGAAAAAGGTGAACGGCTCGAGCTCTTTAGGTTTGAACTTTAAGGTGATCGAGTAGAGAGCCCAAGTCACAATCGCAGCCAATATCCAGACATCCCCTGGGTTAAGATGCAGTGAGGCAATTCGCTGCAACTCACCTTGGGTAATTAATACCAGAACTCCCATCAGTGATGCCGCAATCCCTAACCACTGCAGCCCACCCACAGACTCTTTGAAGAGTAGCCGGTTCAACAACAAAATTAGAACGGGAATAATCGCATGCATCAAAGTAGTGTTTGTCGCGGTGGTCGTCTCAACCCCCAAATAGATGAACGTGTTGAAACACCCGACACTGGTGAGTGATAACCAAAAGAGCAGTGGAAAATGCGCTTTTATAATTGGCCATTGCCGAATCGCTTTGGGCAGCCAGAAAGGCAATAGGATCAAAAAGGCGAGTCCCCAGCGTAAAAATGCCATCAATAGTGGGTCGGCAATATCAGCCACTCCTTTAGCCGCGACATGATTACCCGCCCAAAATAGTGGCGTTAAGATCAACAATAGATAGGCGATCAACGTGCATTTCCTTTAGCAAAATAACTCAACAGACCGTAATGCGGCTCTTCACCTGTCACAACGTAATTGAGAGTACGAGCGTTCTCAAACAACCAGCGCTGTTGAGACAGGTCCGCCCCTCTCCCGGCAAACAGGATCTGATCTCCCAACTGCAGCTCAGTCAGCTCACCCGGCTCGATCATAAATTGATCACCACGCTTCACCAGCAGAGCCAAACATTTCAGCTCCTTTGCTCGATCTGCTGGGGATTTGAGTAGTGATCGTAACGTCAATGTCTGACCAGATTCTATCCACTCTTTTACTGCAGGCGTCTCTTCTCCCAGTGTAAAAGCCTGAATGCGAACCTGGCCATCACCTACCAAGCGATTTAGGCGCTGAATGAGCTCTCTGGCATCCACTTCATCAAGCGCCATCGATTGGTCTAAAAACTCAGCCAGCAAAGGTGTACGCAGATGAGCCAGAATGCGACTGGCAATGGTGCGACCGGGGTTCATAACAAAATCAGCTTTGAGCCGTTCAAAAATTAACTCATTAGAGTCCAAGTTTTGGCGAACAACCGTCTGCAACCTAGGATTTAATTCGCGAGCCGTCATGATGATCGACAGATTATCCGCATCATTACCTGTACCAGCAATAATACCCACCGCTTCTTCAACACCCGCTTGAATCAGGGTAGATGCCTCGGTACCTATACCGACAATCGATGTGGGCTCATCACCTCTGAAGCTATCCATATGAGGATCCACTAACGTAATTTCTGTCCCCTCAGCACGCATTGAGCCAGCTAACGCGCGACCAAAGCGACCATAGCCACATAAAATCCATCGACCCGATTGATGCTTATAGGTTGATGCGATTGAGCGGTGCTCAGAGTAAATTAGCCAATCAACGATCAGGTGCTTTTGCGGGCTGTGGGCCGCTAGGCCAAGGTACTCGGCAAACTGCTTAAAGGGGTCAACTACCAGATCGGTGCCAAAGGAGTAGAGGTTGGCAGTGGTCGTATCATTTTCGCTGCGGCTCACCACAATGCGTTTCGGATAGAGCAGCTTGCTGGCAATCGAGACCGACAGATTGACGTTATCATCATTGGTCAGGGCCAACACACCCAGACAACTTGAGTTCTGCAAACCGGCCAGATCGAGATTTTCTGGCAGTGAAGCATCGGCACATAGACCCACCACCGGCAGTGAATACTGTTCAAGTTCTAAAGCATCAATTCGGCTCTGATCGATATCGATGACCACTGACTTGATACCCTGTTGCTCTAGTCCAGCCACCACATCTCGGCCCGTTGTGCCAAAGCCACAAATTAGATAGAAGGGCTCTCGAATCGATCGAACTTGATGAGCAAAACGGCGAGTGCGCAACAGACGCGAGAATCCTTGATCTTGCAGCACACTCAACATGGCACCGATGGCATAGAGCCAAGCAATGACGGTTGCGTAGATGCAGACCAGGGTCCACATCCGCTGAGCACTGGTGAATGGGTAAGGAATCTCACCAAAACCGATGGTGGAACCCATAAACGAGACAAAGTAGAAGGCGTGGAAGAAATCCATACGCCAAGGCTGACCCTGATCATCAAGCCCAGGTATTAAAACAAACCCAAGCACAGAGACGGCGTAAACGCCGATTAGAACGCTCAGGGGCAGTCTTAGCCGCCTAAGTAGGATATAGAGCAGCGTATTCATCGACGAATCGACGCACTCTCAACCACTAGCAGAACCACCGACACAACATTCGCCACCAGTGCGCCAGCTGCAAGCGACACAATACTGGCCATCGTCCCATCCGTCATTCCTAGTGACGAGATCTGCTCTGCATAGGCCCAGACCACAGCAGCGGCAATCAATTGCAAATCGGCAACCAAGCTAGTCGCCAGCAGCAGTGCTCCAAGGTGGCTGCGGTCACCAAACTTCAACACCGTACAAATTAAACTAACCACCAGGGCCAAAAAGAGCTCAAACACTTCATGATGTGCAGGGTTATCGATATCCCCAAGAACAAAGCCGACATTCAGCGTCAGGGCTAAGATGATAAAGAATCCAAATACAACCTTTTCACGGTTCATCAACAAGCGCTCCCAATAATCCAGTTAGTCAGCTTAAAACGTATTTCTGTTCAACATCTTAACGACGTTTAAGTTAGGCTTAATATTAATGACTGAAGCTAACACTTATCGTGACTGTTTATCTAGGGGGTATTTCACATCGTGATCAAGAAATCGATCGTTTCTCTTCTATTTCTCGTTTTTTTATCACTGTCGTCGATCGTTGGTGCCGACATAATCAAAAGCCTCAACGACACTCGTGAGTATCGAATTCTTGAACTGGACAATCAGTTAAGAGCATTGCTGATCTCGGATATGCAGAGCGACAAAGGAGCCGCCTCCTTGAATGTACAAGTAGGTAGTAGCGCCAACCCACCGGAGCGTGCAGGACTGGCCCATTTCCTAGAGCACATGCTCTTTTTAGGCACCGAAAAATACCCAGAGGCGGACGCCTATCAAGCGTTCATTAACTCTAATGGCGGCAGCCACAACGCCTTCACCGCCTACGATGATACGAACTACTTTTTTGATGTCCGAGCAGAGGCGTTCCCAGAAGCGCTCGATCGTTTCGCTCAATTTTTCATAGCACCACTCTTCACTGAGGCTTACGTGGATCGTGAACGAAATGCCGTCCACTCTGAGTACGAGTCAAAACGGCTGGATGATGGACGTCGCATCTACGTGGCTAAAAAAGAGGCGATGAACCCAGAGCACAACTGGACCCAGTTTTCGGTCGGCAACCTCGATACTCTGGAAAACACGCCAGAGAACCCCATCCGCCCCGATTTGATCGACTTTTACAACCGTTACTACTCGGCCAATTTGATGACACTAGTGGTCAGCGCACCGCTCTCTTTAGACGAACTAGAGACGCTAGTAACTCAGCGTTTCTCTAAGGTTAAAAACAGCAACGCCACGCCCTACAGCGATGCGGTGCCGCTGTTCACAGAGAACGAGATAGGTCGTGAGATTCGCATCAAAACCCTCAAAGAGAGCCGCCAACTAACGCTCACTTTTCCTGTTCCCCCCAGAGAAGGTTACTGGAAGAAAAAACCGCTCTACTTTATTGCAAACCAAATCGGCTATGAGGGCAAAGGGTCACTCCTCTCTTACCTTAAGGATGAAGGTCTAGCCGATAGCGTCGGGGCTTGGATTGGCATCGATCAACCCGAACAATCGACCTTTGATATCCATATCGATCTCACCCTAAAAGGTCTGGAGCAGAAAGAGCGTGTGATTGAGGCAGTGTTTAGCAAATTTGAGCTTATTAAACAGGCCGGTGTTCAACAGTCACTCTTTGATGAACAAGCTCTTCTTGCGATGAATGAGTTCCGATTCCAGCAGAGTTCAGAACCGATCCACAACGTGATGCGTCTTTCTCAGATGATGGTGGACTACCCTGAGGCTGAATTGATCAGGGCCTCCTACGCCTTTGATCAGTTTGATGCCGCGTTGATTAACGACTACCTCTCGTACATGACGCCGGACAACCTAGTGCTAGGCCTCTATTCACAAGAGGTTGAGACGGATCAGCAAGAACCTCGATATGAGATCGACTACAGCATTAAAACAATCGACTCCGCCCTTCTAGAGCGTTGGAGGAGGCCTAAATCCATTCCTGCTCTTAGCATAAAACCCTTGAACCCCTACATTGCCGATCAGTTCGATCTTCTCGAAGAGTCGCAAGCAGAGTTACCTGAGACTATTTTTCAAAAGGGCAATCTCACAGCCCTGCACAAGGTTGATGTCAGCTACAAGCAGCCCAGAGGGGCAATCAATCTGGCAATTCTGTCAAATAAGGCTCAGCCTGATGCTGCCGCATCCGTCGCCAATTCACTGTTGACCGACATGATCAATGAGCAGCTCAACGAAGCGCTCTACGATGCTGCACTGGCTGGACTGAATGCAGAGCTCTACCCTCACCTGCGAGGCCTATCCATTAAAGTGAGTGGTTACAACCAGCGTCTGGATCGTCTGTTAGAAACACTGCTCAGGTCACTGAGTATGCCATTACAGGATGAGGCGTTATTTGCGCGATTGAAGCAGAACCTTAAAGAGGATCTTGCCAACAGTCTTAAAGAGAAGCCTTACAACCGAACCTTTGCCCTGCTTTACCAAGAGTTGTTGAACAGTTGGAGCAGTAAAGAGAAACTGTCTGTCATTGACTCGATTACACTGGCTGATCTTTCTAAGCAGAGAGAGCAACTGCTCGCAGAGAGTCAGTTAAAACTTTTTATCCACGGTAATATCAATCGAAAACAAGCCGAGTTGATAAGCTCAACCGTTCACTCAGTACTCTCTGAAATGAAATCCGTAAAAGTCAGCCCAATAAAAGCGAAGAGCCTAGCTGAGGCAGAGACAACCAAATCGATCTCGGTAGCACATACCGACTCCGCACTACTGCTCTACCTTCAGGCGGACAGTGACACCGCTCAAGCACGCGTGGAAACCGCTCTGATCAACGAGCTTCTGTCGACGCCGTTTTACACTCAGCTGAGAACAGAACAGCAACTGGGCTATGTGGTCTTTTCAAACTTTCTACCCATAGGTGAAACACCCGGAGTCGGTTTGACCGTGCAATCTCCGACGGCTGATTCGCAAGCGCTGAAACAGGCTTATAGTGATTTCTTATCGGGTTGGCGTGCAGGGTTAGTAGCAGAGCTAGAGCAAAACATCGATCAATACCGAGCAAGTCTGCGCTCGCGGATTGCGTCACCCTCCAAGCGGTTGGCGGATGAGACTGAAAGACTCTGGCGAGAGATTGATCGTGACAACCTAAACTTTGATACCAGAGAGCAGCTTCTAACCGCGTTAGACCATCTGACGCCTGAGCAGATACTCAAACGCGCAGATCAGCTGCTTGAACGTAAACTTTGGATAGAGGCTAACCCTGAGCAATCTTAGTCATACTCTCTAAGGTTCAAAGGGGTAGATCGACTCCGCATAGAGGGCGATATCTTCCAATATCGCCCTTTGCTCAGCCGTAGTCTCCGGTAGTTCAGCAATGCGATTCAGCTCTGCATAGAGTGCTTCAAAGGTGAGGTAACCACCGGTGCCTTTCAGTAGCTTTTGCGCTCGAAACTCCTCCCAACTCAACTGTTCCTCATCGGTTAGGGTTTCTGGGAAATTTCGAGCTTTATAACGCAGCAACATCTCCTCTAGACGGGGATCCTGAAACGGCAGCTGTAATTCGTACAAGCTCTCTTCATCCGCCTCACGCACGCGATCGATCAGTTTTTTGTCATCATTGGAGAAGAAGCCACCAGAGTAGATCTGCAGATCAGGGTCAGCAATCGCATCGCGATCCTCTTGGTAAACCGCCATCAGTTTCTCTCGGAGATTGGGTTCATTGCGCAATAGCGCCAAATGCGCCCGACATTGATCGCCATCAATGGCAAACTTTGCCGGTTCATCACCACGCAGCATGTTGGCCGGTGCCACAATCGGGCAACGATTGGCATGCAGTAACTTCAGAGCTAATTTAGGGGTATTCTCATCACGCTGATCGCGCGGGAGATAGAGATTCTGTTTAATCTGCTCGGCAGTCAGTTCAAAAAGCGGGGCTGGGTCGTGTCGTAGATCCCAAACAATGCTGGCATTCTTGTTGGTTGGGTGCACCGCAATCGGGGCAACAACCGCCATATTGCCTTGCTCTACCGGGTAACGTGATGAGACGTGTAACACCGGCTTCATGCTTTGCGGATCGATCAGTTTTTGAATCGCCAATTTGGAGCGATGACGAATCACATAATCAAACAGCTTGGGTTGTCTCTCTTTAACCAGCTTGGCCATCGCAATGGTGGCATAGACATCAGATAACGCATCGTGGGCACTACCATGCTCAATGCCGTTAGCCTTGGTCAGATCTTCCAGACGCAAACTCGGCGTGCCATCTTCGTAGCTAGGCCAAACGATTCCATCGGGACGAAGTGCGCGAGTGAGACGTAACATGTCGATGATATCCCAACGAGAGCAGCCATTTTGCCACTCACGCGCATAGGGATCGTAGAAATTGCGATAGAGGGTATTTCGCGTCACCTCATCATCAAAGCGGATTGAGTTGTAACCGACACCGCAGGTACCTGGTCGAGCCAACTCTGCATGAATCCTAGCGATAAACTCGGCTTCACTAACCCCTTTCTCTAAGGCAATTTGTGGCGTAATCCCGGTAATCAAACAGGCCATCGGGTGCGGCAACATATCATCGGCAGGACGAGCGTAGATCATCACAGGATCCTCAATGATATTGAGGTCGGCATCGGTCCGAATACCAGCAAATTGCATGGGACGATCTCGTTGTGGATCGGTTCCGCTGGTCTCGTAGTCGTGCCAAAAAAACGTCTCGTTTTGCGCACTCATCTTCGCATCCTTGATGAAAATTGCTGATAATAGCGTTAAGAGTAACAGGCCCTTTCCATTCTGGCTAAGAGAGTTCTAAAAATGCTAAACAATCCTACTGAATCAAACTGCCCCTGCGGCAGTGGCGCCCCCTTTTCAGAGTGCTGCCAACCCTATCTAGCCGGCATCGCAGTCGCACCCACTGCTGAAAAGCTGATGCGCTCACGCTACACAGCTTTCTCTGTCGGTGCTGTGGACTATCTGATCGATACTTTAGCGCCAGAGCGACGCTCACCAGGTGAAGCGAACATGCTGGCACAAGAGCTTCGCTCAACCCAGTGGGTGAAACTGGAGATACTGGATACGCATGAGGGTGGACCTCTGCATCAAAAGGGGCAGGTCGAGTTCAATGCTCACTTTAAAGCGGCCGATGGACGAGCTGGGGTGCTGCACGAACGATCCAATTTTCGCCGCGACGCAGACAAATGGATCTATGTGGATGGTGAAGTAGAAGTCAATTAAGTGAAAGAGAAGTCAGACGCACCTGCTTGGCCATTGAGTGGGCCTGTTAAGCAAAATAGCGTCTGACATCGATTAATCCCTAAAGCTATTAGATAGGCATTAGAGAGGGATTAGAACATGTGTAGACCACCGTTCACTGAGAAGTCCGCACCGGTCATGTAACCCGACTCTTCGTCCGCAATAAACGCTACCGTACGGCCGATCTCATCCGGTGTACCGAAACGTTTAACCGGAATCGTTGAGGTAATCTTATCCTGAATTGCCTGATCAATCTTAGCCACCATTGGAGTTAGGATATAACCAGGTGACACCGTATTGACGGTAATCCCTTTAGCAGCCACCTCTTGCGCCAGCGCCTTGGTAAAGCCGTGGATACCCGCTTTAGCTGCAGAGTAGTTTGCCTGACCGAACTGACCTTTCTGCGCATTCACAGAGGAGATATTGATGATACGACCAAAGCCTTTCTCAAGCATTGGGTTAATCACTAGGCGTGTCATGTGGAACATACTGTCGAGGTTGGCGCTAAGTACTTCGTCCCACTGTTCCCAGCTCATCTTCTTGAACTGACCATCGCGAGTAATACCCGCATTGTTGACTAGGACATCAACTGAACCACCAGTTAGCCTTTCAACCGTCGCAATACACTCAGCACAAGACTCAGCATTAGTGACATCACCGTAAGCGACTTCGATCTCGTAGCCATCTTTGCGTTGCTCCTCTTGCCAAGCTTTGGCTTTCTCGTGATTACCACCTGAGTTGTAGCCAGCAACGACTTTAAAACCAGCATCAGCCAATTTGCGACAGATGCTGACACCCAAGCCACCGGTACCACCAGTAACAAGTGCGACTTTTTGACTCATATTATTCACCCTTGTGTTGTGATCGACTCTCAATGAGGCGATTGATATGCAGGGAATTGGCCTCTCTTTTTGCGTTCTGCGTTCCACTCTCTGCAAACAAGAAATGGAAAAACATAGACCATGGAGGCTTTAAAAACCCTACGTTAGATAAGTAATTACTCTACTTTTTAGAACCTGACAAGTTTTAATGTCAGACAATGAACCAAAGTAGTGGATCAATTTAAACCAGAGAGATGACAGTGGTATGACGTCTGATTAGACCCTTTTTAGGGTCCGGATCATCCAGAACCAAGCGAACAGCGCCGTCAGCGCATTCGCTACCACTAGGCCGATAAAGAGCCCTTTAAGGTCGAACAGGGTGCTACCTAGCCAGCCGAGTGGAATGTAGAAGAGAAAGAGTCGAACGATGCTGACACGCATCGCATGATAAGGTAGATGCAGAGCATTAAAGCTGGACGAGCTGAGGAAAGTAGTCGCCTGAAATCCAAAGCCCAGCGGTACAATCAACATCCAGAGAACCAACCAGCGACCAACCTCAGAGTCGTTAGTAAACAGTGGCACCCAAAGCCCTGCCCCCAAGGCTAACAGCAAGTAGATCAACAGCTGCCAACTCAGTGCAAAGAACACCGCATCACTGTAGGCAGACTTAACACGCGAGATCTGTTTCGCACCTAAGTTCTGACTTATGAAAGGTGGCAACGTCATCGACAATGCCAAACAGACCAGTAGGGCCAGAGATTCGATACGACTGCCTACCCCAAACGCAGCAACCGCAGCTGCTCCGTGCTGAGCAACAATCGCTGTCAGAATCCCGTTAGCCAAGGGTGTCATCATATTTGACAGAGCTGCGGGCAGACTGATCTTTAAGACTGCACGCCAGTTTTTAAACAGCACGCTTGGGTCTAACACACCTAGCAGGATCATCTTTTTACGAACGAACAGCACCCAAATCGCTAACACAGAGGTGATCGCCCAAGCGATTAAGCTAGCAATGGCAGCACCCTGTATGCCCATCGCAGGAATAGCGCCCCAACCAAAAATCAGGATGGGATCCAGGATAAAGTTGAGAATTGAAGAGCCCAACATCAGCGCGGCTGAGGTGCGAGTATCACCCATCGAGCGGAAGGTGCTGTTACAGACCATATTCAGAACCATAAAGATGGCCGCAAAGAACCAGACCGACATGTATGCGTCTATATAAGGGATCAGATACTCAGCAGCCCCCATCAACTCTACGATAGGAATCAAAAGAAACTGCCCGATAAAGCCCACCACAGCAGTAATCAAAACTGCCATCAGTAGGTTATCAGTCGCTAAACGTGCTACCCGCTGTTTCTCACCGCGACCGATCAGGCGCGCTAAGGTTGCGGACGTCCCCACACCAAGACCGATGGCCAGACTGGTCAGCGAGAAGCTAATTGGGAAGGTAAACGACAGTGCCGCCAGTGGCCAGGTGCCTAAGCGACCGACAAACCAAGCATCCGCCAAGTTAAACAGCATCAGACTGATCATGCCGAACATCATGGGTACGGTCATGCGCACCAGTGTCGGTCTTATCGGGTCATTGGTCAGATCTGCAGCTTTAGACATGCGGGCACTATAACCTAGGTTCCCACGCACACCCAGCTTTGCAGTACACTATTACAAAATTTGTCAGGGCTTAATGTGAATTTACTGATTCTAGAAAAAGAGGATTTCACCTCCTCAACTGAGGTGCGCATCAGTGACCGTCGTCACCGCCACATGCTTGAAGTACAAAAACTAGAGGTCGGCGACACCCTAAGAGCTGGCGAACTGAATGGACTGATTGGCTCAGCCAGAGTGGATCAGATCGATTCTGAGTCGGTATCCCTTAAGGTTGACCTTCAAAAAAAGCCCCCCAAACCACTGCCAGCGACTCTACTACTGGCCCTACCCCGTCCAAAAATGTTGAAACGGACCTTTCAAACCCTAGCCGCCATGGGGGTAAAAGAGATCTACCTGATCAACGCCTATCGCGTCGATAAGAGCTACTGGTCAACGCCTGTCCTGTCAGAAGACTCGATCCGCGAACATCTGATTCTGGGTCTAGAGCAAGCTGGCGACACACAACTGCCCAAAGTGCATATCCGTAAACGATTTAAACCCTTTGTTGAGGATGAACTGCCAGCGCTGGTTAATGGGAAACGCGCACTGATCGCCCACCCCTACAACGCTTCACTCTGCCCTGAACCATCAGATAAAGAGACATTGATAGCAGTCGGTCCTGAAGGCGGATTTATCCCTTACGAAGTCGATCTGATGCAGCAACAGGGGCTAGAGGCTATTCACCTTGGGGAGCGGATTTTACGGGTCGAGACCGCTGTGCCCGTGTTACTGTCGCGACTGTTTCCCATTAGTTAGCTGGCAGAGATCCAAGGGCGTTTAAATAACGATCCCAATCGAAACAGGGACCCGGATCGGTTTTACGTCCCGGCGCAATATCACTATGGCCGGTGATTCGGTGTGGGGTAATCAGCGGGTAGTGGGTCAGCAGTTGCTCAGTGATCTGAACCAATTGGTCGTACTGCTGATCGGTAAAGGGTTGATCATCGCTCCCTTCCAATTCAATGCCAATCGAGAAATCATTACACTGTTCGCGTCCATCAAAACTGGACTGCCCCGCATGCCATGCACGCTTGTTAAATGGTACAAACTGAACCACACGCCCCGTCCGCTCTATAAGCAGATGGGCAGAGACCTCTAACCCCTCTATCTGTTGGTAGTAGGGGTGCTCGCTGCAGTCCAACTCATTACAAAAGAAGCGCTCTACCGCCTGAGTATTAAACTGTCCTGGAGGCAGGCTGATGTTATGAATCACCAACAGTGAGATCTCATCACTCGGTCGCTCATTACAATTGGGCGAGGCGATCCAGTCGGCGCCTATGAGCCGGCCTGAAGGTCGATCGATACTGAAACTAACTGACAAATTGAACCCCGCTAACAGTGGCGATGCAGGTAAGATCACGTACAATACCTGCTCAAATCATATTACCCGAAGAGTCCCTGTCGATGCTAACGCTAGAAACCCTAAAGCCCACCATTGAAGCGAATGTCCGTCTTGCAATTGAAGAGGACGTCAGTACAGGTGACATCACGGCGGAATTGATCCCAGAGAGCCAGCAGGCTAATGCCGAGATCATCTCACGCGATCAAGCGGTGATTGCCGGCAGTGCTTGGGTCAATGAGGTCTTTAAGCAGGTCGATCCGACCGTAGAGGTAGATTGGAAAGTGGCAGATGGGGACTCCGTCGCACCGAACACACTGCTCTTCACTCTAAAAGGTTCGGCCAGAAGCCTATTGACCGGAGAGCGCGCAGCACTGAACTTCCTTCAAACGTTATCAGGCACTGCCACCCTCGCCAAACAGTACTCTGACAAGGTCGCCAACACCCCAGTTAAACTCTTAGATACGCGCAAGACACTTCCGGGGCTGCGTTTGGCACAGAAGTACGCCGTCACCTGCGGCGGTTGCTACAACCACCGCATCGGTCTGTTTGATGCGTTTCTAATCAAAGAGAATCACATTCTAGCGGCCGGCGGCATTGAATCCGCCATTTCACAAGCCAAGTCCAACCACCCAGGCAAACCGGTGGAAGTGGAAGTCGAAAGCTTTGACGAGTTAAACCAAGCCCTAGAAGCGGGTGCAGACATCATCATGCTCGATAACTTCACGCCGGATCAAATGCGCGAAGCGGTTGCCCTGGTCGATGGCAGAGTCAAACTGGAAGCGTCCGGCAACATCACCGACGACACTCTCGTGAGTTACGCCGAAACAGGCGTTGATTACATCTCGATTGGTGCCCTCACCAAGCACTGCCGCGCGATTGATCTATCAATGCGGTTGGTCTAGTTCAGATAAGTAATATCGTAGGAGCGATCTCGCAGAGGTCGCGATAGTGCCGGTGACTGGCTTCAGCCTGTCATCCGCCGTTAGAATTTATTACCTATCTGGAAAACACCGATAAAGCAGATGACAGGCTGAAGCCAGTCACTAGTGTATTAAACTCGATACGCAGTCGCGGGGCTGACCTCTGGTCTGACCCAACTTTATCAGCATCTTCCAGATCGTCGGGTAAAGTTTGCCAACAAACTCAATGCCGAGTCGGTGTATGTTCAAACTCTTCCGGACTCATACCCGAACTGAAATCCTCAATATCCGGCTGAGTCGCGACCTTGTACCCCTCGCTTGCCCACTCGCCTAGGTCAATCAACTTACAGCGCTCTGAACAGAATGGGCGGTACTTGTTTTCGGTGGAGTACTCGACCTTTTTTTCGCAGGTGGGGCATTTAACTTTCACAAGGGCTCCTGTCGGATTATGTCGTTTGTTGAGTGGTCAGCTGATGATAGAGCGCATCCACCTGAGAATAAAGCTCATCCAGGGTGCCGGTATTGCTGATCACATAATCGGCCCGATCAATTCGTGACTGACGATCCATCTGGGCGGCAAGAATCGAATCGACCTGCGCTTCACTTACACCGTCACGACTCAAGGTTCGCTGTCGTTGTACCTCGACCGGCACATCGATCACTAGCGATGCATCAATCTCTTGGTAGTGCCCGCTCTCAAACAGCAACGGTACAACCACCACCGCGATTGGGGTATCTGCGTTTAAAGCGCGTTCGAGGGTCCTTTGACGAATTAGCGGGTGCAACAAAGCCTCTAACCACTGACGCTCATTAGGATCTTTAAAGACCCTCTCACGCAGTGCCGCACGATTCAACTGGCCATCATCTTGAATCACTTCAGGCCCAAAATGCTGTTCAATCTGAGTCAGCGCCGGCTGACCAGGCTCTACCACTTCGCGCGAAATGAGATCGGTATCCACCAGTGTTGCACCGAGGGACTCTAAACGATCAGCGGCGGCCGTTTTACCGCTGGCTATGCCGCCAGTTAGCCCCAAAATAAACGGAGGCATTAGAGGCCCAATCTCGTTTTCAGTGCGGCGATAATCGGCAGATTCGCTTCTGGAAATTGGTAGGAGTCCATCTCAACAGGGTTGATCCACTCAATAGGTTGGCCTTCTAAACCGGACGCTTCGCCACTGAATGAGCTGACCACCCAGACATCCAAGACAACCGATTTATCACTGTAGTCGTGCTCAATACGGACCAGAGGCTCGCACTGCACAACCTCAATACCGATCTCCTCAAGCAGTTCACGCTTAAGTGCTGTCTCAACCGACTCTTCTGCCTCTACCTTACCGCCCGGAAACTCCCAAAGCCCGCCCTGGTGTTTATCATCGGGGCGCTTGGCAATCAGCAGTTGGCCTTGTGGATTCAGTATTGCAGCGGCAGCAACCAGTATCTGTTTCATAGCGAATCTTTAAACAGTCTCTTATGAACGGTAGTCAGCATTGATCGACACGTACTCTTTCGATAGGTCAGTCGTCCAAACCGTCTCGCTCGCACTACCTCGGTTGAGCACCACGTGAATCAGAATATCCTCCTCATTCATCACAGCCTGCCCCTGCTCTTCGGTGTAGCTGGCCGCTCGACCACCTTTCTCGACAATGCAGACATCGCCTAAGTAGATTTGCAGCGCGTCCAGATCAAGGTTTTCAATGCCGGCACGACCCACACAGGCCAAGATACGGCCCCAGTTAGGGTCACTGGCGAATAGAGCGGTTTTCACCAGTGGCGAATGAGCAATGGTGTAAGCAACATCCAACGCCTCTTTTGACGTTTCAGCCGAGTCGACACGGATCTCAACAAACTTCGTTGCGCCCTCGCCATCACGCACAATCAACTGAGCGAGTTGCAACATAATACGGTTAAAGGCTTCAACAAAGGCCGTTGCTGCAGCGCTGTCCGCCTCTATTCGAACCCCAGAAGCACCCGTCGCAACCAGAGTACAGCTATCATTTGTCGAGGTGTCGCCATCGACAGTAATGCGGTTAAACGATCGTTCCGTCGCCGCGCTCATCCACGACTGCAACAATACCTGATCGATCTCGGCATCGGTCGCCACATACCCTAGCATTGTCGCCATGTTTGGCATGATCATCCCTGCACCTTTGGAGATGCCGGTAATCGTAATGGTTTTACCATCCACGTCGATCTGCTCAGAGGCTGCTTTGGCGCGAGTATCGGTCGTCATAATGCCCCAAGCAGCATCCAACCAGTTGTCCTCTTTAAGATCTGCCAATGCAGCATCTAAAGCACCGACGATCTTATCGACAGGCAGAGGCTCACCAATGACGCCCGTTGAGTATGGCATCACCTGAGTTGCAGCAATACCCGCGCGCTGTGCAAGCTCAGCACAGACCGCTTTAGCATCTGCCATGCCTTGCTCACCGGTACCGGCATTCGCATTACCTGTATTAGTCACCAAGTAACGCACCTGACCCGTCGCCATATTGGCTTTCGCTAAATGAACAGGCGCCGCACAGAAAGCGTTCTTAGTAAAAACACCCGCTACTGATGCACTCTCAGGAAACTCCATCACCACAACATCGCGACGCCCAGGCTTCTTAATGCCCGCACTGGCAATACCAATTTTGAAACCTGCAACAGGGTGAAGCGTAGGAAGAGTGTCAGGACCGACAGCCATGGAGAGTTCCTCGGAGTTAAAAATAATAGGCCGTTATTTTAATGGGTTTGATCTAAGCCAGCTAACTATTTTTGTTTGGGTGGTTTTAAAGGTCAAAAACGAATACCCAGCCTAAAGGCTGGCCATTGGTACTTTTTGGTCAGCAATCGTGCCTGTGACTGGCCTGCACACTGCCATCCGCTGGTAGACTCTCAGACAATCTGGAAAACGCTGAGAAAGTTGGGTCAGACCAGAGGTCAGACCCGCAGCTGCGTAGCGAGTTAAATACACCGGTGTCTGACCTCTGGTCTGACACCACTCTTCAAATAAACACCAATCTATCGCGGCCTTTTCAAGACCTCGATTGGAATTAATGGGGATCTAACCAACAGCAGCGGTGTCTGGCTTTAGCCTGACATCCACTCTTTCAACGTTTTCCAGATCGCCGGTTAAAATCTACCAGCAGATGACAGGCTGAAGCCTGTCACTGGAGGATAGAAAACTATCCTCCTACAACCTGTCCAAGCTGGAAGATCGGTAGGTACATGGCAACAACCAAACCACCGACCAAGGTACCTAGCACCACCATGATCAGCGGTTCTAACAGGCTGGATAGGTTATCGACGGCGTTGTCGACAGACGCTTCGAAGAACTCGGCGACTTTATCAAGCATGGAGTCGAGTGAACCGGCCTCTTCACCGATGGCGACCATCTGAACGGTCATCACAGGGAATACACCGGTCATATTGATCGCATTTTTCAGGGATTGGCCGGCCGCAATACCGTTGCGGATCTGCATGATGGCATCGTGGAACACCACGTTACCGGCGGCACCCGCACAGGACTCCAGAGCCTGCACCAAAGGGACACCGGCCGAAAAGGTGGTCGCCAGTGTCCGGGCAAATCGAGCAACCGCTGCGTTATAGAGGATGCCACCAATCACTGGGATTTTAAGACTGGCTCGTTCGACGGAGTCTCTAAACTTCTTCGAATGGATCATGCCGCGCCGGAAGAAGTAGCCACCGACAAACAGCAGGCCCAGCACATAGAGCCAATAGCTTTGCGCGATCTCTGAGAGATTAACCACGAACTTAGTAAAGGCGGGCAGGTCGGCACCGAAGCTGCCGAAGACATCCTCGAATACCGGTACCACTTTTACCAACAGAATCGCGGTAACCAGAAGACCGACCACAATAACCGCTGTTGGATAGGTCAGTGCTTTTTTAATTTTCGCTTTAAGCGCTTCACTCTTCTCTTTGTAGAGTGCCAAGCGATCCAGCATCGCCTCTAGGGAACCCGACTGCTCACCGGCAGCGACCAACGAGACGTAGAGATCATCAAAATATTGTGGAAAGCGTGACAACGCAGTCGATAGATCCGAGCCACCATTCACATCCGCACGAATATCGTAAATCAGTTTTTTCAGTTTCGCCTTCTCAGCACCCTGACCGACGATATCTAAGCCCTGCAATAGTGGAACGCCCGAACGCATCATGGTCGCCATTTGACGCGTAAAAAAGGCGATATCGATCGGTTTAATCGGTTTATCTTTGTTGGAGAAGATCGAAACGCTCTGCTTTTTGACCTTGTCGTAGTTGATACCCTGCTTACGCAACTGGATCTTTGCTTCAGAGAGCGTCAACGCATCAACCGTACCTTTACTTTTGTTACCGGCTTTATCTTTGCCGGTCCAAGCAAAGGTCAGAATCTTTGGCTCTTTAATTTTTTTTCGCGCTACGGTCTTCGCCATTCAGAGTACTTCTATCAATCAATTAAGCGTCAATGATCAGTTCTTAATGACGCGGTTCATCTCTTCGAGACTGGTCAGTCCCTCAGCAACCTTTTTAAGCCCTGCTGTCCTAAGCGTAGCAAAGCCTTCACGTTTCGCCACCTCAAGGATGTCGAGCGACGAGCCATTCTCCATAATGCACTCAGCCACCGCCGGCGTCACTTCCAGCATCTCATAGATACCGACACGCCCCCGGTAACCACGGTTACAGCGAGGACAACCCTCTGGGTTGTGTTCAAACAGATGCAGATCAGCCAGTTGAGACTCTTCAAACCCCTGTTCCAATAAGGTCTCATGTGGGATATCGGTCTGCTTTTTACAGCCGGTACAGAGTCTGCGTGCCAGACGTTGCGCAATGATCAGAGTGGCCGAGGTGGCAATATTGAACGACGCCACCCCCATGTTACGCAGACGCGTCAATGTCTCGGGTGCCGAGTTGGTGTGCAAGGTTGATAACACCATGTGGCCGGTTTGAGCCGCTTTAATCGCGATCTCGGCAGTCTCCAAGTCTCGAATCTCACCGACCATGACGACATCAGGGTCTTGGCGCAGGAAGGCGCGCAGCGCTTCGGCAAAGGTTAAACCCACTTTCGGATTCACATGGACCTGGTTGATTCCATCCATATTGATCTCGACCGGATCCTCCGCAGTGGAGATGTTACGCTCCTCTTCATTGAGGATGTTCAAACCGGTATAGAGCGTCACTGTTTTACCCGAGCCAGTTGGACCGGTCACCAGCACCATACCTTGAGGACGAGCCAGAGTATCTAGGTAGAGCTCACGCTGACCTGGCTCAAAACCCAGTGCGTCAACGCCCATCTTGGCACTGGAGGGATCCAGGATACGCAGTACGATCTTCTCGCCCCATAAAGTCGGAAGGCTATTCACACGAAAATCGATCGAGCGTTTAGCCGAGATCTTTAACTTGATACGACCATCTTGCGGCACACGGCGCTCAGCAATATCCATATTAGACATCACCTTAAGACGGGCAGAGAGGCGCGCTGCCAGGTTTCTAGGCGGCGAGCTGACCTCTTGTAAAATACCATCGATGCGCGAACGGACACGGTAGCTCTTCTCGTAGGGCTCAAAGTGAATATCGGACGCACCACCATTAATGGCATCCAACAGAATCTTATTGATAAAGCGAACAATTGGCGCATCGGATGCGGCATCCTCGGCACTGCTCTCCTCTTTCGGCAGCTCCGTATCGCTCACTTCGAGGTTATCTAAGTCACTATCACCCAGATCGCCAAGGGAGGCAGAACTGTCCTCGGAATCGAGTACCATCTCGATCTTACGAGTCAGCTTATCCTCTTCCACCAATATCGCTTCGGTCGGAAGACCGCTAGTAAAGCGCATTTCATCAAGAGCTTTGATATTGGTCGGATCCGAGATCGCCACATAGAGACGAGAATTACGCTTCATCAGCGGCAGTGCGTGGTGGCGAACAATCACCTTAGAATCGACCACATCTTTAGGGATTACATCTAATGGGATCGCATCTAGATCCAATACCGGCAGACCAAACTCTTCAGATGCAGCACTGGCGGCACGACGGGCACTGATAACACGATTGGCAATCAGGTAAGAGATAAACGAGCGTTGCTCGGCACGCGCTTTAAGCAGAGCCTGTTGCGCAGTCTCGGCTGTAAACACACCGTCACTAACCAACCGCTTCGCTAAACCGCTTAAGTTACTCGATGCCTGCACAGAAGATTCCTAAATAATGGGTCAAAAATTCTCTATTAACTATCTTAACTATGGCAAAGATATCGAAAACCTGCACGTTTAAAGATAAAAAAGTGAGTTAAATCAGTATTTTTAAAATTTTTTGGCATTTTTTTTACTTTTTTACTTGGAACTTCCCAAATCTGGTCTACTTTAAAGGTAACGGATTGAGAAGCCCTCAGGGAGGGTTCAAGTGGCACAAGGGATGTACCGCTTATTTTATTTAATAGTTAACTCACTGGAGAGTTTCTTATGATGAAGAAAACACAAAAGGGCTTCACCCTAATCGAATTGATGATCGTTGTAGCGATTATCGGTATTTTGGCTGCGATTGCATTGCCGGCTTATCAAGATTACGTTGATGATAGCGAAGATGCAGCATGTTTGGCTGAGGCTAAAGGCATTGCTAACAAACGTGTAGTTCAATACTCTCAGAGTGTTTCTTTAGCGGATGGCTCCGGCTTTTTGTCATCATGTGGAGATATTAACACAACAGTAACTGATGCAACCTCATTACCAGGTTTCTCAGTTTCAACTGCGAATACTGCAACCGTAACCTGTGATGCAAACGGCAATTGTTCCCTTCCATAGTAAGATCAAAATTTTTATAAGGCCGCATCAGCGGCCTTTTTCTTTGGTCGAGTTGTTCTTCCCCTCCCCTCATACTACACTGCGCCTCAATTGATAAATGAGGTCTCCCCTTGAAAAGCTATAAGCGTCTTACCCTGCTCATACTGATTATCTTAGCTGCTGCCGTTACCTACTACATTGAGAGTGGTAAGCCTGAAGTGTCACTGCAGACCCGTGCACAAGTTGAGGCGGAGCTCGCTAAAGACCCTACCTTCCCGGCACGTCCTGTTTGGTGGGATAAGGGGCATATCTTAGGGGTAGGTGTTCTACCCAACGGCCAAAACCGTAATAGCGACGCAGAACGCGTCTGCCAACTACTGACCCGCTACGACATCAAACCCGCCGAAGTGCAGGTGTTTGATGTACTGCAGATTCAAAATGATGATGAGTGGGTACAGATTGGTGGGGCGGTTTGTAGCCGGTAGATGAAGCATCATCGGTGACAGGCCTTCAGCCTGTCATCCGCTCGTAGACTTTAAGACAATCTGGAAAACACCGATATAGCAGATGACAGGCTAAAGCCAGTCACTGGTGCCCTTAGCTAAATTCACATTAATACCCATCGCGGCCTTTTCAAGACCGCTCCAACACTGCCAAATTCAAATCTCGTGCCAATCGTCCACGTCCGATCGAGAGTGAGTACGATGTTTTTTCACGGTTAAGAGTTCAATCGGCTGAGGCCCGGATGGCCGAAGTCTGCAACGGAGGCAGGAGCCGACTTTGCAGTGTCCTATTGGACTTCAGTGAAAAAGCATTGAACGGAGCGTGCCGCAGGCCGAGTGAGCGTGGTCAGTTTTTGCTTACTTTTTGCTGACCAAAAAGTAAGGCTAGCCGACGCAGTCGGATAGACAGCTTTTGATCTTAAAAAAACAGAGAGAAAAGAGTGGTGGGCCCAGCAGGACTTGAACCTGCGACCGATCGATTATGAGTCGAGCGCTCTAACCAACTGAGCTATGGGCCCTAAGAAGCGCGCCCATAATACCTAGCTGGTTTTATGGGCGCAATAACTTATAAATCAAAGATTTATTCGTCGATGAAACCACGTAGGTGATCAGAACGACTTGGGTGACGAAGCTTGCGCAGTGCTTTCGCTTCGATCTGACGAATACGCTCACGCGTTACGTCGAACTGCTTACCCACCTCTTCTAGAGTGTGGTCAGTGTTCATATCGATACCAAAGCGCATACGAAGTACTTTTGCTTCACGAGCAGTAAGACCCGCCAAGACAGCACGAGTCGATTCACGTAGGCCTTCACCCGTTGCTGAATCGATCGGTGAGTCCATCGTTGTATCTTCGATAAAGTCACCTAGGCTCGAATCTTCGTCGTCACCGATTGGAGTCTCCATCGAGATCGGCTCTTTCGCGATCTTCAATACTTTACGGATCTTATCTTCCGGCATCTCCATACGTTCTGCTAGCTCTTCCGGTGTCGCTTCTCGACCAAACTCTTGCAGCATTTGACGTGAGATACGGTTCAGTTTGTTGATCGTTTCGATCATGTGAACTGGAATACGGATAGTACGTGCTTGGTCGGCAATCGAACGAGTAATCGCCTGACGAATCCACCAGGTCGCATAGGTCGAGAACTTGTAACCGCGACGGTATTCGAACTTATCAACCGCTTTCATCAGACCGATGTTACCCTCTTGGATCAGATCCAAGAACTGCAGGCCACGGTTGGTGTACTTCTTAGCGATCGAGATAACCAGACGTAAGTTGGCTTCAACCATCTCTTTCTTCGCGCGACGTGAACGCGCTTCGCCGATCGATAACTGACGGTTAACCTCTTTGATCTCGGTTAGATCAATGTTTAGCTCCTCTTCAACGGCAACCAGACGACGCTGTGCACGTTTAAGATCATCTAGGCTTGCTGAGATCGCATCAGAGTATGGCTTACCCGCTTTAACGAGATCATCGAAGTAATCAGGATTAGTTTCATTACCTGGGAAGGTTTTAATGAACTGATCACGCGGCATACGGCACTTCTGAGTACACATACGCATGATGTTGCGCTCTTGTGTACGGATACGATCGATGTAGCCACGAACACGGCTAACCAACATATCGTAGTAGCGTGGAGACAGTTTAACGGGAGCAAACACCAGTGCTAGCTCTTCAAGGGCTGCACCAAATGCTGATGAATCACGACCTTTGCTCTCTGCTTTAATCAGTTTAGCCAGAGCCTCTTCGATGGCACCGAAACGTTCAGCCGCCTCTTCTGGGTCTGGACCACGATCCTTTTCTGAATCATCATCGTTGCTGTCGTCGTCATCCGAATCATCGTCTGCGTCTTCAACCTCCTCCTCTTCAGGAATAGGATTGTTATTGGCGATTTCAGCATCAGGATCGATGTAACCGCTGAACAAATCGCTTAAACGACCCTCCTCTTCAACGGTCGTTTTGTAGGCATCAAGCACCAAGGCAACACTGCCTGGGAACTGAGCAAGCGCACCCATGACACCACGGATACCCTCTTCAATACGTTTCGCAATTTCGATCTCGCCTTCACGAGTCAGCAGCTCAACGGTACCCATCTCACGCATGTACATGCGCACGGGATCGGTAGTACGACCGGCATCCGACTCCACTGCAGCAAGAGCGGCAACCGCCTCTTCGTCAGTATCGTCACCTGCATCACCGTCGGTCATAAGAAGCGTTTCAGCATCCGGCGCAACTTCAGACACGGAGATACCCATGTCATTGATCATGCGGATGATATCTTCTACCTGATCGGGATCGGCGATATCTTCAGGGAGGTGATCGTTCACCTCAGCGTAGGTCAAATAGCCCTGTTCCTTACCTTTAGCGATAAGTTCCTTAAGGCGTGATTGCTGCTGTTCAGTGTTGTCAGACATTTAAAATCCTGTGTCTAGCCACGTTGGGCGCGCAAAAATTGCAAGCGCCGAAGTATAGCTAAAAAGTTCAACCTCTGCCAGTTAAAGACGGATTAACGGCAGGGTTATTAATAGTTTATAAGTGGGGACAGAAAGAAGGGTTTACAAGGCCTTACGTGCCAAGAGTTGCGCCAGCTGTTGTTTCTCTTCGTTAGTCAGTGGTCGCTCACGCGAGAGACGTGTCAATTCAGCCAATTCGTGCTCGTATTTACGTGATAATAAGCGCCCCATGGCATCATCCAGCAACACCTTGGCATCGACATTGTCGAGCACTGGATCGACCTGTGAGATCTCATTGAGCATTAGCAGATTGGGCGCCATTTCTGGGTCACGCTGCCAATCCAACAGCAGCGTACCTAGGCTAGCATCGGGAGTGGTCTGCAGGTAGCTGAGCAACTGCCTAAGCAGCGATATATTCTCAACGTAGAGCCCTTCCAATTCAGTCGCCTGAACCACCTGATGCGCTAAGTCAGGACGGTGCAGCAGTATCGAGATTGCAGAGTTAACCAAGTTGATCTTAGTACTGATACCCGATCTCACCGGCCCTGAAGCTTGTGAAGTCTGAGAGGAGTAAGAATCTGAGTAGCTCGGCTCCGATTCGAAATAGCGCGGATGCTGATACTCACCCGAGTCATAATCCGGCATCGACTCTGGCTTATACGAGGGTTTGGGTCGAGCGGCAGGCTCAGGCGCGATCGTCTCCACTTTGGAGTGCAGGTTAGCGATAGTATCCAACTGTTCTATTGTTAAGCCGGTCATCTCGGCAACCCGATCCAACATCATCTGCTGCAGCACCGAGGTCTGCATGCTACGAATTTTGGGCAGCGCCTGGGTCGAAAATCGAGCTCGACCATCCATAGAAGTGAGATCGATGTTGTCACTCAACGCCTTAAAGAAATACTCACTGAACGGCAGAGACTCATCCACTCTTGCCGTAAAGGCATCCAGACCTTCACTGCGCACCAGTGTGTCGGGATCTTCACCATCGGGCAGGAATAGAAAACGGGCTGTTAGGCCATCTTTCATAACCGGAACACAGGTATCCAACGCACGCTTGGCCGCTTGACGCCCTGCAGCATCCCCATCAAAACAGAAGATCACTTCAGTCACTATCTTAAAGATACGCTCGAGGTGCGCTTCAGTGGTTGCTGTACCCAAGGTAGCCACCGACCAGGTTAAACCGTGCTGCGCCAAACTCACCACATCCATGTAGCCTTCCACGATCAGCAGACGCTCTAATGAGCCGGTATGCTGACGCGCCTCATAGAGGCCATAAAGCTCTTTACCCTTATGGAAGGTATCGGTCTCTGGGGAGTTAAGGTATTTCGGTTTTTCGTCCGTTAATACACGTCCACCAAAACCGATCGTGCGACCACGCATATCACGAATAGGGAACATAATACGGTCACGAAAACGGTCGTAACGACGGCCGCGCTCTTCGTTCTCGACCATCAAGCCGGACTTTAGCAGCAGCGAATCGGCGTCCTCAGTCTCTTTGGCAATGTGTTTCTGCAGATTATCCCAACCCGGAGGGGCATAACCCAATTGAAAACGCGCAGCGATCTGACCACTTAGGCCACGCTCTTTCAGATAGGCTACTGCTTTGGCTTTGTCGCTATGATTGCGCAACTGCTGTTGATAAAAGGCGTTAGCACTCTCGAGCAGATCGAACTGTTTCTTGACCTGTTTCTCATAAGCCACATCGCGCTGACGATCATGCTCACGCGGCACATCCACACCAACGGTACGCGCTAACTCTTCAATAGCTTCAGGAAAGTTGAGCTTCTCATACTCCATAACAAAACCGAGCGCATTGCCGCCAGCACCACAACCAAAACAGTAGTAGAACTGCTTATCAGGACTGACTGAAAACGACGGGGATTTCTCTTTATGGAATGGGCAGAGTGCGGAGTAGTTTTTACCGGCACGCTTAAGCTTGATACGCGAATCGATCACATCAACGATGTTTACTCGCGCTAAAAGGTCATCTATGAAGTGCTGCGGAATTCTTCCTGACATTCAACTGCTCGCTGTCTGTTCCAGCGAACACTCTATCAGAGTTTCGCTTTGACCTTACCTGAAACGGCTCCCATGTCGGCACGACCTTGAAGTTGCGGCTTGATGATGGCCATTACTTGGCCCATCGCCTGCATGCCGGAAGCATCGGTTGCAGCAATTGCTGCATCGATAATTGCATCAATCTCTACATCACTGAGAGGCTGCGGCAAGAAAGTTTTAATCACCTCCGTCTCTTGCTGCTCCTTTTCCGCCAGTTCAGGACGCTCAGCCGCCTGATACTGGGCAATCGAGTCTTTGCGCTGCTTGACCATCTTGTCTAGCACCGCGAGCACGCGATCATCATCAAGTTCGATGCGCTCATCCACTTCGATGCGCTTTAACTCAGCCAGCATCAATCGGATCGTTCCAAGACGCACTTTATCTTTAGCGCGCATTGCAACCTTCATTTCATCAGTAATCTGACTCTTCAATGAAGACATCTCAATAACCTAATCTATCGTTTACTACAAAGACTCGACCACAAGGAATCTAGTCTGCGTCTTTACTTAATTAGTAAAGGCGAACGCGACGAGCGTTTTCACGCTGAAGCTTTTTAGCGTGACGCTTAACTGCTGCTGCAGCTGCACGCTTACGAGCAGTTGTTGGCTTTTCGTACGCTTCACGTTTACGAACTTCAGCTAGGATACCTGCTTTTTCGCAAGAACGTTTGAAACGACGTAGTGCAACGTCAAATGGCTCGTTATCTTTAACTTTAACGGCTGGCATGTTTTCCAATTACCTTTCAAGTTTGGTTTAAATTAACCTCGGACGTAATTTTCCGAGGGCGCCAAATAATACAGAGCACCACAGCTGATGTAAAGCAATTTAACGCTTCACTAACTAGCCAGATTTCTGAATAATATGAGGCACCATTAATAGCAATGATTAAGGCCAGCTCTGAATGCTTGTACTCGGTATTGAAACCTCCTGTGATGAAACCGGCGTAGCGCTCTATGACAGCGAACGCGGCCTTTTAGGTGACGCGCTCTACTCGCAAGTAGAGATGCACGCCGAGTATGGTGGCGTCGTACCAGAACTCGCCTCGCGAGATCACGTGCGCAAGCTAATCCCACTGATTAGAGAAGTCTGTAAAGAGGCAGAGTGTACGTTGCACTCTATTGATGCCATTGCTTATACGGCTGGCCCCGGTCTAATTGGTGCCCTGATGGTGGGCGCCTCTACTGGTCGAGCATTGGCTCTAGCTCTGGGCATCCCTGCGGTGGGCGTCCACCACATGGAGGGGCACCTACTAGCCCCGATGCTAGAGGAGACACCACCAAGCTTTCCTTTCGTCGCGCTTTTAGTGTCAGGTGGCCACACCCAGCTCGTCAGCGTCAAAGGGATCGGCGAATACTCTCTACTGGGGGAATCTTTGGACGATGCCGCCGGCGAAGCCTTTGATAAAGCGGCGAAAATGATGGGGTTGGACTACCCTGGTGGCCCGCTGATCGCCAAACTTGCCGAAAGTGGCAACAGCGATCGCTACACCTTCCCAAGACCGATGACCGATCGTCCCGGGCTCGATTTTAGTTTCTCAGGTTTGAAGACCTTCACCTTGAACACGGTCGAAGCAGCAAAGCGCGAAATGGGCGAACTGGATCAACAAGCCTCAGCTGACATTGCGGCCTGCTTTGAAGATGCCGTGGTCGATACATTGGCGATTAAGTGTCGCCGTGCGATCCAGCAGACCGGCTTTAAAGAGCTGGTGATCGCAGGTGGCGTTAGCGCCAACAAAAAACTGCGTAAAAAATTGGGCGATATGGCCAAAAAAGAGGGCGCTAAACTCTTCTACGCCCGCCCCAAGTTCTGTACCGACAACGGCGCGATGATTGCCTATGCAGGCAATCAGCGCTTAATGGCTGGGGAGCGATCACCACTCGCCATTACAGCCCAGCCACGCTGGCCAATGGAGACACTAACTGCCCTTGGTTCAGTTGGAGAGGTGCAATAATGGACACAATTTTTATAAAAAATCTTAGATTCGAAGCGATCATCGGCATCTATCCGCATGAACGGACAGAACTTCAGCCTATGGTGATCAATTTAGAGATGGCCAACGATATTAGCGACGCGGCCAAGAACAATGATCTAGAGGCCTCTATCAATTACGCCGCCGTCAGTGAAGCGGTTATTCAGTTCTGCCAAGAGGCCAAAGCGGAGCTACTGGAGACACTCGCCGAAAACCTATCCGAGTTCTTAATGGCTCAATTCAATATTCCTGGACTGCGTCTTGAGATCGGCAAACCGATCGCCGTAGCTGAAGCGGAACTGGTCGGCGTTCGAATTGCTCGCGGAGTAAGTTTCTAGTGCACCACATTCTGCTCGGCGTCGGTAGCAACCATCATGCTGAATCCAACATTCGCGCCGGCCTAGAGCAGCTCACTCACTTTTGCAGCAGCATCGAACACTCACCCTGCTACCGCAGCTCCGCTATCGATCCATCCCAACCCGACTACCTTAATCTGGTCACCAAAGCTGAAACAGAACTAGACAAGGCGTCGTTGATTGATGCACTGAAGTCGATTGAAATTCAGCAGGGACGCATGAGCGGTCGTTACTGCGCCCTCGACATCGACCTGCTCTGCTTTGACCAAGAGATCGTCGAAACCGAGCAGTTCAACCTGCCACATAAGGACCTGGAAAATTACGCACACGTGTTACTGCCAGCCGCCGATCTATGCCCAAACCAGCAACACCCAACGCTTGGTTATACCTTTATTGAATTATGGAATAAAAAAAGGGATCAGTTGCTTGAAAATCAATCCCTTTACCCGCACTCTTTATAGATCAGAAATAAGATAAAACCTTACATTTCAGAGGTCTACTTCGGTGCTAAACCTGTTCTGGATCCCCCTACTGACACTCATAGGGGTGTTCGTTTCACTTTCTGCCAACAAGGTGTCGAGAACGGCCTGTGCGTTTGCGACGGCCGCACTGCCAGCGGTCGCTTTAGCTACCCTGATCTCTTACGCACCCTCGGTACTCGATGGCGAGCGCTTTGTTGAGCGATTCGAATGGATTCCAGCAGCCGGATTAGAACTCGCCTTCCGACTCGATGGGTTTGCACTGCTGTTTGCCCTGTTGATCTTAGGCATCGGTCTTCTTGTTATCCTCTATGCTCGTTACTACCTCTCAGAGCAGGACAACATGCCGCGCTTCTATGCGATGTTGATTCTCTTCATGACCGCCATGTTGGGTATTGTGCTGTCAGAGAACCTGATTCAACTCTGGCTATTTTGGGAACTGACCAGCATCAGCTCCTTCTTGTTGATCAGCTTCTGGAATCATAAGAGCGAAGCGCGCAAAGGTGCTCGCATGGCACTGACCATTACTGGCATGGGTGGTTTGGCGTTGTTTGCAGGCATTTTGCTGATCGGCCAGGTAGTCGGCAGCTACAACCTGACGGATGTATTGGCTCAAGGGGATCTAATCCGTGGCTCTGAGCTCTACCCCTATATTCTAGTCCTAGTGCTTCTGGGAGCCTTTACTAAGTCGGCACAGTTCCCATTCCACTTCTGGCTGCCCCACGCAATGGCGGCGCCAACGCCGGTCTCTGCTTATCTTCACTCAGCAACCATGGTGAAAGCGGGCATCTTTTTAATGGCTCGACTCTACCCGGCGCTTGCGGGTACCGACATGTGGTTCTTGATCGTCACCTTGACCGGCCTTGCCACCTTGCTGGTTGGCGCTTACATGGCTCTGTTTAAGCACGATCTTAAGGGGCTTCTCGCCTACTCCACTATCAGTCACTTAGGTCTAATCACACTACTGCTCGGTTTAAACTCGAAGCTTGCGGCGGTCGCTGCCACCTTCCACATCATTAACCACGCGACCTTTAAGGCTTCACTGTTCATGGCAGCGGGCATCATCGATCATGAGACGGGTTCACGGGATATGCGCAAGTTGAACGGCTTGTGGCGATACATGCCTCACACAGCAATGCTAGCGATGGTCGCGGCACTGGCCATGGCAGGGGTACCGCTACTGAACGGTTTCCTATCAAAAGAGATGTTCTTTGCAGAGACCTTACAGCAAGGGTCACTCGGTGCGCTCTCGTGGATTCTGCCTGTTCTAGCGACCGTTGCAGGCATCTTCTCAGTTGCCTACTCGTTGCGCTTCATTCATGACGTCTTCTTTAACGGTGAACCGATCAATCTTCCTAAAACACCGCATGAGCCTCCACGCTACATGAAGATTCCGGTCGAGATACTGGTCGCACTCTGTTTTGTCGTGGGTATTGCCCCTGGTCTGGTAGTTGCAGAGATTCTACACAGCGCTGCAACCTCTCTGCTGCAAGGCGAGACGCCCTACTACAGCTTGGCCATATGGCACGGATTTAACTTCCCACTGCTGATGAGTTTCATTGCACTGTTGGGTGGCATTGTCGTCTACGCGACCCGTAAGCAGTTGTTTGAGTTTCAGGCGCAATTCCCTGAACGAGACGCTAAAGCGATCTTTGATCAAAACATCAAGCGCATTGTGGATGCTGCCACAAGAATTTACGGCACACTTGAGAACGGATCGCTGCAACGCTACACCATGCTGTTCATCTTGAGTGTTGCGCTCTTTACGACGGTTCCAATGACGAAGCTGATCAATTTAGAGGGAGCACGCCCACTGCTGCCGGTCGATGGTATTAGCATCGTCGCTACCATCATTTTGGTCGTCTCCACACTGGTGACGCTGATCTGGCACCGCAAACGGATGATCGCACTGATTGCTGTCTCGGTCGTCGGCTTAATCGTCTCGCTTATCTTTGCCCGCTTCTCAGCACCTGACCTAGCACTGACTCAACTCTCAGTTGAAGTGGTCACGGTGATACTGTTGATGCTCGCACTCTTCTTCTTACCACAGGTCACTGCAAAAGCCGCTAGCCCCTCATCGGTGGTACGTGATCTTGGTTTGGCAACCTTGATTGGTGGTGTAATGGCAACCATTAGTTACGCCATGATGACGCATCCGCAAACCTCGATTGCCGACTTCTTCATCGCCAATTCAAAAATAGGCGGTGGTGGTACCAATGTGGTCAACGTGATTCTGGTCGACTTCAGGGGCTTTGATACCTTTGGCGAGATCACCGTACTGGGCATTGCCGGTTTAGGTATCTACAAACTGATCGCACGTATGAAACTCTTCATGCCATCAGCTGATCTTAACGGCATACCTTGGAGCAACGATCACCACCCGATGATGCTTGCGACCGTCTCAAGAGCACTGCTTCCTTTAGCACTTTTGGTGTCGGCTTACATCTTCTTACGTGGCCACAACCTGCCAGGTGGTGGCTTTATTGCCGGCCTAGTAACCGCTGTAGCACTGATCCTGCAGTACATCGCCAACGGTGTCGATTTCATGCGCGAACGCTCGAAACTGAACTACCAGTGGCTGATCTCTGTCGGTTTGATCATCGCAGGCGCTACGGGAATGGGCAGCTGGCTGTTTGGCTACCCCTTCTTAAGTTCGTGGTTTGATTACTTCTATCTGCCGGGTATCGGAAAGTTCGAGTTGGCCAGTGCCATGCTGTTTGATCTAGGGGTCTACCTAACCGTCATTGGATCCACCCTACTTATACTCGGGAATCTAGGCGCATTAACGACCCACGCACGTCCAGAGGAGTCTAAATAATGGAGCTATTGATCAGTTTGATTATTGGCCTACTCACCGCTGTGGGGGTATTTCTAGTACTTCGTGGTCGTACTTTCCCAGTGGTACTTGGCTTAACGGTGCTCTCTTACGCTGTGAACCTGTTTATCTTTTCCGCCGGTCGACTCGTCATTGATGGTGCCGCGGTATTGAAATCTGGCCTAGCAATACCGGACCCTGTTCCGCAGGCGCTGGTTCTCACCGCCATTGTTATCGGTTTTGCGATGACCGCCTTCGCGGTCATCCTGGCCATTCGAGCCCGTGCCGACCTAGGTAACGATCATGTCGATGGCCGACTACCAGAACAGAGCGGAGAGCAGAAATGAATCACCTAATCACTCTGCCTATCATTCTGCCGCTTCTGTTAGCCACGCTGCAGCTACTGCCTCTGTTTGAAAAAAGCATTGAGCGCCAACGTGTCATCAGCCTGGTAGGTTCGCTCACTATGGTGATCGTCTCAGTCGCTCTGCTCATGTCAGCATCAGCAGGTAATGTAACGCTTTATGCACTGGGTAACTGGGATGCGCCGTTCGGCATCCAGCTAGTTGGAGATCGTCTATCGAGTCTGATGGTTCTGCTGACCTCTGTTCTGTTATTGGCCGCCAATCTCTATGCCAGCGCAGGTGACGATAACCAAGGGCGCTACTTCTACCCATTGATGATGTTCCAAGCGATGGGGATCAACGGTGCTTTTCTGACAGGGGATATATTCAACCTATTCGTCTTTTTTGAGATCCTGCTGATCGCCTCTTACTCTCTACTGATTCACGGTGGCGGAAAACACAAAACCAGTGCAGCTGTGCACTATGTTTTCCTGAACCTTGTCGGCTCTGCGATCTTTCTGTTTGCGTTAGGCATCATCTACGGCACGCTCGGCACCCTAAACATGGCCGATATGGCGCTGCGAGTACGTGAGCTTAATGAGTCTGAGATTCAACTGACTAAGATTGGCGGCATGATGCTGCTCTCGGTGTTCGCTCTGAAAGCGGCGCTACTGCCTCTACAATTTTGGCTACCAAGAACCTACGCATCGGCCCCAGGCCCCGTTGTGGCGCTCTTTGCCATCATGACCAAAGTGGGCATCTACTCAATCATTCGCGTTCAAAACCTGATCTTTGGTGACAGCGCTGGTGCTCTAACCGATCTAGGACAGGATTGGATCTGGGTATTGGCGCTCGGCACACTGGTGATGGCAACTCTGGGGGTTATTTCAGCACCGAGCGTGAAACGTCTAGCCGCTCACTTAGTCATTTTGTCTGTCGGCACGCTGTTGGTGGCCGTCGGTTTTGGCAGTGCAAACTCGCTATCAGCAGCGCTCTATTACGCCGTTCACTCTACGCTAGCGGGCGCGGCTTTCTTCTTAATCGGGGACATTATCGCTGAGCAGCGTGAACGATCGTTTGACCGAATTGTGGCAGGTCGCTCTTTAGCGCAGCCGATGAGCATTGGCATACTCTTTTTCATTGCAGCTCTAACTCTGATCGGCATGCCACCGCTGTCGGGCTTTATTGGTAAGTTTTTGATCATGAAGTCGATCGACAGCAGCTCCGCACTGGTCTGGGCTTGGCCGCTGTTATTGATCGGCAGTTTGGCAGCACTGGTCGCCTTTTCACGCGCCGGATCGACACTGTTTTGGCGCTCCAACGGTAAACCGGATAGCAGCAAGGCTTCAGCAACTCGTAAATTTGTTGCGGTCGGCATACTGTTGAGCGCTGCACCGTTGATGAGTCTGTTTGCCGGCCCAATCACCCAGTACACAGACGCAACTGTTGAGCAGTTACAGGCGTTTGAGCAGGACCCGACACAGATTATGGCTAAAGGAGTGCAACGATGAGTTTCGTACGATCTTGGCTACCACGCCCCTTCTTATCACTGGTTCTGTTAATTGTCTGGTTGCTGATGAACAACAGTTTCTCGCTCGGGCAAATAGTGCTGGGGTTGATCCTAGCCTTGGGAATCCCACTACTGACAGAACCTCTACAGACTCAACAGATGGCGGTTAAGAGACCGCTAAAACTGATCAGATACATTCTGGTATTACTGTGGGATATCGTGGTCGCCAATCTTGCGGTAGCCAAATTAATTCTAGGGCCAACCAAAGCACTGCAACCTGGTTTTATCGCCTACCCGCTTAACCTAACGGGGGATCTACCGATCACCCTGCTTGCCTCAACCATATCACTAACGCCTGGAACCTTGAGTGCCGAAGTGAGCAAGGATCGAGAGTGGCTCTACATACACGCCCTTGATCTTCCCGACGAGCAAGCGCTGATTGATGAGATTAAACAGCGTTACGAGACCCCGCTGAAGGAGATATTCCAATGTTAGAGATCAGTCTTAAAATCGTCCTCGTCATGATCAGCATCGCTCTTATCATGAACACTTACAGTTTAGTGAGAGGACCCTCGTTGCCCGAGCGCATTCTGAGTTTGGATACGCTCTACATTAACAGTATTGGTTTGATTCTGATCTATGGCATTGTGCAAGCCAGCTCCATCAACTTTGAAGCCGCACTGTTAATCGCCATGCTTGGCTTTGTCAGCACGGCCGCCCTCTGCAAATACCTTCTGCGCGGCGATATCATTGAGTAAGGGATAGGACAGAACAACTATGAATTTTGCGATTGAACTGATCCTATCTCTGCTACTACTGCTAGGAGGATCGTTAATTCTGATTGGCTCACTGGGTCTGATTCGTCTTCCTGACGTTTACACTCGTTTGCACGCGCCTACAAAAGCGACCACCCTCGGTATGGGTGCGATCTTGATTGCATCAATGCTATTCACTCTGTTCGATCAGGGTTCATTAAGTGTGCAGCAACTCTTGATCACGCTGTTCCTGTTCATCAGCGCCCCTTTGACAGGGCACCTGTTAGCCAAAACAGCCATGCATCAGCGCTTAAAACAGATCGACAAGACCAAAAACGCGGAACTGATTGAAGTAGCTCGGGATCGAGAAGCTCCCAATCACTCTTCGGATTGAGGCAAGGCTAGGCTCGACGTCACCAACGGCTCACCGGCCTCTAATCGACGGTGAGTATCTTCGATGGATCGATCCTTAGGGTAGATCGCTTTTGCTTGATCAATCAGCGCTAGCGCACCCTCCTCATCCCCAATATTCTGACGAGCAATCGCCACATCTCTATAGAGTTGAATATCCGGTATCTGTTCAAGATAAGCTTCGCCCCACTCAATAAAGCCCAATACAGCATTCTGATCTTGATGCTCTATCGCACCATAGAGTGAAGAGCGCATTACAAAGTACTCACCCAACTCTTTAAAGTAGACATTGTTGAGCGCGAACCTCAAATGGGTGGGCTCAGTGCCGCGATGTTTGTAGTACTGCATGATTCCGGTCTGCGACAACAGCGAGTGAACCAAAAAGAGCACCATAATCGGCACAATGAATAGTGGACTACCTTTCAAAAGAGCGGTCGCACCCAGCGAGAGTTTGACCGGTTTGATAAGAGTGCGGTACGAGAAGAGCACGGCTAACAGCAGTGTCAGTAGAATCCAGTGGTATGTTGAAATATAAAAAGGTAACTCTGTCTGGGTATGCAGAGCGATGGGTAATAGCAGTGCGGCAAGCGCCAACCCCTCTCCCCACCCTAAACGGATCAACTGCAACACAACCCCTAAGACCGCGATACCAATGGCCAGCATTGCGACCAAGCCGCCCTCGTCCATCCAAAACAGCAGTTCATTGTGAGGATGGGAGAATCGAGGACTTCCATCGACCGCTGACGCGTCCGTTGTCTGATAGTAGGTGACACGCTCTTTTTGGAATTCAGACTGGAAGCTACCGATGCCGTGACCAAACAGCGGCGAGCGTTCAAAAACATCATAGGCGATACGATAGATATGAGGACGAGCGTCCTTACCCTCTTCAGCCAGTTTTTCGATCTTGTTGTAGGCCTGCAGCGCCCCATCATTGGCTTGATAACCGGCAATAGCTCCGGTTCCCAGTGTGAATGCCAACGCAATCGCCAATAGCGGCTGACTGATCAACGCTTTAATACGCCCTGCGCAGATCAACAACAGCGCTAGCACAGCACCGATCAAACCGACCCTAGAACCGGATGCAGTGACCTCTAGTGATGCTAGAAACAGCGTTAGAAAGAGCGCTGATTTTTGCGGCCAGCGCTGTTCATTGAAGGTTTTCGTAGTCGCTAACCAGAGTGCCAACGCCACCGCTGTTGCCATCAATGAGGCTTGTAAATTGGGTTGCTGGAACATCCCCAGCAGCCGATTGCCCGATGAGATAGGCACCCAACCTCTAAACAGTGGGTGTGAAATCATCTGTACCAGGCCGACCAGAGCATGAATCAACATCGACGCCAATAACAGATAGAGCAACTGATTCATCTGTTGCTCACTGAGTCGATACTGCAACACGGATAACCAGAGCGCGATACCACCAAACACCACACCGAGTCGAATCAGCCACTCGCCGGGGCGATCCATACCTGAGACAAACCCCGTCAGGTAGAGCCCTATCGGCATTGCTAAAATTAACCAAAGGTAGTTTGGACGCACCCATTCACCAGACTCTATAATCTTGAAAATGGCGCCCGCAATGATAAAGAGCACCGGCAACCAGACCACCGCATTAAACGGTAGATTCAACCCTTCACCACCTAAATTGTCTTGGTAATAGAAGGGCGCAACCAGAAACAGCAGGCTCAAAAGAATCGTTAAAACTTTAGATGCACGACTCTCATCTGAATCTTGGCCCAATAGTTGCATGTAATCTCCGTAAGTTTGGGTAAATAGCTGATGACTATTAAGTAATAGCACATGTAAGAAAATTGTCGTGCATTTATGCTTATAATGACAGTTATACCTACAAAGTAGATTTGTTGATAAAGGAAATTCAATGCTCTCTAAAGTGATCATCCCCGTTGCCGGCCTCGGTACTCGAGTTCTTCCAGCCTCTAAAGCCATTCCTAAAGAGATGCTGCCCGTCGTCGATAAACCGGTTATCCAACACGTCGTAGAAGAGGCCGCACGCGCAGGATTTCGCCAGATTGTTCTAGTAACTCGTTCTGGCAAAGAGTCGATCGAAAACCATTTCGATGCCAACTACGAGCTAGAGCAGATGCTTGCCCTTAAGAATAAGACTGCTCTTTTGAATGCGGTAGAGAACTCACTACCAAAGGGCATCGAGGTCATCTCTGTGCGCCAACCTAGTGCAAAAGGTTTGGGGCATGCGGTGTTGTGTGCTGCCCACGTCATTGGTTCAGAGGACTTTGCAGTCATGCTGCCCGATATGGTGATTGACGATGAGGGTCTTGCCAGCGACTTCTCTGAGATGGTGAAACGTTACCAGAAAAACGGTTCTGGCCAGATCATGGTAGAGGGCGTACCACAGGAACATGTGGATCGTTACGGTATCGTTGATTGCGGCGGCCAACAGTTGACCGCCGGCACAGGCGCCCCAATTCATGGCATGGTTGAGAAACCACCCGTCGATCAAGCGCCATCAAACCAAGCGATTGTCGGTCGTTACATTCTGCCTAACCGTGTGATGGAGCTGTTGAAGACGACACAACCCGGTGCCGGCGGCGAAATCCAACTGACCGATGCGATGCTTGAGCTACTGTCAGAATCAACAATGGAGGCCTACAGCATGCGCGGCACCGTCTATGACTGTGGTAACAAAGCGGGTCTTCTACAAGCTAACCTTGCATTCGGTTTGAAGCACCCTGAAACCGCTGATGCGATGCGTGACTTCCTAGCTAAGAAGCAACTCTAAGAGGTCGATATGACTCAAGCTTGGTCGAAACTGGAACAATCAGCTGCACGCCTGAGTGCACAGCATCTTCGTGAATTGATCGATACCGATCAACGCTTTGAATCACTCTCGTTCCGACATGAAGGGATGTTGATGGACCTCAGTCGTCAGCGCATTGATGCTCAGGTGATGAATGAGCTACTTGCACTGGCCGACGAGAAGCAGCTTCCGTCAGCCATCAAAGCGCTGTTACAAGGTGAGCACGTCAACAACACGGAAGACAGAGCGGCGCTTCACTCTGCACTGCGCCTACCTAAAAGTGCACAGCTCCAAGTCGATGACCAAGATGTTGTCAGTGATGTTCACAAAACCTTGGATCGCATGGAGCAGTTTGTTAACCAGATCCATCAGGGTCAGTGGCGTGGCTACACCGGTAAACCGATCACCGACGTGGTCAACATCGGTGTCGGCGGGTCTGATCTTGGTCCGTTGATGATCTGTGAAGCGACCCACCAGTTCCGACCAGAAGCGTCATTGAACATCGGTTTGCACTTTGTCTCCTCAATGGATGGTAGTCAGCTTTCAAATCTTCTGCTTGAGTTGGATTCAGAGACCACCCTGTTCGTTCTATCGTCCAAATCCTTTGGCACCATTGATACGCTGGCTAACGCGGCAACAGCAGTGGACTGGCTTCAAGAGCGTAGCGGTTTAAATCGTGAGCTTCTGATCAAACAGCACTTCATTGGCGTCACTGCCGCTCCTGAAAAAGCCATCGCTTGGGGCCTTTCTGAAGAGACACTGCTAGAGTTTTGGGAGTGGACCGGTGGACGCTACTCGCTCTGGTCCGCGATCGGCCTACCGATTGCTATCAGCATAGGGATGCAGGGCTTCCGTGATCTGCTGGCTGGTGCACACAGCATGGATAAACATTTCGAAGAGGCTGAGTTTGCCAACAACCTTCCAGTGCTTCTGGCTCTGATCGGTATCTGGAACATCAACTTCCAGGACATTCATGCCCATGCGATCTTGCCGTATGACGGTCGATTAGCCCATCTTCCCGCTTATCTAGAGCAGTTGGAGATGGAGAGTAACGGTAAGAGTGTTGGCATTGACGGAAGCTCAATTGCACAGCGCACCTGTCCGATTCTTTGGGGCGAGATTGGCCCGAACGCACAGCATGCGTTTTACCAGCTTCTTCACCAGGGTACCGAGCGTGTGATGTGTGACTTTATTGTCCCTGCACGTCGCTACGTCGATCGAGAGAGCTCACTGCAAGAGCAGCACCAGTTGGCGCTGGCCAACTGTTTAGCTCAAGCTCGCGTGCTGGCGCTAGGCGATGCTGCGCTGACCGATGGCATTGAGCGTCCAGCCTGGCAGCGCTACTTCGGCAACCAGCCTAGCACGGTTCTGATGCTGGATGAGCTAACGCCCTATAATTTAGGGAGCCTGATCGCACTCTATGAACATAAGGTCTACGTTCAAGCGGTCATCTGGGGCATCAACCCATTTGACCAGTGGGGTGTTGAGCTGGGTAAAAAAGTGGCGAACGATCTAATTACTGCACTCAACCAAAGTGCCGACCATCAGTACGACCCTGCTACGGAGGGACTACTGAATGAGATTCAAAATTTGCGAGGTAACGGACAATGAAGATCAGCGTTTGGGGACACGAACTCAGCGCATGGATTGCCCGTGCGCAATTGGCTGCCTATGGTAATGACATCTACCACGCAGTCGCTGATAACGAACCCATTGAGAGCCACTTACGATCTGAGCCAGGACTTCTGACCAGCATCCAAGCGGCCGAGTTTAATCAGCGTCTGATTATCGACCCTCACAAGGCTCTGGAGTCCGAAGTTCACTGGATAGCCATGGAGTCGAGCGATTTTGCTGAAGCGAAAATATTGGTCGAGCGTTTAGCTGAATCGGACAAACCTCTGCTTCTAATTAACCAGAGTAACTTTGGCGTCGGCGCCAGCGATGAACTGCAGTCGATGCTGGATGAGAGCAAAGGGCAGTACGTTGTCTACTTCCCGGATGTGCTGCAAGCGGGCCAAGCGATGCAGCAGTTTGCCAACCCTCAAGCTCTGCTAATCGGCAGTGAGCACGAGGTAGCAACAGAGCTACTACTCAGCCTGTTACGCCCCTTCCACTTAGGGCAGAGAGCCATTCAGCGTATGACACGCCGTGAGGCCGAGTTCGTTAAGTATGCGATCACCGGTATCTTGGCGCTCCGTCTAGGCTACATTAACGAGATGGCGGGACTGTGCGATCAGCTAGGCATCGATATCGATGCGATTCGCCGTGGCATGACTACCGATGTGCGTATCGGTAGTCACTACCTGCAACCAGGCTCTGGATTTGGTGGTCAGCAGTTCACCCAATATCTAGAAGGACTATCAACACTACTCAGTGAACAGAAGGGCTCTGTCTTTGTCGATACCCTACTGCAGCAGAATGAGGTCAATAAAGAGTGGCCATTTAGAACGCTGTGGCAACACTATCAGTGTGACCTGAGTAACAAGACCTTTGCTATCTGGGGCGTTGCGTTCAAGCCAGGTGTGGCCGACGTTGAGACCTCACCCGCATTGCGCGTCATCGATGCACTGTTGGCGCAAGGGGCTAAACTACAGATCCATGATCCTGAAGCGCTACAGACACTGGCCGCGCGCTATCCAGGCAACCAGCAGATACAACTGATGACACATAACTATGACGCCTGTGAGGGCGCCGATGCGCTGTTGGTACTGACGGCTTGGCCAGAGTACGCATCACCCGACTTCAATCGCATCGCCTCTCAGTTGGAGAATCCTCTTATCATTGATGGGCGCAATCTGTATGATCCAAACCGCGTCCAATCAGCGGGAATTACCTACTACTGTATGGGACGCAGCTGTTTAACCAACGCCTAATTTCAAAAGGTTGCTGTGACCCATAAAAAGATTGAACACGCCCAGCTAAACTGGCGTGACGAACAACCCGAGTCGACTCAGTTTGGTGATATCTACTTCAGTGTTGAAGATGGTATCGCTGAGACTGAGCATGTGTTCATTCAATCCAATCAGCTTCCAGAGAGACTAGCATCACTCGACAAGCCAATGTTCACCATTGGTGAAACCGGATTTGGTACCGGACTTAATTTCCTAGTAGCTCGTCACCATTTTTTAACGACGGCTAAACCGCAGCAAACACTGCACTTCATCAGTTGTGAAAAGTACCCAATGCGCCTCGCTGATCTTAAGCGCGCATTGACACCCATTGGTGCAAAAGAGCCGTTCGCAGAGGGCGTTGATCAACTGGTGAGGCTATGGCCTGCTGCTCTACCTGGGTTTCACCAATTAAGCTTCGACAACGGGAGAATTCAGTTATGGCTCCTATTCGGCGATGCAGCCCAACAACTGTCGCAGATCGACGCCAGAGTGGATGCATGGTTCTTAGATGGGTTCGCTCCGTCAAAAAACCCTGAGATGTGGCACGAAGGTCTGTTTAAACAGCTGGCCAGATTGAGCAGTGAGAACACCAGTTTTGCGACTTTTACTTCTGCCGGCATCGTTAAACGAGGCCTGCAATCGGTGGGTTTTGAGATCAAAAAGATTCCTGGATTCGGCCGAAAGCGAGAGATGATTCACGGCCAATTTATTCAGGCCAGAGATTCACAGTCGCAGACTAAGCCATGGTTAGCTCGCCCGACTGCTCAAGAGAGAGGCAAAAACTGCGCTGTCATCGGGGCTGGGCTTGCCGGTGCTAGCGTTGCTCACGCATTAGCTGAGCGGGGCATAGAGGTTGATCTCTATGAGCGAGCACCGAAACCCGCAACGGGCGGCTCCGGTAACCCACAAGGGGCGCTCTATGCCAAGTTACCGGCGGTGCCGACTGCGGCATCCCGCGTCCACGCCAACGGCCTGCAGTTCACCGTCAATCAACTCAAGGCATTAAACCTTGATGACCAACAGCACGCCGATCTGTGTGGGGTGTTACAGCTCGCTGTCAGTGAAAAAGATCAAAAACTGCAGCAGAAGTTGATCGAAGCAAACAACTACCCTGAATCGCTGGTTAAACGGGTATCTGCAGAAGAGGCGTCTGAACTGGCAGGTACCGTCACAGAACATTCAGCACTCTATTTTCCAGACGCGGGTTGGGCATCGCCTCCTAAACTGGTCGACTATCTACTCAAACATGACAATATTCGCAGCCACTTTAACTGCCCCATTGAAACCCTTGAGCGTGACGGCAGCCAATGGCTAATCAACGGTGAAGCCTATTCACAGGTGGTTATCTGCAGTGCGTATGAGACAGAGCTACTAACAGGGTTAGCGAAGCTTGATCTGAAGCCTATTCGTGGCCAGACCAGCTGGTGCTCATCCGAAGAGACACCGAACTTAAAAACCGTGGTGTGCGGTGAGGGGTACATTTCACCGGCTCTGAATGGACAGTACTGTTTTGGCGCCTCATTTAAGGTGAATGACACTAGTCAGGATCTGAAACAGGCAGAGCACCAACACAACTTAGATCTTCTTGAACGGGCGCTGCCTGAGCTGTCTGAATCGGTGCAAAACAGAGAACTCTCTGGACGAGCATCGCAGCGAGCAGGGACTCGCGACTACCTGCCGATGGTCGGGGCTTTGTGTGATACAGAGAAATTGGTTGAGCAGTACCAGCGCTTAAGTGTCGATGCCAGTACAGAGTTCAATGACACAGCGCCTTGGCTTGAGGGGCTCTATGTCAGTGTGGGGCATGGCTCTAAAGGGTTGATCACCTGCCCTATCGCAGCGGAGATCATTGCCGCGCAAATCACCCACCAGCCCTACCCCTTAGAGCAGGAGTTGGTGGATATCTTATCGCCACAGCGATTTGCGATCCGCGATCTGATTAGAGCGGCTCATTCAAAAGGCTAATGCGAACCGCTAGTAAGCTTGAGCCAGGTTTAATCAGCTAATCGCTTATTCTGAGGCTTGCTCTGCGTTCTGCTGCTGAATCTTGGCAAGATCTTCAGCAGGGATAATGGTTGTGGTCTCGGTTTTACTGTCGAACATGATCAGCGCTTTACCGGTAAGGATCTGCTCTCTCACCTCTTCGACACGCTCTTCAAGACTCACTTCCTGTTCACCGTAGTCTGTCCCATCACGGGTAACAAACTCTTCGATCATGCCACGTAGGGCATCATCCGAAAGCATATTCGCTGGAACAATCACTACACTCTTCCTAACAACTGGTTAAATTCATTTTCATCTAGCACGCGGATGCCCAACTGCTCTGCTTTGGCCAATTTGGACCCAGCACCGGGTCCTGCGACCACCGCATCCGTTTTGGACGAGACACTGCCAGAGACCTTCGCACCCATCTCTTGAAGAAGCGCTTTCGCTTCACTGCGTCCCATAGTTTCAAGCGTACCAGTAAGCACCCAAGTCTGCCCTTCTAATGGCGCACTGGCGTCGCTGACCCTTCTCTCAGAGTACCAATGCATACCGAACTCAATCAGCTGCGTTTCAAAACGCTGCAACTGTTGGCACCAAGTCTCATCTTGGATCGCTTCTAGGACGCCAGCTGCCGCACGACTACTCAATTTAGGCACAGCTTTAAGCGCATCTTCATCTGCAGCCAAAAGCGCTTCGACTGTTTCAAAATGGGCTGCCAAAGCCTTAGCACCGGTCGCTGCTACACCTTTAATGTTAGACCCCTCAATCAGCTCAGCAAAGCTGACACTGGCCTGCAGCTTGGCGGCAATCTGCTCCTGCTCTTCCAGTTGAATGCCTAACGACAGGAGATCATCCAGAACCTTCTGGTTATGCTCCTCCGCCATAAAGTGGGTAATCTCATGGGCTACTTCCAGACCAATATCGGGAAGAAGGGTCAAAGTACGAGACTGCGCCTGACGAATTCGTTCAAGCGTCCCCAGACTTAGCGCTAAAGTTCGAGCAGTCTCTTCCCCTACTTCAGGAATACCGAGGGCATAGATAAAGCGAGCTAGAGAGATGGTTTTAGACTGACCGACCGCATCGATCAGGTTTTGCGCTGACAGCTCAGCATAGCCTTCGAGGCTTAACACCTGATCTTTGGTCAGTCTAAACAGGTCCGCTGGAGATTTGACCAGCTCACGATCCACCAGTTGTTCAATCGCCTTGTCGCCAAGACCATCAATATCGAGCGCTTTACGTGAGACGAAGTGGATCAATGCTTGCTTTAACTGAGCACTGCAACTGAGGCGCCCAACACAACGGTAGACCGAGCCTTCGACCTTCTGCTCCTGACCTTTGCTGCGCTTAACGAGTTGCACACGCTCTACCTCAGAGCCACACACAGGACAAGCAGACGGGATAGCAATGGGCTTCTCATCACCGGTGCGACGATCGGTAGCCACTTTGACGATCTGAGGAATAACATCACCTGCACGGCGAATAACGACCCAATCCCCTACTTTCGCATCCAGTCGCGCGATCTCATCCATGTTGTGTAGGGTGGCATTACTGACCGTGACTCCACCGACGAATACGGGTTCTAAACGAGCAACAGGGGTCACTGCACCTGTACGGCCAACTTGGAAATCAACATCGAGAAGCTGTGTCACCTCCTCTTGGGCAGGGTACTTAAACGCAGTCGCCCAGCGAGGATCACGTGAGCGGAAGCCTAGGGTCTCTTGCACCTCTCGCGAATCGCACTTCAATACCACGCCATCTATGTCATAAGGGAGGGCGTCACGTTTAGCACCCAGAGCCTCGATGTAGTCGAAGCAGGCATCCGCGCCCTCAACACGATCGATTTGATCACTGATCTTGAGGCCCCAGCTATTAATTAACTGAAGAGTCTCATAGTAACTATCAGGCAGCTCATCCGAACCGACACCCGTTCCATAACAGCAGAAGGTCAAAGGACGACTGGCGGTAATGGATGGGTCGAGCTGACGCAGGCTGCCTGCTGCAGCATTACGCGGATTCACAAAGCTCTTTTGACCCGTCTCACGCGCCTGTTGATTGAGCGCTTCAAACCCAGCACGCGGCATATAGACCTCGCCACGTACTTCAATGCGCTCTGGCCAACCAGCTCCCATCAATTTCAGAGGGACACTTTGAATGGTGCGTACGTTGCTGGTGATATCTTCTCCGGTAGAGCCATCTCCACGGGTCGCTGCTCGAACCAACATGCCGTTCTCATAGAGGACGCTGACGGCCAGACCATCCAGTTTAGGTTCAAGCGTAATCGCCAGAGAGTCATCGCTATCCAACCCTTCTTGAGCACGGCGGTAGAATGCATGAACCTCGTCACGATTGAACTGGTTGCTCAGACTCAGCATAGGGATCTCGTGCACCACCTCGGCGAAGCCACCCTCGGGTTTAGCGCCGACACGTTGTGTTGGCGAATCCGCGGTAACTAGCTCAGGATGATCTGCTTCCAGTGATTCGAGTTGGCGATAGAGGTGGTCATACTCAGCATCCGTGACCGAGGGATCATCGAGTACATAATAGCGATAGGCGTGCTGTTGGAGCTGCTCTCTGAGCTCCAGAATCTGTTGTTCAATCGACATAAGGTTTGGACTTATTTGGATTTGCGAGTACGACGGCTCTTAGCGCGTGAACGAAGCTTGTAGGCCTTCACCAACTCACGATAGTGCTCTTGAGTTTGTGGGCGCATCACTGAACGATCACTGTCGAGCATCTCACCGCCCAGTGCCTTAGCCAACGTCTCCGCCGTGGCCAACATGCAATCAACCGCGTAGGAAGGATCACGTGGTTCGGTCATCGACATAAAGAAGGTGACCGCAGGCGTCTCATGTTCAGCCAAGGTCTCTATGTTGAATGAGCCAGGTTCACCCACATCACTCATGGTAAATTGAATCGGTGAGTGATCACTGTTGTCTTCGTAACGATGGAAAAGATCCATCTGACCAAACTCCATACCACAGCGCTCAACCACGGTTTGAATATGAGCACCCGATAGCGAGCCACCCTTAGGTGCAACGACAAAGACAACTAAGCGGGTTTCTGGATCACTGAGATCAAGTTCACGGAACTGTCGTCCGGTCGATGGAGATGCAGCGGCGACTGCAGCCTCTTGAGTCTCGGAGTCCTGCATAGCATCACTCTGGTCGTTCAGCTCAGGCTCTTCGATCTCTGGCAGCGAGCTCACCAGTGATTCAATATCCTCAAGCGGTTCATCAACGGCATCTACATTAGGCTCAAGAAGCTGATCGAACTCACTGGTCTCTGGTTCGGGCTTTTTGACAGGTGATTTGCGTTTACGAACTGGCTTCTCTTTTTTGGCGCCCGCATCGACCAACTCATGAATTGGGCGATCTAGATCTAGACCAAATAGGTCATCGACGTGACCGACAGGTTGTTCTGCAACGGGTTCAGGCTCTGGCTCTGGCTCTGGCTCTGGCTCTGGCTCTGGCTCTGGCTCTGGCTCTGGCTCTGCAGTCTGTTCGACTGTAATCTCTTGTTCAAGCGCCTCTTCAGGTGACTCGTCAGCAATTTCAACTTCAGGTGCTGCGGGCTCTTCCTGAACGGCTTCCTCTTGGATTGCCTCTTCTTGGACAGACTCTTCTAGAACGGCTTCTTCGATGGGTTGCTCAAGCGTTTCTTCAGGCTCAGTGCTATCTTCAGGCTCAGGACTGTTCTCAAGCTCAAGGCTACTTACAGGCTCAGGACTGCTCTCAAGCTCAGGGCTGTTCTCAGACTCAGGGCTGTCAATAGAGAGCGTCGGCTCACTGGGCTTAAGATTGGTTTTGCGAGGAGCCGATACGATACCTTCATCCGATAGGCTATCAAATGGATCGGGCTCAAGATCATCGACTCGAAGATCAGCGAGAGGGTCATCAATCACTGGCTCAGCTTCAACAGAGGATTGTTCAGGCTGCGCCGTTAGACTATCAAGTGGGTCTTCAGTTTGACTGGCTTGCTGAGCTTCGGCTGCCATTAAGGCATCGATATCGGGGCGCTCAACTTTGCGCTTTACTCGAGCACCCCCGTTAGGCAGTTCAGGATTATGTTTATCGGCAATTTCATCAGTGTCAGTCGATTCAGAGGAGGGATCGATCTTCATGCGGATTCGATTGGAGCCACCGCTGATACGTCGCCATCCATCGACAAGGATAAGCAGAATCAGCACGGCACCTGCCGCCATCAACCAATCTCTTAACTCCATTAAACGCTATCCTTGAACCACTGAAATTTATGCTTTTTGTAAACCCCTACTTTACAACTTCAGAGACCACTATTTCTAGTGGTTGAGACAAACCTTTTGTAGGTATATCAGTGATTTCCGCAATCATATCGCCTGGCTGTGGAGTCACATCACCACTGAGGCTGATTCGGGCGCTGACTGAAACGGTCTCATAACCCGATAGACGGGCTTGAGGTGTCATCGCATTGGCATCACTTAACACCAACTCAACCGGCAAATCGGCCGCCGTTAAACGCACACCTGCCAGTGGCATACCACCCTCTAAAGGACGCGCAACAATGAAGACTGGCGTCTCTGCTGGTACATTAGCGAGCAGTTCAGCAGCCACTGAAACTTTTACGGGTATAGCCGCCATCGCAGGCATTTCGATATCGCTGACATCTTCACCCAAGGCGATTAACTCATTTCGAGCACGCTCAACGCCATTCTGTAACGACTGAGCAGAAGCACCATCGGCATTGATCAGCGCTTTTGACCAGAAGCCAATCGCATCGCGATAGGCCTTACGCTCAAAGGCATCGATTCCCAAAATGCCTAGTGCTGTGATTTCAAACGGTTCCGCCGCTAGCGTTTTATCAACTTGGTCACGAACTTCAGGCGTCATGCCACCGGCAACGAAGAACATAGACTGTGCCAACTGCCCCATCACCGTCGCATACTGAACATCCTGAGGTGTGAGGTAGGCTAAGGTATTTTGATAAGCCTCCAGCGCACCCTGATAATCTTGCTGGCCCATCAGAGTGCTGGCTAACAGATACCATCCTTCTGGGTTTGCGGGTTGTAGCTCCAGCTCTTTACGCAGCTGATCAATCGCTTCTTGCAGCGTGGGCTGACGACCATCAAAAGGATCCTCAGACATGTTCAGTGCCACTTCTAGCGCTGGTGCACTACCGACTTTGGCGTAAAGCCCTAATGAAGCAACCACCACCACTAACGCGATAAAAGAGGCAGCCATAAACTGTTTAGTTGAGATCGATTCGGAACTGAGCGAACGACTCTCCGTGCTGGCATCAATCAGCAAGTTCTTTTCAAGCTCTGTTTTAAGAACGGCAAAGTCTTCTTGTGACAATGATCCCGATGCGACCTCTTGCTCCAACTCCTGAAGACGATCTTTAAAGACTTCGACGTTATCGCGTTGCGGGTCAGAGGTAACGACCGTATCGACTTTATCTTTGAACTGTTTCCAAACCGGGTAGATAACAAACAGAATGGCTACGACCGATAACAGCGCAATACCCAACCACAAATACAACATTACTCTTTATCCTGTTTTAAAAGCGCATCGAGACGTGCCTGATCATCAGAGCTTAGCGCTGCCTCGCTCACTTTTCGACGCGAACGGCGCTGCCATACAACCGCTAAAATCACTAACACACCAAAGCCCAATACTAAAAACGGCCCATTCCATAGCAACCAGGTCTGGCTGTTCATTTTGGGGCGATAGAGAACAAAGTCACCGTAGCGAGTCACCATAAAATCGATGATGGTCTCATCTTCAGCACCCTCATCGATCATACGAAACACCTCGGTGCGTAGGTCTTTTGCGATGGGGGAGTCCGAATCGGCAATATTCTGGTTTTGACACTTAGGGCAACGCAGTTCAGCCGCTAAAGCATGAAAACGCTTCTCATCTTCCACTGATTTGAAGTTGTGGGTATCAATGGCTGCGAAGCTGGAGCTCGACAATAGAACCAACAGAAACAGTGCGCGAATCATGAAGCTTCACCCTTGATCGTCTCAATGACGGACGAGAGATCCTGCCAAACTGTTGCATCCACCGCACCAACATGACGGTAACGAATAACACCCTGCTGATCGATCACGTAGGTCTCTGGAGCACCGTAGACCCCTAGATCCAATCCGAGACGACCTTGGGGGTCAAAAACAACCTCTTTGTAAGGGTCTAGATAGCGACGTAACCAATCATTCGCTTTGGTTAAATCGTCTTTATAGTTGATGCCATAAATGGTGACACCCTGGCTGGCCAACTGATTAAGGAAGGCGTGCTCCTCTTTGCAGGTGGGACACCAAGTAGCCCAGACATTAACCAGTGCGATATCGCCTTTAAAATCGTCCACCGTCAGCTTGCGACTTGGATCAGTAACAGAGGTCAACTCAAACTCAGGCATCGGCTTGTTCAACAGTGCCGATGGCAGTTCACGCGGGTCTAGGTATAGACCCTTCCAAAGAAAGAAGCCTAAACCGATAAAGAGCGCCAGCGGTGCAAATAGAAACAGTTTCTTCATGACGACTCCTTAGGCCAATTTCGCATCGCGCTGCGACATCTTACGGTAACGTTTGTCCATCGCCGCAAGGAAACCGCCAAAAGTCATCAACAGACCGCCCAACCAGAGCCAGCGAACATAGGGCTTAAACTGCAGACGAATCGCCCAAGCACCATCCTCTAGAGGCTCACCCAGTGCCACATAGAGATCTCTGAATAGACCCGCATCAATCGACGCTTCGGTCATCACGTTGCCACGGGCAGTATAGAGACGCTTCTCGGGTGTCATGACTTCGTAGAGTTGACCATCCTGGTAGACGTTGATGACACCCTTGTCAGAGGTGTAGTTAGGTCCTTCAACGTGCTCGATACCTTTAAATTCAAAGACATATTGTCCAACCTCTTGGCGATCACCGGGCGCCATACGCAGATCACGATGTTCAGTAAACGCTGAGACCATCGCGATACCCACCGCAAGCACTGCCATACCCAAGTGTGCCAAATGCATACCCCAGTAAGCACGAGGTAGTTTCTTCAGAGAGGCAAAGAGTGAACCTGAACGCTTACCGGCACGATCGTATAGATCGACCAGTGCACAGAAGACGATCCAGTAGGCCAAGATAATGCCCACATAAGTCCAGTGATCCCAACCCTCGCCACCACGAATCATCATGGTTGCGACGCCAAAGACGACGGCAAGCACTAAAGGACCGATCAGACGTTTGAGCAGTTGAGATGCATCAGTTTGACGCCAGCGCACCAGCGCGCCGACACCCAGAGCCACCATCAGCAGAGCGCCTAGAGGAACCGTCAAAGCATTGAAGTAGGGAGGTCCAACCGACATTTTACCCATGCCCAGAGCATCAATTAGCAGAGGATAGAGGGTGCCTAGTAGCACAGTGAATGCGATGACTGTCAGTAGAACGTTGTTGACCAACAGCAGAGTTTCACGCGAGACCAAGGTAAAGCTAGAGTCACTCTTCACCTGAGCGGCACGAATGCCGTAGAGCAGAAGGGAACCCCCAATGGCCACTGCAAGCATCACCAGAATGTAGAAACCTCGTGCTGGATCCGATGCAAACGCATGCACCGAGGTCAGAACGCCGGAACGAACTAAGAAGGTTCCTAACAGGCTGAGCGAGAAGGCAAAGATCGCAAGCAGTAGCGTCCAGCTTTTGAAGACACCACGTTTTTCAGTGACTGCCAGACTGTGAATCAGTGCGGTGCCAACCAGCCAAGGCATTAACGACGCATTTTCGACCGGATCCCAAAACCACCAGCCGCCCCAGCCAAGTTCGTAGTAGGCCCACCAACTGCCCAGTGCAATTCCCAGCGTCAGGAACGCCCAAGCGACGTTAGTCCATGGACGTGACCAGCGAGCCCAAGCGGCATCCATACGTCCGCTCAACAGGGCTGCAACAGCAAAGGCAAACGCAACCGAGAAGCCAACATAGCCCATGTAGAGCATTGGAGGGTGAACAATCAAACCAAAATCTTGCAGCAGTGGGTTAAGGTCAGCACCCTGTGCCGGAGAACGAGGTAAAAGACGCTCGAACGGGCTTGAAGTAAAGATGACAAAAGACAGGAATCCGGTCGTGATGATGCCTAACACACCCAAAACTCGACCTATGATGTCCAAGGGCAAGGCTTTACTCTTCAGAGCAACAGCCAAAGTCCAGCCAGCAAGGGTGAGCACCCAAAGTAGAAGAGACCCCTCATGACCACCCCAGACAGCACTGACACGGTAGTACCAAGGTAGGGCCGTATTAGAGTTATTGGCAACGTACTCAACACTGAAGTCGTTGGTTAAGAAGGCGTAGACCAGAAAAGCAAAGGCCAGACCAACAAAAAAAGTTACACCGATCGTCAGCGGGCGAGCGTAGCTGACTAACAACAGGCTCGAACGCTGAGCACCTACCATCGGAACAACCGACAGCAGAATGCTTAAAAACATAGCTAAGATTAGAGAGTAGGTTCCCAGTTCGGCAATCACTTGTTGAACTCCTCTTTTGAAGGCATCGGCATCTTACCGCTCTTCTCTAACGCTTCTGCCACTTCAGGCGGCATGTAGTTTTCGTCATGCTTCGCAAGAACTTCAACGGCTTGCAGTGTGCCAGAGGCGTCAAGTTTACCCTGCGCAACAATGCCCTGCCCTTCACGGAACAGATCAGGAAGAATACCGCTGTACTCAATGGCAACCTTGTTCTCGTAGTCGGTCACCTCAAAGGTAACACGCAACGAGTTTGGATCGCGTTTCACACTGCCTTCAACGACCATGCCGCCGGCACGAATACGGGTGTCTGCAGGGGCTTCACCCTTGGCAATCTGAGTCGGAGAGTAGAATAGGTTAATGTTTTGACTCAGTGCATACATCGTCAGACCGATCGCGGCACTGGCGCCAAATACAATCATAAGAACAATGATTAATCGCTTTTTACGTTTTGGATTCATGACTTAACACTTTCACGTTGAATGCGGCGGCGAAGCGAACGACGAGTCTCGCGGCCTTGAATAATGGGCAGATAAAGGCAGAGTGCGATGGTCAGCAGACCCAGCCCATAACTTAACCAGACATACAGGCCATGACCGCCCATATTTAAAAAATCTGCAAAGGTTTCAAACGCCATAGTTCACCTAAAATTTGAGTTGGCTGTAAGGTAGTGTCATTTTCTGACGCAAACCTTAACTACCAAGAAGCTCTTTTACCCAGCCTGCACGGCGTTCGCGAGTTAAAATCTCATTACGAAGACGCAACATCATCGCTAGCCCAAACACTAAGTAGAGAGCGATCACCATCACCAGAAGTGGCATCCACATCTCAGCGGGCATGGCTGGTTTCTCTGTGATTTTAAAAGTGGCTGGCTGATGCAGTGTGTTCCACCACTCCACCGAGTATTTAATGATCGGAATGTTAACCAGACCCACTAACGCCAATACCGCCGTCGACTTAGCGGCTGTGGTTTCACTCTCAATAGCCGAGTTGAGCGCCATCACCCCCAAGTAGAGGAATAGAAGCACTAACATTGAGGTTAAACGCGCATCCCAAACCCACCAAGAGCCCCAGGTAGGCTTACCCCAAATAGCACCGGTTGCCAGAGCTAACACAGCGAGCGCAGCTCCCAGTGGCGCCACAGATTTGGCCACCATATCGGCCACTTTCATCTTCCAGATCAGGCCAATTGCACCGGCAATCGCCATCAACATATAGAAGCTCTGCGCCAGAATCGCCGTCGGTACATGCAGATAGATGATGCGGAAGCTATTGCCCTGCTGATAATCCGATGGCGCAAACGCTAGCCCCCACACCAGACCAATAACAAACAAAAGACCACCAATGGCCGCAAACCAGGGAATCAATTTACCGGTGATCGAGTAACACCAACGAGGTGATGCCAACTGATAGAACCAACGAGGTAACCAACTACTAGCCATAACTTTTATCCACTCACTGAAATTCGTAATGCCGCACCGGCTGCAATAGGCGCCAATGCCAATGCTAATGCCAACATAGCCCCCAACAGCGCCAGATAACCATCTAGGGGCAAACCTGTTACTGCTGCTTGTACGGCGCTAGAGCCAAAAATGAGCACCGGAATATACAAGGGCAAAACCAACAGAGAGATCAACACGCCACCACGACGCAGACCCACCGTCAGTGCTGCACCGATCGCACCGATCAGTGACAGCGTTGGAGTGCCCAACAACAGACTGAGCATCAACCCGGGCATCCCCTCCGAAGGCAAGAACAACATCACACCCAAAAGGGGTGCCACTAAAGTCAACGCCAAACCTGATAGCAACCAGTGAGCTAACACTTTGGATAGCACCACTAAAAAGACTGGCTGAGGTGATAGCAGCAACTGCTCTAACGAGCCATCTTCGTAGTCCGATTTAAATAGGGTCTCCATCGACAACAGTGTTGCCAACAGAGCCGCTACCCAGACCAGACCGGGAGCTAGCTGAGAGAGAAAATTCGGCTCTGGGCTAACTCCGATGGGAAAGAGTGACGCGACAATTAAAAAGAAGATCAGCGGATTCACCAGTTCGCTTTTGCGACGAAACGCGAGCGTAAGATCACGTCTAAAGGTCTGCTTAAACAGCTGTAGAGTGGAACTCATTATGACCACTCCCGTTGAGACGAGGCGAAGTGTTCAACATTGATGGTATGCAGAGGAATCTCTGCACTAAGATCCTGGTGCGTAGTCATAATGACACTGCCACCCGCTTGAATGTGCTCAACCATTAACGCCTCTTTCGCTGCCACACCAATTTTATCGATTGCTGTAAACGGCTCATCGAGTATCCAGAGTTTCGCTCTGCTCATATAGAGTTTTGCCAGTGCGATACGACGCTTCTGACCGGCGGAAAGCTGATGCGCAGGAACATCTTCAAACCCTTTCAAACCCACACTCTCTAGTGCTTGTTGCGCTCGACTAGCGTCCAAAGAGGGGTGTAATGCACACTGCCAATGCAGATTCTCCTCTGCCGTCAACATGGAACTGACACCGGCTTGGTGACCTATGTATAGTAGTTCTGATAGGAATTGTTCACGCACCTCATCCATTGGCTCACCGCGCCAATAGAGCTCACCTTCATAATGGGAGCTGAGACCACACAAAATACTCAGCAGCGTCGTTTTACCGGAGCCATTGCGTCCTTCAACCTGCCAGATTTCACCTTCGGAGACAGTCAGCTGTAGATGATCGAACAGAATACGATCATCACGCTCACAAAATAGGGATTGGGCTGTTAAAAGCGCCTGCGCCACAAAGACTCCAAAAGGTTAGCAAATTACAATTCGCGAAATTATAACCTTATTACCATCTGTAGTCAGGTAGAGATAGCAGTTAAAGCGGAGTATCGCCGTGCTTGAGACGGACATACATCAACGCTACGGAGATTGCGTCACCTAACGCCGTATGACGTTGAATCATAGGCATATTCAGTTTGTCAGCAATAGTGTCGAACCGCAGGTCGACATCACCCCCAACGTGACGCCACTTAATGATGTCGTGATAGACGTGCGACAGCTCGATCGCCTTATTAGGAAGACCAAAGCCAAACGCAGGACGCAAGAACTTATCGAGCATGCGAATATCGTAGTTGACGTAGTAGCCGAGGATGGGGCGATTACCGACAAACTCCAACACCTGCTCCAGCGCCTCCTCAATGGAGACACCGTCGGCCAGATCGGCTGCGCGGATTTTATGGATTTTGATCGATTCAGCCGTCAAATCAGCCGGTGGTTTCAATTTAATATCAAGACGATCACTGGTCTTTACGCGCTTACCTTTGATTTTGACGGCGCCAATCGACAGTATTGATGCCTCGCTGACATCAAGACTGGTTGTCTCACAATCTAACGAGACAACCTCATCACCCTCATACTGATCAAAAAGAGAGACCCAACGCGGATCTTTAACCGCACGTTTGTCTTTAAATTTGCGTATAGCACGAGGCAATATCATGTTTAACCAATATCCTTTTGGTTCAGAAGCACTATTCAGCTTAGCTCGACAGATGGAATCGGGACGTTAGTGATTTCTTAAAGCTTTTCACGACTAACAGAGCATCCCTTAACAACTCTCTATCCATTTTATTCAATTGTTGCAACTCAATGATATTAGGCGTTGGGTCAATACCATCCTCTGCCTGCTCTGCACGACGGATCTGCTGACGCAGACGAATGTTCACAAACAGACCTAGTGCTTCTGAGATATCTTTAGAGACACTCTCTTGCATTACCCCTGCATCGACCAGGGCCTCTAAACGCTCAAAGGTATTGGTAGCAAGGATTCTCTGCTCAAGCGCGAAGGTTCTTACGCCATGAACAATAGGAAAAATTCCGCCCTTCTTGATATCCAACTCTCCACGCTCTTTTAAATTGCCAAAGAAGGTTAACGGTGTATCAAACTCAACCGCCGCTTTAGCAAAATGCGAGAAGAACAGATCATTGTTACGCATAGTACGCAGGAACCAGTTTCGAGCCACTTTAAACAGTGCTACGTTACCCGCGACCGGCTTGGCATCCACCGCTATCGCCAGTCGCATCTGGTCCTCGGGATCGCTGCTCATCGACCAGTCCTGCAGTTTCTGGGTCCAGTCATCGACTGAATTGATCCACTCAGGGTTAGAGACCATGATATTGCCGGGACAAGGCGGGAAGCCAAACGAAATTAACGTCTCACTAAAGCGCTGCATGGTCTGTCGCTTTTCAGCCCAGTTAAGGCCATTACGAAAGATCAACGCGTTGTCTTGATCCGTCTTCATGATCTGCTCACCGCGACCTTCAGACCCCATCACAATCAAGCAGACGTGAGGCTGCATATCGGCCGGCACCACCAGATCAAACAGCTTAGCGATGATCCGTTTATTCATCGCCGCAAGAAGATCCATAGTAAAACGAATACGAACACCGGTAGAGATCAGCGCTTTGATGAGGTTGTTCAACCCTGTTGCTGCCTCTCTGAGATCCTCTATCGTACTGGCTCGCTCAAGGCGCAGACCAATCACGTGCGAGTGACTAGAGAAGTAGGAGAGCACGTCCGTCAGTTGCACCACGCCAACCAGGGTATCGCCCTCCATGACAACCACACGCTCGATCTGTTGCTGCGTCATAATGACCAAAGCGTTAAAAAGGAAGTCATCCGGCTTACAGGTGATCAATCGATAGGTCGCGATGGTCGCAACATCCTCATCGACTGAACCATCATTGAGAACAATAGCATTGAGAATATCGGTACCAGTCACCATACCAATACGACTACCACGACGAACTAAGACCGAATCCGACTTAGTCTCGCGCATCAGTTGAGTCGACTCTTTAATGCTAGTCCCTTCATTAACGATCAGAGGGTCACGAACCACCGCCTCTTCTATCGTCGCCAGCATAAACTCAGCCATATCCTGGCCTTCGCCCTGCTGCGCAACGATTTCTGATTTCGCGGCTAGATTTTGTTGGAAATAGTCGGCAAAACCGGGATTCGAGTCGATCAGCTCAAGCAGGATATCGGTCGAGAAGATATGACAGATCGTCTCCTCTTCAGCGGTAAAGTTATGAATGGCAGAGCCATGCATCGCGGACCAACCACCAAAGTAGTCCTCATTTTCGTAGTGCATGAAGACGTGTAGCATCTCATCATCTTCATCCTGAGGCTCACTCTCTGCTACGCGACCTCGAAAGACCACATAGACACCTTCTGACTGATCACCCGCTTTAATGATCACCTCACCAGATTGGTAGTAGCCGATATCAAGATTGGAGCGCAAGAACTCCTGTTCGGACTCAGTCAGCAGGCTAAAAGGGAGATTCCCCATCTTAAAAGAATCAGGCATTGGACCCTCACTTCGGTCGTCGAATAATCAATTGAGTATTGCGCGTTTTAGAAAAAATTGCAGGAACTCAAATCAACTTTTTCTGAAAAGCGTCACGGTTTTAGTTTCACTAAATTCGTTCCTACAAAGTTAGGTTGTAGGAGGGAATTGGCGCGCAGCGACAAACCCCGACATCTATACAAAGCCACCATCGGCAATTAAAAAAGGCGCCCCGAAGGACGCCTTTCTCATTGTCAGCTAGCTCTTAGTGAGACTGAGCTGCGCCCGCACCACGTGGGATACGGATGTCTTCAACGATCTGCTGGATTTCAGCAGGTGGCTCAGCTGTCATAGAAGAGACAACTTTAGCCACAACGAAGTTCAGGATCATACCCACAGTACCGAAGCCCTCTGGAGAGATACCGAACCACATTTCGTCTTTAGTGCCGCCCATGAACTTGAAGTACACGATGTAAGCCATAGTCGATACGATACCAACGACCATACCAGCGACTGCACCTTGAGTGTTCATGCGCTTGCTGAAGATACCCATTAGGATCGCAGGGAATACAGAACATGCTGCTAGACCGAATGCCAATGCAACAACCTGTGCTACGAAGCCTGGAGGGTTAACACCGAAGTAACCAGCCACAAGAATCGCAACGACTGCTGCACCACGTGCGTATAGAAGCTCCTGCTTGTCGGTGATGTTCGGATTGATGGTTTTCTTCATCAAGTCGTGCGAGATCGATGTCGAGATTACCAACAGAAGACCCGCTGCTGTTGATAGTGCCGCTGCCACCGCACCTGCTGCCACTAGAGCGATTACCCAAGCTGGAAGCTGAGCGATCTCTGGGTTAGCAAGTACCATGATGTCACGGTTAACTGTTAGCTCGTTTGCATCTGTTTTGCTGTAGAAAACAACGCCATCGTTGTTTTTGTCTTCCCACTTGATAAGACCAGTGTTTTCCCAACGAGCGAACCACTCAGGGATGTCTTCGTATTTAACACCCGTGTTAGCAACGCCAGAAGCCGCAGTTTCAGCAGTACCGTTTACAGTCTGGATTAGGTTTACGCGACCGAAGCCCGCAACACCTGGTACAGATGTGTAAAGGATAGCGATGAAGATAAGCGCCCAACCAGCTGAGATACGCGCATCTTTTACGCGAGGTACAGTGAAGAAGCGAACGATTACGTGAGGAAGACCTGCAGTACCACACATTAGTGCAGCCGTCATGAAGAATAGGTCAACCGTAGTTTTAGAACCTGCAGTGTACTGAGCAAAACCTAGCTCAACAGACAATGCATCCAGAGTCGCAAGTACTGACTGACCGCTCTCCAGAGTTGCACCTAGTGCAGTCTGTGGAAGGAAGTGACCAGTTACCTGAACTGATAGGAAGATCGCAGGAACCATGAATGCAAGAATCAATACACAGTACTGAGCAACCTGAGTGTAAGTAATACCCTTCATACCGCCTAGTACAGCGTAGAAGAATACGATCGCCATACCGATGATTACACCAGTATTGATGTCTACGTGTAGGTAACGTGAGAATACGATACCAACGCCGCGCATCTGGCCAGCTACGTATGTGAACGAGATGATGATGGTACAGATAACCGCAATCGTACGAGCAGTGTTGCTGTAGTAACGATCACCGATGAAGTCAGGCACTGTGAACTTACCAAACTTACGTAGGTAAGGTGCAAGTAGCATCGCTAGTAGTACGTAACCACCTGTCCAACCCATTAGGTAGGCAGAAGCATCACGACCGATGAACGATACGATACCCGCTAGTGAGATGAACGATGCAGCTGACATCCAGTCCGCAGCAGTCGCCATACCGTTTGCAACTGGTGGTACACCACCGCCTGCAACGTAGAACTCTTTAGTTGATCCGGCACGTGCCCAGATCGCAATACCAATGTAAAGGGCGAAAGAGCCACCTACAAATAGAAACGTTAACGCGTCAAGACTCATGATTTACTCCTTACTCGTGAACGTCATATTTTTCGTCAAGTTTGTTCATGCTAGACACGTAAGCCCAGATCAACGCGACGAATACAAAGATTGAACCCTGTTGAGCAAACCAGAATCCTAGCGGGAAACCGAAGAATTGGATTTGATCAAGAGCATCGACGAATAGCACACCGCATCCAAACGATACGACGAACCAGATCGCCATGTAGGTGATAATAATGCGAAGGTTCTCACCCCAGTATGCCTGCGCATTTTCTTTGGTCATTGACATAACCTATCCCTTTACAAGTTGTTGTTATAAACAAAAAGGCTGTGATTACCACAGTTGTAGACATCATACCTAAGCCATCTCCCTAAAAGGAGAGCAACTTTAGTCGCACAGACTTAAGTAAGTGGCTGATTTTAATGATTTTTCAAACTTTTAGATATACCTTTATAACCAAAATTACATCAAAAACACTGTTTTTAAGCATTAAACTGAAACTTTTGGTCGAAACGGCACAAATCGTTAGAATGCAGGCAACTGTTGTTAGGAATCACACCATGCTATCAGGTCTATCCGTCACCCTCATCGCTTTAGGCTACCTTGGCCTACTCTTTGCGATCGCTTACTTGGGCGATCGAAGTCGTGCCGGGAAGAGCTGGGCGGGCAACCCGATCATCTATTCTCTCTCCTTAGCGGTTTACTGTTCATCTTGGACCTTCTATGGTGCCGTCGGACGAGCTCATACCACTGGTTGGGAGTTTTTGGCGACCTATATAGGGCCGGTCATTGTCTTCATTTTGGGCTGGCAGGTCATCGAAAAGATCAGTCGTGTCAGTAAACAGCAGAACATTACTACTATCTCCGACTTTATCTCGTCACGTTACGGCAAAAGTCAAACCATCGCCGTTCTGGTTACAGTCATAGCGGTGTTGGGAACCATTCCCTACATCGCACTTCAGCTAAAAGCGGTTGCAGTGAGTTACAACGCGATTGCGCCTGCTGCGACCGAGGCACTGAGCAAAGGTAGTGATACCGCCCTTGTAGTAGCACTAACAATGGCCCTATTCGCGATTCTGTTTGGTACTCGCCATATCGATGCCACTGAGCACCATCAGGGTTTGGTATTAGCCGTTGCGTTTGAGTCGGTCATCAAATTGACCGCCTTCCTTGCGGTCGGTTTCTTTGTCACCTTTGAATTCTATGGTGGTGTAGAGCAGACCGTTGCCAGCGTTCAATCGCAACTGCACTCGATAAACTTTTCAGGTTCACTGTTTGCGGGGAGTTTCTTAACTGAAATTCTGTTGGCCTGTGGGGCGATCATCTGTCTACCACGCCAGTTCCACGTGACCATTGTCGAGAACATCAAACACAACAACCTTAGAATCGCCCGCTGGCTCTTCCCCACTTACCTATTCCTGCTAGCGCTATTTGTTCTGCCCATCGCGTCGGCCGGTGCTATCTCACTGCCAACCTTCGCGCTTAACCCGGACTCTTGGGTACTGACCTTACCGTTAAGCCAGGGCTATCCTGGACTGGCAACCTTTGCCTTTATCGGTGGCCTATCAGCGGCGACCAGTATGGTTATCGTGGCCTCTATTACTCTGGCTACCATGGTCTGTAACGACATAGTCATTCCTATTCTGCTGCGCATTCCGAGTCTTCGCATTGCAGAGAGCAAAGATCTTGGCCGACTACTGTTAAGTGTGCGCCGTATCACCATCTTCATGCTTCTGTTGATGGGCTACTTCTACTACCGAATTTTGGGGGACCAGGGTTCCCTCGCCTCCTTTGGTCTACTCGCCTTTGTCGCAGCGATTCAATTCTTACCCAGTATCATCGGTGCGTTGTACTGGAAAGAGGGCAACCGAAGCGGTGCCATTGCTGGCTTAGTAAGCGGCTTTGCACTCTGGTGCTATACGCTAGTCTACCCTGTATTCGAAGTCGCCAATTTAGTTCCTGATACACTGATACGTGACGGTGTCATTCCAACTTGGTTACAACCAACCTCCCTATTTGGAATTCAAGGAATTAACCCACTGACTCATGGTGTCATCTGGTCTCTGGGCATTAACATTCTGGCCTACTACCTAGTATCCAACCTAACGCGCGCCCGCTTGGTGGATCGTATTCAGGCCAGTGCATATGTCGATAGCCGACGCGATGAAACAACAGAGCCAGGCCGTCAGACGACACCCGTCACCATCAGCGACCTGCAGATGCTTGCCGAGCGTTTCTTGGGCATTCGCCGCACACAAGAGGCGATGAACGAGTATTGGAGCAGTCGCGATGAAGAGCCATTGCCAGCGGGTGTCAAAGCGGATAACGAACTGATTCAATACATCGAACGCTTACTGGCCGGTGTGATCGGTGCGTCTTCAGCTCGAATCGTCATGGACTCGACACTGCGCGGTAAAGATATGCAGATTGGCGATGTCGTTGCGATTGTTGATGAGGCATCACAGGCACTGCGTTTCAACAAATCGCTGCTACAGTCGACCATTGAGAACGTCTCTCTGGGCATCAGCGTAGTCGATCAGAAGTATCGTCTGGTTGCATGGAACCAAAAGTTCATCGACATGTTCGACTACCCAGAAGAGCTAATTAGCGTCGGCCGCCCCATCGAGGAGATTATCCGTTTCAACGCGGTTCATGGTGAGTATGGATTCTCTGGAAACTCCATCGATGAACAGGTTGAACAGCGCATGCAGCTGCTGCGTTCTGGCAAACCGCACGGGTTTGAACGTTATCGCCCGAACGGCCAAGTGTTAGAGGTACGCGGTAACCCGATGCCCGATGGCGGTTACGTCAACACCTACATGGATATTACCGAGCACAAGCGTGTCGAAGACGCACTGCGTGAGAGTGAGCAGAACATCCGCGTCTATACCGACAACGTGCCGGTCATGATCAGCTATCTCGATCCGGAGCAGAACTACCTATTCGTCAACAAAGCGTTTGCTGATGGCGTTGGCATTAACCGACATACCATTGCCGGCACACCTAGTCATACCATCATGCCTAAAGATCAGTATGAGTTGCGCCAGCCGTTCGTGAGACGTGTATTGCAGGGTGAACGTGTCAAATTTGAAGCTCGCTTACCGACCCAAGACGATTCACTGCGCTTTGCTGAGTTAACGATGATTCCGCACATTGGCGAGTACGGGGACATCTTGGGTTACTTCACACTTTACCAAGATATCACAGAGCGCCGTAATGCCGAGATCGCTCTGCAAGAGACTAATGAAAACCTTGAGAAACGTGTTGAAGAGCGCACCCAAGCGGTATCCCTAATTAACAAAGAGCTGCGCAAAGAGAACACCGTCCGTGCGCTAATGGAAGATGAACTACGCCAGGCCAAATCGGATGCTGAAGCGGCCAACTTAGGTAAAACACGATTCTTGGCTGCGGCCAGCCACGACCTGCTGCAACCACTGAATGCGGCTCGTCTCTTCACATCGGCGCTGGCTCAACAGAGTCACCAGAACGAGACCGCACAGTTGGTTGATAACTTGGATGGTGCTCTGCGATCAGCGGAAGAGCTCATTACTGCCATACTGGACATCTCCAAGCTGGATGCCGGTGCGCTAGAGCCCAACATGACTCACTTCTCTGTCCAAAACGTCTTCTCGAACCTGGATACTGAATTCACCGCTATGGCGGAGAAGAAAGGGCTGAAATTCAAGAGTATCGACTGCAAAGCGGTGGTGCATTCAGATCAAACACTACTGCGTCGTATTCTGCAGAACTTCATCTCAAATGCGATCCGCTACACCAACTCGGGCCGAGTACTGCTGGGTGTTCGCCACCACAGCAAGTTTATCCGCATTGAAGTATGGGATACCGGTGTCGGCATTGCAGAGGATAAGATCTCTGAAGTCTTTGAAGAGTTTCGTCGCATCGACAACCCACGCCACTCAGAGGTACAGGGTCTCGGATTAGGCTTGGCGATTACAGAACGTATCGCCAAGATGCTGAAGCATAAGCTGAATGTTCGATCCTGGCCGACCAAAGGCACGGTCTTCAGTGTTGATGTTCCGCTGGGCGACCCTGCACTTGCTGTGAAGCAGAAACCACAACAGCGTGGCTGGATCCGCTCGAAAGGCCTAAACGGCGTCAACGTATTGGTGATCGATAACGAACCGAAGATCCTAGAGGGGATGACCGCGCTACTTACAGGATGGAGCTGTGAAGTACGAACCGCCCTCTCCATTCAGGCGGCCGTTGAAACCTGCAGCGAAGGTTCATTCACACCCGACATCATGCTGGTCGATTACCACCTTGGCGAGACCGATACCGGCATCATGGCACTGCAAGAGCTAGCTGAACTGGGTCTAGGCGATGTACCAGCGATCATCATCACCGCCGACCGAACCGACGAGGTCAAAGCTGAGATAACAGAACACGGCGCGATACTGCTGAACAAACCGGTCAAACCAGCCGCTCTGCGCCAGCTGATCAGCAAAAACGTCTCGAAGTAGCTGTTGGAGCGGTCTTAAACTTGTTGTTGGAGCGGTCTTAAAAAGGCCGCGATTTTTTGGTGGCGGTGTCTGCCCTTCAGCCTGACACAGTAAACCTGGGTCTGACCTCCGGTCTGACCCGGTGACACTTCAGCGTCACACCCCAGCCTTCCAACCAGACGTTATCGGATAACGTCGATCACGGCCAAAGCCACGATTGGTAATACGCGTTCCGATCGGCGCTTGGCGACGTTTATACTCATTAATATCGATTAGACGAATCACTCGCAGTACATCGGCTTCGTTGTACCCCTCAGCAATAATCATCTCTGCGCTGTAATCATGCTCGACGTACATCTCGATGATCGCATCCAACTGATCGTAATCTGGCAAGCTGTCTTGGTCTGTTTGATCTGGACGAAGTTCAGCCGAGGGTGGACGAGTGATGACACGCTCTGGGATGACCGGGCTGATCGTATTGCGGTAACGCGATAGCTCATAGACCAGAGTTTTCGGAATATCTTTAAGGACACAGAAACCACCCGCCATATCACCGTACAAGGTCGAATAACCAACGGCCGTTTCCGATTTATTGCTGGTCGTCAGAACGAGGTAGCCTTTCTTGTTGGAAATCGCCATTAACAAGACACCCCGACAGCGTGCTTGCAGGTTCTCTTCCGTTGCATCGACCTCTGTGCCAGCAAATTCGCCCGCCAACTCCTGCATGAATGCTTCATACATCGGTTCAATCGAGATCACTGAGTGGCGAATGCCTAGAGCCTCTGCTTCCAGTGCAGCATCTTCGACACTGATAGAGGAGGTGTACTTAAACGGCATCATGACACACTCAACGCGATCCGGACCCAAGGCATCCACAGCAACTGCAGCCGTTAATGCCGAATCGATACCGCCAGAGAGGCCAAACACTACCCCCTTAAAGCCGTTCTTGTTAACGTAATCGCGTACACCCATTACCAACGTTTGGTAGACCATGCTGTATCGATCAGCTTCGGGCGTTGAAGGCTGTAGCGGCTCAACAGCACCCGATTCAAGATCGATAGAGACCTTGTAGATACCCTCCTCATGATGAGGGGCCATGTAGGCTAGCTGCCCAGTGAAATCCACGACCTGCGAACCACCATCAAAGACCAACTCATCCTGCGCACCCACTTGGTTTACATAGACAATCGGTGCATTGGAAGTAGTTGCACGGTCTTGTAATACCTCAGTACGCTCATTGGTTTTACCCATGTGATAGGGCGATGCATTTGGTACAAGAATCGCTTTAACACCAGCCTCGGCCTGACGTTGAGTCGGCTCTTTCTCCCAAATATCGGCACAGATTTGCAACCCTAAAGTGTGACCCTTGTACTCAAACACACCGTCATTAGTGTGCGGTTCAAAGTAGCGATCTTCATCAAATACACGGTAGTTTGGCAGATGCTGTTTGGCATACTCGATCAACACCTCACCATCCTCAATGATGGCCGCCATATTGCGTAACTCGCCCTCTTTTTCAGCTGGATAGCCCACCAACAGAGCGATGCCACGGACCTCAGTTTTCAAGCGATTTAGAGCTTCATCAACTCGACGCTTAAGACTTGGACGCAGCAGCAAGTCTTCGGGCGGATAACCAGTAATCGACAACTCAGAAAAGACGATAATATCCGTGTCACCTTGAGACGCTGCATCCATAGCAGCATCGATCATCTTTTGTGTATTACCCGGAATATCACCGACAAGAAAATTGATTTGAGCGAGCGCGACGACAAGTTGTTGAGACATAAAGCGATCTGAAATCTTCAAATTAAATAGATTGCCAAAGTATACGCACATCCCCCGTAGGAGGGAATTTGAGCAAAGCGAAAAAGCCCGAAAATTCATTCATGGCGACTGGCTTCAGCCTATCACCACCCCAATAAAAAGCACCCTGTTGGAGCTTTCTCAAAGAGGAAGCGATCAGGTGACTGGTTTTAACCTGTCATCCGCACCATGGAAAAACACACCCTGTAGGAGGCCTCCCAAAGGGACGCCGACCGCTTTTAGATATGGTGACTGGTTTTAACCTGTCATCCGCACAATCACCCATACTTTCACTCCCGACAAAACCCCGGCAAATACTTACTAGGAATCAACGACTCATCCGAATCATCACTAATACAACGCCAAGTCGTCGGAAAATCCGGATTCTCCGCCCGCAACACAAACCGCCGCCCTTCCAGCTCATCAATATTGGCAATCGATACCCGAATCTCGCCGGCAGTATGGCTCCACCAGGCATTTTTCACATAAGCAGAGTTATCACCAAAATACTCATTACTGACGCCTAACTCACTCAATGCAGTACTCCAGTGAAGCCCAGCTAACCCGGAAGTATCACCATTCGCGATGGCATAATCAACCAGCGCCAGCTTAATTGGCTCCGTTGCTCCCAAAGCATCCATCAACTTGGTACGAACCGTGAACTGAGTATACGCAGGCAGCGCAATTGAAGAGAGAAGAGCGATGATCACGACTGCGATCATCAGTTCGATGAGGGTGTAGCCACCCGTCCTTGGGTTTGGCTTTCTTTCCATTTTTTATTCCTCGATCCTTGAGAAAAAATTTCCTATTAAGGCTGTAAAGTGGCAGATATCGAGCCGCCGGAACCACCGGAGGCTGGAGTAATAGCCGTCACATCTGCAGTCAATGACCCTACGGTTATCGTGTCACTCAATGACAGGTCACCAGCATTTACACTACACAAACCACTTAACGTGGGAGCAACAGCGCCATCTGCGATATTTATATAATCATTAGTATCATCAACATCGCCACAGCTAACAATTGCGTTTCCAGTATAGGTTACACTATCCCCTTTGATTGTTACCTTATTACCCATGCCGTTGGTTAATATTAGATCATAGTTACCTAAGTAGTTTATTGCGCAGCTACCGCTCACCACGGTTATATCATGACCTGATGGTGAACTCGCGGTAATTGACTCAACACCTCCTAATGGGTCGCAGATACTAAAATCTGCCCCACTAATCGTATGTGTGATCGTCCCACTCCATCCACTTCCACTTACTGAAGTAAACACACTGCACGAGAATGTTTCTGCATCGTTAGAACAAACATTAATTGGTGTCACACGCTCAGGATCACAGGAACCATCATCTAAACGATAACAAGGCGAAATCAAACCAGTGGGGAATTGTGATGTGGTAGAAAAAAGAGCCGCAGAAGTAAAATCTTCCGGAGCGGTAATTGCCCCTGTAATACTAACAACAGCAGCAGACACCTCCTCACTATCTATAGATGTCACTGCGGTAGGACAGTTTCTGGTACCGTTAACCTCAAGACAGACGTAGTCACCCGTATTACCAACAAAATTTTCAAACCCTGCGGTAAAGCCTGGGATATAACTGGTATAAGCAACGGAATTAACCGCTGATCCGAGTCTCGTTTCACATTCCGCATCAGTTGAGACTGATCCACCCCCTTGATTCGAAACTAGAACAAAGTCGTGCTGGCCATCTCCCACTATTAAGTCCTGGCCCGTGAGTGCAGTCCCATACCCATACACATCGCCAGCATCCATACCATGTGTAACTAGAAGCAAATTACCTGAGCCATCAAAAAGAGGGCCACTTTCCCCATAAGCGATCGAATATCCTCTATACCTGCGCACTGCACCTACGGCAATTTGCGCATGTCGGGATACTAGTGTGCCGTCATTTGAAAGTACCGTTGGATCGCCTACACACTGAGTTTTATCAGTCTCAAAACTATCACCAGTTACTACCGACACCTGAATACTGCCGTACCAACCATCGCCAAAGAAGCATCGGTACTCAAAAAACCAATCATCAGAACCTGTAATCGATTTCGCTGGTCCTTTAGGGCATACCCCCGTATCAGAGGGACGTATAACAATAGTGCCCAAGTCACTTTCACTAAGCGTAGTGGATGCATTATCTACATAAACAACACCACGAATCTCTGCGAATGCAGTGCCGCTATATGTAAGCAACTCTTTAGTTACGCTTTCAACTTCTCCAAGAAGTCGTATCTCACTTGAGCCTACTGCAGAAGAGACAGTCACAGTCTCCAAAGACAACCCCGAGGGAAGAACACCGCCTTGCGCATCATCTCCGTACTGAGCATTTCCCGATGGAGGATCAATAGCGTAGGGGTTTCCTCCCACAACAACACCCGTTCCCGTACCATTAACTGCAGTTGAATCGAATATATCACTTACAATAATTGTGCTTAGCTGAACCGATTCTAACGCACCCGGCTCACCCCATGAGACCTCAATAACTGCAGAGCATTTGTTACCTGATCCAGGACATGACCCTCCTGATTCAGATGCTAGACTACCGCCAACTGAGTAAGATTGGTTTGTAGATATGTAAGTAGATTGACTAGGCCAAGGTACTGATACAGTCGCTATGGAGGCCAACTCATACTGACCCGCATAGTGACGTAATAGCTCCATCTCTTTTTGCGCAACAACGATAGCCTCCGCGCGAGCTTTGGAGTTTGTAGTCTCAGAGAAGAGTTGTGATGAAAAAAGTGCAATCCCAAGCAATCCGACCACAGACACAACAAGTGCCACCATCGCCTCTATTAGCACAAATCCACGCAGTTTTTGCATTACCAATCCCTCCAGCTACCTGCCACTGCAGAGGCTGTCACAGAGTCTCCTAAGTTCGAAGTATAGTCGATAGAAAACTCTAAATCGGGGCCACCATTACCCATATCAACATCACCATTGACAAGCAACGAGCCTTTAAAGGTACTACTACCATTCAACTTATCGACTGAACCATTCACAAACACCAGACCCATAAAGTCATTAGGATTTGATTGATCCCAATCCCCATTGATAATAATAGTTTTGGGGATACCACCAAGATCAGTACCTGTAGGTATCGTTACTGCTTCGTATACTGTATCTGGAAAAGACTCGACGACTTTAGTATTTGTAATACATATAACGCTACCTGAACTTTCAATCTCAGCTTGAAAATCGATGGTATCGTCGTTCTGATCTATATATGCACTTTTGCAAAACTCATCTACGGTACTACCAAGAAAGGCACGCTGAAAATCCTCTTCATTCAACGAACTTAAATTAGGGTCGTTTTCGATCAGATCACTGCCTCGATAACTGCTACTTGAAGAGGTGATATAGACGCCATCATCCGTAGGATGAGGTACTTTTGTTGAAAATGAACCACTCAAATCAACGGTACCGCCAGACCAAACTGTAAGGTTTCCGTTGAGATTTTTAACTTCAAAATTACCACTAAAATTCGCGCCCGCAGCAGCAACTACTGGTGCATCGGGCAAGTCCAACCTGGAGAAGGTTATATTCATCCGCATCTGTCGTTGAACAGACCCGTCATCACTCGTACCAATTGAGGAGATAACAGTCTCATCACCCGAAGTCACACTATAACCCCAACGACCTTGCCCTGAGGGCATAGCTCCTGATGATGAAGCCGACTCCTGTGGACTCTCACGAAATGCAGCGACGCCCTCTGCTAATCCGGCTTGAGCAGCCTCAAATGCAGCGAGTGCTCGCAACTCATTAGCCACAACCTGCTTCTCATTAACCACCGATGAAGAGACAGTAAACACAGCGAGTGTCGTAATAATCAGAAGCACCACAACCGTAACAAGTGTGGCTATGCCCTGCTCTCTCTTATAATTTCCTAAGCCGCTAGAAATCATCTCTATTCCTCTAAAACATTGTTGGGAATAAGAATTGAAACAGTTTTGGAGGAGCTAACCTGCCCCGAAGGATCTGCAGCTGAAACTGTTAGTTCAACAGTCCGTGTATAAATAGTAGTTCCGTCACTTGTTGAAGCGGAAACATCTACCTCAGCACTCATACCTGCCACAGATACTGCTAGAGAGTTACTGAATTGCTCCCAATTTACAGAATCCGATGGATCGCTACATTCACCCACAGCATTGGTTTTAATGTAGATAGCATTGTCTACTTTTCTAAAGCCTTTACGATCAGCTACAACTTCAGCACTACCCGAGTCACTCTCCCCGCCATCATATGCGTAGAGAATGCATTGGTTATCTCCGGAAACTGAAAGCCCTGCAGAGCTAGAAGTTTGATAAAAGCTTGCACTACCCGCCGCTGAATAGCCATGCCTTCTAATTTCGCCGCTCATCGAATCTACCAATATTCCTAATTCTCGATTCAATTTTGTTGCAGCAAGAGTCGACTCAGCAACGGTGACAATTTGAAGGTAGAGAAACAGCGCCCCAGAGAGAACGATGAGACCAACCGCTATACCGATCATCAGTTCAATCAAGGTATAGCCAGACTGAAACTTCATTCTCAATCTACTCATCTACCACCCTAATCAACTGATTATTGGAAATGGATATTTTTCGAGAATCACCGTTTTCACCAGTGACTGAAATAGAGACTGACGCAGCTGACAATGCCGGCATTACAAACGCTGTACTTACTCCTGTTAAAACCGTGACGCCAGGGTAATCACGTCCGTGAGCATAGATTGGTGCATCCGATGATGCACAAGTTGCGTCACTCGCACTGGATGCATAGGCACACCAGTCACCCGAATCATCGCTGACAAAGAAGTATCTAGTGCGATTGTTCGATACCGCTTGGCGCCTAGCCAATATTGCCTGACTGTAGATTGCCTGAGCAGCACCTAACAGACGCTCTCTAGCGATGTAATCTTGGTATGAAGGTATAGCGACAGCCGCAATGATTCCGATAATAGCGACTGTCACCATCACCTCAACCATAGTGACGCCTTTCTGATTTATGCCTATGCGCTGCATTATCGTTCCCAACAGGTATCTAATGGAGCAGTAGAAACATCAACTGCACCAGCCCGGTCAGCAATAAATTCAGTACAAGTAGAGTCAGTATGAGGTGATTTTGGTACTGCCGATAGATAATATAACGATTCTGTAGGTGCAGACGCACCCGATACAACACTTATACTCCAATAGCCTTCAGGCGAAACAGAAAGATCCTCACCTAAGACACTTGATGAATCTGTAGCGAACGATACGTTGTTAGCCCGATACTTCTCTTGAGCAATTCGAAGCGCAGCCAATCCATTCATCGCGTCTCCACGCTTGGCTCGAAGCACATAATCCTGATAAGCCGGATAAGCGATGGCCGCAAGAATTCCGATGATCGTCACTACGATCATCAATTCAATCAGAGTAAAGCCTTTTTGGTGACGCATTGAGTCCCTCCGTTACATTCATTAAATATAGCAGAGGAACAGAAAATGGAGGGGGTTTTACTGAATATTCAGAACCTGAACTTCGAAAAGAATCGTTTTTCCTGCAAGAGGGTGATTGAAATCAACCTCCACACGCTCGTCATCGAACTCGACGATGACACCGGGCAGTTCGCCACCGGGCTCTTGGAATGAGATGACCAAGCCTGGCTCTAGCTCCATATCTTTGAAGTCTGAGCGTTTCATGGTTTGGATGTTGCTTGGATTGTGCTGACCAAAGCCGCGTTCTGGATCGATGGTTAGATCGAGATGATCGCCCACTTTTAGCCCCGTCAAAGCGGCTTCAAAGCCTTCTGGGATATTACCATCGCCCACTTCAAATTCGACCGGAGAACCTTCGAAGTTAGAGTCTACGATCTGTCCATCGGTGAGTTTGATCGCGAAGTGCATGGTCACTTTACGGCCCTGTTCAATGGTGAGTTCGCTCATCTATTTGCTCCGGTCTTTTGATAAAAATAGTGCATCAACAATCAATGCGATGGCGCCAAGGGTAATACCCACATCGGCGATATTAAAGGCTGGGAAGTACCAACCTGCGTAGTGAAAGGATAGAAAATCCACCACATAACCGTGAACAATACGGTCAAAAAGATTACCCAGAGCACCGCCTAAAATAGCGGCATAGCCAAAGGCCTGTATCTTTTGCTGTGGCTCTGTTTGGCGTAGCCAGTGAACGATCAACCCACTCACGACAACCGCAATGGCCACAAACAGCCAGCGCTGCCACCCTGCTTCACTGGCTAAAAAGCTAAAGGCTGCGCCCGTATTATGCAGCAGTCTTAGATCGAAGATGGGAAGAATAGCGATCGGCAGGTTGTAGCTCAGCATACTGGATGCCAACGCTTTACTGCCAAGATCAAGCACTACAATGGCTAGGCTGAGCCATAGCCACTGCAGTGCTGAAGGGTTACGCGTAGTGACGCTGCTCACCTTCGCCCTCTACGTTATCGACACAACGTGTACACAGCTCTGGGTGATCGGCGTTTTGACCGACATCTTCACGGTGGTGCCAACAACGAGCACACTTCGCCTCTTCCGACGCTTTAACTGCGACTTTAAGACCTTCAACCGCTGTTTCACGAGCGTCTGCGCCATTCGCTAGCGGCTCAATGCTAGCAGTCGATGTAATCAATACGAAGCGAAGCTCATCACCTAGGCGATTCAAATCGGCAGTGATCTGCTCATCAGCATAGAGTGTCACTTCAGCGGCTAGCGAGGCTTTAACTAGCTTCTCGTTACGCGCTTCTTCAAGACACTTGTTAACCGCCTGTTTAACCTGCAGCACACGCTCCCAGTACTCACGACCAAAAGCATCGTCTGCAGTCATCTCAAACAAGCCTTCGTACCAAGTCGTTAGCATGGCACTTTCAGGGTTGTTACCTGGTAGCACTTCGATGATCTCATCAGCGGTGAAGCTCAAGATCGGAGCAATCCAGCGAACCAGCGCCTGTGAAATGTGGTACAGAGCGGTCTGACATGAACGACGCGCCAAGCTGTCTGGCTTAGTGGTGTACTGACGATCTTTAATAATGTCTAGGTAGAAACCACCCAACTCTTGTGCACAGAAGTTGTGAACTTGCTGGTAGACATCCAAGAAACGGTAGCTGTTGTAAGCATCGATCACACGTTGCTGCAGACGGTAAGCCGAATCAACCGCCCAACGATCCAGCGCCAGCATCTCTTCTGGTTTTACGCTGTGCGCTTCTGGGTCAAAGCCGTTTAGGTTCGCCAATAGGAAGCGCGATGTATTTCGGATACGACGGTAGCTGTCTGCCGTACGCTGAAGAATCTGATCCGATACAGCCATATCACCTGAGTAGTCTGTAGAGGCAACCCAAAGTCGAAGAATATCCGCACCTAGTTTGTCATTCACCTGCTGTGGTGCAATGACGTTACCCAGTGACTTAGACATCTTGTAGCCCTTCTCATCGACAGTAAAGCCGTGAGTCAGAACCTGCTTGTACGGTGCACAACCGTTAATCGCAATCGATGTTTTCAGTGACGACTGGAACCAACCACGATGCTGATCCGACCCCTCTAGGTACATATCAGCCGGGAAGTGCAGGCTCTCTTTGGTACGCAGAACTGAGTGGTGCGTGACACCCGAATCGAACCAAACGTCCATGGTATCGGTCACTTTATCGTAATCCGCTGCTTCTTCACCCAACAGCTCTGCTGGATCTAGATCAAACCATGCGTCGATACCGGTCTCTTCGATACGCTGCGCAACCTGCTCGATCAACTCAGTCGTGCGTGGGTGAAGTTCACCTGTCTGCTTGTGAGTGAATAGCGTAATCGGCGTACCCCAAGTACGTTGACGTGATACACACCAATCTGGGCTCTGACCAACCATCGCTTCGATACGTGTCTGACCCCAATCTGGGAACCACTGTACGCCCTTGATCGCATTCATTGCGTCCGCTTTCAGGTTCTCTTTCTCCATAGAGATGAACCACTGCGGCGTTGCACGGTAGATCAGTGGCGTTTTGGTACGCCAGCAGTGTGGGTAGCTGTGTTGGAAACGTTTCAGGTGCACCAATTTACCTTCACGCTCTAGCGCTTCCGTCACTGGTGCATCCGCTTTGTAGACATGGATGCCAGCAAACTCACCTGCCGCGTCAGTGTAGACACCATCCGCTTGAACAAGGTTTAGGGTCTTAAGGTCGTAACGGTTACCAACAATGAAGTCGTCCATACCGTGATCAGGCGCCGTATGGACCGCACCGGTACCTGCATCGGTTGTAACGTGATCACCCAAAATCACAGGCACTTCACGATCGAACACAGGGTGTTCTAGTTTAAGTAGCTCAAGCGCAGCGCCGTTTACACGACCTAGGACTTCAAACTTATCTACGCCCCAGCGCTCCATGATCGACTCAACCATCGACTCGGCTAGAACCTGATAATCGACACCGCTCTCTAGGTGCACCTCTACCAAGGCATACTCCAACTCACCGTTAACCGATACCGCTTGGTTAGCAGGAATTGTCCAAGGTGTGGTTGTCCAGATGACGAGCGAGACGTTCTGTTTGTCAGTACCGAACAGTGCATTCACTTTGGCTTGATCAACAAAGGTGAAACGCACATCAATCGCAGTAGATGTTTTGTCTTGGTACTCAACCTCAGTCTCAGCCAAAGCTGATTTACCGACAACACTCCAGTAGACCGGTTTGTAACCTTTCACTAGGTGGCCTCGTTCTGCAATTTTGCCCAGTGCACGAACGGTATTCGCTTCGGTTTTGAAGTTCATCGTTAGGTAAGGGTCATCCCAATCACCCTGAATACCTAGACGAATAAAGTCCTCTTTCTGACCGGCGATCTGCTCAGTCGCATAGGAGCGACATTTAGCACGGAAATCCGCGTAAGAGACCTTCTCGCCCGCTTTACCGATCAGTGTCTCAACCTTGTGCTCGATTGGTAGACCGTGACAGTCCCAACCCGGCGTGTAAGGCGAGTCAAAACCACTTAGGGTTTTGGATTTGATGATCATATCTTTGATGATCTTATTCACCGCGTGACCAATGTGAATGCTGCCGTTAGCGTAAGGAGGGCCATCGTGCAGAATAAATTTTGGTCGACCTGCGCTCACTTCACGAATTCGTGCGTAAAGATCCATCTCTTTCCATTTAGCAAGACGCTTAGGTTCAGCAGATGGCAGGTTACCGCGCATTGGGAACGCAGTTTCCGGCAGGTTTAGAGTCGGTTTGTAATCGGTCATCAATCCAGTCCCAGTTTAGGTATTTGCGGCAGCGAACCAAGCGCGCGCTGCAGCGATATCTTTTGCGATCTGTTCTCGCAAAGCATCCAATCCATCAAAGCGTTGCTCCGCACGCATTGGATGTAAAAATTCAACACTGAGCAGCTCACCATAGAGCTGCCCCGTAAAATCTAGCAGGTGCACTTCCAATACAGGACGAACACCATTAAGTGTCGGCCGACTGCCAACATTGCAAATCGCGTTGTAGGCCTTACCCGCCAAGTGCGCCCTTACCGTGTAGACACCCCGCATAGGGCAGGCATACTTGTGCATGCGTACATTGGCTGTCGGAAAGCCGAGCTCACGACCCACTTTTTGCCCATGTTGCACACGGCCGGTGACACGATAGCGACGCCCTAACAATCGAGCAGCCAAGGATAAGTTGTTAGCGGCAAGCGTTTCACGAACGCGTGAACTGCTGACTCGCTCATCCTCTAAAATCAGTGTCGGTGTGTCAGCGACGGTAAAACCGTGTGATTCACCTGCAGCCTTAAGCAGTGCGTAATCGCCACGGCGATCACAACCAAAACGAAAATCGTCACCCACCACAAAATGCTTTACATCCAAGCCCTTCAGCAGCAGCTCATCAATAAACGCCTCAGCTGACAGTGAACGTAAACGCTCGTTGAAGCTAAGACAAAGCACGCGATCAACCCCTTCAGCTTCTAACAGGCGAAGCTTCTCGCCGAAACGCGTTAGACGAGGTGGCGCAGACTCTGGCGAAAAAAACTCACGTGGTTGCGGTTCAAACACAATCACAACAGAGGGCAACCCCAGTTGTTGCGCTTTTTCTCGCACACCTGACAGTATCATCTGATGGCCTAAGTGAACGCCGTCAAAGTTACCGATCGTCGCAACGCAGCCGCGATGATGATCGCGTAAATTGTGAAGCCCTCGAATCAGTTCCATTGCGTTATCAGTTTCACCCAAGAATCAGACAAATAATAAACGCGCGATTATAGCGCATGCAGGCCCCTCTAATTAAGACCTAAAGCGCTATGTTTGAAGGAATTTGTTGGCTTTAGCCACGCAAATGACGAATTCTGACACCGGAAAGGATCAAAGCGATGCAATAAACCAGAACAGCACCGGCCACGAGTAGGAACATCCACTCGACTCTCTGCCATAGACTAGCCGATAACCAGTCGGCAGCAGCCGGTGCAAACAGCAGAATAACCGCCGCCATCAATGCATTAGCAAACAACAACTGCATCGACCATCTTAACCAGCCAGCTTGCCACTTAAAGACACCCTGTTTAATTAAGCCATGCAACAACCAACCCGCATTCATGAAGGCCGATAGCGCGGTGGCTAAAGCAAGTCCTGCATGCGCCAGAGGGAAGATGAGAATCAAGTTAAACACCATATTCGCCACCATCGCTTTAACAGCAATTTTGACGGGGGTTTTGGTATCTTGGCGAGAGAAGTAGCCAGGCGCCAGCACCTTGATGAGCATAAATGCGAGCAGACCTAAGCCATAAGCGCGAAGACTCATAGCCGCCATACTGACATCGCGATCGGTCATCTCACCATAGTGGAACAGCGTCGTTAGCAGAGGCTCCGCCAACAGAATCAGCGCCACAGCCGAAGGAATGCCGATCAAAAGCACCATTCGCACCGCCCAATCCAACATCTTAGCGAACTCTTCCCCTGACTTTTCAGCGTGTTTACGAGAGAGGCTTGGCAGAATCACCGTCGCAATCGCGATACCAAATACCCCCAAGGGTAGCTCTGCAAGACGATCTGAGTAGTAGAGCCAAGAGACACTGCCCGTCTGCAAGAACGAGGCAAGCACGGTATCCAGTAGCAGGTTAATCTGTGCAACCGATACACCAAATAGAGCCGGCAGCATCAGTTTCAGGATGCGCCGAACCCCTTCATCCTTCCAACCGGCTTGCGGCACGGGCAACAGACGCAAGCGCGCTAAAAACGGCAACTGGAACAGCAGTTGGACGGTACCGGCCATCAACACACCCCAAGCCAGCGCCATAATGGGCGGATCAAACATGGGGCTTAGGTAGACCGCTGAACCGATCAGACAGACATTGAGCAACACGGGGGTAAACGCGGGCACCGCAAATCGCTCATAGGAGTTAAGAATGGCACCACAAAATGCGGTTAGGGATATCAGCATCAGATAGGGGAAGGTAATGCGCAGCATGTCAGCCGCAAGACCAAAGCTCTCGGAGCCTGACATATAGAACCCAGGCGCAAACAGCATCGCCAATAGGGGCGAACCCAGACTGCCCAGCAGCGTGACCAGCAACAACACCGAACCCAAGCTGCCGGCGGTACGATTGACGAGAAATTGAACCGCAGTTAGATCACGTTGCGATCGATACTCAGAGAGCACCGGCACGAAAGCCTGAGCAAAAGCCCCTTCAGCAAAAAGACGTCGTAAAAAGTTGGGAATTTTAAATGCGACAAAAAAGGCGTCGGATGCACCGCTGGCACCAAAGTAACCCGCGACCACCACATCACGAATTAATCCCAGCACTCGCGAGATCATGGTCATGATGCCAACTACAGCACTTGAGCGCAGCAGACCGCCGCCAGATGTCGCTTTTTGACTCAACTTTTAACCTCAAAGTGCCGAATTAATCCGTCGATTATCGCCTACCTAAGAAGAAGGTCAACTAAAAGTGCATTTCTTCTGTGTTTAATGCTTGACAGACGGCAACGATATCGGAATAATTTCGCATCCAATTTTGAGAGACACTTGTCTCGTTTGTTTAACTCAAATTTAAGGAGCTCAGCTGTGGCAAATTCCGCAGGATCTCGTAAACGTGCTCGCCAGGCGGAAAAGCGTCGTCAACATAACGCTAGCCTGCGCTCCATGGTACGTACTTACATCAAGAAAGTACTAAAAGAAGTTGCTGGTGGTGACCAAGCTGCTGCTAACGAAGCATTCAAAGTTGCTCAGCCTATCCTAGATAGCTCAGTAAACAAAGGAATCTTCAAGAAAAGCGCTGTTGCACGCACTAAGAGCCGCCTAAACGCACGCATCAAAGCGATGGCTGCATAAGCGACTGCTGAAAGCTTTTCAAAAACCCGCTAATTAGCGGGTTTTTTGTTGCCTGCAATCTGGAAGATGCTGACAGAGTCCATACCGGTGACTGGCTTTAGCCTGTCATCCGCTGGTAGATTTTACTGCCAATCTGGAAAACACCGATAAAGCAGATGACAGGCTGAAGCCAGTCACTGGTGCTTTTAGATAAACTCTAATAAATACCAATCGCGGCCTTTTCAAGACCGCTCCAACGGTTTAGGCCAACGCCATATTATCGCGATGGACTAGCTCTGGATCAGTGATGTGACCGATAAGGGATTCGATCTCTTGGCTGGCGTGACCTTTGATACGGTCCGCCTCATCGAAGGCGTAGTTAACCAAGCCGCGTGCGATAACCTCACCGTCAGTATCGACCAGCTCGACCATCTCACCCCGTGAGAAATCACCCTCTACTTTGACAACACCCGCAGGCAGCAGTGATTTGCCACCCGTTTTAAGCGCTTTAACCGCGCCAGCATCCAATACTAGACGACCACGCGCCTGAAGATGCCCTGCGATCCAGTGTTTACGCGCAGCTTGGCGACCGTGATCAGGTACTAACAACGTACCAATCTCTTCACCCGAGAAGATTCTTAACAACGCACTCTCTTCACGACCGCTAGCAATAACCGTTACAGCACCTGAACGAGCCGCAAGTCGAGCGGCACGTACTTTAGTTGCCATACCACCGCGACCCAACTTACCGCCTCCGCCTGCAATCTGAAGGAAGTGATCATCTTCAGCTCGACCTTCGGCGATTAATTCAGCATTAGGGTTAGAGCGAGGATCTGCGGTGAACAGACCTTTCTGATCCGTCAGCAGAATCAGCGCATCGGCTTCAATGGCATTAGCCACCAACGCACCGAGCGTATCGTTATCACCAAACTGAATCTCACTGGTCACAACCGTGTCATTCTCATTAACGATGGCTACGACGCCCAGATCGATTAGAGAGCGCAACGTTGAACGTGCGTTTAGATAACGCTTACGGTTAGAGAGGTCATCATGCGTCAGAAGAACCTGCGCGGTATGAAGGTTGTGTTGCTGAAAAATAGATTCATACGCTTGAACCAAACCCATCTGACCGACAGCGGCGGCGGCTTGCAGCTTATACATCTCGCTTGGGCGTTCTGACCAGCCTAAACGATTCATCCCCTCGGCTACAGCACCTGAAGAGACAAGAACCACTTCAACACCCTGCTGCACCAGTTTAGCGATCTGCTCAACCCAGCCAACAATCGCTTGCTGATCTAGACCTTTACCATCATCCGTCAGCAGCGCACTGCCGATTTTGACGACCCAACGACCCTTTTCTGTTAACCGTTGACGTGATGCAGACATGTTACTTTACGTACTCCACTTCAACATCGTAATCGTCATCATCGAAGTCATCCCAATCATCAGCTTCGCCCGCTTCACGACGCGCACGCATTTCGGCACGCATACGCTCAAGATTTTCACGCGCTTCACGGTCAATCTGCATACGCAGCTCACGCTCTGCATCCACCAATTCTGGATTCTCTGCAAGCGCCTCTTTCTTCTCATCAAGATAGTCTTGCAACTGATGGACCAAAAGATCAGTGCCTTGCTTGTTAATCGCAGAGATACGGAATACCGGACCATCCCATTCCAACGCATCGATCACTGACTGACAACGCTCTTCAAGCTCCTCTTCTGGCACCATGTCGATCTTATTCAGCAACAACCAGCGAGGCTGATCAGCCAAGGTAGGCGAGAACTTATTCAGCTCATTAACTGCAGTGACCGCTGCTTCAGCAGGTGTCACCTCGTCCCAAGGCGCCATATCAACCAGGTGCAACAGTACACGGTTACGCGCCAAGTGTTTTAGGAAGCGAATACCAAGACCGGCACCCTCTGCGGCACCTTCAATGATTCCAGGGATATCGGCAACGACGAAACTGCGGTGCGCTTCGGTGCGAACGACACCCAGGTTAGGTACCAAGGTAGTGAATGGGTAGTTAGCCACTTTAGGCTTAGCGGCTGAGATAGAACGAATCAGCGTCGATTTGCCGGCATTTGGCAGACCAAGAAGGCCGACATCAGCCAGGACACGCAACTCCAGACGAACGTTACGCAACTCACCCTCGGAACCTTTAGTCGTTTGACGAGGCGCACGGTTTACACTGCTTTTAAAACGCGTATTACCCAAGCCGTGCCAACCGCCCTGAGCGATCTTTTCGACCTGACCGACAGCCGTCAGATCCGCCAACACCTCATCGGTATCCACATCCACAATGGTGGTACCGACTGGCACTTTAAGCACCAGATCTTCCCCTTTGGAACCGGTACACTGACGACCCTGACCGCCCTCACCGTTTTGTGCTTTGTAGTGACGCGTAAAGCGGTAATCGATTAGCGTATTAAGACCTGAATCGGCTTCGACAAAAATAGAACCACCATCACCACCGTCGCCACCATCTGGGCCACCTTTTGGAATGTACTTCTCGCGACGGAAACTCATACAGCCGTTTCCGCCTTTACCGGCTTGTACGGTAATCAGTGCTTCATCAACAAACTTCATCTCTTTCTCCTAAATGGAGGAAAAATAGGGCCAGATCGTCTGTCAAACCTAACGACATGATCCTATTTTCCCTCAGTGGGCTGATTTTACTCTGGTAAGAATCAACCTTACATGCTTTTTTGAACTTAATAGTTTTTCAAGCCCTGTCTGGCTTCAGCCTGACACGCTGACACGGCCTAAAAAACAAAAAAACCCGCCTAAGCGGGTTTTTTACGTAACAACGAAACTTAGGCAGTTTCGATGCTAACGAATTTACGGTTGTAAGGGCCTTTAACTTCGAACTTAACAACACCGTTTGCTTTCGCAAATAGAGTGTGGTCTTTGCCGATGCCTACGTTTGTACCAGCGTGGAATTTAGTACCGCGCTGACGAACCAGGATGTTACCCGCAAGTACTTCCTGACCACCAAAACGTTTAACGCCTAAGCGTTTCGACTCCGAATCGCGTCCGTTACGCGTTGAGCCGGCTGCCTTCTTATGAGCCATTCTCTAATCTCCTAGATTCGTTGATCAGCCGTTAATGCCAGTGATTTTAACTTCAGTGTACCACTGACGGTGGCCCTGACGCTTCATGTGGTGCTTACGACGACGGAACTTGATGATTTTCACCTTGTCACCGCGACCGTGTGATACCACTTCAGCAGAAACTTTAGCACCTTCAACAACTGGCGCGCCAACTTTAACGTCGTCGCCGTTGCTAACAAGTAGTACGCGATCGAAATCAACGTTTGAACCAGCTTCAACCGCTAGCTTTTCTACTTTAAGGGTCTGACCCTCTTGTACGCGGTACTGTTTACCACCGCTTACGATTACTGCAAACATCTGTGTTCTCCAATATTTTGCTTACCCGGCTACTAATACGAAACCTGCTCTGAAGGGCTGATGTCTTACGACACCCTCGCACAGGGAGCGTTATTTGGACAAGCTAGGGCGCAAAATAATACAGAACCCTCCACTCAAACTCAACCCTTATTTACACTAAATTGAGGCATTGGAAGGCCTATACACCAGAGTCATATTGACACCCCCGCTCTCACCCCCTAGCATCCGACTGTCATTTATAAGTAGTAACCAAAATGCAACCACACCAACTCAACCCACTGATCGAGCCTCAATTCGATGCCGTTACGGATTACATCCTTAACAATCTTGGCTCCAATGTCCCTCTAGTAGAGAAGATTGCACATCACATTGTTGAAGGTGGCGGTAAGCGCTTGCGTCCGTTGTTGGTTCTACTGGCTGCCAATGCCGCTGGCTATAAAGGGGAACAACACATTCCACTGGCAGCGGTCATCGAATTCATTCATACGGCAACACTGCTGCATGACGATGTGGTCGACAACTCTGAGCTACGTCGCGGTAACGCCACCGCAAACGCTCAGTGGGGTAATGCGCCGAGCGTATTAGTCGGTGACTTCCTCTACTCTCGCTCATTCCAGATCATGGTTGAGATTGGCCGCATGGAGATCATGCAGGTCATTTCACACGCCACTACGATCATTGCCGAAGGCGAAGTTCTGCAGCTGTTAAACCAGCGCAACCCAGATACCAGTGAAGAGTCTTACCTTCAGGTCATTCTTGGCAAAACGGCCATGCTGTTTGAAGCAGCAACAGAGGTCGGAGCAATTCTAGCGGACAGCTCTGCAGAGAATCGTGAAGCCCTAAGACTTTATGGTCGCCACCTTGGCATCGCCTTCCAAATCGTCGATGACCTACTCGACTATCTATCTGATAGCGAAACCATGGGTAAAAACGTTGGAGACGACCTCGCCGAAGGCAAAGCCACACTGCCGCTGATTCATGCAATGCGCGTCGGCAGCGATGAAGATAGAGAGTTGATTCGCCAAGCGATCCGCAAAGGTGGACTGGATGATTTATCACCGGTACTCGAGATCGTGCAACGCAATGGATCGATAGACTACTCGCGTCAAAAAGCAGCCGAAGAGATCGATAAAGCGAAAAACGCGATCGCCTCTCTACCAGACACTTCGTTTAAAGTGACGCTGAATCAGATTGCTGATTTGGCTATCGCAAGAACCCAGTGAACACTTTGGTGACAGGCCTTCAGCCTGTCATCCGCTTTCCAATAACATGAAATATCTGGAATACGCCGAAATAGCCGATGACAGACTGAAGTCAGTCACGATTCTTGGCCGGTGACTGGCTTTTAGCCTGTCACCTTCACTGGCTTCGACCTACCGACGCACCAACCGATAAACCACTTCACGCTGATTTTCAAAACGCCCTTCACTTAGATCAGCGCTATCAAGCTCTTCAATCTCAAACTCAGCAGAGAATAGACGTTGCACTTCATCACCTTTTACTGAAAAAGGTGGTTCGTTTCTAGGATTGTCATACTCGAGCGCAATCAACAAAATCTGATCGCCTACCACTGTGAGCCTTGCGATGTGCGCGGAGTAGTCGATTCGCATCTCGGGCGGAAGTGCTATTAGTGCCGCTCGATCGTAGATGGCTCGTGGGTTATTGAGCGCAGCGCGGGTGGTTTTAAAGACATCACCAGCCAACAGAGAGATTCCATCACGCTCACGACGGTGAAAAGCACCCTCATCAATGGCATCGATATCGACACCCTGCTCTGCAAAAAAGTCACGGCACGCCAGATCACTCAACTCAACACCGATGACCTTATGACCCTGCTCACGCAACCAAAGCATGTCGCGGCTTTTACCACAGAGCGGCACAAAGATAGACTCCTCTCCAGAGAGCTCAAGTGTGGACCAATATTTCGTCAACCAAGGGTTAAAATCTGACTGGTGAAAACCGATGCGATTTTCAGACCAGCGCTCATGCCAGAAGGCGTGTTTCATAGGGGTTTTTCCTTAAAATGGGGTGATTCAGGTAATTTAACTGATCGATGTCGTGCTTAGCGAGCCCTAAAAAGGTATAATCCGGCAAATTTTTGTAATTAAGACTGTGAATTAGAACACCATGACTAGACAATCATCTTTTAACCGTGACGAACTTCTAAGCTGTGGCCACGGCGAAATGTTTGGCGAAGGCAATGCCCGCCTACCTGTTGGCAACATGCTTATGATGGACCGTATTACCAAGATCTCTGCTGAAGGTGGCGAGCACGGTAAAGGCGAAATCATCGCTGAACTAGATATTCGTCCAGATCTTTGGTTCTTCGACTGTCACTTCCCTAGCGATCCTGTTATGCCTGGCTGTCTTGGTCTAGACGCAATGTGGCAGATCGTTGGCTTCTACCTAGGCTGGAAAGGCAACCCAGGTCGCGGTCGCGCACTGGGTTCAGGTGAGGTTAAATTCACAGGTCAGATACTACCGACTGCTAAGAAGGTCACTTACAACATCCAGATGAAACGCGTGATTGAGCGTAAATTGGTTATGGGTATTGCAGACGGTTCGGTATCAGTGGATGGTCGCGAGATCTACACAGCAACGGATCTTAAAGTCGGTCTATTCACCAGCACCGAAAACTTCTAAGAGCGTTAACGCTTAGAAACACAATTAGAGAGAGAGTAAACATGCGTCGAGTAGTTGTTACCGGAATGGGTATCGTTTCTTGTCTAGGTTCTGACAAAGAGAGCGTTCTGGAATCACTAAAAGAGGGCAAGTCAGGCATTAAATTCCAGCAGGAATACGCTGATCTTGGCTTCCGTAGCCAGGTTGCAGGCAGTATTGATGATCTGGATCTGGATGAACTGATCGATCGTAAACTGCGCCGCTTCATGGGTAATGCAGCAGCTTACTCATACATCTCAATGGAACAAGCTATTAAAGATGCGGGTCTAACTGAAGATCAGGTATCGAATGTACGCACAGGCCTAATCGCAGGCTCTGGCGGTGCATCATCAGCTGACATCGTTGAAACGGCCGATATCCTTCGCGACAAAGGCGTTCGTCGTGTCGGCCCTTACCGTGTTACTCGCACCATGGGTTCTACCGTATCAGCTTGTCTTGCAACGCCGTTCAAGATCAAGGGTGTGAACTACTCAATCACCTCGGCTTGTGCGACCAGTGCACACTGTATTGGTAACGCGATGGAACAGATCCAACTAGGCAAACAGGACATCGTCTTTGCCGGTGGTGGTGAAGAGCTTCACTGGTCTTTGAGCGTCATGTTTGATGCCATGGGCGCCCTATCAAGCAAATACAATGAAACGCCAGAGAAAGCTTCTCGTGCGTACGACGCAAACCGTGACGGTTTCGTTATCGCTGGTGGCGGCGGCATGCTGGTTCTTGAAGAGCTAGAGCACGCTAAAGCACGCGGCGCGAAGATCTACGCAGAATTGGTTGGCTACGGAGCAACCTCTGATGGTTATGACATGGTTGCCCCATCCGGTGAAGGCGCTGTTCGTTGTATGCAGCAGGCGATGAGCACTGTTGATGGCAAGATCGATTACATCAACTCACACGGCACTTCGACACCTGCAGGTGATATCCAAGAGCTGAAAGCGATGAAAGAGACCTTCGGTACAGAGATGCCGCCGGTCAGCTCGACCAAATCACTGGCAGGCCACTCACTGGGCGCCACAGGCGTACAAGAAGCGATCTACTGTCTACTAATGCAAGAGAACAACTTCATCTGTGCTTCAGCGAACATTGAAGAGATCGATCCAGAAGCAGAAGGCCTTCCAGTCGTGACAACTCGTAAAGATGGCGTTGACCTACAGCGAGTCATGTCTAACAGCTTCGGCTTTGGTGGTACCAACTCGACACTTGTCTTCGAGAAGTACAACGGTTAACCAACTTACTGCCAAAAAGAAAGCGACCTACGGGTCGCTTTTTTTTGCCTGTTGTCCCGTCCTAAATAACGTTGACACTTTTCAAACTTAAATTTAGAGAGTGTAATGAATTCAAACACTAAACGTACTCAGCGTGATTATTCCCTGGCCTTTAAATTATCAGTCGTTGATGAGGTCGAAAAAGGCGAATGTACCTATAAACAAGCTCAAGATCGCTACGGTATACAGGGGCGCTCTACTGTTCTAGTTTGGCTTCGCAGGTATGGACGATTCAATTGGTCACTTGGGACCCCACCAATGCTTGCCAAAGGTCATGATATGAATTTACCTAAGAAAGAACTTACTCCTGAGCAACGTACAAAAATGCTTGAAAAAGAGTTAGCTGATACCAAGATAACGCTATGAAACATCTGAGTACTTGGATAGGCTCTTTCGAGTCATACCACGCTTAGCTCTAAGAGATCTGACTCTATTACCAATCTCTTCTATGTATTATTGCAACGCAAGTTCATCGAATTTGGTATCAATAACTGAGTTACTCATCAATACCTCCACAGGCCTGTACATAAGACTCGAGTCGATCACGATACTTTTCAAGAAAATCGATCTTGGTCATCGACTGATTGTTGACGAACAGGTTAACCGTTTCAGCAACTACACACTTCAAACCTTGATCACTCAAAATGGTGACATGAAACCCAACAGAGGTTTGTCCCACCTAACTTACAAGAACTTTACAGTGGAGTTCAGATCGAGGAGTCAACGGTGCAAAGATATCGTATTTCACGGACACAAAAGGCGTACCAATATGCTCATCTATATTGAGTTCAAACCAGGGCATCTCTAACACCTCACTCATAAAGTGATCGATCGCTTCTAAAATGTAATCATCAATCCGGCCTGTATAGACTATTTGAGCAGCGTCTTTGTCGCCCCATTGGGGGCGACGCTCATAAATCAGAGGGGCATTCATTGGTAAGACTCTTAACGAATAAATAGGTATCTATATGATACCTACCTTCCGATTTAAGTGACGAACGAATTTCTGATAATGGAAATGAAACCGGAACTCTAGGTCATCAAATACGCTAAACTCGCTCGATAATGGCAGCAATACCCTGCCCCACACCGATACACATGGTACACAGTGCATATCTACCTCCGCTACGCTCAAGCTGAGTCATAGCAGTTGTGACAAGACGTGCACCGCTCATGCCAAGTGGATGACCCAACGCGATAGCACCACCCTGAGGATTAAGTCGAGTATCATTGGGATCAATATTGAGTCCTCTCAATACGCCCAATGCCTGAGAAGCGAAGGCCTCGTTTAACTCAATAAGATCCATTTGATCCAATGATAGACCCGATAGTTTTAGTACTTTATTGACTGCTTCGATTGGGCCAACACCCATGATTCGAGGATCTATACCAGCGGTTGCCATAGCAACAACACGCGCTCGAGGTGTTAACCCGTTAGCAACGGCACCTGATTCACTGGCCAGCAGCACGGCACAAGCGCCATCATTTATGCCAGAAGCGTTGCCCGCAGTTACCGAACCATCACCACCATTGACTGTTCTTAATTGAGCTAACTTCTCGAGTGTTGATTCACGTGGGTGCTCATCGACATCAAAATAACTAATGTTGCCGCGACGGTCTTTGATTTCGATTGGTACAATCTCATCAGCAAAAAGGCCCGCTTTTTGAGCAGCCGCCGTTTTAGCCTGACTGTTAAATGCAAACAAATCTTGCTCTTCGCGGCTGATACCATATTCAGCAGCTACGTTATCAGCCGTTTGTGGCATGGTATCAACGCCATACATCGCTTTAAGCGAAAGGTTAGTAAATCGCCACCCCATCGTGGTGTCTTCTAAAATTTGAGAGCGCCCATAAGAAGTTTCAGACTTACCCATAACAAAGGGAGCTCGCGTCATCGATTCGACGCCACCGGCAAGAGCAATATTGAGCTCACCGGCTTTAATGCCTCGAGCCATCGTACCAATGGCATCCAAACCAGAACCACATAGGCGGTTGATGGTTGACGCAGGAACCGATGTGGGCAAACCAGAGAGCAATACTGACATGCGAGCAACATTTCGATTATCTTCACCCGCCTGATTGGCACAGCCCATCAGCACATCATCAATCGACGCAGTATCTAAAGAAGGAACCTCAGCCAGAGTTGCTTTAATAACCTGAGCTAACAAGTCATCAGGACGAACGGTGGCCAGTGAACCAGCGTAACGACCAATAGCAGAGCGTTTTGCTGCACAAATAAAAGCTTCAGTCATTTTTATATCCTTATTTAATCAATCTGATGAAAAGGGGCATTTACGAATGCACGCTGGAGCAGCGCAGGCGATACTCGGTAACGATCATCGCCATAAAATAGGCTGATGTTATTCAACACATCGGCTACGAAACTGGTGCCAAGCTTATCGGCCCATGCTAATAGACCGGTCGGATAGTTAACACCTGCCTGCATAGCAGCATCTATTCCAGTGGCATCAGCAATTCCTAAATGAAGCGCATCAGACGCTTCATTAATAAGCATAGCGACTGTTCGCATCACTATCAGACCCGGCAAGTCCTTTATAACCCGAGTTTTGACACCCAAGAAATCAAACATTGCATAGACTTCGGCCCAAACCTCTTCAGGCATTTCAGGATGTGTTGATAGCGCTAGAGATTCACATGTCGAATAGTCGATAGCGAGATCCATTTGAATAATGTTGCGATTATCTTCAGCCAGAGAACGCTCTAGGGTTGTGCGACCATCCGTCAAAACCAGTGTTGCGCCGTTAGCAAACACGATTTCGCCCTCATCACCTTCAGTCTCGGTAGGAATATCTATTCCACGCGCCTTAATTCTATCAATAAGCGACTTAATCGCGGGTGATACCACAGCACTGCTGATATTAAAGAACCCACCAAAACGGATATCATCCCACTCAAGGTTTGGGACTAACTGTTTACCCTCAGGGTACTGATAAAAGCCACGACCACTCTTACGTCCAAGCCAACCGGCATCAACTAACTCTTTTTGCATGAGCGATGGTTTAAATCGAGGATCAAAATAGTAAGATTCAAATACTGAGCTCGTCACTGCGTAGTTAACGTCCTGCCCAATAAGATCAGTCAACTCGAAAGGCCCCATACGAAAACCGCCGGCTTCTTTTAATAAAAGATCGATTCGCTCAGGTTCAGTAACACCCTCTTCAGCCATTCGAAGACCTTCAGCGTAAAAAGGACGTGCTACTCGGTTAACAATAAAACCTGGCGAGGATTTAGCAGCCACACCTACTTTGCCCCACTGCTTAGACAGTGCAAGTAATGTTTCAACAACATTAGCGTCGGTCGCCAAGCCATGAATCACCTCAACCAACTTCATAATAGGTGCAGGATTAAAAAAGTGCAGACCTGCTAAGCGAGCAGGATCTTTCAACGCCGATCCAATAGCAGTCACTGAGATTGAGGAGGTATTAGTTGCTAAAATAGTTTGGTCTGAACAGATCGACTCCAGTTGTTGAAACAGCTGTTGCTTAATGTCCAAACGCTCAACAATGGCTTCTACAACCAGATCGGCCCGTTCCATAGAGTTGATATCATTGACGTAGGAAATTCGATCGCAAATGCCCTGAGCATCTTCCTCACTGAATTTACCGCGTGACACCAGCTTATCCATCGATTTTTTTAAATTCGCTTTTGCAGCCTCGAGTACCGATTCACTCAAGTCAAAGAGCACTACATCTAAACCAGCTTGAGAAGCGACCTGAGCGATTCCTGCACCCATAGTGCCTGCACCAACTACGCCCACCTGTTTAATTTGGTCAACCGTTTTGTATTGTGTGGTCATATCATTACTTCTTATCTAAAAATTGATGAACTTTCTGCCAAAATTCCGGATTGCGACCGGCTAGCTTCTGACATTGACTTTCCAGTTCCAGTTGAGCGGCAAAGTCATTATCAAAAGCGCGGTAGAGGCTACGTTTAATGAGTTCCAAGCCCAACCGAGGCTTACCCTTTAAGTTGGAAACAATATTATTCACCTCTGATGAGAACTGATCCTCTTCTACCGCTTTCCAGATGAGTCCATATTCAGCCGCCTCTTCACCCGTAACAACCTCACCGAGCATGGTAATAGCCATTGCTTTAGCCTGACCGGCATTCCTCACAAGCGTAGCTGTTGCACCAGCATCAGGCACCAAACCTAGATGACTGAAAGGAAACGTGAACTTTGCCTGTTTCTTTGCAATAACAATGTCACAAGCTAGCGCGAGCGATGCACCAGCTCCAGCAGCGACACCATTAACTGCAGCGATAACTGGAACAGGCAGATTTCTCAATCTAGTAACCAGAGGACTGTAGGTATTTTTTAGAGAGTCCCCTAAATCAGGCTTCGGTTCTCCCTGAGGAATACGACGCTCCTCAAGGTCCTGCCCAGCACAGAAGCCACGACCCTGCCCTGTCAAAATGAGACAGCGTAACGACTCAAAACGCTCAATCTCTTTAAGAGCTACTTTTAACTCTGCGTGCATAGTTTTGCTGAACGCATTGAGTCTGTCAGGTCGGCTCAATTTTAATTCAACAACACCATCCGTCTCAGTAACTTGAAGACATTCATAGTTATTTGACAAAGACATCACTCACCTCTTAACGCAGCTGCACGCGCTAAATTAGTCTGCACAGCTGTTGTCACATGATAGAAGTCTAATCCTCGTAAACCACCTAATTCTTGACCACCGCCGGCACGACCCGGGCCACCGTGAACACACATCGGCATAACACTGCCATGACCTGAGTGGCCGCGACTAATACTGTCGTCAACAATCAAAAGACGCCCATGAGTCGAGCCGAGCTCGACCACTGCGTTCATTGCAAATTGATCATCGTTAGTGAAGATTGAACTCACCAATGAACCTCCACCTCGGCGCACCAACTCGAAAAGTTCCTTTTCGCTACTGTAAGGCATCAGTGTTGCAACAGGGCCAAACACTTCTGTCTCGTGTACTTGAGTAGCTGATTTAGGATCCTGACATACCAATAGTTTCTGCGTGACGTAAAAACCAGATGATTCGCCATCTAATGTTCCAATATCACCCTCAAAAGCGATCTCTGTCTCACTTAGCAGTGTTTTGACACTCTCTTCTGCCGCTATCTGTTGCGCCGCACTGACTAATGGACCATAAGTAACACCTTCATTAATTGGGTTACCTGGTTTTCCTTTAGAAAGCTTGGCAACCAACGCTTCCTTCGCAGCCTCTAACTCCAAAGCAGGCACAAAGATACGACGAACAGCGGTACATTTTTGCCCCGACTTAATCGTCATCTCTTTAGAGACCTCGTGAATAAATGACTTAAATCCGTCTGAACCTTCAGTAAGATCGGGTCCAAGGATGGATGAATTAATACTATCGGCTTCGGCATTGAATCGAACTGATTCACTGATAACCCTTGGGTTCGATGCAAGCATGGCCGCGGTATCCGCTGAACCTGTAAACGCTACCGCGTCTGCCGATGTAATGTGATCCATTAAATCTCGACCACCTCCCGCCAAAAAGCTAAATGCACCTTTAGGAAGAATGTCTGCATTAACAATATCGCGCGCCATGGCCCATGCAACCGGCAAAGAGACAGCCGCTGGTTTAACCACCGCGGGCACACCAGACAGAAGCGCAACACCGAGCTTTTCTAGCATGCCCCATGCTGGGAAATTGAATGCATTTATGTGAACAGCAGCACCTCGCAGTGGCGTCTTTACATGAATCGCCCTGAAGTTCTCATCTTTTGTGAGCTGTACCAATTCACCATCTGCAATCCATTTACGATCACCAAGCTTCTTACCCAGTGAAGCGTAGTATTTTAATGTACCGATACCGCCTTCCACATCTAGAAATGTATCCATTGCGGTGGCACCGTTATTTTTCGCGCTGAGTTCAGCGTACTCCTCTTTGTTCTCACCCAGAACAGCGCCTATCTGTTTCAATAGGCCGGCACGCTCTAAATAGGTCATGCCACGCAGTGCTGTACCACCCTCTGTTCGAGCAAAGTCGAGAATGTCACCCCCACTGACCTCGTAACCTGCGATGCTACCCATTACTGAGCCATCCAACGCACAATGAACTTCTGCTGCGGTGCTACCGTTATCTTGCCACTCACCTAATAGGTAACTCATCATTCGCATGGTTATTTACTCCTTAACGTCTTATAAACTGTGCTTAAATTCTTTTATCGCAGCAATTAATTGCTCCGGTGCAACTCTATGGGTAGAGTGACAACAATTTGGGATGACTAATGACCCAGATCTAGAAACGGCCTGTGAGACAATAGCATCAACTTGCTCAAGAGTCCCATACTCATCTAGATCACCTTGAACAACGAGCAAAGGCACTCGGATCGACGCCAAGTAGGACTCGATATTAAAATCGAGAAAGTCTGGCTCAAGCCAAGCCTTATTCCATCCCCAAAAGGCGCAGTCAACATTGTCATCTTGGTAACGAGCCAACCTTTTACGAAGACCGCCTGACTCATAAGCGTCACGGGCCTTCTCGATACTTGCTACATAAACAGGTTCGTCCTGCTGAAGATCAAGAACGCCCTTGCCAAACAATTCCGCCGTTTAAATGATGGAGGAGTGAATATGAACCGTACCCTTGGTTGCACCAGTCGAACCTGATGAGTACAACGAAAAACAGGGATCATCACAGGTCGACATAGGCCCTACAAATGAGTCGGAGCTTTTTGCTTCTATATCAGCCACCGAAGCACATCCATCCAAGGACTCTGATCCTGTTACAATCAGAGTTTATAACGTCGGTACTTTACCAAGAAACTCTTTAAACGTTGGGACAAAGTTAGGGTCTATTTTGAGTTCAGAAAACCATTCACTGTCACAGGAAAACTCTGAGTTGAGGGGGTCGGTTAGAGCAGGAAGCCTATTTTGTATATTGTTATAGGCTATATATTGCATTATCCTTGAGATAAGTCGATGCAATATATTTCATATTATTATTTCCCCTGATAGTTAGGGCGTCGTTTTTCCTTAAAAGCAGAAATACCCTCTAGCTTATCTTCAGTATCTAAAAGACGAGAAAATGATGAGCGCTCAGCATCCAAACCTGCATCAAGTGGCAGATCAACGGCTGCTTTAATAGCTCTCTTATTTTCGATAACTGCAAGTGGCGCTTTGGTTGAGATCAAGGTAGCAATATCCAAAGTCTTTTCGACCGTTAGCTCGGGTAAACAAACTTCAGTTACCAAACCACAAGAGAGAGCCTCATTGGCCTCAATAAACTCGCCCGTTAAACACCAACGCATCGCTTTCCCCTTTCCAACAAGGGTAGCAAGCCTTTGGGTCCCCCCTGCACCCGGCAAGATAGCAAGATTAACCTCAGGCTGCCCGAACTTAGCATTATTGCCTGCTACCAAGAAATCACACAGCATAGCCAACTCATTACCGCCACCCAAACAAAAGCCGTTCACGGCCCCGAGTAAAGGCTTTTGCAACTGTCGTATGGCTGCCCAGTGTTGATTTCGCGGATCGGTAGCTACGTCCGCGCCTGTTTTACGTTGCAGCTCATCAATATCAGCACCCGCAGCAAAAGCTCGTTCATTACCGGTTAGAACCATCACTGAAATGTTAGTATCAGCATCCGCCTCGACCAAACACGTCGCTATTTGACCCAACATATCAGTCGATAACGCATTGAGCTCACGAGGTCTATTGAATTGAATCAATAACACGGATCCATGAAGTGAAAGATTAAGCGACGGAAAACGATCGCTATTAAAATTTTCTAGAGTATCCATACCAAAGCTTTAAGCTGACTATCAATAAAACCAGACATGCAATATATTACAAATTCAATCAAAATAATATTGGTAAAGTAACATGCCCATCTATCAATTAGCAGGTGTCACACCCGTCATTCACCCTAGCGCCTATGTTCATCCAACAGCTGTCGTTTTGGGTGATGTACACATTGGTGAAGATTGCTATGTAGGACCTCTGGCAAGCCTGCGAGGTGATTTTGGAGCCATCAAACTAGGTAAGGGTGTCAATATCCAAGACTGCGTAGTGGTCCACAGCTTCCAAGATATCACGGTCATTGTCGAGGATTATGGCCACATAGGGCACGGTGCAATATTGCATGGATGCACCATCCGCGAGGGTGTACTGGTAGGTATGAGCGCTACCGTTATGGATAAAGTCGAAATCGGTGCTCGAAGCTTTGTCGGTGCTCACAGCTTTGTAAAAACAGGAGACTCTTTTCCTGAGAGTTCGATGATTCTGGGAACACCCGCTAAAGTAGTGCGCGAACTATCAGAGCAAGAGTTGGCTTGGAAACACAAAGGCACTGAGGCTTATATTGCACTGGCGAAAGAGTCTCTCAAATCATGCGTGGAAGTAAAGCCACTCACAGAAGCAGAGCCAAATAGAAAAACGATCAGCATTGGTGAGAAGGTCTTACCAAAACAGGACACCGTTAAGTAGTTAAGTAACTAAACATGTCACTAACCCGCATTGATTGAAAAAAGATCTCCAAGCTCTGCCTAGGCACTATGACTTGAGGTGAGCAGAACAGTGAAGCAGATGCCCACGAGCAGATCCAATACTCAATGGATCAAGGCATCAACTTCATGGACTGTGCTGAAAAATAACCTGTTCCCCATGTTGCTGAGACTGCTGACCGTTTCTGGTTTAAGACCAAGGTTTTTAGACGACTCTTCTGCTTTACAACCTCTAGCTGCCCAATAGAGAAAATCTAATTCTCGTTTTGTGAGCTGTCTTTTAATAGATGCGTGGAACAGAATGTGAGAAATGGCATTTTGTGTTCGAGGCGACTTATCCTTTTTCACGTCGTCATGGGGTGCCACTGAAACGGCTCCGGCCATCACTAGCATCCACTTTGAAATGGACAAAACAAGTAATCTCGGACTTCCATTACCTGGGATAGTTCTTAAATTCGTTCCCTCCGGCGACAAATTGGAAATGAGAGTTAAAGGGCCATCTATTTTTCCTGGATATCGAAACAACTCTGAAAAGACAAAAGATGCTTTTGATGAAGGTTGCTTTTACAAAATTGAAGACGCAGGCAAGTTTATCGATCCTGAGCGACGGTCGCGTCACCGAAGACTTTAAACTAACCACAGGAACTTGGGTGTCCGTGGGAACTCTTCGACCAGCATTGGCAAGCAAACTCAGTCCTTATTTCCAGGATTTTGTCATATGTGGTCACAATGAGGACTCTGTCGGTGCATTAGGTTTTATTACACCAGCCCTCAGAGAACTCGCTGGTGCAGAAGCTGAAAACCTCGCACCTCATGAGTGAGCTAACATTCCTGCCGTAAAAGAGATGATAATCGGACGGATGAAAGAGTTTAAAAATGATCACTCAGGCTCTTCCCAACACATCTGTTCACTGCTTATCTTAGATACGCCGCCCAACCTAAAAACAGGTGAAATAACTGATAAAGGCTACATAAACCAGAGAGTATGCCTAACTGAGCGTTCAGAAGAGGTAAAAAAGCTCTACTCTTTAGATGAAGATGCTGTCATTAGAATCTAATGACTTGATTGTAGATTTTTCAATTTTTAGATTTCTAAACCGCCGAATCTGCTTAAGAACTCTTCGGATGCCAGCGGTAAGTTACCCTGCCTACCCTCTAACTCACTGATAAGCCATTGGTGAGCTGCTGGTGTGAGCTGTTTATACAACGAGGCACACAAAGCGCGCGCTTCATTACCAAGCCAGCGACTCCCGAGTATCAAATCCGGCAGGTTAGGGTCTCTTAATGCTAGTTTTCGATATTCATGAATCATTAGCGTTCGAGTGATAAAAGCCGTTTTGGGGTCTTTGAGTTGAGCCGCGATTGCAGAGGCCGTCAGGGACTGATAAAAATCGACAAAGTTAATATAGGTATCATTTAAAGACTGAAGTCCCCAGCCCTGCCAAATTAAATTGCGGAGTGCTTGTTTACTCTCATTAGTTACTTGAGATTCGCAAAGAACCACTCTGTCAGCAAATCCCTTCTCTCTGAGTATTGATTTAACCTCATTGAGATCAGCGTGAGATGACGCGAGTACAGAGTGGCTGAGCGAACCAAAACCACAGAGTGATAACTCATCTGAAAGCGACTTTTTCTCATCTGCAGTTAGAGCGGAGATTAGCAATAACGTCCAAATTCCTTGCCACTGAGGGACATTCAGCCGATAGACGCGATTAAACGCTGCTCTAAAACGGTACTCACCATCAGGGCTTAGTCGATAAAAACTTTTGCGGCCCACTTTATGGGATAGGAGCCAGCCCTCTTGGGTCAGGCGAAAAACGGATGTTCGCATCAAACGTTCATTGATACCAAAGGGTTCCAAAAGTCGAATAAGACTTCCGAGCCATACTTCCCCGCCATGGGCAACAATCGAATCTCCCCAAACACTAATAATAAGAGAAGGAACCCTGAGAGGTGTTTGAGATTGAAAGCGCTGGATGCACAAATCGGCGCATAAGGTTTGTTGCATTAATCTATTTCCAAATAAAGCGATACGAAAATACAGAAAACATAATTTGAATTGTATCTTTTTTTACGGCATATTTAGATACGTTAACAAAGTATCCAGTACACGGGTACTTAATTTCTGTGCATTAATTAATAACGACAATAGCACGAGTCTAAGTAATGAATTTAACCGATATCATATATGAGGTGTCTGAGGGTGTAGCTATGATTACACTCAATAGACCAGACACTTTAAACAGTTTTAATGAAGCAATGCACCATTCGCTGCATTTAGCATTGGATTCAGCCGCCAAGGACTCTCAAGTAAGAGCTGTTTATTTAACCGGTGCTGGACGTGCTTTCTGTGCTGGTCAGGATCTCTCTGATCCGATGGTAAAGCCTGCTGAGCCAATGCCAAATCTCGGAAATGTGATTGAGTCCTACTACAACAACACTGTAAAACGTCTCTACCACATGGAAAAACCCGTCGTTTGTGCAGTCAATGGCATCGCAGCAGGCGCAGGTGCCAATATTCCACTGGCGTGTGATTTCGTTATCGCGGCTAAATCCGCTAAGTTTGTTCAAGCTTTTTGTAAGATAGGTCTGATACCCGATTCAGCCGGCACATGGCTATTACCTCGCCTGGTTGGCCTGGCACGTGCGAAGCAACTCGCTATGCTTGGGAACCCTTTGAGTGCCGAACAAGCCGTTAATTGGGGCCTTATATTTAAAGCCGTTGATGATGACCTCCTTCATGAAGAGTCGATCGCATTCGCAAAGCAACTGGCGACACAACCCACACTTGCGCTGACTAAAACAAAGCAGGCACTGGACCTAAGCTTTAACAATTCTCTTGAGGATCAATTGGACGTTGAACGAGACATACAGACCCGTCTTGGCAATTCAGATGATTATAAAGAGGGTGTTAACGCCTTCATTGAAAAGCGCCAGCCTGACTATAAAGGTTGCTAATTATGAAGGATTCAAGATCTCAAACAGCACAAGAGCTTGCTGAAGCCTGCGCAAAGGAGCTCTATTCCCGTGATACTGCAACCAATCATCTTGAAATGAAGATGAGCAGCGTGTCACCTGGTCAAGCCTCTATGTCGATGTTCGTTAAAGACTTTATGGTACAGGGCCACAATACATGTCATGGTGGTTATCTGTTCACACTGGCTGACTCAGCCTTTGCACTCGCCTGTAATACCTACAATCAGCCCTGCGTTGCGATAGGTTGCAGCATCGACTACGTTGCACCTGGTTTGATGGGTGATCATTTAACTGCAACTGCACAAGAGAGAAGTCGATCAGGGCGTACGGGTAATTATGATGTTGAGATACGTAATCAAGATAATAAATTAATTGCGATTTTTAGAGGCAAATCCTATGCCTTAAAAGGAACTGTTCTTCCGGAAAGTGAGCACTCATAACAAGATTTTAAAAGGAATTAAGCAATGATGGTTGATACCTCTTTCACACCAGATCAACTGGACCCGATGGAACGGGCCAGTATTGATGAGCTTCGCGCCACACAACTAGATCGTTTAAAGAAAAGCGTATCTCACGCTTATGATAATGTCGCTCTATACAAAAAGCGCTTTGATGATAAAGGTATACACCCTTCAGACATCAAAACACTGGATGATTTATCTATTATCCCATTTACCACCAAGAGTGACTTGAGAGACCACTACCCATTTGGGTTGTTTGCAACGCCCATGGATCAGATCGTGCGACTTCATGCTTCAAGTGGCACAACAGGTAATCCAACTGTGGTGGGTTATACTAAAAATGATATCGATCACTGGGCCAATCTCGTAGCACGATCGATTCGTGCGGCAGGAGGAAAACCGGGCGATAAGGTTCATGTATCGTATGGATACGGTCTATTTACGGGTGGTCTAGGCGCCCACTATGGTGCAGAGCGGCTTGGCTGTACTGTCATCCCTATGTCCGGTGGACAGACAGAAAAGCAGGTTCGCTTAATTAGGGATTTCAATCCTGACATCATTATGGTCACACCCTCTTACATGCTCAATATTGCCGATGAGATGGAGAGACAGGGTATCGACCCACATCAATTGAGTCTAAAACTCGGGATATTTGGTGCTGAGCCTTGGACAAATGATCTTCGTCTTTCCATGCAGCGACGTCTTGGCATCACGGCTACCGATATCTACGGTCTCTCAGAGATCATGGGACCAGGTGTAGCACAAGAGTGTGGCGAAACACAGGATGGACCCACAGTATGGGAAGATCACTTCTACCCCGAGATTATTAACCCTGAAACCGGTGAAGTACTGCCCGATGGTGAGCTTGGTGAATTAGTCTTCACAACCCTGAGCAAAGAAGCTTTGCCTATGCTGCGCTATCGAACGCGAGACCTGACAAGGCTTCTTCCGGGTACCGCTCGCCCTATGCGTCGAATCGATAAAATCACCGGCCGTAGTGATGACATGATGATCATTCGCGGTGTAAACGTATTTCCTACTCAAATTGAGGAAGAGGTTTGTAAAGTTCCGCAATTCTCGGAAAATTACGAAATCCACCTGCACCGCGAAGGAAACATGGATAGCATGATGGTTCATATAGAGTTACGTCCAGAGTTTGCTCAACAACCTGAGGAGACAACGGCTCAACAAATCGCGGCATTGAAGCATCATGTAAAATCGTCAGTCGGCATCAGTATCGGTGTTCAACTTCGAGACATAGGGTCCATAACTCGTTCAGAAGGTAAAGCACAGCGCGTATTTGATGAGAGATAAATGAACACACGCAATATCGTGTGAACTTGAGCCCAAATGCGATACATAAAATAAATATTTGTTATTTTTTAGTGTCGCTTTTGATATCATGACTTGAATCACTTATAGAGAGGTCTGTTATGTACGCACAGATGGTTGAAACCGGTGTTAAAAGTGTCAAATCAACTACAGAGATGTCATCAGAAGAACAGGCATTTCAGGCTCGTATTGACGCGGAAATAAAGATTGAACCTAAGAACTGGATGCCAGAGGCATACCGGAAAACACTGATACGTCAAATTTCACAACATGCGCATTCAGAAATCGTGGGCATGCTGCCTGAGGGTAACTGGGTTACTCGCGCACCCACACTGAAGCGAAAGTTGCAATTGATGGCCAAAATTCAAGATGAAGCCGGGCATGGTCTGTACCTCTACAGTGCTATGGAAACACTGGGCGCTGATCGTGATGAAGAGGTCCAAAAAATGCACGAGGGCAAGGCGAAATACTCCAGTATTTTCAACTACCCTACTTTGAACTGGGCTGATATGGGAACCATTGGTTGGCTTGTCGATGGTGCGGCCATAGTGAACCAAGTACCTTTGCAAAGAACCTCTTATGGACCCTACTCTCGAGCAATGATCCGAGTCTGCAAAGAGGAGAGTTTCCACCAACGCCAGGGCTATGAAATTCTTCTGCACCTTATGCGCGAAGGAAACGACGCTCAAAAGGAGATGGTTCAAGACTCCATTAACCGTTTCTGGTGGCCTGTACTGATGATGTTTGGGCCATCCGATGCTCACTCACCCAATAGCGCCCAATCAATGGCTTGGAAAATCAAACGTCACTCAAATGATGAGTTGCGCCAGCGTTTTATCGATCAAACCATTCCACAACTGCAAATTCTAGGCTGTACTGCGCCTGACCCTGATCTAAAATTTAATGAAGAGACCGGACATTGGGAATATGGCGAAATCGATTGGACAGAGTTCTTCGAAGTACTCAAAGGTAACGGCCCTTGTAATAAAGAGCGTGTTGCCCAGCGTAAAAAGGCGATTGATGAAGGCGCTTGGGTTCGTGAAGCTGCTGTTGCTTACGCCAACAAAAAACAACAGCGTAATGCTGCTTAATTTGGAGAACTACTATGGCTGATTGGACCCTATTTGAAGTGTTTATCCGAAGTAAACACGGCCTAAACCATAAGCATGTCGGGAGTGTGCATGCCGCGGATTCTGAGATGGCTATCGAGAACGCGCGCGATCTATATACACGACGCAACGAGGGAGTGAGTATTTGGGTCGTACCATCTGCATCGATAACGGCCACAGCAACGGATGAAAAAGAGGCGTTATTCGATCCATCCGATGACAAAATTTACCGACATGCTGGCTTTTACAAACTGCCTGATGAAGTTGGACACATGTAGAGGCCCCTATGAAACGTTTTGATGATACAACGGAACTTCTGCTTCAACTTGGCGATAGCGCCATGATACAGGCCCAGCGTCTGTGTGAACTTGTTGGAGGAGCACCCGCTCTTGAAGAAGAAGTCGCATTGATGAATGTCGGCCTTGATCTAGTCGGACAAGCGCGTAACTGGTTAGAGTATGCCGCTGAACGTATTGGTGATGGTCGCACAGCCGACGATCTGGTCTTCCTGAGAGACCAAGGCGAGTACAGAAATCTTCTAATTGTTGAACAGCCAAACGGTAACTTTGCGATGACGATGGCTAAGCAGTTTCTATTTGATGCTTGGCACTATCCTCTTCTTGAAAAACTGTGTAGTTCATCTGATGAGAAAATAGCGGGCATCGCGGCTAAGTCCCTTAAAGAGTCTAGTTATCATATCCGTCGTTCGAGTGAATGGATAAAACGACTGGGCGACGGCACTTCTGAAAGCCACGAACGCATGCAATCCGCATTAGACAAAATCTGGCATTTCACATTCGAGCTAGCCAAGCCGTGCGAACTGTTCAAGACATTGGATTCATCTGGTATTGCACCAGGTGTAAATGATCTTTGCAGTGATTGGCACGCGATCATCTCAAAGACATTAACTGAAGCAACACTGATGCAACCTGAGGCTGCTGATAACAACTACCTCAGTGGAGCTAAGGGTCTGCATACAGAAAGCCTTGGTTTTATCTTAGCTGAGATGCAGTTTTTACAACGAGCATACCCGAATGCAAGCTGGTGAGTTGATTGCAACTGATCGACCTGAGCTGACAGAAGAGTCAATTAAGTTAGCTTGGTCAGTTCTGGATGAAGTCATGGATCCGGAAGTACCGGTTGTGAGTCTTACTGACTTGGGTATTGTTCGCGAAATCACACCCGTTGGTGGACTATTACAAGTCGTTTTAACGCCAACCTATTCCGGTTGTCCAGCCACTGAGCACATTGAACAGAGCGCTAAACGAGCCCTTGAAGATTCGGGGTTCAACGCCGTCACCATTGAGCAAAGACTTGCACCCGCTTGGACGACAGACTGGATTACAAAACGCGGTCGACTCCGTTTAAAAGAGTATGGCATAGCACCGCCCATCGGCAGTGCTGACAAGCCACAACTCGATCAAGCGATTCCTTGTCCAGTTTGTGATAGTACCAATACCAAAGAGATTACAGAATTTGGTTCCACAGCGTGTAAAGCGCTGTACCAATGTAACGACTGTCTAGAACCATTTGATTACTTCAAATGCATCTAGGCCAGGGAGATAAAATGAGCAACTTCCACCGTTTAAAAATTGCTGATCGCACAGAAGAGACACGCGACTCAGTCTCGTTAGCTTTCGAAGTACCGTGCGAGATTCAGGAACGTTTTCGATTTAATCAAGGTCAATACCTAACATTAAAAGCTAACATCAATAACGAAGAGGTACGCCGCTCTTATTCAATCTGCAGTGGTGTCCATGACAACGAGCTTAGAGTTGCTATAAAGCGAGTGCCTGACGGTTTGTTCTCCAACTTTGCCAATGATCAGTTGGCAATTGGGGATGAAATTGATGTCATGGAACCCATGGGGCACTTCTATACCGATCTTAATGAAGAGCACTCAGGTAACTATCTTTTAGTGGCAGCAGGCAGCGGTATCACACCTATTCTATCGCAGGTAAAAACCATTTTGAGATCGGAGCCAAAAAGCCACGTCACACTGATATATGGCAACAGAGCGACGGGTTCCACCATGTTCAAAGATCAATTGGAAGATCTTAAAAACAGTTACATGGGACGTTTAAATCTCATCTTCATCTTCAGTCGCGAACAACAGGACATAGACCTTTATAACGGTCATATCGACGCAGAGAAATGTGAAGCCCTCTTCTCTAGATGGATCGATGTTAAGCGATTAACGGATATCTTTATTTGTGGTCCTCAATCAATGACAGAAACCGTGAGTGAATCACTTATTAAAGCGGGAGTCGCGAAGCAAAACGTTCATTTTGAGCTCTTCGGAACGACTCAGGGCAGTGAAAAAAGAGCACAGAGAACAGAAGCTGCTGAGCGTGCAACACACCTATCTAGCATTGAAATCATGCGCGATGGGCATGTTAAGCAGTTTGATCTTGCGCAGAACACGCAAAACATCCTAGATGCAGCTAACGAACAAGGGGCAGAACTTCCCTATTCTTGTAAAGCAGGCGTCTGTTCAACCTGCAAATGCAAGGTGGTTGAGGGGCAGGTTGAGATGGATGTTAGCATCGGGCTTGAAGACTATGAGGTCAAAGAGGGGTTCGTACTCTCCTGTCAATCGTACCCAGTAAGCGACAAAGTCGTTCTAGATTTCGATCAAATATAAAAAACTATAATCAATAAACGGATTTATCATGACATCAACACCAATCGTTCAAAGTTTCATCGCAGGCCAATGGATTGGTCAGAATGCTCATCAAACACTCAATAGTGCAATTAATGGTGATGCCGTCTTTTCTACTCACTCTGAAGCAATAGATTTTAGTTCAAGTCTGGACTACGCAAAGACGATTGGTCACAAAAGTCTGTTGGCTCTCGATTTTCAACAACGAGCCACGGTGTTGAGAAACCTAGGCAAATATCTGATGGAGCACAAAGAGTCTCTTTATCAGATTTCTGCTCATACTGGTGCTACAAGAAATGACAGCTGGATCGATATAGAAGGTGGTATTGCAACACTGTTTGCTTATGCAAGCATGGGGCGTAATGAACTCCCCTCTGGCAATACACTTCACGAGGGAGATCCTGTCCAACTGGGTAAGGTCGGACAATTTTTTGGCAGCCACATCCTAGTTCCGAAGCAAGGTGCTGCGGTTCACATCAATGCATTTAACTTTCCTATTTGGGGAATGTTAGAAAAATTCGCCCCCAATTTTCTTGCTGGCGTGCCCGCTATCGTTAAACCTGCCTCGCAAACCTCTTACTTAACCGAGGCGTGCGTGAAGCTGATGCATCAATCTAATCTGCTTCCATTAGGATCTATACAACTGATCATAGGGTCTACAGGTGACCTGTTGGATCGACTTGATTCTCAAGACATCGTAACCTTTACCGGCTCTGCAGACACCGCTCTGATGTTAAAAAGCAATGCGAACATTCTAAATCACTCTATTCCATTCAATGCAGAGGCAGACTCATTAAACTGTGCGATCCTAGCACCTGATGTGACACCAGAGGATGCGGAATTCGAGCTTTTTGTTAAAGAGGTGGCGCGTGAGATGACGGTCAAAGCAGGACAAAAATGTACTGCAATCCGTCGTATCCTAGTCCCAGAGCATCTTATCGAACCGGTTTCAGGTGCGTTAACACAGAGACTGGGTAAAACGACTTTAGGTGATCCATCGATTGAAGGTGTTCGAATGGGAGCCCTTGCTTCAATAGATCAGCAGCGTGATGTACAAGAAAAACTAGAGATTTTGATGACCAGCAGCGACGTGCTTCTGGGTAGAGGTGCAGAGTGCAAACCCGTTGGAGAAGGCGCTGAAAAGGGCGCGTTTTTTGAACCTACATTGCTTCTAAACACTTCTCCAGACGCAGAGGGGGGTGCTCACGATATTGAACCTTTTGGACCTGTAAGCACACTGATGCCGTACAGAGACGTTGATCACGCTTGCACACTCGCCGCACGCGGCAAAGGCTCTTTGGTGACCACATTAACCACTAAAGATCCTGCCATCGCAGGCGTGGTAGTACCTAAACTGGCTGTATGGCATGGACGCGTTCACATTTTGGACGAACGTTCATCAAAAGAATCTACTGGTCACGGGTCACCGTTACCCATGCTTAAACATGGCGGACCAGGTCGAGCTGGCGGCGGTGAAGAGTTAGGCGGAATTCGAGCGGTTAAACACTACATGCAACGTGCTTCTGTTCAAGGATCACCAACGATGTTGATGGCGGTGACAGGCCAATATGTTCGTGGCGCAGACAAAATCGAAAAACCGCTTCATCCATTCCGTTACCATTTCGATGAGCTCGAGATCGGTCAGACTCTATTAACTCACAGAAGAACGGTTACAGAAGCTGATATTGTTAATTTTGGATGCCTCTCAGGCGATCATTTTTACATGCACTTCGATGAGCAAGCGGCCTGTGACTCCATGTTCGAGAAACGCATCGCTCATGGCTATTTTGTGCTTTCAGCGGCCGCTGGCCTATTCGTTGATCCGGGTGTAGGGCCTGTCCTCGCCAACTATGGATTAGACACACTCAGATTCGTAAACCCTGTTGGTATCGGCGATACCATACAAGCCAGAATCACATGTAAGACGAAAATTGATCAAGGTAAAGTCAACAACAAGGGCGATGCTATCGGCGTTGTCTCTTGGGATGTCGAAGTCGTAAATCAAAACGGCGAGCTTGTCGCAAGCTACGATATCCTGACCCTTGTTCAAAAATCGCAAAAGCCATAATTTTTTGTGAATTAGTTGGAAAAGTGCATAGATTTAGAGACGACACGTGATATGTTGTACTCCTAAACAATAAGCTTCGTATCCAAAAACTCCAGATAATAAGTAGAGTATAGCGTTAATGGATATTCCACATTTAAAGCACTTCGCATCACTTCGTGTTGAAATTGCTGCACCCCAGGAGATAGGTGCAGCACAATTCGGCACGCGCAGAGTGATTCCGATTACAGGTGGCACCGTTCAAGGTAATGGCTGGAATGGCCGTGTTTTAACTGGTGGTGCTGACTTTCAACGTATCGTTTCACCAAGATTAGCCGAACTGGATGCACGTTATGTGCTTGAGTCGGATGATGGCGAGACCATATTTGTACAGAATCGAGCACTGCGCGCTGCTGATCCAGAAGTAACACAAAAGATCATCGATGGAATCCCCGTCGATCCAAGCGAAGTCTACTTCAAGTGTACCCCTATTTTTGAAACCAGTGCCGAACGTTTTCAGTGGATTACGGAACGTCTGTTTATCGGCACGGGTGTTCGAAAGCCTGACTGTGTAGAGATCGATTTTTTTGAGGTCATATGAGTAACGAGACAACCCTTAGCCGCGCGGAGTGGCTTGATCAACACTACCCAGAGCCCGGCCCTTTTAGATGGATCGCTTTTGGCTTAGAAGTCATAGCGGCTTGTGGCCTCTTCTTTTTAATGATGTTGACCGTTGCCGATGTCTTCGGCCGTTATCTCTTCAACAATGGGGTTGATGGTGCTTTTGAGATCACCCAACTAGGTCTTGCCATCATTATCTTCGCCGAAATGCCTGTTGTAACCTGGCGCGGTGGACACATTTTAGTGGACCTACTGGATTCAACGCTTGGCCACAAAATCGTGCGTATTCTGGCTATGTTTTCGGCACTGGCGATCTCAACCTCCTTCTACGTTGTCGGTGTACGTATTTGGCAACTGGGTGCACGAAAACTGCGCCGAGGCGAGGTAACAGAATACTTGGAACTACCAGTAGGCTATCTAATTGAGTACATCGCCGTCATGAGTTGGTTCACTGCACTGGGTATGATCACCTATGGCATCTATCGTATATACAAAGAGAAGCATTAAGGATTTATCACGATGACCGCAGTAATTATAGGCTTCGCGCTCCTTATCTTTTTAATTCTAGTCATCCGAATGCCCATCGCCTTTGCGATGGCGATCGTCGGGTTCTTTGGTTTCGCTATTTTACAGGGCCTAACTCTTGATAACCTTTTCGACTTCCGTTGGAAAGCATCACTGACTTTGGCTTCTAACCGTGTCATTGAGACGGCACAGGAGTACTCTCTCTCAGTAGTCCCTCTGTTCATATTAATGGGTAACTTTGTCACTCGCTCAGGCCTGTCTCAAGAGCTATACAACGCCGCTTATACTTTTTTGGGTCATCGTCGCGGCGGTCTCGCCATGTCTACGGTTGTTGCGTGTGGTGGCTTCTCTGCTATTTGTGGCTCCAGCCTAGCAACGTCGGCGACCATGGCCAAGGTTGCACTGCCACCAATGCGTAAGTTTGGTTATGCCGATTCACTTGCAACCGCATCCATTGCAGCGGGCGGTACACTTGGCATTCTGATACCACCGTCAGTCATCCTTGTTATTTACGGCCTACTGACAGAGACCAGTATCCGCGAACTGTTTGCGGCAGGTTTTATACCAGGTCTTTTAGGCGTCATTCTTTACATGTTAGCTGTGCGCTGGGTCGTTATGCGCAATCCTAAATCGGGCCCAGCCGGTGAGAAATTCACCTGGGCAGAACGCATGCAGGCACTGAAAGGCATCTGGGGTGTACTTCTGCTGTTCACGATCGTAATGGGCGGTATCTACTTAGGCGTCTTTACGCCTACCGAAGCAGCCGGTATTGGTGCGGCAGGCGCATTCTTGATCGCCCTACTTCGTGGACAACTCAATCTGGTGAAAACCTACGAAGTACTGTCGGATACCGTTCGAACATCGACCATGCTATTTGCCGTGATCATCGGCGCATTGATCTTCTCTGACTTCATCAACCGTGCCGGTCTACCCGTTTGGCTTCTTGAGTTTGTGCAGTCGCTTGATGTCTCTCCCATGGCCGTCATTATCGTTATTCTTTGCATCTACATTCTTTTGGGAATGGTATTTGAAAGCCTATCAATGCTGCTGCTAACGGTCCCTGTGTTCTACCCGTTGATTGATAGCCTAGGATTCGATCTTGTCTGGTATGGCATCGTGGTGGTTGTAGTGACAGAGATCAGTCTGATTACACCGCCGGTGGGTATGAACGTATTTGTCCTCAGCGCTGTTCTCAAAGACATTAAAACCGGCACGATCTTTAAAGGCGTAACACCATTCTGGTGTGCCGACATTGTACGCTTAGCACTGATCGTCGCTTTTGTACCGATCACCCTATTCTTGCCGGATCTGCTATATCGTTAACAGTTTCGACTAAGGTGCAGTGGAAGTCATCCCTAAAATAACTTTTACTGTTTTTTTACTATAAAAATAACCATTTAAAATGAGAGCAATAAACATGACCAACCTAAAACTTAAAGCAATCGGCCTAGCGGTAGGCGCTGCAATCTCAATGAACGCAATGGCTGAAACAACCATGCGTGTTGCGACTTGGCTACCACCTACTCACCCACAAAACTCTGTTGCGATGCCAGAGTTCAAAAAGATGGTTGAAGAGGCAACTGAAGGCCGCGTTAAGGTTGTTATCGAAAACTTCCAAGGTCACCCAAAGACAATCTACTCGTCAGTAGAAGATGGCATCATTGATGCCTCTTGGGGTGTAAACGCTTACACGCCAGGTCGCTTTGCTTTAACCGGTGTTGCTGAAATCCCAGGTGAAATGTCGGATGCAGAAGATGCATCTGTAGCATTATGGAAGGTGCAGCAAGAGTATTTTGCTGATGCCAACGAATACGAAGGCCTAGAACTACTAGGCATGTGGGTACACGCACCTGGCATTATCCACTCTAAATTCCGTATCAACAGCTTAGACGACCTCAAGGGTAAAAAGATCCGTCTTGGCGGCGGTATGGTCAATGAACTAGCTGCACGCTTGGAAGTGACCCCTGTCGGCGGTTCAGCGCCTAGCTCTTACGAGAAGCTGCAGCAAGGTGTTGTTGATGGTACCTTCCTTCCAGCTGGTGAACACAAGTTCTTTAAACTGGATGAAGTCACTGACCACCTAACCGTCTTCCCAACAGCGCTTTACACCACTGTGTTCAGCTTCGTAGCTAACCAGGAATTCATGGAAGATCTAGATCCAAAAGATGCTGAAGCAATCCGTGCAGCTCTAGGTGAAAATCTATCTCGAATGCAAGGTAAGACATGGCAGGATATGAATGCGATCGGCATGACGCATGCAAAAGAGGTAGGTACTAACATCCATATGGTTGATAGCTACGAAAAACTCGCTGCAGACATGCGTAACACTATGAAGGGTCTTGACGCAATGTGGATGGAATCGGTAGCCGATCGCGGTGTCGATGCAAAAGCCGCTCTTGAAGCGTTCCGTAACTACCAAAAGTAATCTGTTCTAAATAATCAAAGGGAAGCATATGCTTCCCTTTTTTGTGCTCGACGTATTATAAATAGGTATAAAGTCGGTGGTGGCAGCGTACTGGACGGTTCTAAATTAATCGCTGCTGGTATCGCGAATCCAACTGTTGATCCATGGGAAATTGTAAGAAGCGGTGGAAGAGCAGCACAAACAGCACTCCCTATTGGAGCAGTGTTGACTCTGCCGGCAACAGGATCGGAGTCAAATGGTAACGCGGTCATTAGCCGTCGCGCTACAGGAGCCAGAAAACTATGAGGTAAGAGCAAATATTATTTGGTCGGCGACAATGGCTCTGAACGCCTTGATTGGCGCCGGTGTACCTCAGGAATGGGTGACACACATGATTAGCCATGAAATCACAGCAGAACATGGTTTAGATCATGCCCAAACACTTGCCATCGTTCTACCAAGCCTAATGACCCACCAAAAAGAGTCAAAACGAGAGAAGCTACTGCAATACGCAGAAAGAGTATGGTATGACAGCACTGGGAGAACATCAAAAGATCGATCTACAAGCAAGTCGAGAGATACTAGAAGCGGCGCGCTAGAAACAAAAAACCCGGCACAAGCCGGGTTTTTTATGGATCAACACAGTGCTTAGTCTTCAGAAGACTCAGCAACTGGACGATCAACTAGTTCTACGTAAGCCATTGGAGCCGAATCACCAGCACGGAAACCGCACTTAAGGATACGAACATAGCCGCCTGGGCGAGTAGCGTAACGCTGACCCAGTTCGTTGAATAGTTTACCTACTGCTGCATCGCTACGTGTACGGGCAAAAGCCAGACGACGGTTAGCAACAGAGTCGTTTTTCGCCAATGTGATTAGTGGCTCAACAACAGAACGAAGTTCTTTAGCTTTTGGCAGAGTTGTTTTGATCAATTCGTGCTCGATCAAAGAAACTGCCATGTTCTTGAACATCGCTTTGCGGTGTGAGCTGGTACGGTTCAAATGACGACCAGATTTACGATGACGCATCTTATCTATCCTTTAAAACTTAGCTAAGTCGACTTAAGAAGCCACTTTGTCGTCGCCTTTAAGAGAAGCTGGTGGCCAGTTCTCAAGACGCATACCTAGTGACAGACCTTTAGACGCAAGAACGTCTTTGATCTCTGTAAGTGACTTTTTACCCAAGTTCGGAGTTTTTAGCAGTTCAACTTCGGTGCGCTGAATTAGGTCACCGATGTAGTAGATCTGCTCAGCCTTCAAACAGTTCGCGGAACGCACAGTTAGCTCAAGATCATCAACAGGACGAAGAAGTACTGGATCGATCTCTGGCTCTGCTGGCTCAGACTTCGCTTGTTCGCTTGCATCTTCAAGGTCAACAAATACTGCTAGCTGTTGCTGCAGAATCGTTGCCGCACGACGGATGCACTCTTCTGGATCGATTGTGCCGTTAGACTCAATATCGATAACCAGTTTGTCTAGGTCTGTACGCTGTTCAACACGCGCAGCTTCAACTGCGTAAGAAACACGTAGTACTGGGCTGTAGCTAGCGTCTAGCTGCAGACGGCCAATAGCACGTGTCTCATCGTCTTCGCTAGTACGAGCATCAGCAGGTACGTAGCCGCGACCGCGGGAAACAGTTAGGCGCATGTTCAGACTGCCAGCGCTAGTTAGCGTAGCAATCACGTGTTCCGGATTAGCGATTTCAACGTCTTGGTTTAGCTGGATATCTGCAGCTGTAACTGCACCAGGACCCGACTTGTTGATTGTCAGCACCGCTTCGTCGCCGTTGTGCATGATGATCGCAACACCTTTAAGGTTCAGGAGGATCTCAATGACATCTTCCTGAACACCTTCGATGCTGCTGTACTCATGCAGAACACCGTCGATTTCTACTTCTGTAATTGCACAACCTGGCATAGAAGATAGAAGGATACGGCGCAGCGCATTACCCAAGGTGTGACCGAAGCCACGCTCTAGAGGTTCCAATGTAACCTTAGCGCGAGTCTTGCTAATCTCCTGTACGTCGATGTGACGTGGGCTTAGAAACTCATTTACTGAACTCTGCATAGTTCCACCGTTTAATTAAAAATTACTTAGAGTAAAGTTCGACGATCAACTGTTCGTTGATCTCAGCTGGTAGTTCTGCGCGTTCTGGCATGGCTTTAAAAGTGCCTTCCATTTTTGCAGAGTCAACTTCAACCCACTCTACCGGTGCACGCTGTGCAGCCAGTTCCAACGCCGCTTTAATACGTAGTTGGTTTTTAGCTTTTTCACGTACTGCAACCACATCGCCCGCTGCTACTTGATAAGAAGCAACGTTTACTACTTCACCGTTAACAGTGATTGAGCGGTGAGAAACGATCTGACGTGCTTCAGCACGTGTAGAGCCGTAACCCATGCGGAATACAACGTTATCCAAACGGCTTTCAAGAAGTTGCAGAAGGTTTTCACCTGTTGCGCCTTTACGACGTGCTGCTTCTTTGTAGTAGCCGCGGAATTGCTTTTCTAGTACGCCGTAGATACGACGAACTTTCTGTTTTTCACGAAGCTGTAGACCGTAGTCTGACAAACGACCGCGACGAGCGCCGTGTACGCCAGGTACAGTTTCAGCCTTGCACTTGCTGTCTAGTGCGCGAACACCGCTCTTAAGAAAGAGATCAGTGCCTTCGCGGCGAGACAACTTGCACTTAGGTCCAATATAACGAGCCATAATTACTTACCGTCTCCAGATTAAACGCGACGTTTCTTCGGAGGGCGACAACCATTGTGTGGAATAGGTGTCACATCCGTGATGTTTGCGATTTTGTAGCCACAAGCGTTCAGTGCGCGCACTGCAGACTCACGACCTGGTCCAGGACCCTTCACAAACACGTCTAGGTTTTTCAAGCCGTACTCTAGTGCAGCTTGACCAGCACGTTCAGCAGCAACCTGTGCAGCGAACGGCGTGCTCTTACGAGAACCACGGAAGCCAGAGCCTCCAGAAGTTGCCCAAGAAAGAGCATTACCTTGACGATCGGTAATAGTAATAATGGTGTTGTTAAAAGAAGCGTGGATGTGCGCAAGGCCATCCGCAACTTGCTTTTTAACTTTTTTACGTGTGCGATTACTCGGCTTAGCCATAGTTAGTAATTCCTATCGCTTACTTACGGATCGGTTTACGTGGGCCCTTACGGGTACGTGCGTTAGTTTTAGAACGCTGTCCGCGCACCGGTAGATTACGACGGTGACGGATACCACGGAAACAACCAAGGTCCATAAGACGCTTAATATTCATGTTGACTTCACGACGAAGGTCGCCTTCAACAGTCAACTTAGTAACTTCACCACGAACATTGTCGAGTAGCTCTTCAGAAAGATCGCCAACTTTAGTCGTTGGATCGATACCTACTGTGTCACAAATCTGCTGTGCAGTTGTGCGGCCGACTCCATAAATGTAAGTCAGTGAAATTACCGCGTGCTTGTTGTCAGGAATATTGACGCCAGCTATACGGGCCATTCAATGTACTCCATTAGTTAATTATTCGCTTCCAGCAAGAACTGGGTACGAAATTACATTCAGTTCGTGGAAGGCGCGCAATTATACGGGTTGATTATTATTAAATCAACCCATGCACCCTTCCGCCTCGTTTACAGCTTAGGATTAACCCTGACGCTGCTTGTGACGAGGTTCAACCTTACAGATCACGCGAACGGAACCGTTACGACGTACGATCTTACAGTTACGGCAAATTTTCTTAACAGATGCGCGTACTTTCATAATTCACCTCAATGGTTTAACGCAGTAGACCTGCGCCACCCTTTAGATTCGACTTCTTCATCAATGATTCATACTGGTGTGACATTAGGTGCGATTGCACTTGTGCCATGAAGTCCATTACCACCACTACAACGATCAGTAACGAAGTACCACCGAAGTAGAAAGGTACGTTCCATGCAACTACCATCGCCTGTGGCATCAGAGATACCGCAGTGATGTAAAGAGCACCAAACAGAGTAAGGCGGCTCAATACTGAGTCGATGTAACGAGCAGACTGTTCACCTGGACGAATACCTGGGATGAAAGCACCCGATTTCTTCAGGTTATCTGCCACTTCACGAGGATTAAACATAATCGCCGTGTAGAAGTAACAGAAAAATATAATTGCTGCCGAGAACAACAGAATGTACAACGGCTGGCCTGGGCCTAGAGCCAATGCAACATCCTGAAGCCAATCCATACCCTCACTCTGACCAAACCATTGGCCTAGAGATGCAGGGAATAGCAGAATAGAGCTTGCGAAGATCGGTGGGATAACACCCGCCATGTTGACCTTCAAAGGCAAGTGACTGGTTTGGCCCGCATAAACGCGGTTACCCTGCTGGCGTTTTGCGTAGTTAATGGTGATACGACGTTGTGCGCGTTCCATGAACACGACAAAACCAACCGTCGCTACCGCTAACACTGCAATTGCTAGCAGCGCCAGGATGTTAAGATCACCCTGACGAGCCGATTCAAAGGACTGACCGATCGCACCAGGAAGACCCGCTACGATACCAGCAAAGATCAGAATCGAGATACCGTTACCGATACCACGTTCAGTGATCTGCTCACCAAGCCACATTAGGAATACTGCACCAGCGACCAGTGTAATAACAGCTACAAAGTAGAAGTTAAACGCTGTGCTGAATGCCACACCCTGATTAGCTAGACCAACGGTCATACCCAAGCCCTGAACAGTTGCTAGTGCAACCGTACCGTAACGTGTGTATTGGTTGATCTTACGGCGACCAGCTTCACCCTCTTTCTTCAACTGTTCAAGCTGAGGGCTAACCGCTGTCATCAACTGCATGATAATCGATGCAGAGATGTACGGCATGATACCTAGAGCCAAGATCGACATGCGCTCGAGTGCACCACCCGAGAACATATTGAATAGGCTTAGGATCGTACCCTGGTTCTGATCAAACAGAGCAGCAAGACGATCTGGGTTAATACCCGGAACCGGAATATGCGCGCCAATACGATACACAATGATCGCAATCGCAACGTAACGTAGACGAGCCCAAAGCTCACCTAGTCCGCTTGCATTTCCTGCTGGTACTTGTCCTTTAGTTGCCATTACGCTTCTACCTTACCACCGGCAGCTTCGATTGCAGCTAGAGCGCCTTTAGTCACTTTAAGACCTTTAACGGTAACTGCTTTAGTAATTTCACCAGACAGAATTACACGTGCAGAGGTGATCTCTTCACGGATAATGTCAGCCTGTTTAAGCGCTGCGAGGTCAACTACGTCAACACCGCAAGCAGCCAATTCGTTTAGACGAATTTCAGCTACGTAACGCGCTTGGCGAGATGTGAAACCAAATTTTGGCAGACGACGCTGCAAAGGCATTTGACCGCCTTCAAAACCTGGCTTAACACTACCGCCTGAGCGAGATTTAAGACCCTTGTGACCACGACCACCAGTCTTACCTAGGCCGGAGCCGATACCACGTCCAACACGCTTAGGAGCGTGCTTAGAACCGGCACCCGGGCGAAGAGTATTCAAACGCATTTGGGTGACTCCTCTATTAGTCTTCTACACGAAGCATGTAGTTGACTTTGTTAATCATGCCACGAACTGCAGGAGTGTCTTCCAACTCAACAGTGTGGTTCATGCGACGTAGACCAAGACCTGTTAGGGTAGCTTTATGCTTCGGAATGATACCGATTGGGCTGCGTACCAAAGTGATTTTAACTGTATTAGCCATCGATTAGTTCCCCAGGATCTCTTCGACTGACTTACCGCGCTTAGCTGCAACATCTTCAGGAGACGCCATAGACGCAAGACCTTTAACAGTCGCGCGAACAACGTTCACTGGGTTAGTTGAGCCGTAGCACTTAGCCAATACGTTTTCTACACCAGCCAGTTCAAGAACTGCACGCATCGCGCCACCGGCGATAACACCAGTACCTTCAGATGCAGGCTGCATGTAGACCATTGAAGCACCGTGACGTGCTTTGATTGGGTACTGCAACGTGTGACCGTTTAGAGAAACGCTCACCATGTTACGACGTGCTTGTTCCATTGCCTTTTGAATTGCAACAGGTACTTCGCGCGCTTTACCGCGACCAAAACCAACACGGCCATTGCCGTCACCAACTACAGTAAGAGCTGTAAAGCCGAAGATACGACCACCCTTAACTACTTTGGCTACACGGTTTACCTGAACAAGCTTCTCTTGCAGTTCACCGTCTTTCTGTTCGTGATTTGCCATAATAGAAACCTTTAGAATTCCAAACCGCCTTCACGTGCAGCGTCTGCTAGAGCAGCTACACGACCGTGGTATTTAAAACCAGAGCGGTCAAACGCTACCTGGCTAACACCTGCTTCTTTTGCACGGCTAGCGATCAGAGTACCGACCTTTTTAGCCGCTTCGATGTTACCAGTTGCGCTTTCACGCATATCTTTTTCAACTGTAGAAGCTGCAGCAAGAACTGTAGCGCCATCTGCAGTTACGATTTGCGCGTAGATATGGCGCGGTGTGCGGTTAACACACAGACGTGCAGTACCGATCTCACGCATTTTAGCGCGTGAACGACGAGCACGACGTAAACGAGATTCTTTTTTAACGTTCATAACCCTGCCTTACTTCTTCTTAGCTTCTTTACGGCGAACAAATTCGTCGCTGTAACGAACACCTTTACCTTTGTATGGCTCAGGTGGGCGGAAACCACGAACTTCAGCAGCAACCTGGCCTACAACTTGTTTGTCGGCACCAGAGATGACAACAGTCGTTTGGTTAGGTACTTCTGCCTTGATACCTTCAGGCAGTGCGTACTCTACTGGGTGTGAGAAACCCAGAGTCAGGTTTAGAGTGCTTCCAGAAACCGCAGCACGGTAACCAACACCGATCAGTGTTAGCTCTTTTTTGAAGCCTTCGCTAACACCAGTAACCATGTTGTTAACGATAGAACGAGTTGTGCCAGCCAGTGCAACAGATTGTTTAGCACCGTCACGAGTACCGAAGTTCAATGCACCTTCAGCCTGTTCAACAGTAACTGATGGGTGTACTTCGTGTGATAGCTGACCATTTTTGCCTTTAGCGCTGATCGTCTGGCCAGAGATTGAGATCTCTACACCAGCAGGCACAGCAACAGGCGCTTTAGCGATACGTGACATCGTAAATCCCCTTAGAATACTGTGCAGATCACTTCACCGCCGATACCAGCAGCGCGCGCAGCGCGATCGGTCATTACACCTTTGCTAGTAGAAACGATTGCGCAACCTAGGCCATCTGATACTTTTGGAAGATCAGATGCAGATTTGTAGATACGTAGAGATGGCTTAGATACTCGCTTGATCTCTTCGATAACTGGCTTGCCTTCGAAGTATTTCAGTTCGATAGACAGCACAGGCTTAACGTCACCTTCAACTGAGTAACCGTTGATGTAACCTTCTTCTTGAAGAACCGCTGCGATAGCAACTTTCTGCTTTGAAGATGGCATAGCAACAGCAACTTTCTCAGCCATGTGACCGTTGCGGATGCGTGTGAACATATCCGCGAGCGTGTCTTGCATGCTCATGCTTTTACTTCCTCTCTTGTGCAGCGTAGTGCGGTAGCCCCGTCATCACTGACGTGGCCCTGACCACTACGCTTACCGTTAACTAACCGGTGGATTACCAGCTAGCTTTCTTAAGGCCTGGTACGTCGCCGCGCATTGCAGCTTCGCGTAGCTGGTTACGGCAAAGACCGAACTTGCGGTAAACCGCATGTGGACGACCTGTTACCTGACAGCGACGCTGTTTACGTACTGGGCTAGCGTCACGTGGCAGTTTCTGCAACGCAACTTGTGCTTCCCACACTTCATCTTCAGAAGAAGCTGGTGAAGCGATGATAGCTTTCAGAGAAGCGCGTTTCTCAGCGAACTTAGCCGCTAGTTTTTCGCGCTTAACTTCACGCTCCCACATAGATACCTTAGCCATATCTTATCCCTTCCTTATTTCTTGAACGGGAACTGCAGTGCAGTCAAAAGAGCACGACCTTCGTCGTTTGTCTTCGCAGTTGTCGTGATAGTGATATCAAGACCACGGATCGCGTCTACTTTGTCGTAGTCGATCTCTGGGAAGATGATCTGCTCTTTAACACCCATGCTGTAGTTACCACGGCCGTCAAATGACTTAGGGTTAAGACCACGGAAGTCACGGATACGAGGAACCGCAACGTCAACTAGACGGTCTAGGAATTCCCACATACGCTCGCCGCGTAGAGTAACCTTACAACCGATTGGCCAACCTTCACGAACTTTAAAGCCCGCTACAGATTTACGAGCCAACGTAACAACAGGCTTCTGACCAGCGATTGCAGTCATATCATTTACTGCATTCTCTAGAAGCTTCTTGTCTGCCAGTGCTTCACCAACACCCATGTTAAGTGTGATTTTAGTAACACGTGGAACAGCCATTACGTTTGGCGAATTCAATTCTTCTTTAAGACTCTGTTTGATCTGAGTCTCGTAAAGCGCTTTCAATCTAGACATCTGTTCTACTCCTCTTACTCAACGATTTCGCCAGTTGATTTGTAGAAGCGAACTTTAGTGCCGTCTTCAAGAGTCTTGAAGCCTACACGATCGCCTTTACCAGTCGCAGCGTTAAAGATAGCAACGTTAGAAGTCGCGATAGCCGCTTCCTTCTCAATGATGCCACCTGGTTGCTGAAGCATAGGGTTTGGCTTCTGGTGTTTTTTCACCATGTTGATGCCAGACACGATCAAACGATCGTATTCAAGTACGCGAGAAACTTTGCCACGCTTACCTTTGTCTTTACCTGCGATAACGATGACTTCGTCGTCACGTTTAATCTTGCGCATTTTAATTTACCTTCGTTTCCTACTACCTTCCTCATGCTGAAAAACGCCAAACTCGTTAGAGCTTGACGTTTTCCTTAAAAACTTCGAATTTTTCGAGGTTTTATAGCACTTCAGGCGCCAGGGAAATGATCTTCATGAACTTCTCAGAGCGAAGCTCACGCGTTACTGGGCCGAAGATACGAGTTCCGATTGGAGCGTCGTTCGCGTTCAAAAGAACCGCTGAGTTAACATCAAAACGGATCAATGAACCATCGGGACGACGAACACCTTTACGGGTACGTACTACGACAGCTTTAAGTACTTGGCCTTTTTTAACTTTGCCACGAGGAATCGCTTCTTTAACCGATACCTTGATAACATCGCCAACGTTAGCGTAACGACGGTGTGAACCGCCTAGTACTTTAATACACTGCACTCGCTTAGCGCCGCTGTTATCAGCGACATCAAGCATCGTTTCAGTTTGAATCATGGTTTACTCCACAATCTCTAGTGCCTCATTCGACCCTCAATCGACCGTCGAATAAGGCGGCTAGTGAAGCAAAGGTGCAATAGTTTACACCTTTGCTCCACGTTCTTCAATGCGTACCAATGACCAAGACTTAGTCTTAGACAGAGGGCGACTTTCCGCGATTGTCACTAGGTCACCCGCTTGGCATTCATTCTTCTCATCGTGTGCGTGCAACTTAGTTGAACGCTTCATGAATTTACCGTAGATCGGGTGCTTTTCCTTGCGCTCAACCAACACAGTGATGGTCTTATCCATCTTGTCACTGATAACTTTACCAGTAACGGTACGAGTACGTTTTTCAGCGCTCATTTAGTCACCTGCTTTTTGGTTAAGTACTGTCTTAACGCGAGCGATGTCGCGACGAACCTGACCCAACATGTGAGTCTGTGCCAACTGGCCAGTAGCCTTTTGCATACGCAAGTTAAACTGATCCTTTAGGAGAGTCAGCAATGTTTGCTGAAGCTCTTCTACGGATTGATCACGTAGTTCAGTAGCTTTCATTACATCACCGTCCGTTTAACTACAGTTGTTGAAAGCGGAAGCTTAGCTGCCGCTAGTTCAAAGGCTTCTTTCGCGAGTTGTTCAGGTACGCCTGCCATTTCAAACAGCACTTTACCTGGTTGGATCTGAGCGACCCAGTACTCAACGTTACCCTTACCTTTACCCATACGTACTTCTAGTGGCTTACCTGTGATCGGCTTGTCTGGGAAGACACGGATCCAGATTTTACCACCACGTTTCACGTGACGAGTCATGGTACGACGAGCCGCTTCGATCTGACGCGCTGTGATGCGACCACGTTCGGTCGATTTCAGTGCGAATTCACCAAAGCTAACGCTGCTGCCGCGTTGAGCCAAACCGCGGTTGCGGCCTTTCATTACCTTACGGAATTTTAAACGCTTAGGTTGCAACATGTTCCGCTACCTCACTTCGCTTTCTTCGCAGGTGCATTTTTCTCAGCGCGTACCTGTTCGATACCACCAAGAACTTCACCTTTGAAGATCCAAGTTTTGATGCCGATCACACCATAAGTAGTGTGGGCTTCGTATGTAGCGTAGTCGATATCTGCACGTAGAGTGTGTAGAGGTACACGACCTTCACGGTACCACTCAGTACGTGCGATCTCAGCACCACCTAGACGGCCTGCAAGAGAGATCTTGATACCTTTTGCACCAGCACGCATGGTGTTCTGTACGGCGCGCTTCATAGCACGACGGAACATAACACGACGCTCTAGCTGACCTGCAATGTTCTGCGCAACTAGCTTCGCATCCATATCTGGCTTGCGAATCTCTTCGATGTTGATGTGAACTGGCACACCCATCATCTTAGAAACAGTTGAACGTAGAACTTCTACGTCTTCACCTTTTTTACCAATCACGATGCCTGGACGCGCCGTGTGGATGGTGATTTTCGCATTCTGTGCAGGACGCTCGATTTCGATACGGCTTACAGATGCTTTTTCTAGCTGCTTCTCAAGGTACTTACGTACTTCAAGGTCATTCAACAGCTTCTTCGCGTAATCGGCTTTGTCCGCATACCACACAGAAGTATGGTCTTTTACGACACCAAGTCGAATACCGGTTGGGTTAACTTTTTGACCCATGATTAAATCTCCTAGTACTCAGCTCTTAGTCTGCGACCTTAACAGTGATATGACACGAGCGTTTCAAAATACGATCAGCTCGTCCCTTAGCACGCGGACGGATACGTTTCATGGTCATGCCTTCATCAACGAAGATAGTCGCAACGCGAAGTTCGTCAATGTCAGCACCTTCATTGTGCTCTGCGTTAGCAATAGCAGACTCAAGCACTTTCTTAACCAGGTGTGCACCTTTCTTGGTGCTGAACGCCAAAATATTCAGAGCTTCGCCAACAGATTTGCCGCGGATCTGGTCAGCAACCAGACGAGCTTTCTGAGCGGAGATGCGGGCGCCGTTATGCTTTGCAATAGCTTCCATCATCAACTCCTATTACTTCTTAGCCTTCTTGTCTGCAACGTGGCCTTTAAAGGCACGAGTCACTGCAAACTCACCCAGCTTATGACCGACCATATCTTCAGTAATGAATACTGGGACATGCTGACGGCCGTTATGTACCGCAATCGTCAAACCGACAAAGTTCGGAAAGATTGTAGAACGGCGAGACCAAGTTTTAATTGGCTTACGATCGCTGTTCTCGATTGCAGCTTCTACCTTTTTCAACAAGTGAAGGTCGATAAATGGACCTTTCTTAAGTGAACGTGGCACAGCTGATTCCTCTTACTTAGCCTGACGACGACGTACGATAAGCTTATCAGTACGCTTGTTCTTACGGGTCTTGTGGCCCTTAGTCGGAACACCCCATGGAGTCACTGGGTGACGACCACCTGATGTACGACCTTCACCACCACCGTGTGGGTGATCGACTGGGTTCATCGCCACACCGCGGACGGTAGGACGAACACCACGCCAGCGCGTAGCACCAGCTTTACCCAAGCGACGTAGGCTATGTTCACCATTACCTACTTCACCAAGAGTCGCACGACACTCAGACAACACTTTGCGCATTTCGCCAGAACGTAGACGTAGAGTCGCGTACTGACCTTCACGAGCAACTAGCTGAGCTGATGTACCCGCAGAGCGAGCCATCTGTGCACCCTTACCAGGCTTCAATTCAACACAGTGAACAGTCGAACCTACAGGTACGTTGCGCAAAGGCATACAGTTACCTGGTTTAAAGTCAGCCTGTTCGCCAGACATCAGAGCAGCACCTGCTTCAACGCCCTTAGGAGCGATGATGTAGCGACGCTCACCATCTGCGTACTTCAACAGAGCGATGTTCGCAGAACGGTTTGGATCATATTCCAGACGCTCAACGACAGCAGGAATGCCATCTTTGTTGCGACGGAAGTCGATTACACGGTAAGCCTGCTTGTGACCACCACCAATGTGACGCGTAGTGATGCGACCATTGTGGTTACGACCACCAGACTTAGATTTCTTTTCAACCAACGCTGCAAAAGGCTTACCTTTGTGAAGGTTTTGGCCTTTAACAGAAACGACGTGACGACGTCCTGCAGAGGTTGGCTTAGCTTTAACAGTTGCCATTTCTTAACCCCTCCTTATTCGCCAGCAGCCAGAAAATCGATTTCTGAACCGTCAGCTAGACGAACGTATGCTTTGCGAACATCGTTGCGCTTACCCATGCCACGCATAGTACGCTTCGTTTTACCTTTCGCATTAAGCACGTTCACGTTTGCAACAGTCACGTTGAACAGCTGTTCAACAGCAGCCTTGATTTCAGGCTTAGTTGCATCGTTAGCGACACGGAATACTACTTGTTGAGTATCTTCCGCTACGATCGTTGCTTTCTCAGAGATGTGTGGTCCGAGTAGCACTTTGTAGATGCGTTCCGGGTTCATGCAAACACCTCCTCGATCTTCTTAAGAGCTGGGACAGTCACAACGACTTTATCGAAACCGATTAGGCTCACTGGATCGATACCTGCCGCATCACGTACGTCAACGTGTGGTACGTTACGAGCAGCAAGGAATAGGTTTAGATCAACCTCTTCAGTGATAACCAAAGCGTTGCTTAGGTCAAACTCTTTCATTTTTGCTAAGAACTGCTTAGTTTTTGGAGCTTCGACAGCGAAGTCTTCAACAACAACTAGACGCTCTTGGCGCACCAACTCAGACAAGATAGAACGCATCGCAGCGCGGTACATCTTCTTGTTAACTTTCTGAGAGTGGTCACGTGGAGTAGCAGCGAATGTTACGCCACCAGTACGCCAGATAGGAGAACGAGTAGTACCCTGACGAGCACGACCTGTACCTTTTTGACGGAATGGCTTAGCACCACCACCAGCTACAGCTGAACGGTTTTTCTGAGCTTTAGTACCCTGACGCGCACCTGCCATGTAAGCAGTGACAACCTGGTGTACTAGAGCTTCATTAAACTCTTTGCCAAACGCAGTATCGGCTACTTCAACCGAACCCTTGGCACCAGTTAGATTCAAATTCATGACAATCTCCCTTAGCCGCGCGCTTTAACAGCTGGTTTAACGATGACGTCACCACCAGGAGCACCAGGTACGGCACCCTTGATTAGCAGCAGGCCGCGCTCAGCATCTACGCGTACAACCTCAAGGCTCTGTACGGTAGAACGCTCTGCACCCATGTGCCCAGCCATCTTTTTACCTTTAAAAACGCGACCCGGAGTTTGGCACTGACCAATTGAACCCGGAGCACGGTGAGAAAGTGAGTTACCGTGAGTCATATCCTGAGTACGGAAGTTGTGACGCTTAACGCCACCCTGGAAGCCCTTACCCTTAGATTGACCAGTTACATCTACTTTTTCGCCTGCTTGGAAGCGCTCAACAGTAAGTGCATCACCTACGTTGATTTCCTCATCACCCTTCGCGCGAAACTCCCACAAACCTGCACCTGCTTCAACGCCTGCCTTAGCAAAATGACCAGCTTCTGGTTTAGAAAGGCGGTTAGCCTTCTTAGTACCAGTAGTCACTTGTACAGCAGCGTAACCGTCAGTTTCGACAGTTTTAACGCAAGTCACTCGGTTCGGTTCCACCTCGATGACGGTGACTGGCACGGACACGCCGTCTTCAGTGAAGACACGGGTCATGCCCGCTTTACGTCCGATAAGTCCTAATGACATTTTATATACCTCTTGCCAGTTGTGTACGGGGCTGTTACCCACTACGGCTACCCTTTTCAGGGGTATTCCACAAATAGCGCTTCATTAATAAAAAATTAATAAATCTGCGCGTGCTATTAGCCTAGGCTGATCTGCACTTCTACACCCGCTGCGAGGTCTAGCTTCATTAGAGCATCAACTGTTTTTTCAGTTGGCTCAACGATATCTAGAACACGCTTGTGCGTACGAATTTCGTACTGATCACGCGCGTCTTTGTTGACGTGCGGAGAGACCAATACGGTGTAACGCTCTTTGCGAGTAGGAAGTGGGATCGGACCACGGACCTGAGCACCAGTACGCTTTGCAGTTTCAACGATCTCCTGAGCCGAAGTATCGATCAGACGATGGTCAAAAGCCTTCAAGCGGATTCTGATTTTTTGGTTCTGCATTTTGATCACGCATTTCCTAAAATATTAAATAAACGGCAATAGCCGACCTCCCCTCAAATGAAGGGACGCAAATTCTACTTGAGTTTTGGGCCACAGGTCAACTAAAGATTTGCCAAATGATTGGTGCGTAATTAGACAGCGGATGACAGGCTGAAAGCCAGTCACCGGAGCACCTAACCACCTACGCAGTATCGGTGACCGGCCTTCAGCCTGTCACCCGCCTTACTAGCGCGCACCTTTCTCAGTTACGGTGACTGGCTTCAGCCTGTCACCCGCTTTACCAGCAACCACCCAACCCCAAACCGTGGACACAAAAAAACCCGCTCGAGAGCGGGTTTCTTTTAGAAGATTATCAGCAATTAAGCGATGATCTTAGATACAACACCTGCACCTACAGTACGGCCACCTTCGCGAACTGCGAAACGTAGACCTTCGTCCATAGCGATTGGGTTGATTAGTGTAACGTTCATCTTAACGTTATCACCAGGCATTACCATTTCAACACCTTCTGGAAGCTCTACAGCACCAGTGATGTCAGTTGTACGGAAGTAGAACTGTGGACGGTAGCCTTTGAAGAATGGAGTGTGACGACCGCCTTCATCTTTGTTTAGTACGTATACTTCACCTTCGAACTGAGTGTGAGGAGTTGTAGTACCAGGAGCACATAGAACCTGACCACGTTCAACTTCGTCACGCTTAGTACCACGAAGAAGGATACCACAGTTCTCGCCTGCACGACCTTCGTCAAGAAGCTTACGGAACATCTCAACACCAGTACAAGTAGTCTTAGAAGACTCACGGATACCAACGATATCGATCTCTTCACCAACTTTAATGACACCACGCTCGATACGACCAGTTACTACAGTACCACGACCAGAGATCGAGAATACGTCCTCGATTGGCATTAGGAATGGCATGTCTACTAGACGCTGTGGTTCTGGGATGTAAGAGTCTAGCGCTTCAACTAGTTTCTTAACAGCAGTAGTACCTAGTTCGTTGTCGTCCTGACCGTTAAGAGCCATTAGAGCAGAACCAGCGATGATTGGAGTATCTTCGCCTGGGAAGTCGTAAGTGTCTAGAAGTTCAACGATTTCCATCTGAACTAGCTCTAGCATCTCTTCGTATTCTTCAGTACCAACGCCGCCACAGTCTTCAGCAAGAAGGTCAGCTTTGTTTAGGAATACTACGATGTAAGGTACGCCAACCTGGCGAGAAAGAAGGATGTGCTCACGAGTCTGTGGCATTGGACCATCAGTCGCACCACAAACTAGGATAGCGCCGTCCATCTGTGCAGCACCAGTGATCATGTTCTTAACGTAGTCGGCGTGCCCTGGGCAGTCAACGTGCGCGTAGTGACGGATGTTTGAATCGTACTCAACGTGAGAAGTGTTGATCGTGATACCACGCTCACGCTCTTCAGGAGCTTTATCGATACCGTCGAATGCGACAGCTTCACCACCGAAAACTTCTGCACATACACGAGTAAGTGCTGCAGTTAGAGTTGTTTTACCGTGGTCAACGTGGCCGATAGTACCAACGTTAACGTGGGGCTTGGAACGTTCAAATGCTTGCTTAGCCACGAGCTTAATTCCTGTGTTAGGTTTAAAAAAATAAGAAGACTGCCAATTCGAGTTAGCAATCCTACTGGGCGCGAAATTTTAACGTCATTGCCTATATAGTCAAGCAATGTGATCAATTTTCTTTAAAAAAGATCTCTCCAACCGGTTTAAGGCAAATAATAAGCCTGTTCGTTTTTACTTATACATATATATGTCACATCTTTTTGGTTACATTTCGATCAGCTATTCCATCGAGGCTTATACAAGCGTATAATCTCGCGACTTTTTAAAACGTCCATGAATTCGAGTGAGAACATGACTGATCTAAACAAATACCGAAATATAGGCATCTTCGCCCACGTTGATGCGGGTAAAACCACAACTACTGAGCGTATCCTGAAACTAACAGGTAAGATCCACAAAACTGGTGAAGTACACGAAGGTGCTGCTACTACCGACTTCATGGAACAGGAGCAGGAGCGTGGTATTACTATCCAGTCTGCAGCAACGACCTGTTTCTGGAAGGACCACCGTTTCAACATCATCGATACTCCTGGGCACGTTGACTTCACTGTAGAAGTTTACCGTTCTCTTAAAGTACTTGATGGTGGTGTTGGTGTATTCTGTGGTTCAGGCGGTGTAGAACCTCAGTCTGAAACTAACTGGCGCTACGCGAACGAGTCAGAAGTTGCACGTGTTATCTTCGTCAACAAACTTGACCGTATGGGTGCTGACTTCTACCGCGTTGTAGACCAGATCAAAAACGTACTAGGTGCTAACCCACTTGTATGTACTCTTCCTATCGGTACTGAAGATCAGTTCGTGGGTGTTGTAGACGTTCTGACTAAGAAAGCTTACGTATGGGATGATTCTGGCCAGCCAGAAAACTACGAAATCCAAGACGTTCCTGCTGACATGGTTGACGACGTGGAGATGTACCACGAGCAACTAATCGAAACAGCGGTTGAACAAGACGACGATCTAATGATGGCTTACATGGAAGGCGAAATGCCATCTATCGAAGACATCAAGCGCTGTATCCGTAAAGGTACTATCGCTCTAGATTTCTTCCCAACATTCTGTGGTTCTGCATTCAAGAACAAGGGTGTTCAGCTAGTACTAGACGCAGTGGTTGACTACCTACCAAGCCCAACTGAAGTTGATCCACAGGATCTAACAGACGAAGAAGGTAACGCAACTGGCGAGAAAGCGATCGTATCACCAGACGAGCCTCTACGTGCGCTAGCATTCAAGATCATGGATGACCGCTTCGGTGCTCTAACCTTCGTACGTATCTACTCTGGCGTACTGAACAAAGGTGACACAATCCTTAACTCTGCAACAGGTAAGACTGAGCGTATCGGCCGTATGGTTGAGATGCACGCAGACGAGCGTAACGAACTATCTTCTGCAACGGCGGGTGACATCATCGCGATCGTTGGTATGAAGAACGTACAGACTGGTCACACACTATGTGATCAGAAGCACCCATGTACTCTTGAAGCGATGGTATTCCCAGAGCCAGTTATCTCGATCGCTGTTGCACCGAAAGACAAAGGTGGTTCTGAGAAGATGGGTATCGCAATCGGTAAGATGGTTGCAGAAGATCCATCATTCCGCGTTGAAACTGACGAAGATTCAGGCGAAACCATCCTTAAAGGTATGGGTGAGCTTCACCTAGACGTTAAAGTCGACATCCTTAAGCGTACTTACGGCGTTGAACTTAACGTTGGTAAGCCACAGGTTGCTTACCGTGAGTCAATCACTATCCCTGTTGAAGACAGCTACACGCACAAGAAACAGTCGGGTGGTTCTGGTCAGTTCGGTAAGATCGATTACCGCATGAAGCCAGGTGAGCCAGGTTCTGGTTTCACATTCAGCTCTTCAGTTGTTGGTGGTAACGTTCCTAAGGAATTCTGGCCAGCTGTTGAGAAAGGCTTCGCGTCTATGATGCAAGAAGGTACGGTTGCAGGCTTCCCAGTTGTGGACGTTGAAATCGAACTGTTCGACGGTGGCTTCCACGCAGTCGACTCTTCTGCTATCGCATTCGAAATCGCAGCGAAAGGCGGCTTCCGTCAATCTATGCCAAAAGCGGGCCCACAGCTTCTTGAGCCTGTGATGAAAGTTGACGTCTTCACTCCTGAAGATCACGTTGGTGATGTTATCGGTGACCTTAACCGTCGTCGCGGCATGATCAAAGACCAGGAAGCTGGCGTAACTGGCGTTCGCATCAAAGCAGACGTACCTCTATCTGAGATGTTCGGCTACATCGGTCACCTACGTACTATGACATCGGGTCGTGGTCAGTTCTCTATGGAGTTCAGCCACTACTCACAGTGTCCAGCTAACGTAGCAGAGACTGTTATCGCTGAAGCGAAAGAGCGTAAAGCGAACAAGTAATTCGCCCAACGCAAAAAACCCCGCCATCGCAAGATGCCGGGGTTTTTTAATGCCCACTTTTCAATTAATCGCGGCCTTTTTAAGACCACTCCAACAAGCGCTGAGTGTTGGAGCTTTATCGCAGATGAAGCGATAAGCTAATTGCATCACCATCACCAAGTGGTACACTATATGGTACACGAATGGAGGGTGTTATGATTACTCTAAACGCAACCGAAGCACGCAAATCTTTCTTCGACATCATTAAACGAACCAATCAACAGCATGAAATCGTTGAGGTTCAACATAAAAACGGCAAGTCCGTAATCATGTCGTCTGAAGAGTATGAAAGCCTACAAGAAACCCTCCACCTCCTATCGCAAGAGGGTTTTGCCAAGGCGTTTAAAGAGGCTGTTGAAGAGGCCAACAGCGGCAAGACGGACAGCTTTGATAATGTTTTCGGTGAGTCATTGTGACCGACAGACGTTACGACATAGAACTAACCAAACAAGCCCAAAAAGACATTAAGAAACTATCACCGAAGCTGAAAGAGAAACTCAAAGATATACTAAGGAACAAGATTGCAGTGGATCCGTTATCAGGAAAAGCACTGCTAGGCGACTTAGCCGGTTTTTACTCTGTAAGACTCACCTTTCAGGACAGAATCGTCTATCGAATTGAAGATGATCGCTGTGTGGTGATTATTATTCGGGCTAAGACACACTATGGTGATTAGATCGCGGCCTTTTTAAGACCGCTCCAACTGGCGCTGAGTGTTGGAGCTTTATCGAAGATGAAGCGATCGATTAACTCGTCAACAGCGAGCAAAACGGAATAAAGTCGTAACGCTCACCCGCTTTAATCTCAACATCCGCTGGTAAATGCAGCAAACCATCCGCATTCAACGCTGAGGATAGAACGCCTGAACTCTGATTCACCAGACGGTGAGCGACACCGGCATGCAGCTCAACACGCATATACTCATCGCGAGACTGTGCAGCTCGAACCACAGACGTTTCAACCGGAATGCGCAACGCCTGCTTGTACTCCGCTCCCTGAAGATGCATCAAACAAGGACGCGCCAGCAACGAGAAGGTCACTAAGGCTGACATTGGGTTACCCGGCAGACCAAAAATCGGGGTCTGCCCTACCCGACCTGCGGCAAAAGGCTTACCTGGGCGAATACGAATTCGCCATAAGTTAATTGAACCCAACTCATCGATCGCACTCTTAACGTGATCCTCTTCACCTACTGAGACACCGCCCATGGTCAGAATCGCATCCGCCTGTACTGAAGCTGCAATCAATGCATCGCGGGTCGCTTGATGATTATCAGCTACCCGCCCCATATCAACCACCACAAAGCCCGCTTGTCGGAGCAACTCAACCAACATGGGTCGATTGGAGTTGTAGATCTGCCCGGGTTGCAGTGCAACACCTGGCTCTATAAGCTCATCTCCTGTTGAAAGCAGTGCTACCTTTAATCGCTTGAAGACCTTTACATGAGTAATACCGGTTGAGGCACAGATTCCTAGAGCCGGTGCTGTAAGTCGCGAACCCGCCTCTACAATCACCTCACCGGCCGTAATATCCAAACCGGCCGCTCGAACATTTTCGGCCGCTTTGGCCGTTTGCAGAATACGCACGCCCTTGTCGCAAAGCTCGGTATTCTCCTGCATCACCACACAATCCGCACCGTCCGGAAGTTCGGCACCGGTAAAGATTCTAGCCGCAGTACTGCTGACTAATGGCGTAGTGACTGCGCCAGCAGGAATGCGTTGTGAAATAGCCAGTTCGGCACCCGCCACCGCATCTTTAGCGGCTAATGCATAGCCATCCATCGCAGAGTTCGCTTTAGGCGGCACATTGATCGAAGCGACGACCGATCCCGCTAAAATTCGGCCTGCTGCATCATTCAGCGTGACCGTTTCTATCTCTGCAATAACAGAGAGCTGATCAAACAGTGCTTGGCGCGCATCATCCAGTGGAATCAACGGCTTCAATGCCGACATTACTCTGCCGCCTCAATAGCAAGACGCTGCTCTTTTACCTGCTCAAGCAACGCCACGAAGTTACATGGACGGTGACGGTTATCAAGCTGTGACTCAATGATGCTCCAGCCAGTACGGCAAGCACCGGTTGAACCTGGCATACAGACGATCAAGGTTCCGTTAGCCAAACCGGCAAACACACGCGACTGAATCGTCGAGGTACCGATCTCATCCCAAGAGACCTTGCGGAACATCTCACCAAAGCCTTCGACCTCTTTATCGAATAGCACCTTAAGTGCTTCAGGCGTTGAATCACGCATCGCAAATCCGGTACCACCGGTACTCAACACAACCTGCACTTCAGGATCCGCAATCCAGTGTGAAACCTGTGCACGCAACAGATAGACATCATCCGGCAACAGTGCACGATCGATCAGGGTATGCCCCGCTTCAACAGCTGCATTCGCTAGAAAGTCACCCGAGGTGTCATTTGACTCGTTACGAGTGTCCGATACGGTCAATACTGCAACATTCAGACTGACAAACTCTTTACCGTTACTGCTCATTATCTCTCCAAGCTCATACAGAGGTTTAGTTCAAGGGGTATTATTGCGAACTTTACCGGCAGGCGCACTGACGCGCATCAACCACCGGTGGCATTCATAAAACGAAGTATTTGCGGCTCGTTCGCTAGATCAAAATGGTGTTTTTCAGGTTTAAGATCCATCGAGTCGATGATCGCCTGCTCTAGCTTAGCAGCACGTACTTCAGGGTCTGCCTCAGAGCGCAACAGATCACGCAGATCCATAGAGTGCTCGTTACCCAAACAGAGCAACAAGCGCCCTTCGACGGTGACACGCACACGGTTACACTCGGAACAGAAGTTGTGCGAGTGCGGCGAGATAAAGCCGATGCGCGTATTCGAATCCGCCATGCGGTAGTAGGTAGAAGGACCCGCAGTCTGCTCTTGTGTCTTCTCCAGTGGGTAGACTTGCTCAATTAACTGACGCACATCATCGCTAGAACAGTAAGCCTCTTCGCGATCATGCTCAGTAATAGCACCTAAGGGCATCTCTTCAATGAAACTGATGTCCATGTCACGATCACGCGCGAAGTTGACCAAATCGACTACTTCATCGTCGTTACGACCTTTCAAGATCACCGCATTTAACTTAACGCGTTTAAAGCCAGCAGCACAGGCGGCATCGATACCGGCAATGACCTGATCAAACTTATCCTTGCGCGTCAGCTCTTTAAAACGATCAGCCTTGAGCGTATCCAGAGAGACGTTAATGCGCTTTACACCGGCTTCAACCAGATCGCTTGCCATAGTCGGCAGTTGCGAACCATTGGTCGTTAACACCAACTCAATGTCCAACTCACCCAACTTGCGGATCAGCGTCAAAATATCACGCCGCACCAACGGCTCACCGCCAGTTAAACGCAGCTTATTGACACCAAGACGCACAAACGCCGCGCCCACCTCATAGATCTCCTCCAGAGTCAGCACCTGCTCGCGCGGAAGAAAGGTCATCTCCTCGGCCATGCAGTAGACGCAACGGAAGTCACAACGATCCGTCACCGAGATACGCACATAGTCGATGTGGCGACCAAACTTATCGATCAGTTTCAAGGGTGTATTCATGGGCTTAAGTATAACGACTCATGTCACAGTTTTTTAGCAATTCTTTGCGAAACTTTACGCTCTAGATCAATGCTTTTGATCAACCAAAACACTATGATTAGTTAAATCTAATTTAACAGCCTTAAAAAGGACTTCCCATGGATACCAAAGCAAAATTGAGCCACACCAGCGTCGCACTGCACTGGATCGTCGCCCTACTGATGATCGGCTCAATGATCATTGGCCTAACCCTGGAAGAGATGGAGCGCAGCCCAGAGAAGTTCGACCTACTTAAACTCCACATGACGGCCGGCGCCGTTGTGTTTGGCTTTGCCGTTTGGCGCTTAATGGTTCGTGTGAAAAACGGATTCCCTGAATCACTGAGTGACGTACCACCGATGCAGAAGAAGATCTCCATCATCGTCATGAGCTTCCTGATCGCAGCGACACTATTCATGCCTATATCTGGTGTATTGATGCAAGTTGGCGAAGGTCACGCCGTGATTGTCTTTGGAATGGAAGTGATCGCACGCAGCAACACAGAGATCGAATGGTTAGAAAAGCTCGGCCACATCGGCCATGGCCTCGGCAGCAAACTACTGATGCTCGCCTTCTTCCTGCACGTCGCTGCCAGCTTCAAACATATGCTGTTTGCAAAAGACGGCACCATGGCCCGCATTTTTGGGAGAAGGGTTTAGCCTAACGCCAAAGGGCTGCATAAACTCCAAAGATCTTGGTAAGTAAATAAAGGCTGGAGCAAAACTAATCCAGGTATTGCTCCAACACTTTATCAGCACCCATTAAAGGAAGAAGTCGCAGCAAAACCTGCTCAACAACCTGAATCTCTGACTGAATAATAAACTTAGCTTTGCGCTGCTTCCAGGAGAGAGTTTGGACTAAACTCGAAGCAACTACAGATGGCTGGTCTAAATTGTTGACTGGTACTTCAGTAGAAGCACCACGGATGCTTGTACTTACAGGACAGCAAATAAGCAGGCCTGTTTGTTGATGGTATGCTTTAGATGATAGGACTAGAGCGGGACGATACTCACCGATCTCTTTACCCTTAACAGGTTCAAAATCTAACCAAATTATGTCACCACGAGAAGGAACGTAAGAATTAGACATTACTCGCACAATTCCGAAGTCATTGGCGAAGCCAGCTCATCCGCATGAGCAGAGTATGTATCTAACCCTTCAAGCAAGGACTCTTCAGTAAAAGGCAACTTTAAGTTTTTACCCTTCCTTTTGGGCTCAATAACAATTCGCCCCTCAGACACTTCAATGTTGATGGCTGAATTTATCGAAAGCCCTAAGTCGGACATGAAAGTAGATGGGATTCTTATAGCTGCACTATTACCCCATTTATTGATTTGAGATTCCATAACAAGCCCTATAGTTTATTCAATGTATATACACTAACACAAACACCCAGTGTCAACTTTGTATATACATCCAATAATTGGTTAAAAATGAATTAGCATGCATAAAGTTCTTTCGTAGACATCCACTAAAAGCGAAACCCTTAAGTTTTACAATTGTAAAACACGACAAAGAGTTATATCATAGTATAACTAAAAAGGAGAAGAGCATCATGGCTTCCGTAGCAGTTCGCCAGTCAGGTGGGGCTAATATAATTAGCATTCCAAAAGCTATTGTAAAAACACTAGGCCTCCACGTTGGATCAAAACTTGAGCTTTCAATTGTCGAGCAAAACATTGTGCTCACACCGATTGAAGAAAAGTTGACCTTAGAAGGATTACTTGCCAATAGTCCAAAGGAGTCCTTTGCTCCGCTAGACGAAGACAGAGAGTGGCTGGACATGAAACCCATTGGTAAGGAACTCTGATGTACGTTCCAGAGAAAGGAGACATTGTACTACTTAGCTTTGATCCCAGCTCAGGAAAAGAAATCATCAAAAGAAGGCCTGCCTTAGTGATTTCCCGAAACGCCTTCAATAAGCATACTGGATTCGTAATTGTCGCACCCATTACCAGTACTGTACGGGGCAATGCCTTAGAAGTTGAATTGGAAGATACATCGACCAAAGGAGTCATTCTTGTACATCAGTTACGCTCACTCGATGGCAAAAGTCGCGATATCAAGTTTATAGAAAAAGCCTCAACCTCTGTAACCGCAAAAGTCACAAAAATTGCTTTCACAATCATTAGCTAAAAATTGTGAACAATTTATGCGGTGATTGGAACGAGTCCAATTAACCTCAGATAAAATACAACTTCAGCTATCTTTTCAAAGCACTCAAAGAATCCCCAAAAGTAGCAATCAGCCTGCGCTTCTCCGAACTGCTCGAAACCATATACTAAAGACAACAAAACTATCAGCTGCAAAAAGAGGCCATAAACAGCCGTTTAATATAGAAACGGCTTGCTACAACATTTTTGAGCCGGGCTTTTACATAGCCTATAGCTTTTCTAGAAATTAGCTCAGTAATGGTAACGACACGAGATGATTGTTATTGCATCGTCATCAATTACGTAAACAAGCCTATTCGTATCATCAATTCGACGGGACCAAAAGCCCGATAAATTTTCCTTTAAGGGTTCTGGTTTGCCGATCCCTTCAAAGGGAGAACGCTTTACATCAGCAATGAGTTTATTAATACGCTTGAGTGTTTTTTTGTCTTGAGTTTGCCAATGCAGATAGTCACCCCAAGCCTCATCAGTCCATGCCAGCAAGCAACTACTCATCAATCACATCTCGTGCTGCCGTTTTACCAGCACGGTACTGTGTAATTGAACGGTTTAGGTGCGCTGCATTACTTGGTGAGCGAAGTAAATGGACGGTTTCCATAAGGCTATTGTAATACTCCAAAGACATAACGACTGCGTCTTCAGAATCTCGGCGTGTAATAACGATTGCATCAGCATCGTTGACTACGTTATCCAAAACGGTTTTTAAGCCATTTCTTGCTTCAGTAAAAGATACAATTCTCATAAGAACCTCTTCATATACATCCAATAGCAAAAATATATAGGCTATTGATCTACATGTACAGCAAGCTGAACATGATGTCTTTTCGAAGCCACCGGGTTTGCTCAGGAGCACTTCAGTAAATAGCGCTTACCGGACAGCAAATAAGCAAGCCTGTTTGCTGATTGAAGGCAACTTTAAGCTTTTACCCTTCCTTTAGGGTTCAATCACAATTCGTCCATCAGATAACCTCCACATCAATAAGATCATACTGTTTGTGTGTTCCTACGAAACGAACAAAAACAATTTTATATTCTCACAGCCAAACGCATGACGGAGGAGAGCATGGAATTAAAAGCCCGAAAACAACATATCAATTGATTTAAGTATTATTTGCTCATCACTCGAAAGAGAACAGACATAATCTTGCAACTCTCGATTCGGAATGGCTGCCAAAAATTGGATTGCTAAAATTCGCTTTTCTCCATCAACCGCAAATACCGGATTGAGACTAACTGCTGGCTTAAACGCGCCACCAACATCTAGAAGCGGAGCTACAACACGAGTACTGAGGCTATCCAATAGATCAGCTTGCAAATCCACAACAAGCCCGCCATCTTTTAAACGGTAAACATCGTACCTAGCCATTAAAATGACCTAAACTTTTCAAGAGGCAATCCATTCTCTTCAACGAATGCATTAGAAGACATTAGAGCCTCCTTATTCTCTTGAAGCCAAAGATCTCTTTGCTTTTGCTTAACGGCCTGCTGAATACCTACTTCTGCCGATCTAGAAATATTAACTCCAACCTCTTTGGCTATAGTTAATAGCTCTGCATCAATTGATAAATTAGTAGGACGCCTAGTGGTGGATCGTGAACTCGCCGTGCGCATATGAAAACCTCACATATTGATGTGTAAATTTTATGCGCATATAGATTGCTATGCAAATAGCAGTTTAGGCCTTAATAAGACGCGATTATCGGACACAAAAAAACACCTAGTTTTAGGTGCTTAGTCATTTTGAAATATAGCCTAGAGTAGGTGCTCTTTTAGAAACTCAGGTGCGAAGTCGGCACCGTTCGGCCAGACGACAGTTTCTAATTCAGGATCAACTGAAACGCGTGAAAAGTAACCTTCGTCACGGAGTGGTTCAAACATCATGCCTTGTAAAGCATTAGATAGATCAACTTGACCTTCTGTGCCGTCATCAAAAGAGACCCAAAGACGATGGTTTTTTAAGTATTTCGCAGACTTTACATGCAACATAACTACACTAAAGGTGTGACCTTAGCTTTACGATTCCGAACCGCAGATCGAATCAACACAAACATCACACCTACCATAACACCAAGAACCAAAGACAAAGCAACAATCAAAGAGCGCTTACTTTTACTCTCAATATCTGTCGCATACACATCAAACTCAGCAGCCATAAAGGGTTCTGATGATTTAATTGGTGTAGACTCAAAAAGAACCTTTGCACGATCAAGTGTTCGATCTTGTTCTAATGCACGTTTATCTTGCTCTAATTTCACAAGGCCATCAACAAACGCACGGATATCATCACGAGACTCAATCAACTCAATCTCTTTCTCGATAGCTTCATAACCACGCAGATAAAAAGGTGTATCTGACTTAACGTTTGCAACAACACCTGTATTTGCCATAAAGGTTTGTGCTTCAAGGGTGTTTTTCGCAACTCCTAATTTACGCGCAATGGCTGCTTGCTCACGGAGAAAAGCTAGACGGTCTGAAGTCTTTCGAGTGTAGTCTGAATTTGCATTCTGAATAGCAAGTTGCAAGTCTTCTAACTTGAAGCCTTTACTTTGCTGAGCAACCAACAGTGCGGTATCAAATCGCGAGATCAAGTTCTCTTGTACATTTAATGTTGCAGCTTGTGTCACCTCAGACAGAACTGCCAACCATTTCTTGGCTTCACTACCCTCGAATTTAATACTCCAATAGCGACGGGATTCGCCTTTATCAGCACCATCTTCATTAATAGGTGGAAGAAGTTCGATAGAAGCAGCGAGCTCAACAATGGCATTATCGTAATCTTGCTCAGTTTCGAATTTCGAACGATCAATCAGTTCATACTTCCGAATCGCCGCTTCAAAAAGAGATCGTTCATCAAGAAACTCAACAAAGGAATTCAGCAACAACTCCCTAGATACAGTAAAGAAACCTAACGCGTTTGAAGGGCTATATAGCTGCGCATGAATCGTTGTTACTGGCCTAATATCAGTTGTCGCTTCAAAGGTAGAAGGTTTTAAAAATGCAAAAGCACCACCAAACAGAACAGCAATCGCTGCAAATGTCGCAATTAACCACTTACCATCCCAAATAGTTTGCAACAGCTCAACAAGATCAATCTCATCATCTTGGTATGTTGGCTTTAACTCTTCTGACATCCTGACATTCCTTATAGGGCGCTCTTATTTTTGAAGGTACAAATGAGTTTGAAGTGTAACACTTTTCGGAAAGTGACTTACTCTAGAGTCGAAGGTGACTTTTTAAGAAACTTTTGAACTTTCCACGCCCTAAGCAGCAGCAAAGTATAAATAGCAAAAACCATTAGAAATGCCGGAAAGCTCATTGCTGGTGCGTAAGCTTCGAGGAATAAACCAATAACTAGCAGCAACGAAGAAACAGATACTAAAAAGACTAACGCACCGAAGGACGAAAAACCTGCTCGCATCAGAATATGGTGAAGGTGATTTCTATCAGGTTTAAAAGGTGAATCACCTTTCATAATGCGACGAGACATTACACCCACGGTATCAATTAAAGGGATAGCTATACACCAAAGGGCACTAGAAGGCGTAATTTTTGATGTACCTACCTGGGATTGATGTATAAGCGTCCATACAATTACAAACCCAATGAACAAACTTCCAGCATCGCCCATAAAGACTTTGAATCTTGCCCCACCCCATATATTAAGGATTAGATAGGGAATAAGTGCCGCGCCCAATGCGACGATGTAGCCGTAATCCCGATAAGTTCCCAGCTGGCTCTGAAAAATTAAGATCCCTGCTATTGCAACAAGCGCCAAAGATCCAGCCAGTCCATCGATACCATCAATAAGGTTGAATGCATTTGTTACGCCAACAACAGCAAGTACCGTTAAGGGAATCGATAAAAAGCCGAGATGTAATTCTGGCAAACCAAATAAAGAACCGAGCGATTCAATTTTCAAATCTGTCATCCATACCATTAAAAGCGCACAAATGACTTGAACAAATACACGGATACGAACACCAATTGGGCGATAATCATCCACAACGCCAACCAAAAACAATATTGACCCAGTGGCCAATAAAGGAAGAACTTTCTGGCTTAAAGATGGCGAAAATAGAGCGTAGGCCACAACTGTTACAAATATTGCTATCCCACCAATAAGAGGTATAGACCCAGAATGCAGCTTTCTTTCAGACGGCTTATCTACCAGACCAATAGCCACAGCAAAGGGGCGCAATACCAATAGGCTAGCGAACGCTACAGATATGCTAATAAGAATAATTGATAAAACTGGCGATAAACTCATATAACTCGCTGATCCTGATCCTGATCCTGATCCTGATCCTGATCCTGATCCTGATCCTGATCCTGATCCTGATCCTGATCCTGATGAAGTGTTAATTTATGGACTATTATAGATTATAAACTTTATATGACAAAAGAATTAAACTCACTATAGATATTCTAGGCAATCAAACAAGATTGCCTGCCAAATAACAAAACTCTTACTATCAAAGGAAGATTCAAACACGTTAACCAACACTTATCGCATCCTACCTTGCCTAAACGGGGTCCGACCTCCGATCTGACCCCACTTTTAACCCTTTCTGCTTAATTTTGCATAACCGAAAAAGACGAGTTTTCGGAAACGTTAAAAAACCTTGGTGTCAGGCCTTCAGCCTGACACCCGCCCTCACAGCAGTTCATTTTGAAAAAAGCCAATTAATACGAATAAGAATCATTCATTTAACAATAGCGAACCACCCTCAAAGCCCAGTAAACACAATGTATTGACACAATTATTCTGCAACAGAAATAGCATTGACCACCCATTTGCATTTGGCATACTGATTAAATATCAACCAAATTGAGTAGTCGATACATGACAAACAAAGGCGGCCCAAAAACCATCGAAGGTAAGCTAATCAGCAGCCAAAACTCACTCAAACACGGCTTAACCGCAAAGCGGTGGTTGGATCACGAGGAAGAAGGCAGATACCAGGATCTCATAAACCAATTAACAGAAGAGCACGAGCCGTCAGGCACACTGGAGCACATTCAAATTGAACGGATAGCAAACTGTAAAGTTCGCCTTGAGAGAATCCAATCAATTGAAACTGCGATGTTCCTGCAAGCCCAAAGACGCTCAGAAGATCCGACGCAATTTGTCGAAAGCTGGGGATTTGATATGGAGAATGACCGCCTAGTAGTACAAGAATTTGGAAAGGAACTAGCTGGCATCTATCAAACACCAATAGGACTAGATGATCGTGACATCGTCATCGAAATCGCATGCCACAACTTGTGCAATATAAATTCTATGGATGACTTTAGAAGCGAAATGCCTAACCTACATGAACACTTGATAGGTGAATGCATCAAAAGAAATACAGACATAGGAGAATACATAAAAGCGTACCGTAAGGGAGTAGATAGACTTCCAAGTATTAGCAACGGTAGCAAAGAAAGAAATTACGAAGATGATAAAAACAACGTTCTAAAAAACAGTAATGGCAAATTTAGTATCTCTGACCTACACGACTATATCGAAATAAAGGCGGAAGAATTCTCAATGTTACAAGGCCTCCAAAAGCTAAAGGGAGAGTATTTTGAGCAACTCGAACTGGCAAAAGCAGCAGCTACACCATCTAACTCAGATATGGCAAAAATTCACAAAGAGCGGGTAGCAACTGACAAACAATTATCCAAAGCCATTGGAGAACTGCTTGAACTTCAAGAAAGAAGATTCAAAAAAGAGCGAATTCTAAAAATGAGTCATTAAATTGAAGTAGGAGATAGCCAACGACGAAGCGAAAACTGTAGGAGCTCATTCCAGCTATGCTGGAAGCAGCGACCTCACTTCAAACGCAACATAACTCCAGGGTTCGCCAAAGGATCCCCTAGAAACTCTACACCAGCTTCTTCAAAGACAGACTTGATACGGAGAAGAGTCGCAGTACTCCCTGAGGGCACCCCCTCCTGAGGCTCATAACGCCTAAGCGTCTTTAAACTAACATCGCATTTAGCAGCTAGTTCTTCACCACTCCACCCAAGAAGTGCACGCGCAGCTCGAATTTGACTTGAACTTATCACTATTAGAGACTATATTGACCTTAAAAGAGACATATAGAGACATTTCCCTATGATCAACAAAATACTAGCATCATTCGACGGAGCTTTCGCGGAAAATACCATCCGTGCTTACCGAGCAGACTTCAACCACTACGAAAAGTGGTGCAAAACACATAACTTCCAAACAATCCCCGCTAAAGCAGACAACCTAGCCCTATACGTAGAAGAGATGTCCGAACACTACAAAAGCGCCACAATCCGTCGACGTTTAAACTCTCTAAGCTCAATCTTCCAGCTATCCCGCAATCCAAACCCAACTCGCGATCCAGAAGTACTATTAGCGCTTAAACGCATGCACCGAAAAATTGGCCGCGCACAAAAACAAGCATCTCCTTTAACCCGAGAATATTTAGATAAAATGATGGCAAAGTGCGACAACTCTGTTATGGGCCTACGAAACAAAGTTCTACTTCAACTCGGCTACGAAAGCATGCGTCGTAGAAGCGAAATCTGCCAATTCAGATTCGAAGATCTCAAGAAAATGCCCAACAACAAATACGCACTGCTGTTACGCCAGTCAAAAACAGACCAATTAGGTAATGGACGACTAATACCCATATCAGAAAAATTGGCAAACCTAATTACAAAATGGCAAAAGAGAATAGATATTAACAAAGGAGTGATTCTAAGAAGCATCCGCAAAAACGGTGCAGTAAACGGTCCTCTTTCACCAGCAGCAATGACGAACATCCTTGTCGATCTGCAATACCGATCTAGACTAAGACACCTACCTCACTTCAGTGGTCACTCTTTCAGGGTAGGTTCTGCGTTAGATCTTTTAGAGAGAGGAGTCCCATTAGAAAAGATTATGTTACGTGGCGGCTGGTCATCTAAATCCACAGCACTAAAGTACCTAGCAAGCTGGGTAGGAAGTGACTTAGATGTATTTGAAGAATCTAATTATTGACCCTATCGCCAGATACCATTCCAGTGTCTTCCCGAAAGATATTTTTGAATTAATTAAAGATAGACCTCTTAGCAATGATATTGAAATCTGACTCAGCCAACGGTTTCGGCGTGGGCATATAAATCTTGCTCACTGAGACAGCCCAGTAATACCGAAGCGAACCAACCAAGCTCAACTATCTGACATCTCCCCCATAAACAACTTTCACAGTCTAAGCTTTTAGACCTTTTCTAAAGAATCCTGAGCTTCTTTAGAAGGCATTCATGAACTCAATATGAGCGATTGTTTAATGCAAGATAAGGTATACAGGCTCATTCAGCTTGTCCAAGAACACCTACAAAAGATCAAACGCTATACAGTCGAGAATTTCGCTGAAAGCCAGTGGGACGGCTACCCCGCCCTCAAATAGACCCGACTAGCAGCAGTTATCCCTTTACTCCATTTCCTATTATGCCGTTGTGAGTAATCACGCATCGAAGTTACCGATCCAGCACAGGCACAGTACTGATGACCAAAGAATTTAACGTAGTCTAACCACTTATCAGGGTCTATACCTAAGCGATTAACAAGTGCAGGTAATTTAGAATCAACTGAACCACGTTTATCGACACGCACCAAGCGCCCTGTCGCATCAACTAAATCGAAATAGTCTTGCAGAGTAAACGGCAGAGCCTGATGGACATCTGTATGTAAACTTCCATCAAACGCCATCAAATGCGCTTCTGGCAACTTATCAAGTTGCAACTCTTTCTTGATCGCCTTTTGATTATCAATACGACTTTCTAACTCATCCAATCCAACAACAGCAGAATCTGAATTCGTTTTAGCATAATCATAAATACGCTGCTGAATTGAGGTGAAGTCACTGGTAACCACATCGGACTCAATAGCCGCACGAACAGGGTTAAGGTCCACATAGACCATAAAAGATAGAAGAGCCGCTTCATCTAAAAGCGCCTGAGACTTAAACCGCCTCTCCCAAAAGCGCCCTTTAACACCCTCCTCCTCATTCGCCATACGCGCTATGGTTTCGTTTACACCACGCATAAACCAACTGATGTCATATAAACGCTCTCGCCAGGTTTCGATAAGCTCAAGTACGCGACCTGCTGGGTCAATATACTCTTGCTTGCAATCTGCCAGCCACTGATCAACGAGAGTATGTCCGTTATAGAGCTGCATCCAACGTTCAACCACCTCTGAGTGGGACCAATTGTTAGCTCGCTCGGCATCGACATGCAAAACCGTATGGTAGTGGTTATCCATAATGGCATAGGCACACACATCAATAGCGTATACATACGAAAGAAAGCGCAACCGAGACACGATCCACTGCTTACGATGATCGTAATTCTCACCCGTTACATAATCAGAACCACACAAGTACGCGCGCCTTACACAGCGAACATAACAGTGATAATAGGAAGTATCTTCTAGCGAAACCTGTGAAGCACGAGCAACCGTCATAGCTAAGCGCCCTCAGACATAATCTTAACGATGCGAGAATCAATACAAGAGCGCATAAAACGATTCATCGCAGACTGGTCGCCCGTTTCATAAAAGTCTAGCATCAGTTGGTTGAACTCCAATTGACGAGAGGCCGGTAGATTAAGTGCCGGATAACCGCTGGAGAGAAGGACACCATTCATCATAAGACGCCCCTTCCGCTTGTTCGCATCATAAAAGAACTGCTGACGAGCCATGGTAAGAAACACAAATATGGCGCGATCATATACATCACGGATATCGCTAGCTGCAGCAACCATCTCTGCAAACAAAGACGGTAGTAAATTAGATTGTGGCGGCATGTACGGTGTACCAGCAATGGTTACACCGCTAGAGCGGAACCTACCCCATTCCAAAGCCTCTTCCTTACTCGCAAACAGCATGGAGGGAGCAAGCAAAACTGGATGACAACTCAAACTCATTATCTTTTACGGTCTTAAAAAGAAAACGCCATGCACTGCCCTGATTCAAAGTAATTTGCTGATCTGAAAGGGAGTGTCCACCAACCGTAACACCTTCTTCAAAGTACTGACGACTGGCTTGCTCGCTGCACTAATAGTCGGCATCGCCATCAAGCTTAAAATCATGGGAGGTACGCAATGATTGAAACACTGCTTGGTGGGCTGATGGGCTGGGTATTCCGCCTAACGCCAGAGATCCTCAAATGGATCGACCGCAAAGGCGAAAGACTTCACGAGCTGGCTATACAGAACAATACACTTGAACTGGAACGGCTAAGATCTGCAGCAACAGCTAATGAACGAAAAATCGAAGCCGAGGCATCCAAACATGCCACAATCGTAAACACCCTGAAAACTGCAGTAGCCACACAAGGCTCGATTACAGGCAAAATGGGCTGATGGACTCTCAAGCAGCGTGCGTCCCATTATCACCTACTGATTCTTGGCTCTCTATTGCGCATCAAAGACTGCTTCTATGATATTAGCGTTCGATACTGGCGATAATTACACTTCAGCCATCCAACAAGTTTGGACTGAATCGGATCAGGCGTTGTGGGCTGGCGGATTGAATTTCTGGTTTTTGGGGCGGGTGTTTGAAAAGCAAAAGTGATTCACACTTTTAACTATCACCTGTACCCTCTCCAGCCACAGTCTGAAAAATATGTTTGAAATAGTTCGAGACGAACATTTCCCATCTGCCGCAGCCAGTAGTTCCAGGGTAGACATATCAACCTAATTGACTTGGAATACTACCTTTGTCGACAAAGCCAGCAAATCCAGTTAAAAAAGTTTCATAATCTCAGCGAAAATTAACGAAACAAAATTGAAGCCAATTTATCCGCAAGAATACTATAGTCATATTCACTCCTAGCGGCTTTTCTACCATTTTCACCCATCAATAATCGTTCAGAGATAGATGTTTGACGCAATCTGACAATCGCATCGGCAACTGCCCTTGCATCACCAGCCTCAATAGTAATACCAGCTGAAGCATCTCTAATAGGCTGAAACGGTGAGGAACTTGCGTAGATTATAGGGCGCGAACTCGCCAAATATTCAGGTAGTTTCGTAAGTGAGCTTCCATATCTATAAAGTGGGATATTGTGAAAACCAACATAACACGCATCAAATTTAGAAAGAATACTGGGTATCTGATTTTTTGATACAGATTCATAAAACCAGACGTTATCTAAATTTCTTGAAACTGCCTTACGTATCAAACTTTCTTTATGAGTTCCGGACCCTACTATAACAAAACAGATATCGCTACGGTCTGACAAAAGTGATGCAGCCTCTATAAAAGTTTCTAACGCATTAGCCTTTCCGACCGTTCCCGCATAACCGACAACAAACTTATCAGTTTCAATAAGATCTCGGAATTCGTGTAATGAAATATCTTCAGGGTTATCAAATTCCTCAGGTGAAAACCCATTTGGTATCCAGGAGAAATTTTCTCTGGAAGCACCTCGCTTCTCCATATAATCGATCGAATAAGGCCAGTTAGATATGATATGAGAGGCGCTCTTATAGGCTACCCGTTGTATGTAATCCAACAAAAGCACGAAAGGATGAAATTTGGATACTCCCATCTCAGTTAGTGTAAGCGGCCAAAGGTCTCTTATATCGAGCACAATATCGACCCCCAAATTCTGCGCGAGAGACTTAGCGCCGAGGTAAGGTATTAGAGAAGGCGATGAATATAAGATCACATCTGGACGCGGCGAATTATAATATCGGTGTAAACGCGATATCTTCGTTAAGAAGTCAAACTCACTGAGTATCCGTTTCTTATCATGTGCACCATCGTAGTTTAAGGTTTTGATCCAGACATATTTAAATCCGTCAACTTCTTCAATAGTTAATAGATTATGGACAGGTGGTTTGCTTCTAAGTAAATGATGATCCGACGATGAAAAAAGATGAACATCATAACCCTTTTTTGATAATTCCTTTGCAAAATAATAATGCCTGCCGCCGAATCCCGTGCGAAGCGTACTAGCGCACTGATTTATGATCCATATACTTTTTTTCATAATACTCTATTGCAATAATTAAAAGCGAATAGCACAAAGCTAAAACCAAAAGACATTGCTAAAAAATCACTAGAATTCCATTATCAATACATCAGTCAGCATCTTGCATTAGCGCGATTTCTTGCCTAACTATGTTATCAATAAAAAACCTATTATTTGAAAACTTACTCGGCGCTAAGCGGCTTGTATCAAAACCTTTAGAGAAGTCGGCATCTTCAATGAATACAACATTAGGAAAACCTTTAAGCATCTCCCTCATTATTGGTATATCGTTGACGATGAGCGGAATACCAAATGTTGCAAGTTCACATGCAAAGACTCCCTGAGCATCCAAACGAGTCGGCAGAACTGCAAAATCATATTTTGAAATTAGCGATGAAAGATCTGACTGAACTAAAAATTTAGAATAAAACACTACATTTTGGGGAGTACGGTTGCGTTTGGGGAAAGATCCACGCCCATATATATCGCATTTTAACTCTGGATTGTTTTGAAAAAAATCAACTACCATATCAACAGCGTACTTTGAATTATCCCATGGCCGTATACAAACACCTTTTTTAGGACTGTATGCTGCATCAAATTCGTAAGAATGGTCTGTAAAAACGGGATTTACAGGGTTATTTATAACTGAAAAACAAGAATCGGGTAATTGAAAAATATTAGAGAAAAAGACATTTTTCATCCAAGCAGAAACAAATACAAAATGAACAGAAGATACCTTGCAGAACTTTTGTAGAAAAAACTTAAGCAATCTCAACTTTAAGGGCGAATAGAACAAATGAGCAATTCTGCTTAATCGTTGCCTGTATGCCCATTTGTAGGGTACCGGATACTGACTAAAAACATTCATAACCTCATGGCCATGTACCCAAAAAATCAATTTACTTATCGACTCTATATTAAAATATAAAAACCTAATGTGATGACGTAGATTGGGGGCATGCGAAACAACAAGGTCAAACCTCTCGATATTAGAAATCGAAGACACTACAGAAACGTTCTCGAACACATAATCCCTCTGCGATCGAAAAGATAAAACGGTGCATTTTAATCCATATCTGATATATGCAGATACTCTTGTGTGTATGTACGAAAGTGCATACGGATTATTTTCACACGGGTAGTCTTCAGTGAGAATTAAAATATTCATAGATTGTAAAAATTACCTATCACCGACGGGTGGGTTAAACTGTAGAAAAAGTTAAGAAGGGCAAAAAAGAAAAGCACAAAAAAAATAACGTATTCATTTTTTATATGAGATAAACAAATAGCGACCAATAAAACCGCAACAGGAATAGTATAATAAACTATTCTCTCATATACCGAATTGATCTGTATAAAAGCGATCGAAATCGAAAAGACCCCTAACATAGCATATAGGTTATTAAGAGAAACTACATTGCGATTTAAAAATCTAAAAAAAATCATAATAATCAATAAAAAAACAATGACAACAGTAAATTCTAATGTATTATTATTTACAGACAATTGACTACTCTTTCCGGAAATCTTATTTATAAAAGGGGCAAGAGGTATCAATAATAATAGACCTGTGTTGACAAAGAACTTGGCGGGAAATCTATAGGAAAAAAGAACAACCAAAAATAGTAATGCACTATTGTGACTAGCAACGGCAGCGATAAAGAAAAGGATACTAAAAAACACTTTGTCGCGCATTAGAAAACCTAATGAAAATAATAAAAAGGATAGAGCTAATCCTTGTCTCAATCCATTTACACTAAGAAGTAAAAAAAAGTTGCTAAATACAAGCAAAAATAAAACAGGAAAACCAACGACAAAACTCATGCGTCTGTCAGAATGCAATATAAAGGCGCTCGATGTAATCAGCATCAACCCAATCAAAAGAGCAGCAGCAGTATTCCCATTGTCAAAATCACGAAACGCAATTGAAACAAGCCAACCCAGCGGCTCTCTAAGGAAGTAGAACCTTTCAAAATTAACATATATTGAACTATAAGCTTGCCAGTCAACACCATGAGGAATAGCAAATACAATAAAGCTAAAAAAAGATAAATATATAAGCGAAATATAGTACTTACTTGCGCGCATAAAGCAATCCCATAAAAAATATTGTCGCGGCGTAGGTCCCAAATACAACATGTAGCGGTGCAACAAAATACAAACAGGTCAACCCCGTTAAGTTGCCCAGAAGCACAACTTTTAGATATCTTGCATCATGTTTTCTATACAAATACACTATATAAAGCGACGAGGATAAAACAAGAAGAATCTCGAAAAACCCCACAACCAAACTCTCACTATTGATTAGAACGTTCTTATAAGTAAACTCGACTGTAACAATCGGATTTATGAAAAAGTACAGTAAAGTAATAAAGCATAAAGCGCCTATCGCAAACATAACATTTAAAATTGTCTTATCTGCCAAAACACCCTTTATCAAGTAATTTAGCAATATGTTATTCATAGGATTAATTACACGACCTGAAAACCCAACAACTCTCCTTGCGAATTTATAATTATTCACATCGGTAGGCGGATAAAACAAGTTAAGCAAAACCACATCAAACTGATTAAATGGGAGATTGATCAATTGGTGGAGGTTCAATTTTGCGACCGATTTTAAAATACTTAAGTCAAATCTTGGAAACCCAAAGAGAGAAGCATCATATCGCCACTTTAAAAACCAATTAAGCATAATTACCATGAGCGAATCAAAAAAACAATAGAGAGCCAGAAGGAAATAAATATCGAATTGAAAAAAAACCACTAAAGTTTTTGATATCGTAGATATAAGCAGAAAATTGAAAAATATGTGCTCCGCAAATTCTCTTCGAAGAAAACCATTAATAGTGTAAATATTTCTGAAAAAAAACATCACGCAAACGATCAACAAGTAAGGGTCTTCCGAGAAGAACAATATTACCGAAGACACTAACGGTATCGCAAATAGAAAATTAAATTGTTCAAACTTAGCGCACGCCAGAACAATTTCCCTTGTGATTTTTTTTTCCCGCGAAATAAAACTATTTAGCTGTAACGAACAAATCAAATCAACGGTTACCACAACCGACATAAAAGTAAGGTATTTGTTAACAGAACTCGAATCATAATTCGCATAAATATAAATTACCTGCACTATATTTATGCCGCTATTAAGGAGACTAGCGGTTGAGCTTTTTAATAGTAAACTTACGAAATTCACGTACAAAGTATCTCATAGCTAAAGACAGATCGTAATTTGGCCAATTTCTAGAATCTAACACGTCTCCCCATGTTTTTTTGAAATTGGAATCACTGAACTTTGAACTTGCAGTGTAACCATCGACAAGGGCTGTCGAATACTCTTCAGCATTTTCAGGTTTATAATTACACAGCAGATCTATAATCTGGCTCTGGTTATGCTTTAAAGAATAGGCATGCAAGGACGCATCGACAATTTCGATACATGCACCTCGGTTAATTGTTATCGGAAGGCAACCACACATTTGAGCGTCGAGGAAAGATAAACCAAAAGTTTCAGATGGGCCGCTTTCGCTTAATCCATATAGCAGAAATATCGTTGTTGATAGCTGCTTATGAATAAATTTTTTATCTCTACGACCATAATACTCTACAATTACAGAAGAATTTTTTGTTAAAGGTTTAATAAGATGGGCAGAGTTACCATCTCCAAATATTTTTACTGTTACCGAGTCAACACATTTAGCAACTTCATTTACTATATCTATAAAATCATGAAAACCCTTAGATTTATTCAAGCTGCCCACAAAGGCTACTGATAGTTTATTATAGTCTCTTAAAATATTCGTTGGTTTTTCTATATTATAAGTATTGTAAACTCGGTAACAAGGCCTTCTGAATTTCAACGTTAGCCATAACTGATGAAATGTGGATACACCAACAATTTTATCGAAGGCATGAATCTCTGACTTATTGGGCGGAAGGTAGAAATTATGACTCCAATATATCGTCTTAGCTGACTTAAAACTTTTCAAATAATTAGTAGCTCGTGTAACAAATATGACGATTGAACCCACCGAATCGTAGATTTTTATCAATTTTTCATCTACATATCGCTCATCTATTTGCACTGATCTTGAGAAAAGTGAACAGAATTTCACTATCTGGTATCCGGTTCCGCTACAATCATCAAGATTATAAAGGTCTCCCTCATTGTGTATGATTAGAATCATAGGAAAAGTACTTTTGATTTAATATGTATATTAGCTGAGCTCTCAGCGCCTTGAAAATATTCGAGATTATTTTTTTTCTTGAATCATGACGAAAATGAACTTTGTTTTCTAAGCTACTGTGATAAGTTTCATCGATGTCTTCTACAATGATTTTGTCCCAAAGATGATAGATCCGGCATTTGCTTATTTCCTTTATTGTGTTCCAATCATCCGCCACCCAAGAAACTGACTCTACTAAACGCATCGTGCATTTAAATTCATCATTAAACGCGTACCCCACAGCTCCATAGAAGTTTATTTTATAGTTTTCGCCAACAACACGATTTGCTAGAAAATGTTTGTTGATTAGTGGTTGTTTTAATTTTTGAAGCCAGAAATCCCTAGGCGATGTTCTCGAATGACCCAAGATCAGCACTGCCGGGTGATTCAAATTGTTCAACTGATCAACTATTTCTTTAAAATTTACTTTAACTAACAACTTAAAGTCATCTTCAAATACAAGATTTGTTTTCTCATCAGTAATGATTTTAAAGTGTGAGACAGCACAACTTTTCTCGGGGTTTGATACTTGCCTTTCGTAGCGCTTCTGCGAAGTATGATCGTCAAAGTTATGGATTCCATTTACATCTATTGCATCGAAGAAATCCCAGTCCAAGTCTCCTAAACAATTTAGCTTTTCTAGTACTTTATTTCGACGAACGGAATATGCTTGGCTTAGTACTTTTATCATAGCGTTAAGCTGTATTTTTTTACAGTTTCATCTTTGAAATAATCGTTAGCTTCACCTAACTCTTTATGTTTTGCGCCTATTATAATTATCGTGGGAATAACAGATATTGTATTGCTTAAATATGGATCGTAACATGTCAAATTCGGTATGATTTTTTTTAGGCTATGATAGGCTTCTAAATTTTTTGAGTTTCTTGTATCGGCGCAATCAGGTTTAAAGGTTATTCCAAAAAACATAACTCGTTCATCCGAAATATTGATTTCCTTTTTTATGATCCATTTATAGAAGCCATTCAGAACAAAATTAAGATAGCTTTCGTTTACTTGCCTAGCATTTTCGATTAGCGCCGGCGGCACATTCAATTTTTTTGCAATGTGTATCATGTAATATGGGTCTACCCCTATGCAATGGCCTCCGACTAATCCCGGAAAAACCTTCATAAAGTTCCATTTTGTCGAAGCTGCTTCAATCACATTTAAAGTGTTGATTTCAAGTTCTTTAAAAATAGTATCTAGTTCGTTTACAAGTGCTATATTGACATCACGTTGAATGTTTTCCGTTATTTTCGCGGCCTCTGCTTCTTCAATGGTTGAGGTAACAAATACTCCAGCGGATATAATGCTTTCATAAAGCGTTTTTATTTTAATCGTCGTTTCAGGATCGCTCCCAGACACAATCTTTATTATTTTATCCAAAGTACGATCATGATCCCCTGGGTTAACTCGTTCAGGAGAATAACCAAATCTAATCTCCATTATTCCACGCGGGGCACTATTTTCAATTATTTTCGGAATGCAGTAATTTCTTGTAGCACCTGGAAACACAGTTGATTCATAAATAACAATATCGTCTTTCTGAATTACTTTTCCTAGCGCTTCGGATGCGCCAAACAGCGGTTGCATATCTGGAATTCTGCTTTCATCGATCGGTGTCGGAACTGTAACAATATATACAGTTGCTTCTTGAAAGGATTCGTTTAAGTCATCGATAAAATCAATTTTTTCTAGTCCGAATACTTCATCCTTCGTAAGGATATTATCGATATTGATTCGCTTACTGAGCTTCTGTAGTTTTGTGCCATCGATATCGAATCCTTTCACTCGATGGCCAGCTAGTGCAAGATGACTAGCCAGCGGCAGTCCAACATATCCTAGACCTATCACTACTATATTGAGTTTTTTCATAAGACCTTTAGCCTTCTACAAATTAAATATTTTATTTTTTACAAACCCGTTGCCAATACCTTTATAATTGACTTGCAAGCTGAACCATCGCCATACGGGTTGTGGGCGCGGGACATCACAGAATATTCACTTACGTCATTCAGCAGGCGTTCCACCTCATTTACGATCAAGCTCACATTAGTGCCCACCAGTTTTACGGTTCCTGCTTGAACTGCTTCTGGTCGTTCGGTCGTATCCCTCATTACTAACACAGGTTTTCCGAGCGATGGTGCTTCTTCTTGAATACCACCCGAGTCCGTCAGAATCAGATGACTCTTGGTCATAAGGTACACAAATGGAAGATAATCCTGCGGCGGTATCAAATGCACATTGTCACCGTCACTTAACAACCTATTAACCGGCTCCTGCACATTTGGATTGAGGTGAACAGGATAGATGATCTGCGCCTCTGGGTGCTTACTCGCAATTTGTCGTAAGGCTTCACAAATACGCTCGAACCCGCCACCGAAGCTCTCTCTTCGATGACCTGTTACAAGAATAAGCTTTTTCTCAGCATCTAACATCGGAAATAGAGCAGCCAACTCCGCCTGCATCGCCGAGTCAGCATCGAGCTTCTCTTTCACCCACAGCAGTGCATCTATAACGGTATTTCCGGTCACTGCTATGGTTGATGGATCCACATTCTCGTTCAGCAGATTCTGACGCGACGTATCCGTGGGTGAAAAATGATACCGCGCCAACGCTCCCGTTAACTTGCGATTGCCCTCTTCCGGCCAGGGGGAGTAGATATTTCCGGTGCGCAAACCTGCCTCAACATGACCGACGGGTATCTGCTTGTAGTAGGCCGCCAACGCTGTAGCGAATGTTGTCGCGGTATCACCGTGTACAAGCACTACATCTGGTTTAAAGTCATCCAGCACGCTCTCCATGCCCTTCAAAATCGCAGATGTAACATCACTCAGTGTCTGGCCAGGCTTCATCAGGTTCAGATCGTATTCTGGAGCGATCTCGAACAGCCCCAGTACTTGATCGAGCATTTCACGGTGCTGAGCGGTCACGCAGACACGCGATTCAAACCGGTTATCTTCAGACAGAGCGTGGATAAGCGGTGCCATCTTGATAGCTTCGGGACGTGTACCAAATACGGTTAGAACTTTTTTCATGTTACCAAAACTCTCTTACTTAAATCTTTTCACTCTGCGAGCCAGATCATAAAAATTTCAAAAAACAGTGAACAGAATGACACTTCTTGGAGACAACCCAAATATCCTTGAGGTAACCTTGAAATTTAAAAACACTAAACCTTTCTATTTTAATCTACTTTAGATAGCGATAAGGGCCACGTATCGCGCACTCATTAGGGGCTTAGCGACAAAACTTTTCAACCAATCGGTTAAAACTATCTAACACTAGGTCGCCAATAATCTCTTTGACCATGTCGCACATGGAGAACGTAAACCTTGGAATTTATAACAGTAAAAAGAACTCTCCAACGGCTTGCTTTTCCATACAGTAATTGTCGGATTTCTTCTTCGAACTCGGAGTTTTCAGGCGCCAAAGGATGCGATTCAGGAAATATCTCCAGGCTTAGAATTTTTTCCTCAAGGCCACTTTTCCATTTCGCGGCATAAACAGGATTTTCAAGCTGATACCACCTGAAAGCCTCAAGAATGTTTTCCCCAGCAAATGGCGTAATAACGACAGCGTAATGCTTCATTTTAACGTCGCAAAAAAGTCACTCGCCTCAAGTCCGTCACCATCTAGGGCTTGAGATAGGCCTTTACGAATTCCTGCCACACTTTGCGCGTATTCAAGTTGATCCTGTGCTTCTTGCCAAGCATCTGCATCCATAACCACAAGGGCAGGCTTTCCATTCACGGTTAAGATGGAAGGTCGACCGCTATCTTTTAAATGACTTACAAAGTTAGCCGTATCTCGCTTAAATTCAGTTAGCGGTCGAATATCTTTAGTTATATCCATAATAGACACCATATAAACACTTAATATGCGTCATTATAGATGCGAAAGCGATGTTTTGTCGAATGTGCATCTCATGGTTTTGCCCAGGGAAAAACCACTCTAAAGCAACACCTCGTACCCAATTTTGATTTTTAGTTCTCAACACTCACTCTTCGATTCTTGATTGAATGTCCGCTATTTCAGCCTTTAAACGCTCGTACTCTTCCACCTTCCGTTTTAAGAATCGCGCAGTAATAACCCCTTTATCTGAAATGCCTTTGGGAGTCAGAAGGTACAAGTAACCGGATTTGTTATTTGAACGCTTGAAGTTTTCCGCTTTAACCAGGCCACGCTCTATGAGTGCAGACAATACGTAGTTGGTTTTACCCACACTCACCCCCAGCTGCGAAGCCAGTTCGCGCTGTGAAATATCTGGGCGCTCTTCTATTAACTGAAGAACCCGGTAATCGTATTCAAGGGTATCGCTGTTTTGGGTCATTTAGGCACGCTACCGCCCCTGCTTGCCACAGTGCGGTTACATTTAAAACGTTCGTTCAATCTATGAACATAGACTAACAATGTTGCAATACCTTTACAAAGCATTGTTAGTTATATCGATCTAATATGCAGACTTTAATAAGGCACTCAGGAACCGAATTACCTATAAGATGTTACAAACAATTAGCGGAATCTCGCTCTAACTTTTTCAATTTTTGCCACAGCACAGCTCTAGGGAGATCGATACTCATTGCCTCCATACATTGATCGAGTCGTTTCGGTGTTTCAGTTAGGTAGGTAAGTGACTTTTTCAAATCTTGCATAATTGAGGATCCATAGGCTGTTTCAGCTTTGGAGATGGCCTGACCAAGCTCTTTCTTTGATAGTCCCAACATCGATAAATCAATAATATCCCTAGAATAAACCGCGCGATCCGCCCAACGATCTGAATTAGCAAGTAATTTTGTAGTCGCCATATCAAGCCTACTCAATATGGATACTCCACATATCCTCGAGACTACACCAGGCTTTTGAATCTCTACTCTACCCTCATTCACTATTTCAAATTTTATCAATGCACTTTCGTTAATACTCACCACCATACGTATTCCATACTGATCCATTCGCATTCGATCTATAGCTAACCCTTCTTGGTGCTCTTTAAACAGACCCAATCCCACTTGGTGTCCTTTCGCTACCTCTCGCAATGCGCGATAACCTTCCTTGCTAGAGACCACAAAATCTATATCAATAGATTCTCGGTATTCCCCATAAGCAAGGGCGATTGCCGTTCCTCCACCAAAAAAGCACTCACTCATATCAAAGAGATCTGTATTAATCGCCTCAAGCACCTTAGCAATAAGTTGATGGTGGGGTCTTTTAAAATTGTAATCGCAAGTCTTCATGAAAACGCTCTATTTAAATTTGCCATCAATAACTTTTCTGATTCTGCCATTTCATTTTCATCAAAGTGACGGGAGTTCCTTTCGTAAATGGCATGTGCTTCGAAAGGTTTTAGGTAGTCTCTACCCGTTATATGCCAAGAGAGCTTTTTAAGTTCTGGATAGTCTTTAAGTCGAATGATGACAGGGATAAAGTCATCTGGATTGAGCTGGCGAGACCCCTCTTTTACTTTCTCGGCTAACGTTAGCTCAAGATTTAACGCATCGACTACAGCGAGATAGCTATTCAAGCTTGATGCTCCCTCACCTTTCTCAATTCGATGCAATGTAACTCTTGAAATACCCGAAGCACCTGACAATGCTTCAGCGGTTACGTTCAAGCGTTTTCGTTCTTGCTTTATTGCTATCCCAATATTTTCAGCGTCCACTTAAAACACCATTTTTGTTTCATATTTTTTACAATATAGTGTTTTTGATAAATTTTTGATACATTTTTATCTATGAACTTTTTAAAACAGTATCCACACTTTGCGTCTACACTTAAAACATCACGATACAGGGAGGTAAGTGATGGACGTAAAACAATTTTTAGATGATTTGATGGCACAACTCGATGGTGCCTTTGCTGAAAACACCCTCAAAGCGTATCGCAGTGACTTTAAGCACTTTGCTAACTGGGCAATATCCAATAGTTTAGATCCTCTACCCCCTAAAGCTTCAGATCTAGCAGCCTACATCGCCGATATGTCCGAACGTCAGAAGAGTGCAACGATTCGACGCCGTATAGACACGTTGGGATCCATCTGCTTTTTCTCTGGCTTTGGTAGTCCTACCAAAACACCAGAAGTTAAAATTGCTCTGAAAAAGATGCATCGAAAAATCGGTAGGCAGCAGAAACAGGCGCACCCGCTGACACTCGATCTTTTAGAGCAACTTTTAAAAAAATGTGACTCCTCTCTAGCCGGTCGGCGCAATGAACTTCTGCTTAGAATCGGTTATGAGACCATGCGCCGCTCCTCAGAGATCTGTTCATTCTGTTTCGAGGACTTAAAGACACTTCCAAACGGTCACTTTGCGTTAAACCTTAAACGCTCTAAAACCGATCAGTTGGGCGATGGCAAACTCATCCCTATAAGCGATCTACTAGCAACCAAGATAAATAAATGGAAGCGTCGAATCGGTGCTACAGAGGGGCGTATTCTGCGATCCATCCGCAAAGACAACAAAACCTTGGGTGACAAACTCAACCCGGCATCCATTAATATTATTCTGGTCGATCTGCAATATAGGGCTAGGCGTAGAGATCTGCCACACTTAAGCGGCCACTCGTTTCGAGTAGGCGCTGCTCTGGATATGTTGAATGCAGGCGTGCCGTTAGAGAAGATTATGCTGCGTGGCGGATGGCGAAAAGAGACAACCACATTAAGGTATCTGCAAAGTTGGGTCGATAACGTAAACCCAGCCGAACTTCAAATTGAGGAGTGTACGCCGATTTGGGAGGTTACGGCCTCTAACTAAGAGCCGACAGCTCTACGGACATCTTCTGCCAACGCCCCAATAACTCGAGCAAGACAAACGCTCTTTGTTCACCGTCGTATTCTAAAAACACTGCTTGCAGGTCTTTGAATGGCCCATCATTGATAGAAACCTTATCGTCTTTGGTGAACTGCTTTTCAGAATCGATGTGCCTTAACTGAGCTCGAATGGCATTGACGGCAGCTGTTGGCACGATAGCCGGTTCATTTCCAAAGCTAATCAGCTTAGCCACTCCGCGTGTTGATCGAATAGGGCGCCAATTACTCTCTTCTTTGGAGAGGTAAATGAATAGATAACCTGGAAAAAGCGGTGTCTCTATTTCAGTTCGCTTTCCTTGTTTGATTTGCTCAGTTTTAAGCAGCGGCAGGTAGGTTTCAAAACCTTGCTGTTCAAGCTCAAATTGGGCTTTAAACAGTTGACCAGGCTTTGATTGAATAACGAACCAGTTATACATGACTTTGTCTCAAGAACTATTCTTAAAAGCATTATAAACAAAAAAGAACGCGCCTTGAGAAATTCCATCTTCTCGCGGCGCGTAAGATTTTTGGCATTTGCCTGAGATCCCTCTCATCACTTCAATCCTTTGAAGTGTTTGTAAAGCTCACAGCAATCCATTGCAGTTCACTTTACTGGGATCACTCCCATACGAGCCACTCCGTTGGCTCCTTTAGCTACCTAGGTAACTAAATCAAAAATAGGGTGCGCTTTGAAAAATTCCCTCTTCTCGCCACGCAACAGATTTTAGTCGAAACTTGAGATCCCTCTCCAAACCTCACTCCGTTGAGGTTTGAGTGTAATGCATCATTGCCATCCTTTGCCGATCACATCACTGGACATTAAACGACAGACTCAATCGAAGGGACTCATTCCTGTAAAACTGTAGTGCCTGCTAGGGAACACTACAGAGTCAGAGTCTATCGTTCAGGGATCCCTCCCTGCTGTGCCCATCCTGCGGCACCCTTAACCGCCCTCATAACACGGTTAAATATATGGTTGATGCGCATTGAAAAACTCCCTCTTTTCGCGGCGCATCAGATTTTGGCAATTGCCGAAGATCCCTCTCCAAACCCAAATCCCTTTGGGTATTTGCATGCATCGGATCATCCTTGATCGATCAACATGTCGATTTCAATCAGCTCTCAGGAGCGAAGGGGGAGCTCACTAACTAATCCACTATGCTGGATGGATTGGTTAGGTGGAAAACCGATTCGAGATCTCTCTCGTTATCCCCATTCCGTCGGGGATGTATATAGGTATAGAACAAGATTTAAATTTTTGCGTAATAAAAAATGAAAAAAAGTTTAAAAAAGTTCGATTTTTTAACAAAAACCCAGAGCAACATCTCTCTCAAACCCCTATGGATATTGACTTTCAGGTAGATTTTAAAAAACTAAAAAAATTTGTCGTTTTTTTCTAAAAAATGATGGCCATCGCAAATCTAAGACTAACTAGTGGAATAAAAAACAAAAAAATTACGCACATTTTCAAATCCTCTGCTAAACCTTAATGAGGTGTCCACGGAGGGATAGTTATTGTGAATTCATTTGAATCAGCCATATACAGCATTACGACATTAGCCAAGCTTAGACATAAAGCTTGCGATACAGAGCAGTTGCGCCATCAATGGCAAACATCCAAATCCACACTGACAGAAACGGATTTCATAAGAGCGCTAAACTCACTTAACCTAAAAGCAGGGATAAGAAACTGTAAAATCAGTGACTTACACAATGAATTTATGCCCGTTGCAGCACCTATGTCCGATGGGCAATACCTCACCCTTCTTCGCGTTAATCAAAATGGGCAGGATTGGTTCTGCTTAGTCATCAAGCCCGGCGAGACCACACCCAGAAAACTCAATTTGGCAGAGTTTGATCAGCTCTGGGATAACAGAATTATTTTCATTAAAGAGCGAGAAACCCTAGGTCATGATCGCCGATTTGATCTGAAATGGTTTATCCCTTCCCTGATTAAACACAAAGGGATTTTTACCGAAGCCATCATAATTTCTGTATTCCTTCAGCTATTTGCCCTAGCCACGCCCTTTTTCTTTCAAATCGTTATGGACAAAGTGCTGGTGCATAGAGGCTTCACTACGCTGGATATTCTGGCCATCGGATTTGCTGCACTGCTGATGTTTGAATTGGTGATGGGCATCGTTCGCAACTACCTGATGGTTCATACCACCAGCAGAATTGACGTGGAGCTTGGCGCTAAGCTTTTTAACCATGTCATGCGCTTACCTGCAGCCTATTTCGATTCACGCCAAGTAGGGCATACCGTGGCGAGAATCAAAGAGCTAGACACACTAAGGGAGTTCATCACTGGGGGTGCATTGACCCTGATGATTGATCTTAGCTTTCTTCTGCTCTTCATCGCTGTGCTTTGGATGTTTAGCCCTACGCTCACGTGGATCGTTCTTGGGTCACTTCCGTGCTACTTGCTGTTATCTATACTCATCACACCCACTTTGCGCCATCGCTTAAATGAGAGTTTCAAACGCAGTGCCGAAAACCAAGCGTTTCTGGTTGAATCGATCACGGGCATCGATACCGTTAAATCAATGGCGCTTGAGCCAAAGATGCAGCAACGCTGGGAAAAGCAGATTGCCCAAGCGACCAGCATCGGCTTCAAAGCTAAAAACCTCGGTAATATCGCGACTCAAATTGCTCAGTTTATTAGCAAGTTCACCACGGTGTTAATTATCTGGTTTGGTGCCCTTCTGGTCATGGACAATCAGTTAACCATCGGTGAATTGATCGCATTTAATATGATCGCGGGTCGAGTCAGTGCACCCATTTTGAAACTGGTTCAACTCTGGCAAGACGTCCAACAAGCGGGTATATCCTTGAAACGTCTCGGCGATATACTCAATACGCCCTCTGAGTCTGACGCTCAGACAAGTCAAGCGTCTCTCCCTAGCTTGCAAGGCTCCATTGCCTTTCAACACGTCAGTTTTCGCTACAGTCTGAATAGCCCCACGGTTCTGAATAGGATCAACATTGAGATCAAAGCCGGCGAATCGATTGGTATTGTCGGCGCTTCAGGTTCTGGCAAAAGCACACTGACCAAGCTGATTCAACGAACTTACCTACCCAACTTAGGAAAGGTGCTCATTGATGGTATCGATTTAGCACAGGTCAATACCGATTGGCTTAGATCCAATATCAGCGTCGTTCCACAAGAGAGTTTTTTATTCAATAAAAGTGTGCGCGACAACATTGCAATACGCACACCCGGCGAATCACTGGAAACCATTGTCAAAGCCGCCAAACTGGCCGGTGCACACGCGTTTATCACTGAGCTTCCAGCCGCTTATGACACCTTGGTGGGTGAGCGTGGCAGCAACCTCTCAGGGGGGCAGCGCCAGCGAATCGCGATAGCGAGAGCCCTGATCAGCAACCCTAAAATTCTGATCTTTGACGAGGCAACGAGCGCGCTCGATTACATTTCAGAAGAGAAAATCCGTCAGCAGATGCACTTGATCTGCAAAGGGCGCACCGTCATCACCGTCTCGCACCGCCTGAACACAGTAAGACACTGCGATCGAATTATTGTACTTGATCAAGGCGAGTTAGCTGAGTCTGGCACCCATCAAGAGCTGTTGAGATTAAACGGTCGCTACGCCGAAATGTTTCGTCTTCAATCGGCCGATCAACCATCAGAATTTAAGGAGGCCATCGCATGAGGCTGACATCAAAAGAGCTGCACGATTTTTTACCTGGTGCGCTAATGATTCAAGAGCGACCACCCAAGAAATGGCCGAGGGTAACTGCCTACTTAATCGCCCTGCTGATGATGTCAGGCCTCACCTGGGCGTCTATTGGTGAGGTAGACATTGTGGCAAGGGCATCTGGAAAAGTCATACCAACCGGACAAACAAAACGAGTTCAATCGTCTATCACAGGGAAAATCGATTCGATCAACATCACCAATGGTGATGCGGTTCATGCCGGTGAAACCCTAATTGAACTGGATGCCACAGAACCTTTTAATCAACTCCAGCAGAAACTGGAGCAACAGAAGTTTAAGCAACACGAGATAGAACGCACCCGGCTCTTTGCTGAGTATTTAGAGAAAGGCAACGTCAAGCTGCTGTCATCCTCTAACCCTCAACAGGCGCTCTTTTCAGAACAGATAGAGAGCTATAACAAGAAACTTGAACAGTTAAACGCGCAACTGCGCAGCTCAGAATTGAGTCATTCACAGGCTAAAACGCAACTTGATTCAATGTCACAGCTCTACTCAATTGTAGAGGCAGAGACAGAAGCGATTGAGTCATTGGTTAACAACGGTGCTGCATCAAAGAGTGCTCTTCTTACCCAACGCCAACGGCTTATTGAAGTGGAGGGTAGCCTAAGGGCTTTACAACTGGACGTAGCTTCAACCTTGAGCCAGGCCGTTTCAATTCAAAAGCAGATCCAAGCATTTAAAGCAGAGAGCAAAGCGCAGACGTTGAACGAGCTGCTTCGACTGCAAGAGGCAGCCAGAGTTCTTAACGGCGATATCACCCAATTAGAGTGGTTTATTGAGCAGCATAACATTCGCGCACCGATTGACGGGATAGTCAGTGATCTCAACGCATTTACAGTTGGCGCTATCGCTACCAGCGCTGAGACCCTAATGAATCTTGTGCCACTGAATCAATCATTAAGAGTCGAAGCCTGGTTGCAAAACAGCGATGTAGGTTTTGTACAAACAGGCCAACGCGCCGAAATTAAAGTGGATGCATTCTCGTTCACAAAATACGGCGTAATCGATGCTGAGATCGTTCACCTTGGCGCCGATGCACATCAAAATGAACAAGGCGTTTTACTCTTTCCTGCAGAACTTAAACTCTTCTCAGAAACCTTAGAAATCGACGGCAATTCCCACCCCCTGCAACCCGGGATGAGCGTCAGCGCGGAATTAAAAACAGGCAAAAGGAGGATCATCGAATATCTACTTTCACCGTTACTAAGAATGAAAACAGACTCAATAGAGGAGCGATAGATGAAAAAATTGTTATCCATTCTGAAATGGACCACCTCAATCATTATGGGTTTTCTGATCTTATTAGTATTCATAAGACCCGATAACTTCAACCTCTACGCTGCCGCAACAGCATCTGCTGTCGGATTGTGTAGCTACATCAAATATAAAAAAATCAAAGTAGGACGATGGGTGGATTTCGCCAATCCATTTTTCATTGGCCTGTTGATACCTGTATTGATGGTGCGTGTTTTGAAGGTGATGGTATGAATACAGAAAACATAACGGTTAAAGATGTTGTGATATGGAAGCTAACGTTTGTCATAACCCTTATATCTATGTTTTTTGTACCTCCAGAGCACAATACAAAGGTGTTTTTTATGACCCTTTTTGTGATGCTGATATCTATCTACTTAACTAAGTGGAAGGTAATTGGAATCAATACTTTAGGGAAAATTCTTTTCTTCTTACTACAAATCTTAGTGGCTACCTGGGTATTTCTAGTAGTACACAATTTATAAAAAACTAAACAAAGTAAAAAAGGACTTTTACTATGAGCAATCTTCGCGAGGAACTACTGGATGTTTTTGAGCTAGCTAAATCAATTAAAAGTTTTGATGATGCTATAGGTATTTTTGAGAGCAAGGACAGTACACCGCTACAAGCTGCTGCGGCTGGTATAGCCCTTATCGGCGCAACGATAGATACAATTCCAGACAACAACAAATCCACCCTTCTTAAGGTTATACAACACCATTTCGCCAGCTTAACTTTTGCATCTTCCATAGCGGATACATTAGATAAACACAAAGAAGGAACAGCAAATTTATCAGACTATATATCTACACTTGGCTCAATACTGTATGCAATCCCTACTCCACAGACGCGTCTTTTGGGTTCTATTTTAACCAGTTACCCATTAGCTACTGATTTAGGAGAGCACTTAGCTGAACAAGGGGCTCTTGATCCTATCTTTGACATGATTTTGCATCAGCCTGATGTGGAACTCACCTGGAACGATTGGGAGTTTGCAGCGAACGATCAATATGTTGAGGCACCCAGTTTCGCCAATGCAGAGTCGATCACCTCACCACTCGTTTTAGATCTGGACGGAGACGGAGTCGAAACTATTGGTATTGATCAAGGTGTCTATTTCGACCACGCTGGCGATGGTTTTGCTGAAAAAACTGGATGGGTATCACCTGATGATGGCGTGTTGGCCATCGACCTGAATAATAATGGCAAAATCGATGACGGAACGGAGCTGTTTGGTAATAACACCGAGCTATCTATCGGAGAAACGGCCGCCAATGGGTTTGAGGCTCTAAAAGAGTACGACTCTAATTCCGATGGGGTGATCGATGAGTTTGATCGAGATTTCCAAGCGCTTAAAGTCTGGCAAGACCTCAATTTAGATGGACAAACTCAAGAGTTTGAACTGAAAACTCTAGAAGAGCTCGGAATCACATCGATCAACCTGGACTACTCTGAAGATTCACAGCAACAACAAGGCAACCACTTCATTCAAACGAGCTCGTTTGCAAATACAAATAGCCCTTCCAATGAGCTGGTCGATGTCTGGTTTCAAACTGATGAAACGCAATCCATCTATCAGGATTCCACTCAAACAGCTGATGACCTAATCAACTACCCTGATAGTAAGGGCTGGGGTTATGTGGCCAACCTACAACAGGTAATGACACACAATACAGAGCTCAAATCGATGGTTGACCAGTTCATTCAAGAGTCCGACCCTGCTGCACGATCTGCGTTGGTTAATGAGATCATCTACCAGTGGACGGGGGTAGCCGACGTCGACCCCTACAGTCGCGACCCAAGCCGCATTTATGGGCACGTCATGGATGCTCGACAGCTTGAGGCGTTAGAAGAGTTAACGGCTAAAGACTATGTCGGTACCTGGTGCTGGGGCGAACATGACCCAAACCCACATGGCCGCGCGGCACCGGTTCTGATCGCACAATTCAAAGCGTTTAGCGACTATGTCGAAGGGCAGCTCAACGCCCAAACCCACTATGCTGAGGCTTTTGATTTGATTGGGGTTAAATTTGATTCAAGCACCGGTCAGTTCGCTCCAGATACCGCGGATTTCGAGGCCCATCTGCAAAGCCTTATCGATCAAAACGACCTGTCACAAGCCAATCTACTCTTCAAAACAGTGCAGCAGCTATCGAATCTGTCGCCCGCTTATGACGATGTAATGGATGATCTGAAAGAGAACCCAGCTCTTGCCCCGTGGCTTATTGATTCACAGATCACAGGTACAGATGCTTCTGAGACCCTGACGGGCTCAAATGATGATGATCTGATCACCGGTGGTTTAGGCGACGACCAACTCTTTGGCGGCGTGGGTAATGATATTTACCACTACAGCATTGGAGACGGCTCTGATCAAATCTATGACAGCCAAGGAAACGATGTACTTCTATTTGGCGAGGGTATTTCAGTCAGCAACCTTCTGTTTGAGCGAGGCATCAGTCACATCGATATTCTTCTGCTGAATGAAGATGGCGCAAAAAGTGGCGCTGCTATTCGGTTAGAAAACGTATTCGACTTTGATGGCAGCCTTCAGGAGGGCACCATTGAAACCCTACGTTTTTATGATGGCAAAGCTCTTAATCTATCAGAAGTGATCACTCACTTTTCGACGAAAGGCGGCAACAGCGACGATTATTTATTCGGTTCCGATCTGGCGGATACACTTCAAGGCAATCAAGGTAATGACACACTTTACGGTGGTTCCGGGGATGATCTTTACCTATTTACTCAAGGGGATGGGCAAGACACCTACATTGAACATTCCGGCAGAGACACAATTCGCATCGTTGGAATAGAGCAATCTGATCAGCTAACTCTTCGACGCATTGGAACTTCTGGAGAGGATCTACTGATCCAATTCTCAGACCAAAACGGTCAATTGACGGGAGATCAGATCACCATCAAACAGGTCTATGACAAAGGTATTATCACACCCAATCTGATTGAAACAATTGAACTAGTGAATGCGGAGGGGGGTTCAACACAGCACTCTATTTTTGAGCTTAACAGCCTCTACCAATCACTAGACTCCAATAGGCTCTATGGACTTGAGGGGGATGATAGGTTGCAGGGAGCCGATGCCAATGAATACCTAGAGGGCGCCGGTGGTGACGACCATTTAATAGGTAACCGTGGAGATGATCACTTATCTGGAGGTGAAGGAGGTGACCTGTTAGTAGGTGGTGAAGGGGCTGACGTTTTGCAAGGAGGTAAAGGCAAAGACACCTACCTCTTTAGCCGAGGTCACGGTCAAGATGTGATCAACAACCGCGACCGTGACTCCATCGATAGGGTGTTGTTTGATTCCACTATTAGCAAAAAGCAAGTTGATATCAGCCGGATCAACGATGATCTCTTAATCGAAACAGGGCAGCCGGGGGATCTAATTACCGTCAAATCCTTCTTTAATGGCGATCTTATCTCACTCGACACCATCAAATTGATTGAGTTCAGTAACGGTGAACAGATGAATCTATCGGACATTGCCCAGCAGACGCTTGCGACCAGCAACGGCGATGATCATATCCAAGGCTTAGCCTCTGCTGATGTCATCAGTGGTCATGGTGGTGACGATACTATATCCGGAGGTGGCGGTGATGATCTTATCCACGGAGATCAGAACAACGATCTCATCTATGGCGATTCCGGCGATGACGAACTATTTGGTGATCAGGGAGAAGATCGTCTGCATGGCGGTAGCGGTTCGGACCACCTGTTTGGCGGCAACGAGTCGGATCAACTTTATGGTGGATCCGGAAACGATAAGCTATCAGGCGACAACGGCACGGATCATCTCTTTGGGGGCAGTGGCCAAGACAGGCTTATGGGCGGCAATGGCGATGACCAGTTAACCGGCGGTAAAGGGGATGACCTGCTGGAAGGCGGAAAAGGGGATGATACTTACATTATTCGAGCGCATGATGGATCTGACCAAATAGCCGATAGCAGTGGGAGCGATACGCTTGTATTGGAAGGCATCAACTGGGAGCGTCTTCAACTTGAGATGCTGAATGATTCGCTACTGATAAAAGACCGTGATTCCAGTACGGAGGTGACAATTCAATCGGCTAATAAAAGTGGCATTGAGAGGGTAGAAACTGAAGATGGCTGGGCTGACATGGCTGATATCTACGCCATCATTCATGCAATTGCCCAGTTTGATGCACTCGATGAAGAGGAGGTGACGCTGGAGGATAGAAACACTCTCAACAACACCTTAGCAACCGCTTGGCATAGTGAGTGATCTTGATCATCGATAAAGGGGTCAGACTGAAAGGTCAGACCCCTTAAGTTACCCCTGAGATGAATTCCATTTAGATAAAGTGATACAATTGTATCACTTAAAACTCAGGGGTTATCTATGAAAACAGAGTTAGTAACCAACCTTAAAAGGCACGCGACTAAAATTCTTAGTGAGTTGCACGTCAACAAGGAGCCTATCTTGATTACAGAACATGGACAGCCTTCGGCCTACCTAGTAGACGTAGAAGATTACGAGTACATGCAAAACCGATTGGCTTTGCTTGAAGCGATTGCGCTTGGTGAAAAAGACGTTGCTGAAGGCAAAGTTCATACTCAAGCTGAAGTAGAAGCCAAGTTGGACAAATGGCTAAGCTAATCTGGACAGAAAAAGCGATCGATGACCTTTCAGAATTAGCAGAGTATGTTGCTATTAGTGACAGAGCCGCAGCAAAGCAGTTAGTGCAGAGAATACTGTCTAGCGTCAGGCGACTGGAACAATATCCTGAATCAGGTCGCCGCTTACCTGAGCTTCCATTACAAAACTACAGGGAAGTGATCACTCCACCCTCACGCATCGTCTACAGAATCGAGAAAGAAAATGTCTTCGTAATTAGGGTGATACGACAAGAACGCGATTTAAGGCGGTTAATGCTAGGGCTTAACACTCATAACCGATAAGTCATTCAAATAAAATCGCGGCCTTAATAAGACCGCTCCAACTTATCGAGTAGCTTCTGCGCGTGCAGCAGCGGCGCCAGCTGCATCCCCTGCCTGTTCGCGAATCAACGCCAGTTCACGCCAGAGTTTGCGCTGATAATCGGGAAGTCCCGTTGCAACGGCAACACCTCTTAGCGCAACCTGCTCTGCCTGAATCAGATTCAACTGGCGGCGTTTAATAGACGCTAAATGCAAATAGACCTGAGGATCGCGCGGTGAGATACGCAGTGCGCGCTCAACTTGGGATTCAGCAGCTGCCAGATCCCCTCTGTCTGCGGCTTGTTTTGCTTCAGCGAGCAACGATACTGTTGCTGAGTTGGAGCTTTCATCAATCGCGAGCGGCTCAGAGGGAGCAATTTGAACGGGTTGTTGTGAAGGTTGAGTTGGTGCGAAGTTCGGCACATCGTAGATGGGGGCAACATTCACATCACCACGTGGTTCCACCGGAACAACCGCACCGGGTGCAACCTTTGCATTGCGAGGCGACACATCGCGCTCCTCTACCGGAGTTAGGTAAGGGCTTGGGCCCGCACAACCGACCAGCAAGGTCAGCACAGCTGTAATGGATAAAGATTGGTACAGATTCATGAACCGGCTCGATGTTATCAAGATTAACAAGAACTAAGAATAATCAGTTGATTGCAGAAAATCTAATTAAACCAACCTTTGAACCAGTCTAATGGCGATTTAATCGCCTCCCCAGGTTTGCGTTTGCCACCACAGCTGACACGTTGAACCGGTTCTGTGCCCTGAATGTAGGGAACCGAACGAGCCCCCTCACACTGCTGATCAGTTTGAACATTTTGAGATGCATCGACCCAAACGTACTCCACCTCTCTAGGTTTTAAAGCTAAATAGGGTTCGGGCTGCTCTCTCTTCATCAGATCCGTCCACACCTTTAATGCGCCGCCTGATCCAGTAAAAGGTAAGGTCGCATTGTCATCCCGGCCAACCCAAACAACGGCTAAACGGCTGCCGGTAAATCCAGCAAACCAACTGTCTCGCTGCTGATCAGATGTCCCTGTTTTACCCGCCACATTTAAGTTGGCGGGCAAGGTTCTGTAGAGCGATCTAGCCGTACCCTCACGAGCCACTGATTGCATTGCGTAATGAATCAAGTGAACCTGTTTAGGATCAACGACTTGATTGAGCTTAAAGGGGTAGCGAGAGAGCTCTTGCCCATAGGCATCGGTCACTCGACGAATGGCGCGAAGCGGCATTCTAAACCCATTCGCGGCTAGCGTTTGATAGACCTGCGCTACTTCAATAGGTGCCAAGTTGAGCGCTCCCAATAGCAGCGATGGGTAGGGTTTGATCTCTGAATCAACGCCTAGTCGCTTCAACATATCGATGACCGAATCGACTCCTATATCCAGACCTAAACGTGCTGAGGAGAGATTGTAGGAGCGCGAAATGGCCTCATACAGGGGCACCATACCCTTCTCTTTGCCGTCAAAGTTCTCAGGTGACCAGACCGACCCGTCCGGCTGCTGCATCTGAAAGGCGCTGTCTTCGATCAGTGTCGTTAGGGTGTACCCCTTCTCTAACGCGGCCAAGAAGGTGGCCGGTTTAACTAAGGAACCAATCGGGCGGCGAGCATCCAAGGCCCGGTTAAATCCAGCAAATCGGGCATTACGTCCACCAATAACCGCTAACAACTCTCCTGTTTGCGGATCGGTAACCACCGTTGCGCCCTGCAGAGGCTGTGCTTTTTTGCCGTACTGTTTTTCTAACAACGCGATACGTTCACTTAACGCAGAAGCCGCATTCTGCTGCACTAAAGGATCCAGTGCTGTAAAAATACGAATCCCCTCAGAATTCAAATCCTCTTCGCGATACTCCTGTCGAAGCTGACGTTTCACCACATCGAGGTAGGCTGGGTAAGCCCCTTTTAAACGGGTGCCTCGTTTAATGACATCAAGCGGTTGTTGTATCGCACGTTGATACTGATTGGGGCTGATCATCGCTTGATCCAACAGCAGTTTCAGTACCAGATCACGGCGTTTTAGAGCTCTCTCTGGGTGACGCCGAGGATCATAATAAGAAGGCCCTTTAACCAACCCAGCTAGCAATGCAATGTGATGCAGCTCGAGTTCAGCGGCGGGACGGCCGAAGTAGAAGAGGCTACCTTGACCAAAACCGTGGATCGCACGCGCGCCATCCTGTCCCAGATAAACCTCATTAAGATAGGCCTCAAGAATTTCATCTTTCTCGTAGTGAAGATCCAACAGAACCGCCATCGGCAGTTCAAGCAATTTACGCGAGAGGGTTCTCTCAGAGGTCAGGTAGAAGTTCTTGATCAACTGCTGAGTAAGGGTACTCCCCCCCTGAACAAATCGACCCGCACGAAGATTGACCCACATCGCACGGGCAATGCCTTTCAAAGAGATGCCGAAATGATCGTAAAAGGCCCGATCTTCAACGGCAACTAGGGCCTGGGGCAGTAGACTGGGCACATCTTGAATACGCACCAGTTCACGATCTTCATTATCACCGGGGTAGATCCCCCCTATCAGCACTGGCTCTAAACGCGCCAGCGTCATGGAGCGATTATTAGCATCCATCAGGCGGGCTATCTGGCCTTGCTGAAAGCTAAGGGTGACGCGTTTTGATCGTTCAGCGCCCTCAGGAAAATCAAAGCCACGAGTGTAGATGTCGGCTCGATTGGCACTGACTCGCGCTGTGCCAGGGCGATTGACCTGATTACCAATACTGTAACCCAGCGCTTTTAGTTCAAGCTGCAAAGCAGCAGAGTCCAAGCGTTGGCCTGGGTAGAGTTCTAATGGGCGTGCATAGACCTTAGCCGGCAACGACCAGCGTTTGCCTTCAAACTTTTCACGCACCTGCGCATCGAGGTAGACCAGACCCACCGCAGCAACAACCGTGGCGACTAAACCCAATTTAAAAAGAAACCAAAACAGCGATTTAGCCCAATTGCGGCTCGATTTTGCTTTGGTTTGCTTAGATTGATGTCTCTTTTTTGTCATCTTCTCAGTATAATCTTCGACCCGCTGGCGCGTATCTCGTTAGGCCAGCTTATGTTTAGTAAGGGCAGTTTAGTCGAACTATGGAATCCACGCTGGTAAACAATCTACTCAATCCAGCTTGCTACCCGCATGAGGTGAGCGAGTTTGAAGTGATTGAGACGCACATCGCGTGGCTTATCAGAACCGGCGAGTTCGTCTACAAAATCAAAAAGCCGGTCAACTTTGGATTTTTAGATTTTACTACACTTGAGAAGCGAAAGTACTTTTGTGAGGAGGAACTTCGCCTCAATCAACGTCTTTCTGAAAATACCTATATTGAAGTTGTGGCTATCGGCGGTACTGAGAGCGATCCAGTGATTGGAGCGACAGGTGAGCCGATCGAATACGCCGTCAAAATGCGTGAGTTTGCTTCAGGGCTACTGCTCTCCGAGCTACTAAACGTCTACAAATTCGACCCCAACTGGATCGATAAACTGGCTGATAAAATTGCTGACTTCCATCAGCGCGCACCCATTGTTGCCCCCGGAAGTCCATGGGGTGAACCCGATAGCATTGCCGCCATTTCCGAAGATAACTACAGGGACATCGATCGTTCGCTTATTCCCGAAGAGGATGCCAAAGAGCTCGACCGTCTTTGGCAGCACATTAAAGATCGTTACCAACTGCTTGAACCCTTAATGCGTCGTCGCAAGCTCGATGGCTCGATTCGTGAGTGTCACGGTGATCTTCACCTGGGCAACATCACCTTAGATGGTGATTCACTCCTCGTGTTTGACTGCATTGAGTTCAACCTAGAGTTCCGTTGGATCGATAAGATGTCGGACCTTGGCTTCCTGTTGATGGACCTAGAGGCTAACGGCCACCCTCGTTGGGCGAACCGTTGTCTTAACCGCTATATGGAGATCACCGGCGATTACGAAGGGTTAATTCTACTGCCCTACTACAAAGCGCACCGCGCGATGGTACGAGCGAAAGTCGCCATGTTAGGCGAGAAACCCAATCTTGCTGAGTTCCAACACTACCTTAAACTGACCGCCGAATACGCGGCTGCGCCACTACCGATGTTGGTGATGATGCAGGGGATTAGCGGCTCCGGTAAATCACATATCTCTAGCAAATTAGCCGAGCTGATCTCCGGTGTTCGTGTACGATCAAGTGCTGAGCGTAAAAAGATCTATCGCAAAGCGTCTCGCGAAGGTGAAAGCCTTGAGATGTACGGTGCAGACATGAATATGCGCACTTTCCTAGAGATGAAGCGCGTCTCTGGCATTCTGTTAGAAGCGGGCCAGACTCTGATTCTGGATGCCGCATACATTCGCCAACGTTCACGTCGACAGTTTCTGCAACTGGCCGAAGAGCTGGGCTGCCCAGCACGAATCATCGCTTGCGAACCCCCAGAGAAAGTCATCGAGGCGCGCCTGGCTAAACGTTCCGAAGAGCGTGAAGACCCAACAGATGCAACTATTGAAGTGATGCAAGCGCAAAAACGCGTCGCTGAGCCATTAAGTGAAGAGGAAGAGAAGATCGCCCTTCACATCGATACCAGCGAAGAGAATGCGCACCTTAAGATCATTCAATACTTGATTGATCAGAAGCTGCTACCAGAGACGGTAAACTGCGGATAACCCTCCTCAGTGGGCTCTGCACTCTCGACTTCCACCTCGAACAGTTGCCTTAAGTGAGCGGTTGTCAAAACGGAATGATCACCCTCTACAACAGAGCCTTGCATACCAAGTAGGTAAAAACAGTCCCCCATTCGTGAAGCTAAACTCGCCTCTTGAAGGGTCACCACAACCGCATACCCCTCCTCTTTAAACGATCTTAGCAGCTCCACTGTCCGACGTTTAAACTCCGCATCCATAGCAGTGCAAGGCTCTTCAATTAATATTAGGCTGGGCTCATTGGGGCGACTCACCAAATCACAGGCCAGCTGCACACGCTGCCTCTCGCCTCTCGAGAGCGTTTTAAAGGGGCGCTGCAATATTGATTCGAGTAACAACTGAGTTTTTACCCTTTCACTGCGCGATTCGAATAAGACTTCATCAGCACCCGAAGAGTGACCGGCCTGCAGAAGCAGAGACGAAACATTCATATCAGGATCAAGATTAAACTTTGAGAGAGACTGGCTTAACTCAGAAAAATGGCCAAACAGATCCACGTCATAGGCCTGTAAAATGACACTGACTTTGTGACGTTTAAAGGGATGAACAGGCATACCGTTTCTCTCTGTAAAGCATTAAAATTTGGAAAAATTTTAGGTGTAACCCATGATTCTGTGCAGTGTATCGGATTTAGTCGACGGTGAAAGCCGTGGTTTTGAACGGGAGGGCCTATCCCTTTTTGTTGTAAAACAGGGCGACCAAATCTCAATTTTCAAAAACAGCTGCCCCCATCGCGGTATTCGCCTAGAGTGGCAACCAGACACTTTCTTGGATGTCGAAAAGCAGTTCATCCAATGCGCCACGCACGGCGCGCTATTCACGATAAACGAGGGTGAATGCATTGCGGGCCCCTGCCCAGGTGAACGGTTAGAGGCGATCCCCTTTGAAATCATCGACGGGAATATTAGGTTAACGATTTAACCTCTAGTGTCGCTGACAAACTGTTCAATTCGGTTAAGCGCCTCATCGATATTGGCCAAAGAGGTGGTGTAAGCGAAGCGAACAAATTTGTGCGCCTGATACTCACCAAAATCGGCACCAGGCGTCGCGACCACGCCCGCCCTCTCTAGTAACTCCCAGCACCAACTAAAGCTGTCATCACACAAGTCTGAAGCATCGGCATAGATATAAAAAGCACCCGCTGGCGTTCTAGGGACTTTAAAACCAATTCGCTTGAGCCCTTCTAACAGGCGATCACGTCGCTGCTGCAACTCCTCTCTTCGCAACTCGAACAGTTCAATCGCATCAGGTTCGAATGCTCTGAGCGCAGCATACTGAGACAAGGTCGTGGGAGAAATGTAGAGATTTTGTGCCATCTTCTCCATTTCAGCCACCGCTGATGCATCCGCTACCAACCAACCCAAGCGCCAGCCCGTCATGCCGAAATATTTTGAAAACGAGTTGATCACGATGCAGTTTGTATCGATGCTAAAGGCACTGGGAGTCTCTGCACCGTAGGTTAGGCCGTGGTAGATCTCATCAACAACCAAGGTGCCACCTAAACGAGAGACCGTTGCTGCAATATTGGCAAGCTCTTGTGGATCGATGACCGCTCCGGTTGGGTTAGCTGGCGAGGCAATAAGAACGCCTGCAGTCTGTTCATCCCAATGCTGCTCAACCAATTCAGCGGTTAATTGGTAGTTCTGTTCATGATCCACGGGAATAGAGACCGCTTGGGCCTCCACTATGCGCAAAAATTGACGATTACAGGGGTAGCCTGGATCGGCCATCAATATCTTTTGATCACGATTGGCTAACAGGGCAAAGGTCAATTGCAGTGCAGCTGAAGCACCTGCTGTGACTAACACATTGTCTGCGGCGATCTTCTGCCCGTAACGCTGTTGGTGAAAGGCTGCAATTTTTTCACGAAGAGCCGAAATACCTGCTGCCGGTGTGTAGGTCATAGGGGTAGTGTCCAGCAGACGTTTTGCCTCCTCGATCACCTGGGGTGCCGCACCAAAATCGGGTTCGCCCGCCCCTAAATGGATGATAGAGCGCCCCTGATCGGCTAACGCATGAGCGTGTTTAAGCAGATCCATCACTTTAAAGGATTCAATTAACTGCGAACGCTGACTCCAACTCTTAGACATATCACCTCCCGATCGAATCGACACAGTATACTTGTTACACCAACAGAGACTAGCCATCTTTATACTGTTCTGGTAACTTCGCTGACTTACTAAAAAACGGACTCTCTCGATCCAACGTATTACCCAATAATCGAGAGCAATAATACAATCACAGGGTACGAGGCAGACACTATGCCAAGCAGTAATACTGAATCTTTTACTCACATTGCGCCATACGACATCAAAGACTCAGAAGAGTACATGAACGATGCGCAGAAGGATCACTTCCGACTTATTCTTAAAGAGTGGAAGCGCGAACTGATGGAAGAGGTCGATATGACCATCAACCACCTTAAGGAAGAGGCTAGCAACTTTGCTGACCCTGCCGATCGTGCCAGCCAGGAAGAGGAGTTCAGCCTTGAACTTCGCACACGAGATCGTGAGCGCAAGCTGATTCGCAAGATCGATAAAGCACTCGAGTCAATCGATGAAGACGATTTCGGCTATTGTGAAGCCTGCGGTGTAGAGATCGGTATTCGCCGACTCGAAGCTCGACCAACGGCAACTCTCTGTATCGACTGCAAGACGCTTGCAGAGATAAAAGAAAAGCAGACAGGCAAATAATAGAAGCGCGGTTTGTACCGCGCTTTTTTATGTCCTTTATATTCATACAATGAACTACATTGGTCGATTCGCCCCCTCTCCAACAGGCCCTCTTCACGAAGGCTCACTGCTAACCGCGCTGGCCAGTTACCTAGAAGCTAAAAAGCATCATGGACTTTGGCTAGTCCGAATAGAGGATCTTGATCAACCACGCTGTCAGCAGGCGCATGAAAAGGCGATTCTTGAAGCGCTAGAAGCCTACGGTCTCCATTGGGATAAAACGGTCATGCGTCAAACTGACCGAATCGATCGCTACACTGATCTCTTTCAGTCGCTCATCGCTCAAGGGCAGGCATATCGCTGTGGTTGTAGCCGAACGGACTTAAAGAGTCGGCACGCCTTACCGCATTACGATCGGTACTGTTTGCTGCACCCTGCCAATAAAGAGCCAACCGCAGTCCGATTTAAAGTGGAGCAATGTTCAGGGTTTGATGACCTCCTTCAAGGCTCTCAGCCGACTCCTTCAGAAGGGGTTGGTGATTTCATTCTCTACCGTCGTGATGGCATTGTTGCTTATCAGCTTGCAGTCGTACTGGATGACTATGAACAGGGAGTGACTGACATTGTTAGAGGGTCAGATCTGCTTGATGAAACGCATAAACAGCGAGCACTGCAGCTCACACAGGACTACCCTCTGCTGAAATATGCTCATTTGCCGTTGGTGTTAGCCGCTGATGGACAAAAACTATCGAAACAGACCTTTGCGTGCGCCTTGCCAACAGAACCATTGGAAATCATTAAACAACTTAAAAAGGCGATGGTTAGGCTTGGGCAGATTGATGAAAAGTGCGATATACCGAGCGATGTAGGGGCTTTTATTCAGTTCGCGCTAGATGTTTGGGATATACAAAAAGTTCCAAAAGTTATTAAAAACAGCTAGTGATTTAGACTTTGGTATGAAGTGTTAAATTTTTTTCACTTTAGGGTTGAATAGAGCTAATGGATTACCTATAGTCGCTCCACAACAACAAGAAAGGACGGCGCAATACTTAGCTCAAATAAAAATAACAAGAGCAAAAGGTGCCGACGAAATACCTGCTCCGAATAAAAATAAAAATGGAGCATTACTCGATCGTGAGGACTGTCACCGCAAGGGACAATAAAAATAACACCAAATTATTGGTGGCAGCCTCACGCTCGAACCCCCAAACGAAAAACCTCCACCCTACTTAAAAACTCCCATACTTAAAGACCTGTACGGACCAGTTATTAATTCTTACTAACTACTGGTAGACTAGCGCCTTTGTATTAGACTCGAACTGTTTTTAAATGACCTCTCAAATTGTTCTATTCCTTCTAGGCATTGCCGCTATTGCTGGCCTCTACTTTGCGCTTCGTACTAAAGCGGCACCGATCACTGAAGCCAATATTGAAAACACCCAAGCGGATGATCTAGTCACAGCCATTTTGCCGGAAGGTGAACGTCGCGTTGTTCCCGAGTCGATCCATAACATTCCTCGCCACGCTCTGGATGACAATGCCATGCGTGTCGTCTACCGTTTGCTTGATAACGGCTACGATGGCTATCTAGTCGGTGGCTGTGTACGCGATCTTCTGGTCGGCAAAAACCCTAAAGATTTTGACGTTGCTACCTCCGCAACCCCTGAGCAAGCAGAACCCCTATTTAACCGTGCTCGACTTATTGGTCGCCGCTTCAAGATCGTCCACGTCCGTTTTGGTCGAGAGATCATCGAAGTCACCACTTTCCGTGCCGGACACGACAGCGTTTCAACCTCTAAGGATCAATCACGACAGGCCGCCTCTGGCATGCTGCTGCGTGATAATGTCTACGGCACGATCGAAGAGGATGCAAAGCGCCGCGACTTCTCGATTAACGCGCTCTACTACAACGTTGAAGACAACTCCGTTTACGACTTCGCTAATGGCTACCCAGATCTTCTGGAAAAACGCATTCGCATCATCGGCGATGCTGAAGAGCGCTACCGTGAAGACCCTGTTCGCATGCTGCGCGCCGCTCGCTTTGCTGCAAAACTGAGCTTTGATATCGACCCCGACACCGCCCAACCGATTCATAAACTGGGAGGCTTAATCAGCAAAGTAGCTCCTGCTCGCATGTTTGATGAAGTACTTAAGCTATTACAAACCGGTTACGGCGAAGCCTGCCTTCGCCAACTGCTCCGTTTTGATCTATTTAAGTACCTTCTACCGGCCACTGATCGCATGTTAGGTAGCGATGAGTACCCAGTTGAGCAGCTCGTTAACAATGCGTTACGCAATACTGATCGCCGCCTTGCTCAGGATAAGAGCGTCAACCCCGCTTTTCTATTTGCAGCGATGCTTTGGTACCCGCTGGTGGATCGCATGCGTGATCTTGAAGGACACAAAGACCTACCGCCTCTACAGCGACTTCACGAGGCCGCTAATCAGATCCTAGGTGAACAGGTCCGAGCGACTGCCATTCCAAGACGTTTCTCCACGACGATTCGTGAAATCTGGGAGATGCAGCACCGTCTAATGCGCCGCGATCGTGCCGATCAACTGATGGAGCATCCACGCTTCCGTGCTGGCTACGATCTTTTAGTGTTGCGCGAAGAGAGTGGTGAAGATCTTAACGGAATCAGTGGTTGGTGGACCGAATACCAGAACAGCCAACCCAATGCTCGTCCTCAGGTACCCGCTGAAGAGCGCCGCAAACGCTCTCGCCGTCGCCGTCCTAATCGTAAGCCAAAAGAGCAGTCATAAGATGATTCGCGCCTACGTCGGATTGGGCAGCAATTTAGAGAATCCTCTACAGCAGGTGGCTGATGCTCTGCGAGAACTGCAGGCGATTCCCAACACCAACCTTGTAGAGCACTCCAGACTCTATCGCTCAGATCCAGTGGGTCCTCCTGGACAACCCGACTACATCAATGCGGTTGCTTGCCTCGAGACAAGCTTAGAAGCTGAACAACTGTTGGATGAACTGCAAGCGATAGAGCAAGCCCATGATCGTGTTCGAGTGCAACACTGGGGGCCGAGAACCTTAGATCTGGATATTTTACTCTTTGGTGATCAAGTCATTAATACTGAGCGACTCACAGTACCCCACGCCTTTATGTGTGAGCGAAGCTTTGTCCTCTACCCTCTCGCTGAAATTGAACCCAATTTAGTGCTACCAAATGGTGATCACCTAAGCGAAATTTTGCTGGAATGTCCTATGGGCACACTGGAACCAATCGCACTATAATAGTGCGCATCTTATCGAATAGAGAGACTGATTAAATGAGCACACCAAGCCTGCACCGTTTAATTGAGAAAAAACAGGCGGGAGAGAAATTTGCGGTTCTAACTGCCTACGATGCAACATTCGCCCATGTCGCCAGCAGTGCTGGCGTAGACCTGATTCTGGTCGGTGATTCATTGGGTATGGTTCTGCAAGGTGAATCCAGCACGCTGCCGGTAACGGTTGACGATATGGCCTACCACACTCGCGCGGTGGCTATGGGCAACCAAGGGTCTCTCATCGTGTCTGACCTGCCCTTTATGAGCTACTCAAACACTCAGCAAGCGGAAGAGAGTGCCGCAAAACTGATGCGCGCTGGTGCCCACATAGTCAAACTGGAAGGCGGCGCTTGGTTAACTGACACCATTTCAGCACTCAGCCGCCAAGGCGTACCTGTCTGCGCACACCTAGGTTTAACACCACAATCGGTCAATAAATTGGGTGGATACAAGGTACAGGGACGCGACAACCATGCCGCGACGTTGATGCTTGAGGACGCTCAGCGCTTACAGGACGCAGGCGCAGATATGCTGGTGTTAGAGTGTGTGCCAACCCTACTGGCCTGTGAAATCACTAAAAACCTCGACATCCCAGTGATTGGCATCGGTGCAGGTAATCTTACCGATGCTCAAGTGCTTGTAATGCATGATCTGCTAGGTATTACACCTGGACGGCGTCCCAAATTCGTTAAAAACTTTATGGAAGGTGCTGGCTCGATCCAAGAGGCGATTGAACAGTACGTTGCCGACGTTAAAAGCGGCACATTCCCTGGCCCAGAGCACAGTTTCGAATAATCTATGAAAACCGTTACGACCATTGCCGAGCTTCGAGCTGCGGTCACTGCAGCACGTGCTGCAGGTAAAAAGATCGGCTTCGTGCCGACCATGGGCAACCTTCATCAAGGTCACTTAAATCTTTTGATTCGGGCTCGCGAGCTTTCAGACTTTGTTGTCTCATCGATCTTCGTTAACCCGTTACAGTTTAATAACGCTGACGACTTGGAACGATACCCTCGAACCCTTGAAGAGGATCAGGCGAGTCTGAAGGAGTTTGGTTGCGATCTGCTGTTTGCGCCAGCTGAGGCAGAGGTCTACCCCAAGGGTCGTGATTCACAGACCTTTGTTGAAGTACCAGAAGTCTCTAATCTTTACTGCGGTGCTAGCCGCCCCGGACACTTCCGCGGTGTCACGACCATCGTCAACAAACTGTTTAATTTGGTCCAACCTGACCTAGCGGTATTTGGACGAAAAGACTTTCAACAGCTGCACGTAATTCGCCGTATGGTCGATGATCTATCGATGCCCATTGAGATTGTTGGGGAAGAGACAGCCCGTGCTGACTCAGGTTTAGCCCTGAGCTCTCGTAACGGTTATCTGACCGACAGCGAACTGGCTGCAGCGCCAGCGCTCTACCAACAACTGAGCCAAATCCGTGATCAGGTTCAAGCGGGTAGCAACGAGTTTGCAGTGCTACAGGTCAAAGCGAGTGAAGCATTAGAAGAGGCGGGGTTCCGTCGTGATTATGTGCATATCGTTAATCGCAATACGCTTCAGCCGGCGACACCGGATGACACTCAACTGGTGATCTTAGCGGCCGCCTATTTAGGTCACGCTCGTCTAATTGATAATCTTGAGTTCGATCGCTAAGCCGTTGCGATCGAACCCTTACCAATTCCCTCAAACGCACGCACTTCAATCTGTTTTCCAGGTAGGGTTGCCGCAATGGTTTGCGCCAGATGATTGGCGATCAACTCCACGGTAGATTCCGTGTCGATCATGTAGACCACTGAGGTAGGAAGCGTCAGGCTGAATGCCCCCTGGGGTGCTTGGTAGGCAAAATTGACAGACTGTTCGGTACGACTGACGACATGATCTTCTGTCCCTATGTAGATATCTTCAAAGCGCTTTGCCCACTGCGCTTCAAGTGCTAGATCACGCTCACCATCAATTAGAATATGGATTCTTGAGCGGTGTCCATGAGCGATACGTTGGCAGTTACCCTCATGCTTCTGTAGACCGTGTGTGTAATGGTAGTAGGCACCGTCAATCACTTCCGGGTATAGGGTCACTTTGATACCACTGACCGTTGGAAAGATCGCAGCTAACTCCTGTTCACACCAACGAGCGACGGGTTCAGGCTCTATCGCATCCACGGGAAGGATCTCAAACGCTTGATGTGGCGCGCTGCAACGAAGGGGCTCACCCGATGGGTAGAGCCACTCCACAGTCGTGTTCTGTTCGGCTAAAGTCACCTTTAGGTTAGGTGTCTTATCAGCAATCACTAACGAGTGATCTAAGCCAGCATCAAACCACTGTTTCACGCGCTTTTTAACGATGCCAAAATCGACAATCATCCCCTCATCGTTTAATTGGCCGTCCAGCTCTAAACGGACAGCCCAGGATTCACCCACAAGACCGCGTTGCGCGTCCAGATAGGTAAAATCAACATGGGTAAGATCATCAACAAATAGCTTCACACACGACTCCTAACAGTTTGTGCAGCTATTTTAGCGAATCGGGATAAGAAATCACCTGATTGTTCGCAGCCATCGGTTGCTCCGGTATAATGCAAAAATCTTAATTCAGGTGAACCCTTCCTATGCGACTCGATAAGTACCTTGCTCAATCCACCGGTTTCTCTCGTAAAGAGGTGAAGCGTATGCTGCACGCCGAAGAGGTACGAGTGAATGGCGAACTTGAAAAGAACCCCGCTCGCAAAGTGGCTGAAGAGGATGAAGTCATTCTGGACGGCTACGAAATTGAAGCCCCGCGTGATCGCTACATCATGCTTAATAAGCCCCTGGGTTATGTCTGCTCACACGATGAGGGTGATCATGCGTCCGTGCTGGGCCTTATCGAACTTCCACGTGTCGATAACCTCACGATTGCCGGTCGGTTAGATGTTGATACAACAGGGTTAGTACTGCTCAGTGATAACGGGCAGTGGTGTCACCGTATCACCTCGCCACGTCATAAGCTGGGTAAGATCTATGAAGCGACCTTGGCAGACCCGATTGATGAGAGCTACATCGAGAAATTCGAGCGCGGTATTCAGCTTAATGGTGAGAAAGAGCTCACTAAACCGGCAAAATTAGAGATTCTCTCTGAGCAGGTAGCCAGAGTGGAGCTGTTCGAAGGACGCTACCACCAAGTAAAGCGCATGTTCGCAGCACTGGGTAACAAAGTAGAAGAGCTGCATCGCGAATCGATTGGACCGATCGCACTGGATGATGATCTCTATGAGGGTGAGTGGCGAGAGCTCACTGACGACGAGGTAGCCAGCATCTTTAATGGCTAACTTCGAATCGCTCATCAATCAGGAGATTCAAGCCAATCCAAACGGCCTTCTGATTGTTGATGAAAACCTCAACCCAAAAACAGTTCAAGCCGCCTCCGGTTGGCAGGCTCTGACCAACCGCTTTGATCAGCAACAAGCACTTTGCGCTCAAGGCTGGCAATGCTCACTCTCTGATTTTGAGTGGCCTACAGACTTAACCACTGATCTTATTCTGTATCGCATCAGCAAAGAGAAGGCGGTTGTTAATCATCTCATCAATTTGGCAGCAGAGCAGTTAAAGTCCGGTGCTCGCCTAATCTTGTTGGGTGATAAATCAGAAGGGATAAAAAGCTACGCCAAAAATGGCCAAAAATGCCTAAACGGTGATCGCTCTGAGGTTAAATTGGGCGGCGATAGCTGGAGGGTCGAACTCACAGTAGGCCAGGCAACAGGCACACCGTTAGATGATCAAGACTATCATCAAGTCCGAGAGGTTTCCAAAGTAAGTGAATACTCACTACTATCAAAGCCCGGTGTATATGGTTGGAAAAAAATCGACCAAGGTAGCCAGCAGCTGATTGAGTGCCTACCTTATATCCTCAATCGTCAGCTACCGATTGGAGCCGATCGTGTGTTAGACCTGGGCTGTGGATCAGGTTATCTTACTCTCGCTTCCTGTAGCCAAGCATCTTTCATCACAGCGACTGACAATAACGCAGCAGCAATCAAAGCGACGCAAGCAACCTTGGCAGCAGCGAACTTTCAGGCTGAAGTTTGCTTAACCAATGCCGGTGAAGAGTTGGCCTCTGAGTACGATCTGATACTATGTAACCCGCCCTTTCATAGTGGTTTTGGGATCGATTACGATTTAACTGACCGCTTTTCGAGAAATGCCGCTAGACTGTTAGCAGCAGAGGGGAAAGCCTGTTTCGTCGTGAACCAGCATGTACCACTGAAACGTATCGCATCAAGCTACTTCGAGTCTGTCGAGCTTGACCAAGATACAGGACATTTTAGCACCTATTTACTGACTAAGCCTAAGCGCTAGAGTTTTATGACTAAAGATTATCTACAACAATCGTTTTTCTTCTTCCGTTCCAACTTCAGTGCTCTATTGAGCATTCAACTGCCGTTTCTGATCATTCTGATGATCATCCAGATGAGCACTATTTCCGGAGTGGATGAGTCGAGCAACATGCAGGCACAGCTGATTCTGCTAACCGGTATGGACATGCTGTTTGTTCCTATCTACCTAGCGGCGACCATCTTCTATATGCAAGCCGTCATCGATGGAGGTTCGATCACAACCACGCAAAGCTGGTTTATGGCATTCCGCTGCTGGGGCAGACTATTTTTAACCTTCGTGCTTTCGGCATTGGTAACAGCACTGGGACTCATGTTGCTGATCGCCCCCGGTATCTATATAGCCGTTCGCTTAGCCCTGGCTAACGCCATCTGTGTCATTGAAGGTAAAGGGCCAATCGACTCGATGAAAGAGAGCTGGGAAGGCACTGACGGCCTGTTCTGGACCATGTTCAAAGGTCTGGCTCTGATCTTTGGTGGCCTGTTCATTCTAGAGGTGATCCTATCGCCGATGGTCGATCCAAGCAGCATGATCTCGATGCTGATCTCAGTCACCCTAGACTTCCTAAATGTCCTAGGCACCATCTACGCCTATCGCGTCTACCGCGCATGGCGTGACAAAGAACCGGTTGAGGATGAACCTTCGGTTCTTTAATGTTGTTGGGGCGATCTCGAAGAGATCGCGATCTTTTCTTTAAGATTTAGATCAAAAGCACCTCTATCCGACTAGCGTCGGCTAGCCTTCTTCTTTGTGTGAGCAAAGAAGAAGCAAGAAAACACACCCCGCTCCTTCGGCCTTCGGCACACTGCGCGCGATACTCTTTTTCTAACATTGAAAGGCACATTTCAGAGCCTGCTCCGTGCAGGCGCTGAAACTCTCGCCCATCCGGGGCTCGATCCTTTCAACGTCTTAACGAAAAAGAGCACCGTGCTCGTTCTCAGTCGGACGGGGAACAGGGTGCCAGATTCAAATCTCGTGCCAGTCGTCCACGTCCGATCGAGAGTAGGACTCCGTTGCGGGCTTATCGCGAAGTCCTATTGTAGGAGGGAATTCAGCTCTGCTGAAACCCCGATCGATTTCAACAGCGGGTAACAGGCTGAAGGCCAGTCACCATACTTCGTAGGAAGATCAGCGCTCCAGTGACTGGCTTTAGCCTGTCATCTGCTTTCTAAAACAATCGCGGCCTTTTTAAGACCGCTCCAACAAAAAACCGCCATAAAGGCGGTTTTTTTAGTGCGAATCAGCAGTGATTAGTTCTCTGCAGTTTCGTCCTCTTCAAGATCTTTCATTGAAAGCTTGATACGGCCGCGGTTATCGACGTCCAGTACCTTAACTTTAATGACGTCATCCATGTTGATGTAGTCAGTTACTGCGTTCACGCGCTCTTTAGCGATCTGTGAAATGTGTACTAGACCATCTTTACCAGGAAGAATGTTAACGAATGCGCCGAACTCTTCGATGCGAACAACCTTACCTTCGTAGATCTTGCCGATCTCTGCTTCTGCAGTGATCGCAACAACACGGTCAACAGCTGCTTGTGAAGCTGCTTTGTTGTCTGCGTAGATACGAACAGTACCGTCGTCATCTAGATCGATTGAAGCGCCTGTCTCTTCAGTAATAGAGCGGATAGTTGCACCACCTTTACCGATAACGTCGCGGATCTTCTCTGGGTTCACTTTAAGCTGAGTCATGGCAGGAGCGTGGTCAGCCAGTTCTGGACGAGCGTAACCGATCACTTTCGCCATCTCACGTAGGATGTGAACACGAGCGTCCAGTGCCTGTTCTAGAGCGATCTCCATGATCTCTTCAGTGATACCCGTGATCTTGATATCCATCTGCAGAGCTGTAACACCCGCTTCGGTACCCGCTACTTTAAAGTCCATATCACCTAGGTGGTCTTCGTCACCCAGGATATCGGTTAGGACAGCGAAACGATCGCCCTCTTTAACCAGACCCATTGCGATACCGGCAACCGCTGAACTTACTGGTACACCCGCATCCATCATGGCAAGTGAAGAGCCACAGACAGAGGCCATTGATGATGAACCGTTTGATTCAGTGATCTCAGAAACAAGACGCATGGTGTATGGGAAGGCTTCCTGAGTTGGAAGTACCGCAGAGACACCACGACGAGCCAGACGACCGTGACCGATTTCACGACGACCTGCACCACCCATACGGCCAGCTTCACCAACAGAGTATGGAGGGAAGTTGTACTGAAGCATGAATGGATCACGACGCTCGCCCTCTAGCGCATCGATGATCTGTACGTCACGGCTTGTACCCAGTGTACAGGTAACGATTGCCTGAGTTTCACCACGAGTGAACAGAGCTGAACCGTGTACGTTTTTAAGAACGCCCACTTCCACTTCGATTGGACGAACGGTTTTACCGTCACGACCGTCAATACGTGGCTGACCGCTAAGGATGCGCTCACGTACAGTTGCTTTCTCGATAGACGCGAATACTTTAGAGACTTCACCAGCGCCTGGTGCGCCCTCTTCACCTGTTGCAAACTGCTCTACAGCGGCATCGCGAAGTGCTTTAAGCGTGTCTTGACGCTCCATCTTGTCTGCTACTTGGAAGGCTGCTTCAACCTGTGCACCGAATGCAGCAGTAATCGCATCAGTCAGCGCTTCGTTTTTAGCAGCTGGCTGCCAATCCCACTTAGGTTTAGCGGCTTCAGCGGCAAATTCGTTAACGGCGTTGATAACCACTTGCATCTCTTGGTGAGCAAATAGAACCGCACCTAGCATCTCATCTTCGCTAAGCTCTTTCGCTTCTGACTCAACCATCAGTACCGCTTCGTTGGTACCCGCTACGACCATGTCTAGTTCAGAGTTTGCTAGCGCTTCGTAGGTTGGGTTAAGGATGTAACCTTCATCTTCCGTGAAGCCCACACGTGCTGCACCGATTGGGCCAACAAATGGGATACCAGAGATGGTGAGTGCTGCAGAGGTACCGATCATTGCAGCGATATCTGGATCAACATTCTTATCAGAAGAGACCACAGTACACACCACCTGAACTTCGTTCATGAACCCTTTAGGGAACAGTGGACGAATTGGGCGGTCGATTAGACGAGACGTTAGTGTCTCTTTCTCAGTTGGACGGCCTTCACGTTTGAAGAAGCCACCAGGGATACGGCCAACTGCGTAGTATTTCTCTTGGTAGTGCACTGAAAGTGGGAAGAAGTCTTGTCCCTCTTTCGCTGTTTTTGCGCCAACGACAGTACACAGAACCTGTGTCTTTTCGTTAACAGTAACCATAACTGCACCAGTCGCCTGACGAGCGACCTTACCAGTTTCGATCGTTACGGTGTCATTACCGAACTGGAACGTTTTAGTAACCGTGTTAAACATCGATTAACTCCTAGTAATTAACTATGTTCCGCGTCCCCTGATCTTCACTCTTTTAAAGCCAGTACTCAGTTGAATTCAGTAAACTCAAGTGAGTACAGGCTGTCAGATCATTTGGTTTTGCGGAGGGTTTAAAGTAGAAAGGGCCATACTAAGTATGGCCCTAACTGGGTATCTAGCTCTTAGCGACGAAGACCTAGACGACCGATCAACTCAACGTAGCGAGTAGCATCTTTCTTCTTAAGGTAGTCCAGCAGCTTACGACGCTGGTTAACCATACGAATTAGACCACGACGTGAGTGGTGATCCTGCTTGTTCGCTTTGAAGTGACCCTGAAGGCCTTCAATGTTTGCAGTTAGAAGGGCAACTTGAACTTCTGGTGAACCAGTATCGTTCTGACCACGACCGTACGCTGCAACGATTTCAGCTTTCTTTTCAACAGACAATGCCATTGTTTTATCTCCTATTAGCAATATGCACACAGCCTAGGCTGCGGGTTAAGTCGCGCAACACCGAGCATATTTTCAGTGAAGCGTCATACCCTTGAGGGTAAATCAGTTTTCAGAGGTATCGAGTAGTCGACGAGCGCGTAATCGCCCCTCATCATCCACTTCAGCCATACCTAAGAATCGCTCTTCAGCAAAGAGTCTGACGAGGCCGCGCTCTGAGAATAACTCCCCTAAACGTTGCCCCTGCAGAAGACGATTTGCTAAATCTGCGGGTAATTCGATTGAAGGCAATGACTCCACTGCACTCCAGGGCGGCAATAATAGCGCATCTAAACGCATTTGTATGCACTCTAACGACTGATCTGACTCACGATGTTGTGCAATCTCATTCAACTGTTCGAGTGTCAGCATTGCGCTTCGATCGTAGGTAGCCACGGCAAGCCGTCGCAACATACTGACATGCGCACCACAGCCAAGTGCCAGACCTAGGTCTTCGACGATGGAGCGAATATAGGTGCCTTTAGAACAGTGCACCTCAAGATCAATCTCATCAGCACGCAGATCCAGCAGTTTGATCTCGTAAATGCATACCTGACGCGGCTTAACTTCGACCTTTTCACCTTTGCGCGCCAGCTTGTAAAGCGGCTGGCCATTGTGCTTTAAGGCCGAGAACATCGATGGAACCTGTTCGATTTCGCCAGAGAATTTGGCTTGAATCAGATCGTTTAACGCGTCTCGATCTAACTCAGGAACAGGCTTAGTTTCGATCACTTCGCCATCAGCATCACTGCTGTCAGTGCGAACCCCTAGCTTTGCCGTTGTGATATAGCGCTTATCAGAATCGAGAAGAAACTGTGAAAACTTAGTCGCTTCACCCAAACAGATGGGCAACATACCGGTAGCTAGAGGGTCTAGTGCGCCTGTGTGACCCGCTTTCGCTGCGTCATACAGACGTTTTACCTTCTGCAGGGCAGCATTCGAGCTGATGCCCTGAGGCTTATCAAGCAAAAAGACGCCGTCAATGCGGCGTCCTTTTTTACGTCGAGCCATGTTAGCCCTCGTTATCTTCGAGACGGCGAGCCTTCTCGATCAAGCTCGTTAGGTGACGACCGCGATGAATGCTCTCGTCATAATGGAAACGTAACGCCGGCATGACTCGCAGTGAGATGCCTTTTGCCAGTTCAGCACGAAGGAAACCTGCAGCCTGCTTAAGCACCTCTAGACTCTGCTTGGTCGCTTCCGCCTCATCCTGTTCACCCAGTGGGAGAACGGTAATGTAGACATCCGCATAGCCTAAGTCTTTCGCTACTTTGACGTGGTTAATCGTCACCATTCCAATGCGTGGATCTTTAATCTCACGCTGAATAAGGGTCGCCAAATCACGCTGGATCTGGTCCCCTACTCGGTCTGTGCGTTTAAAATCGCGAGCCATACAACCTCTTAGATGGTACGTTGAACTTCAACTGTGTCGTAAACCTCAATCTGGTCGCCGACTTTAACATCGTTGTAGTTCTTCACGCCGATACCACACTCCATGTTCTGACGAACTTCGTTGACGTTGTCTTTAAAGCGACGCAGTGACTCAAGCTCACCTTCGTAGATAACGACGTTATCACGTAGGACACGGATGCGTTTATTACGGAAGATTGTACCTTCGATAACCATACAACCGGCAACCGCACCGATCTTAGGCGCACGGAAGACATCACGAACTTCAGCAATACCAACAATCTCCTCTTTGAACTCAGGAGAGAGTAGACCACTCATCGCCTGTTTCACGTCATCGATGATGTCGTAGATAACACTGTAGTAGCGAAGCTCCATCTCTTCACGCTCAACAATCGCACGCGCCTGAGCGTCTGCACGAACGTTAAAGCCGATTAGGATCGCTGAGGAGGCCAACGCAAGGTTAGCATCGGTTTCACCGATACCACCAACACCGCCAGAGACGATGTTCACTTTTACTTCATCGGTAGAGAGATCTTCTAGTGAGCTAGTCAGCGCCTCTAGAGAGCCTCGAACGTCGGTCTTAAGGACGATGTTAAGCGACTTAACTTCACCCGCTTCCATGTTCGAGAATAGGTTCTCAAGTTTCGCCTGTTGCTGACGCTGCAGTTTAACTTCACGGTATTTACCCTGACGGAATAGAGCGATTTCACGCGCTTTCTTCTCGGTGGATACTACGGTGAAGTCTTCACCTGCATCTGGCGTTCCGTCTAGACCTTGAATCTCAACAGGAATCGCAGGACCACCCGCTTCTAGCGGCTTGCCGTTTTCGTCAAGCATCGCACGTACACGGCCGTAGTGAAGGCCAGCTAGTACGATATCACCGCGCTTAAGGGTACCGTTTTGAACCAGTAGCGTAGCAACCGGACCACGACCTTTATCTAGACGTGATTCAACGACAACACCTGTACCTGGCGCATCTGGAACTGCTTCAAGCTCAAGAATTTCTGATTGAAGAAGGATCGCTTCAAGCAGCTCATCAATGCCCTGACCTGTTTTAGCAGAGACTGGACAGAACTGAACATCGCCGCCCCAATCTTCAGGAATAACATCACGTTGAGCCAGCTCGTTCTTAACTCGATCTGGATCCGCTTCCTCTTTATCGATCTTGTTGACCGCAACAACAAGAGGAACACCAGCCGCTTTAGCGTGCTGAACCGCCTCTTCAGTCTGTGGCATCACACCATCATCTGCGGCAACTACTAGAACAACGATATCCGTCAAAGAGGCACCACGGGCACGCATAGCGGTGAACGCGGCGTGTCCAGGAGTATCTAGGAAGGTCACCATGCCGTTGTCAGTCTCAACGTGGTAAGCACCGATGTGCTGGGTAATACCGCCAGACTCGCCAGAAGCTACACGTGTTGAACGGATGTAATCGAGCAGGGATGTTTTACCGTGGTCAACGTGACCCATAACGGTAACGACCGGAGCACGTGTCACAGACTCACCGCTGTGAGCGGCTACCGACTCCATCAACTCATCTTCGATCGCGTTCTCTACCATAGGCACCGCTTTGTGGCCCATCTCTTCTACCACAAGGATCGCAGTATCTTGGTCGATTGGCTGGTTGATGGTTGCCATCGCACCCATCTTGAACATCACCTTGATCACTTCAGCCGCTTTGATCGACATCTTCTTAGCCAGATCAGCAACCGTGATGCTCTCTGGAATAGAGACTTCATGAACAATCGCAGTCGTCGGCTCTTTAAAGCCGTGCTGGTTATCGCCTTGACGCATTGGCTTACCACGACCTGGCTTACCGCCTTTACCCGGACGAGCGTTCAGCGTGCCATTACCACGACCTTTCGACTTACGACGATCGTCGTTATCACGCTGGTTGTTACGGCGCTCATCGCGCTGCTTGTTCTTGTTGCGAGGATTTTCAGTTTTAGGTTCCGCAGCTGGTTTCTTCTCAACCGGCGTTTCAACCACTGGCTCAGGCTTAGGCTCTTCAGCTTTAACCGGTTCAGCGGCCTCTTTAACTTCTGCTTTTGGCGCTTCCACTTTAGGCTCTGCAGCCGTTTCAACCGCCACCTCTGGTGCCGCTTCAACGACCGGTGCTTCAACCTGTGGTTCAGGCGCTGCCACTGGAGTCTCTTCCACTGCTGGAGCTTCTGGAGCCTGTTCAATCTCTGTACGTTTCACGTAGGTACGCTTTTTACGCACTTCAACGTTAACGGTTTTACGACTGCCGGCACCGCCCACTTTCAGCGTAGAGGTTGTCTTACGCTTAAGCGTGATCTTCTTCGGTGCGCCAACGTCATCGGCATCTTCGCCGTGACTGCGTTTCAAATGGGCTAATAGCTGCTGACGCTCTATCTCTGTGACAGTTGAATCGTTGGATTTACCTTCGACTCCCGCTTCCTGCATCTGTGTTAACAAACGCTCAACGGATACACCAACCACATCGGCAAGCTGTTTAATCGTTACTTCTGCCATAAATGGGTTCTCCTTTTCCGTTGTCTAATTACTGCTGATCTTCTGCAAACCAAGGTGCACGCGCTGTCATAATCAACTCACCTGCGCGCTCTTCGGTCATGCCTTCAATGTCTAGCAGCTCTTCAATAGACTGTTCTGCAAGATCTTCCATGGTAACCACACCACGGCTTGCTAATGTGTACGCTAGGGTACGTTCCATACCTTCCATAGTTAGGAGGTCTTCTGCTGGCTCTACATCGCCAAGTTGCTCTTCACCTGCAATTGCAAGGTTAAGCAGTGCATCTTTTGCGCGTTCACGAAGGGCGTCAACGATCTCCTCGTCAAACTCTTCGATCTCAAGCATTTCGTTAGCCGGTACGTAGGCAACTTCCTCAAGCGTGGTGAAGCCCTCAGCAACTAGGATCTCAGCAAGGTCGCTGTCGACATCAAGGTGCTTGATGAACAGATCCACTGTTTTACCCACTTCAGACTCGTGTTTAGACGCCGCTTCCGCTTCGCTCATCACGTTCAGTTCCCAACCAGTCAACTCTGCTGCTAGACGAACGTTCTGACCGGCACGACCGATCGCCATAGCCAAAGCATCTTCATCAACCGCGACGTCCATTGAGTGAGTCTCTTCGTCCATAACGATCGAAGCGACTTCAGCAGGCGCCATTGCATTGATCACAAGCTGCGCAGGGTTGTCGTCCCAAAGGATGATATCGACACGCTCACCACCCAACTCATCAGAGACGGCTTGAACACGCGCACCGCGCATACCAACACAGGCACCTACAGGATCTAGACGACGATCCTGAGTCTTAACAGCGATCTTAGAGCGAGCACCTGGATCACGAGCCGCTGCACGGATCTCAATCATCTGCTCGGCGATCTCTGGCACTTCGATAGAGAAGAGTTCGATCAACATCTCGTTTGAAGTACGGCTAAGGATAAGCTGTGGGCCGCGACCTTCAGAACGAACTTCTTGAAGCACCGCGCGAACACGCTCACCCATACGGAAGATTTCACGAGGTAGTAGGTTTTCACGTGGCAGAAGTGCTTCTGCGTTGTTACCCAGATCAACAATCACATTGTCGCGAGTCACTTTCTTAACAGTACCCGCGATCAATTCGCCCTGGCGATCACGGTAAAGATCAACTACTTTAGCGCGCTCAGCCTCACGGACTTTTTGTACGATAACTTGCTTCGCTGTTTGAGCTGCGATACGACCGAATGCAACCGACTCAACCTGCTCTTCGTGGTAATCACCAGGCTGCAGATTAGTGTCGATCTCTTCTGCCTCTTGCATGGTCAACTCGGTACCCAGTGCAGGAACCGCTTCGTTATCCACAACCAACCAACGGCGGAAGGTGTCATAATCGCCCGTTGCACGGTCGATAACCACTCGGATATCAGCTTCTTCGTCGTAGCGCTTCTTAGTGGCTGTTGCCAGCGCGACTTCAATCGCCTCAAAGATGACCGCTTTCGGGACATCTTTTTCGTTAGAGACGGCTTCAGCAACCAGTAGAATCTCTTTATTCATATCAGTTCTTCGCTCCTAATAGTCAAAGCGGATTAAAATTGCGGCACCACATTGGCCCGATCGATCAGGTCATGCGGTAATAAATATTCGTGATCATCAACGACCAAAAGCACATCTTCGCCTTCGATGCCGTTAAGAATCCCTTTAAACTTGCGACGCCCCTCAAACGGCGAGCGCAGACGCAGTTGAATCGTATGGCCAGCATACGCAGCGAATTGCTCTAGAGTGTAAAGGGGACGATCCATCCCTGGGGATGAGACTTCAAGGGTGTAGTTCTCTGAGATGGGGTCTTCTACATCCATCACAGCACTCACCTGCTGGCTAACGCGCGCACAGTCATCGACCGACACTCCGTTAGGGCCATCTATATAGATACGCAACAGGCTATTTTTACCTGACGCGTTGTACTCCAGCCCCCAAAGCTCCAAATCTAAGCCCTGCACAACTGGATCAATCAACTCTTGTAACAGCTTTAATTTTGCTGACACTGTTCACCTATAAATTTCAAAAACAAAAAATGGGTCATATAGACCCATTTTTGACTTATCTACCACCATGTACGGAAGGCAGATATCACTGTCTTCTGTTTGGACGCGGCCATCAAATAGCTACGAAAAAGCCCCATAAAGGGGCTTACCAAACAAGGATGTAACATCCTAAAAGTGGTAGTAAAAACCCGTCAAAACTAGTCTTCAGGATTTTCACAAATACCCAACGTAAAGTTGGTAGCGGGGGCCAGATTTGAACTGATGACCTTCAGCGGCTGCGCCGAATGAAGAGCTGAGTCCGACCGTCGGGCCTCTTGCTAGTATTACCAACCTAAGTATTGGTAGCGGGGGCCAGATTTGAACTGACGACCTTCGGGTTATGAGCCCGACGAGCTACCAGGCTGCTCCACCCCGCATCAAAAACAGGTAAATTTTACGCTTCACCCACTGCGTTTACAACTTGGTGCCCAGAGCCGGACTCGAACCGGCACGTCCTAAGACACTACCCCCTCAAGATAGCGTGTCTACCAATTCCACCACCTGGGCTAAACTTTTAGTTGTCTCCTGCTGTTGGAATCTCTGATTCCGACACAACAGGCAGTTCCGTTGTTGACGCTTGCTCAACCTGGGCAGCCGCTTCAATCGTTGCAGCATCAGGGATACCTGCATCACCAACAGACGCGGCTTTCTCTTTCGCGAACACAGCCAAAACGAAGCTGGTTACAAAGATACCCGCAGCAAGAATGGCTGTAACGCGACCTAGGAAGCTACCGCTACCCTGGCTACCGAAAACAGTTTGAGAGGCACCACCACCAAATGACGCACCCGCTTCTGCACCCTTACCCTGCTGAATAAGAATCAGGCCGATAACCGCTGCTGCAAGCAATACGTGAATGATAAGAACGATGGTTTCCATTCTAGCTTTAAACCTTAATTACGCACCGAAAACAGGGGTGCCATTTAAAAGAGGCGCAAATCTTACCCGAGCACCCGTCAAGATACAAGCGCCTGCAGCTCTTTTTCAACCTGCCCCGCCAGTGTCTCACAGACCTGATCCACCTCATCAAGATCGGAGCCTTCAACCATAACACGGACCACAGGCTCAGTCCCGGAGGGACGTAGCAATACGCGACCACGATCAGCCAAACGCGCCTCGGCTGCTGCAACATGCTCTGCCACGGCTGGCGAAGATGCGATATCTACCTTCTTAGCCAAGCGCACGTTGATCATCTTCTGCGGTAGTTTTTGCATACCGTGCTTCAGCTGATTAATCGTTTTGCCTGACTGCGCGACCGCTTTAAGCACCTGAACAGCGGCAATGGTCGCATCACCCGTCGGTAGAATATTACGACAGACAATGTGACCTGACCCTTCGCCACCCAAATTCCAGTCGTGCTCTGCGAGCTGCTCTAATACATAGCGATCGCCCACTTTAGCTCGCACGAAGGGAATATCCATTTTTGCCAGCGCTTGCTCTAAACCAAGATTAGTCATCAGCGTACCAACGACACCGCCCTGCAACTCACCGCTCTGCTGTAACGCCTGGGCAATGATGAAGAGGATCTCATCGCCATCGACGATCTCTCCCTTATGGTCAACAAGAATCAATCGATCGGCATCACCATCTAATGCAATACCCAGGTCTGCCTCTGCTTCGAGCACTTTAGCTTGAAGTGCTGCAGGCGCCGTCGCACCACACTGCTCGTTAATATTTAGGCCGTCTGGATCGGTACCAATCTCGATGACTGAAGCGCCTAGCTCAGCAAAGACCTTAGGCGCAATGTGATAACCAGCGCCGTTGGCACAATCAACGACAACCTTAAGGCCCGCTAAATTCAAACAACCCGCGGCAGTCGATTTACAGAACTCTATGTATCGCCCAGCGGCATCATTGACTCGACGAACCTTGCCTAATTCGGCTGAGCTAACCGTAGTCATAGCCAGATCAAGCTGGGCTTCAATGCGCTCTTCGACATCATCTGGCAGCTTAGTGCCCGCCGAGCTGAAGAACTTAATACCATTGTCGTCATAGGGGTTGTGCGATGCACTGATCACAATACCGGCATCAGCGCGGAAGGTACGAGTTAGGTAAGCGATCGCTGGCGTTGGCATAGGGCCTAGCAATAACACATCAACACCGGCGGCAGACAGGCCTGCCTCAAGCGCCGACTCAAACATATAACCGGAGATTCGAGTATCTTTGCCAATCAGGACTTTACTACGTCCTTCACGGGCAAACACACGACCCACAGCCCAACCGAGCTTCAACACAAAATCTGGGGTGATAGGAAAGGTTCCTACCTGTCCACGAATACCATCTGTACCAAAATAACGACGACCCAATTTAGATCCCTTCCTTTAAAACGGCTTCCGTCATACGAACCATATCGACGGTTGCTAAAACATCATGCACACGAATAATTTTTGCACCGCGCTCAACCGCGAGCGCAACGGTTGCAAGACTACCAAAGAGTCGCTGGTCAGCCTCACGATTAAGCACCTGGCCCACCATGGTTTTTCTAGAGGTGCCCGATAACACTGGCACGCCTAAGTCCAATAATTTATCCAAGCGATTGAGTAACTGTAAATTATGTTGCAAGGTTTTGCCAAACCCAAAACCGGGATCTACGATCAATCGCTGTTTCGCAATCCCTGCAGCCACACATCGACTCAACTGCTGATCGAGAAAATCCATCACCTCAGAGACCACATCGGCATACTCTGGCTGTCGCTGCATTGTCGCAGGGCTGCCCTGCATATGCATCAGACAGATTGGCAGATCCGTTTTCGCAGCAGCTTCTAGCGCGGCTTCACGCCCAAGCGCTCTAACATCATTAATGAGACCAGCCCCTAGCTTAGCCGATTCTGAAATCAATTTAGCAGAGCTGGTATCGATAGAGACCACCACATCGATCTCGGCATTGATTCGTTCCAGAACCGGCAATACACGATCCATCTCCTCCTGCTCACTGACTTCAGCGGCACCAGGGCGAGTCGATTCACCGCCGATATCAACAATCGTCGCGCCGTCGTTAACCATCTGCTGGGCATGCTGGAGCGCTTTATCAATCGAGAGCGCAGAGTGTTGATAGAGGTGACCGCCATCCGAAAAGGAGTCAGGCGTCACGTTAAGAATACCCATTACCTGCGTTTTAGAGAGATCGAGTACTCGACCGGCACACTGTAGCTGCGTCACATTTCTACCTTTATTCATACACTCTGCAAACAACGAAAAAGCCCTCACGAGTGAGGGCTTTTGTGAATCACGATATTACTGTTTGGGCTCGTCTTTTTGATCATCTTGAGGATCGCCCCAACCTGACTGACCCTCATTAGAGTGAGACGCCTGATCATCCTGATCTACCTCTGGCACATCAGACTCAGCCTCAGAACTGTTAGCCGCCTCTTCCTCTTTGACTGCATCAACACGCTCTTGAGAGTCGTTCCAACCCTCTGGCGGAGTCACCTCTTGACGCGCCATCAACTGATCAATTTGATCGCTGCTGATCGTCTCGTAGGTCATCAACGCTTCACACATTGAGTCAAGGATATCACGGTTATCCGTCAGAATTTGGTAAGCCTTCTGGTAGCACTCATCGATGATTTTGCGAACTTCGGCATCGATCTTGTTCTGAGTTTCACCCGACATCGGTTTAGATGGCTGCCCCATGCCGCGACCAAATGGATCATCATCTTCATCACCGTAGAGCAGTGGACCCAACTCATCGGTCAGACCCCAACGCGTCACCATGTTGCGCGCAAGCTGAGTCGCACGCTGAATATCGTTTGAGGCACCGGTTGTTACACCCTCTTTACCCAGTGTCATCTCTTCCGCAATTCGGCCACCGTAAAGCGAACAGATTTGCGAGATAATGCCCTGACGACTGAACGAGTAGCGATCCTCTTCAGGAAGGAACATCGTGACACCCAACGCACGACCACGCGGGATGATAGACACTTTGTAGACAGGATCATGCTCAGGCATCAGACGACCGACAATCGCGTGACCTGCCTCGTGGAATGCCGTATTCAGACGCTCTTTGTAAGACATGACCATAGAGCGGCGCTCAGCACCCATCATGATCTTATCTTTCGCTTTCTCGAACTGCTCCATACCGACAGTGCGACGGCTATCGCGTGCGGCAAACAGGGCTGCTTCGTTAACCAGGTTAGCCAAATCAGCACCCGAGAAGCCCGGCGTACCACGCGCAATCAACTCAGGCTTAACATCATCACCCAGCGGAACTTTGCGCATGTGGACTTTAAGAATTTTTTCACGACCTTGAATATCAGGCAGACCAACGTGCACCTGACGGTCAAAACGACCTGGACGTAGCAGAGCAGGGTCAAGCACATCGGGACGGTTGGTTGCCGCGATCACGATGATACCCTCAGTGCCTTCGAAACCATCCATCTCGACAAGAAGCTGGTTCAACGTCTGCTCACGCTCGTCATTACCACCGCCAAGGCCGACACCACGTGAACGACCAACCGCATCAATCTCATCTATGAAGATAATACAAGGCGCATGTTTCTTAGCTTGATCAAACATGTCACGCACACGTGAAGCACCGACACCGACAAACATCTCAACGAAGTCAGAACCCGAAATACTGAAGAAAGGCACCTTAGCTTCGCCAGCAATCGCTTTGGCAAGCAGCGTTTTACCGGTACCAGGGTTACCCGCCATTAGGACACCACGAGGGATATGGCCACCTAAACGCTGGAATTTACCTGGATCGCGAAGGTAGTCGACCAACTCTGCAACTTCCTCTTTGGCCTCTTCAACACCAGCGACATCTTCGAAGGTTGTTTTAATCTGATCTTCACTCATCATGCGCGCTTTCGATTTACCGAAAGACATAGGACCACCTTTACCGCCGGCACCGCCCTGCATTTGGCGCATAAAGAACATGAAGATGGCAATGATGATAAGAATCGGGAAGGTCGCGACTAGCAGCTGCTGCCATAGGCTCTGCTGCTCAGGCATTTTGCCTTCAACGACGACATTGTGCTCTAGAAGGTCATCAATCAGCTTGGGATCCGAGATCGCTGGGCGAACCGTTTCAAAGCGATCGCCATTCTGACGCACACCTTCGATGGTAAAACCATCAACCGTCACACGCTCAATTCGGCCTGATTGAACCTCTGCCACAAAGTCAGAGTAGCTCAAGCGGCCGCTCTCGGTTTCGGCGCTAAAATTATTAAAGATGGTTAGCAGTACGGCTGCAATCACTAACCATAGCACCAAATTTCTTGCCATATCGTTCAACTTCTTACCCTCTATAAACTAAAACGAAAGCTCTATATAAAAGCTATACGTCTTTAAAACCTTTTCCGAGCAGATAGACCTCACGCGAACGCGCACGAGACGAATCTGGCTTTCGGGTGACCACCGATTTAAAGTTACTGCGCAGTTCTGCCAGGTAGGGATCAAACCCTTCACCCTGAAATACTTTCACCAAAAAGTTGCCGTTCGGTTTCAGTATCTGACGCGCCATATCCAACGCCAACTCCACCAAGTACATCGCAGCTGGCTGATCGGAAGATGCATTACCACTCATATTGGGGGCCATATCTGAAATTACAAGGTCTACTGGCTCATCTCCTATCGCAGAGAGGATCTCCTCGAAGACGGAATCTTCCGTAAAGTCGCCCTGAACGAATGTAACACCGCCCAGCGGAGCCATCTCAAGAATGTCCGAAGCCACTACACGGCCGGAGTCACCAACAATTTCGGCCGCCACTTGAGACCAACCACCTGGCGCAGCGCCCAGATCGACAACCGTCATTCCGGGCTTTAGAAGATGATCCTTATCATTCACCTCCATCAACTTGTAGCAGGCGCGTGAACGGTACCCATCATCTTTAGAACGCTTTACGTATTGATCGTCAAAATGCTCTTTTAACCAACGACCACTGCTTTTAGATCTTGCCAAGGGATGTTCCTAGAAAGCATCACTCTATGATGCATGCAACAAAGGGGTTAAAATGAAGAAATTGTAACGCCCACCAAATTTAAGGCACTAATTCTAATATGAGCTTAACAACTGATCAAAAAAAGCGTCTTCGCACGCGTGCACACACTCTAAACCCAATCGTTATGGTTGGCGGCAACGGACTGACTGAAAACGTTCAGTTAGAAGTCGACCGAGCATTGGAAGATCACGAACTGATCAAAGTAAAGTTCGCCGTTGGCGATCGTGACCTAAAGCGCGAACTGATCAAAGAGCTAGTCGCTGTCGTTGAAGCGGAACTGGTGCAAGAGATCGGTAACGTAGCCGTGCTATTCAGAGCATCGGATGAACCAAATCCAAAACTCTCCAATCTAATGCGTTAACCATTTGTTAATTTATTGATATTACAGGCCTTACAGCTTAATTAAATGTAACCAACCCCCTATTCAAAAATGTGAATAAGGGGTTGTTGAATATCCATTTAAAAAATAGTGTTAAGCAACGAGACGCTTTAATAGAAGAAAACCAACTACTAATATCTAGATCCAATTCAACGAGTTTAATGATTCTTGAGCTAGTATTAACAAGTTAGTCGATGTCTTGTTTAAAACCCCAAGGAGAAAAATAATGATCAAACGTATTATCGCTCAGACTGCCGGTGTTGCAGTTCTTGGCGCTGCTATTGCAGCTTCTGCACAGGCCGCTGAATTTAACCTAAAGATGCACCACTTCCTTCCTGCGAAGGCACCTGCACACGCTAAGTTCTTCCAGCCATGGGCTGATTCTATTGAAGAAGCGTCTGAAGGCCGTATCAAGATCAAGATTTACGGTTCAATGTCTCTGGGTGGTAAACCACCTCAGCTAGTTGACCAAGTTCAAGACGGTTTCGTTGACATCATCTGGACGCTTCCTGGTTACACTCCAGGCCGTTTCCCAGCGATCTCTGCATTTGAAAACCCATTCATGGTAACGGATGCATACGAAACGTCGCAGGCACTTCAGGCTTACTACGAAGCTAACCCAGAAGTTCAGAAAGAGTTTGCTGATATGCACCCTCTAGCATTCTGGACGCATGACCGTGGCGTTGTTTACTCTAAAGGTGACGCAATCGACTCTGTTGCTGACTTCGCTGGCAAAAAGATTCGTAACCCAAGCCGTCCAGTTGCTGCTGCTCTAGATGCTCTAGGCGCTACTCCAGTCGGTATGCCTGTACCAGAGATGCCACAGGCACTGGCCAAAAACGTGATCGACGGCACAGTGATTCCATTTGAAATCGTACCTGCTCTCAAACTTCATGAGCTTGTCGACAACGCGGTTGAAGTTCAAACAGAAGATGGCCGTGGTCTATACACCGCAGTATTCCTTTTGGGCATGAACAAAGCTAAGTACGAATCAATGCCTGCTGATCTTCAACAGATCATGGATGACCACGCTGGCATGTACTTCGCCAAGCTAGGCGGTGAGTTCTTCAAAAACGCTGAAAACTACGGTCGTAAGCTGATTGACGAGAACGCAACTCGCTCACAGATGCCAGCTGCAGAAGTGAAGAAAATGCAGGAAGTAACCGCTAACGTACCTGTTGAGTGGGTTAAAGAGATGGACGGCCTAGGTCTACCAGGTCAGAAGCTTCTTGACTCTGCTAACGCTATGCTTGAGAAATACAGCAAATAAACAAAAGGTGTTCAAGTGACAACACTGTTACTGAAAACCCGGTCTCTAGCAGACCTCTACGAGCGAGCCACTTTGTGGCTCGCTCTTTTATCAGGATTCATCCTGACGATCATGGCATTCACTACGGTGACCAGCGTGGCAGGACGATACTTTTTCTCCTCACCCATTAATGGTGATACCGAGATTGTCCAAATGTTTACCGCTGTGGTTGTTGCGTTAGCAATGCCTTACTGCCAAATGCGCTTTGGCAACGTCATTGTAGACGTCTTAACAGCCTCAGCTCCCGCGCCTTTCCGTCTCACTATGGATGTAATCGGCAGCATAATTTTGGCCGTGCTCTTTTACTTCCTTGCGACACAAGCCTATGAAGGCGGTTTAGCCGCTCAGAAATACGGCAATGAGACGATGATGCTGCGGATGAAAGAGTGGTGGTTCTATATGACCATCGCCTTTGGCTTTAGCCTTACCTCTATCGCTGGTGTACTTAAACCACTGGCGATGATTGCAGAATATAAGGGTGTGAAATGAGTGACGAATTAACGGCAGGCGTCATTATCCTGTTCATGCTAGTCATCATGTTTTTGCGTGTGCCGATCGGCATCGCAATGATGCTAGCCGGTGCGGTCGGTTACTCAATCATCGACGACTTCAGCACCCTAATGTTCTACATGAAGGGCTCATCATTCGGGCAGATGGCAAGCCATTCGCTATCGATCATTCCTCTGTTCCTACTGATGGGTAACCTCGCAACTCGTTCAGGTATTAGCCGTTCACTATTCACCGGTGTTAACGCCTTTATTGGCCACTACCGCGGTGGTCTGGCGCTAGCCGCTGTTGGCGGCTGTGGTGTATTTGGTGCGATCTGTGGTTCATCTTTGGCGACGGCTGCGACTATGGGTCAGGTTGCACTTCCAGAGATGAAACGCCACGGCTACCACGGTGCTATGGCAACAGGCGCACTAGCTGCTGGTGGTACCCTAGGCATTCTAATCCCACCATCCATCGTGCTGATCATCTACGCAATCATGACTGAGCAGAACATCGTCAAGCTCTTCATGGCAGCGATGGTACCCGGCATCATGGCGATCATGGGTTACATGCTGGTTATCGCGATTCTGGTGAAGCTGAAGCCTCACTACGCGGACAAGAGCGCGAAAGCGAGCTGGTCTGAACGCGGTAAGGCACTGCTTGAACTGCTACCTGCAAGCTTCCTATTCATTGGTGTATTGGGTGGTATCTACGGCGGTATCTTCACACCTTCTGAAGCAGCCGCTTACGGTGTGGTCGGTACAATCGTCATTGCGCTAATCAACCGCCAACTTACCTGGGATGGATTCATCGACTGTATCAAGCAGACCGCTATCAACAGCGCGATGATCTTTGTCATCCTTCTGGGTGCCGACATCTTCAACGCCTTCCTGAGTCTAAGCGGCATGCCAGAGACACTGGCGGAGTGGATTCTGGATCGCGAATTGTCGCCTATGCTGGTACTGATGTTGATGTTAGCTGTCTACCTAGTGCTGGGCTGTTTGATGGATTCACTCTCGATGATCCTTCTGACAGTACCGATCTTCTTCCCAGCCATCATGGGTTTAGACTTCGGCATGACTGAAGAGCAGACCGCGCTCTGGTTCGGTATCATCTGTTTGATCGTGGTTGAGGTCGGCATGATCACCCCACCGGTAGGGATGAACGTCTTCATTATCAACAAGATTGCAGAGGGCGTTCCGATGAGGGATACCTTTGTGGGTGTTCTACCCTTCTTGGCGTCAGACTTCGTCCGCGTAGCTTTGCTACTGCTATTCCCTGTTCTGACTTGGGGTATTATTCCAGATTAAGCGCGTTAAATCGTACTGCAAAAACCGCCTTTATGGCGGTTTTTTTTGTTGGAGCCATATCGAAGATGTGGCGATCTTTTCGGTGACTGGCCTTCAGCCTGTCATCCGCTGTTGAAATCGATCGGGGTTTCAGCAGAGCTGAATTCCCTCCTACAATAGGACTTCGCGACAAGCCCGTAACGGAGTCCTACTGTAGGAGCGAATTGCCCGTAGGGCAAACCGCGAAAATATTCCGAAGCTTGTCACCTGCTTTGAAATTACGCTAGAGCAGTGTCTCTACATACTCCGGAAGCTCTTGTGCTGGTGGTACTGGCTTGGAGTTACCCTCATCATCCAGTGCGACAAACTTGAAGATCGCTTCGGTCACTTTTTCACGATGACCTATGCGACTGCGGCGCACCCAGCACTCCACTTTGATATCCATTGAACTACTGCCGACTCTAACCACTTCGGTGTAGACACCCAGTACATCTCCTACACGAACCGGGCGGATAAAGCTCATACCATCCAGTGCAACCGTCACCACTCGACTCTGTGCACGCTGGCCCGCACAGATGCCGGCCGCCATATCCATTTGTGACAATACCCAACCACCGAAGATATCGCCTGAGGGGTTGGTATCAGCCGGCATTGCGATGGTACGGGTAGTAAGACGGCCTGTAGGGGTTTCTTGGGACATGAGGAACTCCAAATAATAAAAAACCGCCCGAAGGCGGTTTTTTGAATCAGCTTAGATATGCTTAACTTCTGCAATCTCATATTCAGTCACACCGGCCGGGGTCTCAACCGCGGCGATGTCACCCTCCTCTTTACCGATCAGTGCTCGTGCAATCGGGGAGTTGATAGAGATCTTATTCAGTTTGATGTCTGCTTCATCGTCCCCGACGATCTTGTAGGTCACTTCCGCGTCGGTATCGACGTTAATTAGATCAACCGTCGTACCAAAGATCACTTTACCCGTGTGAGGCAGGCTGGTGACATCGATCACTTGAACCACTGAAAGCTTGCTCTCAATGTCCGCGATACGACCTTCGATAAAGCCCTGCTGTTCACGCGCTGCGTGGTACTCAGCATTCTCTTTAAGGTCACCGTGCTCACGTGCTTCAGCAATCGCTGCAATCACGGTTGGGCGATCTTGGGTTTTAAGACGCTCCAGTTCAGCGCGAAGTGCCACTTCGCCCTCAACGGTCATGGGAACACGATTGACACTCATGCAGACGCCTCCGCGTGGATCTCTTGAAGACGACGCACGGTACGCTCTTCACCGTAACGAAGTGCTTCGGTAATCGCGACGGCACCGGCCATCGTCGTTGAGTAAGGCACTTTATGCTGCAGTGCTGCACGACGGATATCGGCTGAATCAGCAATCGCTTTACGGCCCTCCGTTGTGTTTACAACGTAGTTAACTTCGCCGTTCTTCAACATATCAACGATGTTTGGACGACCTTCAGTGACCTTGTTCACAACCTTAGCTGTAATGCCGTGAGTCTCCAGTAGTGCTGCTGTACCGCTGGTTGCAACGATATCGAAGCCAAGTTCAACCAACTGTTTAGTCAGTTCACAAGCGGCCTCTTTATCGACGTCACGCACTGAAACAAACGCAGTACCTGGCTTAGGTAGCTTGTCGCCAGCTCCCAAGTGAGCCTTCATGAATGCTTCACCGAAGGTTTCACCGGTACCCATGACTTCACCCGTAGACTTCATCTCTGGGCCAAGGATTGGGTCAACGCCCTGGAATTTATTGAACGGGAATACCGCCTCTTTCACGTTGAAGTAGCTTGGTACGATCTCTTTCGTAAAGCCTAGCTCTTCCAATGACTTACCGGTCATAACCAGTGCAGCGACTTTCGCTAGAGAAACACCGATACACTTAGATACGAAAGGAACTGTACGTGATGCACGAGGGTTCACCTCGATCACGTAGATCTCGCCATCTTGGTAGGCTAACTGGACGTTCATCAAGCCAACAACACCCAATTCAAGTGCCATCTTGCGCACCATCTCGCGCATCTCGTCCTGGACGTCTGCTGCAAGGTTGTACGGAGGGAATGAACATGCTGAGTCACCTGAGTGAACACCCGCCTGCTCAATGTGCTGCATGATCGCTCCAATCACGACCTGCTTACCGTCACAGACCGCATCGATATCCACTTCGATCGCTGCGTTTAGGAAGTGATCAAGCAGGACAGGTGATTCGTTAGAGACCTGAACGGCTGTATTCATGTACTTACGCAGCTCGTCCTCTTTGTAGACGATCTCCATAGCACGACCACCCAATACGTAAGATGGACGAACAACCAGTGGGTAACCGATCTTCTCGGCTTCAATGATCGCCTCTTCAAGGCTACGTACTGTTGAGTTCTCTGGCTGTTTCAGACCAAGACGCTTAAGCATCTGCTGGAACAGTTCACGGTCTTCAGCACGGTCGATCGCTTCAGACGAGGTACCAATGATTGGAACGCCAGCCTGTTCTAGAGCTACGGCTAATTTCAGAGGAGTCTGACCACCGTACTGAACAATCACGCCTTTAGGCTGTTCAACTTCAACGATTGCCAACACATCTTCTAGAGTGATCGGCTCGAAGTAGAGGCGGTCTGATGTGTCATAGTCGGTAGAGACGGTTTCAGGGTTACAGTTAACCATGATGGTCTCGTAGCCATCTTCACGCGCTGCAAGCGCTGCATGAACACAGCAGTAGTCAAATTCGATACCCTGACCGATACGGTTAGGGCCACCACCGATGACCATGATCTTGTCACGATCCGATGGGTTCGCTTCACACTCCTCTTCGTACGTTGAGTACATGTAAGCGGTATCAGTCGCAAATTCTGCGGCACAGGTATCGACACGTTTGTAGACTGGCTTAATACCAGCTGCCTGACGATGCTTGCGGAACTGCTTCTCTGAAACACCCAATAGCTTGGCTAGACGAGCATCTGAGAAACCTTTGCGCTTCAGCATGAACAGATCGGTTGTAGAGAGTTCACTCAGTGCGGTTTCCGATACACGCTGCTCATCTTTGATGATGTCTTCGATCTGAACCAAGAACCAAGGATCAACGCCACTCAGCTTGTAGATCTCATCAACGCTCATACCCATACGGAAGGCGTCGCCGATGTACCAGATGCGCTCAGAACCTGGAGTTGTTAGCTCGTAAACGATCTTATCGCGTGCATCTTCAGCGGTAATATCAACAATCGGATCGAAGCCTTCAGAACCAACCTCTAGACCACGTAGCGCTTTCTGCAAAGACTCTTGCTGAGTACGACCAATCGCCATCACCTCACCCACCGACTTCATCTGAGTCGTTAGGCGATCATTTGCTTGTGGGAATTTTTCAAAGGTGAAACGAGGGATCTTCGTTACCACGTAGTCGATGGCAGGCTCGAAGGAAGCTGGTGTTTGACCGCCAGTGATATCGTTCTGAAGCTCATCAAGGGTGTAACCGACCGCCAGTTTTGCCGCCACTTTCGCAATTGGGAAACCTGTTGCTTTTGAAGCCAGTGCTGAAGAGCGCGATACGCGTGGGTTCATTTCGATCACCACAACGCGTCCAGTCTTTGGACAAACACCGAACTGTACGTTCGAACCGCCTGTTTCAACACCGATCTCACGCAGAACTGCAATCGAAGCATTACGCATCAACTGGTACTCTTTATCGGTCAAGGTCTGCGCTGGTGCGACTGTGATCGAGTCACCAGTGTGTACGCCCATGGCATCAAAGTTTTCGATCGAACAGATGATGATACAGTTATCGTTCTTGTCGCGGACAACCTCCATCTCGTACTCTTTCCAACCGATCAACGACTCATCGATAAGAAGCTCGTTGGTTGGTGATAGATCCAGACCACGCTCACAGATTTCGATGAACTCTTCACGGTTGTAGGCGATACCACCACCAGAACCACCCATAGTGAATGATGGACGGATGATCGCTGGGAAGCCAACCTGATCCAGTACCTGAAGAGCCTCTTCCATCGAGTGAGCGATAGAGGCGCGTGGACACTCAAGGCCGATGTTCTTCATCGCCTTGTCAAAACGTTCACGGTCTTCCGCTTTATCGATCGCATCTTGAGTAGCGCCGATCATCTCTACACCAAACTCAGCCAATACGCCTTCGCGGTCGAGATCAAGCGCACAGTTCAGTGCAGTCTGACCACCCATAGTCGGTAGCAGCGCATCTGGACGCTCTTTCTCAATGATCTTAGCAACCGTTTTCCAGTTGATTGGCTCGATGTATGTCGCATCAGCCATCGCTGGATCGGTCATGATCGTTGCTGGGTTTGAGTTAACAAGAATAACTCGGTAACCCTCTTCGCGAAGCGCTTTACACGCTTGTGCGCCAGAATAGTCAAACTCACACGCCTGACCGATAACGATCGGGCCTGCACCTAGGATAAGAATACTTTGTATGTCGGAACGTTTTGGCATCGTAAAACCTGGTCTAAATCTGTTTCTCTAAGTTACCCGTTACAACTCAGCCCTGTTGGCGTGAGCGCATCATCTCAACGAAGCGATCGAAGAGTGGTGCCACATCGTGTGGACCAGGGCTCGCTTCTGGGTGCCCTTGGAAACTGAACGCTGGACGATCAGTACGCTCAATACCCTGTAGTGAGCCATCGAACAGTGATTTGTGTGTTGCACGTAGTGTGCTAGGTAGTGAATCTTCAGCCACCGCGAAACCGTGGTTCTGGCTGGTGATCATCACCTGCTTGCTATCTAGATCCTGAACGGGGTGGTTGGCACCGTGGTGACCAAACTTCATCTTCTCAGTTTTAGCACCTGACGCAAGCGCAAGTAGCTGGTGACCAAGACAGATGCCGAAAACTGGCAGTTCTGTTTTTAGAATGTCAGAGATCGCATCGATCGCGTAATCACATGGTTCTGGGTCACCAGGACCATTCGACAAGAAAACGCCATCTGGATTCATTGCAAGCACTTCAGATGCTGGAGTCTGTGCAGGCACAACCGTCAAACGGCAGCCGCGCTCAACCAGCATGCGTAGAATATTTTGTTTAACACCGAAATCGTAAGCCACTACGTTGAACGGTTGATCAGCATCGGCTTTCTCTGTGTAGCCAGTACCAAGCTCCCAAGTGGACGTGCGCCAAGCATCAGAACTGTCACGTGTAACGACTTTTGCTAAGTCCATGCCTTTCAGGCCAGGGAAGCCACGAGCAGCATCGAGTGCTTTCGCTTCATCTATGTTATCACCCGCAACGATGCAACCATTCTGGGCACCTTTCTCACGAAGAATACGAGTTAAGCGGCGTGTATCGATGCCGGCAATACCCATGATGTTGCGCTCTTTTAGGTACTCATCTAGCGCCTGCTCAGAACGGAAGTTGCTCGCAAGCAGTGGCAGATCACGAATCACAAGACCTGCAACCCAAGTACGATCAGATTCTGCATCTTCAGCGTTACAACCCACGTTACCAATGTGTGGGTAGGTGAGTGTCACGATCTGGCGGCAGTAGGATGGATCGGTAAGGATCTCTTGATAACCGGTCATTGAGGTGTTGAATACAACCTCACCTGATGATTCGCCTTCGGCGCCGATCGAAATACCCCTAAAAATAGAACCGTCTTCAAGGGCTAAGATGGCTGGCTGCGTCAAAAGAACCTCCCCGCGCGCTGGCTAGATATGAAAAATTACTGTGGCTTGGCTGCAAAAAAGCGAGGCCAACTTGGGGTCCGCCTCGCTTTCAAAAACATCTCTTCGGTGGGATGCGCCGCTATCGCGGGCAAAACCTGCGGTATTCTAAGGGAATTAGCTGCGCAAGTCCATGCCGAATCGGTCGAATATGGTGAGTAAAAGTCAACTTAAACTGTAGCTAAGTTGCCTTTCTCCTCAAGCCAGCTCTTGCGATCCGAAGCCCGTTTTTTCGCCAACAACATATCAAGCACCTGGTGAGTATCATCTCCAGACTCCAGCGTTAACTGAACCAAACGACGGGTATCGGGATCCATCGTTGTTTCACGCAACTGCATCGGGTTCATCTCACCCAAGCCCTTGAATCGTTGCACACCGATGCGCGCGTTTTTGCGCTCCGCTTTGATGCGCTCAACGATGCCATTCTTCTCAGACTCATCCAGAGCGTAGAAGACCTCTTTCGCCACATCAATTCGGAACAGCGGCGGCATAGCGACATAGACATGCCCTGCAGCCACCAAAGGTTTGAAGTGTCTTAGGAAAAGTGCGCAGATCAGCGTAGCGATGTGCGCACCATCAGAATCGGCATCGGCAAGAATACAGACCTTACCGTAACGCAAATTACTCAGATCCTCGGCACCCGGATCCACGCCAATAGCCACCGAAATATCGTGAATCTCTTGCGAACCGAGGATCTCTGAAGAGTCGACCTCCCAGGTATTCAAAATCTTACCACGCAGCGGCATGATCGCCTGAAAGTCTCGGCTACGTGCCTGCTTTGCTGAACCGCCTGCCGAGTCACCCTCGACTAAGAAGAGCTCACTGCGCATAGGATCGGTGCCCGAACAGTCGGCTAATTTACCTGGTAGAGCGGGCCCCTGCGTTACCTTTTTACGTACCACTTTCTTAGCAGAACGCAGACGTTTTTGTGCATTGGCGATCACCAATTCAGCAATCGCCTCACCCTCTTCAACGTGCTTATTGAGCCATAATAGGAAGGCATCTTTTACCGCACCCGAGATAAACGCCGCAATTTGACGCGAAGAGAGACGCTCTTTGGTTTGACCAGAAAACTGCGGGTCACGCATCTTGGCTGAAAGAATAAAGCAGCAACGATCCCAGACATCCTCTGGCGACAGTTTCACACCGCGTGGCAGCAGACTGCGGAAGTCACAAAACTCACGCAACGCCTCCAAAAGACCGGTACGCAGGCCATTCACATGGGTTCCGCCTTGCGCGGTCGGGATCAAGTTGACGTAGCTTTCGCAGGTCATCTCGCCACCCTCTTTTAGCCACTGGACAGCCCACTCAACGGCATCCTCTTCACCCTGCAAAGAGCCACAAAATGGCTCTTCAGGAAGGGTCTCATAAACTTGTGTATTACCTTTCAGATACGCCACTAAGCCATCTTCGTAGTACCACTCCTCTTTCTCTTTCTTACCCGTAGAGAGATCGGTAAAGGTCACTTTTAAACCGGGACAGAGAACCGCCTTGGCACGCAGATTATGCTTCAGACGACTGACACTAAACTTAGGCGAATCGAAGTAACTAGGGTCGGGCAAAAATCGAACGGTGGTACCGGTATTGCGCTGACCACAGGTATCGACCACTTCAAGATCCGATACTTTCTCGCCGTCTGCAAAGCCGATGCGATGCACCTGACCACCACGACGAATTTGCACCTCCAACAGTTTAGAGAGTGCGTTAACAACAGAGACACCTACCCCGTGGAGACCGCCCGAGTAGTTGTAGTTGTCATTGTTAAACTTACCGCCGGCATGCAGCTTGGTCAGAATCAGCTCAACCCCGGGGACACCCTCCTCTGGGTGAATGTCCACCGGCATACCGCGACCATCATCGGACACAGAGAGTGAGTTGTCGGGGTGCAGAATGATATCGATCTGCTTTGCATGGCCCGCCAAAGCTTCATCGACTGAGTTGTCGATCACCTCTTGTGCTAGGTGATTGGGACGATCCGTTTCTGTGTACATTCCCGGGCGACGCTTTACTGGGTCTAGCCCGCTTAGTACCTCGATCGAACCAGCATTATAGTCCTTTGACATATCTCTCTTTTCCTAGCCGTTCTCAGGCTGCCAGCGATTCTCAGCAAAGGCAAAAATCGTCGGCAACATGGATTCAAAATTCTCAAAGCCGTGATGGCCGCCCGGTTGAACAATCTGCGAGGACTCACTGTAATAGCTTACAGCCTCACGATAGTCGAGGGTCTCATCTCCCTCTTGCTGCATCAGCAGTAGACGTTCCGGGTATGTCAGTTGAGGATAATACAACCGCTCTAACTGAGCCATATGTTCAAGCGTCAATTCATACTCTTCGCCAGAGTAGAAATTCTTTTGCGGACCTAGTAACGCACCCAACAGTGTGTGTGGCGCAACCGCCGGGTTAACTAAAATGGCTTTTACATGTGCGTAGCGCTCACTGAGGCAAGTCGCATAAAAACCACCCAAAGAGCTGCCAATCAATAGTAGCTCGTCATGCTGCTGAACAATCGTCTCTAGCTGCTGCATCGCCTCTTCTGGCCAGTGCGACAATGCGGGTACTGATAGCTGCGATGCCCTACCGATCGACTCAAAGTGGCGTATCAACTGCTGACCTTTAAGCGACTCGGGTGAACTGTTAAAACCGTGAATATAGAGAAAATGCATTACTGTCCGCTCACCACCTTCACATCATGACGCACACCCTGAGTCGCACAGTGTCCTAACCACTCCGCAAGATGTTGATTAAGCTGGTATTTTTCATCTGGCTGATGCATCGCATCATTAGGGTAATCGTAACGTCCAGGCAGTTGTGAGCGACGTTTTAAACAGACCACTTCCGCCATCCGTGCATCATGATAGAGACGTATCACAAAAGACTGAGGGTTAAACCATGGTGAGGCCTGTTCTGGCCAGTAAGAGAGTGTCCAGGTCGAAGTGTAGGCAAACTCCTCATCGCGCTTAATGGCGACAACATAGGCGTGTTGATGCCACTCGATACGAAACTCAACGGACTCCTGCTGAGCAGGAAGCAGACGCATCAGACGGGCATAGTTGGTCTCAGAGACAACACTCTGTTTTACCAAATCCGGCACATACTTACGCTTCACATCATGCATCAACAGCACCTTGTAAACTCAATTTATTCAGCGCCAGCCACTGCAAAGCTATGATGGCAGGCGAACTATTAATAACACCCTGATTGACTAACTCTATGGCATCATCACTCGAAAGGACGTGAACACGAATATCTTCACCCTCCTCCGGCAAACCATGAATGCCTCTAGCCTGTTCCGAATCCACCTCAGCATAAAGCAGATCGATCCACTCATCACAGCCACCGCCACTGGGCAGATAACGAATAATTCTACGCGGCTCGCCGATCACCAAGCCCGCCTCCTCAATCGACTCACGCTTAGCGACTTGCTCAGAGGTTTCACCCTCTTCCACCACGCCAGCAACCACCTCAAGCATCCAAGGAGAGGGGCCCTGCAGAGACCCAACCCGAAACTGCTCAACCAACACAACAGAGTCCTTCGCAGGATCATAAAGCAGCACACAGACCGCATCTCCGCGCTGAAACAGCTCGCGTGTGATCTCAATCGATTGACCTGAAAAAGTCTTATGCTCAAGCGTTAGCCGCTTAACCCGAAAGTAGCCCTGAAAGGCCGTCTCATCGTTGATCAATCGGTAATCTTGTTGCCCAAAGCTGGGAGCCCAAGCCGATTTGGAGTGCTCAGAACTCATTGCGCAGCCTGTTTCTCGCCCGCAAATTGACGCAACTGCTGAATCTCTTCTGGCCAAGTCGTCTCATCAATCGTCTCAAGGCAGAGAGGTACTCCGCGAAAACGATCATCCTGCATGATGTAACGAAACGCCTCCCAGCCAATTTCCCCCTGACCCAATGAGTGGTGACGATCGACGCGGCCACCGAGCGCTATTTTAGAGTCGTTAATGTGCATACCGCACAACTTATCAAAGCCGATCAGTCGTTCAAACTCGGCAAAGCTCTGCTCACAGGCTTCAAAGGTGCGCAGATCATAACCTGCAGCAAAAATATGGCAGGTATCGATGCAGACACCGATGCGTTCAGGGAATCGGCTTTTGTCGATGATCGCTGCGATCTCTTCAAATCGGTAACCTAAATTGGATCCCTGCCCCGCCGTCGTCTCAATCACAGCGATGACCTGTTCTGTCTCCTGAGTCGCGATATCGATCGATTCCGAGATGGTCGCTAAACAGGTTTTCTCATCGATCTTTTTAAGATGACTGCCCGGATGAAAGTTCAGATAGCAGAGTCCTAACTGCTCACAACGCTGCATCTCATCAACGAAGGCGTCGCGTGACTTCTTCAGAGGCTCTGCCTCTGGGTGCCCTAAATTTATCAGGTAACTGTCGTGCGGAAGAATTTGCTCTGGAAGAAAGCTATGCTCGGCACAGTTCGCTTTAAACTGCTCGATTGTCTCATCGGCAAGCGGCTTGGCTACCCACTGTCTCTGATTTTTAGTAAACAGCGCAAACGCATTGGCACCGATCGCCGCCGCATTCAATGGCGCATTTTGCACCCCACCCGCTGCACTGACATGAGCACCAACATAGTAGGGCTTCTGAGTATTGCTTACAGCTTGCACGCACCACCTGCACAGTCATCAAAGTCCATCGACTCAAGCTCCATTCGCTCAGAGTGTGCGCCTTTGATCACCTTCAAAAGACTGCCCTCAGCGGATCCATCTTCAGCGACTCCAGCACGCTCAAATACAGAGACCAAAATACCCAGTTCGTCTGTCGTAAAATCGTTCATTCTCTTCTCCTTATTATCGGGCTAGAGTGGCTTAAGCCACTCCACCATCAGCTGTAAGCTGCGCTGCCCACGAAATTCATTGATATCCAATCGGTAGACGGCACGTACACGAGTAATCGACGCATTCGGCCAAATATCAGACTCTACATTAAAGGCGATTGCGTCCAGTGCCAAGCCTGTTGTCGGCTCTTGCAGTACCATTTTCAGATGTTTTTGACCGACGATACGCTGCTGCAACAGTCGAAACTCACCATGGAAGCTTGGCTCTGGGAATTGGTGTCCCCAGGGGCCCGCTTCTTGAATCATCTGGGCCAGCTCCATGGTAAATTGATTAGGCGCCAGCTCACCATCCGTCTCGATCACTCGATCCAGATCCTCTTTGCGTGTCTGACGAGTCACTTCAGCCGCAAAAGCAGTCTCGAAACGGGCTAGATCCGCTTTAGAAATGGTCAAACCGGCTGCCATCGCATGACCACCAAACTTTGAAATTAAGCCAGGGTGTTCGGTCGCTATACGATCCAACCCATCGCGTATATGGAACCCCTCAATGGAACGAGCCGATCCTTTAATCTCACCCTCTTCACCCGGCGCAAACACAATCACCGGTCGATGCAGCTTCTCTTTAACGCGAGAGGCTAGAATACCAATAACGCCCTGATGCCACTGCTCGTTAAAGAGCGCTATGCCGGCTGGACGTTCAGCTTCAGAGAGATCCAACGACTCTAAATAGGCCATCGCTTGAGCCTGCATTTCAGACTCAATGGAGCGTCGCTCGCGGTTTAAGGCATCCAGCTGCTCAGCGTATTCTCGTGCACGTTGTGGGTCCTCCTCTAGAAGACACTCTATACCCAAGCTGATGTCATCCAAACGACCTGCTGCATTTAGGCGTGGTGCAACGGCAAACCCCAGATCAGAGCTACTGATGCGTTGATGATCACGCCCAGCAACCTCTAAAAGCGCAAGCAGGCCCGGGCGCGCTCTACCAGCACGGATTCGCGCCAACCCTTGATGTACCAGTGTTCGGTTATTCCGCTCCAGAGGCACCACATCCGCTACCGTACCCAGGGCAATAAGATCAAGATAGTTAGCCAAATTCGGAGCCTTAACTCCGCTCTTCTCAAACCAACCAAGCTGCTGCAGCTGACGACGAAGTGCGATTAAGAGGTAGAAGATGACACCGGCACCACAGGTCGATTTCGCCATAAACTGACAACCGGCCTGATTGGGATTAATGATTGCCACCGCCTTGGGCAATACCGAGCCCGGCAGGTGGTGATCGGTCACGATCACATCGATCCCTAGCGTATTGGCTCGATCAACACCTTCGATACTGGAGATGCCATTATCGACGGTAATGATTAGATCGGGCTGCTTCTGCTGAGCAACCTCAACAATTTCCGGAGAGAGGCCATAGCCGTATTCGAATCGATTTGGAACGAGATAGTCGACCTGATTAAAACCAAACGCACGCAGAGCCAGTAACGCCGTCGTCGTACTGGTCGCACCATCACAATCAAAATCGCCAACGATCAGGATCGACTCCTGCTGCTGAAGAGCAGTGACAAGCCTTGCCACCCCCGCATCGATGCCTAACATGGCACCATCGGGAAGCAGGGTCTCCAACCCCTTTTCAAGCTCGCTGAGTTCAGACACTCCGCGTCCGGCATAGATACGGGCAATCACCGGATGCAAGGAGGCAAGTGAGGTTGAGACAGCGCCTATTGGGCGCTCAATAATCATCGCTTCGCTCAAGACTCACCTGGCAAAAGCTGATCAGTTTTATCGGTTAGGTAGTAGACAACCAGGCCTATCCATTCGCGCAAACCGGTGTGAAGGTCTCGCATGTTACGCCACAGCCTTGGATCCAACTTAAAGCCTGTTGTAGTCGTCGTGTAGTAATCCACTGGGTAGGGAATGACCTGCCAACCCTGTTTCTCAAAGATACCTACAGAGCGCGGCATATGAAAAGCCGAGGTCACCAACAACCACGGCTTATCAGGCACAGCACCCAACAATTTTGCCGACAATAGCGCATTTTCATAGGTGTTTCGGGACTGGTTCTCCAAAAGGACCCTATCCGCAAGACCTATTTGCCCCAGATAATCGGCCACACCATCCGCCCCTTTGAACGATTGACGGAGAACGGACCCACTGCCACCGGTAAAGATGATTTTCGCTTCAGGAAAACGCTTAGCCAAGGCTGGAATCACCATCACCCGCTCAGCAGCGGCATTGAACTGGGACTGTTGCCAAACCGAAGAGAGCTCAGGGTTTTCACCGCCGCCCAAAATCACGATCCCGGCGGGCTCAATCTGATTCAGATCCGGTTGCTTAAAACGTGACTCCAAAGGGCACAAAACCGCATCTCCCAAGGGCATCAATAGAACCGCCATCAACAGCAGTAGATCAATGGAGAGCAACCAGCCGGCTAAACGGCGTTTACCTAACCAAAGCAAAAAAAGGCCAAGCAGCATCAACCAGACCAAAAGATGGTCAGGTGCAGCGAGAAACCAGAAAAGCTTTGAGAGTGAGAAGAAACTGTCCATACAAAAAAACGCCCCTCAAGTGAGGGGCGATTCATTTAGCTCTTGTGCGAGTGAGTCGCCACAAACTGTTGTACTGTGGCCAGATCATTATCCAGCACCGACAGACGCTCTTCTCGTTCAAACAGATCGCTCATATGAGCCGGCAAGCTAGGCGATTCAAGACCCGCTTTCACAACTGGATCTGGGAACTTAACCGGGTGCGCGGTGGCCAGAGTGACCATCGGAACACTCATATCACGACGACATTCGCGTGCTGCTTTAACACCAATCGCTGTGTGCGGATCCAGTAGGTACTCAGTCGACTCGTAGACATCAGCAATAACCTGACAGGTTGTCTCATCATCAACGGCGTAGCTGTTAAACAGCTCGCGAACCTTATCCCACTCACCATCACCAAGATGAACAGACTCTCTCTTAAAGCGCGCCATCAGATCAGCAACGGCTTTACCGTCACGACCATAAACATCAAATAGAAGACGCTCAAAGTTCGACGAGACCATAATATCCATCGATGGCGACAGAGTATGCTCAAGCTGACCTTTAGACATATCGTTACCGCTGATGACGCGGTGAAGAATGTCATTACGGTTAGTCGCTACCACCAACTGATCGATCGGCAGACCCATCTGTTTAGCGAGGTAGCCGGCAAAAATATCACCGAAGTTACCCGTTGGAACCGAGAAAGAGACTGGACGATGAGGGCCACCCAAGGTCAGCGAGGCTGAGAAGTAGTAGACGATCTGAGCCATGATACGAGCCCAGTTGATTGAGTTCACTGCACCCAGCTTCATACCGTTTAGGAAGCTCTGATCAGCAAAACTGTCTTTCACCATCTCCTGACAGTCATCAAAGTTACCTTCCAAGGCGATATTGAAGACATTGTCTTCCAATACGGTCGTCATCTGACGACGCTGTACTTCAGAGACACGGTTGTAAGGGTGAAGAATGAAGATATCCAAGTGATCAGAGTGACGACAGCCTTCGATCGCTGCAGAACCCGTGTCACCTGAGGTAGCACCCATAATCACCAGGCGTTCATTGCGCTGTTTCAGCACATGATCCATCAAACGACCGAGCAACTGCAGTGCGAAGTCTTTGAATGCCAAGGTAGGACCATGGAACAGCTCAAGAACGAACTCGTTGCTATCGATCTGAACCAAAGGTGCTACGGCATCGTGTTTAAAGACAGCGTAGGTCTCATCGATCATCGATTTAAGATCCCCGTCGCTAATGCACTCTTCAACGAACGGCTTGATCACTTTGAAGGCAAGATCCGCATAGCTAAGGCCTGCCCAGCTTGCGATCTCCTCTTTCGAGAAAGTCGGTAGAGTCTCAGGTACATAGAGACCCCCATCAGACGCCAAACCAGCTAATAGCACATCCGCAAAATTGAGTGCGGGCGCATCACCACGAGTCGAAATATAACGCATCGAAAATTCCTCTTAATCAGCCAGCTGTTCAACACGGATGCGGGTCACTTCACCCACAACGTCTGGCAGTGCTTCGATCTCGCGAAGCGCTTCGTTCATTGTCGATTCAACCACTCGTTGAGTCAGCAGAATGACAGGCACCTGTGATTCACGGATCGGTTTCTGAATCACGGCTTCAATATTGATCCCTTTTTCACCGAGGATGCGGGTAATGTGAGCCATCACGCCTGGGCGCTCAACGGCTTGCAAGCGAAGGTAGTAAGCACTCTCAACCTGTTCAACAGGAAGCACTTCAGCATCTGAAAGCTCGCTAGGCTGGAAAGCCAAGTGGGGAACTCGGTTGTCACGGTCAGCAGTGAGTGTACGAACCACATCCACCACATCAGCAACTACTGCAGAAGCCGTTGGCTCAGCACCGGCACCCGCACCATAGTAGAGGGTTTGACCCACCGCATCACCATCAACAAGGACGGCATTCATGACACCATCGACATTGGCCAGTAACGCTTTCTCTGGAATCATCGTTGGGTGAACACGTAGCTCAATACCCTTCGCTGTGCGGCGGCTAATACCTAGGTGCTTGATGCGGTAGCCTAGCTCTTCAGCGTAGTTCACATCCTGTGAAGTGATCTTACTGATACCCTCGGTGTAGGCTTTTTCGAACTGCAGTGGGATACCAAACGCGATTGAGGCAAGTATGGTCAGCTTGTGCGCTGCGTCTATGCCTTCAACATCAAAGGTCGGATCCGCTTCTGCGTAGCCCAACGCCTGAGCTTCCGCCAATACATCTTCAAAGGCACGACCTTTGTCACGCATTTCGGTCAAAATGAAGTTACCGGTACCGTTAATGATGCCAGCCAACCAGTCGATCTTGTTCGCAGATAGACCTTCACGAATCGCTTTGATGATTGGGATGCCACCAGCAACTGAGGCCTCAAACGCGACCATCACATTCTTCTCTTGCGCAGCCGCAAAAATCTCGTTGCCATGCACCGCGATCAACGCCTTGTTCGCAGTGACGACGTGTTTACCGTTTTGAATGGCCGTCATCACGAGATCAAAGGCTGTCTCGTAACCGCCGATCAGCTCAATGACGATATCGATCTCAGGGTTGGTTGCGATCTCGAAAATGTCCGATGTAACGTGGATTCCTGTCGTATCAAACGCAGGGTTAGGGCGACGCATAGCGACCTGTTCAATCTGAATTCGACGACCCGCACGACGTGCAATCTCAGACGCATTGCGATTAAGAACATCGAACGTACCGCCACCGACAGTACCCATTCCACAGATGCCAACTTTTACCGGCTTCACAACCTTACCTCATTCGAAGTGAGCTCGAGCGGTTCACCCGACCCAGAGCGTTAAAAAATGGGGCATATTATAGCTAAAAAAGGGTGTTTGAACTATGGGTATTAGGGAGGTTTTACTGATAAAAAGCGTAATTAGAGGGCGGATGTCAGGCTGAAGCCTGACACCAGTGCTTCAACCCAACTACAGAGAACCGTGACTGGCTTTCAGCCTGTCACGACCCTACCAGCATTTTCCAGAGATTACTTAATCCCCAACACCGGCAGCAGACGCTCGGCTGGCATGTAACCCGGTAATAGATCACCCGTCTCGGTAATCATCGCAGGGGTGCCGGTAACCCCTAGCTTTTGACCCAGCGCCAGCTGTTCAAGCACGGGTGTTTGGCAGCCATCCGCTTTAACAGAGCCACCATCTAGCGCTGACTCCATTGCTGCTAAGCGGTCATCGGCACACCAGATCTGATCCATACGTGACGCAGTAGCACCGCCAGGACCAGAGCGAGGAAAGGCTAAGTAAGCGACTTCGACACCCGCTTCGTTCAGAGCATCCACCTCTTCGTGCAGCTTCTGACAGTAGGGGCAATCGATATCGGTGAAGACATAAAGTCGAGTTCTCTTCTCACCTTTAGCTGGGAAAATAACCATATCGCTATCAGCCACCTGCTGCATGGCATCTAAACGCATCCCACTTAAGCGCTTCTCGGTAAGATTGATCAGACGGTTCTCTTGTGTGATCTGATACGCCTTGCCCGACAGAATAAACTGCGCATCTTCACTGACGTAGAGCACCTCACCAGAACCGAGTAGCACCTCATAAAAACCGGTCATATCGGACGGCTCAATCAGCGTAATAGGAATCGAAGGATCAACCGCTTTCAGCTTCTCTTCAATCAGGGTCTCTGTATTTGCCAGAGCCGGCAAAGTCACAAGGGACAACAACAGTACGAACAAGGTTTTCATCTTAACTCCTTAAAAATTGCGCCCAGTGTGCCAGTTTAACCCCGCGGATGAAACTGCTTGTGCAACTGCTCTAAGCGATGCGTGGCAATTTGCGTATAGATCTGGGTGGTCGATAAATTGGCATGCCCCAATAGCATCTGCACGGCACGAAGATCCGCCCCATGATTCAACAAGTGTGTTGCAAACGCATGTCTAAGCGTATGGGGCGATAGTTCTGATTTAACGCCCGCCTGCTGGGCCCAAAATTTAATACGATGCCAAAAGGTCTGTCGGGTCATCTGCTGTCCTCGACGACTCAAGAAGAGCGCTTCAGGGTTGGTAGCACCCATCAACAGTGGCCGTGCAGCTGATTGATAGCGTTTCAACCAATCAATGGCCGCCTCGCCAACAGGGACCAGTCGCTCTTTATCACCCTTACCGACAACCTGTAATAGCCCAGCCCTCAGGTCAATTTGACCCACCTCAAGCCCAATCAACTCAGAGATACGCAACCCGGATCCGTACAACAGCTCCAACATAGCTCGATCTCGCAACCCCAGTGAATCTTCAACATCCGGCGCCTCAAGCAGCGCATCCACTTCTGCTTCGGAAATGGACTTTGGCAACGCGCGCCCGCGCTTTGGATTGGAGATATTCAACGTAGGGTCAACGTCGATCACACTTTCGCGCAATAGGTAGCGATAAAATCCACGGATACAGGAGAGTTGTCGTGCAGTAGAGCTGGCTTTAAACGCTTCAGAGAGGCGCCAGGCAAGATAGTGCTGTAAATCAGACTGCGTAACAGCCATCAGTGATTTTCCCTGCTGATTCAACCAACAGGCAAACTGATTAAGATCGCGTCGATAGGAGCTCTGCGTGTTATCACTTAAGCCACGCTCCATCCACAAGCCTTGAATAAACTCTTTGATTAACGCGGCATCTTTGGAGTCAGGGCTTTGCGCAGTAAAACGTGCATCCGGCACTAACGGTAGACCTCAATAGTTTCTAAAAAGTTTCGATCAACAGAGTAGGAAGCATACCCTTGATCGACCCTTCTTAGTAGAACTAACTTATTGTCTGCCACCTCGATCAAACGCCCCTCAATAAAGCGCCCGAAGTGGGTGTAGAGACGAATCTGATACTGTAGATAGTCATCCAACTCATCAAAGCTAGCAGGATAGAACTGCTTAGAATCCTCAAGCTTTTGCACTTCGCGGCTAGAGAGAATCTTCTCCTTGAGCTGCTCAACATTGACCAACCCCTCCTCCTGAGGGGTTAACTGTTCAGCCTGCTCCGCATCTGGCAACAAGGACTCCCAATCCAATCCCGCTAAATCAAGCCCCACAGAGTTAATGCGCAAAGAGGGATTCAAGCGTTCAGCTAAGACGTGGGGGGCGTTCATCAATACGAACAGCTCACTGCCCATACCGCCTGCGGGTGAGATGCCCAAATCAACACTTGAGCCCGGAGCAATGGCCTGCTCATAGGCATTCCAAAGCCGCTCTGGTACCTGCATACCCAACTGTGTAGCCTGAGCTTTTAACAGATCGGCATGCGCCAAGCGATACTCCGCCTCGGTTACATCAGTCTGTTCAGCACAGTAGGTATCGCGGCGAGCATTAAATCCAAGGTCTTGGTAGGCAAACTGAAAACGCTGGACTCGCGGGCTGGCCGCCAACAACGTTTGTGGTGCCAAATATCCTGGTGTAAAGCTGACCTCCAACACCAATCGCTGCGAGGCGATACCCAACAGCTGAATCTGACTACCCAAGACTAGACGTCCATTATCGTTATCTGGGTCTAAGCGAATGTTAAGATCCGCCTGAATTTCGGGGTATCCCATATCTCGCAACACAGGCAGAGAGAATTCACGTACATCGCCACAACCCAGTGCCGCGATGTTGACCAACCCTTTGCTCGCAGCAGCACTCTGGTTCGCAAGAGCCGTCTCCATAAAATCGGATGCCAGATCCATTCTTAACTTATCGATTTTGATGGCCAAGAAACTGGGCCAGTCAGAAGCACTGCTGACAGGAGAGGGCTGCAGGAAGAAGAGCGGCGCGTCCGCTCGAATACTGATATTGGCCACTTTAATGGCAGACTCATAACCGAAAGGAGCCGCCTGCAGCGACTCAATTCGGACTTCACCGCGTGGATCCAGAACCAACTGCTCATAGTGCACACGATAGCCAGGCAGCAGAACCGTCAACGTATCATCGATATAGGCTTTAGCTTTGTAATAGACATAGGCATAACCGCCCCCACCGACCAGTAGCGTCGCTATCAATAACAGTAGAACGGTTTTAAACCAACGCAAAGGATTCCCCCCAACAGTCATCACTTCATACTAGACCACTATTAGAAATAGGAGAAATTTGAGCAATAAAAAAGGCGACCCATGGTCGCCTTTTTTAATCGAGATCAACTCAGTTAATAAAATTAACTTAGTTAAGCTTCTCTTTGATACGTGCAGACTTACCGCTACGCTCACGTAGGTAGTAAAGTTTCGCCTGACGAACGTCACCACGACGCTTAACTTCGATCGCTTCAACCGCTGGGCTGTAGGTCTGGAAAGTACGCTCTACACCCACACCGTGAGAGATTTTACGTACAGTGAAAGCAGAGTTTAGGCCGCGGTTACGCTTACCTAGAACTACACCTTCGAACGCCTGTAGACGGCTACGGTTGCCCTCTACTACACGTACTTGAACTACTACAGTGTCACCTGGGCCGAAGTTCGGTACTTCTTTACCAGTTTGTTCAGCTTCGATCTGCTGAATGATTAAGTTTTTGCTGCTCATCGCTCGCTCCTAACTTTTCAACTGCGGACTACTTTTTAGTCTCGCCGATGTATTCGTTTAACAACGTTTGCTGTTCTGGGTCCAAATCGATCTTCTCTAGCAGATCAGGGCGACGCTCATAGGTCCTTCCTAACTGCTGTTTTAGGCGCCATTTACGTATCTCTGCGTGATTTCCACTCATCAATACCGACGGTACGCCAACGCCATCTAACTGTTCTGGTCGTGTGTAGTGTGGACAATCAAGCAATCCTTCCGAGAAGGAGTCCTCTTCAGCAGAGGCTTGGTCACCCAGTACACCAGGCACCATTCTTGATATCGCATCAACCATCACCATGGCTGGGAGCTCACCACCACTCAGGACAAAATCACCGAGTGACCACTCTTCATCCACTTCCGCTTCGATCAGGCGTTCATCAACCCCTTCGTAGCGACCGCAGACAAAGATCAAACTCTCTGCCGTGGCCAGTTCTGTCACACCTTGTTGATCTAAGCGTCTGCCTTGTGGCGACAGATAGATCACTTTAGCCTGACTGGGTGCTGCCGCTTTCGCCGCCGCTATCGCATCTCTCAATGGCTGAACCTTCATCAACATCCCAGGACCACCACCAAAGGGGCGATCATCGACGGTGCGATGTTTGTCGTGAGTAAAATCTCTTGGATTCCAACTCTCGACTTGGATCAGTCCGTTTTTAACTGCTCTGCCTGTAACACCAAAACGGCTAACCGCCTCAAGCATTTCAGGGAACAGCGATACGATCCCAAACCACACAACTTAGAACTCTGGGTCCCAATCGACCCGCATTGTTCCAGCGTTTAAATCAATTTGTTTGATCACCTGATCCGGTACATATGGGATCAATCGTGTCTCACGATCAACGCTCTCGTCTGTACCTTTAACAACCAACACATCATTTGCGCCGGTCTCTATTAGGTGATCTACCCGACCCAACAATTCGCCGGATTCGGTATAAACCAATAATGTCTCTAATTGACTCCAGTAGTACTCACCGTCATCCAACACTGGTAGAACCGAGCGTGGTACTGCAATCTCCGCTTCACAATATTGGCGGGCTGCTTCGGGTGAATCTATAGAGTCCAATTTTGCGATTAAACCCTTACCCTGTTTTTTAGCGCTGGTTACCTTAACCGGTACCCATTCACCTTGTTGTTTTACCAACCAGGGGCGATAGCTGAGGATATTCTCCATCGAATCAGTGTATGAGTAGACTTTAATCCAACCCTGTACACCGAAAGGTGAGTTGAAGCGTCCAAGAACTACGTAGTCCTCTGCTGCAATCTCTGCCACTGCTATCAGGCCTTAATCAATTACTTAGCTTTACGTGCTTCTTTAACCAGTGTGCTAACACGTTCGCTCATTTGAGCGCCCTTGCTAACCCAGTACTCTACGCGCTCTAGATCAAGACGTAGACGCTCTTCCTGGCCGCGAGCAACCGGATTGAAGAAACCAACACGCTCAATAAAGCGGCTGTCACGCGCAAAACGAGAGTCTGCGACATGAATGTGATAGAACGGACGCTTTTTAGCGCCACCACGGGACAAACGAATAGTGACCATTAAGGACCCCTTTATTTCGCGGATGGGTTTTGAGATCGCCCATCATTGTTGTTTCTTCACCAATCCCAGCAAATCGCCCAGACAGATGAAGGCCAAATTAAATAGGGCGCAGATTCTACGTGAATACTGCGCCCATTAAAAGCTATTTTTTGATCAGAGTTTGATCAATTACATACGTGGGAAACCACCAGGACCGCCCATACCCGGTGGCATCATCCCTTTCATGCCACGCGCCAGTTTCGCCATACCCGATTTAGAACCAAACTTCTTCATCATCTTAGCCATCTGCTTGTGCTGTTTAAGCAGGCGATTGATCTCTTGGATGTTGGTACCCGAACCAGCTGCAATACGACGTTTACGCGAGCCGCTGATAATATCTGGGTTGCGACGCTCTTTAGCCGTCATCGAGTCGATGATCACGGCAAACTTCTTCATGCCCTGCTCAGCCTGAGCCGTTTGTGCCGCTTGGATCATCTGCCCCATACCCGGCATCTTCTCCATCATCGACATCATACCGCCCATGTTGTTCATCTGATTGATCTGATCACGGAAGTCTTCTAGATCAAAGCCTTTACCTTTGCTGACCTTCTTCGCCAGCTTTTCCGCTTTATCCTTATCAATCTTGCGCTCAGCTTCCTCAATTAAGGAGAGCACATCACCCATACCCAAAATACGCGAAGCAACACGATCAGGGTGGAAAGGCTCAAGGGCATCGACCTTCTCACCAACACCTAGGAACTTAATAGGCTTGCCAGTAATGTGGCGTACCGACAGAGCCGCACCGCCTCGGGCATCACCATCGGTCTTAGTCAGAATCACACCGGTAAGAGGCAAGACTTCATTAAAGGCTTTTGCAGTATTCGCTGCATCTTGACCCGTCATAGAGTCAACGACGAACAGCGTCTCGACCGGATTAACCGCTGCATGCAGCTCTTTAATCTCAGCCATCATGGCATCATCAACCGCTAGACGACCCGCGGTATCGACAATGACAACATCATGGTGCTGAATTTTTGCATGCGCCGTCGCGCCATTAACGATATCGATCGGCTTCTGTTCAATAGTCGACGGGAAGAACTCGACATCCACCTCGCCGGCCAGAGTCTCTAGCTGACGAATAGCTGCTGGACGGTAGACGTCAGCTGATACGACCAACACTTTCTTCTTTTCACGCTCACGGAGGAAACGCGCCAGCTTTGCAACCGAGGTGGTTTTACCCGCACCCTGCAGACCGGCCATCATCACCACAGCAGGTGGCGTTGCCGCAAGGTTAAGCTGCTCGTTCGCTTCACCCATCACGCGAACCAACTCTTCGTTAACGATCTTAACGAAAACCTGACCAGGACTTAGGCTCTTAGAAACTTCTTGTCCAACCGCACGCTCTTTGACCGCGTTTACAAACTCTTTAACCACCGGCAGGGCAACATCAGCCTCAAGAAGCGCCATACGTACTTCACGCAGCGTATCCTTAATATTGTCTTCGGTCAGTTTCGCGCGTCCTGTAACGGAGCGAAGCGTGCCAGTTAAGCGTTCTTGAAGATTTGCAAACATTCTATTCCTCATTGCGCGGGTCTAATGGGTCGTTTCGATATCGAGATATCCCGCCAAATTTGCGCCGTAGTATAGCGCAGGGACAGGCTGACTGTATATTTCGCATCCCAGCAATTTGTGCCACACTTGTGGAATTAGGTTTACACAGTCCGGAGTTTTGGATGCTATCGCTATTTACCCTTGCCGCCATTGGCCTCTATCTGATTGCCAGCCAGTGGCAAATGAAGCAGTTCGCGACTCAACAAGGCGGACCGCGCAACCGCATACAGGCTTTTGGTTTCATCGCCGTCATTTTTCAACTGATCGCGACTTTACAGATCATTTCGGGCGGATTTGGCTTAAACCTCAGCTTCTTTGTTGCCGGCTCGATGATCTCGATCGCCGTGGTCGTTCTTCTGCTATTGGGTAGCCTACGTCATAAGCTCGACAATCTGTTTATGTGGGTCTTTCCAATGGCCGCCATCACTCTGGCTCTGGCCTATGCTTTCCCTGGCGAAGGGACCAAATCAAGCTACAGCGCTGGACTGCTAAGCCACATTCTGTTGTCTATTATCTCCTACAGCCTGTTCACGCTTGCCGCACTGCAAGCTCTGTTGCTCTCTAAGCAGGAGCATGCTCTGAAAAGCCATAAGACCAGAGGCTTACTGAATACCCTGCCACCACTGCAGGTGATGGAGAACCTACTGTTTGATTTGATTACTGCGGGTCAGGTGGTACTGACGCTGGCGTTGATAACGGGTTACGTCTACACCGATGATCTGTTTGCACAACACCTCGCTCACAAAACGCTGCTATCCCTTGGCGCTTGGGTTGTCTTCACCATTCTGCTAACAGGACGTGCGATGTTTGGTTGGCGAAGCCGCACGGCTCTACGCTGGACACTCAGCGGATTTGTTCTGCTGATGCTCGGCTTCTTTGGTTCAAAAGCCGTTCTAGAGCTAATACTTGGGGCTTAATTGGGTTGACACCCACGCCCCATCTACACAAAATGAGCTTCCGTTAACAATATAGGCATTTCCCCTTGGAAGACGCGTCGATAAGCTCGCTCTCAATTCTTCTGTTTATTCTGATCCTCTGTTCTGCATTTTTCTCTAGTTCAGAAACTGGCATGATGTCGCTCAATCGCTACCGTTTGAAGCATTTAGCGAAGAATAACCACCTAGGTGCACGCAAAGCCGCCAAACTGCTAGATCGCCCAGATCGTCTGATCGGCCTGATTTTGATTGGCAACAACTTCGTCAACATTCTCGCATCAGCCATCGCGACCGTCATTGCGGTTCGAATCTGGGGGGATGCAGGTATCGCCATCGCGACCGGTGCCTTGACGCTGGTCGTGCTGATTTTTGCGGAAGTGACACCAAAGACACTGGCAGCCATGTATCCAGAGAAGGTGGCTTTTCCGGCCTCCTATGTTTTAGTACTGCTACTTAAAGTGTTTTACCCCTTGGTGTTTGCCGTCAACCTCATTACCAATGGAATTTTCCGTCTACTCGGTATCAAGACGACCGGGGAAGATGCCCACAATCTTAGTACCGAAGAGTTACGTACCATCGTGAATGAGTCAGGCGCTCTGATCCCTCAATCGAATCAATCGATGCTACTTGGGGTCCTGGAGCTTGGTGAAGTGACCGTTAATGACATCATCATTCCACGCAACGAGGTAGAGGGCATCGATCTGGACCATGAGATGGACCAGATTCTTGAGCAGCTCTCTAAGACCAAACATACCCGCCTGCCGGTATACCGTGGCGACATCAATCAGATCGTCGGCGTACTTCACATGCGCAATCTGGCCCAGTTGATTCAACAGGGCAAGGTCACCAAACCCGCTATTATGGCGGTGGTTCATGAGGCCTACTTTATTCCAGAGAGCACACCGCTGCAGACACAGCTCCTTAACTTTCAGAAAGAGAGCCGCCGCATCGGCGTCGTAGTGGATGAGTACGGTGATGTACAAGGCATTGTCACCCTGGAAGATATCTTAGAAGAGATCGTCGGCGAGCTCTCCAACGATCAATCGGATATCCATGAAGACATCCACCAACAGGAAGATGGCAGCTACTTTATCGATGGCTCGGCTTATATTCGTGAGATCAATAAAGCACTGAATTGGGAGCTATCGACCGAAGGGCCAAAAACGCTTAACGGTTTGATCACGGAGCAGCTCGAATCCATTCCCGACGCTAACGTCTGTATCGAACTGAATGAGTACCGTTTAGAGACGCTACAAATCAGTGACAACCTGATTAAGACGGTTCGTGTCCAGCGTCTCGAGATCGAGAGTGACGAGGAGGAGTAGCCTCCCGCTCTCGAATCAACGCCCAGACTTCACGCTTCTTCTCGTTGGAGTAAGTACTCCAATAGGCGATCTCTAGACCTGAACGACGACAGGCAATACAGAGATCGTCCTCATCGAGAGCACACACGCCCATGCAAGGATTGGGAATCGGTTTTTCTGAATCCATTATGTTCGCTCTGGCCTCGGTCTGGTTTGAATCTGTGCATCAAAGGCACTGTTTAATAGCTCAGCAATGACCCAGGCGGTTAGCCCCCAGATCTCATAGCCTTGATAATCCCATGCTGGTGCATATCGAGTCTTACCGGATAGATCCATGAACTGATCAAATCGCGCACGGCCCGGCTCCATAAAGAAGCTCAACGGTACTCGAAAAACAGCTTCGATCTCATCGGGATTAGGTTGCTCGACAACCGTATGCGGCACAACACCAACCCAGGGAACCACTTTGAGGCGATGCTTAGAGAGCACATCACTTAAAGCGCCCAATGGCCTAACCTGTGAGGGTTCAATACCCAGTTCTTCATGGGTCTCACGCAAAGCCGTAGCAAGAATATCCTGATCCTCGGGATCTCTACGACCGCCTGGAAAAGCCACCTCTCCGGCATGACTCGACAGTTTGCTGTGTCGCAAGGTCAGTATCACCTCTGGTACCGCCAGATCGGTGATTAACATCATCACACCCGCCTGCTGATCAAACGAATAGTGGTCAGATAGCTGCCAAGGCTTGTAGTGAGTCAGGGTTTGCTCTATTTTCGAAATCATTAGTTTAATCATACACCTAATAGAAGAAAGCTACGCAAAAGATAGGAGATTCGATGAAGTTCTGCAGCGAGTGCGCCACACCTGTTGAATGGACCATTCCAGAGGGTGACCACCTTCCCAGACACGTCTGCCCCAACTGCGAGACGATCTTCTACTCCAACCCCAGAATCATCGCCGGCTGCCTACCCATCTGGGAGGACAAGGTATTGATGTGTCGTCGCAACATCGAACCACGCAAAAACTATTGGACCCTACCGGCAGGCTTTATGGAGAATGGTGAGACGACCGAACAGGGCGCCATGCGTGAGACTTGGGAGGAGGCTGAAGCGGAAGTCGATATTATCTCGCTCTACACCCACACCTCCATTGTGCATGTGAATCAGCTGCAGCTCTTCTTCCTAGCCAAGATGCGCACCCCAAGCTTTTCAACGACGTCAGAATCCAATGAGGTCGCACTGTTCAGCGAAGATGAGATCCCTTGGGATGAGATCGCCTTCCCGACGGTCAGCAACGCACTGCGTCTGTTCTTTAAAGAGAGAAACGCTGGCGGGCCGTTTAACTTCCACAGAATCAGTATCGATCGCCACAACGAGCAGAACAACGCATCGACCACCCAGCATGAGATTCACATTTAATGCCAGTGTTAAAAGAGAGCAAAGCGGCCAAAGCCTTCCAACGCAAACTGCTGATCGCTTGGTGTATTGATCAGCACCCAGGCAACCTCACCCACCTACAGAAACTCACAGGCATGCCAAGACGGACACTGCAGGATGCCATTAAAGATCTGGATGATCTGTCGATCGAGTGTTCATTTCAACAAACTGAGGGGGCTTTGAATAACCAGGGCGTCTACCGCATTGATCAGTGGGGCTGTATTGATCCAGACTGGGTTAACCAGAATATTGAATCAATCGCAGAATCGTTAGAGATAAAACTTCAGCTCGACTACTGATTCGCCGTCGCCGCCAAATCGAGAAGCGGCGAAGCGTCGATCGCCTCAGCATCCATCATCTGAGCAAGATCCTGCAGGGTATTAACGACCTGGAATCGCTTCGCTTCAGATAACTTAGAAAAGCGCTCTTCAAAACGCTCATGCAGAAGTGGTGGAACGGAACCAAGGGTAGAAGCACCCTCTTCGGTCAGACGCGCATTTACTTTACGCTTATCGGTCACTGAACGAACACGCACCGCTAAACCGCGCTGCTCTAAGCGGTTTAAAATAGTCGTTACCGTCGCCTGACTCAGTGAAACGCTTTCCGACAGCGTCTTAACAGTCACATCACCCAGATCCCCAATTGCACGCAACACCATTACCTGCGGAATGGTGAGGCCACAGCTCTTCGCAATACGCTTTGATTGAATATCCGTCGCACGAATAATCTTACGTAGAGCAATGAGTACATCTTGTGATTGCTGAATGTCTGTCATGTAAAGCCTGTCATTGAGATAAGTAGCACGATTAACAACCTGCTGAGCGGGCGCATTTATAGCCCATCCCCTTTTCATCATCAATCACTATTTAAATAATTACAACTATAATTATTTGAACTCTAATAATTAGACCTGTTAGGATGTTCATCACGACAGGTTAATAACCTAATAAGAAACTGAAAACGAATGGGAACAGACACATGAAAAAACAGATTCTTGCTGCATCACTGCTAGCCGCTAGCTCAACTGCATTTGCAGGTTCACACGCGTCTTGTGGTGACGTTCAGATTGCCGACATGAACTGGGCATCAGCAACATTTATCGCCAACGTTGACCGCTTCATCCTAGAGCACGCATTTGGCTGTAACGCTGAAGTTGTTCCTGGCGACACCGTTCCGACTTCAACGTCAATGATTGAGAAACAGCAGCCAGACATCGCACCTGAGCTTTGGACTAACTCTTTCAAAGAGGGTCTAGAGAAAGCGGTAGCAGAAGGCAAACTATCGGTTGCTGGCAAAGTCTTCAGCGATGGCGGTGAAGAGGGCTTCTGGGTACCTAAATACATGGTTGAGAAGGATCCAAGCCTTGCAACAATCGAGGGTATCAAAGCAAACGCAGCACTGTTCCCACACCCAGAAGATGATTCAAAAGCAGGTTTCGTAGGCTGTCCTTCTGGTTGGGGCTGTCAGATCACTGCAGGCAACCTTCACAAAGCACTTAACCTAGCCGATGCTAACTTTGAACTGGTTGATCCAGGTTCTGCAGCAGGCCTAGACGGTTCGATTGCACGTGCATACGAGCGCGGCCAAGGTTGGTTCGGTTACTACTGGGCACCAACAGCGATTCTTGGTAAGTACGAGATGGTTAAAGTGGACTTCGGTTCAGGTGTTGATGAGCAGCATTTCATCGACTGTATCTACAAAGCAGACTGTCAGGATCCAAAACCGTCTATGTACCCTGAATCACCTGTCTACACATACACAACTGCTGAGTTCTCTAATCGCGCTCCAGCAGCAGCTGAGTACCTAGCTAACCGTTCTTTCACAAACCCACAGCTTAACAGCCTTCTAGCGTGGATGGATGAGAACCAAGCAGATGGTGAGTACGCAGCTGAGTACTTCCTAACCGAGCACGCAGACATTTGGAAAACGTGGCTAACAGCTGATCAAGCGGCTAAGGTTGAAGGCGCTCTTTAATCCTTAACAACTGCGTTATACTCACGCCTCGCTTTGAATAAAAGCGAGGCGTTTCTGTGTAATAACAAGAGGTATCTATGGCAGAGAAATCCTGGTTAACGGATATTCCTGAGATGGACCGAAGCTCACTACTGCAGCTTCGCAAAACGATGGACGGTGCATATCGTGACTTTTCACGTGAATATGGCGACTCTATCGAAGCATTTTTTGATCCGCTTCTTACCTTCTTAATCTGGTTTGAAAAACTCCTACTCAACAGCCCTTGGTGGTTGGTTCTGGGTGTCATTGCTGGTCTTGCCTATGCTGCAAGTCGCTCAGCTAAACTGACGATCGGCGTTGCTGTATCCCTGGTTGTGGTTGGCTACTTTGGCATGTGGGACGACACCATGCGGACCATGAGTATCATCACCGTCTGCACACTGATCTCTATTGTATTGGGTATCCCAATCGGCATTGCCATGGCGCGATCTAACCGCGTGCAATCCACTGTCACTCCGATGCTCGATATCATGCAGACCATGCCAGCCTTCGTCTACCTGATCCCGGTCGTTATGCTTCTGGGTATTGGCCGTATCCCTGGCGTGATCGCGGTAGTGATCTATGCTATCCCGCCTGTAATTCGCTTAACCAATTTGGGTATTCGCCTGGTTGATAAAGAGGTACTTGAAGCAGCGACGGCCTATGGTGCTAACCCACGTCAGCGTCTTTTAGGTGTTCAGCTGCCGTTGGCGATGCCGACAATTATGGCGGGCATCAACCAGACCATCATGATGGCGCTCGCCATGGTCGTTATTGCCTCTATGATCGGTGTAAAAGGCCTTGGGCAACCGGTACTTAAATCGATCACCAACCAATACTTCACCATCGGTCTTCTGAATGGTTTAGCCATCGTTGTACTTGCGATCATCTTTGACCGCGTTTCACAGGCATACGGAAAGCGCACTCAGGCGCACCTAGGAGGTGGCCATGAGTAATTCAGACGTATTGATTCAGGTTAAAGATCTTTACAAAGTCTTTGGCGACAAACCAGAAAGCGTTATGCCGATGGTTAAAGCGGGTAAAAGCAAGGATGAGATCCTAGCGGAAACTGGCCACACCGTCGGTCTTAAAGAGATCGATCTCGAAATCAAACGCGGTGAGATCTTTGTCATCATGGGCCTATCCGGCTCAGGCAAATCAACACTGATTCGCCACTTCAACCGCCTAATTGAACCGACTGCGGGTGAGATCATTGTTGAAGGCACCGACGTCATGAAACTCAACACTAAGGAGCTTGAACAGTTCCGTCGTCACAAGATGTCGATGGTGTTTCAACGCTTCGGTTTGATGCCTCACTACACAGTACTCGATAACGTCGCATACGGGCTTAAAATCCAAGGTGTCGACAAGTCAGTTCGTGAGCAGAAAGCGGTTGAGTGGTTAGAGACGGTTGGTCTGAAAGGCTATGAAGAGCAGTACCCAAACCAGCTATCGGGTGGTCAGCAACAGCGTGTTGGTCTTGCTCGCGCACTCTGTACTGATGCTGAAATCCTCTTGATGGATGAAGCCTTCTCGGCACTGGATCCTCTGATCCGTTCAGAGATGCAGGATCAACTGATTGAACTGCAACACAAGCTCAATAAGACCATCATCTTCATCACGCACGATTTGGACGAAGCACTACGCCTAGGTGATCGTATCGCGATTCTTAAAGATGGCCTGCTGGTCCAGCAAGGTGAGCCAGAAGAGATTCTACTTAACCCTGCCGATGAATACGTAGAAGCGTTCGTTAAGGATGTGAACCGTGCCCGCGCATTGACGGTAGAGACTGTTATGAAGGAGCCGGAACACCGTATTACAGCTGAAACCATCGGTGAAGCGCTGAAAGAGATGAAGAGAGGCGCTTACGATTACGGTCACGTGGTGGACGATTCAGGTAGCTACCAAGGCACCGTCACTCAAGAATGGCTTGAAGAGGAAGCTAAGGGCGGTAATGCAGATTCCACTTGGGAAGAAGCCGATCTAACCGAGACAACGACCATCACCTCTGATGCAGTACTTGAAACGGTTATCCCGGAGACGCTTGAAGCGGATCACCCAATCCCTGTTGTGGATGAGGAGGGCCAGCTGCAAGGTGAGCTATCTCGCTCAAGCTTGGCGGAAGTACTGGTCGACTCTTCTGAAACAGAGTCAGAATCTGTAGAGAATCAAAAGGTTTAACAAGCCCATTGATACAGACACAAAAAAGCCAGCTCATGTAGCTGGCTTTTTTTCGCCCTGAATAAAACAGGGCCCGTGCGAGTAACTCGACACGGGCCCATAAAAGGAACAACAACAGATAAATATTATCAGAGAGCGGTAGGAAAAGTACAGTCCTCAACTCTCTGGAGCGGGCTTAACGAAGCTCTAAAACATCCTGCATATCGAACAAACCTGCACCCTTGCCTGACAACCAACCTGCTGCTCGTACAGCGCCTTTTGCAAAGGTCATACGGCTAGACGCTTTGTGGGTAATTTCGATTCGCTCACCCTCTGTGGCAAAGAGTACAGTGTGATCACCAACCACATCACCAGCACGAATGGTCTCGAAACCGATCTCTTTTTCAGGGCGCGCACCGGTCTGACCTTCACGACCATAGACCGCACACTCTTTCAGATCACGTCCCAGCGCATCGGCAACCACTTCACCCATACGCAATGCTGTGCCTGATGGCGCATCCACCTTATGACGGTGGTGTGCTTCGATCACTTCGATGTCGTATCCACCATCATCACCCAAAGCCTTGGCAGCCACTTCAAGCAGTTTGAAACAGAGGTTTACGCCAACAGACATGTTCGGCGCAAAGACAATTGAGATAGTCTCACCGCCCTCTGCCAACTTCGCCTTCTGCGACTCGGTTAGCCCCGTCGTACCAATCACCATCGACTTACCGGCCGCTTTACAGATCTCAAGATTAGCAAGGGTCGACTCTGGGCTAGTAAAGTCGATCAATACATCAAAATCGTCTGTCACAGTCTCCAACGAGCCAGTAATTGCGACACCCAGACGACCCACGCCTGCCAACTCACCTGCATCGGCACCGATCAAAGAACTATCAGGAAGCACAATGGCTGCGCCTAGGGTCACACCCTCTGCCGCGTCTACAGCTTCGATCAATGTTTTCCCCATGCGCCCTGCGGCACCCGTGATGGCAATACGTGTCATCTCTTTTTCCTTAACTAAAAATCTATTCGTCAGTGACACTCAGCCCTTGGTCCATATCCAAGGCTGGCATATCACTCATTAGGCAACCCACCACTTTGGCAGGGACACCCGCTACCGTCGTATGCGCCTCTACAGGCTCTAAAACCACACTACCTGCACCCACTTTGGCACCTTGGCCGACTTCGATGTTGCCAAGAATCTTAGCACCAGCGCCAATCAAAACCCCAGCACGGATTTTCGGATGTCGATCGCCCGACTCCTTACCGGTACCCCCTAGGGTCACTGATTGCAGTATCGAGACGTCATTCTCAATGACACAAGTTTCACCGATAACAATGCCTGTTGCGTGGTCAAACATTACACCCTGACCGATGTTAGCAGCGGGGTGAATATCAACCTGCAGGGTTGAGCTCATGCGACTCTGTAGATAGTTTGCCAAGGATTGACGCCCTTGACGCCACATATAGTTAGCCACTCGATAGGATTGAAGCGCGTGATACCCTTTTAAGTACAACAGTACCGTGCTGTAGTCACGGATTGCAGGGTCACGCGTGTAGACGGCAAGGAGATCGGCACAGGCAGCTTCGATCAGTTTAGGGTCCGCTTCATAAGCGACCTCAAAGATCTCACGCATCGCCACGGCCGGCACCACATCATCCGACAGCTTTTCAGCCAACAGATAAGAGAGTGCCGAACGCAAGGTCGGATGGCTGTTTATCGTCGTATGATAGAAACTCGACAGAAGCGGCTCGTTAGCACTTAATGTACTCGCCTCACTCTGAAGTGCTTGCCATACCTCTGCAACCGCCTGATCACCCATAACTTAGGTCATATCCTCAAAGAATTTTTTTACTGAATCAAAGAAGCCGTGCTTCTTCGGTCCATGTTTCTGGTGCTCTTCCGTAGAGTCACGGAACTCTTCTAGCAACTCTTTCTGACGTGAAGTGAGGCTGACCGGAGTTTCAACAACCGCGCGAACCATCAAATCACCCAACGCGCCACCGCGCACTGGCTTCACACCCTTGCCTCTCAGACGGAACATTTTGCCAGTCTGTGTCTCGGCCGGGATCTTCAGTTTAACCTGACCATCCAGTGTTGGCACGTTTAGTTCACCGCCCAACGCCGCATCGACAAAGCTGATCGGCACTTCACAGTAGAGATTGGCACCGTCGCGTTCAAAAATTGGGTGATCTTTAACACTCACTTGAACATAGAGATCGCCTGAAGGGCCGCCGTGGGCTCCTGCTTCGCCCTCGCCAGATAGACGAATACGATCACCGGTATCAACACCCGCTGGGATCTTAACTTCCAATGTCTTGGTCTTCTGCGTGCGGCCCTGGCCGTGACAGACATTACAAGGATCAGAGATGACTTTGCCTTCGCCATGACAGGTTGGACAGGTCTGCTGAACCGCAAAGAAACCTTGCTGCATACGGACCTGACCGGCACCACCACAGGTACCACAGGTCTTAGCCGTTGTGCCCTTCTTAGCGCCGCTACCATCACAGGTTTCACAAGAGACGTAGGTAGGAACTTTTAGCGTCTTTTCACAACCGCGCACAGCCTCTTCAAGACTCAAATCGAGGTTGTAACGCAGATCGGCACCGCGACGCACGCTGGAACGACCGCGACCACGACCACCGCCGCCACCGAACATGTCGCCAAAGACATCGCCAAAGATATCTGAGAAGCCACCTTCAAAGCCGCCGCCCATACCACCTTGGCCACCCAACCCAGCATGACCATACTGATCGTAGGCCGCTTTCTTCTGCGCATCCGACAGTACTTCGTACGCTTCGCTGATCTCTTTAAACTTGAGTTCAGCCGCCTCGTCATCCGGGTTGCGGTCAGGGTGATACTTCATCGCTAAGCGACGGTAAGCCTTTTTGATGTCACGGTCAGATGCATCACGAGAGACACCTAAGAGTTCATAATAATCTTGCTTGCTCATACTGCGTGTAAACCTGTAATTACGCTATCGTGAATATGACAACGCGGGAGTAAAGACCCCCGCGCTGACACACGATTTTGTGAGAGTCTTAACTCTCGTTATTGCTTGCTAAGCTTACTTCTTGTCGTCTTTGACTTCTTCAAACTCAGCATCAACAACGTCATCGCCTGCATCGCGAGCTGCTTCCGCTTCAGCGCCTTGGCCAGCTTCTGCTTGTTGTGCAGCCTCTGCATACATCTTCTGAGCAACACCCGAAACCGCTTCTGTTAGCGCTTCAGTTTTTGCTGTGATCTCTGCAGTGTCAGAGCCTTTCAACGCCTCTTCAAGTGCAGTGATGGCTGCTTCGATGTTCGATTTCTCTTCATCAGAAGCCTTATCACCCGCATCTTCTAGCGTCTTACGTGCTGTGTGAACCATGGCATCACCTTGGTTACGAGCTGCCGTTAGCTCTTCAAACTTCTTATCTTCTTCAGCGTGCGCTTCGGCATCCTGAACCATCTTCTCAACTTCGTCATCGCTTAGACCAGAAGAGGCTTTAATAACGATCGACTGCTCTTTGCCAGTCGCCTGGTCTTTAGCAGAAACGTTTAGGATACCGTTAGCATCGATGTCGAAGGTCACTTCGATCTGTGGCATGCCACGTGGTGCTGGTGGGATATCGGCAAGGTCGAAACGGCCCAGCGACTTGTTCTGAGTCGCTTGCTTACGCTCACCCTGAACAACGTGAATGGTTACCGCTGTCTGGTTGTCTTCCGCTGTCGAGAAGGTCTGCGACTTACGCGTAGGGATAGTCGTGTTCTTGTCGATCAATGGTGTAGCAACGCCACCCATGGTTTCGATACCTAGAGTCAGTGGTGTTACGTCCAGTAGAAGAACGTCTTTCACATCACCTGACAGTACCGCACCCTGAAGCGCAGCACCCATCGCTACCGCTTCGTCTGGGTTAACGTCTTTACGTGGCTCTTTACCGAAGAACTCAGCCACTTTCGCCTGCACCATTGGCATACGAGTCTGACCACCGACGAGGATAACGTCGTCGATTTCAGAAGCGGATAGGCCAGCATCTTGCAGTGCAATGCGACATGGCTCAAGTGAACGTTGTACAAGATCTTCAACCAGTGACTCTAGCTTCGAACGAGACAGTTTAACGTTCAAGTGTTTAGGACCTGTTGCATCCGCAGTGATGTAAGGCAGGTTAACGTCAGTAGACTGTGCCGATGAAAGCTCAACTTTCGCTTTCTCACCCGCCTCTTTTAGACGCTGTAGCGCTAGCGGATCGTTGTGTAGATCGATGCCAGACTCTTTCTTAAACTCGTCTGCTAGGTAGTTGATAACCGCAAGGTCGAAGTCTTCACCACCTAGGAATGTATCACCGTTGGTTGCAAGTACTTCAAACTGGTGCTCGCCATCAACGTCTGCAATTTCGATGATCGAGATATCGAAAGTACCACCACCTAGGTCGTACACTGCAATCGTGCGATCACCGGCTGCTTTATCCATGCCGTATGCAAGTGCTGCAGCGGTTGGCTCGTTGATGATACGTTTAACTTCTAGGCCTGCGATACGACCCGCATCTTTTGTTGCTTGACGCTGAGAGTCGTTGAAGTAAGCAGGAACCGTAATAACCGCTTCCGTTACCGATTCGCCTAGGTAATCTTCAGCAGTCTTCTTCATCTTCTTAAGAACTTCTGCAGAGATCTGAGGCGGTGCTAGCTTCTCGCCTTTTACCTCAACCCAGGCATCGCCATTGTCCGCTTTAGCGATGTTGTAAGGCACCATTTTGATGTCTTTCTGTACAACATCGTCTTCAAAACGACGACCGATTAGACGCTTGATCGCGAATAGAGTGTTGTCTGGGTTAGTAACTGCCTGACGTTTCGCCGACTGACCAACCAGAGTTTCGCCTTCTGCTGAGTAAGCAATAATCGACGGAGTGGTGCGATCGCCTTCAGCGTTCTCAATAACTTTAGTTTTATCGCCTTCAAGTACTGCTACACACGAGTTGGTAGTACCTAGGTCAATACCGATGATTTTACCCATGTTTAAATCTCCTAATGACACCGCACTGGGTGTTTAAAACTGTTTTACCTTAACCCCTATATGGGTGTGGTCTTTCAAATATCAAGTCTGGTTTGTAAAAAGGTATTAACCTTTAGCAACCATCACCATCGCAGGACGAACTAGGCGACCATTAAGTAGGTAGCCTTTCTGCATCACAGCAATGACAGAGTTTGGTGCTGCACCTTCCGCTTCAACCATCGACATCGCTTGATGGTGCTCTGGGTTGAACGCCTCACCCTCTGGGTTGACCACTTCTAGATTGAATTTAGCAACGCCATCGATGAACATTTTGTGCGTCATCTCAACGCCTTCACGAAGCGGTTTAACCACCTCATCTTCGACCTGGCTCGCTTCAATAGCGCGCTCTAAACTGTCGATGACCGGCAGTAGCTCTTCGGCAAATTTTTCAACGGCAAACTTACGCGCTTTATCCACCTCAACCTCGGCACGGCGACGCTGGTTAGCGATCTCCGCTTGGGCACGAGGTTCAAGCTCTGCCAGCTGTTTTTGCAGCTCAGCAATCGTCGCATTCGCAGCGGCTAGCTCTTCTTGAAGGGATTCAACGGTCAGCTCTTCCGTCTCAACCAGCTCAGGCTCTACAAGATTCTCTTCAGCCGTCGCGTCAACTTGACTCTCTTCAACCTGATCTTGGTGTGTCTGATCTTCATTCGCCATGGTGTTATCTCCAGAATCATTCAATCTTGTCTCCTATGTGGTATCGACCATCTGAAATTCAACCCTTCCACGCGCTTTTTTGACCTAAGACTGCACTTTTCTGTTGCCTAATTCACAAACATTGGTTAAAAATACAGTAACTGTATATCCAAACAGGTATTAAGCCATGTTAACGCTACTCAGCATTCGAAACTTTGCGATCGTCTCGACACTCGACCTGGAACTGAAATCGGGAATGACCGTCGTCAGCGGTGAGACCGGTGCCGGTAAATCGATCATGCTTGATGCACTGGGATTAGCCTTAGGCAAACGCGCTGAAGCCGACTCGGTTCGAGAAGGGGCAAAACGAGCTGAGATTAGCGCCGCGTTCGATATACAAGCACTACCCGAAGCGAAACGCTGGTTAGAGGCGAATGAGCTAGAGTCGGAAGAGATTAACGAGTGTATTTTACGCCGTACACTGAGTGCCGACGGTCGCAGCCGTAGCTATATTAATGGCCACCCCTGCCCACTGAACCGCGTCAAAGAGCTGGGTGAGCTGCTTGTCGATATACACGGCCAGCACGAACACCAACGACTATTAAAGCGTGATTTTCACCGCACCCTGCTAGACAACTACGCCAAAGCCAATGAGACAGCACAGGAAGTACGTAAACTCTTTACCCAGTGGCAATCAAAGCAGAGTGAGTTGAAACGCCTTCAAGACATGAGTGAAGAGGCGAATGCGCAACTGCAACTGCTGAGCTATCAAACGGAAGAGCTCAACCGTTTAGACCCTCAAACAGGTGAACTGCAAGCCTTAGAAGAGGAGCAGAAGATACTCTCCAACGCAGGGTCAATCCTTAACAGTGGCCAACAGATCCAGATGCTTCTTAGTGAGGGTGAAGAGAGCAACGCCACGGCAATACTCAACCAAGCATTGCACCTGTTGGGCGACATTGAAGCGGACTCTCCTGCCCTTCAGCAGACCGCCGAGATGCTTAACGCCGCTCTGATTCAAGTGGAAGAGGCCGAACGCGAGCTGAGCCATTTTGTTCAACGCGTTGAGTTGGACCCTGAGCGCCTACAAGAGGTGGAAGATCGCTTAACCAGCATCTACGATCTAGCCAGAAAGCACCGCATTGCACCAGAGCAGTTACCGGAATTAAAAGACCAACTAAATACTGAACTCGACTCTTTGGCACACGTCGATGAGAACTTAGAGCAACTCGAAGCAGAGGTTGCGACGGCTTATGCCGCATTGATTGAGAAAGCCCGCCAACTTAGCAAGCTGCGCAGCAAAGCAGCCAAACAGCTTGATAAAGAGGTGAATGAACAACTTGCCATGCTGGGCATGAACAGCGCGCGTTTCACAGCCAGTTTGAGTGATATCGATCCTAAATACATTACGGCTCAGGGCTTGGAAGAGATTGAGTTCCTGATCAATACCAATCAGGGCCAAACCGCAAAACCGCTGGCCAAAATTGCCTCGGGTGGTGAGCTGTCACGAATTAGCCTTGCGATTCAAGTTGTAACGGCTAAGACGACTGACACCCCGACACTCATTTTTGACGAAGTCGATGTCGGTATTGGCGGAGGCATTGCCGAAGTCGTTGGACGGCTGTTACGTCAATTGAGTGAACGAGCACAAATTCTCTGTGTCACACACCAACCTCAGGTGGCTTCACAAGGAACCCAACACCTGTTTGTCAGCAAAGGCGCAGACACCGGTTCGGTTGAGACCAAAATCACACCACTCACCGAAAATCAGCGCATTAATGAGATCGCTCGAATGCTGGGTGGACTTGAGATGACTGATACCACCCTTGAGCACGCTAAAGAGATGCTGACCAGCGCGCTATAGACTGGTCGATTCAAACAGTGGCGTGTAAACTAAAGCCACTTTGAACAGTAACAGGAACAACCTGAACATGCGCAAGCTCATCATCTCTGCCTTTCTTGCTACTCTCGTGACCGGCTGTACAACCTTTCCAGGCGTGTACAAAATGGATGTTCCGCAAGGCAACCAGGTGACACAAGAGATGGTAGATCAGCTTCGCCCTGGAATGACGCCGAGCCAAGTTCGCTATGTGCTAGGAACACCCCTGTTAACGGATACCTTCAACCAGAACCGATGGGACTATGTCTTCCAGTTGGTACAAGAGGATGAAGTGGTAGAGCTACGTCAGTTTCGCGTCTACTTTGAAAACGACAAGCTGGTGCGTTTGGAAGGCGATCTGAAACCTCAGTAACGCAGAGCTCAACGAATACAAAAAAGCCAACTTACGAGTTGGCTTTTTTGGCTTTAGCTTCGGCTGCTCGACGAGCGCGAACCTCTTTAGGGTCAGCAATTAACGGGCGGTAGATCTCTACTCTATCACCGTCACGCAAGACCTCTGCTTTAGGGTCCTTGATCGCACGGCTGAAGATACCCATTGGGTCGCTGTTGATATCGATCTGTTTATACAGCTCAGCAATGCGCGAGCGAACAACCGCATCATAAGCCGTTGTGCCCTCTTCTACTTGCAGAGCAATGATCTTCTGCTCAGTCGGCAGAGCATAGGCCACTTCAACATTAATCACTGATCACCTCATCCGTAAATTTGATCAGCGCGCGACACAAAGGCATCCACCAAAGTTGTCGCGACACTATTAAACACTTTAGACATCGCCATTCCAGTTAGCTTGCCTTCAAACTCGAAACTGAGATTGAGTTCTACCTTAGAAGCTTCATCTGACAACTCAGTGAACGTCCAAACCCCCTCAAGACTTTTAAAGGGGCCATTAACCAAACCAATGGTCATTGAAGCGGGACGGACCAGACGATTACGCGTCGTAAAATCATAACTAAGCCCCCCTTTAGCGAGCTTCAGTGTCGCTTCGAGCATATCATCACTCTCAGCGATCACTTCCGTGCCAGAGCACCAAGGCAGGAACTCTGGGTAGCGACGCACATCGTTGATCAGATCAAACATCTGCTCAGCGGTGTGTAATACAAGGGCGGTTCTATTTACGACCGTCATAACGGGTGGCAAGTCTCAAATAACAGTTACAAGCTGCTTATTGTCCAGTTTATATACGCTTTGAACAAGAGGATTCCTTCCTTTGCTTACAACAGCTCTATATAATCCGCCGCATGGCAAAAAAGAAGAAAGCTCCTGGCGGAAACACCATCTGCCAAAATAAACGTGCACGATTCGAGTACAGCATCGAAAATAAATTCGAAGCTGGCCTTGTGCTGACCGGGTGGGAAGTCAAAAGCCTACGCGAAGGCCGCGCACAACTGGTTGAGTCTTACATCGATTTTAAAAACGGTGAAGCTTGGCTATTAGGTGCCCACTTCTCGCCATTAAAAACCGCCTGCACACACGTTGTTGCAGATCCGGTTAGACCACGCAAACTGCTTCTAAACCGCACAGAACTGAACCGCCTAGCCGGTGCAGTCGAAGCCAAAGGTTTCACCTGTGTTGCACTGAGCCTCTACTGGAAAGAGAGCAAAATTAAGTGTGAGATCGGTTTAGCAAAAGGTAAGAAGCTTCACGACAAACGTGCGACTGAAAAAGAGCGCGATTGGAACCGTGAAAAGCAGCGTGTTCTAAGCAAGAACCAATAGAGTTCTTGTAACCCAGATAGCAAACGCTATACTGGCCAGTTCTGGGGGTGACTTGGATTCGACGCCGATTGCGAACCCTTAGGTGCATGTCGAGAATGTGATGATTCTCGTAAATCCCTCATCACACAGTTATAGTTGCAAACGACGATAACTACGCTCTAGCAGCCTAAGCCTGCTAGCGCTGCCCTCTAAGGTGTCTATAACTCAGAGTTTCGGCAGTGTCATATGAGATAGAATCGCCCGGAGACTTCGCCTTAAGGCAAAGGGTTAAAACTCAAAAAGGCTCGCCCATAACAGCCTGACTCTCGGCTCGTGACGGGTTAACTCAATAGAGATGTCTATGCATGTAGAGCTTGAGGCAGAGGATTGACGGACGCGGGTTCGAAACCCGCCACCTCCACCAAATTCAAATCTTAGAAAGTCCTAAGAAGTCCTCAAGGCCTTGAAATTAAAGGGCCTTGGGGATACTCTCCTTCCTATACAATCCTCCAAAATCCACTACCATCCAGACGATCTTGGGGGCTCATCAGGGGGCCTTTCCTTTGGGCGATACATTTGGAGCCCCCGGATAATAATTTGGAGACGCCTCATGCCACTCACAGACATTCAAGCCAAAGCAGCTAAAGCAAAAGAAAAAACCTACCGCCTGTCCGATGAGAAGGGCCTTTATCTTGAAGTAACAAAGACTGGTAGAAAATACTGGCGTTACAAGTACCGATTCGATGGGAAGGAGAAGAAGCTAGCTATTGGGGTTTATCCGGAAATATCTTTAAAAGCTGCTCGAATTGAACATGAAAAAGCACGTCAATTATTAAGAGATGGAATAGATCCTAGTGCAGCCAAAAAGGCAAAACGAAAAGGAACACCAACAAACGAATCCAACACATTTTCGGCTGTAGCTAGAGACTGGTTTCAGGCTCGTATGCATGACAAGTCAGAAGGGCATCAAAGGCGCGTTACCAGAGCTGTAGAAAACGACTTAATCCCAAGACTGGGGCAACTGGATATTGGAAACATTGATACACCTACCCTACTAGAAACTTTAAGAATCATCGAATCTAGAGGGGCTATAGAAACTGCACACCGAACAAAGCAAATTGCCAGCCAAATATTCAATCACGCAAAGATAATAGGCATGACAACTTCAAACCCAACTGAAGGTCTTGAATCAGCACTAAAGACTCCAATAAAAAAACATTTTTCCGCTATAACGGACCCTAAGGAAGTTGGTAAGCTTTTAGTAGCTATTGAAGAGTACCCAGGCTCAATTCATGTAAAGTCTGCACTAAAGCTTTCAGCACTATGGTTTTGCCGCCCGGGTGAATTACGACACTTAGAATGGTCAAATATTAATATTGATGAGAACCGTGTTGAGCTAGTTTCAGAAAAGACTAAACAACAGCACATCATTCCGATCTGTAGCCAAGCTAGAGAAATTTTAGATCAACTTGATGCATTGAAAGGAAAATCAAAGTACATCTTCCCCTCTACCCGCGGCGCTTCTAGATGCATGTCAGAAAACACTTTGAGAGTAGCGTTACGTTCAATGGGATATAGCAACGAAGAGATGACAGCCCACGGCTTTAGAGCTATGGCAAGGACACTTCTAGACGAAGTATTGGATTACAGGATAGAGTGGATCGAACAGCAACTTGCCCACGTCGTTAAAGATCCTAACGGACGTGCTTATAACCGCACCAAGCACCTAGCTCAAAGAACTGAGATGATGCAACACTGGGCAGACTACCTAGATGAGTTAAAGAATGAATCTACAAGACCTTGAAGCGATATCCGACCATATTCAAAGCAAAAAAATTACGTTTAAGTCTTTAATGCACCAAGCGCTAGATGGCGGGACTGAAATATTTTACGTAATACCAGAAATGACTTTTGTCACATTCCATTACACCGAACCCTGGCGTGGTCCTGTAAAAAATGAAAGTTACGTCCAAGATTTCGAGATAGGGGATACCATACTTCTATCCGAACACGTAATTAAAGAACTATGGATAACCGGGAAGACTTCTTTGAGCCAGGTTCTTAATTCTGATAGTCCTGCTGGCTTTGAGGTAATCAATTTTCCAAATGAAGATGATTTTGCAATAACCGCAGAAGACTTGTATCTCAGGAAGGGCGTTATGGCTGCTACGAATGACCAAAAACAAACAATCCAGCAACCATCCACCACGGCTCTGAAAGTAATCGGACTACTAATGCACCACCTAGCCAAAAGCCCCAAGTATGCATCAGGCACAAGCCCCAATAAGAGCCAGATTAAGGAGTTGTTATTGGAGCTAGCATCAGAATTAGACGTTAACAATTACGGCCTCAGCAAGGTCGATGAACGCTTGCTTGCTGAAGCCATGAAGTACCTGGAGACACAAAAGAACTAATTAGGACTTTCCCCACCTGGGGAATCCTCTTCCCCCACCTGTGAGGGAGCAACCCCTCTAAAAATTTGTAATGCACCTACGCCGAATGACGGCGCAATTCGAAAAGGAAAAGGTGCATATCATGCCTAAACTACTAAAGCTTAAAGACGTAATCGCCACTACCGGCCTATCACGTTCATACATCTACGCCCTTGCTCAGCAAGGCGCATTCCCAAAACCAATCAAACTAAGCGAGCGCTCAAGCGCTTGGGTTCAATCAGAACTAGAAGAGTGGATTGAATCTCGCATCGCCCTTCGTGATCAGGAGGCAGCGTAATGAACTCTCTAAACACAACTAGCATCCTAGAAGCGGCTCCGACAACTGGAGTTAACACTGACCAGATCACGGAAAAGCTTCTTGACGGGGAGCACAACATAATTATTGCTGAATTACTTGTAGCAAAGCACAAGGACAACATTCTGTTTGATACCGCTCGCAAAGAGTGGAAAGTATTCCAGAACGGCGTTTGGCATGAAGCTGAAGATGCAGAAAACCTAGTTTGGGACTTCTACTACCAAATCATTCTCGATATTTTCCACGGTGAATACCCAGAGATTGAAGCAAGTGATCCAGCATGGCTGAAAAAACAAATGAACCAAAGCAAGGTGAATGCTGTATTGAAGGTCGTACAGATCAGAACAGCAAAGGGTGTAAAAAAGCTAAACGCAAATCATAACCTTATTGGCATTCAGGACTTGGTATACGACATTGAAGCAGGTTCAACTCGACCAGCTGTAGCAGGCGACTTAGTCATGAAGTCATTGGGCACAACATACCATCCAGACGCTAAATGCCCGCTATGGGAAAGCTTCCTGGCTACCTCGATGCAGAGTGATCAGGATATGATCAAGTACCTGCAACGCCTTGTTGGTTACTTCCTAACCGCTAGCACAAAAGAACAGGAGATCTACTACTTCTACGGAACAGGCGCTAACGGAAAATCAACGTTTATCGACTTGGTTAAATCCCTGCTAGGTACCTACGGCGTTAAAGCTTCATCTGATAGCTTCATGCAGAAAAAAAGCAGTGCACTAAACCTAGGCGCTCATGCAAGCCTAGCAACGCTAGCTGGTTCACGACTAGCTATTACAGATGAAACCAACGATAACGAAACCTTCAATGCACAGATGCTGAAATCAATCTCTGGTGATGAAGAGATTACTGGCAGGTTCCTTCGTGGCAATCCAATCACGTTCAAATCTACCGCAAAAGTAGTGATGTACGGCAACGATAAGCCATACGGAAACATTAATGATGAGGGTTTTTGGCGTCGATTCCGTTTTATTGAGTTTGGTCATGTAGTGCCTGATTCACAAAAGGATAAAAACCTCCTTGTGAAGCTCAAAGACGAACTACCTGGCATCCTTAATTGGGCGTTAGCTGGACTTGCTGACTGGCGTAAAAACGGTATTCAGACCCCTAAAAAGGTACTTGATGAACGTGACAACTACAGGCGTGACCTGGATTCAGTTTCTGAATTCCTTCAAGAAAACACCAAGTCTGTACCTGGCCAAAAACTAACAACCAAACAGCTTTTTGAATACTACCAACAATGGTGCGAGACCAACCTTAAACACCCAGAAACCAAACAGGGCTTTAGCAAACGCATTGCTTGGTACTTCGATACCCACATGAAAGGCCAGGTGAGCCCATACAGATCTAACAAAGATCGCGGTTACCAGGGCATTCAATTCGATGATCAATACCGCTTGATCGAATGAGAGTGACACGAGTGACGGCAATTTACAGTTAACTTTTTTGTGAAGTACAAGCTGCAAACTGCTGTCACTCCACGCCCCAGCCAAAACCTTCTAGATAACGAACCCTTATATATTATTTAAATAATACATAAAAACACATATAAAACAGATACTTAATACAGTTTTGACCTATGAGTATTATCGATTTTTAGGATCAAAATCTATTGAAATTATAGGAATTTATTTATGACCAGCATGATTGAACTTGATCAGAAACTAGGAGATCTAAACTCAAACGAACACTACGAGATCCTAGTTAACAAAAAGAAAAATGAAAAAGTGCCACCCTTCCTAGTTATAGGGAATGGCAAAGCAACGAAGGACTTCCCTGAAGATGTAGCCATCGATGCCATTAGAGTTTTAAGCACGTTATCACCAACACAGATTGGCCTGATAGCGGAGCTGAAAGACATCCTAGTTAACCAAACTATTGGGAACCACTATAAAAAGCGGAGAGTGGATAATCCTAATCAGATCGTTCTAGATAAAAACAAAGATAACGAGCTGCACAAGAGCATTAGAACTAGGATGAGTGAGAACAAAAATGGAGCCAAACTTCAGGAACTAGGAGTACTGAAGCAACCTAAGCCAGGCACATACATGCTTAACCCCTACATGTTCATACCGCCTTATGAATTTAAGAGGATTGCACAGATTTGGAAGGATATGACAACCAAATCATAATCCTCACACACCTAGTGGTCAGATTTACCCCGTGTCGTTGCGTCGGAACTGGAAGCTACGGAGCGAAGCGAAGTGCTTCGATGTTCCGTAAGCAAAAGACTAAGGGGTAAAGATGACGAAGCCTCGGCAGAGGCTGAGAACGTTCTTATGGCTATGCCATCTATCCTGAAGAAATCAAAAACATCGCCTGGGTCCTGTTCATAAAACTAGGGGATGTATGCTTTTAGCCATTACAACAACTCATACTCAGCCAACGAGTACGAATCCTTTCTAGATACGAAGATGTGATCTAGCAACTGAATGCCAAACAACGCCAGCGCATCTCTGACCTTACCTGTTAACTCCCGATCTTCATCCCTAGGTACTACGTCACCCTCCGAATGGTTCTGGCACAACACCACAGCCCCAGCATTTAGTTCTAAGGCCTTACGAGCAATCACTCTAAGCACGATGCTAGAAATACTCACAGGCCCTCTAAAGAGCCTCTCAAAGCTGATCATCCTGTATTGATTGTTCATAAACATGGCGCAGAGCCATTCGTCCTTGTCACATGCCAGTCTTATTCGCAGATAGTTCTGTATCTCTACTGGTAATGCCAGGCCATTCTCTTGGCTGAGCTTGTTGTGTATGACGTGTAACGCAGCATTGATAATCCGCCGCTCTTGGTTTGTATATTTACTCATGGGCTTATCCCCTAGTTATTAGATTCCACCCACAAGAATCGAACTTCGGGAAAAGAGCACCTTGGATAAATACAACTAGGGGGGCATGTGTGATCAGTAAGTTGTGTAAGTAAGTAATACACTCTCACTAAACGCGAGCAATTTTACGTATGACCGTTTTGGTTAGCATTGAAGGGGAACTAGGGAGTAATGGTTAACGAGGCTGAAAGCATAAAATAAGCCTAGCACATGGCTTCTGCTCTTTTGGCCATTTGTTATTTTCCTGTTTATTTTGATTGGTTGAATCCAGCGGATTGTCTTATAAATCGACAAATGTCTTTTTGAATATCTGGGTTTGAGCACACGCCATCCCCTTCTGCTGCTATAAGTATTTGACCTGTGTTAAGACGAAAACTTTGGCGAGACTAACGAGGTTTAATGAAAAGAACCAACAATGGCTGCTGAGCGGTTAGGGCCTAAGCAAGAGTGTATGATCAGTGGGATATTCTTGGATTCAGCATCCGAAGTGAAATATTATCTAGCGTCTACTCTTGGTTGATATGTAGTATTCACTTCCACTTAATTTGAAGAAATCCATAAATTTATTTAATGCAGGGTTGTGATGTTCATCAGCAACAGCAGCGATAAAAAAAGCAATAAAAAGGAAGATGACAATCCATATCAAGCATCCTGTTTTGCCATTAACTTTATTTGCATTTCTGCTCAAGATTTTTCTCCATCAAACTCGTAATTCGTCAGTCAAAACTATTAATTAATAGGAAAAATCTCCCTACGGTAGTATCGACAAGATATTGTAAATAGACCCTCCCCTAAACAATGTCGTTATAGTTTCTAATGCTGCAGGATCTATCCGTTAGACATTAGTGACATACTGTTGGTTTTTTGGGGCAGGGATCGATGTGTCCACTCAGTTCTAACTTCTCTCCAAAGAGTTTATTGCTAACTCCGTTTCAACTATACCATCAATAGATAGTGATAGCTTAGGTCGTAAATAGCCGCTCAACAATAGTCAAAAGCAGACGGATTTAGTATCGCTACGTATCTGGTTATCCGTCCGTTCACTACCCAAGCGCCTAGTTACAAGAACTCTCCTTCATGAATTTTCTGTACTTCAGCGTACTTCAAAACACGTTTTGTGAAGAGGCTTGTATGTAAAGGTTCTTGGATTGGTACATGAGAACTAGGCGTATGGTCGTGTACGCAATTCAGAAGTGCTAGTTTTGGTGTATGTACTAGCAATAATGGTCGGCGGTTACAGACACAAAGCAAGCATATAAAACGTATGAAATACGTCTTAAGCTTAAAGGCCTACAAGAGATATTTGTGACTTATGTATAGTGTGTAAGCAAAGCGTTCAATGATAAATTGTTCCGCTAATTAAAATAAAACAGACCTCTAAGCATATGAAAAATAAGATTATTCCAATAGCACTCGCTTCTACTCTACTAACAGGCTGTAACGAGGCTATGGTTAGACAAAACACTCAAGCTATTCTGAGTGATCTTGAAAGAAATATAAACACATTCACAGCCGCGCTAGATCAACAGATAAAAATAGCAATGAGCACAAATGATCGCACTCTGATTAATCAAAGTGCTAATGATCTTTTAAATGGCAGGGATGATGTAAAAATCAATGGTGAAAATGTCTCAGGATCCATGCGAGTAACCAATACAAGCGTAGAGACAAGAAACATGAAGATTGCCAAGATCAAGACTGTCGACGCACCTAACAATCTGAAAGTTATTGGTAAACCATACGAGATAACAGCGGCATCAGTTAACGTTAGAAGTGGTCCAAGCACAAGTAAGCCTATAATCACAAACGTTAAACAGTCTTCAACTTTTGAAGTTGTTGGATCAGTAGAAAATGGAACTTGGTACCTCATTTCAAACAATGGCACTTCATTTGGCTATGTGTTTCATACTCTCATGAAAGAAGCCGATGAAAACACGTCAACCAAGAATGCTATTGCAGGTGAGCAAGCAATCGATCTTGACAGTTTATTCGCTGATCAGGGTATAGAGCTTGACGATGTAGCAGCCGAGACAGAATGTAAAGAAATTGAATCAACTTTGAGCGGGAATGGCGAAACTGAAAACTCCTCATTCACAGCCTGCAAGGGCAGCGATGGTGTTTGGGAGATTTAAATGATGTTGCGTTTCACAAATAGAACTCCATTATTAATATTAATGGGAACAATTTCGTGTGGACTGGTAGCCCCCGCTTCAACTGCAAGTAATTCTGCGGAGTTTACAACGCTAGCCAGATCAACAAAGTTGGGCATATCAGTTCAGGTAAAAACTGATAGTTCTGGCAATTGGTGCGCTGAAAGCAGCAGCGTCATACAAATAAAGTCAGATACTGAAAAAGCCATTTCCCAAGATAATCTTGAAGCCTTGCTACCTAAATTGGGCGGGATATTTAGCAAAGAATGTAAAGAACTCAAGACTGCTAAGGTTGTAGCCACAAAAAATAATGGCGAAGTTGTCTACAGCGGCACGAGTGGGCCAAGCGCATCTTGGTTGTTCAGTATTTCAGATAAAAATTCATCTAGCGGTGTAGGTAATAGCAAGGAAAACAATGTTGCGCAGACTAAAACTGCAGGCAAAAGCCTTGAAGAGAGAACTAAGTCGTTTTATTTGGATTTAAATCTACATCCAGAAAATAATGAGGGATTGCTCGTTTTAAACGACGACCTTTCAAATCTTGTCTATCAAAAAGATTATAGCTCTAAAGCAGAGACATTTAAGGTGCCGAGCAACCTAAAGACCGCATTAGAAATTGAGGAGTATTTCCATGCACAAATTAAAAAAAGAAGTGTTGAAGATTTCTCTAAAATGGTGCGGATTGAAGAATCAACGCCACATATTCTAGAGTTTGTTTATGGAAATAACGCGGAAAATATTTACAACTCAAAATTCAAAGGAATTAATGAATTAGTTAAAAATCCAAAGGATTTAAATGAAGATGCAAAGGTTTTAGATTATATAAAACGCAATGTATTACAATATTCTAAAATGGATAAGACAAGAAAAATTAATGGATACGATTCATTAGATTGGTACACTTATGATTATTTCAAAAACCATCCAGCGGCCGAGGAAATAATAGAGCTAGATAATACCAAAAACTCATTCAAAGCAAAAAAACTAAACAAAATCATTGTAGAAAAAGTAAAAAATTTGGCTAATCAAATGTCGAATTATGATATTAAGGACTTCGGTTTAACTTACCAAGCACAACCTATTTATTTTCACGTAGATCATGAAAATAATCCTGGTTATAACTTTGAGGAGAATTATAAAATTCTCGATAAATTAAGAAGTCCTGCTGCCTGGAGGAAAACATTTATGATGATACCTGGCAGATACAAAAAACAAATCCAAAAAATAGGGCCTCTTCCTTCGCCAGGAATAGACTGGCACTGGGAAACACTTGATGAAAAATATATTGCAGGCAGTATGCAAGCCGAATTAACAAATACTTTTTATGGCTTGTTTCCATTTGTAGATGAGGAGGTAGCAAGTGTTGCGCTTCAGCTTGAAAAGGCTATCAATAATGATCCAGAGTACCGGAGACTGGCTGATCTCGAAAGCTCACTTAAGTCAGAAGAAACTGGATTTCTGATATCCCAATACCGCTTACATGAGGGGGATCCAGAACAAAATTACTTTATGCTCCAAAGTGTCTCAGTTGAACCGACAGTTAAAACTAATGATTCAGTAAATTACATCTACGTACTACCAAAAAATATTTCTAATAGATTTAGACCTGAGGGGTTGTCATTTCAATTCACAGAGGAAACCTTAGATCAAGCAGAAATTTATGAGGATCTCCTGAATAAAGGCGTAATAAGACTGGTTCCATATGTTGAATTTCATGAAATTAAATTTGATGAATCTAGTCTTCAATATAAGGATTTATATGATGAACTTCAGGGACACGATCGGAAAACTGAAATCATTTTTAGAGTTAATAAGGTATTAATTCAACACGCGAAAGATATTAATTCAACAGAATGGGCAACCATAGAAACTATTTATGCTGATGAATACAATAACGAAAAGTATAATGTAACACTCAAGCCTTCAATGAGAAAGGATCTGCCGACTACATACTTTGCTACCGCCATTGAGAATTCTGAAACTTACATTGGAAACCTCAAAAAATTAAAATCAGGCATTATCCATGCTGGCAACGATCTAATAGTTCAGTACATTGATGGTTCTAAACCAATATTACGATTATATAAACGCTCTGGCGGCAAGCAGGCTGAATATTGGATAGACATTGATGAATCAAGAAAAATAGGACTGGACTTAATAAAGTCTGACTTCGATGCTCCAAAGAGACTGGTTGTTGCAGAGGATAAAAGATATTCAAACTCTTTCGAGCTTCATGAGGTTTCGGAATCAGGCGTAGTCGAAAGCTCTGTTTGGGAAACCTTCGCAGTATTCGATGAAGATGCGAATTTGAATTGGCCAAGAATGAAATAATTCTTGGTCCAAGTTTCAATACAGCTCTATGCAGTTTGAACTTTGATCTTCTAAGCAAAGACCCATCCCTAAAATTAAATCGAGAGTCGTAGGCTAAAGATCAGCAAAGAGATCGGTGTCGTAACTCCCACGCTCGAAACGCCAACGTCGGTAAAGTTATAATCAGGGGTGGGTCAATTTTACTTCGGCGATCCCGCTGTAAAGCGGAGCATCTTTAAACCGGCGTTTACAATAAAAAAGCACCCGTAGGTGCTTCTATGATTATTGAGCTATTAGAGGCGGCAATTGTTTCCTTTGTTGGTTGGGCTGCCGCACAGTCCAATCAATTCCGCCTCGACCACACGTGTTTTTCAGGGCCCTTGAGCGCATTTTGAGAAAAGATTATCAAGCCTATACAAAGTCCCAAAAAAACAAAAAACGCTATCCAACTTTCCATACTGAACCCGACAATAGCTGAAACAACAAAAACCAAAAGATAGAACCAGCCCTCCAAATTATCTTTTAAAGGTGTAGGTTCTTTCATCCACACAGCACCACAGGATGCGCAGACAGTTGCCCTTCTTGGTACTTCTGAACAACAAAATGAGCACATACCACCGTGGTCAGCCGCTTCAGCAATATCTCTAGCGACGTCTTCTTGATTATATTGGCGCTCTTGAAAATCGTCACCAATTGACCCTTTTAGAGCCTCTTGCATCAGCTGTTTGTCTTTACTATTCATCATTCTTTGCCTTAGGAAGAAGCTGCACTGCAGTTTTGCATGAGCGTTTTATCTAGGGTCGCCATGCAACGAATACTGTATTCATTTACATCTTGTTTGAGCGCTTTATTCACCTTTATTAATGCTGGCAAAATTGAATTTGGCTTTTCAAATGTCAGATCAGCAGCTTTTAGAACTGTGTTTGCCGCCTCGTATTTCTTAGCGTTTATTAAGCTATCGGCCCAATCAGTGTAAATAGATAGAGTTGCGCGATCGGACTCAAAGGCTTTGCGTAGGTTGATTGCAGCTTTATCCATTTCACCCTGCTGTCGACGTATCTGGTACATCATATAGCGAATATATGGATCGTTAGCCTGCGGTCCTTGAAGACCAGCTAATGCTTTAGATGCTGCGGTATTTACCTTACCTTCGGCCAAACTCACTTCTGCATCCATAACCGCTAGGTAGCGATTCAAAGGAACGTTAACATTCGTTTTTGAAAGACGCTTTTTATAACGCGTTATAGTTGCTTCGCGATCTAGGGCCTCTTCATGGAATGCATCAATGTAGTTATTTACCTTCGATTTACGATCGGCATAGCTATCATATTCTTGGCCGTATTGATCCTTAAGTTGGCCGCCGATATTTGCTATTAACGCCATTGGATCGGCTGAAATATTGACTGTTTCACCAGATGCATTCTTTTTGGCTGCAATCCATTGTTTCTCTACAAATGCTTTTTTCTCACCTGCAGTTTTTTCAAGAGAGTTAATCACACTAACCATGCCATAAGGCTCGTAACCTGCTGCTACAAGTAGATCTACTCCTAGTGCATCGGCTTCGTTCTCTTGGCCACGGTTCCACGCTGGGAACAAAAGACTTTCTGCTGCCCAACCCGCTAGCTGAGTTTTGGCATAGTCTCCTGCAATATCTGCACCAGCATTCTGCTGTGCTCCTAGGTAAAGTTCGCCTAGCGTAGAGACTTTGGATACTAGACCACTCAGATGATCTTTATTTTTATGATCAGCGAGAATGTGAGATAGCTCATGAGCAATCAGCGCTGCAAATTGATCTTCACTGTCCATCGCTTTTCTAAACGTTCCGACAGAAAGCGCTACGACATGCTGCTCAACAAAGGTTACTGCGTTGTAATTTCCGTCCGATACAATCACAACTCTTACAGAAGGTTTTTTACCTGGCCATACAGCAAGCAACTTGTCTTTTATTTCATTGGCGTAGGCTTCTAGCTCAGGTATGTCGGAGTGACTACGATTGGCTTTACGTAACTCTAATAGACCTTTATCGAAATCAGGCTCACTCATTGGCTTGTAATTTTCAGCGACCTTTTCAACCATTGGCTTGTCTAGTTCCTCAGAACGATCAACATTAAAACCATGTAGGTTTGCCGCAAAGTCCGGCATCTTAATATTTTCTGTCTGACAGCCTGTTAAAACTAAGGCCGTACATACTGTTGCAGTTACTCTTGTAATTAGTTGCATCCGCCACCTACTCCTCTGATAGCACCCTGCTCTGATTTATTTTGATCGCCTTTAGCGACAAGCGTGCAATTCTTTTGCAATCCGTTTAGTTCAGATGTTGTCACCTGACGTTTCATAATCCATACATGACTTCCGTCAGCGCGCTCAATCTTTAAATACTTTCTATTTGAGTCGATAACAGGGATCGGTAATTCACCTAACTCGCTGGCTTCAATTTTTCCTGACCTCTTTTTCCCATCCTCCGAAAAGTGAAGTGAAGAAGAATCAAATCGCTCTATCACCACTTGTTTTGCGCCAGCTACTATTGAAACCATGCTCAGAGAAAAAGCCATCGCTAGACCTAGTATTCCGATTCTCATTTTTGCTCCATTTCTTTATTTTGGTTTTTGACTTTTACTGATACTTGAGAGCTCTTATTGTGAAACTGACTCACCTCTTTGGATAGAGGAGCAGACAAAGCCCAAACACCCCCAAGCAGGAGTAGTAATAAAATGAAGCTCCATTTCCAGTATTTCTGAAGATGGCTCCAAATTTTTCCAGGAAGCTCTAGTACCCATGCAGCGAATTCATTTTTAACCAATTCGACCAACATTAGCATTAGCGTCAGATATCCCAGCAGGTTAACTGATTCATAGTTTCTGCCGAGAATTAAATCTGAAGCCAATGCCCATATAACAAGAGGAATAACACCAAAAGTAGCTATATGAAAACGACCAAACAACGACTCTTCTGGAGTTTTATTCTGCTTACGATAGAGAACAATCCAACACATCAAAAACCAAGTGACGCTATCACCAACATCTAGCAGATAATCTTTCTTAAACTTTACCTTGTCTCCATAGGCAATGAGGTTATCTAGAGCCATCGAGTGACGATACACGCCCGGCAGTAAACCATGCACTGGGGAATCAAATTCATCTGTCATTGCACCAATATCAACGGCGTAGAAAATAATCTTGTCTTCTATTTCTTCTTTCAGGGCTTCTACATCATCTAACGAACCGCGTTTAACAACGCTAACTAATGTTTCTGCAGGTAGGGTATTACTATAAATGCAGGGGGCTTCCTCCCCTCCGAATAAAGCGTTTTTAGCACTTAATAGTGTAATGCGAATAGCACCTCTTATTCGCTCCAACGTAGAACCGTCCGGGATTGAACTTAAAGAAGGTATAGGTTCTTCACATTCCATCTGAATGCGATCTGGGAAGAGATTTCGACTTGCCTTAGAGCTCCAATCAACCGCAATTGCATCATCTACTGCTATTGATTCAGAACTTAACGGTTTTTTAGAGCATGAAGGGTAACCTTTGCCAGCTGTTTTGCAGGCAATATTGTAAAGCTCTAATGCAACCGAGTTTTCACCACCAGGCTTTAGCGAATACTGCTCTCTATAATTGCTCCAGCCATTAACGACTAGCCCTCCATATTTGTTAAGCGATATTTGAGCCTCACTCAAAACCTCATCTGCGTAGCCCTTTGCAAACAATAATGGAATCCCTTGCTCCTTTGCGTCATCAAGAAGGTATTCAAACTCATCAAAACTAGCATCGGTTGAACGCTTATCCTTGAAGTAGATATCGACAAAAATAGCTCGTGGTTGGAACTCTAAAATCTTCTCAAGAATTAGAACATGATCGCTATAAAGCAATGGCCAACCATTGGCTTCTGTTATTCCGTTGTTGAATAGATACTTCATTGAGGGGTCATTCAAGAGAACAACCAATGAATCATTCTGGGCTACTGTATTGTAATAGGGCGCAGTAAAAGCATTGTGCGCACGCTGAAATGCCCTATCTGAAGCATCTGCCATACCCAGAGGATTTTCATGTATCGCTAGCACACCCATTACGGTATAGATGAACAACCTCAGCCATGAGATATCAAATAGATTGTTGTTTAAGGCATGCAACCTAATTAGGCTGAAAAAGTTAATCATTATTTTTATTGTGTATTGGCTTGAGGGGATAAGTTAGCAAGTAAGTATGGCTACATGAAAGTGAACATTTGTCTAATATAATCAATGCATTTACTTCAAATTCATTAGAGGTTTAGAGTGCGCAATATTGCGCACTAAAGGGTATGCAGAATTGCGCACTTCGTATCTAAAAATTTTAGAGGCGTCTATGTTTTGCGCACCTAGTTTTGTGTAAAATTTGGTCGATAATATTATGATTTTTTAGCTATTTTTGATCCGCAATCGAATACTCAGCAAACAAAAAGCACTCAAAATACGGGGGCTTTTATGGGGGCTCTTTATTTAAAATCTAATAGCAATATCTTTATTTATCAGGCATTTAACCCTATATTTCGATTGACGCCACCTCCACCATACAAAATTAAAAAGGGCCACCCCGAAGGGAGTGGCCCTTTTTAATTTTTATGGCGGGTTACAGAGCCCGCGGAGCGGGTTCGACAAAACTACACGGATGTAGTTTTGGACAACACAAAGTGTTGCCCCAAAGGGGTGAAGGCCAGGATGGCCTGAATCAATCCCGCCACAATTCGATCTCTTTAAAAGACCACCCAGAATCACTCCCGCCCCACCTCCAAAATCCTCAACTACACTTAATCCATACTCACCCACCTAAAGGGAAACACATGGATAAACTCATCACCCCATTAATCACTCTCATCTTCGTTGCATCAGGCAGTGCTAAGCTGCTTGGTCTGGAGTTTGAATTAGAAGCCTTTGAACGCTGGGGTTACCCGCTCTGGTTTATGTATTTCACCGGTGTCGTCGAAGTGATCGGAGGCTTAGTTATTTGGGTTAAGCGGCTTCGCTTAATCACATCAGTAGGGCTCAACTGCGTGATGATAGGTGCCGTGGCCACTCATCTGTTGAATGCTGAATGGCCAATGCTAGGCGTTGCAACGGTTATCCTAATCCTAACCCTTATCAACACTAGACGTTTTAAGAACGATATTAAACCAGTGTAAAAGCAGTATCTTGAGCAGTGACTGTTCTGAGGTTAGGCTAGGTGCCATTAGAATCAAAAGGGTAAAACACGATGGCTAAAGGTTACTGGATGGCTCATGTCGATATCTCAGACCCAGAGGGTTACAAACTCTATCAGGCCGCTAATACTGAGCCATTTAAACAGTATGGGGCTAAATTTTTAGTCCGTGCAGGCGATAACCAACAGGTTGAGGGGAGCGTACGATCACGCCATGTGATCATTGAGTTCCCGAGTTACCAACAGGCGTTGAATTGCTACCACTCCTCTGGCTACCAAAATGCTAAAGCGCTACGTGAACATGCAGGCATTGCTGATCTAGTGGTTGTCGAGGGCTACGAAGGCCCTCAACCTGGGGAGTAGGTATTTACACCTTCTCCATCGGCCTACCCGGCTCACTCCAACGCACGTGGTATTTTCCATCATCACGATCTGTTCGCTCGAATGTATGCGCACCAAAATAGTCTCGCTGACCTTGCAGTAGGTTGGCAGGCAGCACCTCGGTTCGGAATGAGTCGTAGTAACCTAGGGCGGAACTAATCGCCCCAGCAGGGATACCCGCTAGAGCTGATTGCGCCACAATCGCGCGCCAATTATGTTGATGTTTAGCCAACTTTTCAGAGAAAAACGGATCCATTAGCAGGCTTGGCAGATCCTGATTACGCTGAAACGCTGCTGAGATCGGCTGAAGAAACGCTGCACGAATAATACACCCGGCACGCCAAATTCTTGAGATGGCGGATAAATCGAGCGCCCAACCCTGTTCTTTTGCTGCCATCTGCATCAGATGATAACCCTGCGCGTAGGCACAAATTTTTGCACAGTAGAGTGCATCATGCAGCTGTTCAATTAACTGCTCTTTGGGAGTATCTAAAGTAACATCTGTTGGGCCAGACAGAACTTTAGACGCTTCAACGCGAATCAATTTAAGGGTGGATAGTGAGCGAGCAAAGACTGCATTGGTCAGCGTTGGCGCAGGTGTACCTAGCTGAAGGGCACTAACCGCGGTCCATAAACCGGTACCCTTTTGACCCGCTTTATCAAGAATGACATCGACCAACGGCAGGCCGGTAAACTGATCCTCTTGATCCAGAACTTCCGCACTGATTTCGATCAAGTAGGAGTGCAGTGGGCCACGACTCCATTCTCGGAATACACAAGCGATCTCGGAGGGAGCCATCTGCATGGCGTACCGCATGAAGTGGTAGACCTCACAGATCAACTGCATGTCGGCATACTCGATGCCGTTATGAACCATTTTTACGTAGTGGCCTGCACCAGAATCGCCAATGTACGTCGCACAAGGCTCACCCTCAGTGACTGGATTACCGGGCTCACGACGCTCAATGGGGAGTCCTGTGGTTGCATCCACTTTCGCTGCGATCGCCTCCATAATAGGGCGTAAACGTGACCAAGCTTTTTGATCGCCAGATGGCATCAAAGAAGGGCCGAAGCGTGCACCGACTTCACCACCCGATACCGCAGTAGAGAAGAAGGTAAAGTGCTCTTTATAGTTCACTTCACGATCACGAGTGTCGGTCCAGAGTGAGTTTCCGGTATCCACAACGATATCATCGCCTTCAACGCCTGCCTCAATCAGCTGACGGCAGACTGCATCGACAGGATCACCTGCTGGCACAGAGACAAAAATGGTTCTTGGTGAAGGCAAAGCCGCTAACAGTTCACCGAGCGATGAACAGGCTTGAATCGGTTGAGGACGATCCGGAACTTCATCAGCCGCTTGAGCGATCGCGTCATCTACTTTATTGGCATCCAGGTCAAAGGCTGCGATTTGGTAACCATTATCAACGAGGTTGAGCACCAAGTTTTTACCCATAACGCCAAGCCCAATAAAACCGATCATCTCTCTATCTGCCACTACCTAAGCCCCAAAAAAGTTGTTTATCTGACCCTCGTTATTCTAACGTTTTTCAAGCTTGAAAACTCTACTCTATAAACCTCAATGCCTTATCTGGTAAAATTGCGCGGTTTTTAACCATCCAGATTACGCCGGGGAGATTATGGCCAATATCGTTGTATCCGCACTCTACCAATTTGTTCGCTTCGAGGAGTGTGAAGCACTGCGTCAGCCTCTGTTAGAGTTCCTGAACGAGCAAGATATTCGCGGCACATTAATCCTAGCTAAAGAGGGTATCAACGGCACAGTCTCTGGTAGCCGTGAAGCGATCGATGCGCTCTACGCATGGTTTAAAGAGCACCCACCGCTGGATCAAGTCAGCTCCAAAGAGTCGTTCTTTGATGAGCAACCCTTCTACCGCACCAAGGTAAAACTGAAACGTGAAATCGTCACCATGGGTGTTGAAGGCATCGATCCACTGAAAACCGTCGGCACTTATGTCAAACCTAACGAGTGGAATGACCTGATTTCCGACCCAGAAGTACTGTTGGTCGACACACGTAATGACTACGAAGTGGATATCGGTACATTTAAAGGGGCGATCAACCCTCATACCGACACCTTTCGTGACTTCCCAAGCTACGTTAAAGAGCAGCTAGATCCAAGTAAGCATAAAAAAGTCGCCATGTTCTGTACTGGGGGTATCCGTTGTGAGAAGTCGACCGCGTTTCTCCGTGAACAGGGCTTTGATGAGGTCTACCACCTAGAGGGCGGCATTCTTAAATACCTTGAAGAGGTGCCTGCCGATAACTCGATGTGGGATGGTGAATGTTTCGTCTTCGACAACCGTGTATCGGTTGGACACGGTTTAGAGCCCGGTGACTACCAGCTCTGCCACGCCTGTCGTATGCCGCTATCCGCTGAAGATCGTCAGAGTGAGCACTTCCAAGAGGGGTTAAGCTGTCACCACTGCTACGACAAAGTGACCGATAAACAGCGTAAACGCTTTCAAGAGCGCCAGCACCAGCTCGAATTGGCAAAAGCGCGTGGCGAACATCACTTGGGTAAAGACGCAGTGCACGATTTCGAGCAGCGTCGCCAAGAGAAAAAAGCCAAACGCGAAGCTCAGCGCAAAGCCAACCAATAATGGCCGAGTTCAATGCAGGATAACCATCATCTTATCCTGCATTGATACCCTATCGTCTGTGAGTCTTAAAGATCAGCCAGCGGATTCACCGGCCATGGCGATTCAAAGAACGCTTCAACAACGGCTGACTCCACAGTATCAACCGACTTAAACATCCAATTCGGTTTACGATCTTTATCCACTAAAAGAGCGCGAACACCCTCGGGAAATTCCGGATGCTGGCAACACTGCACGGCCAACACTAGCTCAGACATAAACACCTCTTTTAGGGAGAGATGACGAGTACGTTTCAACTGCTCAGCAATTAAATGAACCGAAAGAGGCGACCCGTGAGTGATCGCCTTATGTGATCGTTGAATCCATGGATCGTCACTCTCAATGTTGGCCATTGCGTGCATCAACTGAGTTAAGTCATCCTGATCAGTCACCGATTGAATGAAGTCATAATGATCTTGAATCGGTGACTCTTGTCGAAACGCCGCTTGCGACTGCTGCTCTAACTGACGAAGTGTCTGGTTGACTGTCTGAATACTATCACTGTTCCAATCGGCTGATTGCAGGCCAGTCACCATCTCAGTGTATCGCGTCGATTCAATAAAGCGATCCGCTAACCCTAAGAACAACGCATCCGCCGCAAAGATAGGGTTACCCGTTAAACCCAAGAAAAGTCCTGTGCGACCCGGCATCCTGTTCAAAAAGAATGAACCACCCACATCGGGGAAGAGCCCAATCGTCACCTCTGGCATCGCCATGTGTGACGTCTCTGTCACGATGCGGTGGCTACAGCCGTTCATCAGCCCCATACCACCGCCCATCACTATGCCACTGCCCCAACAGATGATCGGTTTAGGGAAGGTGTGAATGCGGTAGTCCAGACGGTACTCGTGTGTGAAGTATTCGGTCGGGAAGTTGGGGTTATCGCCTGAGGTAATCGAGCGGTAGAGGCTAACCACATCCCCGCCGGCACAAAATGCCTTTTCGCCGACGCTAGTTAACAGCACCGCTTTGATGCTGTCATCCTTTGCCGCCTGATTTAGACGAGGCTCGATCAGCTGAATCATATCCAACGTCAAAGCATTGAGTGATTTCTCAGCATTAAGGGAGATCTCTAACAGCTTATAACCATCTTGGGTGGGGTATTCGTGAAACTGAACAACGCTCATGGTGGCGACTCTTATGATTAACGACAAGGGACAGCCTACTTAAGAGCGGGACGATGTCAAAATCTATTTGCAAAACCTTATTGCAAATGCAAATGATTCTCATGTAGAATCGCATCATTACTTCAATAAATGAGTAGTAATGATTCTCAAATGTTCTAAGGCTCTTATTTAAGGAATGAGTAAGGCCGGTTTATAATTCGCACCTCAAGGAGAAACATACATGTGGATTCGTCGTATTAGCGCGGTTGCAGCACTCTGTTTTACAACCACTGCCGTCGCTGACATTAACCTCTATTCATCGCGTAAAGAGGCCCTGATTCAACCCTTACTGAATCAGTTTACCGAAAAGACAGGTATCGAAGTTCGCCTGCTCACCGGTAAAGATGATGCACTGTTAAGCCGTTTAAAGATGGAAGGCAGCGCCTCCCCTGCGGATCTGCTAATCACTGCAGACGTTGCACGTCTTCACCGCGCGAAAGAGATGGGCCTTACTCAGCCGGTTGAATCCACTGCATTGAACGAGGCGATTCCTGCCAACCTGCGCGACAGTGACAACCACTGGTTTGGTATGACCAGTCGTGCTCGCCCAATCATCTATGCCAAAGATCGAGTTAATCCAGAACAACTCAGTACCTACGAAGCACTAACCGATGAGCAGTGGAAAGGTCGTATCTGTATTCGCTCCTCAAGCAATGTCTACAACCAGTCACTGATTGCCTCTGCGATTGCTGCTAACGGTGTCGAAGCAACAGAAGCTTGGGTTGAAGGTCTAGTGGCTAATTTTGCTCGCCCACCGGCTGGCGGTGATACTGACCAACTAAAAGCGGCAGCCGCGGGTGTCTGTGACATCGCTATTGCCAACACCTACTACTTAGCGCGTTTGGTTCGCTCTGATAAAGCGAGTGACAAAGCGGTTGCTGATCAGCTAGCGGTGTTCTGGCCCAATCAGAACGATCGCGGTACCCATTTCAACATCAGTGGTGCTGCATTGACGGCGTCATCTAAGAATCGTGACGAAACAGTTGCCCTACTTGAGTACATGGTGAGCCAGGAAGCACAAGAGTGGTACGCTGAAGTCAACAATGAGTACCCTGTCGTAGCCGGCGTTGAGCCATCCAATGTACTAAAAGCCTTTGGCACAGCTAAGAGCGATGACGTTGCACTGTCTAAGCTTGGCGAACTGAACCAAGAAGCGCTTCGCCTTATGGATCGTGCTGGCTGGAAGTAAAACAGATGAGAGTTAACTATCAATAGTATCCGTGCAAATTGGGTAGCCTTATCGATCGCCGGTCTGGTTGCCCTTCCCATTCTAACCGTTGTTAGTCAGTCCCTATTTGCTGGATCTGAGGCTTTCTCTCACCTTCTTGATACCGTCCTCGCCGACTACGTTCTCAACTCATTAATCCTGATGGCCGGTGTCGGTATCGGCACCGTCATTATGGGAGCACCGGCTGCCTGGTTGGCAGCGATGTGTGACTTCCCCGGTCGTCGTTGGCTCGATTGGGGAATGCTACTGCCTTTAGCCATGCCCGCCTATGTCATCGCCTATACCTATACCGGTATGCTCGACTTTGCCGGCCCAGTACAAACCCTGCTGCGCGAACTGACCGGTTGGGGCTATGGTGACTACTGGTTCTGGGAGATTCGATCGCATAGCGGTGCCATTGCTATGTTGGTGCTGGTGCTCTATCCCTACGTCTACCTGATGGCTCGCGCGACCTTCCTTGAGCAGTCAGCCGTTAGCTTTGAAGCCTCTCGCAATCTTGGTTACTCACCCTTCAGGGCCTTTCTAAAAGTCGCCATTCCTATGGCAAGACCCGCCATCATTGCCGGTGTCAGCCTAGCCCTAATGGAGACATTGGCCGATTACGGTACGGTGCAATACTTTGGCATTCCGACCTTCTCAACAGGTATCTTTAGAACCTTCTATGGCTTTGGTGATGCCAATGGTGCGGCACAGTTAGCCAGTCTGTTGCTAGTGTTCGTGGCGACATTGATCTTTGTCGAGCGCTATTCACGACGCAAACTGAGCTACAACGTCCGAGCAGGATCTCGAGCGATGGCTAGCCGAATTCAGCTTAAGGGTGGACGCGCTTGGCTGGCGGCTCTGGCTTGTTTCATTCCGTTTTTCTTTGGCTTCTTGTTGCCGGCCGGTCAACTGCTCTCTTGGTCGGTGTTTGATGCGCAAATGCCCTGGAGTGACTTCCTCAGCCTCTCTTGGAACTCTTTCTATTTGGCAGGTCTTGCAGCGCTAATCGCCCTTGTTCTGGCCACGCTGCTGGCGTACACCCAACGCTTTAACAGTGGCTCATTGGTGAAACAGGCCACACAGTTCGCCGCACTGGGCTACGCACTGCCGGGTACCATTATTGCCATTGGGGTCTTAGCACCTTTAGTGTTTGTGGATCAGAGTCTGCTTGCTCTCTCCGAACGCTTCGGCTTAGGTATGAGCGGGTTGATCTTCAGTGGCACTCTGTTTGCCCTGTTGATCGCCTACACCGTGCGCTTTTTAGCCGTCGCGCTTGGCAGTGTGCAGTCTGGCTTGGGGCAAATTAGCCCTAGCCTGGATGAAGCGGCCAAAGGGATGGGACGATCCCCCTTTCAAGTGTTGCGACAAATCCATGCGCCCTTAATGAAGAGCAGTCTTCTAACTGCACTACTGGTGGTCTTTGTTGACGTCCTCAAAGAGCTGCCGGCTACGTTAATGCTGCGCCCGTTCGACTTTAACACCCTGGCCGTTCGCGCCTTTGAGCTGGCTTCGGATGAACAGCTTATCGAGGCGGCACCACCCTCATTAATGATCGTTGCCGTTGGGCTAGTCCCAGTTTTGTTGTTGAATCGTGCCATAAGCCGCCACAAGCACTAAGGAACTCTATGAGTATTGAGTCAAACATACCGACATCTACACACCTAAGTATTGAGAATGCTTATGCCGGGTATGCTGATCTGTCGGTTGTGAATGGGGTCACACTGAACATTCAACAGGGCGAACTCATCTGCCTGTTGGGGCCCAGTGGCTGTGGCAAATCTTCGCTACTGCGTTGCATTGCAGGATTTCACGCGCTCTCTAGCGGCAGCATCATGCTGGGCACAAAACGTCTGGATGATGGAAAGTCTCAACTCCCGCCGGAACAGCGCAACATCGGTATGGTGTTTCAGGACATCGCTCTGTTTCCCCATCTTAGCGTCAGGGAAAACATTGAGTTCGGACTGTTTGAGTGGTCAAGCCAACAGGCTAAAGCCCGAAGTGAGCAGTTACTTACAATGATCGGCCTACAAGGCATGGGCGGTCGTTACCCACATGAGCTATCAGGTGGACAACAGCAACGTGTCGCCTTAGCGAGAGCACTGGCACCCAAACCCGATCTACTGCTACTCGATGAGCCCTTTTCTGGCTTGGACGCCGCACTGCGAGATGAGCTCATTCCGGAAATTGCCGAGCTACTAAAGCAAGAGCAAATTACCACGCTGATGGTGTCACACGATCAGGCAGAGGCCTTTGCTTTTGCAGATCGCGTTGCGGTTATGAATCAAGGCAAGCTGGAACAGATCAGCCTGCCTGAAGCGATCTATTACGAGCCGAAAAGCCGGTTTGTAGCCGAGTTTATCGGCGAAGGTGAGTTCATAAAAGCAGAGTACGTCGATACCCAGCATGTGAACTCTCTGTTTGGCCAGAGCCGCTCAACCACCGAGGTGAGTGAGGCACCCTACAATAAAGAGCTATTTATACGACCGGATGATGTCGAGATTGTTGAACAGAGCGAGGTTAGCGCACAGGTAGAATCCAAGTGTTTTCGTGGTGGGCAATCTCTATTGAGTGTGCTCTTGGAGGATGGCCAGTCACTTGCGGTGACCTGTCATGCAGTTCAAGCCCCCAGCGTGGGTGATACGGTCTATCTAGCATTGAAACAACACCGATTTTTAGTCACGGATGACCTAGGTAAAATTGAACCTAAAAACGAGGCCCGCTAAGATGTCTCTTAGCGTCTGAACAGTAAACATTGACGAGAACAACTATGTCTTCAAGCAACCAAGAACTTAAAAAAGCGGGACTCAAAGCGACTCTTCCGCGCATCAAGATTTACCAGCTACTCGAAGATGCCAATGAGAATGACCATTGGAGTGCTGAAGACATCTACAAGCACCTCATGCTTCAGGGCGAAGAGATAGGTTTAGCCACGATCTACCGTGTTCTGACTCAGTTTGAAGCGGCCGGTCTTGTTATGCGTCACCGTTTTGAGAACGGCCACTCAGTCTTTGAGCTGGCGTCGGATGACAACCACGATCACATCGTCTGTGTTAAAACCGGTGAAGTTAAAGAGTTTAACGACCCCATCATCAACGCTCGCATCGAAGAGATCGCGAAAGAGCACGGCTATGAGATGACCGGTCGAACTCTTCACATCTACGGCCTTAAGAAGAGCTAATGCAGGCTACGGGCGATCGCTCTTTACAGGCAAAGTTCACCATCTCTCTATTGATGTTGGCTCTGTGCCTGGTTGCCCTATTCAGCCTGACCATTGGCTCATCAAACACTTCTCTCGCCAGCTCACTTTGGGCGTTAATGCAGGGCGAAGCCATCGGCATTCAAGAGCAGGTCATCCTGTTTGATATTCGCGCCCCCAGAACAGTCATGGGCCTATTGGTCGGCGCTAGCTTAGCTGTCTCGGGTGCCATTATGCAGGGGCTGTTCCGCAACCCTTTGGCTGATCCAGGTCTTATTGGTGTCAGCTCCGGTGCAGGTTTGGGTGCCGTGACAGCCATTGTCATAGGTGGGCTGTTACCCATCTCACTCTTAAATAGTATCGGTGGATTTCTGGTCCCAATCGCGGCCTTCTTAGGTGGCTGGGGCTGTATGCTGATTCTCTACAAGATCGCGACGCGTCAAGGCAGAACCTCGGTCGCCGTGATGCTGTTAGCTGGCTTAGCACTCAGCGCCTTTGCTGCGGCACTGTCGGGATTGTTGATCTACTACTCCAACGACAGTCAGTTGCGTAACCTAACCTTCTGGAATCTTGGCTCCATTGCCGGTGCTAGTTGGAGCTCACTGAAAGTCGCTGGGCCGTTGATGCTAATCTCGCTACTGTTAGCTCCGTTACTCGCTTCTGGCTTAAACCGTTTAGCGCTGGGTGAAGCCGCTGCCATGCATTTAGGCGTTTCGGTGCAGCGTCTTAAACGAGCCGCTATCCTACTGGTTGGATTATCCGTTGGGGTCGCCGTAGCCGTTTCAGGTGCGATCGGATTTGTCGGCATCATCGTGCCCCACCTGCTGCGCCTGGTCATAGGACCAAACCATCGCTATCTACTGCCTGCCGCGGCACTGTTAGGCGCTATTGCTCTTATGTTAGCCGACATTCTCAGTCGTACACTGATTGCACCGGCGGAGCTACCCATCGGCATTGTCATGGCGATATTGGGTGGGCCATTCTTCCTCTACCTGCTGCTGCGTAATCGTAATCTGCTGGATCTCTAATCATGATTATCACCAAGGATCTCAGCGTAGGATTCCACCGAACCGAGGTACTGTCGAAGGTCGATTTTCGCGCCGAACCGGGGCAGTTGGTCTCGATTGCAGGACCGAATGGATCGGGGAAAACCACCCTATTAAGGGCACTCTCAGGTGAAATTGATTACCGAGGCGAGATTCATTTTGATGGCGAAAACCTAGCTGATCTTTCACACCAAACACTCGCCAAACGCCGCGCGATTCTACCGCAAGCGACCCAGTTGGCTTTCCCCTTTACTGTGTTGGAAGTGGTACAGATGGCGGACCTAGATCGCCGATCAGAACGTCCATTTCAGGCTCTCCAGCGTGTCGGTTTAGAAGGCTTTGAATCACGTTTTTATCAAGAGCTCTCTGGCGGTGAGAAACAGCGCGTTCAACTGGCACGTATTCTGGTACAAGTCTGGCAGCCTGTGATCGATGGTAAAGCCAACTGGCTGCTGCTCGATGAGCCAGTCTCCTCTTTGGACATCGGCCACCAAATCGAAGTGATGCAACTTGCTAGAGACTATGCCAACGCTGGCGGTGGCGTCATCTGCGTCATGCACGACCTGAACTTGGCCGCGATGTTCTCGGACAGCATTGCACTGTTTGAGAAAGGACGACTGCTGATCCAAGATTCGCCCGATGCTGTGTTAACCGATGACAACCTTTCAACCGCTTATCAGTGGCCGGTTCGAGTGAATCGGACACCGAGTGAATCCATGCCCTTTGTCCTACCGCAAACGGCTAAACGAGATTAATGTTACTGCTCAAGGAGATCACCATGTTTAGACACACTGCCCTTATACTCACGTCTCTCAGTATCACTGCTTGTGCTACAGCACCGGACCTTCGGTTTAAAACCACCGAAGAGATCAGCGACCTTCTTATTGAGAAGGACAAAGCAACCATCGAGATGCAGCTCGGACAACCGCGTACCATCGCACAAGAGGGGCCACACACTTGGGTCTGGACCTACCACTCAGACATGATGCCCAATAAGAGCCCAAACCAAGGGAAGTGCGAGCTGGTCATTACATTCGATGATGACAAGCCGATCAAAGCGGTGGTCAACTCGACTGAGTACTCACCCTTTGTGCAGGAGCTGCAGACCTGTAACGATCTGGTGCAACAGCTGCAGTAATCACTGTTGCTTTTATGCCGCCGAGTTTTAAATGGCTGGGTAGATCTGTTGCGGATCAATGGTCGCTGAGCCAGCCTCTGAACTGAGCCAGATCTGCCCATCAGTAATCGACGCGCTGATTTGCGCACCGCGCTCGGCCAAGGCGGTTAACGCCTCACTTTGATCCTCGTTGATGCGGTAGATAATCAAACTATTTTGGCTAGCGACCAACTTTTTTACACCTTCCCACCAAGGGTTGAAGGCCTGATCCGAGCCATAGGTGATCAAAACCGTCTTTTGTGAGCGGTTGCACGCCTTCTTCAAGCGCTTTTCACTCGGCAAGCCCACTTCTAACCAGAGTTCGATCTCATCAGCGTAGCTCTTTAGCCATAGATCGGGTTCATCCTCTTCACAGAGGCCACGGGTAAACTCCAGACGCTCTTGCGCGTTCATCACAAAGGCTAACAGGCGCATCATCATGCGCTCATCTGTCTCTGAAGGGTGTCTGGCAAGTGTTAACGAATGATCGACGTAGTAGTTGCGATCCATATCGGCAATTTGCAGAAAGATTTTAAAAACGGTGGAGTTTTGCGCCATATCTGTTCCCTAAAAACAAACTGTCATTAGTGACAGATAAAAAAGTTGTGACTTTACTGGATTTTACTACAAAGCCGTCTATGCTGACTCTAACTGATTGCGAAAGTTGTGTTGTCTTCGCATAGATAAACAAAATATGAGTGCTCTCAATGATCCACATGCTCGACAGCATTAAACGCATCCCTCTCTGGCTGAAAGTCGTCATTCTCGCCATGCAAGGTCTATTCTTTTTTTGCGGTAGGGATCACGCTGCAAGGATTCTATTCAGACCACCAAAGACATCTCGCTTATGATCGAGCGACGCAACAGCAGAAGCTCTATCGCAACAGCATTACCAGACTGGGTGAGTTTCGTGGGCTCTGCACACTGGCGCGAATTGAACCCACACCCTCTAGTGAGCTCATTCAGCTCTGCGAAAGCGCCAGTTTTAACCTAGTCGAAGCGCTAGAAGCGATGGATTACCCAGACGCCGAAATCGATCAGATTCTCTCTGTCGATGGACAGTACTACGAGATCTTTTTAAGAAAGAGTGCCTATTCTGAGCAACTGTTAAAAGAGCTTTTTCAAATCTACCGTGATTCAGGAGTACAGTTGGAAGAGAACATCCTCTCGTACACAGCCGGCCGAACCATCTTTGTACACCTACCCGATCTGATTGAAAAAATGGGTTTCGTTCGCGGCATAACGGGATTATCCAATTCTGGCCTGGTCTCACGCAATAATCTTTACATTGCAAAAGGTCGAGTTACGGAGATCCTTAGCAACACCCGAAACACCATAGAAGCCTTCGAACAGGCCAATGCAAGTAGCTCCCCGTCAGAATTATTACTCGATTTTGAAATCATCGAACAGCAGATCGTTGAGCATTTTGAGCGATTAGATCGATACCGTTTCATGGAGTTGAGGGATCCAACAAAAGACTACGATCTCGATCTCTTTTTAAAAGCAACTGAGGTGATTGACGAAATACAGCAATTGTATGATTTCACTGAAGAGACCTATAAAAGCTTATTGGCATCAGAGCATGATAGGACTGTTCAATTAGCAGGGTTATTCATTCTCTTTGCTTTGGTGACTCAGTTGCTTCTAATACTGATGTTCCGATTTATGCTGCGCGCCATTCACCAGATTGAAGAGACCTCTGAAGAAGCCGTAAAAGCCTCTTCATCTTTGGCGAAGACGCTTAAACAGCAGGATAAGATGTTTGCCATCATTGGACACGAACTGCGAACTCCGGCTGCTGCTTTAAATATGCAACTGAATGAAATGCGGCTTGAAACAGAGCAAAACAAGCGCATTGAAGAGGCACATGCTACATCACAGCACCTGCTCGACGTGCTAGATGATATGAGGGTGGGTACCGACAAATCATTAATTACAGAGAGTCGAATTGAAACCCAGCTTTCGGTCTATCGCATCATCAAAGAGGCGAGCCACACTCTCTACTACACGGCCAATCAATACGGTGTCGATATTCAGGTGCGCGGCAACAGTGATGGGATTCACATTGGCTATAAAAAACAGATTCGCCAAATCATTATTAATATGACCAAAAATGCCATTGTGCACAGCCAGGGCACAGAGGTTATTTTAGATCTGAGCCATACCTCATCAGAAGATCAAACTGAATATCAGCTGCAGATAATCGATAACGGCAAGGGCATTAAAGATGAAGATATCGCACGGGTCTTTGAGGCCTTTGAACGTGGTGATACCAAAGCATCCGGAACCGGCCTTGGCCTACATATTAGTCGCGAACTAGCCCGCAGCTTGCCTAATGGGGACTTGGTCTACAGCCCAAATCCTGAAGGGGGTGCGATCTTTACCCTGAGTTTCACACTCAAACAGGCCAAACAAGAAGCAGCAGCAGCAGCAGCAGCAGCAGCAGCAGCAGCAGCAAAAGAGCATGCAATCAAAGGCAAAAAGATACTACTGGTCGAAGATACCGCTACCTTAAGAATGCTGGGCAAAACCATACTGACCCGCGAAGGTGCCGAGGTGGTTGATGTAGAGAACGGGCAATTAGCGCTAGATGCCTACTCTGAACAGAGCTTTGATCTGGTCATCACCGACATCATGATGCCGGTAATGGATGGCTATGAACTGACCGAAACCCTCAGATCTCTGGGAGCTACGTTACCGATTATTGGTGTTACCGGTGCCACGGTGGGTAATGAGGCAGACAACCTGCTGGCGAAAGGGGCCGATCGAGTTTTGCCGAAACCTTTGAATCTCGACCAATTAGAGACAGCGCTTAAAGAGATAGAGGCGAATTAACTACCCCGTTGGAGCGATCTTGCAAAGGTCGCGATGCTTTACCGTTCATCGCCTCATCTACGATAAGGCTCCAACAAAAAGCATTAACGAGAGACTGCACGAACCGTTGGAGCGATCTTGCAAAGGTCGCGATACTTTAACGCTCATCGCCTCCTCTTCGAGAAAGCTCCAACAAGAGCGTTTAGAGAGACTGCACGAACTGTTGGAGCGATCTTGCAAAGGTCGCGATGCTTTACCGTTCATCGCCTCATCTACGATAAGGCTCCAACAAAAAGCGTTAACGAGAGACTGTACGAACCGTTGGAGCGATCTTGCAAAGGTCGCGATACTTTACCGTTCATCGCCTCATCTACGATAAGGCTCCAACAAAAAGCGTTAACGAGAGACTGTACGAACCGTTGGAGCGATCTTGCAAAGGTCGCGATGCTTTACCGTTCATCGCCTCCTCTTCGAGAAAGCTCCAACAGATATAGGGCAAGGTTTAGCAGATACGCTCACCGGTTTGGATATCAAACGCGACCGCTTTCGCCGTATTAACCTGCACCTCTGTACCAGCGCCTGCCGTCATGCCCGCCTTAGGGGAGAGACGTGAGTGAACATCAATGCCGTTCCATTGACCAATCGCCATGGTGTCAGCCCCCATAGGCTCCACAACATCAAAGTCCAACTTCATGCTGTGCAACCAATCCTGATCTTCAGGTGCCGGCTTAGGCTCGGTGATCATCTCTGGACGAATACCCAACACCACACGATCAAGGCCTTTTGCAGCAATTGCCTCGGCACATGGCAGTTTTAGATGATGTGTTTCACCCGCAGATTCAACAACCGCTTGCCCCTCTTTGATGTCGACCTCAATAAAGTTCATCGGCGGAGAACCCATGAAGCCTGCGACAAACATATTGGCTGGGTTGTTGTAGATCTCGTCCGGAGTACCCAACTGCTGCACGATGCCATCTTTCATAACGGCAATACGATCAGCCAGAGTCATCGCTTCGATCTGATCGTGCGTCACGTAAACAATGGTCGTGCCAAGACGCTTGTGCAGCTTCTTGATTTCAGTACGCATCTCTACACGCAACTTAGCATCCAAGTTCGATAGAGGCTCGTCGAATAGGAAGACGCGCGGCGAACGCGCTAGGGCACGGCCCATGGCAACACGTTGACGCTGACCACCTGAAAGCTGGCTCGGCTTACGATCCAGTAGGTGATCGATCTGAAGCAACTTAGCCACCTCGTTGACGATGCGATCACGCTCCTCTTTAGGGACTTTACGCATCTCTAGACCAAAAGAGATGTTGCGCGCAACGTTCATCGTTGGGTAGAGCGCGTAGCTCTGGAAGACCATCGCAATGTCGCGATCTTTTGGCGAGGCCAAAGTCACATCCTTACCCGCCAACTCAAGCGTACCACTGGTCGCATCTTCAAGACCCGCAATGATATTCATCAGCGTCGACTTACCACAGCCTGATGGACCCACCAGGATGAGGAATTCACCATCCTGAATGTCGATGTTGATCCCTTTTAGGATGTCTGTTTCACCAAAGGATTTAGTGACGTTATCGATTAATAGAGAGCCCATAATAGTTATCCTTTTACCGCGCCAGCTGTCAGGCCGCGTACAAAATATTTACCTGCAAAGATGTAGACCAGTAGAGTGGGAAGCGCTGCAATCACGGCAGCCGCCATATCGACGTTGTACTCTTTACCGCCCATCGATGTATTAACTAGGTTGTTCAGTGCCACTGTGATCGGCTGCGTACCCGGACCTGAGTAGACCACGCCAAATAGGAAGTCGTTCCAGATCTGAGTGAACTGCCAGATGATCGTGACCGTGAAGATAGGTAGAGATACTGGCAGGAAAATGTGGCGGAAAATCTGGAAGAAGCTTGCGCCATCCAGTTGCGCCGCTTTCACCAACTCAGTCGGAACAGAGACATAGAAGTTACGGAAGAAGAGCGTCGTAAACGCGACACCGTAGATCACATGCACCAGAACCAGACCGGTTACTGTGTTGGCTAGGCCCAATTCAGCCAGTAGACGCGCCATCGGTAGCAAAATCACCTGAAACGGAATGAAGCAGCCAAACAGCAACATACCAAACATTAGGTCGCTGCCGCGGAAACGCCATTTAGAGAGCACGTAGCCATTCAGCGCCCCGATCACGGTCGATAGAATGACGGCCGGAACGACGATCTTCACGCTGTTCATAAAGAAGGGTGCTAGACCCTGACACTCGGAGCCGGTACACGCACTGCTCCACGCTTTGATCCAGGCATAGAGCGTTGGATCCTGTGGCAGTGCCAGTAGGTTACCGCTACGAATCTCTTCGATGTCTTTAAACGAGGTTGTCAGCATCACATAGAGTGGCGCTAGGTAGAACAGCGCAAACGCGAGCAGACAGCCATAAATAAATAGACGACCTAAGTTAAATGAACGATTAGCGACCATTTTTTCCACCTCGTAGTTCTGAGTAGAGGTACGGCACAATAATCGCCAAAACACCCATCAACATAATCATCGCACTGGAGGCACCCACACCCATCTGCGCTCGGTTAAAGGCGTAGGTGTACATAAAGTTAGCCGGTAGGTCAGACGCGTAACCCGGACCACCGCCCGTCAACGCTTGCACCAGGTCGAAGCTCTTAATCGCAATGTGAGAGAGAATGACAATCGCACTGAAGAAGACCGGACGCAGAATAGGCAGAATCACATACCAATAGGCTTTCATCTTGCTCGCGCCGTCGATCTCGGCCGCTTTAATCAAGCTGTCGTCCACGCCACGAAGGCCCGCAAGGAACATCGCCATAACAAAACCACTCGACTGCCATACCGCTGCAATTACAATGGTGTAGATCGCCATGTCCTGCTCAACTAGCCAGCGGAACTCGAAGTTCTCGAAGCCTAAATCACGGACCAGTTTTTCAAGACCTAGACCTGGGTTGAGGATCCACTTCCAGGCCGTACCCGTGACCACAAATGAGACAGCCATGGGGTAGAGATAGATGGTACGCAGCGTACCCTCTAAACGAATCTTTTGATCCAGAAGGATCGCTAGGAACAGACCTAGCAGTAACGAGACCGCGATAAACAGAACGCCAAACACCACCAGGTTATTCAGAGCCACATCCCAGCGCGGATTGGCAAACAGCTTGGCGTATTGATCAAAGCCGACAAAGTCCCACTGAGGCAACATTCGACTCTTAGTAAAAGATAGCGCTCCGGTCCAAATCATAAAGCCATACATGCAGACCAACATCACCGCGGTGGTGGGGGCTAACACAATTTTTGGCAATAAGGACTCTAGCGTCATTGGCTTTTTAGCCTTTGACACACTCATCGTGAATCTCCTAAAAAAGTAAATAAGAGCCCCCAGGGTTGAGGGCTCTTGGTCGGATTACATCGCTGCTTGGATAGAAGCGATTAGCTGAGCTTTACCCTCAGCAGCCGACTGATCTGAGTTGAAGAAGTTAGTAGCGGTATCGTAGATAGCGCCAGAAACTGCTTCAGGGACAGCCATACCGTGCGCGAAGCTTGGTACTAGACCGCCAGTTTGTGCAGAAGATACAAAGGCATCCATTGACGCGTGTGCACAGCTATCGAACTCGTCACGAGCCATGCCTAGACGTGCTGGGATAGAACCTTTGTTAAGGTTGAAGACTTTCTGGAAGTCCTGACCTAGGATCTGCTTAGCCATCTCTTGTTGAGCTTTCTGTGCGTCAGCATCAGACTGCGCGAAGAAGGCAAAAGAGTCGACGTTGAACGTGAATGAACCTGACGTGCCTGGTGCTGCAACACATGCGTAATCAACGCCTGGTGTCTTACCAGCAACAGTGAATTCACCTTTCGCCCAGTCACCCATAATCTGCATTGCAGCTTCACCGTTGATGACCATTGATGTCGCAACGTTCCAGTCACGACCTGGAGAGTTTTCATCGATTAGACCACGGATCTCACCGAATACGCGGAACACCTCTTCAGTCGTTGCGCTGTTAAGAGCGTCTGCATCTAGCTCAACGAATGCTTTCTGGTAGTACTCAGGACCGCCCACACCAAGCACAACAGCTTCAAATACAGTCGCGTCCTGCCAAGCTTGGCCACCGTGCGCTAGGGCAATGTAGCCAGCGTCTTGGATCTTTTTAGCTTGAACTAGGAAATCGTCCCAAGTTGTTGGGATGGTAGCGCCCGCTTTTTGGAAGATCTCTGGGTTAGCCCACAACCAGTTTACACGGTGTACGTTAACTGGAGCGGCAACGTATTTGCCGTCGTGTTTCATTACATCAGAAACCACACCAGGTAGAAGTGCATCCCAGTTGTTCGCTTTAGCGACGCTATCGATGTCTGATAGGAAACCTAGCTCACCCCACTCTTGGATCGATGGGCCTTTGATCTGTGCTGCAGTCGGTGGGTTACCCGATACTGCACGTGACTTAAGAACGGTCATTGCGTTCTCACCGCCACCACCAGCAACTGCGAAATCTTTCCAGCCCACACCCGCTTCAGTCAGTTTCTCTTTTAGGTATGCAACCGATTTCGCTTCACCGCCACTTGTCCAGTAGTGAAGAACTTCTACGTCAGCAGCTTGTGCTGCAGTTGATAGTGTTGCTGCAGCTACGCATGCAGCTAAAGTACGTTTGATCATTGAGTAAACCTCTTTATTGTTGTTTATAGGTAAGAATACCTTGGGAACTGGCGATCAAGATCTTCAGTTCTTCAATCAATATAACAACTTGAGTCTTACGCAGAGTTTCGTTCTGTTACAAAGTGTGACAATGGAAAACGAAGCTCAACGATCAAACCGCCCCCTTCACGATCAAGCAGCTCAATACTGGCACCGTGCAGCTGCGCAATCGACTTAACAATGCCCATACCCAGACCGACATGAATCGATGAGGGCGCTTTATCGATGCGATAGAAGGGCTCAAAGACTCGCTGCTTTAACTCATCACTGAGACCCGGGCCTCGGTCACACACCTGCACCACCAACTCATTGTCTTCCGGCTCTTTATGGCCAAAGATCTCGACTCCACGCCCGTAGTGCAACGCGTTATCGATCAGGTTAGTAAACAGGCGTTCAAGCGAGAGACGGCGACCCTCTAAGACAAACTCATCGGGCAGTGTCGCAGAGCTGGGCAGCCCTTCGATCTCTGCACTGGCAAGGGCTGACTCAATCACCTGTTTCAGATCGATCTGTTCGCTGTTCTCGTGAATGGCGCCATCTTTAATCATCTGCAAGGACGCTTTGACCAGCAGATCGACGTTCTCGATGTCACCAATCAGGTTATCGCGCAGTTTATCGTCATCAATCATCTCAACCCGCAAACGGGCGCGTGTCAGCGGGGTTTTCAGGTCATGGGAGATTGCGGCAAACAGCTTCTCGCGATCGGAGATAAACTTCTCAAGCCGTTGCGCCATCTGGTTAAAGGCACGAATGGTTGTCTGCATCTCCCGGGTACCCTCGGCCGGAATCAGGGAGGGCGTTTTACCGCGCCCTAGGGCATCCGCCTCACGAGCTAACCTTCGCAAGGGTCGAACAATACCGGCCACCAGCAGGGTCACCAAAACAACCACGGTCAGTGTCACTGCTAATAAAGAGACCAACCGCTCAGACTCAAACAGAGTACTGCCCATGAAATCCCCACCAGGGAATACCGTGGCCAGATAGACCCACTCGTCCGGGTTTAATTTAAGCTGCACAACGACGACGGGGCTGTCATCACCGGGATCTAACAGGGCAAACCGCTGCCATTTGGGTGGCAGCTGCACCATCAGGTTGTCATCAGAGAGAATGCGAAGATTCGAAAACGCAACGAACTCAACCGCAAAGTCTTCGGATTTATAGGCTAACTGGCGGGCTGCATTCTGTTTAACACGCTCGCCAACAAGCTGCTGTAGCTCAGTGTTGGGCAAGGTCTCTAGATGAATTTTTTGACTGTTAATCGAGACAAAGTAGCGCGTACCGCCCATATCGCGCAGCTGATCGAGCACGATGTGACGATATTCACGCGGTAGTTTAGAGAAGAACTGAATCGTCTGACCTATGCGCGCGCCCATCACTTCCGAGATCTCAACGAGACGTTCGCGTTCTGCCTGTTGAATCTGGCGTGTCCAGACATAAGAACTGACCGCCTGTGCCACTAAGACACCGATGATCAACACCAGAGACATGCGTGCAATGATCGACTTAGGCATCAGCCGATCGCGTAGGCGGGACCAAAAACCGATCATTTTAGAACCAGGTGGTACCCTTTGCCGCGAATGGATTTGATCGTCTCATCCTCGCTGAAGGGGGTCAATTTGGTGCGGAGTCGACTGACTAAGGTATCAATCGAACGATCTTGCGGAAGCGCCGCATGCCCCTTAAGCTCCATGCTGAGCTGATCACGGCTGATGACACCGTCATGGCCATGCAGTAGCGCCAACAGATCAAACTCAGCCCCAGTCAAACTAAGCGCTTCACCATTGACTGACACGGTTCGTTTCGCCCTGTCTAACAGTAGATTAGAGCTAGCAGTTGGTGATTCGACGGGGGCGGATCGACGCAGCAGCGCTTTAATGCGAGCCAACAATTCGCGAGGGTTAAAGGGTTTACCCATGTAATCATCTGCACCCAACTCAAGACCCAGGATACGATCCACATCGTCACTGGCAGCGGTGAGCATAATGATCGGCAAGTTGGAGTCCTGACGCAGAGTACGACAGAGAGCCAGTCCATCCATGCCCGGCAAACCGACATCAAGAATCAACAGCTCGGCAGCACTGTAGTCGCCCTCAAGCAGCGCTTCAGCCGACTCAAACGCAAGTACCGTGAAACTGTTTTTCTCTAAGTAATCCGAGAGCAGTGAGCGTATCTCGTGATCATCATCAACGAGTGCAATGACAGGCATGTAGGGTAACTTCCTAATTGTTATCTTTTTACTCTAACGATAAACACTTACGAGAGCTAGCCTTACTAAGTTCACCACCAAATTACCGTTGGAGCGATCTTGCAAAGGTCGCGATTCTTTCAATCCCCATTCGCCTCATCTTCGATAAGGCTCCAACTAAGAGCATTGAAGGGGTACTGCACGTACTGTTGGAGCGGTCTTAAAAAGGCCGCGATGCTATTTGCTTTCAACAAAAAACCCCATAGCCTAGGCGATGGGGTTTTTTAATCATTGGGTGATTAGCCTTCTAGCGTACGAGCTCTTTCAAACATGTAAGGCACCGTCGTCATACCAGCCAGTACTACCGCACCCAAGATCAATAGAGGCGCAACAGCTGCCATGCCCATTGATACTAGCAGAACCGCTGCTGCCACGTAGACGGCTGCAAGGATAAGCGCCAGTGAACGTTTCAAGGTCACAGCTACAGCCACGGCACCCAACACAAGCACGAGAAGCGACGCGAAGGATTGCCAGTTGCCAGACACAATGGCTTGTAGTTCAGCCACAGCCGGCGCATCCAGTAGGCGAGCCGTTTGGTTAGCCGCAAGATCAAGTCCAGCTGCTTGCATTGCCACCATGCTGTTGTGCTCATGCAGTGAAATCGCCGAGCTGATCAGTGCAGAACCCGGTGTTAAGCAGGCAAACAGAGCAAGAACCAGAGCCACAACACCCAGCATACGCTGAACTTTAACCGCTGATTTAGATTGGCGAACAATATCCAATCCAACGGCAACCAAAATGATCAGACCCAGTACCACCATCTGCCAGAAAGTCTCTAGCTGAGCCAGGGTCAGACCGTTATTGATCAGTTTCAGAAGGATGACACCCATGAAGGTACCGATGATCGTACCGCGGCCACCAAACAGAGAGGTACCACCAATAACAACCGCAGCAATGGCATCCAGCTCCCACATCTGGCCGTAGTCAGATTTTGCATAAGGCGCGCGACCTAGGAAGAGCATCGCACCCAATGCAGCGCCCATCGAACAGATTACGTAGGTGTAGAGAGTGTAGAGACGCGTATTGATACCCGCTTGGCGAGAGCCCTGTTCGTTACTACCAATCGCATAGATGTATCGACCCAAACGCATGTTGGATACAACGACCGCCAACAGAATGAAGAAGACGATGAAGATGATCATAGACATCTGGAAGGTACGGAAGAAGTCCATCCAGTGCTCGTTCACGAAGGCGCCAATCGACTCCATAAAGCCGCTCAGTTCACCCGCTTTGTAATCAGCACGAAGTTCGGCAAAGGGGTTGTAGCGACCAAATAGGTCGAACGTTTCAGGTAGCTTAGGTGTTGCACGCGCATCCGTTGAAAGGTGTGCCGTACCACGCCAAATCGAAAGACCCGCCAGGGTAACGATAAAGGCCGGCATCCCGAGATAGGCGACCAACGTGCCATGAATAATACCCACTAATGCACCCATCGCTAGGCCAGACATGATCGCTAACCAAGGTGGGAAACCCCAGTAGCTAACAATGTAACCGGTGACCGCTGCGATTAAGCCCATAACAGATCCAACCGAAAGATCGATACCTGCCGCAAGAATCACCAACGTCATACCACCCGCAACAATACCGATAGCGGCTGAGTTGTTCAGAATGGTCATTAAGTTAGTGGGATGGAAGAAGGGTTTACCATCCGTTACTAGCTCAATGGCTAGAGCAAGAATCAGAATCGCCAGCAGTGCGCCAGACCACTCTTTACGGAAGAAAGAAACCGTAACGCCGATCGCTTTATCTTGAAGGCTTTTAGAAGTCATTATTCAGGACCGTTTGTTTTAAACAGTTAAAGAAGAGATCGGGCTAATGCCCGATCTCGACGGAGTGTAAGTAAAACTTACTTGATACCTACTAGGTCTTTGTAAGCACCTGAAGTAGATGGAGTCACTAGGAAGAAACCAGTGTCGATGCGTGGTGATACATCTTTACCCTGTGATGCAGCAACCGCAGCTTTGATGCCTTGGTAACCCATCTGGTAAAGCATCTGAGCTGTGTCAGCGTGTACCCAACCTTTATCCATCGCTTCGATTGCGTCAGTTGCGCCGTCGAAACCAACCAGTTTGATGTCACCTGCGCCTAGGCCAAGGTTTTCCATCGCTGCTTTAGCACCCATAGTGCCGCCGTCCCATGCGTTAGCAACCATTTTGATGTCGCTGCGTGAGTTTAGGATCGCTTCAACACCTTCCTGAGCTTGGTTAGAGTCCCACTCAGTTGGTACTTCTAAGATTTCAGAGTTTGGACGAGCTGTTTTGAACGCTTCAACGAAGCCGTTACGACGCTCTTGGCCAGTAGACTGAGCTTGGTTACCCGTCACGTAGATGATCGCATCGCCATCGTTGATCAGAGTTGCTGCAACAGCACCCTGTACTTTAGCCACTGCGTAGTTGTCTGTAGCAACGAATGACGTCACTGCAGCGCCTGATACGCCAGTATCGATTGCAACAACAGGGATACCTGCATCCATTGCATCGTTTACTGCTGGAGCAACACCTGAAGAGTCAACTGGCGCGATACCGATTGCATCCACACCCTGTGCTACTAGGTTTTCGAACACTTCTAGCTGGCTTGATAGGTCGCCTTGGAATGCTGGACCTACAGTTACTAGGTCAACGCCCGCTTCTTGAGCTGCGTCTGCTGCACCCTGGTTGATCATCATCCAACCTGAGTTTGTTGCTGATTTAGTGATGTAGCCGATAGAACCTGCGTATACAGAGCCAGACATAAGTGCGCCAGCAGCCATTACGCTAAGCATTTTTTTCAATTTCATGTGTAGATCTCCACATTTGTTTGTTTTTGTTTTCGGCGGTCTATTTCGATGCCTAACAGCGATCTTCTAATACTTTATAGCGCCCTGTCAATAATTAAATTGAATTGATTTAATTATTGACTCGCTCTTAATTGTTAGTCATATTTAGTCACATTCAAATAAAGAGAATTTTCGTTCAGGAGTCTTAAAGTGTCTCAAAAAGTCTTAGAGATCAGAGGGTTAACCAAGCACTACGGCGGTGTACACGCGCTGAATGATGCGGACTTTGATCTTGCTCCGGGTGAGCACGTAGCGATTGTTGGAGATAACGGTGCGGGTAAATCGACCTTCGTTCGTAACCTAACCGGTGTAGAGCAACGCACTCGCGGTTCGATCAAATTCTATGGTGAAGAGGTCAACTTCGACTCTCCTCTTGAGGCTCGCGATGCTGGTATTGAGACCGTGTATCAAAACTTGGCACTGGCAGATGAACTAGACGTGCCAGCCAATATCTTTTTGGGACGTGAAAAGACCAAATTCAATCTTGGCCCATTCAGCTGGATGGACAAGAAAGGGATGCGCCAAGAGTCAGAAGCACTGCTTGAAAAGACCGGCGTTAAGATTCCTGACCTAAGCCAGTCCTTACGTGGCATGTCGGGTGGTCAACGCCAGTGTGTAGCGATCAGCCGTGCAGCGGGCTGGGGTGAGAAGTTGATCATCATGGATGAGCCAACCGCCGCTTTGGGTATCCAAGAGACCACGCGTGTTGAAAACATTATTCGTGGCTTAAAAGACCAAGGCATTCCCCTAATTTTGATCAGTCACAACCTTCGCCAAGTCTTTAACCTTGTGGATCGCATTATTGTCTTCCGCCAAGGTCGTATCGTTGGCAACGTTGTAGCGGCTGAAACGACCGGCAACGAGATCGTCTCGTTGATCACCGGTGCAGCGGATCAGGGTGTCCACGAAAACGCGAGTTACATCTAATTATGCGCAGCGCTTCGGCTTCTCAACGCGCCTCTGGTTCAAACCAGGTCGGTGTTCGCCAATACAATGAACGACTCATCCTCTCGTTAATTCGTGAGCATGATGCGTTGACGAAAGCCGAAATTGCCAAAGCAACCAACCTTACTCCACAAACCGCATCAACGATCATTAATCGATTGATGGAACAGGACCTGTTAATCGCAGGCACTAAACGCCGCGGCGGTTTGGGACAGCCTTCTACCCCCTACGCACTCAATCCTGAAGGGGCGTACAGTATCGGTGTCAAAATTGGCCGCGCCTCGTTGGAGGTGCTGTTTATGGATATGACAGGGAATATTCGTACCCGCATATCGCACGAATACCCCTTCCCGACGCCTAAAGAGGTCTATGCCAAGATCGAGCAGAGCATCAACACGCTTCTTGAACCTCTTGACGAGATGCAACGCGATCGCGTTACCGGTGTTGGCCTGGCAGCGCCGTTTGCGCTGGAAGGTTGGGGCGATGAGCTAATTGAAGCGAAAGAGGCTTTAGCTGAGTGGGCGAAAATCGATCTGCTCGAAGAACTAAAGAAGGTCACCGACCTAGATGCGGCCATGCTGAACGATGCAACAGCAGCTTGCCTAGCCGAGCTAACCTACGGTAATCCGCAGAGCTGGGAGAACCTACTCTACTTCTACGTGGGTACGTTCATCGGTGGTGGTGTCGTTCTTAACGGACAGATTCTTCCAGGCAGCCATGCCAATGCCGGTGCACTGGGTTCAGTTCCGAGCGCCAATGGCAAGCAACTGATTCACTATGCGTCACTGCACCAGCTTGATAAACGATTGAAATCAGAATCGATCGTGGCGGATTTTGCCAATCTATCGGAAACCCTAGAACAGGATGCCTGGGCTCTGTTTACAGAGTGGGCTGACAACGCAGCACCCTACATTGCCCAGACTATTGCGGCAGGTGCTGCCTTTGTTGATCCAGACGGAGTCATCATTGATGGACGCCTACCGGCGGTCGCGACACAGTACTTAGTACTGGCTATCAACCGTGCTTCGAGCGATGTGAACTGGGAAGGTCTCAACAAACCCCCGGTAATCGCAGGCAACCTTGGATTTGAAGCCCGCGCGTTAGGCGGTGCTCTACTGCCGATCTACTCTAACTTTGGCTTAGATAACCAAGCCTTCCTTAAAGCCGCACAGTAGTTGCTATGCAGTTGGAGCGATCCTCTAGCCCCCTGTTGGAGCGGTCTTAAAAAGGCCGCGATTCTCTTTCAAACCTTTCGCCTCATCTTCGATAAGGCTCCAACAAAGAGCGTTCGTTGGAGCGGTCTTAAAAAGGCCGCGATGTGCAAAACCTGCATCGCTTCCTCTTCGAGAAAGCTCCAACAAATACTCAGCGAAGATCAAAGCACCAAATTCGTTTCATACTCACGCAACGCCGCCTGCGCTGCAAAGCGGATATGTGCATTCGCTTCACCGTAGGCCTGATACCCACGGATACGCTGCACAACTTCGAAGAATGCACCCTGTACTTCGCGCGTGTAGAAGTGCAAAAACTCACCGTCATCATTCGCATCGTAAAGAATATTAAAGCGCTGTAAGGTCTCAATTCGCTCAGCAGAGAGACCAAACTTACCCTTTATTTCACGGTAGTAGTTGTTGGGTACCGGCAACACCGATTCCGGATTGACCTGCGCTGCAAAAGCCAAAATATCCTCACACTCAAATGCGATCTGCTGCATACCGGCACCATGGGTTCGCTGAATAAAGCGCTGCGGTGACGCCTGACGAGCCTCAGTCATGTTGATTGGAATCTTCACCTGCCCGTTCTGACTAGAGGCCACTCGACTGGTCACTAGGCCATAAATGTCAGGCAGATCCTGTACCGGTGTAATGTCAAAGTTGAACACTGATTTATAGAAGAACGCCGCCGATAGGAAATCGGTATTGGTAACAGACTGTGCCATATGATCGACGCGCTTAACGCCCACTTTGGGTAGTTCTACTCCCTCGACCGATTCAAAATCGACATCAAAGAAACGGAACTTCTTATGACGCTCAACCAGATAGACCAAACTGTCTCCAACACCGCGCAGCGCTGGAATATTCAACTCACCTGGGCCTGCTGTGTTATTGAAGCGTTTGATTTGATACTCGTCTGCCTGTTTCAACGACTCTTTGACACTCGACGTCGTCAGTGCCAAAGCACAAACTGATGCGCCGTGCAGCTGGAAGTGCTGGTGAGCTTGGCTGGCAGGCTCGCGGTTAAGCACAAGGTTTACATCACCCATCTGCATCAGACCGACATCTTTAGAGAGGTGTTTGTGCGTCTCTTGGAAGCCTAATGAATTCAACATAGAGACGATCGATTCACCCTCTTCACCAGCAATCGCAAACTCAATGAACTCAACGTCAGTAATCTCAGCTTTAGGCGTTTCATCCTTGCACTGCTTATCCAACCAGATCAATGAACGCATACCATCTACTGCACGCTCTTTGGCAGGAGAAGCACGGAACTCATCATTGAAGATCTCGTGCGAAACGTAGTCATCAAAGCCTTTGTCACACAAGACTTTCATGAAATCAACGACCGGAAGATCACCCTGACCCGGGAAGCTGCGGTAGTGACGGCTCCAACTCATCAAATCGCTCAAGTGCATCACAGGCGCATCGGCCACCTGAACCAAGGCGATTTTATCAACAGGAATCTCATCGCGCAGACAGTCGAGCGTATTACCTCGAGAGAACATGTGGAAGGTATCAAGGTTAATGCCCAGCGCAGGATGATCGGCACGCTTTACCAGATCCCAAGCATCCTCATAATCAGCGATGAAGCGCCCCCAAGAGAGCGCCTCGTAACCCATAATAAAACCTTCTTTTGCTGCCAGCTCAGCCGCTTCGTAAAGGTCCGCAGCACAGCGTGCACGATCATCACTGGCATGAGGAGAGACACTAGAGCAGCACAAAATTCGTTGAGTGCCCAGCTCATGCATCATCTCGAATCGACTCTGCATGTGATAGAACTTTTGACGCTTTAACTCAGCAGGCAGACCTTCCAGATCACGAAACGGCTGCAGCGCTAGAATATCCAAACCTAAGTCATCGGCAATCGACTTCACCTCACGAGGTGAACCAGCAAACTGAATCAGGTCATTATCAAAAATCTCAACCGCATCAAAACCCGCATCCGCAGCGGCTTCAAGCTTGTTTGGCAAACTGCCAGAGAGAGTAACGGTAGCAATTGATGTTTTCATAATGAGGACTCACATTGGGTTACTTTGAACCAAACGGTTCAAAACTATGAGTGCATATTAGCAAATACCATTTAAATTAATAAATAGTATTTAATTGATTAGATATAACTTAAAGGAAATTTATCTTTTACGAATCAAGGTAAGCAGCAAAAAGACGCTGGCGGTCATGCCCAAGAAAACCTGCGCCAGCGCTTCCAACCCAACGCTAGAGACTAGAAGCCCCAAGGAGAGGGGCATAACCACTAAACCAACACCGGCAGCAGAGATCTGCATGCCGATCAGGTTGGTCACATGCGCTTTTGCGACTCGCTCTGAGGTGGTTGAAAGCAGTGCTGGGAAGGTGGGTGCAAAGCCAAGGCCGACCAGAGCAAGCCCATAGACCCCACCTGGTCCACCTATTTGAAGGGTGAACAGAACCAAGCCAATCAGTGACATTAACAGACCGTAGAGCGTCAGGTTCATCTCACCTAACTTGGGCGCAAGTAGGCCCGCAACGATTCGACCAAGGGTAAAAGATCCCCAGTAGATAGTGACCCAAAGCCCTGCCGTGGCAAGGACCACATCCCGCGATTCGGTCAACAGGGTAAATGCCCAAAAGCCCAAACCAATTTCGGCCGAGGTGTAGAGAAAAAAGGCCAACATACTTAGCCATGCCGCCGGTAGTTTGAGCGTGGCGAGCATGCTGGCATTACCCTGCTCTTCCGGTTCACCAGCACTAGGCTGGTCACTCCATAAACCGCGATAGTGGATAAAAGCAGAGAGCATCAATAACATCAAAAACGCGACCAACAAATAGCCAGGCCGCCACAGACCTGTCATGGCCAGCGACAAGGTCATGATGGCAGGACCTAGGGTGACTCCGACACCAAAACTGGCATGCAACCACTGCATGATACGGCTTGAGTAGTGTTTCTCCACATAGGCATTGAGGCCCGCATCGATACCACCACCGCCCAGACCGGCAATCAGTGCGACAAAGGGCATCCAATACCAGTCAGGCACAACCATAAACAGCACCAATGCGATGACGGTAAGCGAAGCACTTTGAATCAGCAGGCCAGCCAGCCCAATACGATTAACAATCGCACCGATCATGAAACTACTTAGAGCATAACCAACGGTTCCGCCGGTCATAATGATTCCGAGACGATCCAGAGTGGTTGAGAACTCATCGGCCATAGTGGGCCAAGCCACACCGAGCAGCGCATCAGGCAGGCCTAAGGAGATGAACGCGATAAAACAGAGAATTAAAAGAAGGCGGCTAGGATGCATGTAAAACTCACTAAAAAGAGCTTCAATCTAGCGAAGCTGTAATGAAGTTACCAATCCAAAATGTTCTTAAATATCAGTTGGCGACAAAGCGCAGGATCATCTCTTGTACCTGCTGATTAAGATGACTTTGCCCCTCTTCCGTAAATAGATCGTTGCCAAAGGCTGCACTGAAGGTTGAGCGGTTTGAGTTATTGAAGAAACAGGCTGAACTGATCAACCAGTGAAGCTCAATGACACTGATGCCCGATCGAAAAACACCCTCCTCAACACCTCGTTGGTAGATCTCGCCAAGCCGATCGATGGCAGGGTTGTTAACCTCCTCAAACGCCTCTTTTGCGATCAGATTGCGTCCCTCGTGAATGTTCTCAATCATAACCAGGCGAATAAACTGCGGATTGTTGCGCTGATGTTCAAAAGTGAACGCCACCAGTGAGCGAAGCGCCTGCTCGGGATTGAGATCATTCAAATGCAGCTGTTGCTCGCCCAAACGGATATCTCGGTAGGCAGCCTCAAGAACGGTACGGTAGAGCTCTTTTTTATCGCCAAAGTAGTAGTAGATCATCCGCTTGGATGTATCGGTTTTTTCAGCGATCACATTGACCCGCGCACCGGCATAGCCTGAGGTGGCAAACTCTTCGGTGGCGACACGCAGGATATTGGCTTTGACTGCTTCAGGATTACGTTTTTTTGCGGCAGTGCTGTTCGTTGCAACAGGTTTATTCATAGTCTTTTTAACCAACCATTTACAAAACGGTTATAAAGATTCTAACAAATCGTTTTAACCAAATAGTACAAAAAGCTTGATTGCCTGTATAGAGCTATGGCAAATTTGCAAAACTTAGTTTTAACCAAGTAGTACAAAAGCTAAGAGCAAGACCATAAAACCAACTTGCTTGGGGTAGGTGGTTTTAGACATCTTGCTACAAAAAATCTTGGAAACGTCATCTCTAGGCGTGAAACGATAATAAATTGGAGAGCCCAATGAAAAAGGCGATGCTAAAAACTCTTGTTGCTACTGCTGTAGCCGCTGCTTCTGTTTCAACTTTTGCAGCACCCACTATCAAACTAGGTCACGTTGACGGCGCTGACTGGCAGACATCTAAAAAAGGTGCTGCTGGTGTCATCTTCAAAAACATTGTTGAAGGTGAGACAGACATCAAAGTAGAACTTTTCCCAGCAAAAGCTCTAGGTAACGAAGGCGATCTAGTTCAGCAAGCACAGGAAGGCACTACGCACATGGCGATCGTTTCTGGCGCTATGGCTAAAATCTGTAAAGAAGCTGACGTTCTAAACATTCCTTACACATTCTCAAACGCAACGATCGCTTGGGACGTACTTGACGGTCAGTTCGGTCAAGATCTTGCTGCACACTGTCTAGAAGAGACTGGCCTACGCACACTTGCATACGGCGAGACAGGTTTCCGTAACTTCACTAACAACGTTCGTGAGATCAAATCTCCAGCAGACATGAAAGGTCTGAAGTTCCGCGTTCAGCCAATACCTCTATACGTAGAGATGGTTGAAGGTCTTGGCGGTGAACCAACACCTATCGCTTGGTCTGAACTTCCAAACGCACTTACAACTGGTGTTGTTGACGGTCAGGAAAACCCTGTCGGCACTATCTACAACAACAATCTTCATAAGCTACAGAAGTACATGGTCCTTGATGGCCACGTTTACGCTGCTGACTTCATCGTAATCAACGACGAATTCTTCCAGTCTCTAAGCGCTGCTGAGCAGGACATCGTTGCTAAGGCCGCTCGTACTGCAGGCCTAATGGGTCGCGCAATTCAGCAGTTCAACACGGCTGAAGGCGTAACGAAAGTGGTTGCTGAAGGTATGAAAGTACACTCACCAACAGCTGACGAAATGGCTCAGTTCAAGAAGCTTGCACAGCCAGCGGTTAAAGAGTGGCTTGCTAAAGAGCTAGGTAGCGATGAGTGGATCGCTAAACTAGACGCTGCTGTAGAAGCTGCTTCTGAGTAATACTCCAAACCTCTTCAGGTTTGCACGGCTCCGACCATCCGGTCGGAGCCTATTTCTCAAAAACTTATAACTGTCGGTATGACTTATGCACACTCTATTGCGTAAGGTGACCCGCTTCGTCGGTACCTTTTTTGCAGCAGGTTCAGCCATTTCTATGGCTTCAGTGTTCCTGATCATCTTTATCAACTCAGTACGCCGTTACACCATCGGAGAGTCGATCCCATGGGGTGAGGAGTTACCCGTCTACCTGGCAGTCTACGGAATTATGTTTGGCATGGCTTGGGCTTATCTGCTTGATCGCCATGTCTCGTTTGATCTGGTCGCGGGTCTGCTGCCTAAAGCAGCCCACAAACCGATTAGCTTTTTTGTTGACCTCTGCATGGTCGTGATTGGTGCGCTGTTGAGCTACTCCGGCTACCTCTTCATGATGAAGCGCGGCAAAGTCGATGCATCCAGCATCCTTTCAAGTGCGCGTGAACTTCGAGATCTATTCGGTATCGAACAGCTTGCGGTTCTTGGGCAGATGTACCCCTACTACTTCGCTATGGTGCTGGGTGGCGCCATGCTTGCAGTAGCAGCACTACTGCGCCTGCTAAATCGAGCTGCGAATACCGATCAACATGAAGCGGAGGGCGCATTCTAATGACTTATGCCATTCTTCTAGGCGGTATCTTTATTGGCCTACCCATCGCTTTTGCCATCATCGCTGCACTGCTCTACTTCATGGCTGTGGGCGAATTCCCATACCACCTTCGCATCGTGGCAACACAGATGTTTGGTGGCATGGCCTCTTACCCACTATTGGCGATCCCTCTATTTATTCTTGCCGGCGAGCTGATGAATGAGTCGGGTATCACCAGTCGTATCATCGCATTTGCGAACGTTTTGGTCGGCAAAATGCGTGCCGGCTTAGCCATGGTGAATATCTGGGCTTCGGTCATATTTGCCGGTCTCTCTGGCTCTGCGGTTGCGGATACATCGGCGATTGGTCGTGTCTTTATTCCAGAGATGGAGAAGAAAGGCTACCCACGTGAGTTTGCTGCTGCCATTACGGCGGCCTCTTCCGTCATTGGTCCGATTATTCCACCATCGATTCCTGTCATCATCTATGCCCTGACTGTGACGGGTGTCTCGGTACCCGCGCTATTCATGGCCGGTGTGGTTCCCGGTGTAATGCTTGCGATCTTCCTTTCGGTCTACGTCTACTTCTTCAAAGGCCACTACGAGAAGCAGGGCACAGAGCACGAACTTGGCGAAAAGCAGAGCAACTCTCGCGCCCTGATCCAAGGGATTATTCCTCTATTGATGCCTGTCTTCGTCGTCGGCTCAATACTGATGGGGGTCGTGACGCCAACGGAAGCGGCCAGCTTTGCCGTGGCCTACGCCCTGTTTGTCGGAATCTTTGTCTTCAAAGAGCTGAAAGTCTCTAAACTGGCCGGTCTTTTCGCCCGAGCGATGCGCGACAGCTCGATCATCATGGTCGTTATCGGTGCGGTTGCTGCTGCTAACTGGTTGATGAACTACAACCGCGTTCCCAACATGATCACTGACTTCGCCTTGGAGTACATGACGGTTCAGTGGATGTTCTTAGTCGGCGTCATCATTCTCTTCTTAGTGGTCGGTCTGTTCCTAGAGGGCATCGCGGCAATGTTGGTACTGGTGCCGATTCTGCACCCAATTGCTGTGAGTCTAGGCGTCGACCCAACTCACCTTGGCATCATAATTATCTTCAACCTAATGATTGGCTTGATCACACCACCAATGGGACTCTGCCTGTTTGTCGCGGACTCCATCGCTAAGGTCGGTATGGCGAAGCTGAGCAAGGTGATTTTGCCGCTATTCTTAGTGGAGCTTTTAGTTCTTATTATTATCACGTTCGTTCCAGATTTGGTGATTGGATTACCAACAGCACTGGGCTTGCTGTAAAGGATGACAGCTATGAAGCAACTTAAACTGGGTTTAATCGGTAACTCAATCTCACAATCGCGTGCCCCTTTCCTGCACAAGATGTTGGGCGATATCTATGGCTTTGATGTCTCTTACGACTTGAAGGATCCGGGTCAAAGTGACAAAGAGGCATTTAAAACCATGCTTCAATCACTTCGTAATGATGGATTTACCGGTTGCAACGTCACCTTCCCCTTCAAATCCATTGCCGTTGAGTTCGTTGATGAGCCCGATGAAGCGGTACGTGAAGTAGGTGCAACCAATACACTCTACCTAGCCAATGGTGCTGTAAAGGCAACAAACACGGATTACACCGGTTTTATTCACGGCTACAAAGCTCAACGTGGTGACAAGCCAGCAGGTGAAGTACTGATGCTAGGCGCCGGCGGTGTCGGACGTGCGGTTGCCTTTGGATTGTTCCATTGTGGCGCAACTAAGCTGAACATCTTTGACCTGAACATTGAAGGGGCTGAAGCGTTAGCGGCTGCAGTACGGGCTAAAGGGTACAACGCTGAGGTTATCTCTAAAGAGCAGCTAGCCGAAACAGCTAAAGCCGCAAACGGTTTGGTCAACTGTACGCCCGTAGGACATTACGCTACACCAGGTATCCCACTTGATCCAGAACTATTTGGTGGCCAAGAGTGGGCGTTTGATGCGGTCTATGTCCCATTAGAGACTGAGTTTTTGACTGCTGCACACGAAGCGGGTTTAGATATCGTCAGTGGCTTTGACCTCTTCTTCCACCAGGGCATTGATGCCTTTGATACCTTTGCTGGCATCAAAGCCGATGGTCATGAAGCTTTGGGTCGCTTCATTGAAGAGTTTGGTATTAAGAGCACATTTATCAAGTTGGGTTAGTAGCAGTTGGAGCGATCTTGTAAAAGGTCGCGATTCTCTTTCAAATCTATCGCCTCATCTGCGATAAGGCTCCTACAACAAAGACTCTACGATGACTCCGTGGATCAGCTTTATAGAGACCAGCAGCAGTCCGACTTCTACTAAGCCAAAGAACCATCGATCCTTCAAAATCTTAGTCAGCTTAGCCCCCATAAAGGTACCCAACAGTGCACTGGGCACCATCCAAAGCGCCAGCGTTAAATCCTCTGTGGAGTAGCCACGAAGCGCTAGGTAGGGTGGCAGTTTTGAGAGGTTGATCACAGCAAAGAAGAGCGTTGCTGTCCCGGCAAACACCAGTTTCTCCAGTTTTTGTGGCAGAACATAGACCTGAAAGGGTGGGCCACCAGTATGGGAGATAAACGAGGTAAAACCGGCAATGGTGCCCCAGATCCAACCGCCCACTTTGGTCGGTTTTTTCGCCTCTTTTACTTGGCGCTTTCCAAACCAGATATAGGAGACAAACGTGAGGCCCATAATACCGATCAGCAGGGCGACAAACTGATCAGAGACAATGGATGCCGTTGCCCAACCAATAAACACCCCTAGCAGACCCGCGGGGATAAGATTTTTCAGATTGATCATTGAGAAGTGTTTTCGATAGAGCCACACCGCCACCATGTCACTGATGATATAGATGGGTAGCAACAGAATGGCACCCGTCATAGGTGACATCACTAGGGAGAGGATCGGCACCGACAACATAGCAATGATGGGCAATCCACCTTTTGATAGGCCAACAAACCAGGCGGCAATCAACGCAATGACAAAGGCTGTACTTCCAAATTCAATCAATTAGGGAAACCTGCACTGAACATAAAGAGCTTCAAAGTATACGGCTCTTTTTCAATCTATGTACAAAAGATGTTGCACTCATGCGGCAGGATCTTAGACTAGGAAGCCTGCGAATAAGTCCATAGCATCTCAGCGAGATCTGAAATGTGTAGATACAAGGCGCTTTTTGCCGCTAATGGCCGTAGTCCTTAGCAAGAAGAGCAACACAGTAGATGCACATTACAGGTCACGCCCTGCGGGGCTTACAGTCAAATCCATCTTCAGCGTTGTGCTTTCTCGACTTAGCCCGCTAGGCCTTCGAAAACACGCCTTGATAATGAATTTGACTGTAAGCCTGAGATGCCATGGACTTGTTCGCAGGCTTCCAAAGCGACCAGTTGTCTGGCAAACAGTTAAGGATAGAACCATGGCAAAAATACTTCTGCTTCACGGCATCAACCACGCAATGTTCGGCAAGCGTGATCCGAAACATTACGGCACCTTTACGCTGCAAGATATCGAATCGGCCGCAGCTAATTGGGCTGCTGAGCAGGGGTGTGAGCTTGAGTGCTACCAGACAGACATCGAAGGTGAGCTGGCACGCAAAATTCATCAAGCCTTTTTGGAAGATGTTGATGCGATCGTTATCAACGCAGGTGCTTGGACTCACTACAGCTACGGTCTCACCGATGCGTTGGCGATATTCAAAGACAAAGGCCCTATCGTTGAGGTGCACATGTCCAACGTTCATGCGCGTGAGGAGTTCCGACATAAATCGGTCTTCTCACAGGTCGTTATTGGTCAGATATCAGGCTTTGGCTTGACCAGCTACAAGTTGGGTATTACCGCAGCAGCGGATGCGCTTAAAGCCTAAGCAAGAATCTGCTTAACCAAATCAAGGCCACCGGCTTCTAATGTAAGCAGGTGGCTTTTTCGTTCCACCCCCCAACGAAAGCCCCCTAATCCCCCGTCAGAACGCACCGCACGGTGACAAGGTATTAAATAGGCATGTCGGTTTTTACCTAGAGCACTACCCACAGCTCGAACCGCTGCTGGCTTACCAACCTCTTCCGCTAGCTGTTTATAAGTCAACACTTCACCTACTTTGCTAACAGCAATCCGCTGCCAGACCGCCTTTTGAAAATCTGTACCAGAGACGATCAAAGGTAACTGACCACCGTTAGTGAGGATGAATTGCTTAAATTGACAGTAATCCTCATTGGGTGGGATGGCCTCTGCATCGACGAAGGAGCTCTCTAAAATTCCCTGTTCGCACCAAACTATTTTAAGCAGACCCGCTGTAGTCTCTTTATAACAAGAGTGTTGGGCCTGTTCAGAAACCATCACATCTGAGTCGTTGATCAGTTTTATCATTTTGTCATCTCGATATTAATCCACAAAGGAGATAGGCCCAACGTTATAAATTGTTAACGCAAACGTCACCAAACTGTCATGTTTAAGGCGTTTAATCACGCTACTAAATTGATAAACAATAAAAAGGTAGCTGCACAATGAACCATAGTGATGCGCTAGTAAGAATGCACCATCGTGGCTTTAACGTTTCTGAGCTTAAAAACCAACCTAATATTGACCGCACCGATCTTGATGCTGCGTTGAAAAAGATCGAACGCGAGCATGAAACCTCTAAAAGAGGTCTAGCTCAACACTCGCAAGCAAGCTTTGCGATGCGACTTTAGACGCTAATTGCTCCAATAGCCCCTCATCTTCGTAGATTAATTGGACTTACACGAACCTTTGGTTATAAACTTATTCGATCGGGCGCTCTAAGCTAAATTTAGCTCCATAAGAGCAAACGAAAGTTCATGAATTGAGGTGGATATAATGAAAAAGACTCTACTTGGCCTAACAGCCGCTGCTCTTATGGTTCCTGCAACTGCAATGGCTGAGCGTGATGGCGCAACTGTATACAACACTTACTGTCTAGCTTGTCACATGGTTGGCGTTGCTGGCGCTCCTAAAATGGGTGACGCTGCAGCATGGGCTCCACGTGCCGCTAAAGGTATCGATGCGCTTCTAGCGACTGCTAAGACGGGTATCAACGCAATGCCTCCAATGGGTACTTGCATGGATTGTTCTGATGCTGAACTTCAGGGCGCTATCCAACACATGCTAGATTCCTCTAAATAAGTTTTAGACGTCTCTACAAATAACCGGCCTAGTGCCGGTTTTTTGTTTTCTGGCATACAATAGCGGCTCTTAAAAACTCTCGGGGTACAGCTTGTCTGATCTAATCTGGTGGCAATACCTTCTCATTGCACTCATCTTTGTCTGGAGCGGCTTTGTTCGAACCGGCCTTGGCTTTGGTGGTGCCGTACTCGCCCTACCGTTTCTGCTGTTAATCGTTGATGATCCCCTCATCTTTCTGCCCATAATCGCCGTGCACCTGCTCATCTTTTCAGGGGCTATTACGCTGGGGAATCATTTCAAAGCGAAGCGTTTGGGAACCAGTGGGCTCAAAGAGAATGTCGATTGGCCCTATCTGAAGAAAACCCTAAAAGTGATGATTATCCCGAAGCTGATTGGGGTATTCGGGCTCTTAACACTGCCCAACGAGATCATGTCTGGGCTAATTTTTGTCATCGTCATCGTCTATTCAATTGGTTACATTCTTAATAAACCCTTTAAAAGCAACTCCGCTTGGATCGATAACCTCTTCTTAATGCTGGGAGGCTATGTCAGTGGTACTTCTTTGATTGCAGCGCCACTGGTCATGGCCGTCTACGCTAGCCATGTCGCTAAAGAGCAACTGCGCGATACTCTGTTTGTTCTCTGGTTCATTCTGGTGGTTATCAAGATGGGATCCTTCTTTGTCGTAGGCGTCGATCTGCAGTTAATCCACCACCTCTGGTTGCTGCCCTGCGCATTCATCGGCCACCTTCTTGGGCAAAAGCTGCACCGCTATCTGGTCAAGACCGATTCCGCCCGTTTCTTCAAAATTATTGGCACAGTGCTGATCATTACCAGCACCATCGGTATTGCACGGACCTTTGCTTAAGGACAGGGTATACTACAAAGCTTGTTCGCAGTTTTCCTAAATTTAAGGACTGAGTAATCATGGCAGAAAGCAAACAGACAACGGACTTCGAAGGCTCCCTAAAACGGTTAGAAGCCCTGGTTTCAGAGATGGAGAAGGGGGATCTCTCTATCGAAGAGGCACTAAAATCCTTTGAAGAGGGGATCAGCCTGACCCGCGAATGCCAAAACATTCTGCAATCGGCCGAACAGAAAGTCGTGATGCTAACAGAGCAATCCGGCGAGCTGGTAGAACAACCGTTTAACGAATCTGAACAAACCTAATGCCACAACCAATGCTAGCTCTGTACCGACAGAGAGTTGAAGCTGAGCTCAGTCGACGTTTAGCTGAACGTAACGGGATTGACCCTAGCCTTCATCAGGCGATGCACTACAGCCTGATGAATGGAGGCAAGCGCCTTCGTCCCACGCTGGTCTACCTGGCCACTGAGTTACTAGGTGGACAAATTGAGCAAGCGGATACGGCCGCGTGTGCTTTGGAGTGCGTTCATAGCTATTCACTGGTGCATGATGATCTACCGGCTATGGATAATGATGAGCTGCGCCGCGGCAAACCAACCTGCCATATCCAGTTCAATGAAGCGACCGCCATATTAGCCGGTGATGCACTGCTAACCTGGGCATTTGAACTGCTCAGTCAGCCTATTGATGCACTACCAGCGTCCACTCAGTTACAGATGGTTCATACCCTAGCTAGATGCAGTGGTGATCTGGGTATGGTTGATGGCCAAGCCTTTGACCTAGGCTCAGAGGGTAAAAGACTGAGTCTAGAGCAGCTGAAAAGCATGCACGCAGCTAAAACGGGCGAACTCATTCGTGCAGCTCTGCGTTTAGGCGCTTTAGCCAGTGGTAATGCTACCGATACGGATCTAGAGGCACTCGATCGTTACGCGCAAAAGATTGGACTAGCATTTCAGATTCAAGATGACATCTTAGATATCGAAAGCACCACAGAACAACTGGGCAAACCCCAAGGTTCTGATGAAGAGAGAGACAAAGCCACCTACCCTGCACTTATTGGGCTTACTCAAAGCAAGCAGTGGTTGAATGAATTGCACCAACAGGCGATTGAAGCTCTAGAAACCTTCGGTGAACGTAACCAGTCATTAATAGCCCTTGCTGATTTTGTCATTGCCCGTAACCATTAATGATTACTGATATCCCCACACAACGTCCTGCGACTCCACTGTTGGACCAGATTGACTCCCCTTCAGATTTAAAAGGGTTGAATCTGGGCCAATTACAGCAGCTAGCGGATGAGTTACGTCTCTATCTGCTCTTCTGTGTCGGTCAGACTGGGGGACATCTTGGTGGCGGACTCGGGGTTGTCGAACTGACACTAGCGCTTCACCAGCTATTAGACACACCAGACGATCATCTGGTTTGGGATGTAGGTCACCAAGCCTATCCGCACAAAATTCTGACGGGTCGTCGTGAGGCGATGCTTAACATACGGCAACGAGAGGGGCTTACTCCCTTTCCCGATCGAGCTGAGAGTATTTACGACTGCTTTGGCACTGGGCACTCCAGCACCTCTATCAGCGCCGTTCTCGGCATGGCGATTGCCGACACACTGCAAGGCAATGATCGTAAATCGGTGGCTGTTATAGGTGATGGGGCTCTGACGGCTGGTCAGGCCTTTGAAGCACTCAACCACGCAGCACATACTGATGCGAATCTACTCGTCATTCTGAACGATAACGACATGTCGATCTCGCCCAACCAAGGGGGATTGGCCACCTATCTAGCCAAGAATCTACGTGAGCAAGCACCCACTAACCCTGTGATGCCTCTATTTGAAGCACTGAACTTTGAATACTCTGGCCCTATTGATGGTAATGACCTGAGCCAATTAATCCCTGCCCTTAAGCAGTCATTGAGCCAAACAGGGCCTCAATTCCTGCATATTAGAACTCGTAAGGGGTTTGGGTTTAAGCCAGCTGAAGAGGATCCGGTCGGCTATCACGCCATCACTAAACTGGAAAAACCATCAGAGATCAGTGCTCCTAATCTGAAATACAGCGATCAGTTTGGCCAATGGATCTGTGAAACTGCTTCAAGTGACCCTCGAGTAGTCGCGATTACCCCGGCCATGAGGGAGGGTTCTGGCCTTGTGCAATTCGCTGACCAATACCCAACACGTTACTTTGATGTTGCCATTGCAGAACAGCACGCAGCCACCTTTGCAGCCGGCCTTGCGGTAGGTGGGATGAAACCGGTTCTGGCAATCTACTCAACTTTTTTGCAGCGCGCTTTGGATCAGGTCATCCACGATATCGCCCTGCAAAATCTCGACTGTTTGATCGCTGTAGATCGTGCAGGATTGGTTGGGGAAGATGGTCCAACCCACTCAGGTATCTTCGATATCCCAATGCTTCGCTCGCTACCCGAGGTTGTCATTATGACGCCCTCCACACTGGATGAGCAGCAGCAGATGCTGACTCTAGGCTACCAATACAATGGCTGTGCTGTGGTCCGCTACCCTCGAGGCGAAGGCGTTAAGAGCAGAACTCCATTAGCGTCCTTAGCCATGGGTCAAAGCCGGTTGGTAAGAGTTGGTAAAGGTGGCGTCATACTCAACTTTGGCCCTCTTTTACCAGCAGCCGAGCAGGTCGCTGATCAGTTGGATCTTGGCTTAATCGATATGCGCTTCGTCAAACCACTCGATGAAGCTATGCTTGAAGAGCTAGTGAATACTTACTCTCACTTTATCACCCTGGAAGATGGGGCTATTGCGGGCGGAGCGGGCAGTGCTGTGAATGAGTGGCTGACTCATAATGGCCAGAACTTACGTTGTCTTAACCTTGGCATTCCCGATCGTTGGATTGAGCATGCGACTCGGGATGAACAGTTACAAGATGCCGGCTTAGATGCTGACTCAATTCGAGAGCAGATAGAGCACTTTCTACAGACCTAAAAAAACCCCAGCACTGCTGCTGAGGTTTATCAATGCACCAAATCAGTACCAACCTATGCCATTAAGCATCCGGTTTGAAATGCACTTCGCTCATCATATGACCGAGTTTACCCATTTTCGTCTCTAGGTAGTGCTCGTTGTAGCGGTTCTTACCGACTTGCAGTGGCACACGCGACGAGACATTCACACCATACTCTTCGAGTGCAGCGACTTTACGCGGGTTGTTGGTCATTAAGTTAACGCTCTTAACACCGATCGCATCCAACATTGGCTGACACATTGAGTAGTTACGCATATCAGCGGCAAAGCCTAAGCGCTCATTGGCCTCTACCGTGTCACAGCCAGAGTCTTGCAGGTTGTAGGCTTTGACCTTATTCAAAAGACCGATACCACGGCCCTCTTGGCGTAGGTAGAGCAGAACGCCTTTGCCCTCTTCGGTAATGCGCTTTAGGGCCTCTTGCAGTTGAAAGCCACAGTCACAGCGCAAGCTGAACAAGGCATCACCTGTTAGACACTCTGAGTGCATGCGGGCTAGAACGGGTTCGTCACCTGCAACATCACCGTATACCAGCGCGATGTGCTCTTTACCGCTCTCGACCTCTTCGAAACCAACCATACGGAATACACCCATAGGCATTGGCAATTTACATTCCGCTATCAGTTTAATATCCAAAATCTTATCCTCAATTCGATGCATCCTTGCATCTTTACCTCTGAATTAGTGAAAGGTATTACGACCAGATCACTAAAGCAGATTGCTATACAGCATAGTTTACCGCTTGCACGACCCCTAGCGCCATCAATCCAGCCAATAGATCATCCAACATAATGCCTAGGCCACCCGAGACGCGTCGGTCTGCCCAGCCTATCGGCCAGGGCTTCCAGATATCGAATAGACGGAACATCACAAACCCGAACACGACCCACTCCCAGCCCGTCGGAAGCGCAATAAAGGTAATCCATAGGCCAACAAACTCATCCCAGACAATGCCGCCATGATCATGAACACCCAGATCGTCTGAGGTTTTGCCACACAACCAGCAACCCAATAAAAAGGTCACCAACATTAATAAAAGATAGGGTATCAGTGCCCAATCGTTGAATAGGTACCAAATAGGAATGGCCGCAAGCGTACCGACGGTGCCGGGTGCTTTTGGCGCGGCACCACTGCCCAAACCAAAGGCTAAAAAGTGAATGGGGTTTCGCCAGATACTGGCAGGCGCTCTATTCATGTTCGTTTCCAAAATGGTTGAAACCCAATGAGGCAGGCAGAGGCACAGGTTCGCCCGATTTCAACAGTGTGATCCCTGTTTGTTGTGTGATCTTGCCTACTAGAGTCAGGGGTAGTGCTAGACGTTCACTGATTTGTTGAAGTTCAGGCACTCTATCCTGTGGAAGTGTAAAGCAGAGTTCAAAATCCTCACCGCCTGAAAGCGCCCATCTCTCTGCCAAATCTGGGGCAAGATCTTTAATGTCGGCTGATAGAGGTAGTGACTCAGTATGGATCTCTGCCCCAACACCCGAAGCGGTTAATAGATGCCCAAGATCCGCTAATAGACCATCCGACACATCCACGGCTGAATTCGCAATTCCACGCAGCGCCTCACCCAGCGCAAGTCGCGCGGTTGGGCGATAGTAGCGTTCAAGTAGGTAATCAGACCCACTTTCACACTCAGCAGTTAATAGCGCTAATCCGGCTCGGGAATCGCCTAGAGTGCCGCTGACCACAATGGCATCGCCAGCTTTAGCACCGCTACGTTTAAGCGCCATGCCTAACGGAACCTCTCCATGCACCTGAGCCGTAAACACTTGTTGTTGCCCTGAGGTGGTATCCCCGCCGACCAATATCAGTGAGTAGTGATGACAGGCCTCTGCTAAACCTTTTGAGAAGGCTGCTAACCACTCTCGCGTAGGCCCATTCAGTGTACAGGCAAGTGTCAGCCATTTGGGGAATGCCCCCATTGCCGCCAAGTCGCTGACACTACTGGCAACTAATCGCCACGCCAAATCTTCTGGATCGATGTCCGGTAGAAAATGAACACCTTCAACCAGCGTATCGACAGAGATAGCGAGTTCGGTATGGGGACTGGACGTTAACAGAGCGCAATCATCACCAATGCCGAGTTGAACACTGGGATGATCGCCACTGATGGAGTCAAAATAGCGGCGAATCAGATCGAATTCGCCTGGCATTACTTACCGCGGTTGGCTTTGATCTCGACAGCGCGGACTTTTTGCGCCAGCTTATCGAGGACGCCATTAACGTACTTGTGGCTCTCGGTTGCCCCAAAAATTTTCGCCAACTCAACGCTCTCGTTGATAGCGACTTTATAAGGGACTTCGATACGATTGATCAGCTCATAAGCACCGATACGAAGTACGCTCACTTCCACCGGATCTAACTCTTCGACGTTACGATCCAGATAGATGTTAAACGCTTGATCAAGCTCTGCTTTTTGCGCATTCACGCCTTGCAACAGTTCAGAGAAGAGCGGTACATCGGTTTCACTCATGTCGTTGTCGACACGAAAATGAGCCTCTACCTCATTCGTTGGGTTTTTTGTCAGCTCTTGAGAGTAGAGTGCCTGCAGCACAAAGCTGCGAGCGTTGCGACGCTTCTCTGTATTAGAGACTTTTTTGCGCTTAGGAGCCTGTTCTTCGCTCATCTTAAACCTCAAGTTGGCGAAGAAGACTCACCATCTCAACAGCTGATAGCGCGGCTTCAGCGCCTTTGTTACCTGCTTTCGTGCCAGAGCGCTCGATTGCCTGCTCGATAGAGTTCACTGTCAGAACGCCGTTTGCAACTGGGATATCAAAGTCGAGAGATACCTGGGCTACACCTTTAGACGCTTCGTTAGAGACGTACTCAAAGTGTGGCGTACCACCACGAATTACCGCACCCAGTGCGATGATTGCATCATCTTGTTTCTGTTGAGCGACGCGCTTAACCGCCAATGGAATCTCAAACGCACCCGGTACACGAACGATGCGGATATTATCTTCAGAAACGCCGTGGCGTTTAAGAACGTCGATAGCACCTTCTAATAGGCTCTCTACGACAAATGAATTGAAACGGCCAACAACGATTGTGTAGCGACCATTTGCAGCGACAAAATCGCCTTCAACTACTTTTACACTCATGATCTTTTACTCTGCAAAAGGGATGTATTCATCAATCTCAAGATCAAAGCCTGAGATTGCATTAAATTTCATTGGTGAACTGAGCAGGCGCATTTTACCTACCCCAAGATCACGTAGAATCTGTGAACCTGTACCTACTGTCAGGTAAGCGCCGGACGCGCTGACATTCACTTTAGACGGTTTAGAACCACTGGTGATCTGGCTGATAGAGTCGCCAAGATCGATGCGATTACCACTATCCAGAAGCAGGGCAACACCCTTACCTTCTGCAGCGATACGCTCTAGTGCGCGACGCAGTGTCCACTTAGCTTCACTCTCCTCAGCTACGCCAACCACGTCACGCAGAACTTCAGAGCGGTTGTGTACACGAACCATAGTCGGCTCATCAGCACTGATATCACCTTTGTGAAGTGCAAGGTGGGTACAACCGAGGATCTCATCGTTATAGGTCGTGTAATTAAATTGACCGTAATCTGTCTCCAGTGAACCGGTGTCTGCCACCGTCACTGTCTGTTCATTAGTCGTACGGTAGTGGATTAGATCCGCAATGGTACCGATCTTCAAACCGTGCTCTTTAGCAAAGATCTCAAGATCGGGACGACGCGCCATGGTGCCATCTTCGTTCATCACTTCGACGATCACAGACGCTGCGCTCATGCCTGCCATACGAGCTAGATCACAACCCGCTTCTGTATGACCGGCACGGCTTAGAACACCACCTGGTTGCGCCATCAATGGGAAGATGTGACCCGGCTGAACGATGTCCTCAGGTTTAGCATCACCCCGCACGGCTGTACGCACAGTATGGGCACGATCAGCGGCTGATATACCCGTGGTCACACCTTCAGCAGCTTCAATAGAGACCGTGAAGTTGGTGGAGTAGGCTGCACCGTTGCTCTGCACCATCAGCGGGAGGTTCAGACGTTCACAGTGTTCACGCGTCAGGGTAAGACAGATTAGACCGCGGGCATTCTTCGCCATGAAGTTGATGTCATCTGGACGCACCATTTCGGCCGCAATCACTAGATCACCTTCATTCTCACGATCTTCATCATCCATCAAGATAACCATCTTACCTTGGCGAATGTCGTCGAGTAGCTCTTCGACGCTGTTTAATTGCATATCCACTCCTAAATTAACGCCTGTGCATAAAGCCTGCAGAGGCCAACATCTCCAATGAAATCCCTTCACTGGACGATTCAGATTCCTGCTTCGTTTGAAGCAAACGCTCTAAGTAGCGAGCGATCATATCCACTTCGATATGAACACCATGCCCCACTTCATACTGACTAATGATCGTCGTATCTGCCGTATGAGGCACAATGTTGAGGTGAAAACTGTCTGCATCAACACTGTTCACCGTCAAACTTACGCCGTCTATTGTAACCGATCCCTTCGGCGCGATATAGCGAGCTAACGAGCTAGGCATGTCGACGGCTATGCGCACTGAGCGGGCATCGCGCTCAATGGAAGCGATGCTACCCACAGCATCGACATGTCCAGAGACTAAGTGCCCGCCTAAACGGGTTGTTGGCAGCAGTGCTTTTTCCAGATTGACCGCTTCACCGGGTCGCAGATCCATCAATCGAGTATGTGCCAGACTCTCTTGCGAAACATCGGCCGTAAAATGTTGTTGATCATACTCAATCACGGTGAGGCAGACCCCATTGGTGGCAATACTGTCGCCTAACGCCACATCGGACATGTCCAATTGACCCGTTGCTAGGGTCAATCGAAGGTCGCCACCAACCTCTTGTTTGGCAGCGACGGTACCGATCGCTTCTATAATTCCGGTAAACACCTTCTGCTCCTAAACTGTCCAGGTCATGCGAAGATCATGACCAAACTGTCGGACATCTTTCAGTTTCATCTCGATCGCTTCAGACATCTCAGTTAATGGAAGCTCAGCTAGAGGGCGGGCATCAGACCCCATCAATTTAGGTGCCATATAGTGAACCAACTCATCTACTAACCCTGCTGCTAGCATGGCACCGGCTAACTGGGCGCCACACTCCACCAACACCTCATTACAGGACTCTTTTTCGGCCAAATAGCTAAGCAACTGTGGCAAATCGATACGCCCTGCCTCGTTCGCTAGTTGAACCTGTTCAGCACCCTCAAGTAGGTTGCAGTCGTTTGCAGCGACAACCTGTAAGGTTCTGCCAGGCAGCGCCAGCATCTGGGCTGAGGCTGGCAGTCTTCCCTGAGAATCCAGTACCACGCGCAACGGCTGACGACCTTCAGTCAGAGGCACAACGGATGCAGGCAACTGAGCTTCTCGAACCGTCAAAGCAGAGTCATCTTGTAGTACCGATCCGACCCCGGTAATCACTGCACTACTGCGGGCACGCAATCGTTGCACATCGGCACGCGCTTCAGGCCCAGTAATCCACTGCGACTCACCCGATGCCATGGCCGTTCGGCCATCAATACTGGTGGCAAGTTTCAATCTAACAAAAGGACGGCCGCGCTCCATTCTGGAAAGAAACCCAGGATTCAGTGCCCGCGCTTCACTCTCAAGTAACCCGGCAGCCGCATCGATTCCCGCCGCTTTCAACATTGCAATGCCTTTTCCGGCGACTTCAGGGTTTGGATCAACCATGGCCGCAACGACACGCGTCACTCCGGCGTCGATGAGTCCTTGAGAGCAGGGTGGCGTCCGACCAAAGTGGCTGCAGGGTTCCAGAGTGACATAGGCAGTCGCACCGGTTGCATCACCGGCCGCTTTTAACGCGTTGACTTCTGCATGGCCCTCACCGGCGCGCTGGTGGTAACCCTCGCCGATAATCACACCATCGCGCACCAATACACAGCCGACTCTGGGGTTAGGGTCTGTGGTGTAGATGCCTTTAGCCGCCAGCTGTATGGCTCTTGCCATGTACTGGCGATCTTCGATCGTAAAACTCAAAGTAGCTCGTCTCCAAACAGATCTGGACTATCTGGAACCTGTGGCTCCGGTTTTTTCTGACGAGATTTACGACTCGGTTTCGATTTAGGTTCTGGTTGGGCGTTAGCCGTCAGTGCCGATTTCGAGGCACTTTTAGTCTCAACTACTTCGGGCTCAGCTAGACGCTCAATTTCAAGTTTAAACTCATTGATGTCTTGGAAGTCACGGTAGACCGAAGCAAAACGAACGTAAGCGACCTGATCAAGCTTACGCAGTTCAGCCATGACCGCTTCGCCGACCAGTTTTGACTCAATTTCACGCTCTCCCGGTGCACGCAAACGCTGCTTTACACGGTTCAAACAGGCTTCAATCTGTTCAATACTGACCGGGCGCTTCTCTAGGGAACGTGTAATACCTGAACGGAGTTTCTCTTCGTCGAACGGCTGGCGACTGCCATCATTCTTAATCAGACGCGGCATTAACAGTTCAGCCGCTTCAAAGGTGGTGAATCGCTCATGACAGCTCACGCATTCGCGACGACGACGAACCTGCTGACCTTCTGAGATCAGTCTTGAGTCGTTCACTTTGGTGTCCGATGCGCCACAGTAGGGACAATGCATATTGGCCTCTCAGTGCTGTTAAAAGAGCGAAAAAGGGCAGCTCAATGCTGCCCTCGGTATTCTATGTGGTTGAGAGCGAACTCTCAAATCCACAATTAAGCGTAAACTGGGTACTTCGCGCAGATCGCTTTAACCTGCTCTTTCACGCGGTTGATCACATCATCATTGTCGATGTTCTCAAGCACGTCACAGATCCAGTTAGTTAGCTCAGCCACTTCAGCCTCTTTGAAGCCACGACGAGTAACGGCTGGAGTACCGATACGTAGACCTGAAGTGACGAACGGTGAACGTGGGTCGTTTGGAACCGAGTTCTTGTTCACAGTGATGTTAGCACGACCTAGTGCCGCATCAGCATCTTTACCGCTGTACTCTTTGCCAATTAGGCTCAGTAGGAATAGGTGGTCATCAGTACCGCCAGAAACGACATCAAAGCCACGCTGCTGGAATACTTCAGCCATCGCCTGTGCATTCTTAACAACCTGTGCTTGGTACGCTTTCCACTCTGGCTCCATCGCCTCTTTGAAGCAGACAGCCTTAGCCGCGATAACGTGCATCAATGGACCGCCCTGAGACTCTGGGAATACCGCAAAGTTCAGTTTCTTCTGCAGCTCTTCATCAGCGCGCGCAGATAGAATCAAACCACCACGTGGTCCGCCCAGTGTTTTGTGAGTCGTTGTTGTCACGACGTCAGCGTATGGCAGTGGGCTTGGGTAAACGCCAGCAGCCACTAGGCCTGCAATGTGTGCCATATCGACAAATAGGTATGCACCCACTTTGTCAGCGATTTCACGGAACTTAGCCCAATCAACGACACGCGAGTAAGCAGAGAAACCGGCAATGATCATTTTCGGTTTATTTTCTAGAGCAAGACGCTCAACTTCCGCGTAGTCTAGGTCACCGTTCTCATCAAGACCGTACTGGAAGGCATTGTAGATACGGCCTGAGAAAGAGACTGCAGCACCGTGAGTCAAGTGACCACCGTGTGCAAGGCTCATACCCAAAATAGTATCGCCGGCTTTACAAAGCGCCATAAATACAGCCGCGTTAGCTTGTGAACCTGAGTGTGGCTGAACGTTTGCAAACGTTGCACCGAAAAGCTCTTTAGCACGCTCAATCGCAAGCGTTTCTGCTTTATCAACGTACTCACAACCGCCGTAGTAACGTTTGCCTGGGTAACCTTCCGCGTACTTGTTAGTAAGAACTGAACCCTGCGCTTCCATAACACGTGGACTGGTGTAGTTCTCTGACGCAATGAGCTCGATGTGCTCTTCTTGACGCGTCTCTTCAGACTGCATTGCTGCCCAAAGTTCTGCATCGTAGCTAGCGATGTTCATATCCTTACTAAACATGGAGATCCCCTGTATTGGTTCAACGATCTGACGACTTTGGCTGCAATCGAGAAGCCTGGTCAGCTCGAAAGATTTTGATGGCGCGCATTATAAGGCAAAACGGGTAGAAAAATCACTTGAAAAGCGATCAGGTCAACCTGCAATTGTTCTCAAGTTTAAGTGTGCCGCCCTGTGATTTGACCGCCCCCTATCTGGTATACTCTGCGCAACCTTTTTAAATGGGTCATGCAACGGCGTTGTAGCCCAGATATTTTGCTAGGAATCAACACATGGCACAGTTTGTCTATTCAATGAACCGCGTTGGTAAGGTGGTCCCACCTAAACGCGAAATTCTTAAAGATATCTCTCTATCCTTTTTCCCTGGCGCGAAGATCGGTGTCCTCGGTCTGAACGGTGCGGGTAAATCAACGCTGCTAAAAATCATGGCGGGCGTCGATCAGGATTACATCGGTGAAGCGCGTCCAATGCCCGGCATTAACGTCGGCTACCTACCGCAGGAACCTGAGCTGGATGAGACAAAAACCGTTCGTGAAGTGATCGAAGAGGCGGTGGCCGATGTCAAAGGCGCTATGGCTGAGCTGGATGAGGTCTACGCAGCATACGCTGACCCAGATGCAGATTTTGATGCCCTAGCGAAACGCCAAGGCGAACTAGAGAACCTTATCACGGCCAAAGATGGTCACAACCTTGATACAGCATTAGAGCGTGCGGCCGATGCGATGCGTCTACCGCCTTGGGATGCTGAGGTAAAACACCTATCTGGTGGTGAGCGTCGCCGAGTGGCTCTTTGTCGTTTGCTGCTTGATCACCCAGACATGCTGCTACTCGACGAGCCGACCAACCACTTGGATGCTGAGTCGATCGCTTGGATCGAACGCTTCCTTCAGGAGTACCCAGGTACCGTGGTTGCGATTACCCACGACCGCTACTTCCTTGATAACGCGGCTGGTTGGATTCTGGAACTGGACCGTGGCCATGGTATTCCATGGGAAGGCAACTACAGCTCTTGGCTAGAGCAGAAAGATGCACGTCTAGAGCAAGAAGCGAAACAAGAAGCGGCTCACCAGAAAGCGATCAAAGCGGAACTTGAGTGGGTTCGCCAAGGCGCTAAAGGTCGTCAATCGAAATCGAAAGCTCGCTTGAAGCAGTTCGAAGAGATGAACTCTAAAGAGTTTCAGACTCGTAACGAGACACAAGAGATCTACATTCCACCTGGCCCACGCCTAGGTGACAAGGTGATCGAACTGAATAACGTGACTAAGAGCTACGGCGATAAGCTGTTGTTTGAAAACCTCAACTTCTCAATTCCACCGGGTGCAATTGTCGGCATCATCGGTGCCAACGGCGCGGGTAAATCGACTCTGTTCCGCATGATTGCCGGTGAAGAGCAGCCAGATTCAGGCTCTGTCGAGCTTGGTTCAACGGTACAGCTTGCCTACGTCAACCAGTCTCGTGAATTAGATGGCAACAAGACGGTCTTCGAAGAGATCTCTGACGGTTCTGATATGATCACGGTAGGCAACTACACCACCCCTTCACGCGCCTACTGTGGTCGCTTCAACTTCCGCGGTTCCGATCAGCAGAAGTTTGTCAAAGATCTGTCAGGTGGTGAGCGTAACCGCCTGCATATGGCGAAATTGCTTAAAGAGGGTGGCAACGTACTGCTTCTCGATGAGCCAACCAACGACCTGGATATCGAAACGCTACGTGCACTTGAGGAGGCAATTCTAGCCTTCCCAGGTTCTGCGGTAGTGATTTCCCACGACCGTTGGTTCCTTGACCGTATCTGTACTCACATGATCGCCTACGAAGGTGACTCACAGGTGACCTTCTTTGAAGGTAACTACACTGAGTACGCGGAAGACTACAAGAAACGCTTCGGCAAGGATCACCAGCCAGAGCGCATCAAGTATCGCCGCATGAGCTAAGCTCCTGCCACCATCAAAAAAGCCGCTTCTCAGCGGCTTTTTTTATCTCTCAATCCTGATCAAAAACCAAATCTGCCTTTCGGCTTCGTTCTACCACCGTTTTAGCGTTCGGAAGGTCGTTGTTCCAAGCTTTTTGCTCAGCCTGCTGTTGTGTGTAGCCATGATCTAACCAACGCTGAATCAGCCGACGTTCCAGCTCTTCAAATGTGGGTGATGTAAACACTGTCAGATCAAAATAGGGGGCCAACTCTGACCAAGGCGCTTCGTCTAGTAAAAGGTAGTTACCCTCTACTACGACCACTTCACACCCTTTAGGCAGAAGACCCGCATCGATATGACTCGCCTCAATTGAGCGATCAAAAATGGGGTAACGTACATCAGCATCCGCTTGTTTAATACGTCGTACCAGGCTGATCAATCCCTCTACATCGAAGGTGTCTGGAGCACCCTTTCGATCTAAACGACCTCGTTCGACCAGGACCTCATTGGTTAGATGAAATCCATCCATTGGGATAACAGCGGCCTGTCCATCCCCTTTAGTGTCATTGATAGTGTCGACCAGCTCCTCAGAGAGCGTCGACTTACCGGCACCGGGCGGGCCAACCACAGCGATGACAACCCGTGTGCCAAGCTGATGATAATTGGTTAACCATGAGAGTAGATGTTGTACCTGTTGTGAAATCATTACTGCTTACTCAGATTAGATAGAGTCCAGCGCTTCTGAGAGGCGATCAACGGCGATGATCTTCATACCCGGAACGCTCTCTTTTGGCCTGTTCCCTTTGGGCACAATCGCACGAGTAAAGCCGTGTTTAGCCGCCTCTTTGATTCGCTCCTGCCCGTTTGGCACAGGGCGAATCTCACCGGACAAGCCAACCTCACCAAAGACGATCAAGTCGGTTGGCAGTGACTTATCACGAAAACTGGAGACAATCGCCGTTAGTAGCGCCAAATCCGCGCTGGTCTCCATGACTCGTATACCGCCAACCACGTTGATAAAGACATCTTGATCGCCGGTCATTAATCCACCATGACGGTTCAATACCGCTAGCAGCATCGCAAGTCGATTTTGATCCATTCCGACAGCCACACGTTTGGGGTTGGAGTGGTGCGATGTATCGACTAGGGCTTGAAGCTCAACCAGCATCGGACGGGTGCCCTCCCAGACCACCATCACGACGCTGCCTGGCCTTGCATTATCATCACGACTTAGAAAGATAGAACTGGGGTTCTTAACCTCTTTTAACCCTGTCTCCAGCATGGCAAACACACCCAGCTCGTTGACAGCGCCAAAACGGTTTTTATGGCTGCGCAGTGTGCGGAATCGGCTGTCGCTCTCGCCTTCTAGTTGCAGTGAACAGTCGATCATATGCTCAAGTACTTTGGGGCCAGCCAATGAGCCATCTTTGGTCACGTGGCCTACCAGAAAGATCACCGTACCCGTCTGTTTGGCGTAACGCGTTAAATAGGCCGCACTTTCACGAACCTGAGATACTGAGCCCGGCGCCGATTGCACATCGGATACGTGCATCACCTGAATTGAGTCGATGACTAACACCCTAGGCTTGAGCTGATCCGCCACATCACAGATGGTCTCGACAGAGGTCTCAGAGAGCATCTTCAGATCCCCAACCTCTAGGCCTAAGCGTTTAGCACGCATGGCGACCTGTTGCAGTGACTCCTCACCGGTCACATAGAGCGCTGGCATATCGGCCACCAGTGCGGCCATGGTTTGTAACAACAGAGTCGATTTACCGGCGCCGGGATGCCCGCCGATCAACACGGCAGATCCAGGTACTAAGCCGCCCCCTAAGACTCGGTCCAATTCACCGATCTTACTGCTGATACGATCGGTCGCTTTCAGCTCCACCTCAGAGAGATTCACCACTTTCGACTGACCCGCTTCACCAGCATAACCCTGACGACGCACCGCGGCCTGAGCACCACCTGCCGGTGCCGAGCCAAGACGCACCTCTTTCAATGAGTTCCAAGCTTTACAGGCAGTACATTGCCCTTGCCATTTACTGTAATCAGCTCCGCACTCGTCGCAGACGTAGGCTAACTTTGCCTTTGCCATATAAGGTTATTACTCCATAGAAGTTGCGTAAGGTTTGGATTACGCGTACAAAATGTCTATCTATTTTGCATTAAGCGTAGATCAATAAGAAGAGAAGGAAAGATAAATGAAATTGGAAACACAAGCGGTACACGCGGGCTACCAAATCGATCCAACCACCAAGTCGGTTGCGGTACCTATCTACCAGACAACCTCTTACGCTTTTGACGACGCACAGCATGGCGCTGACCTATTCGACCTTAAAGTAGTCGGCAACATCTATACGCGCATCATGAACCCAACGACTGACGTTTTAGAGCAGCGTGTCGCAGCGCTAGAAGGTGGCATTGCCGGTCTTGCCGTCGCTTCAGGTATGGCAGCGATCACTTACGCCATTCAGACCATTGCCGAAGTCGGTGACAACATCATCTCGGCCAGCGATCTTTACGGCGGTACCTACAACCTATTTGCACACACACTGCCACGCCAAGGCATTGAGGTACGCTTTGTAGCCAGCAATGACATAGCCGCCATCGAATCTAAAATTGATGCGCGTACCAAAGCGCTCTACTGTGAATCGGTTGGCAACCCATCGGGTCGTATTGCCGATATCGCAGCACTTGCAGAAGTAGCTCACAAGCACGGCATTCCATTGATCTGTGATAACACAGTTCCTAGCCCTGCATTGTGGCGTCCAATTGAACAGGGAGCTGACATCATTGTGACGGCGGCAACTAAGTATATTGGCGGTCACGGCAACTCAATTGGAGGTGTGATTGTCGACTCAGGCAAATTCCCTTGGGCGGAGCACAAAGATCGCTTCCCTCTTTTGAATACACCGGATGTGTCTTACCACGGCGTGGTATACACCGAAGCATTTGGCCCAGCAGCCTTCATTGGTCGTTGTCGCGTGGTACCACTTCGTAATACCGGTGCTGCAATTTCACCGATGAACGTATTCCTTATCCTGCAGGGTCTAGAGACATTAGCACTGCGCATGGAGCGTATCTGTGAAAATACTCAGAAAGTTGCCGAGTTCCTTGAAGGACACAGTAAAGTTGGTTGGGTTAAATATGCGGGTCTCGCGTCCCACCAAGACCACGCACTTGCGCAGAAATATATGGGCGGTAAGGCGTCAGGCATTTTGAGTTTCGAACTTAAAGGCGGCCGTGAAGCGTCTCGTAAATTCTACGACGCACTTCAGATCTTCCTTCGCTTGGTGAACATCGGTGACTGTAAGTCGCTAGCCTCTATTCCAGCAGAAACGACGCACCGTCAGTTGAATGCTGAGGAGCTTGCATCTGCAGGTGTAACCGAGGGCATGGTGCGTCTATCAGTGGGTATTGAGCATATCGACGATCTAATCGCTGACCTCTCACAAGCACTCGACGCTGCTTAATCTGTGATAGTAAAAATAAAAAACCCGAATCATCTGATTCGGGTTTTTGTTTAGTAAACAGTTAATGGGTGTCCTAACGCCCAGTCAGTTTTAAAACGAGTGTATTTATCCAAGGCAGAGATTCTAAATCTAAACGAATGAATTGAATTGCAGTCCCAAGGGCAATGGTGACCAAGGCAATACGATGTAAAAGCAACTCAGCAAACACTGGTTCACTTCCTAAATGCCTGAAGAACATAAGGACTAGCAGGACTACAGAGAAAACGAATCCAATCAGAATGTAACTTTGCTTCTCTGTGATTGCTCTCTCGATAATTGAAAAGAGGTAGTAACCCAGTATCCAGCCGATTAAAGCCCCTACTACGATATCTGTAGGCCAATGAACACCAACTGCAACGCGCGACAAACCAATCAGCGTAGCTACGGTTACCAGTGCGACTTTGAACCAGTGACCTCTGTATTGTGCAGCAAGAATCCCTGCAACACAGAAGGCTATTGCTGTATGTCCTGAGGGAAATGATTTTGAGTGAATCGCTCCACCAATTAAATGGAAAGCGTCCTGTGTCAAAACTTGCGGCGGACGCTCTACCCCTAATCCAAACTTCAATCCTTGGACCACAAGTGTCAATGCAATGGCAGTCATCAGACTCGAAAATACGACTGTTTTACTTTTTCTATGTCTCGAGAGTCCAATGAGTAGCGACAGTGCAACGGCAGCATCGCCACCATTGGTAAGAAATACCCACAAGGAATCAGGTAAAAACGAAAATAAACCATTGAGTGCCAGGAATAGTGGCTGATTGATGTTAGTTAACAACAAAAGTGCACTTAGCATGCCAAGCACACCTATGATCGCCGTATCCAGCAGCCAAGATTGACTGCTGGTTGTATCTGTAGAACTAGAAATATTCATTAATTTCGTTTTTCACTTTTCAATAGAGATATGCGTGAGAGTATTCCATCTTTTAACACCCATTGATGATAGATAGCAGCCGCAATATGCAAGCCCACTAAACCCAACATTAGATTCATCAACAATACGTGGATATCTCCAAAGATCGTAATCTTTTCATACCACCCAATCACTCCGGCAACAGGCACTAGAAACATCAACAGATAGAGTAAGTGATGGGTCCCAGTCGCTATTTTGTTAAGACGCGAATCAGCTGACCCTATTGGTTCAGGTTTTTGTGAGGTAAGCCTCACGATCAAACGAATTAGTACTACCGCAATAAAGGCGAGTCCCGCGTAAACGTGGAAGTTGGCAACCCACTGTCCACTGACATCAATGTTTTCCAAATGTTGATCAAAATACTTGGGCATGCCATCGCTGATGATATAACTTGCAGCGAACATGATTGCTACTAGCCAATGTAGAAGAGAAAGGCCTTTTGAGTAATGTTTAACATTCATCTCTGTTTACTCCCTGTTTAAGAAAGCAGGCTTAGTCAGCCTGCTCTGCTCCACCTTTATCCTTGTTAATTTCTGCAGTCACACTCTGGTACCCCGCTGCATCGACAATGACTTTAAAGGTTTTAGCTGATGAGTCTGTTTTGTAAATTGAGTTTGGGTTTGCACGGAAATGGCCCGCAATCTTGGCATCATCTAGATGCACACGATCTTCTGCGCCGGCTGCAAGTTGAAATCCTTTGAGTGGCACTATGTAAGACTCATGCTTGCCAGAATCATTGCTTGTGATCGAATAACTAACTGATAGATCAGTTAAGTTTTTACTTGAGCTGTTCTTAAGCAACAGTTCAAGGTGATCGGGTGCATCATGTTTTGCAGCATAGTCATAGTTATCCTCGACCAATGCCTCTTTTATTTCTATCGGTGATTTAGGGCCTGAAGTGACTACCGAAATAGGCGCGACCGTTGGCTCTTTATCATCAAGATCTTTAATACCATCTCCATCAGTGTCAGCGTTCAATGGGTCTGTCTGAATCAGTGCTTCAGCAGTATCAGGTATACCATCTTGGTCGCTGTCTACTACAGCTGCCTGTACACCCTGTGACAGAAGAATAGTTAAAAGTGAAGCAGCTAATATAGTCTTTTGAGTTTTCATGATTATGATTCCTTTGCTAGTTTTTCAAATTTAAGTTTGTTTGAGATCGTTAATATTGATAGGAGAAAGAAGCTACCGAAGATCCAAAAGATATCGCTGCGCTTCTCAGTGAGGATTGGAGTGAGCGCCTGACCCGTGTAGGTATCTTTAATACCTAGTATGGCGAAGCTAGCCCGCTCAAAATGTTTAGTTACTGATGCTGCCTCTATCCCATTTCGAACTAGTTCATAAGTCGCGAACCCTTGTTTGATTCGCTCCTGCTCCACTTTAGGAATATGCAACTGTTTGAACACACCACCAGCAACCTGGTTGTCCGGATCCAAGGTATCTCCAATCTGAGGAGCAATCAGAACCACCAACAACCAGATTACAAAGCTCGCGAGAAGCGCCGATGATGGGTGTTTGAGCGTGAAAGTCAGAAGCAGTGATAGAAGGAAAAAAGCACTGACATAGGTTGTTGCTAACACCCATACCAATCCAATACGAACAAGGTCATCACCACTGAGTGGAACGCCAGAACTTACCGCTAACACTCCCGCCAATACTGCAAAGACCAAAAATAGACTGATGGCAATCAACAAGGTACCGGCAAAAACCTTACCAAGTAGAAACTGAGTTTTTGAAAGGGGTCGAGTTAAAACCAACGCCAGAGTTTGACGGCCACGTTCAGCAACAGCTGTTCTAAAACCAACCAAAATCCCGAGAACAGCACCCACAATCTCTATCTGCTCTATCGCACCTCGAAGGAGTTTAAGTGGATAGAACTCGGGAGAGGCAATCACATCTAATGATTTTCCTAACGCCAGTAAGGTCTCTTTCGCTGCGTTGTAAGTTGCCACGTCCGTGGCCAGTGCAATAGCCCCTGTTACAAGAGCGACAATTGCTGCAACCCCGATAAAGCTAGTCAAAAGAGCGAAAAAACCATCACGACGAGCCTCTTTGAGGTCCTTACTGGTAATTGCAAAAGTTTGGCTAGACATCGAACTCTCCTTTTTCAAGCTTAAGGGTGAGCACCCCAAATGCTGCAACACATCCAGAAGCTGTAGTTAAACCGGCCAGCGAAAGCAGAGCACCCCGAGGAAATGCTTCTCCAGACACTTGGTACTCTAAAAAGTAAGCGCCAAGTGTTTTAAAGCTTTCAGTCAATGACATTGGTCCAAGTAATGCGCTCGTAAAGTGGAAAAACGCGCTATCTGGTACAGCAACTAATGATGAGATTGGATTGATCGCTGCAGTTGAATGAATACTCGACGTCAATTCAGGAAAAACGAATGTAAAGGTGAGCCAAAGCGTTACAGGTATAAGTAGGGCTACCGATTCAACCCTGGAAGTTGCCGACGAAGCGATGCTGACAAAACCAAAAAAGAGCAGGTATAGATATGCGCACGCAAAGAACTCAGCCAACTTAACCCACTGAGATATACTGACCTGAATAGCTGGCAGCAGAGCTAGGGTAATGACTGCTATAAGAGCTGAGATCAGAATAATCGCACCCAAAACAACAGCTAGCGCAGATACTTTACCAAAGAGATAAGAGAGTGACTGACCAATACGAGTCCCTATTAGGGGTACTACGCCACTTTTGCGATCTGTTGCGATTAACTGATACCCAACGACTATTGATGCTAGTGCCCCGATCAAACTGATATAGATAGTCATATTCCGGAGCAATCCAAGAGAGGATTGCTGCGTCACTGGATTATCTGGGATAGCACCGCCTGTGCTCTTCAGATAAACCACTGCATCCTGATAGATGGCATTAACCGTCGACGTTGCAGACCAACCCAAATAGGCAGACATCAAAACCAAACTAACAAACAACAATGCAAAGATATGGACAATCGGTTGCTTCAGCAGTGAGCTGAGTGATTGCTTAGTAACTAAATACGAGACCGAGTGACTCATGCCGCAGCACCTTCTCTTTGTTCATTTTGAACGCTTAAATAGAGTCGTTCCATTGCAGCTTCATCACTAAAGCGCTGATTCACTTCCTCAACATCACCATGAAAAACTAGGTGACCGCGACTCAAAACACCTATAGAGGTACAGGTTTTGGCGATTTCACTAATTAGGTGCGTGTTCATAAAAATCGTCATGCCCTTCTCTTGATTAAGACGAACAATCAACTCACGCAGCATCTTCATACCCAGGGGGTCCAAGCCAGAAGCAGGTTCATCTAAGAAAAGTAATTTAGGGTCGTGCACGATTGCTTGAGCAAGTCCGACGCGCTGACGCATACCCTTTGAGAAGTTACCCACGCGCTTATTCGCCAGATCCTGAATTGATAGGTACTCCATAGCCTCATCGACTCGATTGGCTATGTCATTCAGTCCTGACAGTCCAGCAAAGTACTCGAGATTTTCACGTGTCGTTAACGACTCATAAAGTCGGACATTTTCAGGTACGTACCCAATCAACGGGCGTACTTTTTCGGGCTCGAGAAAAAGGTCATTACCAAAAATGTACCCACTACCGCTAATTGGTTTAGTTAGCGTGGTGAGCAGATGAATAGTGGTCGTTTTTCCTGCACCGTTATGGCCAAGGAAACCAAAAACTTCTCCTTCAGGAATCTGAAGGGTCAAATTATTCAACGCATGATAATCCCCAAACAGTTGGTTAACGCGTTTCAAATCTACAGCGAGTTTGGTCATTGATCTGCTCCGTCTTAAAATCTATAGGAGCTACTTTAAAGAGGAGTGTTGAGACTGATCTGTGCAATTTCTTACAATTTTGTAAGAACCCCGCCGGGTATTGGGATAATAGAGTTAAACCCTGTAACCTTGGCTTTATTGATAGGAAGCACTAAAGACTAAAAACATGAAAATTTTGTACGCAGAAGATGATCTAGAGACAGCTGAATACGTTCGTGCAGGCCTCGCACAACAAGGTTACTCAGTCGATGTCGTGCACGATGGCAAGCACGCACTGGGACAAGCAACCATGCAAGATTATGATCTCTACATCTTCGATAGGATGATGCCAAGTTTAGATGGTCTATCTGTGGTCAAGTCGCTTAGGGCAGCTAAGGACTTAACTCCAGCGATCTTCTTGACCGGAATGGGAAGCGTAGATGATCGTGTTGGTGGTTTAAAATCTGGTGCTGATGACTATCTAGTTAAACCCTTTTCTATGGCAGAATTAATTGCACGTATAGAGGTCATTACTCGCAGACCAGCCATGCAAGTTGAACAAACAGAGCTGATGCTCGGTGGTTTACAAGTAAAGCTGCTAAGCCATGAAGTTTTCCGTAGCGGCGAAAAGATTGACCTTCAGCCTCGTGAATACGCCCTTTTAGTATTTTTGATGGAACGCGCAGAACGCGTACAGACTAAAACGATGATTTTAGAGGCTGTTTGGAACATCAACTTCGACCCTAAAACCTCGGTCGTCGAGACACATATCAGTCGACTCAGAGCAAAGTTAGACAAACCTTTTGGCACCAACAATATCCAAACTGTTCATGGATCAGGATATCTTTTTAAACCATGAGCAATTCTATTCGAGAACTAACAAGGCTCTATCTAAATAGAGTCTCATCCCCTTTTCTATTTACTATCATCATCACCACTGTATTTGCATTTAGCACATCTATTGCAGCACTTGTAGTCGTTCAGGTTCACAGTACTGAAATATCTGATCGACTCTATCTAGATACCAAATCGACAGCAGACTCATATTTGGGAATTTATAATCTGGCCGGCCCAGAAGCTGTCATTACTGAAATTAAGCGCCAAGCGCAGTTTGCAAATGACAACACAACGCTTGCTAGCTTTTGGTTCAACAAGACTAAAACTGCCAAAGGAACACTTTTAGTTCAAACACCATTTGACGGCCGTAGTTCACTAACGGTTGGTAAAGAGATTAGTTCAATCACTGATGTGGGTGATGAAAGTGATGGTCGCTATTATGGCTTTGGGATTAAGGTTGATGATGGTTGGATTCTTGTCGCTAAAGACAGCCTCTGGGTTTCAGACAGCCAGGAGCTTTTAACTGAATCCATTTTATGGGGATTAGGAATAGCGATGACTATCGTCACGATTGTGGCTTTCAGCATTGCTAAATTGAGCCAGATGAGAGTTCACTCCATCAATACTGTTTTAAATAAGGCAGCCAATGGCCAACTTAACGTTCGCTGTGAGGTATCACCTCATGAACGTGACGAACTTGCCACAGTTTCAAGAGGCATCAACCAAACCTTGGAGCAACTTGAAACATCCATTCAAAGCTTGCAGCAAGTATCTAGTGATATTGCTCATGACCTAAGAAGACCCTTAACTCGCCTTCGATTAAAACTTGAGGGCCTTTCCCACGAGCATGACACAAAACTCAAAAATTTAGATTCAGCAATTGAAGATGTTGACCGCCTCTCCGCAACCTTTGATTCTATTTTAGAACTTGCCCAAATTGAAAGCGGTGTCGAGGCGATCGAATCTAAACCTGTTGAGTTGGGAGAGTTGTGTCGTGAAACCCTAGAACTTTTCGAGCCAATTGCTGAAGAGAGCGGACACAGTCTAACCCCGATTACATCTAAGAATATCGTGACTATTGCAGGCGATAGCAATCTTTTGCGTCAGGCTATTATCAACCTAGTTGATAACGCAATGCGTTACACTCCAGCAGGCTCAGAAATCAGAATTTCATATGGGTTTCTAAAATCTCAACCCTATCTACAAGTGAGTGATAACGGCCCCGGCATTGATGCTAGTGAGCTTGAATTGGTTGTGCGGCGTTTCTATCGAGCAGATAAAAGTCGCAACATCGAAGGTACTGGTCTCGGATTGAGTTTAATTAAAGCGATAGCAGCTAGACACAATGCAGAGTTGAAGCTAGTTGATAATAAACCAGGACTTCAAGTCACTTTAATCTTTAAATAGCAGATATAAAAAAACGCTAAACGTGGGGGCGTTTAGCGTTATGTGGGAGCAGTATCGAATTAATTAGCCTTTAATGTCGTGCTGAGTTGATAGTCGGTTATCTCCTTCATCGTCATCATCTTCCCAGAATTTCCAAAATGGCTTCTTCTCATGGCCATCCGCATGGTCATCATCCTGCTCCTGAGCGGCAACCTTATCTTCATGCTCTTGATCATCTACAAGCTGTTTTTGATCAACTTGGACAGTTTTGACTTCCTGCGCAGTAACACCATTTACATCCTTAGCGAGTACATACCCTGTTGGAGCCAGGAGGATGGTCACTAAGACACCTTTCACTACATACTTATTCATCTCTATTTCTCCTTAGGATTTATCTGAAGTGATGGTGTTAGATTAAGGCGAGTAGTTAACCTGCATCTGTCTGATTTCTTACTTTTTTGTAAGGGAGTAGAAACAAAAAAAGGGCACGAGGCCCTTTTTCATCAGAAGTAGCGGATTAGTGGTTACAGAACTGGGTACAGGAGTGGCCTTCCACCGTCTCGCCTTTCGCTTCGATCAGATTCACTGCATCGATAAAGGTCGGGCGAATCATCTCTTTGCTGCTAACCGTGAAGCCAAGGTCACGCAATAGGCCATCACCGAGACCGTAGATCCATCCGTGTACGTTTAGCTCTTGGCCTCGTGCCCAAGCATCGGTAACCGTGGTGGTGTTACAGACATTAAGTGCCTGCTCAACCACGTTGAGTTCACAAAGACGATCAACTTGATAGGGTTTCGCTTCCCACTGACCGAGGAACTTGCGATGGTTGTAGTAGACATCACGAATGTGGCTTAGCCAGTTATCGATTAGGCCGTGACGCTCATCTTCCATAGAGGCAACGACACCACCACAGCCGTAGTGACCCACGACCATGATGTCTTTGACTTTCAATACATCGACTGCGTATTGAATCACCGACAGACAGTTCATGTCTGAGTGCACGACAAGATTCGAGACGTTGCGGTGAACAAACAGCTCACCCGGCATAAGATCCACGATCTCATTGGCAGGGACGCGACTGTCAGCACAGCCTATCCAGAGGTACTCCGGCGCCTGCTGTGCTGCCAAGGTTGCAAAAAACTCGGGATTAGCTTGGTGGATCTTTTCCGACCAGCCTCGGTTTTTTTCAAACAGCCCACTCAGTTTTTTCATCGTCTCTCGTCTACCGCAGTCTCAGTTTAATCCTGGTGCTTCTTATTTGTGGCGCTTCTTATTTATGGTAAGAGGCACTCAGCTCATGCACCGCATCGACAAAGATTTTGGCATGATCTGGGTTCACAAACTGGTGAATACCGTGGCCAAGGTTGAATACGTGACCGGTACCCGAACCGTAACCTTCAAGAATACGGCTCACTTCAGCGCGTATAGTATCAGCCGGCGCATAAAGAACCGATGGATCCATGTTGCCTTGCAGTGCCACTTTATCACCGACACGACGACGCGCATCTGCAATGTCTGTTGTCCAATCAAGACCCAGTGCATCCGCACCCGCATCAGCCATCGACTCAAGCCACTGACCGCCGTTCTTAGTGAACATGATCACCGGTACTTTGCGACCATCGTATTCACGAATCAGACCATCGGCGATCTTCTTCATGTAGTCGAGTGAGAAGGCTTGGTACATAGGACCGCTCAGAGCACCACCCCAAGTATCAAAGATCTGAACCGCTTGAGCACCGCTGCGAATCTGCTCATTTAGGTAGAGCGTGACCGACTCAGCAAGCTTATCCATCAATTTGTGGAGTACTTCTGGTTGTGAATACATCATCGCTTTGATGTGACGGAAGTCTTTAGAAGAGCCCCCTTCGATCATGTAAGTCGCCAGTGTCCATGGGCTACCAGAGAAGCCGATTAGAGGAACACGGCCGTTCAACTCAGAACGAATGGTCTTCACCGCATCCATCACGTAACCAAGATCTTTGACTGGATCTGGAACCGGAATCGCGTCAACGTCTGCCTCTGTACGTACCTCTTTCTTGAAACGTGGGCCTTCACCCGCTTCAAAGTAGAGACCTAGACCCATCGCATCTGGAATAGTCAGAATGTCAGAGAATAGAATCGCCGCATCCAGATCGAAACGCTCTAGAGGTTGAATGGTCACCTCACAGGCTAGATCTTTGTTCATGCAGAGTGACATGAAGTCACCCGCCTGGGCGCGTGTTGCTTTGTACTCAGGAAGGTAACGACCCGCCTGGCGCATCATCCATACTGGCGTGTAATCGACTGGCTCTTTCAATAGAGCACGAAGAAAACGATCATTTTTCAATTCAGACATGTTCGCAAATTCCTAAAAATAACTGCGCAGATTGTACCTGCTTTGAGCCTGTTAAGCAGTTAATAAAAAGCCGCTGGGGTCAGCGGCTTTTGATGTAGATCAGCGAGGATTAAACCTCTAGGTAATCAAGAATACCTTCAGCTGCGTTACGGCCTTCGTAAATCGCGGTTACGACCAGGTCAGAGCCACGCACCATATCACCACCGGCAAACACTTTAGGGTTTGACGTCTGGAACGGCAGGCGATCACCCTCTAGTGCAGCATCGACACGACCGTCTTGGTGAAGGTTGATACCGAAATCAGCCATCCAAGGCGCTGGGCTAGGACGGAAACCGAATGCAACCAATACCGCATCAGCAGGTAGGATCTCTTCTGAACCTTCGACCACTTCTGCGCGACGACGACCGTTCTCATCGGGCTCACCCATCTGAGTCGTAACCACTTTGATACCGGTTACTTTGCCGTTCTCACCAACCACTTCAACGGGCTGACGGTTAAACATGAAGTTGACGCCCTCTTCACGCGCGTTTTCGACTTCGCGCTTAGAGCCTGGCATATTCTCTTCGTCACGGCGGTAAGCACAGGTTACGCTCGCGGCTTTTTGACGGATCGAGGTACGGTTACAGTCCATCGCAGTGTCACCACCGCCAAGCACAACAACCTTCTTACCTTCCATGCTGATGTATTCAGAAGCATCTTTCTCGTAGCCACGGCAGTGGTTTACGTTAGAGATCAAGAAAGGCAGTGCATCGTAGACACCGTCAAGGTCTTCGCCTGGGAAACCACCCTTCATGTAGGTGTAAGTACCCATGCCAAGGAAGACTGCATCGAACTGATCAACCAGTTCCTGCATAGTGATGTCTTTACCCACTTCAGTGTTCAGTTTGAACTCAACACCCATCGCTTCGAAGATCTCACGACGCTGAACCATGACATCTTTCTCAAGCTTAAACTCAGGAATACCGAAAGTCAGTAGACCGCCGATCTCTGGGTTACGATCGAATACCACTGGCTTAACGCCGTTACGCGCAAGGATGTCGGCACAACCAAGACCTGCAGGGCCTGCACCGATGACAGCAACCTTCTTGTCAGTCCACGTCACATTGGACATGTCTGGACGCCAGCCCATCGCAAAAGCGGTATCCGTGATGTACTTCTCTACCGAACCGATAGTCACCGCACCAAACTCTTCGTTGAGTGTACAAGCACCTTCACAAAGGCGATCTTGTGGGCAGACACGGCCACACACTTCTGGCAGTGAGTTTGTCTGGTGCGACAGAGTAGCCGCTTCAAACAGGTTACCCTCTGATACCAACTTCAACCAGTTCGGGATGTGGTTGTGTACCGGACACTTCCATGAACAGTATGGGTTACCACACTCAAGACAACGGTGTGCCTGTGCGTTAACGTCCTCTTGTTCAAACGGCTGATAGATCTCAGCAAACTCGCCACGGCGAACTTCTGCTTCGATCTTTTCTGGGCCCTTACGGCCTACTTCAACAAACTGAAAATTGTTGTGAAGACGGGTAGTCATAGTCCCACCTCTTGTCTAAGCCCAGACGCATCTGGGCGATAATCTAATAAACCTAAATCTTACTCTGGAGCGTGTGTCATGCTGTTTAGCAGAACATCTAGGCTCGCCGCCTTTGGCTTAACCAGCCAGAAGCTGCCAAGGAAATCTTCGTAGTTATCCAGAATCTCCTGACCCCACGCACTGCCCGTTTCACGAACGAATTCGATGATCACTGAGCGCAGGTGGTTTTTGTACTGCTCCATGTGCTCGGTGTGGATACGGTGAATATCAACCAATTCGTGGTTGTACTTATCCACGAAGCTACGATCTTTATCCAGTACATAAGCGAAACCGCCCGTCATACCTGCACCGAAGTTGTAACCTGTATCACCCAGAACTGTTACCAAACCGCCTGTCATGTACTCACAACAGTGATCACCGGCGCCTTCAACAACCGCGTGTACACCTGAGTTACGAACACCGAAACGTTCACCTGCACAGCCCGCTGCGAACAACTTACCGCCTGTAGCACCGTATAGACAGGTGTTACCGATAATCGCAGTCTCTTGTGAGGCGTAAGTCACTTCAGAGAATGGCTTGATGACGATCTTACCGCCCGCCATGCCTTTACCAACGTAGTCGTTCGCATCACCCTCTAGAAGAAGGTTCTGACCACCGGCGTTCCAGACACCGAATGATTGACCTGCATGGCCACGGAACTTAAAGGTAATTGGGTTGTTTTCCATACCCAAGTTGCCGTGTTTCTTGGCGATAGCGCCCGAGGTGCGCGCACCCACTGAACGGTCACAGTTAGTGATCGTCAGTTCAAACTCACCGCCGGCTGCTGAATCGATTGCTGCCTGCGCCATCGCTAGCATGTCAGTGTTTAGACGGCCTTCATCAAACGGAACGTTGCGCTCTTGCTGAACCGTCTGTGGACGATCTGCTGGCACACCGGCATCGCTGATCAGTGGCGAAAGATCCAGTGATTTCTGACGATCTGTTTTGCCTTCAATGATCTCTAGTAGATCAACACGGCCAACCATCTCTTCGACAGTGCGCAGACCCAGCTGAGCCATGATCTGACGAACCTCTTCTGCCACAAAGCGGAAGTAGTTCTTAACCATCTCTACAGTACCGCGGAAGTGATCGCTACGTAGACGATCATTCTGCGTCGCAACACCGGTCGCACAGTTGTTCAAGTGACAGATACGTAGGTACTTACAACCCAATGCAACCATTGGCATAGTACCGAAACCGAAGCTCTCTGCACCCAGTAGCGCGCCTTTAACAACGTCTAGACCCGTTTTCAAACCACCGTCTGTCTGCAGACGAATCGCACCACGCAGGTGGTTACCGCGCAGTGACTGGTGAGTATCGGCTAGACCAAGTTCCCAAGGCGAACCTGCGTAGTGAATCGATGTTAGAGGTGATGCCGCAGTACCACCGTCGTAACCAGAAATTGTGATCAAATCTGCGTAGGCTTTTGCTACACCACAGGCAATGGTACCGACACCTGGACGAGAAACGAGCTTCACAGAGACCAGACCTTCAGGGTTCACCTGTTTAAGGTCGAAAATAAGCTGCGCCAAATCCTCAATCGAGTAGATATCATGGTGCGGTGGAGGCGAGATCAATGTCACACCTGGCACTGAGTAACGTAGACGTGCGATTAGGCTGTTAACCTTACCACCAGGTAGCTGACCACCTTCACCTGGTTTCGCACCCTGAGCCACTTTAATCTGCATAACATCGGCATTAACGAGGTACTCCGGTGTTACACCAAAACGGCCCGAAGCGATCTGCTTGATCTTAGAGCGCTTAATAGTGCCGTGACGAACAGGATCTTCACCACCCTCACCTGAGTTAGAGCGACCGCCCAGTTCGTTCATAGCAACCGCTAGAGCTTCATGCGCCTCTGGAGAGAGTGCACCCAGCGACATTGCTGCTGTATCAAAACGAGGGTAGATCGCTTCAGCGGGTTCTACTTCGTCAATGCTGATCGGAGTGACATCTTTAAGCTTAAGCATGTCACGAATCGTCGCAATGCCACGTTCGTTAACCAGTTTAGCGTAACGGTCGTAGTGCTTCTGATCACCCGACTTAACCGCTTCGTGGATTGCTTGAACCACGTCTGGGTTGTAAGCATGGTACTCGCCACCAAACTTGTACTTCAGTAGGCCGCCATCAGTGATTGGCTTACGTGCGATGAAGGCTGTTTTAGCCAACGCCGCTTGGTCCTCTTCAAAGTGAGCAAATTTAGAGCCCTGAATACGGCTAGTAACCCCTTTGAAACAGAGATCAACCACTTCATCACTAAGACCGATCGCTTCAAACAACTGAGCACCACGGTACGACGCGATGGTCGAGATACCCATCTTAGACAAGATCTTGAACAGGCCTTTATCAATACCTTTACGGTAGTTCTCATGGCTTTGTAGAGCATCTTGTAGCATCTCACCAGTGCGACAAAGATCAGTCAGCACACGGTAAGCCAAGTATGGGTAGACCGCGGTTGCACCAAAACCGAATAGCACTGCGAAGTGGTGTGGGTCACGAGCTGTACCCGTCTCTACAATGATGTTGGCATCAGTACGGATACCAGTATCGATTAGACGGTGGTGAACAGCACCCGTCGCCATTGCTGCATGGATAGGTAACTTACCCTTCTCGATGTTGGCATCCGATAGGATGATGATCGATTTTCCAGCACGAACCTCAGCTTCCGCCTTATCACAGACAGCAACGATCGCTTTATCAAGCGATAACTCTTCTGGGTTGTAGTTAAGATCGATAACAGCAACTTCAAACCCTTTTTCATCGTTGTCACGAATACGGTAGAACTTGCTTGCAGAGAGTACTGGCATCGTCAATACAACACGACGAGCGTGATCCGCAGTCTCTTCAAATACGTTTTGCTCACGACCTAGGCAGGTCTCTAGTGACATCACGATCGCTTCACGTAGTGGGTCGATTGGTGGGTTGGTCACCTGAGCAAACTGCTGACGGAAGTAATCGTATGGCGAACGAATCTTCTCTGATAACACGGCCATCGGCTTGTCATCACCCATTGAGCCAACCGCTTCCATGCCACTTTCGCCCAACGGACGAAGCACCTGGTCACGCTCTTCAAAACTTACATTGAACATCTTCATGTAAGTCTTAGTCTCTTCTGGGGACATATCACTGAGCGCTTCCGCTTCAACGGAAAGATTCATCGTGTTCTCTAGACGCAGTGTGTTCTCTTTCAACCACTGCTTGTAAGGCTGTGCCTTCTTAAGACGATTATCGACATCATCAGTGTGCAGTACATCACCTGTCTCTGTATCGATTGCTAGAATCTGACCCGGTCCAACACGACCTTGAGCAACAATATCGCTTGGCTCGTAGCTGAATACACCGATCTCAGAAGCGGTACAGATCATGCCATCTTTGGTCATCACCCAACGAGATGGACGAAGACCGTTACGGTCTAGAAGACAGACCGCGTAACGACCGTCAGTCATAACCATACCAGCAGGACCATCCCAAGCTTCCATGTGCATCGAGTTGTACTCGTAGAATGCACGTAGCTCAGTGTCCATGGTGTCAACGTTCTGCCACGCAGGTGGAATGATCATACGAACCGCGCGGTAGATATCGATACCACCAACCAGTAGGAATTCGATCATGTTATCCATTGATGACGAGTCAGAGCCGGTGGTGTTAACGATTGGCTGTAGCTCATCAAGATTTGGAATCAATGGAGTAGCAAATTTAGAGGCGCGAGCACGTGCCCAGTTGCGGTTACCTTCAACCGTGTTGATCTCGCCATTGTGGGCAAGGAAACGGAATGGCTGTGCAAGAGGCCAGCGCGGTGCTGTGTTCGTTGAGAAGCGCTGGTGGTAGGTACACACCGCTGTCTTCAACTCAGGATCTGCAAGGTCTTTATAGAACACAGGAAGATCGACCGGCATCATCAAGCCTTTGTAGCTGATCACGCGCTCAGATAGGGTACAGATGTAGAAATCTGCATCATCAGACAGAGCGATCTCAACTTTACGGCGAGCCACAAACAGCGCAACTTCAAGCGCTTTTGCATCCATGTCTGACACATTGATCAGAACTTGTTCGATCTGTGGAAGCGTCTCTTTCGCGATAGGACCAAGGCAGCTGTCATCCGTCGGAACTACACGCCAGCCAGCAACGGTAAGGCCCTGCGCTTCAAGTTCGCGATTCATGACAGTACGAGCATTGTCAGCCGCCGCGGCATCCTTAGATAGGAATACCATGCCAACAGCAAAGGTGTCAGTTAGGTCGACATTCAACTCATTCTTAGCGGCTGCACGCATGAAATCGCGTGGCATCTGCATCAACAGACCACAGCCATCACCCGTCTTACCATCCGCTGCAATACCACCACGGTGAGTCATGCAGGCCAATGCTTCAATGGCGTTATCAAGTACCTTATGACTTGCTTCGCCCTGCATGTGGGCCATTAGACCAAAACCGCAGTTATCTTTAAATTCATCCGCGCGATACAGACCGTTGCTCATACGCTATTCCTACCTAAAAACTTAAATAAAATCAGGCACTTAAAACCTGAATACACCTCTAGAGAAATGACACAGAGGCAAAATGGGACCGTAATTCTACACTTCTACGGCTCTGGCTACAAATCGACCAAGAAAAAACAAAAAACGCGCCAAGTTGGCGCGTTTTGTAAGTCGGAATTTTTTTATTCGCCGCTGTAGTGCTGCTTTAGTGTCGATTTTAGGGCTTCGGGGTCGACCTCGCTGGTAACGACTGCCTGACCTAGCTGTTGCAGCAAGACGAGTCGAATCTGACCGTCTAAAACCTTCTTATCAACCGACATCAACTCAATAAACCGATCCGGCGTCATATCTGCTGGAGGTGCTATCGGCAACTTCGCTCGACGCAAGAGTGTTTCAACACGTGCTAAATCAGCAGGCTCTAACCAACCGAGACGCATCGAAAGATCTGCAGCCATCCACATACCTGCTCCCACCGCTTCACCATGCAGCCAATTTCCGTAGCCCTGATCAGTCTCAATGGCATGGCCAAAGGTGTGACCAAGATTCAAAATGGCACGAATACCGCCTTCACGCTCATCTTGTGCAACGACCTCTGCTTTGATTTCACAAGAACGTTTAATGGCATATGCCATCAACTCAGGATCACAGTCGTTAAGTCCATCGATGTTCTTCTCCAGCCAAGCAAGAAATTCAACATCGTAGATCAAACCGTACTTGATCACTTCAGCAAGACCCGCGGCCAACTCACGCTCTGGGAGTGTCTTCAAGACATCGGTATCGGCCAATACCGCTTTGGGCTGATAAAAGGCACCGATCATATTCTTACCCAGCGGATGGTTAACGCCCGTTTTCCCCCCCACCGATGAGTCTACCTGAGAGAGCAAGGTTGTCGGTATCTGAATGAAATCGACACCACGCTGATAGGAGGCCGCTGCGAAACCAGTCATATCTCCGATAACTCCACCACCTAGAGCGATCAGTGTGGTCGTGCGGTTGTGGCGCATCTGCAACAAGGCATCGAAAATAAGGTTAAGAGTATCTAAAGTTTTGAATGACTCACCGTCTGGCAGAATCACTTCGTCCACTTGAAGGCCAGGAAGCTGGTCACGCAGCGCGCTCAAGTAGAGTGGAGCAATCGTCTCATTGGTGACGATCATTACCTGCTTACCCCGAACCGCACCCGCAATATCTACTTTCTGAAAAAGATGGTCGCCTACGTAGATAGGGTAGCTACGGTCACCTAAGTCGACTTTTAACTCTTGCATGCGATGAATCCTGACTACGCGCTTTTCAGAACGCGATGTTTTTTAAGGGCTTTGACGATCTCACTGATGACCATACGCGGATGTCTGCGATCAGTGCGCAGTATCATATCGGCGGTGTCGCGGTAGAGTGGATCTCGTTTTTCTAAAAGGGTCTCTAGTGTCTTGCGAGGATCTTGGGTTTGCAGCAGAGGACGGTTGCGATCACGCGCGGTGCGCTCAATCTGCTGATCAATACTGGTTTCTAGGTAGATAACGAAACCACGGCTGCGGAGGAATTCTCGGTTGGCTGGGCGCATCACAGCACCACCGCCCGTCGCTAAGACGATGTCATCTTGCTGAGTGATTAGATCGATAACCGTCTGCTCGCGATCGCGAAAGCCCTCTTCACCCTCAACATCGAAGATCCAAGGAATATCGGCGCCAGCACGGTCAACAATCACTTTATCGGAGTCAATAAACTCCAATTTCAGCTCGTTAGAAAGCAAACGCCCTATGGTGCTCTTTCCAGATCCCATAGGGCCAATTAAAAATATTTTCAAAAAACAGCCTTACACTACCGCACGTTCAGTGACTCACGAATCAGTTTCGGGGTAATGAAGATCAACAACTCGTTCTTCTGTTCTGTTGTCTGTCGATTTCTAAACGCAGCACCAATAACAGGCAGGTCACCTAGACCTGGAACCTTCTGAACACCATCGGATGCTTCAGTACGGAATACCCCACCAAGCACTATGGTATCACCATCGTTAACCACAACCGAAGTAGTTAATTGGTTTGTATTGATAGAAATTTCACCATTAGCCAGGGTTGAGCCCACACTGTCCTGATTAATTGCCAGATCCATAGCGATTCGGTCACCTGGGTTTAGCTGGGGTGTAACGTTAAGCGAGAGCGCGACATCTTTGAATGCGGTTGTCGTTGTACCGTCTTCAACAGTTTGGTACGGAATCTGTTGCCCAGAGGTGATATTCGCCGCCTTACCATTGGTTGTAATCACCTTAGGTTGTGAAATCACCTCACCATTACCTGAGCTCTCAAGCGCAGAAAGTTCAGCCGAGAGCAGTAGCGAGTTTTTGATAAAGCCGACCGCTAGAGAGGGTCCTGCCACACCGAAGTCCACATTCAAACCAGACTGAGTGACGCCCGCCACACCTGGAGCCGTAATGCCTGAACCAAAAGAGAGCTGACCATCACCCAATACGGTGGTTGGGCCATTAGCAAAACCCCATTTAACACCAAGACTTTCTGAGAAGTTCGCCGAAGCCGTGACTACGCGCGCCTCCACCATGATCTGAGCGACTTCAACATCAAAGCGCTTCAGAGTACGGCGGATATCTTCGATGGCTGCGTTAGTCTCACGCACCATTAGGACGTTGGTTTGGTCATCAGCCAATACAAAACCACGCTCACTGATCAGATTGGCCGCCGAAAGATACTCTTTCATCTCAGAGGCACGGCGGTAGTCGATCTGGATGTATTCGGTTACCAGCGGCGCCAGCTCTTTAACCTGTTGCTGGTTTTCAAGCTCTTGACGTTCACGATCGGCGATTTGTGTTGCATCGCCCACTAGCATGACGTTACCCACGACACGCTTATCCAGCCCGTTGGTCTTCAAAATAATATCCAGCGCCTGATCCCAAGGGACATTCTTCAGACGAAGCGTGGTATTACCGCTCACTTCATCGCCTACCACTAGGTTCTTCTCTGCCACTTCTGCAATGATTTGGAGTACAGAGCGCACCTCTACATTTTGGAAGTTTAGATCGATCTCTTCACCGGTAAACGGGAACAGATCTTTCTGAAGATCCGCTTGAGCACTCAACGAGATCGGTTTGAAATCCAGCACTAGTTGGTTGTTGGATTGGTACGCGAGGTAATCGTAAGGGTCGCTAGAGGGCAGAATCAAAATTGCCGCACTGCCATCAGCATTCATCGAGTCGATAAAGTTAATCGGTGTCGCAAAGGCTTTGACATCAAGCTTTTGAGACAGCCCGGGTGCCAAGGTTGCCCCGACCAAATTAACAATGACGCCGTTACCCTCTTCGATAATATCCAATCCAGCACGATCGTCACTCAGAGAGATCGTCACCCGACCTTGATTGCCTTCTAGACGCTCAAAATCGACACCCACTACTCGTGTTGTGTCATCTACAGTGGTTTTTTGAGCAGGAGCTGCTTTAGATGCCGTTGCTGCAGTAGCGGCTGAAGCTTGAGTTGAGTTACCCATTGAGAGGATCAATTGATTACCCTGCACTGAGGTTTGGTAGCCAACCGATTCCGTCAGCTCGACAACGACACGAAGGCGATCGTTGGTTTCTGCAAAAAGCAGTTTTGATACGGGACCAGAGCCAACACTGATTGAACGATCCAACTGCTCAGATTTATCAACACCCCACAAATCAACCACCAACCTCGCAGGTGTATCCACTGCGTAAATTTTTGGTTCGGCCGGTTGATCCGTGAAGTCAAACCTCAACTCTGTCTGATTGCCCGGCAGCGCAGTCGCAACCACAGCATTTAACGTTTGCGCCGACGCCATCGTCGACATAAGCATCAAAGTGACCAGAGTAACTAAACGCTGAACCGACATATTTAATTTCCATCTCTTCATATTCATGGCTTACTCCAATCCCGGCAGTTTGACGACTCTGGGTCTGCTCATCCAGCCGCCGCGGCCGTTCGATACAATCTCTTTCAACTCAATACCGCGTTCATCAATATTCACTACAACACCATAATCGATGCCCATGCGAGCACCCATTTTAATCTGATGCACTTCAAAGTTACTGTCTCTGACTAGGGCGATCAATTGACCATCCATTGGCGAGGTAATTGTCCCTACCATCTGCAACTGCTCAACCGGAAACTCTTCCAAGTACTCTTTAATACGATTGAAATCAGGCATGATTGTTGGTGCAACCACGACCTCATCGTCATCGAGAAACTGTTGTGGCAATAGCGGTACAAAGGGATCACGCTGCCAAGGTCCTTCATAAACAAAGGCTTCGTAGGCGATCAGCTCAGGCAGCGGTTCAATGCCACCTCCAGGCGCCGCCAGCTTCTCACGAACAAAGAGTTTAAGGTCCGACGAATCATCTACCCAGATACAACCCTGCAAAAGAGATGCCAATAGCGCGATGAGAGAGAGATGTTTGATTGTTCTATTCATCACATCACTCCTCATCATCATAGCGGTAAGTTTTAGCGCTGATGCTCATGGTCAAAAGATCACCATTGGCTGGGCTAAGGTTGAAATCATGTAGGGTTACGATGCGCTTAACGCTGGCAACACCCGACACGAACTGACCCATCTGATGGTAGGTACCTTTAACCTGAATGGCGATCGGTAGCTCGACATAGAATGAGGCTTTGCGTTCTGGCTGCAGCGCGATGGAGTCTATTTCAAGTCCCGCGTTTCGACCTGTCGCACTGATATCCTCGAGCAGACCCGGTACCTCTTTCTCTGTTGGCAGTTGCGCCAGCATCTCAGCAAAGCGCAACTCAACGTCCGCCATTTGACGTCTCAGTGCATCCAGTGAGGCCACTTGGTAGGACTTCGCTTCAAACTGAGTTTTGAGTGTCTGCTCTTTACCAATCTCTCTGTCGAGCGACTCTTTTTGATCCATCACTAAGAAGTTAAAGCCGACACCATTAATAACGATGAACAAAAGAGCAAACGCGATCGCTTTTACGCCATAAGGCCAGCTCCAAGCTTCGGACAGATCTAAGTTATTGATGTCAAAACCGCGAAACGCGCGTTCAAACTTCTGTTTTAGGGAAACTGAGCTCATTGTGCAGCCTCCTCAACATTGGGGCGCTCAAGCGGCACTCGCAAATTAAAACTCTTCAAACCATTCTGTGTCGCGACTTTCGACAACGAGGGCTCACCAAACCAGATGGAGTCATTTAATGTGCGCATCAACGACGAGACATCTTCATTAGCAACCGCAAGGCCATTGATCGACATCTCTTGGCCAGAGCGGTTCAGTGACTGGTAGTGAATGCCATCAGGCATAACCTCTACCAACTCATCAAAGGTGCGAACAATAATAGGACGTGTACCCTGCAGCTCTTGAATTGCAGTCAGTCGTTCTAGCAGGCGTTCACGCTTATTTTTAAGCTCTTGTATCTCTTTCAGTTTGACATCTAGGCGCGAAATTTCGCTGGTTAAATAGGCATTTCGATCCTGCTGCCTATTCAACATAACTGTTAGGTAGTAGTAACTCGCTCCGACAATCGAAGCGGCCAACAGAGCAGTGACGATAAGTTGTGTGTAGAAACGTTTTTGCAGGAAAGCATTTCGCTCTTCACGCCAAGGTCTCAGGTTAATGGTTCTCATATTGCCCCCCGACACCACGCAAGGCTAAAGAGAGTGCTTTAGTCAAAGCGTTCTTCTCGGCATTTAATCGATCCATATTAATCTGGGATGCAATCTCTACCCTCTCAAACGGATCTAAACCATGAACCCTGATACCTAACTCACTACTCAATTTATCTTTAATACCAGGTAGAGAGGCTAGACCGCCCGTAATATACAGTGTCGATAACTGCTCTTGGGACCCCGAAGCTGAATAGAACTGCAAAGCTCTAGAGACCTGCTGAACCGCTGAATCAGCAAAGCTCTCCATGAGACTGATAAGCGAGGGATCTAGTTCACCGTGTCGCAGCTGTGCAGCCAATTCATCATGCGGCAGCTCTGTGTAGAGTTGCAGTTGCTGCAGTAGTTCCTCGCCCCCAAAGGTATGCTCACGATGGTAGCTAATCAAGCCATCCTTAAAAGCGTAAAAGGTAAGATTATGAGCGCCAAAATCGACAATCGCACAGGCTCTTCCAGGCACCAGCTCTTCTGGTGGGAGTGCGCGTTCATAGACATAGGTATCTACATCAACCACATCGCATTGGAGCCCAGCCAAATCTAGGCAATCCTCTCGAGCAGAGACGCCGTCGCGACGACAAGCGACAATCCCAATTCGATTAAATGCCGGATTACCTTGCACAGGCCCTAGCACCTCGAAATCCAGTGCAACATCCTCTATTGGATAGGGGATAAATTGATCGGCTTCAATTTTAACTTGCTCTTCAAGGTCAAAGCCGTAGAACAGTTCAGAAATTTGAATCTCTTTTGTGATCACGTCAGAGGCGGCTACGGATGTGATGGCTCGCGTGGCTTTCACACCCGCCAGACGTTGTGCTTTGACAATCGCATCGGCAACCTCTTCAGGTTTCTCAATACTGCCATCTACAAAGGATTTTTCTGGCAGAGAGATGACGCCAAAGCCGTCCAGCACAGGCGTCTTTCCACGAAAGCTTAAAGCAACAAGCTTAAGAGAGGAGTTCCCGATATCAACTCCCAAAACACTTTGTTTGTTACCACCAAAGAGTTTGAACACAAAAATACCTAATAATTAGTGGATATTATCTAACTTCACTCTAGACTAGGTCACAAAAGTTACAAGTGACATTATGGACCTAAATCAAGTTCTCGTTATAATCCTAGCTCAATTTAAGAAATTTGCAGATTAATGCGCATAATTAAAAAAATTATTAAATGGTTGATGGCACTGGCTGCAATTGGATTGCTGGGAGCCGTTTTGGCAGCCGGCGGAATCTACTACTACTTTAGCCCACAATTGCCTGACGCTGAGACCCTGCGTGAGGTTGAGTTTCAAACCCCTCTGCGCGTATACAGTGCAGATGAAAAGTTGATTGCTGAGTTTGGAGAAATGCGCCGAACGCCAATCAGCTATGCCGATATCCCGCAACACTTTATCCATGCTCTTCAAGCCGCAGAGGATGCACGATTTTTTGAACACCAAGGGATCGATCTTCGCGGGCTTTTTCGTGCAGCCTTTCAGCTAGCAACTTCTGGCAAAATTCAGAGTGGCGGCTCGACCATCACCATGCAGGTGGCTAAGAACTTCTTCCTAACGCGCGAGCGTACCTTTGAGCGTAAATTTGTTGAGATTCTGTTAGCACTCAGCATTGAACAATCACTCTCTAAACAAGAGATCCTTGAGCTCTACATCAACAAAATCTATCTAGGCCACCGATCGTATGGCATACAAGCCGCCGCACAGGTCTACTATGGCAAAACCATTGATCAGCTCAACATCGCTCAACTGGCAATGATCGCAGGTTTACCTAAAGCGCCATCAGCCTATAACCCCATTACTAACCCGCAACGAGCCCTCGAACGTCGTAACTGGATTCTTGGTCGAATGCAGGAGCTAGGCTTCATTACAACGACTGACTACTCCGACGCGGTCAATCAACCGGTTACGGCTAGCTACCACGGTGCTGATATTGAAATCCCTGCGCCTTACGTTGCAGAGATGGTTCGTGCGGAGCTCTATGAAACCTACGGTGAAAGGATCTACACCGAGGGTATGAAAGCCTACACGACCATTGACAGCACCATGCAGCGCAGCGCCAATCAAGCGCTCAGAACGGCGCTGCTGGCTTACACGGAACGCCACGGCTACCGTGGTCCAGAGCAGCATTTTGATCTAACAGAGATTGAACCCTCTGCACTGCAGAAAAAACTTAAAGCGACACCAGCCTATGGCGGACTTGAGGCGGCTCTGGTGAAAGCGGTGGATGATTCTGAAGCGACGCTACTACTTGGTGATGGCAGCGAAACGACGCTGCGCTGGTCAGGTATCAGCTGGGCTCGAGCATATAAAGGGGTTAACTCAACCGGCTCTGAACCGATAAAAGCATCCGAAGTGCTGGCTGTTGGCGATATGATTCGAATTCGCCAAACCGCTGAAGGCTGGCGTCTCTCGCAACTGCCCGAAGTGCAAGGTGCGTTCATTGCCATCAATCCTGAGAATGGCGCAATTCAATCCCTAACCGGCGGATTTAGTTTCTATCTAAACAAGTTCAACCGAGCCACTCAAGCGTACCGTCAGCCGGGTTCTAATATTAAACCTTTTCTATACAGTGCCGCTCTGAGCAATGGCTACACTCCGGGGTCAGTAATCAATGACGCTCCCGTTGTTTTCCATGACGTCAGCCTAGAGGGTAACTGGCGGCCTGAGAACGATAATGGCAAGTTTGGCGGTCCGACTCGACTTCGTGAGGCGCTATACCGGTCACGTAACCTAATATCCATTCGTCTGATGCGAGCTTTAGGTATCGAAGAGACGCGAAACTTCATACTCGGTTTTGGTTTTGAAGAGGATAAGCTTCCTAAAAACTTATCACTCTCGCTAGGCAGTGCTGATGCCACACCGCTTCAGGTTGCAACAGGATATGCCTCGATTGCCAATGGTGGATTCAAAATCAATCCTTACATCATTGAGTCGGTGCTAGACCGTGAAGGACTACCTCTGTTTGCTGCCAATCCGAGTATTGCCTGCGGTAGTTGTCCTGAACGCCAGCAAGCAGAGTTAATCGCTCAAGAGCTCGCCGACATGGCTTCCAATGATACAGCTTCTGAGGCGCAAGCCAGCACCGAGAGTGACCCGCAACTAGTGACGTTAACGGGACAACCTCTCGCTGAACGTCTGCTAGATGAACGCACCGCTTACATCATTCACGACATGATGCGCGACGTCATTAAAAAGGGTACTGGTCGTCGAGCACTGGCTCTGAAACGTGGTGACCTAGCTGGCAAAACGGGAACAACCAATGATCAAAAAGACTCTTGGTTCAGCGGTTTTACCCCTAAATTGAGCGCAACGGCTTGGGTCGGCTTTGACCAACCGTCTCATCTAGGTAAGCGCGAATGGGGTAGCACGGCTGCACTGCCTATGTGGATCGACTTCATGGGAGATGCTCTTCGTAACATCCCTGAAAGTTACCTGCCTGAACCGGCAGGTATTGCGACGGCTCTGATTGATCCTGCGACAGGACTACTAGCTTACGAAGGACAGAAAAACGCTTACAACGAGATTTTCAAAGAGGAGCAGGTACCGACTGAGGTCGCTCCTAAACCGGGCAGTGAAGTAGCTCCTCCTACTTCTGAAGAGCTGTTCCGATAATCCGTTAAGTTCTGTAATGTGTTTAACACAAAAAAAGGGAAGCCAGTGGCTTCCCTTCTTATTTACCTCAGAGTGATTAGCTCAGTGGGTAGTTCTCTGGCATGCCTTTAACGGCAACACCTGAATCGATCGCTGCTTTAGCCACTGCGTAAGATACCGCGCCCAAAAGACGTGAATCTGTCGCTTTCGGCAGAATGTATTCACGACCGAACTCTAGGCTCTCTAGGCCGTAAGCATCCAGTACTTCTTGTGTAACAGGTTGCTTAGCAAGTTCTGCTAGTGCGATAACGGCTGCGGCTTTCATCTCTTCGTTGATCGCTGTTGCACGAACATCTAGAGCGCCACGGAAGATGAATGGGAAACCTAGCACGTTGTTTACCTGGTTAGGGTAGTCTGAACGACCTGTTGCCATGATGACATCTTCACGAGTCGCGCGAGCAAGTTCTGGCTTGATCTCTGGATCAGGGTTTGCACAAGCGAAGACAACAGGATTAGTTGCCATCTTAGCTAGGTTCTCTGCTGAAAGCAGATCAGGACCTGATAGACCAAGGAATACGTCAGCGCCATCGATAGCATCTTCAAGTGAACGTTTATCCGTTTCAGTTGCGAAGATCGCTTTCTCGGGAGTTAGATCATCACGACCCGAGTGGATAACACCCTTACGGTCGATCATGTAGATATTCTCGTTGCGAGCACCCATGTTGATCAACAGCTTCATACAAGCACTTGCTGCAGCGCCAGCACCAAGACATACAATCGATGCCTCTTCTAGCTTCTTACCAGCAAGCTCAAGTGCGTTGATCATACCGGCAGCGGTAACAATCGCAGTACCGTGCTGGTCATCGTGGAAGACTGGGATGTTACAACGCTCGATCAACGTGCGTTCGATTTCAAAACACTCTGGTGCTTTGATGTCTTCTAGGTTGATACCACCGAAGGTATCAGCGATGCGAGCGACAGTATCGATAAACGCCTGTGGGCTCTCAGCATCCACTTCGATGTCGATAGAGTCGATGTTTGCAAAACGTTTGAATAGAAGCGCTTTACCTTCCATGACTGGCTTAGAAGCCAATGGACCTAGGTCGCCAAGACCCAAAATAGCAGAGCCGTTTGAGATAACGGCAACCAGGTTGCCTTTGGCTGTGTAACGGTAAGCATTTTCAGGATCTTTAGCGATCTCACGCACTGGCTCAGCAACACCTGGAGAGTATGCAAGAGATAGGTCGCGTGAAGTTTCAGCAGGTGTAGATAGTTCTACGCTGATTTTACCTGGCATTGGAAACTCATGGTAATCCAGTGCTGCCTGTTTAAAGTCTTGAGACATTGTAGAATCCTGAATGGTTATAGGCCCATAGGCATAATGCAGATAGGCTAAGTTATGTTCTAGTTAAAGGTCGTTGTGGGATGATATAAAAATAACCTCTCGGTAGAAAGGTCTATTCTTGGAAACTGTCTAAGCAATTGGGCTTATAACCGTTTCACATTTTGATATGCCGTTTATCTAAAACCGGCAGCAAAAAGGGTTTAAATAACGAGCCCGGCTTTAAAGAGTCACGGCGATCCAAAATCCAGCCTCGCACCTCCAGTGAGTTGCCCAATGTAAAGGAGAGACTCCTGTTCCACTCTTTCGGTATGCGAACCGCCAATCGATCATCCAGTTCGACGTAGAGGTACTTTTTAGCCTGATCAATCTTGGTAATGCGTCCCGACACCAAATTGAAACCACCCTGTTCAATCTCTTTAGCGGCAGCAATGGATTTTGACCATACTCCTTTTCCTAGAGTTCTTGGTCTCTTTTCGGATGAGAAGAGACAATCCGCTAGTCGATCATTAGGGGGAACACTGATCGCCCAACCCAAACCCTCGTGGATCAAACGTTGCGAGAGCGTTTTCGATCCATCGAACAAGTAGCCCAATACACGACCGTAACGATCTTTAGGCTCACGTCCGAAATAGAGCTGCAGAGAGTCTGACTCGTTTACCCAAGATTGCAATTGGCGTTTAGCCTGCAGGGCCCCCTCTTCAGCCCTTGGCTTTGAGTAGAGCTCAGGGGTATTAACGCCTATCAAGCGCACCTTTCGCCCATCGGTTAGATGAACGGTATCGCCATCGACCACTTTGGCTACCCGTACCGATTCAGATGCACCTTGTGGGGTACAACTACTCGCTTGCGCTGACTGACAGGCAATAAAAAAGGCACTCGCGATGAGTGCCTTTTTAATGTTCTGCATGCAGAGACCCAAGTTACTTCTTGAGGCTGCGAGCACCGAAGCGCTTGTTGAAGCGATCCACTCGACCACCGGTCTGAGCTTCTTTCTGCTTACCAGTGTAGAAAGGGTGACACTGACTGCAAACGTCGACAGCCATTGTGCTCTCTTTCATAGTAGAGCGAGTTGTCATTACGTTACCGCAAGAACAGTTGAAGGTAACTTCGTTGTACTCTGGGTGGATACCAGCTTTCATAGTATTAAACCTCTATGTTTTATGTGCCGCCACTTAACGCTTGATGCATATATTATGCTACTTAAGCACCGCACGACTGACGAAAAATTCGCCGGGAAATGTCAAGGCGCGCAATTATACGCAGGCACTGTACGAATAACAACCACTGATCACCCAATACCTTGAAGCCGCTATTTCCAACTGCCCGATGGGTGCTAGACTTGCCCTTCGCTTATTAGAAATTTTGGCCATGATCGTACGTGTTGCACTACCGGTACCCCTAAACCGTCTGTTTGACTACGCCATTCCGCAAGGAGTGGCTGTGCCCGCTATCGGAGCTCGTGTGCTGGTCAAATTCGGGCAGCGCAGCTTGATAGGGATGATTCATAGTCTTAGCGAGCAGACCGAGGTGCCACTAAATAAGCTGAAACCTTTCGAAGCGTTACTCGATCAGGAGCCCCTTGTCGATGATGAGCAGATACAACTCGGTGAGTGGGCGGCAAGCTATTATAAGTACCCACTGGGCGATGCCTTAATTCACCTTCTACCCAACTTAGCACGCAAAGAGCAGCACCCCTTCTCAGCCCCCGATTACTGGCGTTTAACCGAGCACGCCGATATTGAATCGCTGCCCAAACGGGCCGTCAGACAGCGCGCCCTGTTTACGCTCATTAAAAACCGACAGCCAATCAGCACATCCGCAATTAGAGAGGCTGAATTCACGTCACAAGTGCAAAAGGCACTGATTGAATCGGAGCAGATCGAACCCTGTGAAGCGCCTTTAATCGGTGCACAGCTGGTCAACACTGTCCTACCTAGCGTTGCAGGCTTGGCACTGAATGCTGAGCAACAACGAGCAGTTGATCAGATCAAACAGAGCGAGGGATTCAGCCCAATTCTATTAGTCGGCGTGACCGGCTCGGGAAAAACCGAAGTCTATCTACAATCGATCGAGCAGGCGTTGGCCGACGGCAAGCAAGTGCTGATTTTGGTGCCCGAGATTGGCTTAACCCCACAACTGGTTGAGCGCTTTACTGCTCGCTTCAACACGAACATTGCTTCACTGCACTCAGGCCTTACGGATCGAATGCGCTTTGAGGCTTGGCAGTCGATCCGGTCCGGGGAGACATGCATCGTCATTGGTACACGCTCAGCGATCTTCATTCCTTTTGCTAATCTTGGGATGATCGTTATTGATGAGGAGCACGACCCATCGTTTAAACAGCAAGAGGGTTTCCGCTATCACGCACGAGACCTTGCTCTGGTTCGTGCAAAACAGCTTGATATACCGGTCATCATGGGCAGTGCGACACCGGCACTGGAATCGCTACTTAACGTTCAACAGGGCCGCTTCAAAGAGTTACAACTGACACAGCGTGCGGGTCGAGCAGCGGCGCCCAGCTTTGAGCTGTTTGATACGAAAGGTGTTGAGTTAGATACTGGCCTCGCTCCAGAGATTATCAGTCGCATTAACGATCACATTACCCTTGGCAACCAAGTCCTGGTATTTATCAACCGCCGCGGCTTTGCCCCAACGCTGACCTGTCAGGATTGCGGATCAACCGTTGACTGTACACGCTGTGATGCACGCATGACGCTGCACCGCAAACCACCAAAGCTGCACTGCCATCACTGTGATCGACAAACCCCTATCCCGCGCCACTGTCAGCACTGTGGCAGTGATCAACTAAGACCGGCCGGTAGCGGTACGGAGAGAATCGAACAGAGATTGTCAGAGCTATTCACCCATACCAGCATCAAACGTGTGGATCGTGATTCAACCCACTCTCGCCAAGCCTTTGAGTCCTTGATGAACGAAGTTAACAGTGGCGATCCATGCATCTTGGTCGGTACTCAAATGCTGGCCAAAGGCCATCACTTTCCGAACGTCACACTGGTCGTCATCGTCAATACCGACGCAGGCCTATTCAGTGCCGATGTTCGTGGCATGGAGCGTACCGCGCAACTTATTATGCAGGTTGCCGGCCGAGCGGGGCGAGCGGAACGTCCGGGCGAAGTGGTGTTACAAACCCACCAGGTTGATCACCCTCTACTAAACACCTTGGTAACCTCTGGCTATCTCACCTTTGCAGAACAGGAGTTGATGAGTCGCAAACAGGCTCAACTTCCCCCCTTTGCTTTTCAAGCGATTATCCGTGCTGAAGCGAAAAAACAGGGCTGGGCCGAAGCACACCTTATGCGTTTAAGGAGATCCCTAGAGGCTACCTACCCAAGAGAGCAGCTTCCGATGATCAGCGGCCCCTTCCCCTCCTTCATGGAGAAGCGTGCTGGCATGTATAGAGCGCAACTGATGTTCACGGGAGACTCTCGCACGTCGATCCAAGGCACTCTGAAAGCGGCACAAAATTGGTTGGAGCAAGACAAAGAGTCGAGTCGCGTTCGCTGGAACATAGACATTGACCCTGTCGATAGCTTTTAAGGGCTGCAAAACGATATAATGCAGCCAACTTTGTAGTGACAGACTACACCATCGATCTATTTCACTGAGTAAAGACATGAAAGAACAGATAGCGCTCCTGTTAAACGGCGCCATTGAAGCACTGAAAGCAGAGGGCAAACTCCCTGCTGATCTTGAGCCAAACATCCAAGTTGAAAACACACGTGACAAGGCGCACGGTGATCTTGCGACCAACCTTGCGATGACACTGGCCAAACCGGCTCGCCAAAACCCACGCGCTATTGCAGAGATGATTTTGCAAGCTCTTCCAGCTTCAACGGTCGTTGATAAAGCTGAGATCGCTGGTCCTGGCTTCATCAACTTCTTTGTCAACGATGCTGCAATCTACTCAGTAGTTGCCGATGTACTGGAGCAGACTGACCAGTTTGGCCGCAGTAAACCAACCAGCGATGATCGTGTACAGGTAGAGTTTGTCTCTGCTAACCCAACAGGACCATTGCACGTAGGTCATGGCCGCGGTGCCGCTTACGGTGCAACACTGGCCGACCTACTGGAAGCCGGTGGTATGAACGTTGAGCGTGAGTACTACGTCAACGATGCGGGTCGCCAAATGAACATTCTGGCGGTCAGCGTCTTTCTTCGCTACCTCGAGTTGCTTGGCGATACCATCACCTTCCCAGCCAACGGCTACCAGGGTGAGTACATTCGTGACATCGCTGCTAGCTTAAAAGCCACTCAGGGTGATGCACTGCAGTGTTCACTCGATGATCTCTATCTCGATGTCCCTGCTGATGAACCGGCAGGCGGCGATAAAGAGCTTCACATCGATGGGCTTATCGATCGCGCTCAAAACATCCTTGGCGCACAGTACAGAACCCTATTCGATGCCGGCCTGGACTCTATCCTAGGCGATATTCGCGAAGACTTGGGTGAGTTCGGCGTGAACTACCAGTGCTGGTTTAGTGAGCGCTCACTGACTTCCAGCGGTGATGTTGATGAGGCACTGAAACGCCTTGATGATAAGGGCTACCTGTACGAAGAGGGTGGCAATATCTGGTTCAAATCGACCGATTTCGGAGATGATAAAGATCGTGTGGTTAAACGTGCCAACGGCCAAACCACCTACTTTGCCTCTGACATCGCCTACCACATGAACAAATTTGAGCGCGGTTTCCAAACAGTTATCAACGTCTGGGGTGCCGATCACCACGGCTACATTACTCGAGTCAAAGCGGCCATTCAGGCACTTGGGTACGATCCAGAGCGTCTGGTCGTAAAACTGGTTCAGTTCGCCATTCTTTACCGTGGCAGCGAGCGCGTTCAGATGTCGACTCGTTCCGGTTCATTCGTCACACTGCGTGAGCTTCGCGACGAGGTGGGCAATGACGCTTGTCGATTCTTCTATGTTACTCGTAAAGCCGATCAGCACATGGACTTTGACCTAGACCTTGCCAAGTCAGAATCTAAGGATAACCCGGTCTACTACATCCAGTACGCTCACGCTCGCATCTGCTCGGTACTGCGCAAATTAGAGAGTGAAGGGATGGCTTGGGACCAAGCGATGGGCTTAGCATCACTGGAGCGTTTGGATAGCGAAGCGGAGCGTGACCTTGTGACCGCACTGAGCAAATACCCAGAGACGGTTAAACAGGCTGCAGCCAACTTCGAGCCCCACCAACTGGCTAACTACCTGCGTGACCTCGCGTCGGATTACCACGCCTACTATAACGGCCATAAGATGCTGATTGAGGATGAAGCACTGCGTAATGCACGCATCACGCTTTCCATGGCGGTGCGCCAAGTCATCGCAAACGGTCTCACCATTTTGGGTGTGTCAGCACCTGAACAGATGTAACCATGTCGAATCGAGACTTTGCATCCAAACCCAAGTCAAATAGGCCTCGAGCTGGTGCCACTCGTACCACTTCGAGCGCTCGCAAAACACCGGCTGCTCCTCAACCTTCAGGAGTATCTGCAGGATTAGTGCTTGCTGTTGTCGTGGCTTTGGGTCTGCTTGCTGGTCTGATCTTCTTTTTGATTAAACAACCGGCACCAACGAGCAATAGCAAAGCGGTTCAGCAGGTTCCAACACTGGAGCCCGTGATTCCCGCTAAAGTCGAACCCCGACAACCTGGGGAATCTCTGCCTTTAGATAACATCGACCTAGAGTCACAGGATGAGCGGTTTGGTTTCTACAAGCTATTAGAAGAGAGCGAAGTCCAAACACCTGAAGAGTCAGCCTATGTTTCGACCCCCAAAACGGCTTCACTGGATGCCGTTTACCGACTGCAGACAGGCTCATTCCGCAATGCACGCGATGCTGAAGCTCAGCGTGCACGACTGGCACTTTCTGGCCTGCCAAACGTGACCATGTCCCGTACAGAGGGGAGCAACGGCGTTTGGTACCGAGTATCGACTGGAAACTTCTCGACCTATAACGAGTTAAAAAGCGCCACAGCCAAACTCGAAAAGCTGAACATCCACCCAGTTAAGCGCAAAGTAAACTAGCCTTGAAAACGGGCGATTCATCCCAATAAATGCAGATAAGCTTATGATTGGGAAAATCTCTAATGACCACTATTGTTTCTGTTCGCCGCGGTGATCAAGTCGTTGTAGGCGGCGACGGCCAAGTCTCTCTGGGTAATACCGTAATGAAAGGTAGCGCCCGTAAAGTTAATGTCATCGATAAACACAAAGTCATCACAGGCTTTGCTGGTAGTACTGCCGATGCGATTACTCTTCGCGATCTATTTGAGCAACAGCTTGATAAACACCAAGGCAACATTGTGAACGCGGTTATCCACCTTGCTCGCGAGTGGCGCTCGGATCGAGTGTTGCGTCGATTAGAGGCCTTGATGCTGGTGGCCAACTCTGAGAAGACCTTTCTAATCTCTGGCAGTGGCGATGTGATCGAACCTGAAGACGGTGTCATTGCGATCGGTTCAGGCGGTAACTATGCTCTTGCGGCAGCTCGCGCGCTGGTCGATAACAGTGAACTAAACGCACGTGACATCGTTGAGAAGAGCCTTCAGATCGCAGCAGATATCTGTGTCTTCACTAACGCCAACCTAACCATCGAACAACTCGAGTCTGTCGCTTAAGGAGCCTTTTATGTCAGCTATGACCCCTCGCGAGATCGTATCAGAACTCGATCGTCACATTATTGGTCAGGATTCCGCTAAGCGCTCTGTTGCAATTGCCTTGCGTAATCGTTGGCGCCGCATGCAACTGAATGAAGAGATGCGCGGAGAAGTTACCCCAAAGAACATTCTTATGATTGGTCCAACCGGTGTGGGTAAGACTGAGATTGCACGTCGTTTGGCGAAGCTTGCCAACGCTCCATTCATTAAGGTTGAAGCGACAAAATTCACCGAAGTCGGCTATGTGGGTCGTGATGTTGAGACCATCATCCGCGATCTGGTCGACCAATCGATCAAAATGCTGCGTGAACAGGCGATCGAGAAGAACAAGTTCCGTGCTGAAGAGGCTGCAGAAGAGCGCATTCTGGACGCACTGCTACCTGAAGCACGCCCTATCGGTAGTGAAGAGCTAGACAAAACAGACTCAGCAACCCGCCAAATCTTCCGCAAAAAGCTGCGTGAAGGTCAGATCGACGATAAAGAGATCGATATTGAAATTGCTCAACCCAAAGTTGGTGTTGAGATCATGACACCACCAGGCATGGAGGAGATGACGAATCAGTTGCAGAGCCTCTTCGCCAACATGGGGCAGGATAAGAAGCAGTCGCGCCGTCTTAAAGTATCAGAAGCCTTCAAGCTTCTAACCGAAGAGGAAGCCGCTAAGCTGATTAAAGAGGACGACCTCAAACAGCAAGCGCTAGAAGCGGTAGAGCAGAATGGCATTGTCTTCTTAGATGAGATCGACAAGGTGTGTAAACGCGCCGAGTCTGGTAACGCTGACGTATCACGTGAAGGGGTACAGAGAGATCTTCTACCACTAATCGAAGGGTGTACGGTCAGCACGAAGCACGGCATGATCAAAACCGATCATATACTGTTCATTGCGTCAGGCGCCTTCCACTTGGCTCGCCCATCAGATCTGATTCCAGAACTCCAAGGTCGCTTACCGATTCGTGTAGAACTGGAAGCACTGACACCAGAAGACTTCTCTCGTATTTTGACCGAGCCCAAAGCCGCTCTTACAGAGCAATATAAAGCCCTGATGGCTACTGAAGGCGTTTCGATTGAGTTTACTCAAGAGGGGATTCAGCGCATCGCCGAGCTCGCCTGGTCGGTGAACGAGAAGACCGAAAACATTGGAGCACGACGTCTGCACACGATGATGGAGCGCCTACTTGAGGAGCTCTCTTTCAGCGCTGCGGATAAGAGTGGTCAAACCGTCGAAATTGATCGTAACTTTGTAGACCAATACCTTGGTGAACTGAGCGCCGACGAGGACTTGAGTCACTACATTCTGTAATACGAGGTTACCCCATGAGTTCTGTGCCCATGCCTAAACAGATCCATCTTCACAAGCGCTCTAAGACTCTTGAGTTGGTTTATGAAGATGGCAACTATGAGCTGACCGCCGAGTTTTTGCGTGTTCATAGCCCCTCTGCAGAGGTTCGTGGGCATGGCATTGGTCAAGAGGTCCTTCAGACTGGCAAGCGCTTGGTTGGACTTAAAGGTGTCGAAGCAAGCGGCAACTATGCTCTGAAGCTGATCTTTGATGATGGGCACGACTCTGGGCTCTATACCTGGGCCTACCTCCACGACCTAGCGCACAATCAACAGCAGTATTGGAGTGATTATCTCGCTCGACTTGATGCAGCCGGTGCTAGCCGAGACAACGGAATGATTGCGATAGGTTAACGACAAGCTCCCACTCAGTCGTTACAATAGCCCCATTGAACAGTTAAGTGGATCCAACCCCATGTCAGACAATCAGAAAAACACCACGCACTTTGGCTACCAAGAGGTACCGGTTGATGAAAAAGTTAACCGTGTTGCCGACGTATTTCACTCGGTAGCCGCTAAGTATGACGTGATGAATGATCTGATGTCGGGCGGTATTCACCGTATTTGGAAGCGCATTACGATCGAAAGTTCCGGTGCTCGTCCTGGACATAAAATTCTCGATATCGCTGGCGGAACAGGTGATTTAACACGCCGCTTTGCACAGATCGTTGGCCAATCAGGCAAGGTGGTGTTGGCGGATATCAACGACTCCATGCTAAAAGTGGGTCGCGACAAACTGATCGATAAAGGCGTTGCGGGCAACGTTGAGTACGTTCAAGCCAATGCCGAATGCCTCCCTTTTGAAGACAACACCTTCGATATCATCACCATCGCCTTTGGCCTCCGCAACGTGACCGACAAAGACGCTGCACTGCGCTCTATGAATCGGGTACTGAAGCCAGGCGGTAAATTGATGGTGTTGGAGTTCTCTAAAACTGAGAACCCACTACTGACAAAAGCCTACGACTTCTACTCCTTTAATCTACTGCCGAAAATGGGGCAGTTGATTGCTAACGATGCCGAAAGCTACCGCTACTTGGCAGAATCGATTCGCATGCATCCTGATCAAGAGACTCTGAAAGGGATGATGGACAGTGCCGGCTTTGTTCAGACGCGTTACCGCAACCTGACCCAAGGCATTGTCGCACTTCACACTGGGATTAAACCCTAACAGAGTCGGTTGAGAGGAGAGGTTTATGAATCTGATCGATGCGACTCTAACAGGCTCCATTGAATCAGCGATAAACGCTTATCTCGCTACGCGTCCTAGCGCTCGTAACACGCTCAGCAAGCTCGCCGGTCAGAGTTTAGGAATCACCCTGATACCACAAGAGCTGAGAATCACACTGATTTTTAGCGATGACCAAGTCGCCGTCATGCGTGAATTCGATGGCGAACCTACCACTCATTTAACGGGAGCAGCCTCAGGTCTGCTTAAACTGCTGAATGACCCCAATAGCGTCATGTTCGGCCAAGGCGTCGAGGTAAAAGGCGATTCCGCGCTGCTACAACGCCTCTCTCACGCATTTGATAACCCAAGCCTAGACTGGGAAGCTTGGTTAGCAGATCAAATCGGTGATCTTCCTGCCGCTATAGTTATGAAGCCGATCAATCAGTCGATCGAGTGGGCAAACAGCAGTCGTCAGACTCTGACAACGACCGCCAAAGAGTACCTCCAAGAGGAGATCAACTTGCTGCCAACGCGCGTTGAGTTTGAAGGGTTTATTGACGACACTCGACAACTGAAGCAGAGAGCTGAGTTGATCGAGCGCCGTTTAGAGAGGTTGTTAAAAGGCGCTTAGAAAGGCTTCACAACAACAAAGATAAGTATCGGCACGAAGATGAGTAGTGGTAACTCATTAAAGAGTCGAAAGTAACGGCCACTCTGAGTAAGCTCATCGCGCTTTAGTCTCTGTAAGTAAGATCGACACCAGAAATGGAAACCGATCAAAAAACCAACAAACAGCAATTTAGCGTGCATCCAGCCACCGCTAAAGCCATATCCTAGCCATAACCAGAGCCCTAAGCCCAGTGTGAAAATCGCCATAATGGTCATAAAACCGTAGAGTTTTGACGCCATAATCGACAAGCGCGCAACATCTTGCCCTGCAGCCTTACCCTCTACATAGTGCACGAATATACGAGGTAGATAGAAAATACCGGCCATCCAGCTCGTCATCGCCAGAATGTGAAACATCTTAATCCAAAGCATACAAACTCCTTAAAGGCTTACCAGGGTATTGAAGAGCCATCCCAAGCTAAAAATTGACCACTCTGCCCCCCGCGAGCACTCTCCATAACATCCAGTAGCGCACTGGCGGCAAAGGTCGTAGTAAAGAGTTTACCTTCCGGTACTCTGGCCTGAAAGGGTTTAGATAGTTCTGTATCGGTTGTACCTGGGTGCAGCGCCAACAGTTGAACCTTAGGGTGAGTTCTTGCAAGTTCGATACTGAGGGTTTTAATCAGCATATTCAGAGCCGCTTTAGATGCTCGATAGCCGTACCAACCGCCTAGTTGGTTATCGGAAATACTGCCAACACGTGCCGATAGAAAAGCGATCTGCAGCTCTGACTGACGCGGAATAAGACGCATCAACTGGGCCAGAAACGCCATTGGGCCGAGGGCATTGACCTGCATTACTTGTGTCATCCAATCAAGATCTATTTCGCGCAGAGACTTCTCTGGACGTTGAGTCTCGTTGTGCAGCAAACCTTGAGAAAAAATGATTCTAACGGGATCAAATTCAAGCTCTTTCAACTGATCGATACAGGGCTTAAAAGTATTAGTATCGGTTAGATCAAGGACTATCGGCTCGTCACCCGATGAGGATCTTGTAGTTGTGAGCACTCGAGTGTCAGGGCTGCGAATGGTGGACTGTTCAGCAAACGCCTGACCAATTCCGCCACTGCCTATGATTAAAAGATCGGCCATGGTGCGTCCAAAATTAAAAGATACGCGTTAAACAGCGTTCTGGATGCAAACTGCTGTCAGGTTCTCTAACCCGCAAGGGCCTGACGTTTTCTCTCTAAGCGGATTGAGTAGCTGAAGGTCAGAACTAACACGATCAAAGAGCCTAAAATCACACCTGGCCAGTGCCAGATCGACCAGAAGGGCTGCAGATAGAAACCACCCAGACTAGCGCCGAGATAGTAGAAGAGTAGATAGAGTGAAGAGGCGCTCGCTTTGGCATGCGTTGCTTGCTTGCTGACCCAACTGCTGGCAGTAGAGTGGCTAAAGAAGAAGCCAAAGCTATTAATTAAGAAGCCGATGATGATCATAATGAGCGAATCAAACAGAGTGACACAACTGCCCACCGCTAAAATGGCAATACCCAACGCCATCGCTCTCGGCTGAGAAAGATAGTCTGACACTTTGCCCGAAATGGCTGAGCCAAAAGTGCCGGTCAGATAGGTCAAAAACAACATACCCAGCAGACTGGCAGGCAAGTTGTAGGGATCATCCGCCAAAACGAAGGTAATGTAGCTGTACTGATTAATGAAGATAAAGAAGTTGAGGCCGCCAATGAGATACGCGCTCAGCAACATCGGATTGGAGAGGTGATCGCCCATTGATCGTAGCATGGGGCCTACTCTTAACGGTCTGGATTCAAAGCGTTTCGATCTAGGTAGCAGATAAACAAAGGTCGCCACGCAGGCTAGGCTGATCAGCGCCATCACTAGAAAGGCGCCTTGCCACCCCAATGACTCACCCACAAAGCCACCAATTAAGCGACCGCCAATTCCCCCAAGGGTGTTACCGCCAATGTACAGACCCACCGCCAAAGAGAGTGCGCGTGGAGTAAATTCATCGTTCATGTAAGCGATAGCAATGGCAGGCAACCCACCTAATAAAAGCCCTTGAGCGGCCCGTAGTATTAGAAGTTGGTGATAGCCTTCAACCTGACTCAACGCAAATCCACAGCCCATCACACCCGCCAGCGTCAGAATCATGATGCCTCGACGCCCTAAAGAGTCTGACAGTGCACCGTAGAACAACAAGGATAGACCCAAGGTCAGCGTAGTGATGGTGAAGGTCCAACTGGCCTCTAGCGCTGAGACCTGAAACTCTTCGGCTAGGGTCGGTAGGAGAGGTTGAGTGATGTAGACATTGGCAAAAATCATGAACGACCCTAAACAGAGGGCCAAGGTGGCACGCCAATATTCGCGGCTGTTCGCTTCAATCATGGTTAATCTGCAATCCGTGCAATGAATGGGCGAAGCCTACTCCTTTAGATCGGTAGTGACAAACCCAACAACTCTGAATACTATTTGCGTTCAATTTTTTAGGAGACACCCATGCTGTCAGTTAACTCTTACTTTGATGACAATGTAAAATCGATCGGCTTCGAGTCAGCCGACGGTCCTGTGACCTCTGGTGTTATGGCACCGGGTGAATATACGTTTGGCACTAGCCAGAACGAAGTAATGAAGGTGGTACACGGTGAACTGGTTGTTCGCCTCCCTGAAGCCACTGAATTCCAAAGCTTTCCAGCTGGCAGCCAGTTCAATGTTCCCGCTAACAGCTCATTCGATGTCAAAGTAGCAACAGCAACTGCTTACCTCTGCTACTACAGCTAACCGGCATTTTTAAAAGGCCCTCTTCTTAAAGAGGGCTTTTTTATGTCTAAAGATTCGTTCAGAACAAAATGGCGCCTGTTAAATCAAAATTCTTCAGCTTAACCTGAGAATATTTCGCCCACTACGATTGTATAAAAGCCGACCAATCGCCCGTTTGTGCTATAATCGCGCCCCTAAATTTTTAAGCCCTAGTGGTTAAACCTCAGAATCGAGTGGCAAAAATGAGCAAAGAGACGTCTCTAGAAAAAGGCAAAATTAAAATTCTTCTATTGGAAGGTGTGCACCAGTCAGCCGTTGATACATTGAACGCGCAAGGCTACACCAACATTGAGTTCCACACCGGCTCGCTTCCAGAAGAGGAGCTACTAGAGCGCATCGCTGATGCTCATTTCGTTGGCATTCGCTCGCGCACTCAGCTGACTGAAAAAGTATTTGATGCGGCCGAAAAACTGGTCGCAGTTGGCTGTTTCTGTATCGGCACCAACCAGGTTGATCTGCAAGCAGCGACTGAACGCGGTGTAGCGGTCTTCAACGCACCTTACTCAAACACTCGCTCTGTGGCTGAACTGGTTCTTGCTGAGACCATCATGCTGATGCGCGGTGTACCAGAGAAAAATGCGGTTGCACACCGTGGTGGTTGGCAGAAAACGGCTAAGAATAGCTTCGAAGTGCGTGGTAAGAAGCTCGGTATTATCGGTTACGGTAGCATCGGTTCTCAGCTAAGTGTTATGGCTGAAGGCCTGGGTATGGAGGTCTACTTCTACGACGTCATCACTAAGCTGCCACTGGGCAATGCGAAACAGGTCGGCACTCTGCACGAGCTTCTAGGCATGTGTGATGTTGTCTCGCTTCACGTTCCAGAGACTGCTGCAACACAGAACATGATGGGGCCAATCCAGTTTGAAGCGATGAAGCAAGGCTCAATCCTAATCAACGCAGCTCGCGGAACCGTGGTTGATATCGATGCACTCTGTGAAACGCTAGAGAGCGGCAAACTACTGGGCGCTGCGATCGACGTATTCCCAGTTGAGCCACGCTCAAACGACGACGAGTTCATTAGCCCTCTACGCAAGTTCGATAACGTCATCCTAACTCCACACGTGGGCGGTTCTACAATGGAAGCGCAGATGAACATCGGCTACGAAGTGGCAGAGAAGCTGGTTAAGTACTCTGACAACGGTTCGTCGATCACCTCGGTTAACTTCCCAGAGGTGGCTCTTCCTGGCCACAACAATGCACACCGCCTTCTTCACGTTCACAAAAACGTGCCGGGTGTCCTTTCTAAGATCAACAACATCTTCTCGGAAAATGACATCAACATCGTCGGTCAGTACCTGCAGACCAATGAAAAAGTGGGCTATGTTGTGATCGATGTCGACGCTGACAGCTCAAAAATTGCGGTTGAAAAACTGTCTGAAATTGATGGCACGATTCGCTGCCGCCGACTCTTCTAAGTCGACTTTAAAGAGTGACCAAAGCCCAGCGATGCTGGGCTTTTTCATTTCTAATTTCACACTACGAAAAAAAGACCCATTTTCCACAGTATGAAATAGAACATTTCACACTTGAGACTAAAGGTGGGTTACATATAAGCAGCAGTCGTTTAATGTTGCATAGCACAAATTGAAACCGCGACCCCATCGGCGAAAAGATGCCGGCCTACGCGAAACTCAGGAGTAATTATGATTCAACGTACCGAAGTTAATGGCCTACAGGTCGCTACAGAACTCTACACTTTCGTTAACGACGAAGTACTTCCAGGCACAGGCGTCAGCACCGATGCATTTTGGAGCTCATTCGCATCAATTATTCACGATCTAGCTCCTCGCAACCGCGAACTGCTGGCTAAACGTGATCAGATCCAAGAGCAGATGGATGAGTGGTACCGCGCGCATCAGGATGGTTACGACTTTGCTGAGTACAAAGCCTTCCTAAAAGAGATTGGCTACCTGGTTGAGGAAGGTCCTGACTTTAAGATCACGACCTCGAATGTCGATCCTGAGATGGCGACCATGGCTGGTCCACAGCTGGTAGTACCGGTAATGAATGCACGCTTTGCACTTAACGCGGCTAACGCTCGTTGGGGCAGCCTATATGATGCGCTGTACGGTACCGATGCGATCTCTACCGATGGCGGTGCCGAGATCACTAAAGAGTACAACCCAGCCCGTGGTGCTAAGGTAATCGCATTCGGCCGCGACTTCCTTAACGAATCCGCACCACTTGCCTCAGGTTCACACGCTGATGTAACCGCCTACACCGTTGCAGAGGGTTCACTGGTAGCTACCATTGGTGGCCAAGCCGTTGCTCTGGCTAACCCTGAGCAGTTCGTTGGCTACAAAGGCGATGCTGCAGCTCCAGAATCGGTTCTATTGATCAACAACGGTCTGCACTTTGAAATCCAGATCGACGCATCAAGCCAGATCGGTTCTGAAGACAAAGCCGGCGTTAAAGACATTGTGATGGAGTCGGCGCTAACAACCATCATGGACTGTGAAGACTCTGTTGCTGCGGTTGATGCTGAAGATAAGACGCTGGTTTACCGCAACTGGTTGGGTCTGATCAAAGGCACACTCAGCGAGACCATCGAAAAAGGTGGCAAATCATTCACTCGTACCATCAACGGTGATCGTGAATACACCGGTAAAGATGGTCAGCCTATGGCACTGAAGGGCCGCTCTTTGATGTTCGTTCGTAACGTTGGCCACCTAATGACCAACAACGCGATCATCGACAAAGAGGGTAACGAAGTACCTGAAGGCATCATGGATGGCATGATCACGTCAACGATCTCTATCCACGACGTGAAGCACAATGGCAAATTCAACAACACCGTCACAGGCTCTATCTACATCGTTAAGCCGAAGATGCACGGCCCTGAAGAGGTGGCCTTCACCAACGAGCTTATGGGTCGCGTTGAACAGGCACTAGGCCTAGCAGAGAACACCATTAAAGTTGGCATCATGGACGAAGAGCGTCGTACAACGATCAACTTGAAAGAGTGTATCCGTGCCGCAAGCTCGCGCGTTGTCTTCATCAACACTGGCTTCCTAGATCGCACCGGCGACGAGATCCACACCTCGATGGAAGCGGGTCCAATGATTCGCAAAGGTGATATGAAAGCAGCCTCTTGGATTGCTGCTTACGAAAACTGGAACGTAGATATCGGTCTTGCTTGTGGCCTAAGCGGTAAAGCGCAGATCGGTAAGGGTATGTGGGCGATGCCTGATCAGATGGCGAACATGCTCGATCAGAAGATTGGCCACCCAATGTCGGGTGCAAACACCGCATGGGTTCCATCACCCACTGGTGCAACCCTGCACGCTCTTCACTATCACAAGGTTGACGTCTTCGGTCGTCAGGAAGAGTTGGCTAAGCGCGAACGCGCTTCACTAGACGATATCCTAACCATCCCTGTCGAGCGAAACCCACAGTGGAGTGCAGAAGAGATCCAAGCGGAACTGGACAACAACGCACAGGGTATCCTTGGCTACGTTGTTCGTTGGGTTGATTCGGGTATCGGTTGTTCTAAAGTGCCAGACATCAATGATGTGGGCCTAATGGAAGACCGCGCAACACTGCGTATCTCTAGTCAGCACATCGCGAACTGGATTCGTCACGGCATCTGTTCAGAAGAGCAGGCAATGGAGACTCTAAAACGCATGGCGGCTGTTGTTGATCGCCAGAATGCGAACGACCCAACTTACACGCCACTGTGCGACGACATCGATAACAACATCGCGTTCAAAGCGGCGTGTGACTTGGTCATCGATGGCTGCAAACAGCCAAACGGCTACACAGAACCAGCACTACACGCACGTCGTCTAGAGCTAAAAGCGGCTCGTTAATAGATAACTCCGCACGATCAAAAACGGGCCTCTAGGGCCCGTTTTTTTATCTAGGTGGATCGACTCGATCTGGGGTTGTACCGTTGACGCGGTACCAGCCCGCAATGGAGTAGCGATCTCGTTGTGCGGGTAACACTTCGTGAGGAAACTCTTCACTCAAAAACAGAACAACCGTGCCCATTAATGGGGTGACTTTAAGTCCTTCGGTATCTGCATCATTTTGGTAAAGCACCAGCTCACCGCCATCATCCGGACCCCAATTAGGGTTGAGGTATACGACCATCGACAGCACCCGGTTACGCTGATCTCGGAACGCATCATAGTGACGCTTATAGAAGTCACCAGCACTGTAGTGAGCCAAATGGCTTTCAAATGAGAACAAGCCTAGGAATAGACGACGGTTCAAATAGCCTTGTAACCGATTTGCCCAAGCTAACCAGCGAGCGCCTGTCGGAGTCTCGCCTGTAAACCAACAGATACGATCCGTTCGCACAAATTCATTGTGCATGTGCTGATCTTGACGACCGATACCCGCGGCAGTGAACTCAGTTTCATCTAGCCCGTATAACTGTTCACAGATCTCCTGCCCCAGCTCAATCGGCAGTGACGCTGGGCAGATGGCATAGCCTTGGCTTTGCAGGTTATTGGCGATCTGTTCAAATAGAACCTCTTCATCTGCATAGGTTTGTAATTCAGTTAGGGGTTGAGCAGGTGACATAGGGATGAACTCAAAAAGATAAGATCTGCATTTCATGCCTAAATCAGAGAATAAGCAAGCATTTAGAAAGCAATTGATGACAAAATTTAACCCTCAGAGCCAACAGCTGGCCGACTTTATAGAGCGATACCCAAAACTGTTCATACTAACGGGAGCGGGCATCAGTACTGGCTCAGGCATTCCGGCTTATCGCGATGCGGAGGGTAACTGGCAATCGCCTCCACCGGTGCAGCATGGTCAATTCATCAGTCAGTTAGCGGTACGTCAACGCTACTGGGGAAGAAGCTTAGCCGGTTGGCATACGATGCGTGATGCTCAGCCGAGTAACGCACACAAAATACTGGCCGCACTTGAAAAGCAGAACCGCGTTGAACTGCTGGTGACCCAGAACGTCGATCGTCTGCATCAAAAAGCGGGTAGCCAGAAGGTGGTCGATCTGCATGGCCGTGCTGATATTGTGGCGTGCATTGAGTGTGATCATGAGATTACCCGAGACGAGATGCACCAGTGGTGTCGTCGTGAAAATCCAGAGTTTAACGTCCCGCTCTCGTCGCCAAGACCCGATGGGGATGCTGACCTTGAAGCCGATTTTAGTCACTTCAATGTGCCGAACTGCCCTGATTGTGGTGGCGTCATGAAGGCACGAGTGGTCTATTTTGGCGATAACGTTCCCAAGGAGACTGTCTTCAGTGCGATTGATGCTTTGGAGGGGTCAGATGCGCTGCTCTGTATTGGCACTTCACTACAGGTGTTCTCCGGATTTCGCTTTAACCGCCATGCACGGCAACAACAGATTCCACAAGCGGCGCTGACGCAAGGAGTGACTCGTGCCGATGAGATGCTAGACCTCAAAATCGATGCTGAGATTAATCACACCCTTGAAGAGGTCGCTAATCTGCTTGGAATAGATTGGCGCTAGTTGATATCAGCTCTGGTATACTTCGCGCACTATCAAGTTGAAGGCATACCCGTGAGCAAATCTAAATCGTTCAAATCCCTCCCCCTTTCTGAAGGCCAGTTAAACAATTTGGCTTCGATCGGCTACGAGTCGATGACCGAGATCCAAGCTGCAAGTCTTCCTTACAGCCTTGAGGGTACTGATCTGCTTGCACAAGCAGCCACGGGAAGTGGTAAAACATTGGCCTTTGGTCTGCCACTGGTGGAGCGCCTAGAGCCCAAACGTTTCTGCATTCAGGCGTTAGTGCTATGCCCAACACGCGAATTGGCCGGCCAGGTCGCCGATGAGCTTCGTAAACTCGCGCGCCACCCCGGTAATATCAAGATCTTATCACTCTGTGGTGGCCAACCTATCGGCCCGCAAATTGGTTCACTAGAGCACGGAGCACACATCATCGTCGGTACACCGGGGCGAATCGTTGATCACCTGCGCAAACGTACTCTCGATCTATCACAAGTCTCAACACTGGTGTTTGATGAAGCGGATCGTATGCTCGATATGGGTTTCCAAGATGACCTAGATCGTATCCTTGGCCAAATGCCGAAAGATCGCCAGACACTTCTGTTTTCGGCTACCTACCCTGAGAACATCCAAGCACTGAGTAAAGAGTATCAGCGCAACCCTAAAGAGGTGCGCATCGCTGCCAAAGATCCCGATATCAGCACGATTAAGCATCGTGCCTACCAGTGCGATCGAACTCAAATGGGGCAAGGCACTTTGGCGGTATTGACGTCCGTAATGCCGGAATCCGCCATCATCTTCTGTAATACCAAAGAGAGCTGTAACCAGTTAGGGCAAGAGCTACGCTCTTACGGTCTAAAAGCGGGCGTGTTACATGGTGACATGGAACAACGTGATCGTGATCAGGTACTGATTCGCTTCAGTAACGGCACGTTAAGATTTTTGATCGCCACGGATGTTGCCGCACGTGGTTTGGATATCGACTCGGTTGATCTGGTACTCAATGCCAGCCTGCCCGGTGATTCGGCTGTCTACACACACCGCTGTGGCCGAACGGGCCGTGCTGGTCGTAAGGGCCAAGCTATCTCTCTGGTCGGCGCTAAAGATGGGTTCCGTTTAGAGAAGATCAATACAGCAGTTGGTTTGTCACTGGAAGCTAAACCGATGCCCCGCCCACAGATTAACAATGTGATTAAACTGCAATCGAACCTGCGCACCATTGCGATCTCAATGGGTCGCAAGAATAAGATTCGCCCCGGAGACATTGTCGGTGCTCTAACCGCAACAAAAGAGATCAAAGGCGATCAGATCGGCAACATTACCGTACAAGACTTCAACAGTTACGTAGCCGTGCCAAGAACACTGGCTGATCGTGCTGTCGAGATCCTGCGCCAGCGTCCTCTTAAAGGGAAGCCAGCACGAGCGCGTAAGATCTAAAGCAGTTTCAGTACAGGCTCATCGAGGGCTGAGAGCTGCACTTTAAGATCGAGCAGATGCTCACCCCAGTAGCGCTCTGTGTTAAACCATGGAAAGGCTTTAGGGAAGGCGGGGTCATCCCAACGTTTTGCGATCCAAGCAGCGTGGTTCATCATTCTTAGTGTTCTTAGTGGCTCGACAAGGTTGAGCTCGCGAGGATTGAACTCAAAAAACTCCTCATAGCCGGCAATCACTTCACTCAGTTGCATCTCCATCTGATGGCGCTCGCCCGTCAAAAGCATCCAGATATCCTGAATAGCGGGAGCCATACGGGCGTCATCGAAATCCACGAAGTGCGGTCGATCATCACGCCAAAGCACATTGCCACTGTGACAATCACCGTGCACGCGAATGGATTCAAGGTCTGAATAGTCTGAGAAACGCTTCTCTACCCTATCGAGCACCTCTTGTGAAATCGACTCATAGGCTGCACGAAGACTCTGTGGAATATGTTCAGACAGTAGCAACTCTCGACTCTGCCAGCCGTAGCTATCGACATCTAAAGAGGGTCTCTCTACAAACGGCTTAGCTGCGCCAACAGAGTGTATTTGGCCGAGGGCAACACCCAGTTGATAAAGGTGTTCAGGATCATCCAGTTCAGGTGCCCTTCCTCCTCGTCGTGGAAAGAGGGTGAAACGAAACTGATCAAAGTTGAGCAGGCTCTCCCCTTCGCTATTTTTCAAGGGTGCAACGACAGAGATATCGGCATCAGCCAACTCAAAACAGAAATCATGCTCCTCTTGGATTTGCGCATCACTCCATCGGTTCGGGCGGTAGAACTTAGTAATTAAGGGATCAGCTTGATCGATGCCAACTTGATAGACGCGGTTTTCGTAACTGTTTAACTCAAGGATACGGAAATCACTCAGCCACCCCTGAGACTCAACCGCATCGATGACACGATCAGGCGTCATTGAGTAGAAGGGGGTTTTGCTGTCCATCTTATGGCTCCATCGTTCGGTTATGACGGTATTCTATCATTGCGCCAATCGATTCAGCGTGATGAAACGTAACTATATTCAATTAAGGATCAGATCATGCGCAGAACAACCGATTATCAGCTCAACATAACCGAGGGGACAGGCTGGCCAGAGACCCCTTTCGTCGTCTACTCTTCAACGATCAATGGCAACTCTGATCTACTGGAGTTACTGGGTGAACACCTGCGCAAGATGGGACTGCAGCGAGAGTGGCAATCCCTTCAGATCGTCGATCATCATACCCACCAACAGGGCCTACAAACGCTACACAGTTTTGAAGTGAACTATGAGCAGCTAGAAGCGGGACAGATGGAGTATTTCAGTGCGGTCATCTGGTACGACATCACCGAGCCCTGGAGTAAGTTGCATACAGAATCCATACACTAGAGACAAAAAAGGAGGCCTAAGCCTCCTTGATATCCAGTGAACTTGGATTAATTCACTTTTGCGTCCAGTTCACCTGAGAGGTAACGCTCTGTCATATCTTCAAGGTTGATCGCTTTGATCTTGCTAGCATTGCCCGCCGCACCAAAAGCATCGTAACGCGCGTAAGCGATATCAGACATCGCTGTAATCGTTTTCGCTAGATACTTACGTGGGTCAAATTCAGCGGTATTTTCAGCCAAGAACTTACGCACAGCACCGGTCGACGCTAGACGAAGATCGGTGTCGATGTTGACCTTGCGCACGCCGTGCTTGATACCATCAACCAACTGCTCAACCGGAACACCGTAAGTTTCAGGAATCTCACCACCAAACTGGTTGATCACCTCTAGCCACTCTTGTGGCACGGAAGATGAACCGTGCATAACAAGGTGAGTACCAGGAATACGTTCGTGAATCGCACGAATACGATCAACGGCAAGAATGTCTCCCGTTGGTGGGCGAGTAAACTTGTAAGCACCGTGTGAAGTACCCACTGCAATGGCAAGCGCATCGACCTGAGTCGCTTTCACAAACTGCGCAGCCTCTTCAGGGTCAGTCAGCATCTGATCGTGGCTAAGCTTACCGACTGCACCGATACCGTCCTCTTCACCAGCCTCACCCGTTTCTAGTGAGCCCAGACAGCCAAGCTCGCCCTCGACAGAGACACCACATGCGTGAGCCATCTCAACGGTACGACGAGTCACCTCAACGTTGTAGTCGTAGTCGGTCGGTGTCTTACCGTCTTCACCCAGTGAACCGTCCATCATGACCGATGAGAAGCCTAGTTGAATGGAGCGCTGACAGACTGCTGGGCTTGTGCCGTGATCTTGGTGCATACAGACAGGAATGTGTGGAAACTCCTCAATCGCTGCCAAGATCATGTGGCGAAGGAAGTTAGAGCCCGCGTACTTGCGCGCACCGGCAGAGGCTTGCACGATGACAGGGGCATCGGCACGATCAGCTGCTTCCATAATGGCGCGCATCTGCTCCAGGTTATTCACGTTGAACGCTGGAATGCCGTAGCCATACTCTGCTGCATGATCGAGCAGCTGTCGCATTGAAATAAGAGCCATTTTTTACCTATTTGCTATTAATCGTTTGCTGTTAACCGTTAGCGCGTGCTTCAAGCACAGCGACTGCCGGCAGTACCTTACCTTCAACAAACTCTAGGAAAGCACCACCGCCTGTTGAGATGTAGGATACATCATCTGCAATAGAATATTTATCTACTGCCGCTAAAGTATCACCGCCACCTGCAATCGAGAAGCCGTTACTTTGAGCAATCGCTCTTGATAACGCTTCCGTACCGTTACCAAACTGATCAAATTCAAACACGCCTACTGGACCGTTCCAGATGATGGTACCGGCATTCTGCAATACTTGTGCCAACTGACCCGCAGTCTCTGGACCAATATCCAAGATCATTTCATTGTCGGCGACGTCGTCCGCTGACTTCGTAATCGCTTCCGCACTCTCTGCAAACTCAGTCGCTGTCACGACATCCGATGGAATTGGAATTTCACAGCGAGCCATTAACGCTTTCGCAGTATCAATAAGATCGGCTTCATGCAGTGACGTACCAACGGGCTTGCCCGCTGCAGCCAAGAAGGTGTTGGCGATACCACCACCAACGATGAGCTGATCACACTTCTCAGAGAGTGAGTTAAGTACTTCAAGCTTAGTAGATACTTTTGAGCCACCCACGATAGCCACCAATGGGCGCGCTGGGTTATCTAGTGCTTTACCCAAAGCTTCAAGCTCATTCGCTAGCAGTGGACCTGCACAGGCGATTGGCGCAAAACGTGCCACGCCGTGAGTTGATGCTTGTGCGCGGTGCGCGGTACCGAAAGCATCCATGACATAGACATCACAAAGCGCGGCCATCTTCTTAGATAGCTCTTCGTTATCTTTCTTCTCGCCCGCGTTGAAACGAACGTTCTCTAGAAGAACGACCTGACCCGGCTCTACTGAAAAGCCACCTTCAACCCAATCCTTAATCAGTGGAACATCACGACCCAACAGACCTTCCAAGTGGGCCGCTACAGGGGCTAGTGAATACTGCTCTTCATATTCGCCTTCGGTTGGACGACCAAGGTGTGACATCAACATCACTGTTGCACCCTTTTCAAGCGCTAGCTGAATGGTCGGTAGTGAGGCGCGAATACGAGCATCGGAAGTGACTTTGCCATCTTTAACAGGAACGTTCAGATCTTCACGAATCAATACGCGTTTGCCTGCAAGATCCAAATCTTTCATCAGTTTTACGTTCATTGTTATTCTCCAATCATTTAATTAATTCTGTTTCAGTGCGAGCCAATGCTCAGCAATATCCAACATTCGGTTGGCAAAGCCCCACTCATTATCAAACCAGCAGACCAGCTTCAGTAAACGCTTGCCGGACAATCGAGTCTGGGTGCCATCAACAACGACTGAGCGACTGTCGTGGTTAAAGTCGGTCGATGCATGCGGCTCCTCTGTGTATCCCAACAACCCTTTTAACGGACCTTCAGAGAGCGATTTAAAGAGTTGGTTGATCTCCTCTTCAGTGGTGTCACGCTCTAAGCTGATCGACATATCCATCAGTGAGACATTAAGGGTTGGCACACGTAAATGGAGGCACTTAAATTTCCCTTCCAGCGACGGCAGTAGGCGATCGATCCCTTTTGCCAACCCTGTATCCACCGGAATAATCGACTGCAGAGCACTGCGGGTTAGTCGCAAATCGGTGTGATGGTAAGCATCGATCACTGGCTGATCATTCATCGCCGAGTGAATCGTCGTGGTCACACCCTGCTCAATGCCAAAATGCCTATCGAGCTGATCTAATATAGGTATCACACAATTGGTCGTACAGGAGGCGGCTGAGACCACTTTATGATTCACGTTTATTGAATCTTGGTTTAAGCCAAACACAACGGTAGCGTCTACCTCAGCCGTAGCGGGCTGTGAAAAGAGTAGGCGCTTGGCCCCCTGCTTCAGATGCAACTCAGCTGTTTGACGGTCACTGAACGAGCCAGAACACTCCATCAGCAGATCAATACCCATTTCACGCCAAGGGAGTTGGTCGGGCTTGGGAGTATTTAAGATTTGGATGGCGTGGTCACGAATAACTAGCTGATCATCTTTAAGAGACACCTGTGCCGGGAAGCGGCCATGCGTCGTGTCATAACGCGTCAAATAGGAGACCGTCTCAGGCTCAGCCAACTCATTAATCGCAATGGGTTGAAGCTTAGTCTCTAAGCCACGCTCAAACAGAGCCCTGAGCAGACACTGCCCAATTCGACCATAACCGTTAATCGCTATTCGGTAGCTCATCTCACCTCTCAGAGAGTAAAACGCCGGTTAAAAACCAGCGTGATCAACTTAAACGAGGGCTAGCGCCTTCTGTTTAACATTCTCTACCGTGAAGCCGAAGTGCTTGAAGAGCTCGCCAGCCGGTGCAGATTCACCAAAGGATTCCATACCAACAATCGCGCCACCAAAGCCAACGTACTTGTACCAGAAGTCTGCAATACCCGCCTCAATCGCTACACGAGCTGTAACCGCAGCCGGTAGAACAGACTCTTTGTACTCAGCAGTCTGAGCATCAAAACGATCAGTTGATGGCATAGAGACTACGCGAACCGCTTTGCCTTCTGCTGTCAGTGCTTCGGCTGATGCCATAGCCAACTCAACTTCAGAACCTGTCGCGATTAGGATTAGATCCGGTGTGCCGGCACAATCTTGCAAGATGTAGCCACCTTTAGAGATCGCTGCGATCTGATCACCACTGCGAGATTGGTGCGGCAAATTCTGACGCGAGAAGATCAATGAACTTGGACCATCGGCACGCTCAACCGCGTTACGCCAAGCCACAGCGGATTCAACCGCGTCACAAGGGCGCCATGTCTCCATGTTAGGCGTCATACGCAGGCTAGCTACCTGCTCAACCGGTTGGTGAGTAGGACCATCTTCACCCAGACCGATAGAGTCGTGAGTGTAAACAAAGATAGCGCGTTGCTTCATCAGAGCCGCCATACGAACCGCGTTACGAGCGTACTCCATAAAGATTAGGAAGGTCGCACCGTATGGGATGAAACCACCGTGCAGTGCGATGCCGTTCATGATCGCACTCATACCAAACTCACGCACACCGTAGTGTAGGTAGTTACCGCTCGCATCATCAGCGCTAATTGCTTTAGAGCCAGACCACAGTGTCAGGTTAGAGCCCGCTAGGTCGGCAGAACCACCCAAGAACTCTGGCAGAATAGGTCCCAGTGAATTTAGAGCGTTTTGAGAAGCCTTACGAGACGCGATGGTCTCACCCTTTTCTGCCACTTCTGCAATCCAAGCATCCGCTTTTTCAGAGAAATCGGCAGGCAATTCACCCGATAGGCGACGCATCAACTCAGCAGCAAGCTCTGGGAAGGCTTCAGAGTACTCTGCAAGGCGTTCGTTCCACTCGTTTTCAAGAACGCTTCCCGCTTCACGTGCATCCCAACCCTCTGCGATCTCTTCTGGGATCTCAAATGGGGCGTGTGGCCAGTTCAACTCTTGGCGAGCCAAAGCGATCTCGTCATCACCTAAAGGTGCGCCATGACAATCCTCTTTGCCCTGCTTGTTTGGCGAACCAAAGCCGATGATTGTTTTACAGCAGATCAACGTTGGCTGATCTTCGTTTGCTTGAGCTGCTTCAACAGCAGCAATGATCTGTTCCGCATCGTGACCATCAACGCCACGAATCACCTGCCAGCCGTAAGCTTCAAAACGTGCAGGGGTGTCATCGCTGAACCAACCTTCAACCTCACCGTCAATCGAGATGCCGTTGTCATCCCAAAATGCGATCAGTTTGCCAAGACCCAGAGTACCCGCGAGTGAACAAGCTTCGTGTGAGATACCTTCCATCAGGCAGCCATCACCCATGAACACGTAGGTGTGGTGATCGATGATCTCATGACCCGGGCGGTTGAATTGAGCCGCTAGTGTCTTCTCAGCGACAGCCATACCAACGGCGTTAGTGATACCTTGACCCAATGGACCGGTCGTCGTCTCTACGCCTGGGCAGTAACCATACTCTGGGTGACCCGCCGTCTTAGCATGCAGTTGGCGGAAGTTAGCCAGATCTTCTGCACTGACGTCGTAACCGGTTAGGTGCAACAAGGAATAGATCAGCATCGAACCGTGGCCGTTTGACAGTACGAAACGGTCGCGATCAAACCAGTGAGGGTTGCTTGGGTTATGCTTCATGAACTCATTCCAGAGTACTTCGGCAATATCCGCCATACCCATTGGGGCACCTGGGTGACCAGATTTGGCTTTTTGAACAGCATCCATGCTCAATGCGCGGATCGCATTGGCTAACTCACGGCGAGATGACATTAATCTACTCCTGCGGGGGGTATTAAAAATTGAGGGGTAAATTCTCTCGCAGACGGGGCTTAGATTCAAATGACATTAGCTAAAATGACTCAATTTCATGGGTAATGATCAAAGGTTTCATCGAAGTAGAGCTCTTTTTACTTAGAACTCGACTCTTAACCGGTTACAATGGCTGCCACATTTTGAGAGCTGTGCATGTGCGGCTCGACCTAACCCATAGGATTTACTCATGAGCGAATATTCGATTTTCACCTCTGAATCAGTTTCAGAAGGGCACCCAGATAAGATTGCCGATCAGATCTCTGATGCAGTTTTAGACGCGATTTTAAAAGAGGACAAGTACGCACGAGTGGCGTGTGAGACCATGGTGAAAACCGGGGTTGCGATTGTCTCTGGTGAGATCAGCACCACCTCTTGGATTGATCTTGAAGATCTTGTTCGTGACGTGATTAATGACATCGGCTACACCTCTTCAGATGTGGGTTACGATGGTGATACCTGTGGTGTGATCAACATCATCGGTAAACAGTCTGTGGATATCGCTCAGGGCGTCGATCGTGCAAAACCTGAAGATCAAGGCGCCGGTGACCAGGGTTTGATGTTCGGCTACGCGTCGAACGAAACCGATGTTCTAATGCCTGCTCCAATTACCTTTGCCCATCGTCTTGTAGAGCGCCAAGCAGAAGCCCGCAAATCAGGCTTGCTGCCTTGGTTGCGTCCAGACGCGAAATCTCAGGTGACTTGTCGTTACGAAAACGGTAAGCCGGTCGCGATTGATGCTGTTGTTCTTTCGACGCAACACAATCCAGATGTCACCCAGAAAGATCTTCAGGAAGCGGTTCAGGAGCTGATCATCAAGCATGTTCTGCCAGCTGATCTACTGCATGCTGGCACTAAGCTGCACATCAACCCAACCGGTAAATTTGTTATCGGTGGTCCCGTCGGTGACTGTGGTCTGACGGGTCGTAAGATCATTGTAGATACCTACGGCGGCATGGCACGTCACGGTGGTGGGGCGTTCTCTGGCAAGGATCCATCAAAAGTGGACCGTTCGGCGGCGTATGCAGGTCGCTATGTGGCTAAGAATATCGTCGCTGCAGGCCTTGCAGATCGTTGTGAGATTCAAGTCTCTTACGCGATTGGTGTTGCAGAACCGACCTCAGTTTCAATCAACACCTTCGGCACTGGCAAGATCTCGGATGAGAAGATCATCGAGTTGGTTCGCGAGACCTTTGATCTGCGCCCGTACGCAATCACAAACATGCTAGATCTACTGCACCCTATGTACCGCCAGACAGCGGCATACGGTCACTTTGGTCGTGATCCATTTGAGATGACCGTTGGTGATGACACCTTCACGGCCTTCCCATGGGAGACGACCGATAAAGCAGACGCGTTAAAATCAGCTGCAGGCGTCTAATCGCCAACTAATAGTGGCTAAGGGTAGGCGAAAGCCTGCCCTTTTTTGTGTCTAAATCCAGCCTGACGCACCCTAATTGTCATGGCATAATCAGTGGCAGAGTAACCAGAGAATCAGTATGCGAATACCCCGTGTCTACCTAGACCTACCACTGAGCACCGGAACAGAAATTGAACTGCCAGAAGCCGCTCACAATCACCTAGTGAAAGTGTTGCGTATGAAGCAAGGGTTCAAACTCGTACTATTCAATGGTGATGGTTTTGACTATCAGGCCGAGCTATCGAGCGTGGCAAAGCGTGAATCCAGTGTGCGGATCATTGCGGCCGACCCGAATGATCGCGAATCCCCGATCGACATTCATATTGGGCAGGGACTTTCGCGCGGTGAACGCATGGACTATGCCGTGCAAAAAGCGACAGAGTTGGGAGTACAAAGCCTGACCCCCCTTTTCACGGATCGTTCCGAGGTCAAACTAACAGCCGATCGCCAAGAGAAGCGATCCGCTCACTGGCAGCAGATCGCGATCAGCGCCAGCGAACAGAGTTTTCGGGCTAAGCCGATGAGCGTTAGCGCTCCAATGTCACTGACAGAGTGGATCGAACAGTGTGATGCCGAATTAAAACTGATTCTTCACCCACACCTTGAGCTCACATCGCTGAACAGTGAGCCAAGACCCTCCAGCGTGGCACTGCTGATTGGACCGGAAGGTGGTTTAGAAGAGAGCGAAGTCGAGTTGGCACTGCAAAAAGGATTTAAGCCCTGGTTACTGGGCAGTCGAATATTACGCACAGAGACCGCCCCCGTCGCAGCGGCATCGGTACTAAATTACCTCTGGGGCGACTTCTCATAAAAGGAACGAGAGATGAGCATTAAACTGGGCATCGTCATGGACCCTATTGACGACATCAACTACAAAAAAGACAGCTCTTTGGCGATGCTTTGGGCAGCGCAGCAGAAAGGGTGGGAGCTGTTCTATATGGAGCAGTCCGATCTCTACTCAAGAGATGGGGATGTTCGTGCTCGTATGGCACCGATTAGCGTCGATATGAACCCGAACAAGTGGTTCGAACGTGAAGCCTACCAAGATCTATCGCTAACAGAGCTCGATGTCATATTGATGCGAAAAGACCCACCTTTCGACAACGAATTCATCTACACCACCCATCTTTTGGCGGTTGCTGAAGCTGCCGGTGTACTTATCGTAAACCGCACTCAGAGCCTGCGCGATTTCAACGAAAAGCTATTTGCTACGCACTTCCCGCAATGCTGCCCGCCGGTACTGGTCAGTCGTTCAGAGGAGCGATTAAAAGCCTTTCATGCTGAGCATAAGGACGTCATCTTTAAACCTTTAGATGGTATGGGTGGCAGCTCTATCTACCGCATCAAAGAGGATGGTTTGAACCTAGGGGTGGTGATAGAGACGCTGACAAAATTTGGCCAAGAGACCATTATGGCGCAGCGCTACATCCCTGAGATTGTCGAGGGTGATAAACGCATATTGATGATCAATGGCGAGCCTATCGACTATGCACTGGCACGCATTCCCAGTCAGGGAGAGACTCGCGGTAATCTAGCCGCAGGGGGGCGAGGCGAAGGCCGCCCACTGAGCGAACGTGATCGTTGGATTGCTGCACAGGTGGGGCCAAAACTGCGCGAAGCAGGGCTTCTATTTGTCGGCTTGGATGTGATTGGTGACTACCTAACAGAGATCAATGTCACCAGCCCGACCTGTATTCGTGAACTCAATGATCAGTTCGGTTTGGACATCGGCATGCAGTTAATGGATTGCATAGAGGAGCAACTCGCTCAGCAATGAACTTAGCTGCCTCGCCAAAACCGGTCAATCGATCAGCTGCATGGTGTGCAGATGCCGATGAGCGTCTGCGCTTTATGCTGGTATTGGCACTGGCTCTGCACGCACTGATCATACTTTTGGTCGGATTTGATGCACTGAAAACAGAGCAATCATCTAAAACACTTGAGATCACCTTTGCGATAAATCAGGATCCACAGGCCCCTATCGATCCAGCCTATTTAGCCCAGCATCATCAATTAGGTCAGGGCGATTCACAAACGAACCAAGAGGCGAGTGTTGTTGAGCCTGCGCTGTTCAGGTCTGACAAGATCAACCAACTCTCGGCACAGATCAGTGCACAATCCGGAACGGGCGTGGCACCTTCGAATGATGAGGGCGTCAACGATAGTACTCTACAGGCGAAATCGGGGACGAATGAGCTGTTAGCAGCCAACACCCAAGCGCTGCTTAAAGCCAATCAACAGACTGATTCCATTCAGACCACCGCCTCGAATCCCTTAGCAGGCGACTCAACGGCTCTGTTTAAAGCGTCAGAGGAGATCGCCTCTTTGGAAGCGCGCTTAAAAGATGAGCAGCGAAAATTAGAGAGTCGCTCACGCACGGGGCGTGTCACTTCGCTTTCGACCTTGGCCAAAGCTGATGCACTCTATCTAGAGCGCTGGCGTCAGAAAATCGAAACGATAGGTAATCTCAACTACCCTATCGAAGCGCGACGCAAGGGCATTGAAGGCAGTCTGCAGATGCTAGTCACTTTAGCCGCTGATGGGAGCGTCAAGCAGTTAGAGATCCTCAAAAGTTCTGGCTACTCAATACTGGATGATGCCGCCGTTCGGACAGTTAGGAGCGCTTCACCCTTCGAGCCCTTCCCTAATGAGATGCGCCAGCGGCTGGACCGACTGGAGATCATTCGCACTTGGAAATTTGAGAAAAATACCCAAGTGTACTGATATCGAAACATTTTCAGCTTACACTGAGGGTGTAAAAAGATTCGACGTTGTTAAAGGAGAAAGAGATGAGTAATGCCAACCTACTCAAGCACCACTTCTTGATGTCTATGCCCAGTCTGGAGAGTGACTACTTTAGCAACAGCCTCATCTATCTTTGTGAGCACAATGAAGAGGGTGCCATGGGGATTGTGGTCAATAAGCCGCATGAGATTCCTATGGATGAGATCCTTGATCAGCTCGATCTCCCTGAAAACTCTCCCTTGAACTATCAGCCTGTTTACCAAGGCGGACCGGTCTCTGAAGAGCATGGGTTTATTCTGCACAGACAGGGCGAGCAAGCTTGGAAATCCTCACTACACCTACCCGAGCAACTGACGTTAACCACATCCCTTGATGTTCTAGAGGCCATTTCGCGTGGCGAGGGGCCTGAAGACTATCTGTTCGCTTTAGGTTATGCGGGCTGGGGACCGGGGCAGCTCGATGAAGAGATGTGTCAGAACCTATGGTTAAGCTCACCCGCAAATTTAGATATACTGTTCGATGTTGAACCCGAATTTAGACTCTCATCCGCAGCGTCTACTCTGGGTGTCGACCTAAACCTAATCTCCGCACAGGCGGGGCACGCATAATTAAGGTCCAATGACTGAGTTAACTGAGAGCGCACTGGGATTCGATTTTGGCTTACGCAGAATTGGTGTTGCCTTTGGTCAGTCATTAACAGCCACCGCCCAACCTCTAAATCCAATTGCTGCAAAAGATGGCATCCCCGATTGGAGTTTAGTCGATAAAATTATTGCTGAATGGCAGCCAAAGACGATCGTTGTGGGACTGCCATTGAACATGGATGGCACTATCAGTGATATGGCGCGACGAGCGAGAAAATTCGCCAACCGCCTGCATGAACGATCTAAAATACCCTGCTTTCTTTTTGATGAACGATTAACATCTCAAGAGGCTAAATCGATTCATCTTGAGAATGGCGGATCAGCCGATTTCGGTGCAGAATCTGTCGACGGTATCGCCGCTCAATTGATGTTAGAAGGTTGGTTTCTTCAAGAACAGCGCATACCAAGCCATGCAAGGCTTGAGGACTATTATGACCAGTAAAACTTTGGACGCTGAACAGCTCCTAACAAGAATGTGTGACAGCACACAGCAGTTAATCGAGACACGCGGCTTAGATAACCCGTACATCATTGGCATTCATAGTGGCGGTGTTTGGTTGGCTGAACGTCTTCACCAACACCTGGGGATTCAGGATGAGATGGGGGTGCTGGACATCTCCTTCTATCGTGACGATTTCACTCGCGTTGGATTGAACCCTAAAGTAGGGGTTTCAAAGCTGCCAAGCGCAACCGAAGATCGCAACATTATCTTGGTTGACGACGTGTTAATGAGTGGTCGCACAGCTAGAGCCGCGCTCAATGAACTGTTCGATTTTGGTCGTCCAGCCTCTGTGACACTGGTCACCCTGATTGACCTACAACGCCGCGAACTGCCGATTCAAGCTGATGTCATCGGTGGAACCCTGACGTTATCAAGCGATCAACAGGTAAAGCTAACAGGCCCATCTCCCCTTGAACTGACCATCAGTCAGCGTAGCAAATAATAGGAAGCGAACATGTTTAACTTTCCTGACCCAACTCAAGCGCAGCTAACCGAAGATGGCCAGCTAAAGCACTTTTTAGATATCGAGGGGCTGCCAGAGTCACTGCTATTAGAGCTGCTAGATACGGCTGACTCTTTTGTGGATATGAGTGAGCAGCAGGTTAAAAAGGTGCCGCTTCTTCGGGGTAAAACCGTGGCCAACCTCTTTTTTGAGAACAGTACACGTACATTGTCGACCTTTGAGCTAGCCGCTAAGCGCCTATCGGCTGACGTTCTGAATTTAAACATCAGCACCAGCTCCACAAAAAAAGGGGAGACGCTAAAAGACACCTTGATGACCTTGGAAGCGATGCATTCGGATATGTTTGTCGTTCGCCACTCGGATAGCGGTGCGGCTCACTTCATTGCCAGCCAGGTCACACCCAACGTCGCCATCATCAATGCCGGTGACGGTCGTCACGCACACCCGACCCAAGCGATGCTGGATATGATGACTATTCGTCGCCATAAAGGTGGCTTTAAGCATCTAAAAGTCGCGATCGTCGGCGATATACTTCATTCGCGTGTAGCTCGCTCACAGATTCATGCCTTAAGGATTCTCGGTGTACCCGAGATTCGTCTGATCGCACCTCGTACACTGCTACCGCGTAATGTCGAGATGCTTGGGGTCAAAGTTTTTACCAACATGGCACAGGGTCTTCGTGATGCCGATGTCGTCATCATGCTTCGTCTGCAAAAAGAGCGTATGACCTCCGCTCTGTTACCGAGCGAGTCTGAGTTCTTCAAACTCTATGGCCTATCAGAGGAGAAGCTCGCCTTTGCACACCCTGAGGCGATCGTTATGCACCCAGGGCCGATTAACCGAGGCGTTGAAATCGCGTCCTCCGTAGCTGACGGACCTAAATCGGTGATACTGAATCAGGTCACCAACGGCATTGCCGTTAGGATGGCCGTTATGTCGATGGCGATGAGTGGCCAGGTTGCGGAGAGAGCAAAAAAATTAGAGGCAGGAGAGTAAACAGTGCAGATTAAAATTGCCGGCGGGCGCATTATCGACCCTGCACAAAATATAGATCGAATTGATGACCTCTACATTGTCAAAGGACGCATCGCCGCCATAGGAGAGGCGCCAGAGGGCTTCTCTGCTGACGAAGAGTTTGATGCTGAAGGACAGATCGTCTGCCCCGGTCTCATCGATCTATGTACCCATCTGCGTGAACCAGGTTTAACGCAAAAAGGGACTATCGCATCCGAGACTGCCGCTGCCGCTGCTGGCGGCATTACCACACTGGTAGCCTCACCTAACACCAAACCGGTCGTAGACAGCACAGCGGTTGCTGAACTGGTACAAGATCGTGCAACCGATGCCGGTATGGCACGAGTGCTACCGCTAGGAGCGCTGACACAGTCAATGCAAGGCGAGCAGCTTGCGCCACTGCATGCACTGGCGAGCTCAGGCTGTATCGGTTTCACTAACGGTCGTCACCCGATCGATAGCTCGCGTGTAATGCTAAGAGCGCTTGAATACGCGGCCACACATGACCTGTTGGTAGTGTTTCAAGCGGAAGATCGAGCACTGGCTGCCGAGGGTTGTATGCACGAAGGCACCACCGCCACTCGTCTTGGCTTGAACGGCATTCCTTCCGCTGCTGAAACCATAGAGGTATCACGCTGCTTGATTCTGATTGAAGAGACCGGTGTAAGGGCTCACTTCGGCCAGCTTTCCTGTGCTCAGTCAGTTCTATTAATTCAGAGTGCCCGTGAACGAGGTCTCAATGTGACCGCTGATGTGGCGATTCACAACCTGCTTCTGACAGATGAGGAGGTTAATGGTTTTAACAGCCTATTCCATGTCATCCCACCGCTGCGTTCGCAGCTGGATCGTGCGGGACTGCGTCAAGGCTTAGTCACCGACACACTGGATGCCATCTGTTCCGATCATCAGCCTCAGGATGCTATTTCAAAAGAAGCACCTTTCGCGGCGACTGAACCAGGCATTAGTGGACTTGAAACACTATTACCGCTGAGCCTAATGTTGGTAGAGCAGCAGTTGATCGCCCTGCCTCAGCTGATTGAAAAATTGACAGCGGGTCCTGCGAAAGTGCTAGGCATCGAAGCCGGCTCTCTCGAAGTCGGGGCTGATGCAGATGTGTGTGTCTTTGATCCAGAAGCGACCTGGACGGTCAACAGTGAAACGCTCAAATCTCGTGGTAAGAATACCCCGTTCATCAACACTGAACTGAAAGGCCGTGTGACACTGACTCTACTCAATGGTCAGCCAGTACATCGCTTAAGTTAATAGTCTGAAAACGAAAAGACCCAGCCGATGCTGGGTCTTTTTTTGCCTATTTATGGACCAATCAGTGATTCAGAGTATCGTCTGAATCTTGAAGAGTAAATGACGGTAGATCCTCACCTTCTTGCTTACCCCCCTCATCACTGAGTTTGATCATCAAACGCAGATCATTTGACGAGTCAGCAAAGGACAGTGCCACTTCGTAAGTGATGACACCCTCTTTGTAGAGCGCAAACAGTGCCTGATCGAAGGTCTGCATGCCAAGATTGCTCGATTTCTTGATGACATCTTTAATCTCGTGCACCTCACCTTTGCGAATCAGATCCTGAATCAGCGGCGTGTTGATTAGCACTTCAATGGCCGCTCTTCGCCCCTTACCATCCGCAGTGGGCAGCAGTTGCTGCGCGACAATCGCTTTCAAGTTAAGTGATAGATCCATCCAGATCTGATTATGATGCTCAGGGCCAAAGAACGAGATGATACGGTCAAGGGCTTGGTTCGCATTGTTAGCATGAAGCGTTGCCAAACAGAGGTGGCCGGTCTCAGCGAATGCCAGAGCGTACGCCATGGTTTCAGCCGAGCGGATTTCACCCATCAAGATGACATCTGGTGCCTGACGTAAGGTGTTTTTCAGTGCTACTTCAAACGACTCAGTATCAAGCCCCACTTCACGTTGAGTCACGATCGACTTTTTATGATGGTGAATGTACTCAATGGGGTCTTCAACCGTAATGATATGCCCCGCAGCATGCTCATTACGGTAATCAATCATTGATGCCAGAGAGGTCGATTTACCGGTAGAGGTACCACCGACAAATAGGATCAAACCACGCTTCGTCATCGAGAGATCTTTAAGCACCTCAGGAAGTTTGAGCTCCTCCATAGTCGGTATGTGGTTAGCTATAGAACGCAGCACCATTCCCGGCGTGTTTCGTTGCACATAGGCGCTAACACGAAAACGACCGATACCGTTCACACTCAGTGCAAAGTTACACTCATTGGTTGCTTCAAATTCGGCCAGCTGCTTGTCACTCATCGTACTGTAAACCAGTGCACGTGATTGTGATGAGTTGAGCGACTCACGTGTCAGTGGCTTGATCGTGCCGTCCACCTTGATAGAAGGGGGTGCACCCGCAGTGATGAACAGATCTGAACCACCGCGCTCGGTCATTACTTTTAATAGCTGTGTAAAATCCACGGGTTACCTCACTTAAAATATCGAAGGGTCTTTAGCGCGAGCAGCCGCTTGCTCTGGCGTGATAAAGCCTTTTTGAACCAGCTCTAAAAGGGCCTGATCCAAGGTCTTCATACCCACCTGGGAACCCGTCTGAATGGCTGAATACATCTGAGCCACTTTATCTTCCCGAATCAGGTTACGTATGGCAGATGTCCCGATCATGATCTCGTGAGCTGCGACTCGACCGCCGCCTGTCTTCTTCAAAAGGGATTGAGAGATAACGCCCTGCAGCGATTCAGAGAGCATTGAACGGACCATATCTTTCTCTGCGGCTGGAAAGACATCGATGATACGGTCAATGGTTTTCGCTGCCGAGGTGGTATGCAGAGTGCCGAAAACTAAGTGTCCAGTCTCTGCTGCAGTCAACGCAAGACGAATGGTCTCTAGGTCACGCATCTCACCCACTAGGATGACATCGGGGTCTTCACGCAGCGCCGAACGCAGTGCCGCATCAAATCCAAGGGTATCTCGATGTACCTCACGCTGGTTAATCAGACACTTTTTACTCTCGTGTACAAATTCGATGGGATCCTCAATCGTCAATATATGCTCAGATCGAGAGTCATTGATGTAATCGATCATCGCTGCCAGCGTGGTCGACTTACCGGAACCGGTAGGGCCTGTCACTAAAACTAACCCTTTAGGCTGGTCTGAGAGCTGTTGGAAGACCTTACCCATACCAAGATCATCCATAGTCAGCACTTTACTGGGGATGGTACGGAATACCGCTGCCGCTCCGCGGTTTTGAACAAAACCATTAACACGAAAACGCGCCAGCTGTGGCACTTCAAAGGAGAAATCGACTTCTAACTTCTCTTCGTACTCTTTACGCTGCTTGTCATTCATAATGTCATACAGCAACCCATGGACCTGTTTATGATCCATCGATGGCAGTTTGATGCGACGCACATCACCGTCGACACGGATCAACGGCGGCATACCCGCCGTAATGTGCAGATCGGATGCTCCTTGCTGTACAGCAAAAGCTAAAAGTTCGGTAATATCCATAGTTGAGTTCACCCTAGCGGAAACGACCGCATCAACCTCATGAGTAGTGACACATATGACTAGCATAGCAGAGAGCCTGAAAAAGGTGAGATCCGAGATAGAAAAAGCCTGCGCTGAGTCAAACCGTTCTGAAAAAGAGGTATGCCTTCTAGCTGTCAGTAAGACCCGCAGCGTGGATGAGGTCAGCGAACTGGCTCGCTTAGGGCAACGTGCTTTCGGTGAAAATTATCTGCAAGAGGCGCTGGATAAAATATCCGCTCTTGAGCCCCTTAATCTCGAATGGCACTTTATTGGCCCCATTCAATCCAACAAAACGAAGTCAATCGCAGAGCAGTTTGCCTGGGTCCATAGCGTCGATAGACTGAAAATTGCACAGCGCCTGTCAGCACAACGTCCTCACTATGCCGAGGACTTAAACATCTGCTTGCAGGTTAATATTAGCTGTGAAGAGAGCAAATCTGGCTGCCTTCCAGATGAAGCGCTCGAGCTCGCCAAACAGATTGCCGAACTCCCCAAAATAAACTTGCGTGGTTTAATGGCTATACCAGAAGCGACTGAGGATGTTGAACTACAAAAAGAGCGTTTTTGTCAGGTGAGAACTCTGTTTGAAGAGATCAAACAAACGATACCCAGTCTGGATACCCTATCAATGGGCATGTCGGGTGATCTGGATGCCGCCATTGAAGAGGGCGCAACCATCGTTCGTATTGGTACGGCTCTATTCGGCCCACGCAACTACAACAAATAATTTTTAGGAGAAAAGTGTGGCACAGCCATCTATCGCATTTATTGGTACAGGCAACATGGCCGGTGCAATCCTTGAGGGCTTAATTGCAACGGGATACCCCGTCGACAAGCTATGGGCCACACGTCGCCAGCTCGATAAGTTGGCAAGTTTCGCTGAGCGTGGCGTTCACACAACGACCGATAACCATCTCGCGATTAACGCTTCGGAAATTGTTGTAATCTCCGTTAAGCCGCAGATGATGCGCGATACACTGACTGAGTTAGCACCCACACTGCAACAGCGTAAACCGCTGTTAATCTCTGTGGCAGCAGGCATTAGCTGCGACTCTTTGGAGCGTTGGGCCGGCGGTGAACTGGCCGTGATTCGTTCAATGCCGAACACGCCATCTCTACTCAAATTAGGCGCCAGCGGCCTGTTTGCCAACCCTAGAGTGAGTGATGAGCAGAAAGCTCAAGCCTCTTCAATTGCAGAAGCGGTCGGCATTGCTACCTGGTGTGATACTGAAGAGGGCATCGATCAGGTAACTGCAGTTTCGGGGTCAGGCCCTGCTTACTTCTTCCTAATGATGGAGAAGATGATTGAAGCGGCACAAGCGCTCGGCATGAGTCCTGAAGCGGCGCGTCAACTAACCATTCAAACCGCCAAAGGGGCTGCAGAGATGGCCGCTAAAACGGGGATTGAACCGGCCCAGTTGCGAAAAAATGTCACCTCCCCAGGCGGTACCACTGAGCAAGCGATTAACAGCTTCGAACAGGATCAACTGGGCGAGGTTGTGTTACGAGCAATGACCGCCTGCAAGAACCGTGCAGCAGAGATGAGTGAGCAACTCGGTAAAGACTAATGGCTGCAAAACAGCTACTCTTAAACACTTGTCATCATTAAGCGAACTATAGGATTGAACATGGCTGGCGATACACTGACATTAATCATTCGAACGATTGGTGAAGTTTTTGCATTTATTCTGCTTCTGCGTTTTTTACTGCAGGCGAGTGGCGCTGACTATTACAATCCGATCTCTCAATCGGTGGTTCGCTTTACCCAAGTTCCTTTGGCTCCACTGCAGAAACTGGTTCCAAGAATTGGGCGTTTAGACATCTCCCCGTTGGTATTGGCCTTCGCAGTTAAAGTGGCTGTTGTTGTCGCGATTATCTTCTTTACACAGGGCAACATCCCCAACATGCTGGGTGCGGCACTGTTTGGCCTATTCGGGGTGCTTGACGGCATTCTCACCATCTATTTCTGGGCTGTTATTGGGTCAGTGATCCTCTCCTGGGTAGCCCCAAACAGCTACCACCCTGGCCCACAGCTCATTATGCAGATCACAGAGCCCGTGTTCTCTTTGGCGCGCAAGGTTATTCCACCTATCGGCGGTCTGGATCTATCACCGATTTTGATCTTTTTAGTGATTCAAATTCTACAATCTCAAATCACTCGTCTGGTCATGTAACTGAACCCGTGGTTTGCTAGAATTAAATACTGTTTCACGTACAGCATTGCACAGGAGATAGCCTAATGCCGGCTAGCTTGCCAACGGACTCCGTCGGTATCGTTACACCAGAATTGATTCACTTTGCCGAGCCTCTCTCTTTGGCTTCCGGCCGAGTGCTGCCTGAATACGATCTTATGGTTGAGACCTACGGGCAACTTAATGCGGATTGCTCAAATGCGGTTTTGATCTGCCATGCACTATCGGGTCACCACCATGCGGCGGGATATCATTCAGAGAGTGATAAATACCCTGGCTGGTGGGACAGTGCTATTGGTCCTGGGAAGCCGATCGACACGAATCGCTTTTTTGTTGTGTCCTTGAATAACCTTGGTGGCTGTCACGGCTCGACAGGCCCGACTTCCATCGATCCAAACACCGGAAAACCTTACGGACCAGACTTTCCTTTTGTAACCGTTCGAGACTGGGTTAACAGTCAGGTTCGACTTGCAGACCACTTCGGTATCCAACGTTGGGCAGCGATTGTGGGTGGCAGCTTGGGCGGTATGCAGGCTATGCAGTGGTCAATCGACTTCCCTGAAAGACTGGGTCACGCGTTAATCATCGCCTCTTCACCAAAGTTAACGGCACAGAATATCGCGTTCAATGAGGTGGCTAGACAGGCTATTTCGAAAGACCCTCAGTTCCACGAGGGACGCTATTACGATCACGAAACCCTTCCCAAAACAGGGCTCTCACTGGCTCGAATGATTGGCCACATCACCTATCTATCTGATGATGGCATGGCCGAGAAGTTTGGTCGTGAGATGCGCACGGGTGAGCTGAGTTTCGACTTAAATACTCAATTCCAAGTCGAAAGTTACCTTCGATACCAAGGTGAGAAGTTTTCGACGGCGTTCGATGCAAATACCTACCTGTTAATGACAAAAGCGCTGGATTACTTTGATCCCGCATCAGAGTATGGCGATGATCTTTCAAAAGCATTAAGCCAGGCTAGCTGTAAATTTCTCGTCGTCTCGTTTACAACAGACTGGCGCTTCTCTCCCGAGCGCTCGCGTGAGATTACCGATGCACTGGTCGCAGCCAATAAAGATGTTAGCTACGCAGAAATCGACTCTGATCACGGACACGACGCCTTCTTAATCGATAGCCCTCGTTACATGGCTGTTTTTAGAGCCTACATGAACCGTGTAGCCAATGAACTCAATCTAGGAGTCACCCATGAGAGCTGATTTAGAGATCATTGCAGACTGGATTCAACCCGAGGCGCGCGTCCTTGATATGGGTTGTGGTGACGGTGAACTGCTCGATTTTCTCTCCCAGCAAAAGCAGGTTGATGGCTTAGGTTTAGAGATCGATCATGACAATATCACTCACTGTATTGCTCGCGGTGTAAACGTCATTGAAAAAAACTTAGATGAAGGTCTTGCCAGCATAGACGACTCAAGCTTTGACAGCGTCGTTATGACGCAAGCGTTGCAGGTCATGCACCGTCCCGACTTGATCGTAGAGGAGATGTTGCGTATTGGTAATGAGGGGATCGTCACCTTCCCTAACTTTGCCCACTGGCGTGCGCGATTCTACTTGGCATTTCGCGGTAAGATGCCGGTCTCCAAGTTTCTCTCTTACAGTTGGTATGACACGCCAAACATTCACTTCTGTACCTTTAAAGATTTTGAAGCGCTCTGCATCGAGAGAAACATCCGAATCATTGAACGCACCGTAGTCGATAATGAGCACCGCCAGCGTTGGTGGCATAAGCTCTGGCCCAACATGATGGGTGAAATCGCGATCTACCGAATCACACGTTAGAGGTTGAGATTAATGATGCGTTCTTTAATGGTTCTATTACTCACTTCGCTATTTGCTCTGTCCGGTCATGCGGAACAGAAACAGATTGAGCGTGGTTATGAAGTGCACTATAACGCCTTCAACTCGAGTTTCGTTACCCCTGAAGTCGCCGCTGCAAATGGCATCCTGCGCAGTAAAGTGAGAGCTCTGGTCAATGTGGCTGTTTTCAAACTTGAGCAGAACGGTGACAAAACGGCTGTACGTGCCAATATAAAAGGCGAGGCGAGTAATTTGCTTCAACAGATTCAGACCATCGAATTCAAACCGATCATTGAAGGCGATGCAATCTACTACATTGGCGGGTTCCGCTTCAGCGAAGAGGAACGCATGACGATCGAGCTCGAGGTCACACCGGACCCTAACCAAGCTCCGATCAAGGTTAGCTTCAACCAAACCTTCTACACGGAGTAGGCATGAGCCAGCGGATTGTTTTAGCCAGCGGTAACCAGGGCAAACTCAAGGAGTTCTCAAAGATACTGGCCCCTTTGGATTTTGAGATCGTCTCCCAGGGAGACTTGGGTGTTGAAGATGCTGAAGAGACCGGTTTAAGTTTTGTCGAGAACGCGATCATCAAAGCCCGCAACGCCTGCGCTGCAACCGGCTTACCTGCCATTGCTGATGACTCAGGCCTTGAGGTGGATGCTCTCTCTGGAGCCCCTGGCATCTACTCTGCTCGTTTTGCAGGCCCAGGAGCCTCGGACCAACAGAATATAGATAAGCTTCTTCAAGAGCTTGGTGAGCTTGAAGCGGAGCAGCGCTCTGCACGATTTCGCTGTGTTCTGGTCTGTATGCGCCACCAGAATGATCCTACTCCACTGATCGCTGTGGGCAGCTGGGAAGGTAAGATTCTTGGTGCACCTGAAGGGGAGAATGGCTTTGGTTACGATCCTATATTCTGGTCACCTGAGTATGACTGCGCAGCAGCACAACTCACCCCAGAGCAGAAAAAAGCCGTCAGCCATCGCGGCAAAGCCGTTGCACAGCTGACAGAACAGCTGGCTGCTTTCCTCGCCTAAATGGATGCCAAGCTACCACCGCTGTCACTCTATGTGCACGTGCCTTGGTGCATTCGAAAGTGTCCATATTGTGACTTCAATTCGCACCAAGTCAGAGATGAGATTCCTGAATCACTCTACTTGGACCGACTCATTTCAGAACTAAAAAACGAGCAACACCTAACGTCTGGTCGACCCATACATTCGATCTTCATCGGTGGCGGGACACCTAGCCTTCTAAAACCGGAAAGCTACGCCAGATTACTTGAGGCTGTTAAATCAAACTACAGCCTAGAACCAGACGCTGAAATTACTATGGAAGCAAACCCTGGGACTTTTGAACAAGAGAAGTTTGAAGGGTTTGCAGATGCGGGCATCAATCGGTTGTCGATTGGCGTGCAGAGCTTTGATGATGATCGGCTGAGAGCTCTTGGCCGAATCCATACAGGCGGCGAAGCCGTTAAAGCCATTCAATCAGCAACAAAACTGTTTCAACGGACCAATATCGATCTGATGCACGGACTACCCGGTCAAACCCCGGACGCTGCGTTGAATGATCTTGAGCAGGCTATCGCGTTTGAACCTGATCAAATCTCTTGGTATCAACTGACGATTGAGCCCAACACAGAGTTTGCAGCTAAACCGCCCTCTCTACCGATCGAGGAGTTCTTATGGGCTATTCAGGAGCAGGGCAGTGAACTGCTAAAACGTCATGGTTATGAGCAGTATGAGATTTCCGCCTTCGCACGACCAGGCGGTGAATCAAAACACAACCTCAACTACTGGCAGTTCGGTGACTACTTAGGTATTGGTGCCGGCGCACACGCTAAGATTTCCCGCTGGGAGCAAGGTCAGCTGCTGATTGAACGTATTCATAAACAGCGCCAACCCAAGGCTTACATGAATGCCATCGACCCAGTTGCAGGTAGAGAGATCATAGAATCCGAGGCTCTGCCCTTTGAGTTTATGCTCAACGCCTTGCGCCTGAAATCGGGCGTTGCCACAGAGCTTTTTGAGCAGAGCACTGGATGTTCGATTGAACGTATAGAACCTCTGCTATCAAAAGCTCGTCAACGTGGCATGTTAATTGAAGAGCCAACCAGAATTGCTCCTACCCAAGAGGGGCAGCTGTTCCTGAATGATCTATTAGAGATGTTTATCGATTGAGGCTAGCGACGATCTTAGGGATCTCACTAATCGTCTCAGCGTGCCAGTCAGCATCCACCTCAATGGCCCACTCCAGCCCTTCGGGGTTGACCCAGATGGTATGCATTCCAATCTCTTTAGCCGCCTGAATATCATTAATCGGGTGATCACCCACATGAACCACCTCATCAGCCTTGACCGAAGCAAACTCTAAAGCCTTCTCAAACATCAGAGGATGGGGCTTCGCAGTACCCACCCCGTCGGCATTAAATTGAAAGTCGAACCACTGAGCTAAGGGTGTTTTAGCCACCTCAGCATTACCGTTACTCAGTGCACCAATCAGCAACCCTTGATCTTTAAGTTGCTGCAACATATCGATCACCTGGTCGTAGGGCGTGACCGCGTGGCGATGATGTAAAAACAGATCAAAAGCTGCCGCCGCTTTTGATTCTGCCTCTTGTTGGGTAAGCCCCACTGAGACCATCCCCTCTTCAAGCAGACGTATACGCGTTTCTGTCATGCTGTGAGCAATTTCTGGATAGCGCTCAAGTAGAGAGCGACGCAGTGCTGACCCTTCGGCAAGATCACTGAGTGAATATCGCTCTGTGTAAGCTGGAACCTCGCGTTCTAGCCACTCCCACAATAGATCGTTCGCTTTAATCACAACCGGGTGGACGGCCCATAAGGTATCGTCGAGATCGAAGGTGACACACTTAATTTTTTTCACGTCGCTTAGCCCTTGGGTGTGAATTTTGATAGATCGATTTAAGTTGCTTGAAGTCTAGATGTGTATAGATCTGAGTCGTACTGATATCGGCGTGACCTAATAACTCTTGTACAGCACGAAGGTCACCAGAACCGGCGAGCATCTCAGTCGCGAAGCTGTGACGCAGCCGGTGTGGATATAAATTTCCTGCGACACCCGACTGTTCACCAAGCTCTTTCAAACGTTTCTCGACGCTGCGGGATGAGAGACGCTTGCCTAGCTTCCCGACAAACAGGGCCTCTTCATTGTAATCAGCTAGCGCCAAGCGCTCCTTTAGCCAAAGTTGAATGGCTTGCAGAGCCGCACCGCCCACTGGAACTTGGCGCATTTTGCGACCCTTACCTTCAACGATGACGGAGCCTGAACCCAAATCGATATCACTTAAATTAATACCAACCAGCTCCGATACGCGCAGCCCACTGGAATAGAGCAGCTCCATCATGGCTAGATCACGAATCTTTAAGGGATCATCTTGTGGCGTATCTAACACGTCATTCAAGGTCTCAGAACTCAGTGTTTGTGGAAGACGGCGAGGAGCTTTCGGCGCTTTAATGGCCAGAGCGGGATTATGTTCGCAGATCGATTGCTGATTCAGATATCGATAAAAGCTACGAAGTGCAGACAGCATTCGTTGCAACGATCGGCCCGACAGACCCTCAGAGTGCAGCTCGGCTACAGCGTAACGCAGAGGGCGCTCAGAGAGCTCGAGCCAACTGGTGAATTCAATCAGTTGCAGCGTCTCTCGAAAACGTTGAAGATCGCGCTGATAGTTGAAGACTGTTTTATCGGATAGCTGACGCTCGACACGGAGGTGCTCGGTAAAGCGAAATTCTAAATCGCTATCCGAGCAACCCATGCTAGCCTCGAATATTCATCAAACGCGCAAGGATTCTGCTTAGAACTTCGCCGATATACGCCAAAAATAGCGTTCCTTGCGTAGACTGGAAGTAGTTGGCGTCGTATGAGCCAATCACCAGAAGACCTAAAGATTCGCCCTTCACTAGAGGTACCACAGCGCAGGAGCCAACGGGCTTTTGAGGGTTTCTGAATAGGAAACGGGTCATCTGATCTGATAACTGTCCGCATACCGGGTTTGATGAGTCAATCAACGGCTGAACAATTGACGTTTGACTGCGCGGCAACACCCTTAGTGAGTTAACGTCGAGCTCCGTATCTGAGAAGAGGATTAGCTCCACCTCATCGCCACTGAAGTCGCCACATAAGCTCTCCTCTAGTGCAATGCTGACTTCATCAAAGCTGTCTGCCTCTAGCAGTGACAGAACCATCCGCTTAGTCTTTCCGAACTGCCCATCATTATGACGCGCCGCTTCAATCATATCCGATAGGTGAATCTCGAGCGTATTGGCTTTTTCTCGCAGCATGCTGGTTTGACGTTCAACCAAGGAGACCGCCGAACCTCTCTGATGAGGTACCGTCAATTTCTCAAGTAACCAGGTATGGTTCTCAAAAAAACTGGGATTCTGTGCAAGCCACTCTGCAACTTGGTTTTCATCTAGCGGTTGGCTCATAGGTAGATCTGCCCTTCATACACCGAACTTACGGGACCAGTCATATTGACGGAGTGCCCTTCACCTAACCACTCAATCTCAAGATCACCTCCAGGCAAATGAACGGTGACTTTGCTATCGAGAAGGCCACGCAAACGACCTGACACGACGGCAGCACAAGCTCCAGTACCACACGCTTGAGTTTCACCTGCACCGCGCTCATAGACACGAAGATTCACCTCATTCTTAGAGATGACTTCCATAAATCCGATATTGGCACGGTTAGGGAAGACAGCATGAGATTCCAGCTCTGGCCCCCAGCTCTCAACCGGCGCGCTTTCAATGGAATCAACGACCAAGACAGCATGAGGGTTCCCCATGGAGACAGCACCAAACTCAACAGTTTCACCTGAAGCCAGTTGGGTCGAGTAGGTCGTGCTCTTCTCTGTGAAGCTGGTAGGCACTTCGACCGGATCCAACTCTGGAGCACCCATATCAACTTCAACCAGATCACGACCCACAATGTTCAACACCGCTCGACCACGTGCTGTTTGCACCTTAATGGTATCTCGCAACACCAACCCTTTATCGCGAACAAATCGCGCAAAGCAGCGAGCGCCGTTGCCACAGTGCTCAACTTCACTGCCATCAGCATTAAAGATACGGTAACGAAAATCCATATCCGGATCGGATGGTGGTTCGACCAACAACATCTGATCAAAACCGACACCAAAATTACGATCCGAAAGTTGACGCACAAGGTCCGCGTTGAAACGGACGCGTTGTGAGATGGCGTCAATGACCATAAAGTCATTGCCCAAGCCATGCATCTTAGTGAATCGCAGTAGCATCAGCCTTCCTCTGACAGCAATGATTCACCGCGCACAAGATCAGCAAACTGCTCACGCTCACGAACCACTTGGAAGCGCGCATCATCCACCATCACCTCAGCGGCACGGCCACGGGTGTTGTAGTTAGAAGCCATGACAAAGCCGTATGCGCCTGCCGAGCAGACTGCTAATAGATCACCTGGAGTCAGTGCCAACTTACGATCTTTGCCAAGGAAGTCGCCGGTTTCACAAATCGGGCCGACAAGATCCCAAACGGCCTCTTCCGCGGATGACTCTAGCTGAGCTGGAATAATCTCTTGGTAAGCGCTGTATAGCGACGGGCGAATCAGATCGTTCATTGCCGCATCGATAATGGCAAAGTTCTTCTCTTCATTACGCTTAAGGAACTCAACCTTGGTGAGTAGAATTCCCGCGTTCGCAGAGATCGAACGGCCCGGCTCAAACACTAACTTAAGCTGACGATCACCCAAACGATCAATGATGGCATCGATGTAATCTTTGGGCTCTGGTGGTGTCTCGTCGGTGTAACAAACCCCTAAGCCACCGCCAAGGTCGAGGTGTTCGATCAGGATGCCCGCTTCCGCCAATCGATCGATCAATGCTAATAGGCGATCGAGCGCATCGAGGAAGGGATCGATTTCAGTCAACTGCGAACCGATGTGGCAATCAACGCCAACCACTTTAACGTTTGAAAGCTGAGCCGCTCGCTGATAAACCTCAAGCGCAGAATCAATGGCAATGCCAAACTTGTTCTCTTTTAGGCCTGTTGAGATATATGGGTGAGTGCCCGCATCGACATCTGGATTCACACGGAATGAGACATCGGCCACCTTGCCTAACTCAGCAGCGACCGCATTAACACGTTGCAGCTCCGATTCAGACTCGATATTGAAACAGTGGATGCCAACCTCTAGCGCACGAGCGATCTCTGCAGCTTGCTTGCCAACACCAGAAAAGACCACTTTGGAAGGATCCGCACCCGCCAAAAGCACACGCTCTAATTCGCCCTGAGAGACAATATCAAAACCTGCTCCCAACTTAGCCAATACATTTAACACAGCCAGGTTGGAGTTAGATTTAACCGCAAAGCAGACCAGTGCATCGCGCCCTGCTAACGCGTCAGCATAAGCCAAATAGCCTCGCTCAAGGGCATCACGCGAGTAAACATAGGCGGGCGTGCCAACCGCATTTGCGATCTCTGCAACAGAGACGTCTTCCGCAAACAGTTGACCGTCGCGGTATTCAAAACTTTCCATTTTTTCTCTCTTAAGAGTTTGATTGCTGCGAAGTTTCAGCACCCGGCATCGACAATGGGCCCTTCTGACCGCATCCAACGAGTGCACAACAGAACACCAGTGCAAAGAACATTCGCATAATCCACTCCAATTACGACCAACCCTTAATGTGTCGGGTTTTGATCAATAAAATTAAAGCCAGAGTATACCCTGATAATAGGCTTGTAGGCGACCACGAAAGGCCTATTTAGCACGGACAAAGCTGCGGAAATCAGTATAATGAAATCAATGTTTACAGGAGGTTAGACAATGAGTGATGCGATCTATTTAGAGCGTGTTGAAGAGACCCTCAACGCACTCGAAGAGCTGTTAGACCATGCGGAGTCCGATTTGGACTATGACAATAACGGCGCGATGATGACGATTAAGTGCCCTGACCGAAGCCAAATTATCCTAACGCGCCAGCCTCCAGTAAAGCAGCTTTGGCTAGCAACCCGCACACAAGGTCTGCATTTTGACTACGATGAAGCTCAACAGGCTTGGGTTTTAGACTCGGACGGCTCGTTGCTACGAACTCATCTAATGGCTGCATTCGTCGATCAAACCGACGAGCAGCTCGACCTATCTGAGATCTAATTAATGAAAATACTTGTTACAGGTGCGGCCGGTTTTATTGGTTTTCACGTCAGTCAGTGGCTATGCAATCGCGGTGATGAGGTTATTGGTATCGATAATCTTAATGACTATTACGAAGTGAGTTTGAAAGAGGCGCGTCTCTCTCAATTGGAACCCCTATCGAACTTCCGCTTTATAAAACTCGACATCGCAGATCGTGATGGACTGGCTAATTTATTTGCAGAAGAGAAGTTTGATCGTGTTGTTCATTTAGCGGCGCAAGCGGGTGTTCGTTACTCCATTGAGAACCCGCATGCTTATGCAGATTCCAACCTTGTTGGATTTCTAAATATTCTTGAAGGTTGTCGCCACAATCAAGTGGAGCACTTGGTTTACGCATCATCAAGCTCAGTATACGGTGCAAACGAGACCATTCCGTTCAGCGAAAATAATAATGTCGACCACCCAGTTTCGCTGTATGCCGCCTCCAAAAAGGCTAACGAAGCGATGGCTCATAGTTACAGTCAACTCTACAACTTACCGACTACTGGCCTGCGCTTCTTTACTGTCTACGGTCCTTGGGGTCGTCCAGATATGTCGCCAATTCTTTTCGCAAAAGCGATTACGGAAGACAAACCACTGAAGGTGTTTAACTACGGTAAGCACCGCCGCGACTTCACCTACATCGATGACATCGTACAAGGCGTAGTGCGCACACTGGATAATGTAGCTCAACCCAATCCGGAGTGGTCTGGCTTAGATCCTGATCCAGCAACATCAAAAGCGCCTTGGCGCATCTACAACATCGGCAATAGCCAGCCTGTAGAGCTACTCTACTACATTGAGTGCATTGAGAAGGCGTTAGGAAAAACAACCGAGAAGGAGTTACTGCCTCTACAACCTGGCGATGTTGAGCATACCTATGCAGATGTAGCCGCTCTGATGTGCGACACTGGATACCAGCCCAACACACCGATTGAAGAGGGTGTAGAGAAGTTTATAGCCTGGTTTAAGTCCTACTACGGTTAATTAGTGATTAAACTTTGAACCTGTTGATAGAGGCGCTCCATAGCGCCTCTATTTTTTTCTACCACCCTGATGCCCGCTTTAGACATTACGTAGTTATCATTGCCGAGCAAAACCCTAATCTGCTCAGCCAATTCTTGTTCGCCTTGCACCTGCACCAATGCACCTTCACGTTTCAGCGTCGAGATAATCGAGTGGAAGTTATAATCACTTGGCCCCATGACAATTGGCAAACCAAGTGCGGCCGGCTCTAGCGGGTTGTGCCCTCCTGTACCAGAGAAGCTTCCACCGACGAAGGCTAGATCCGCAGCTGAGTAGTAAGCAAACATCTCACCCAGCGAATCACCAATCCATATATCGATATTGCTATCGGCCGTAGATAGTGATCGCTTACTTACATGATCGGAATAGTCTTTAGCCAACTGATAAACAGAGTCAAAACGCTCTGGATGGCGGGGTACGAGAATGAGTACCGGACGCTGATCTTGTGGAATGACACGCCAAGCATCCAACAAAATCTTATCCTCACCCTGATGGGTACTGGCAGCCACTAGCACTTTGCGGGCAAAAGCAGCTTTCCACGCTTTACCTATTTGAATCTGATCTTCAGGAAGATCGATATCGAATTTGATACTACCAGAAACCAGCAGTCGATCCTCTGGCATACCCAAGCTCTTAAACCTTTCTGCATCCGCTTCATGTTGGGCCAGCAAAAGTCTTATCGAATTCAGCGCTTGCTGAGTTAACCCTGAAAAACGCTTATAGCCCTTCAATGATTTTTCGGACAAGCGGGCATTAGCCAGAACGATGGGAATATTTCGAATTGATGTAGCTGACAAAAGATTCGGCCAAATCTCTGTCTCAACAATAAGCAGTAATTTTGGAGAGTGAGCTCCGAAAAACAGTGTAAAGAAGATCCGTAGATCCCATGGCAGGTAACGGTGCTCGACTAGCCCGCCAAAACGCTGTTTTACCTGTGCCGCTCCCGTTGGTGTGGTCGTTGTGAAAAGGACCGATTCGCCCTGATCCAAGAGCCTCTCAACAAGCGGGCTAATCGCAATGGTTTCACCAACAGAAACCGCGTGAATCCAAATCGGCTTGCCTGGTGTTTTCTGCTGAATGCCAAAACGTTCAATCAAACGCTGTAGATAGGCAGGGGCTTTAAAGCTACGAACTAACAGGCGAAAAACGAACAGAGGCAGTAACAGAGTATAAAGCGCGGAATAGAGCAGCCTAGCCATCTAGCTGCTCACTAAACTGCATGCGGTGAAGCTGAGCATAAGCCCCATTCAAAGCCAATAGCTCTGCATGAGTACCGCGCTCCACTATTTGACCCTGATCCATTACGACGATCAGATCAGCTTTTTCAATGGTAGAGAGGCGATGTGCAATGATAAGCGTTGTACGCCCCTTTACGACCTCATCGAGTGCTTCCTGGATGTGTCGTTCCGACTCTGTATCCAGTGCCGAGGTTGCCTCATCAAGAATCAGGATAGGTGCATTTTTCAAAATAGCGCGAGCGATCGCAATACGCTGACGCTGACCACCTGAGAGAAGCACGCCACCCTCGCCAATCTCTGTTTCAAGACCTTTGGGCAGTCGCTCAACAAACTCCATGACATGCGCTGCCTCTGCTGCCATTTTAATCTGTTCTGAAGAAGATGATGCTAACGCACCGTATGCAATATTGTCAGCGATCGTGCCGTTAAAAAGTACAACTTGCTGGTTAACTAACGCAATCTGCTCACGTAACGACTCTAGCGTACAGGACTCAATTGCTTGGCCATCCAGTAACAGCTCACCACGCCAACCATCATTAAAACGAGGTAACAGACTGACCATTGTAGATTTACCCGAGCCAGACTTACCGACCAACGCAACGGTCGTTCCTGCAGGAATATCCAAATTAATCTGCTTGAGCGCATCATCCTGAGCCCCAGGATAAGCAAAGCTTAAATCCGAGAATTTAAGATCACCAACCGCTCGACTAAGCTCAATCGATCCGGTATCGACCTCAACCGGTTCATCCATCACCGCAAAAACACCTTCTGAGGCGGCAATACCGCGTTGAATCTTGGTATTCACATCGGTGAGCAATCGAAGGGGCTTAGTAATTAAGCCTGCAGCGGTAAGAAAGGCTACAAAACCACCTGTACTCATTCCTGACATGACATCTGGGTGCATCGCAATGAACATCAGTGCCGCTAAAGCTATCGCAACAAGCACTTGAACGATCGGGGTATTAATAGACTGGGTAACCACCAATTTCATGAACTGGCGTCGATTCAAATCACTCGCCTGAAAAAACCTCTGCTTTTCAAACTCTGAACCGCCAAACACCCTAACAACTTGGTAACCTTTAACGGCTTCAGATGCGGCATCAGTAATGTCCGCCACCGACTCCTGAATTTTGCGTGACTGTCTTCTCATACGCTTTGAAGCAATCATAACGACCACCCCGATTAGAGGTGCAGCAGCGACAAAAATCAGAGTGAGCTTCCAGTTTAGGTAAAGCATGTAGCCAAACAAGCCAATAACGGTCATCCCTTCTCGAAGTCCGACCTTAACAGCGTCAGTCACAGCTTCGGTCACCTGCTCAACGTTATAGGTCATCTTGGCCAAGATCTGGCCACTGGAGCTCGCAGAGTAGAATGCTGTGGGGAGTTTTTGTAAGGTATTGAAAAGATCGACTCTCAAACCATGAATCGTCTGTCTGGCGATATAGGCAATACAGTAAGAGCCGACAAAGGTCCCCAGACCTCTTCCTGCAAAAATAGCAACGACCATAGCTGCAAGTAGGTAGCGCTGATCAAATCTGCCAGACTCAACTGAATTAACGACCATCTCTAACCACTTTGCAGAAGCAGCCTGAGAGGCCCCATAAATCGCATAGCCAATGAAACTAAAGAGAAAGCCATGCCAATAAGGTTTTACATACCCTAGTAAGCGATGATAAAGATGCCAACTTGACTGAGTTTGACTCACAAAAATCCTTTAATGCTCTAATCGAACCTATTTTGAGCTAAGTATACCTCAGCAAACAGCATCCTGTGTTGATTGAGTATCAGTGCAGCATTAAACTCGTAATACAGCAACGACTAACAGTTTATGCCTAATAAAACAGTCCACTCAATCTACTCTCCAGCTTACTGGCCAACATGGTTAGGTTTAGGGCTATTACGTCTCGTTAATACCTTACCCTTTCAGACTCAGCTTGTTGTAGGAAAATGGCTCGGCCTAGCTCTTTTTTATTTAGCACCGAAGAGAAGGCATATCGTCTACATCAACCTCAAACTTTGCTTTCAAGAACTCGATGAGATCCAGCTCAAGAAGATGGTAAAACAGGTTTTCATTGAAAATGGCATCGGCATTATTGAGACAGCAATGGCCTGGTGGAGCCCTCGTGAAGGCTTTCGGCGTCGAGTAACTATTGAAGGCAAAGAGCACTTAGAAGAGGCTCTCTCAAAAGGCAAAGGCGTCATCCTATTGGGTGCTCACTTTTCCACCTTGGATTTAGGCGGGCTGCTTTTCTCACTGTTTTTTCCTCTACATACTATGTACCGTCCACACAACAACTTACTCATGGACAAGGTCATTACAAAGGGGCGTTTAAGGTCGATTGACTCCATGATTGATCGATCTGACTTTAGATCCGTATTGAAAGCACTTAAAAGAAATGAGATTGTTTGGTACGCACCTGATCAGGACTTCGGCCCGACCAACTCTGTCTTTGCACCCTTTTTTGGAGTGCCTGCAGCCACAGTCCCAGCAACCGCTCGATTGGCAAAAATGAGCAAATCTCCTGTGATCATGCTTTCACACCACCGCTCAATTGATGGGCAATACATCTTAAGAGTGCATCCACCGGTAGAACCCTTCCCCTTGGATGATGACGTTGCCTCTGCAACTCGTATAAACCAAGAGATCGAAAAAGGCATTCGCTATGAACCTACTCAATATATGTGGGTGCATAGACGATTTAAGACCCATCCACGTGGTAAAAACTTTATTTATCAGGCTGATTCGCAGTGAAAGTACTTCTAGTTCTAGCAAGCCAGGGTATGGGAGGCCTAGAAAAGCACACCCTAGAGTTGAGTGAAGGCCTGTACACAAATGGCGTTGAGGTGCACCTTATTGCTCCCCAAAACCTATGCCAATCGGTTCAAAATCCAAAAATCAAAGTGCATCACTTTGAATTTGCGAACAGCCGATATAATCCAATACAACTGTTTAAAATTTATAAATTAGTCAGAAAGATCGATCCAGATATAGTTCACTATCAGGCTAATAAAGCGGCACAGATTGGCGGATTGTTAAGTAAATTTTTACACATACCTGCTGTCTGCACTATCCATAACCTTAAGAAGAACCTGAGCTTTCTGAAATCGTTCAAAAGTACTATCGCTGTTAGTCACAATGTTGCTCAAAATTTTCCAGACACGACCACTCCAGTAATCATTTATAACGGCATTCAAAAAGAGAGTTTGCAACCAAAGACCCATTATCGAAATAGTGATGAAGGCTCTATCCGCTGGATCTCTGTAGGCCGTCTCGTAGATGCTAAGGGTTTTGACATACTATTAAATGCATTCGCACAAGTGCCAGGCACACTCAAAATTGTTGGCGACGGGCCTCGAATGCAGGAGCTAACCAGTCTATGCACACTCAACAAACTTGATGATCGCGTCGAATTTCTTGGCCAAAGAGACGATGTGATTAAGCTACTACAAGAGTCCGATATCTGCGTTGTCTCATCCAGAAATGAAGGGTTCTCATATGTTATTGCTGAAGCATTGGTGCATCAGACACCTGTCATTTCGACTGACGTTCCCGTAGCTAATGAATTTTTTGGCGACGAGAAAATATGCGCAGTTGGTGATGTTAACGCCCTCTCTGAGTTAATGCAGCGTGCTGCAAACAACAATCTAAACTATTCTCGAGAATTCACATTTGCCTCCGAGAACTTCACAATTGAGGCGATGGTGAATAAGACTATCGACCACTACAAAACGCTTATTGAGTTAAAATGATTAACGACCTTAGCCTAGCAATCATCACTTGGCGAAACTTTGAAAAGCTTGAATTAACTCTGAAATCTTACCAAGAGGGAGGACTCTTTGATGCCGTATCAGATTGCATTCTGATATCACAAGAAACCTCGGATGCAGAGCGAAACATTGCTAAGCAATACGGATTGCGACTTGTAGAAAATCCTAAAAATCTTGGCATTGAGGGGGCATGGAGGTGTGCCCTAAATAATATTAATAATAATTATTGCTTAGTGCTAGAAAATGACTGCCCTCTTATTGAAAGCAAAGCGACAACCTTACAAGAGCTAATTTTTGCAAAGGAGCTGCTTGAAAACGGCACTGCTGACGTTGTGAGACTGAGATCTCGAAGAGCTCCAGGCGCTAAATTTTACAATATAGAAAAATATTCCCGTTACTTTGAGATCGAACCAACACCCTCTGACCGGAAAACGATTCTAACCAAACAGCTCCGCAAGTATTTGCGTCCATTTAAAGCCAAACGCTTAGCAGGTTCATCAGTTTACGCCCTGTCTCACCCAGAGAAACGTCACAAACGGATTAAAAGAGTCCAAAACAATACTTATCTAGTCCCATCTTCAATCCTCAACTGGACAAACCAATCTGTAATGATTCAAAGAGATTTTATGGTGGATACACTTCTAGATAGAGTTAAAACACACCCTTCATCAAGAGCGCTGAATGGATTTCAGGACATTGAGCGGTCGCTTAATTCTAGATGGTGGCGCAGAAGTAACTTTACGATTGCAGTTACCCCTGGCCTATTTACCCATCTGGATTAAATCAAACCCAGTATTTTTCAATCCATGTGGCGGGTTTGAAGTACTTACGCAGTTTCTTACCATAATCGCCAATCATGGCTTGGTCAGGGTTGGGGTAACCATGGAATACAACTATTTTGCATCCACTTGGAATTGAGGGCTCAACGAACAGTCTTTTTATACCACGTGGAATAGCATGGAACTTAAAGCTTTTACACCAGGCCTCGGGCCAATACTGTTTATCCTTAATATTCAGAGAAAGATAGATCTGCTCATTAGAGTAGTTTGCAAATACTTCGTCTTGATTAGACTCGTAATACTCCAAAATATCTGCATGCTGACCAATATTGAAACAGTATACAGATGAGTTACCTATACCTCGGCCCTTTTGAGTCCAGTTTTCGATAATTGAAAAGTTCTCACTGAAATCGAAAAAATCATCTAGGGTGTCAACAATAATTACATCTAAATCTAAGAACAGCGTTTTACCAGAGAGATCGGCTAACTCTTTTGAGAACAGGGAAAGTTTTCTCCATGGTGAAACAGTATGTTGTTCAGGGATAGTAATCGGAGGAAGTGGAAAGCTCTCAATACCCGCTTCGAGACCCGTGTCATCATCTGTGAAGCAGACAAATCTGAATGGACGGTTTAAGTTATTTTTGACTCCATGGAAGAGGCGGTTTACATAATGCGCTCCATACCTAGTACCCCACTTCATACAAATAACATTTACGCTTTCCAATGATTTTCTCCATTTAATAATTCGAACCTGTATTTAGCTAGATCAGGGTAACACGCTTGAACACTAAATTCTTTCGCTCTTTCAATAGCTTTGCGCTTTAAATCAGTGATACACGATTTATTCGCCGTCAACTTTTCTATTGTGGAAATGATAGCCTCGGCGGAAACAGTCTCAAGAACTATAACAGCCTCTCCTCCCACTTCCGGCAGAGCACCTGCATCACTAATAATACAAGCATTATTTTGGGACATAGCTTCGAGCAGGACTCTACCGAAGGCTTCTTTTACCTTAGACGGAACAATGACTAAATCGCTTTTTTGTAAATGCTGACGTATAAAATCATTATTTCTTGCGCCAAGATATTCAACACTTGAACTCGATGCTTCAACTAACCGTTTTACCTCTCGCTCAAAGTCAGTTTCTGAGGCAGTTTTCAAAAAGCCTGAGCTCCCTATGAATGAGAACTTAAATCTTTTTGATGATAGAGACAGTTGCTTAAAAGCTTGAGCAATCTCAAGAACTCCTTTTTCAGGAACAATCCTTCCAATGTAGGTCACATTGATGGGTAAATCATCTAAATCGATAGTCGATTCAGGCCGATCAAACCAGCTGTCATCGAGAGCGTTATACACCACCTTTGTTTTACTCTTTGCCTCGGGACACATATTACTTAAGGAGTCCGCAACAAAGTGGCTAACGGCGACAAAACTGTCTAATTCACGTGCACAACTTTGCAAAAACTTAGAAGATCTTAACTCCTTCATGGTGACAGGATCATTATGAAGAAAAAGAGAGACCTTTAATTCAGGACAGCGCTGTTTAATGGCTAGCGCAATAGCGGGTCGGTTATGCACCTCAACTAGACTGTAACCACCATGCAACAATAATTGACTGACCTCATTTGCATAAGCAATGCTTTTAGATGTCAGTCGTAACCTTGGGATGTTAACTGAGCGATATTTTAGATCTTTGTAAGGCGTACCAACCCAGCCCCCAAATACCGTACTGTCGACACTGTCTTTATCAACTCTCATGTAGTGCGACACGAAAAGTGCGATGGCGCCAGCTTCCTCAGAATTAAATCCCTCTCTAGGAGGTAAAACTGTCGCGATGCTAAGCATTTCTTAACTGATATGTTTTAGCCAAGGACCAACTCAATGAGAGCCAAATAACTGCACCCACATAATTATTGAAGAAGCTCATACTCCCCATGATCGGCCAAAAAGTGGTCAGAAAAGCACAGAATGCAAAGATAGAGACAAGTCGAGTACTTGAATTCGAGTGCTCAAAAAATGCCTTGATCCAAGCACCCACCAACAACACGAAAATGATTAACCCTATAACACCTGCCTCAACCGCCCATTGAAGATAGAGTGCATGCGGGTGGGCACAATTGCGCGCTACACCAAACTCTTTATCAAGATAGTCATAATCGCCTCTTAAACAGAGCTCACGGTAGTTTTTTACTCCCACACCAAATAGGACACTGTTATCCTGCCAAATCTCGATCGTAGGCAAAATCACTGCACTACCCGATGCACTTCCCTTCCAATTACTTATATATTGAACTGTACTATTAATCGTCCTATCGACCATCTTGGGCTGACTTAATCCAAACGCAATTGCTGAGGCAAGCAACGCGGCCCCCAAACCAAGTAAATAAACTCGTTCTGTATTTAGCTTGAAGAATAGGTAGACCACCAATATAAAACTCGCCAAACCAGTCACTAAGAACGCGCCTCGCTCGCCAGTCACAAACATAAACACCTGAGCTAAGGCTAAATAAGTAAGCAGGGCTGTAAGCTTTAATCTGTATGACCCTTTCAGGGCGAAAAATATCAAGCACGCGCCAATGAACAATACTCTGGCTGAAAATGTACCTGGAACTAATTTAGTGAAAGGGCCAGTTAATCTATATCCATATGAGGAGATTTGATGCCCGAAAAGGTCAGTACCTGTAAAATACTGAATGAATGTATCGACAAAAATGAAAGCCAACACAGCTAAAACACCTGTCTCGAAAACCCTCAACTTCTCGTTTGAGTTCAAGATCCAAAACACCATCGCTGCCGCAAACAGAGGCCACCTGTAAAAGGCCATACCATTCAAAAGAGCCGGAACAAAATCGGTTGAGAAAAACGGTACAACGAACGAGATATAGAGCGTCAGCAGTGCAGCTAAACGAACCCACAACACCTGAGTCCATTGCCACTCTTTCGAGGTATAGCTTTTAAACAAAAAAACCAATCCAACAATGAACATAGCAACATCTGCAGCAGCTCTTGAGAACAAAAACACTGTAGGCATTAAAAAAATGGCTGCGTTTGATAGTTTACTTTTTAGTATCGAGTTCATAATTTTTTACTTAATAGGTTCTTATAAAGAGTTAAGGTGGATTGCTTCTGACAATCCAGTGTAAATGCGTTTGGTATAGAGATAGATGACATTGACGAATGATCAAAAACGTCTAAAACCTTATGACCCAGTTTTTTAACGTCATTAACTTCTACTTTACCCTCTGGGAAGCAGGCTTCTAGCGTCTCTTTAACAGCACCATGTTCATAGGCAATTACCGGCGTATCAAGAACTAAACTTTCCACAACCGCCCTACCAAACGACTCTGCGGTAGTTGAGGTCAGTGATAAAGTGACGTCAGAAATAGAGTATAACTCCCGCATATCAGAGCGTGTGCCTAAAAAAACAAAAAAATGCTCAAGACCTTTAGCCTGAATAGCAGCCCTAACCTCTGCCAGAAACTTACCTTTCGAATCACCGCCTACGACCAATACTTTAAAGTCATCTATTTGGTTAGCGAGCTCTTCAACAACCTTGACTAGCTCAAGATGACCTTTCCATCGAGTGATTCGGCCTGGAAAACAGATCAATTTTTTATTAATACATTCTGGGTGTTCCCCAAAGAACTTTTCACTCCACTCGTCTGATGGCTTAAAGCCTCTGTAAAAATAGTCCTCATCAATACCGCGATGGATAACCGTTACTTTATCTGGGTCATCAACTTTATAATTATCGAATAGATATTGTTTGCAGGTATCGGAAACACAAATAACACGTTCCCCTTTGGCCATTATGGCGCTATACCAATTGACCGAGTGCATGCCGTGCAGTGTAGTAATAAATTTAGGGCGATCATTTTTTGGAATACCGCGCCAAGCTAGCCAGACAACCCAAGCTGGCATACGGGAACGAACATGGACAATGTCAGGCTTCTCTTTACGAAGCCATTTTCGGAAAGACCAAAACTTGAGAAATGTTAACAGCGATTTTTTGCCAAGATCCCATGTGATATGTCGCGAGCCCTCTGACTCCAATTGACCAACTAAACGCCCCCCAGCTGAAATAACAATAGATTCGTGCCCTGCTTCAACTAATGCTTTTGCGATATCGATGGTACCGCGTTCGACTCCGCCGACCTCTAATGCCGGAAGTACCTGAACTACTTTCACAGGGGAAATCTCTCCAAAATAATCTCTGCGCAGCGGGTTGCTTCTCGAAAATTCGACACTGGATTGGCCGGCTTTTGATCAGCAGTAGCACCCACTAAGCCTTGCTCAACCAATGCGTCGATGCCCTGTTGCGTTCTTGAATTAGGCGAAGATTCTAAACGTATCAGCGAAATAGTGCACCCGGCGGTTAATGCTTCGTAGACCATTGAGACACTGTCTGAGCTGACAATAACCTGTTCGGTGGTTGCTAAAGTGCTGGGTAACCAATCACTATCGACTGAATCAGGCTCAATTAATCTGATGCTCGTTTTCGATCTAAGCTGTTGTAATAGGTCGTTGGGGGTTCTTCGAGAGGTCGCTACATTCAATAAGCCAATGGATGGTTCAGTTAACTGGTCGATCTGCTCAATAATGCGATCATCATCCCAGATCACGTGCTTACTTGGCCCACCTAGAAGCACCAGTCGACTACCTAGCTGTTTTGCAGCCGGCTTCATTCGATTAATTGCTCCTTTGGTAGTCACTACACGATCAAAAGCGGGGGGCGCATCATGCTCTGGGACCAGAGTTAAATTAAAGAAGCTATAGGGGAGCGATGGGCGCATCAGTACGACATTTTTCGCCCCAAAGCGAACAGTGAGCGCCCAATTCCAAAAGTGAGTGGCTCTGCCTGCACTGATAATCAATTTGGGGCGATCTGTAGCAAACAGTTCGCTACTGACACCCTTCAGTGGAAGGGTTTTGAATGTCAGATTCGGTTTAAACTCAAGCAACGCTTCAACTAGCCCAAGGGACTGATTAATGTGCCCGGGCTTTCCATCACTGATGATCCAGATATCTGCCACAACAAACCTTTTCGCATATAGATTCCTAAGGATAAACAGTTCCCGCCCTAAACACACTTCAAATTAATAAATATCGATTCCAATTTTCCCTCTATGGCTTACAATTGATCGATTAAATTTTGGCGCACTGTATCGACTCAAAAGAACAGTTGTAATTTTAGGAAGATTTTCATGGCAGCATTTGGTTCTCTCTTTATGCCAGAGATGGCGATAACTTGGTTTGATGGCGACAGCTGGAGCCCAACTGAAGTGGTCGCTAGTGACTCCATCTCATTTCACCCAGGCGCACATGTGCTGCACTACTCAAGCACCTGCTTTGAAGGGTTAAAGGCGTTTCGCCATGCTGATGGTTCAGTCAAAATTTTCCGTATGGACAAGAACATTGAACGCTTTGCGCAGAGCAGTCGTCTTCTTGGTTTACCTGAGATTGATAAGGCGCAGACGCAACAGATGATCGAGTCGATCGTTCGTCAGTATACTGCAGATGTACCAGAGCCACCGGGTTCGATGTACATTCGTCCAACACACATTGGTACTGAGCCTGCGATTGGTAAAGCGGCGGTGCCATCGGTTACCTCATGCCAATACATCCTTCTATCTCCTGTAGGTGACTATTTCGCAGGTGGCGATAAAGCACTTCGCCTACTGGTCGACGATGAAGCAATGCGTTGCCCTCCGCACATGGGCATGATCAAAAGCGGTGGTAACTACGCTGCAGCCATGGGGCCCATCTTAAATGCCAAAGCCCAATACCAGGCGGATCAGGTACTCTTCTGCCCAGGTGGTGACGTTCAAGAGACCGGCGCTGCGAATTTCTTGCTTATTGATGGCAACCAGATCATCACTAAAGCATTGGATGAGAGCTTCCTGCACGGTGTCACTCGTGACTCGATTCTGACATTAGCTCGTGATCTAGGCATGGATGTTCAAGAGCGCCAGCTTTCAGTAGATGAGCTTCTGGAACGTGCTGCAAAACCGGGTTGTGAAGCGGCTTTGTCGGGTACGGCAGCTGTTCTAGCCCCTGTAGATACTCTGATCTACAAAGATAAAGAGTACAAAGTCGGTAACGGTGGAATCGGCGAGACTACCGTTAAGCTTCGTCGTGCACTGAATGACATTCAGTGGGGTAAGGCCGAAGACCCGCACGGTTGGTTAACCCACCTATAAATTTTCAACTAAAAAGGGGCATCAGCCCCTTTTTAATTTAATCTTTGTTCCACCTTGTCACCAAAATCATAGATGAAAACTTTGATTTGAGTAACAAGTAGCTTACTAAGCCACCTATACCTGCCCCAACCATCGTGTCCAACGGAAAATGGACACCTAAATAGATTCGGCTAAAGGCAACTAAAATTGCAATTGAAAAAAAGACCCATCTCAAACGAACAAAGGCGAACGCAAGGTTTGTCGCTAACATCATGCTATTAGCTGAGTGACCACTAGGAAATGATCCATTAGATGAGAGAGACTGTGCTTCATGTTGATCGACTCTAAGCTCGGCTAAGTTCTGCTCAAACGGACGATCTCGATCAACTGCTACTTTCACAGCACTGTAGACGCCAGCATTCACTCCATAAATGAGTGCTAATAGAGCCAAAACTCTAAGTTTTGATTGAATTCCTGACACTCTATTTGAGACAGGAATTCCCATACTACTACTGACAAAACGCTCGGCAGGAATCGACACACCAATAAGCGCTATAAGCCCCCAGACCACCTCTTTATCACCGAGATGGGTTAATAAAGGCATAATCCAGTCGAAAATGGGGTTTCCCAAACTCTTATTGATTAACTGAAATAAGGATTGGTCTAAATCCATCAACACAATCAAGTACTCTGTTTAAAAATTGATTGCCAAACATCTTTTACAGATTGGCGTAGATCTATTAATTCTGCACTGGAGATCAAGCCCTTCGCGTTTTGTAGAGTCTGGCGATGGCCTAATGCGCGGTAAGTTTTATAACTCTCGCTTAACACTTCAGCCTGGGTTTGATCCAAATAACCCGCATCCGCCAGAGCCTCAATAATGCGCACGTTATCAGTGAACTCATAAAGCGCAGCTGTCTCTTTAGCGTATCTGAGCACAAGGTACTGCACCGCAAACTCGATATCGACAATACCGCCAGCATCCTGTTTGATATTGAACGCTTCTGAACCCTCTGCAGTGCCAAGATGATCACGCATCTTCTGGCGCATTGCGATCACCTCTTCACGTAACGATTCAGCTTCCCTATCCTTACAAAGGACCTTAGCACGCACCGCTTCAAATTCGGCTTTAAGTCGACTCGACCCTGCCACTACACGGGCACGCACCAGTGCTTGGTGCTCCCAAGTCCAGGCTTCATTCAGTTGATAGGCCTCAAAGGCATTCAGGGAGCTGACCAATAGTCCAGAATTGCCAGAGGGTCGCAGACGCATATCGACCTCATAAAGCTGACCCGAGGTCGTGAAGGTGTTCAATATATGAATGATGCGCTGACCTAAACGCGTGAAAAAAACGTCATTGGCTATCTCTTTATTGCCCCCAGCAGTCATCAAATTACTGGGCGCATCATGCACAAAAACCAGATCCAGATCCGATCCATAAGAGAGCTCAATCCCACCCAATTTACCAAAGCCGATAATGACAAAGTCTTGATCGCATGGAACGCCTGCCGATCGCTGCGGCGTGCCATATTTGGTTGTCATATCTCGCCATGCGATCTCCAAAACCGCCTGGAGAATCGCTTCTGCTAGCCAGGTTAAGTAATCACTCACTTTCATCAGAGGCAAAGCACCAGTTATATCCGCAGCAGCCACTCGCAGAATATGGGCATTTCTAAAGTAACGCAGCGCTTCCATTAACTGCTCAATGTCATCCTCTGGGATACGCATCAACTGCTGTCGTAACTCATTGGATAAAGCTTGTGCGTCCGGTGGATTGAACAGTGATGATGCATCAATCAGCTCATCAAGAAGGACCGGTTGATGAGCTAACTTCTCTGCAAACCATGGACTGGCTGAACAGAGCTTTACCAACTGCGCTCGAGCACTGGGGTTTTCGGCTAGCAGAAGAAGATAGGCTGAACGACGCACTACAGCTTGAATCAGCTGCAAAACCCGCTCCAAAGTCTCTTCTGCGTTTTCCACGCCCGACAGATCCCGGAGCAAACGAGGCAGCAGATCCAACAAACGCTCCTGCCCGACATTTTGCAACGCCTGTACCGTTCTTAACTGGCGCAGCGATACCAGTGCCTTCAACGCTCGATCGGTTTCGCTGTAACCCAGCTCTGTCAGATAGTGAGCCAGCGCCTCCTGATCTGCAAACTCCTCATGCCAGAGGCCCGTAAGATGCGCATCGCTCTCAGTTTGCTCGGCATTGCCTTCCTGATCCACCGGTGCAATAACATCTGCAAAGTGCTGTGAGACTCGACTTCGATGCTCATTTAGCTCTGTTAAAAGCGCCTCTGGACTCGTAAAGCCCATGGAGTAGGCAAGGCGCTGCATACCGAGATCATCAGCTGGTAGCTCTTGGGTCTGCTTATCGGCTTGCGCCTGAATCGCATGTTCCACATTACGCAGGAAGACGTAGGCATGGGTTAGCTCTGTCACAACCACGTCTGGAATGCCGACTACCTCTGGGAGAAGTGGCAATATGTTGCACAACTCTCGTTGCTGCAAACGTGTATCACGCCCGCCGCGGATTAGCTGAAAGGCTTGAGCGATGAACTCAACCTCGCGAATACCTCCGGCTCCCAACTTAACGTTATTCTCACGACCCTTTAAACGGTTCTCACGCTCAATCATCCCTTTCATTTCACGCAAAGATTCAAAGGCGCTGTAGTCAATGTACTTACGATAGACAAAGGGGCGCAGATCCTGCATCAACTGGGCGCCAGCTTCCTTATCACCCGCGATGATACGCGCTTTAATCAACGCATAACGCTCCCACTCACGCCCCTGTGTCTGGTAGTACTGCTCCATGGCATCAAAACTGGCAACCAATGGACCAGAAGATCCAAACGGACGCAGACGCATATCGACACGGAATACAAAGCCCTCGGCTGTGGGGGCATCTAAAACACGAATCAATCTTTTACCCAGTCGTGTAAAGAACTCTTGGTTGGATAGTGAACGGCGGCCACCTTGGGTTTCGCCATTGGCGGGGAAGGTAAACATCAGGTCGATATCCGAGGAGAGATTGAGCTCATGTGCCCCCAATTTGCCCATTCCAATGACGGCCATGCGTTGCAAATTTCCATCAGAGTCCATTGGCTCACCCAGATCTTTGACTAGATCTTGGTGCAGCCAATTCAATGCTGCATCAGTAGTGGCATCGGCCAGTTCGGAGAGCATCCGGGTGGTTTCTGTTAGATCGGCCAATCGGTTCAAGTCGCGCCAAATAATTCTAACCATGGCCAATCGACGCAGGCGACGCAGCGCAACACTCAGTGCCTCTTCACTCCCCACAGCTTCAACAGCCGCCAACACTTGCGCTGTTAAAGCACCTGTTGGAAGCTCACCAACATCAAGGTTTAACTGCTCAATCAATTCGGGATGACGCTGCAGCTGATCCGCAACATAGTCAGATCCCAATAGCACTCGATCTAACTCCGCCAACCGATTGTGATCTGATTCAAGCAGATCTCTTGCTGCTGAAACCTTTTGCTGCTGTTTTTCTAGGTAGTCATTCAATATCGCTGTCACTCAAACCACTCCGAAATCTTGCCAATAGGACTAATATACTGCGTTCAGTTATAAGAGGAACAGGACTTAAATCAAATTGCACCAATACTGTGCAAAAGCTCAATTTAAGCCCTACTTTAGTATTGACCTTTGAGTCAGAATGACACAATCTTAAACGAGTAAGCAGAGTGCTGGCGTTGGGTATTAAAGATTATTTGATCAAAACACCCCGTTATACCGTAACTTTCAGACAATTTTTAACGATGAATGTCGATGAAAATGACTCACTGAAAATTGTTGGCACACTAGTTGCTGTGGAAAAAGAACAACAACCTACTCAAAAGAGGATCTACATAATGGCTAAGAAAGCTTTACTAACCGCTTCTATCCTTGCTGCAACAATGACTGCTGGTGCAGTTCAAGCAGCTACTCTTGACGATGTTAAGAGCCGTGGCACCCTAACTTGTGGTGTATCTACTGGTCTTGCAGGCTTCTCTCAAAAAGATGAGAACGGCAAATGGAGCGGTCTCGACGTTGATATGTGTCGTGCGGTTGCAGCTGCAGTACTTGGCGATTCAGAAGCTGTTCAATACAAACCGCTAACCGCTAAAGAGCGTTTCACTGCGCTAGCGTCTGGCGAAATCGACATGCTATCTCGTAACACGACTTGGACTCACACTCGTGATACATCACTAGGTATCAACTTTGCTGGTACTAACTACTACGACGGTGCGTCATTCATGGTCATGAAAGACCTAGGCGTATCAAGCGCAACTGAGCTAGACGGTGCAAACGCATGTATCCAAGCGGGTACCTCTACTGAGCTTGCAATCGCTGACTACTTCCGTGAGAACGGCATGTCATACAAAGCGGTTACTTTCGATACCTCTGACCAAACTCGTCAAGGTTTCGAATCAGGTCGTTGTGACTTCCTAACATCAGACGGTTCTCAGCTAGCGGCACTTCGTATCGGTCTAGCTAACCCAGGCAATGCAGTGATTCTTCCCGAAGTTATCTCTAAAGAGCCTCTAGGCCCAGTAGTTCGTCAAGGCGATGACCAGTGGTTCAACATTGTTAAGTGGTCTCTAAACGCAATGATCGAAGCAGAAGAGCAGAAGGTCACTTCTGCAAACGCAGCTGACATGAAAGCGAACGGCAACCCAGCTAACAAGCGTCTACTAGGTGCTGAAGGTGAACTAGGTGCTAACCTAGGTCTAAGTGCTGACTGGGCTTACAACATCATCACTCAAGTAGGTAACTACTCAGAGTCGTTTGAGCGTAACGTGGGTATGGATTCACCACTTAAGCTAGCACGTGGTATCAACGCGTCTTGGCGTGATGGCGGTATCCTATACGCACCAGCTATGCGCTAAAACCGAAGCGATCTAAAAAGGGGCACAACAGTGCCCCTTTCTGCGTGAAAGCACTCTATTTTTAGGTTAATTCAATGTTCAAACAAAAAACCATTGAAGAGGTTAAGTCAGCGAGCCGTAAATCGAGCTCCGGAACCACCTCCAACGCCTTTTATAACAACCCACGCATCCGCGGTTTCTTCTATCAGATCGCACTGGTCGCTGGGTTGCTCTATTTCTTTGGCACCATCATTGGCAACACGCTGGCCAACATGGAAGCGACGGGGATCAAAACCGGTTTCGACTTCTTAGGCGCAGCTGCAGGCTATGATGTCTTGATGTCGTTGATCTCCTTTGAGTCGACCGACACCTACGGACGAATATTTGTTGTCGGTTTCTTAAACACCCTTTTGGTCTCGGCCATCGGTATCTTCTTCGCGACGCTACTTGGATTTATCTTTGGTGTGGCGCACTTCTCGCATAACTGGTTGATTCGTAAGATTGCTCTGGTCTATGTAGAAATCTTCCGAAACGTACCGCTTCTGCTACAGGTGTTCTTCTGGTACTTCGCCGTTCTATCCAGTCTGCCTGGCGCTCGCCAAAGCTTGAGTTTAGGCGAAGCTGTGTTCCTCAACGTTCGCGGCCTCTACCTACCTAAACTGATTGGCGGCGATCTATCATCTTTGGTCTGGATCGCTTTAGGCGCTGCCGTTGCAGGAATTTTTGTACTGCGTCGCTGGGCCAAAAAACGTCAAGAGCTGACCGGCCAACAGTTCCCTGTGCTGAAGACCAGCATCGCCATGGTGATTCTATTTCCATTAATTGTTGCAGCGTTAACGGGCTTTCCATTCACCGTTGAATACCCAGCTCTAAAGGGCTTTAACTACTTCGGTGGTATTACCGTCATCCCAGAGCTGATGTCGCTTGCCATTGCGCTGTCGGTCTACACTGGTGCATTCATTGCCGAAGCCGTGCGTGCAGGTGTGCAATCGATTCCACACGGTCAAACAGAAGCGGCTCGCAGCATTGGTTTGCGTGAGAATAAGATCATGTCATTGATCATCGTGCCTCAGGCAATGCGTGTCATTGTGCCGCTACTTAACTCCGAGTATCAGTCACTGGTGAAGAACTCTACGCTAGCGGCGGCGGTCGGTTATCCCGATCTATTCAACGTATTTGTCGGCACCGCTCTTAACCAGACTGGACAAGCGATTGAGACCATCTTTATGACCATTATCGTCTACTTTGTGGTCAATATGGTGATCTCGTTCCTCATGAACCGATTTAACAGCGCGGTTGCGTTGGTGAGCCGATAGGAGAGCATAATGAAAGAATTTCAGCCTATTGCAGCCCGCCCGGCACCGATTAAAACCGTCGGTTTTACAGCCTGGCTGCGTGACAACCTTTTCTCTTCGATCCCGAACTCGGTCGTAACCCTTTCAGTCATTGCACTGTTGGCTTACTACCTACCACTTATCTTTGACTGGGCTTTTTGGTCGGCAAATTTCACCGGCACCACAGAAGATGCCTGTGTCAAAGAGGGGGCTTGTTGGGTCTTTATTAACGCTTGGTCTTACCAATTCTTCTATGGGACTTACCCTGTTGAAGAGGTATGGCGTATCAACCTAACCCTAGTCTTACTAGTGATGGTGATTGCGGCGTCATTCACGCTACCAAAATCGATTCGCCTGAAAGCTTCCATCACATCTTGGTTACTACTACCGATTGTGGGTATCGCTATCCTAGATGGTCGTTGGTTAGGTCTAGAGGTTGTCAGTACTGACCTTTGGGGTGGATTTACGCTCAACGTCTTTATGGCAGCCGCCAGCATTATCGTCGCCTTCCCATTCAGCTTCCTGTGGGCTTTGGGCCGTCGCTCAGAGATGCCATTTATCCGATCCGTTTCAGTTATCTTTATCGAGTTCTTCCGTGGTGTTCCGGTACTGTCGCTCTTCTTCATGGGCTCAGTCATGCTGCCACTCTTCTTTGCAGAAGGAACGAACGTCGATAAGTTGATTCGTGTCTGGTTGGTATTGATCTTCTTCATGTCAGGTTACATGGCAGAAGTGTTCCGTGGTGGTTTCCAAGCTGTCCCGTCGGGTCAATACGAAGCGGCAGATTCGATCGGCCTTAGCTACTGGCAGAAGATCCTGTTGATCATCTTGCCGCAGGTTATCAAAGTGTCGATGCCGAACATTCTGGCTACCTTTGTCATGCTGTTTAAGAACACAACCTTCTTGTTGATCATCGGCATCCCAGAAGTCGTTCAAACACTACAGACAGCTCTGTCTAACTCCTACTGGCTAGGTGGCCATGCGCTTGAAGGTTACCTATTCGTCTTCCTCGTGTTCTGGGGAAGCTGTTTCAGCATGTCGGTGCTTGCTCGCCGCATCGAACGTCAAATGAATACTGATAAGAGAGACTAATCATGACCGCAACTAACTCAGCAGCAGACTCTCAAGATGTCATCGTTATTGAGAACCTAAACAAGTGGTACGGTAATTTCCATGTACTACGTGATATCAATCTGCGTGTTAAAAAAGGTGAGCGTATCGTTATCTGTGGCCCGTCGGGCTCAGGCAAATCGACCACCATTCGCTGTATCAACCGCCTAGAGGAGTTCCAAGAGGGATCTCTAGTGGTTGACGGTGTCGAGATGATTGAAGATGTTAAGAATATCGAAAAGATCCGCCGCGACGTGGGCATGGTGTTCCAGCACTTCAACCTATTCCCGCACCTAACCATTCTGGAAAACCTAACACTCGGTCCGATCTGGGTTCAGAAGAAGCCAAAAGCGGAAGCTGAAGAGATCGCAATGAAGTACCTAGAGCGCGTTAAGATTCCTGATCAGGCTGATAAGTACCCAGGCCAGCTATCGGGTGGTCAGCAGCAGCGTGTCGCGATTGCGCGCTCCCTCTGTATGAACCCGAACATCATGCTGTTTGATGAGCCGACGTCAGCTCTCGATCCTGAGATGATCAAAGAGGTACTCGACGTCATGGTTGAGCTCGCTGAAGAGGGTATGACCATGTTGTGTGTGACACACGAGATGGGCTTCGCTAAGAAAGTTGCTGACCGTGTCATCTTCATGGATGCAGGACAAATTGTGGAAGAGAATGAACCCAACGAGTTCTTTAACAATCCACAGAACGAGCGTACTAAACTCTTCCTAAGTCAGATTCTGGGGCACTAATACAGAGCCTTCACCCCTCAATGAAGGCTAAAGCTCTTCTCAGGGCTGAAGCTCTCCACAAAGCGGTTGTTGCCATTGGGCCTCAACCGCTTTTTTGTCTAAGCCTTTTGCAAACAGATAGTGCAGCTTGGCAAAGGCCGCTTCAGGTGTCATATCAAAGCCCGGCAATGCGCCCAACTCTGCTAACAAAGCTCCGGTCTCATAAGCCCCTGGAATGACTCGACCTTTCAGACACTGGGTCATGTTGACCAACAGCACACCTTTCTCATGAGCACGCCTTAGTGCATCGCCAAAGTCACTGCTGGTCGTTGGAATATTGCCACTGCCAAAGCTCAACAACACAACAGCTCGCAGGCGATCATCCGTCAGAAGCCCATCCATGATAGCGGCAGACATTCCGGGGTAGATCAAAAGGGTCGCGACTGCGCCCTCTTGGTAGCCCAGCACTTCTGGAACCGCAGCTTCATGGATAGATGAGATCTCACCGTTTGGCATCTCAAAAGCGACATAGTCCTGAGCATCCACTTTTCGAACGCGGTTTGCCTGAAGATTAAGTCCGCCAAAACAGACACGAACGCCTTCAACATCAGGCTGGGCCAGATAGCTAAGCGAATCCAACAGGTTAGTTGGCGCATCACTGCCCTCAACACCTAAGGGGTACTGAGATCCCGTCACCACAACAGGCTGACTCAAACCCAGCAGCGCAAAGCTTAACGCCGATGCGGTGTACGCTAAGGTATCCGTGCCATGAATCACAATAAAGCCGGCATAGTGATGCTGTTCAGATAGGATCGTTTCGCAGATGCGCGTCCAATCATTTAAACGAAGATCGGAACTGTCGATGAGGGGAAGCAGGTCGACGAGATCAAATGAATAGTGCGCCAACTCTGGTACCTGTTCTCGCAGCCGTAATTCAAGATCGGCAGCGGGCGCCAGCCCGGCTTCACCTAGCACCATACCAAAGGTGCCACCGGTATTAATGATCAGAACCTTATTCATCACCCGCTCCTTGAGTCGTTTCACGAATGAAGTGAGCCGTTCTGAGCGCTAACTGACCGATTGAAGGATCATTCAAAAGATCAGCAGAGATCGATCGTGATCTCTCTTGAATGGTCTTATAAAAGGTTGGAGAGGAGCCGCTGAAATAGGCCAAATCATAAAGAGGCATGACTCGAGTAAGCAGTGCTTCGTACTCCTTCAGCAGCCCTGCAGAGGCTTCTAAATCACTTAACTGTCGCAACAGTGCAATCTGTTGTTCCAGGGCAGAACAGAGGGTGGTAATGACCGTTGGTGCGAGAGTGATTGGAATCAATTCATAACAGCGCTGCCAACAGATGGTCATGGCCGAGAGGCGCTCAACACGCTCAGCCAAATCGCCACGCTCCATGAGAAGCGATGGCAACTCTGGGGCAGGAGGGTGCTCGAATCGTAGCTCCCAGCCACGCTGCGCCTTGCTACGCTGACCAATCCACAGTGGGCTCAATCGAGTCAATTGTTCAGCAAGATCAAACAGAGCACTGGCATCGCCCTGTTTTAGCTCTAACTCCACTTCAGAGATCGGCTCAATACGATTACCGGTTCGTACTTCACCCTGATCACAAGCGATCTCGATCTGCGTCTGTTCGCGTTGATAGAGCCAAGTTGTGCGCTTAAAGTTGGTTGAAAAGACAGGGTAGAGGCTGTCACTGTCGAGATCGGCGGGCAGCAACTCCTTTAGAAGATCCAACTTGAGATTGGGCCCATCGATCACCCACTCATATTCACCACGAGTGGAGAGCCCCGATGCATCGGTTATCCCAGTCGTTTTCAAAGTCTGCAGCCACTGATCGCCAGATTTACGAATGCGCAGCGCCATTTTCATCCGTTTCAAAGACTCATCCGGCGTATCGTAGTAGAGATTGAGAAGGAGCTTTGATTCACTGGGTAAGTCACTTAAAAACGGCAGTGCGCAGACCTGTGCTGCCACAGTCGGAAGGCAACCTAACTTTAACTCAAGCTCTTTGGACATGATTCCATTCTCAATAACGCGGATGTTTAAGCCATTGTACAAGAGTTTTGAGCTCTGAATCAGTGACCAACGCACTGGAACAGGATAAAGTCAGATGAAATATTTATGGAGAGCCGACCATGCCCATGCCACCCAAGCCGATAGAGATGATCAGTTCACTGATAGCTGTGCCCTCTATCAGCTCAACCACACCGAAATGGGATCACTCAAACCTCGGCGTCATTGAGTTACTGCACAGCTGGTGTGAATCGCTAGGGTTTCAATGTGAGGTGATGCCGGTTCCCAACAACCCAGGCAAAGCCAATCTAATAGCAACCTTGGGCACAGGACCTGGCGGTCTCGTTCTCTCTGGCCATACCGATACTGTGCCCTGTGATCCAGAGCTGTGGAAATCAGACCCTTTTAAAGTCGAAGAGCGTGATCAAAAACTGTATGGGCTGGGCACCTGTGACATGAAAGGCTTTTTAGCACTGGCGATTGAAGCCGCCAAGCAATACAAAGATACACCCTTACAAGCACCGCTGATCATTCTCGCAACAGCCGATGAGGAGTCCTCGATGTCTGGGGCAAGAGCCTTGGTCGATGCGGGCAAACCCAAAGCACGTGCTGCGTTGATCGGCGAGCCGACCAGCCTGAAACCGATCAGAATGCATAAAGGCATGATGATGGAAGCGGTTCGCATTGAGGGGCAAGCGGGTCACTCATCCGATCCATCGCTTGGGGCCAATGCGCTAGAGGCGATGAGTGGTGTGATGAATGAGCTGCTCACAATACGCAGCGAGCTTCAGTCTAAGTATCAGAACTCAAACTTTAGAATCGACGTCCCGACCATGAATTTGGGCTGTATCCACGGTGGTGATAATCCCAATCGGATCTGTGGGCAGTGTGAGTTGGAGTTTGACCTTCGCCCGCTACCTGGCATGTCGATGGATGGACTGCGAAACCTAATCAGCGATCGGCTCAAGCCGATAGAGCAGAAGCACAGAGTGGATCTGAGTGTTCGCTCACTATTCCCCGGCATCCCTCCGTTTGAACAGAGCGAAAGCGAATTTGTGGCATGTGTCGAACGACTCACTGGACACAAAGCGGAAGCGGTCGCATTTGGCACAGAGGCGCCCTTCCTGCAGCAGATGGGGATGCAGACACTGGTACTCGGACCTGGGTCGATTGATCAGGCTCACCAGCCAGATGAGTTCTTAGCGCTGGATCAATTCGCTCCAACCCTCGATCTGTTGCATAATCTAATCAATCAATACTGTGTGAAAGGCTGTTAACGATGGATAGCTCATCGAACTATGTGAAGTGGTTTAGGCACTCATCACCCTACATCCACCATCATCGTGATAAAACGATGGTGATGATGCTGACGGGTGAAGCCGTTGCCAGCGACAACTTTGCTAACATTATTCATGACATTGCGCTGCTGAATGGCTTAGGTGTTAAGCTCGTTCTGGTGCACGGTGCGCGCCCACAAATTGATCAACGCCTTCAAGCTGCCGGCAAAGAGGTTAGACTGCACCACGATCAGCGTATTACCTCACCCGACCTAATGGGTGATGTCATTGATGCCGTGGCCAATGTCAGAACCGAATTTGAAGCACGCCTCTCTATGAGCCTTGCCAACACACCGATGCACGGCGCCAAAATACGTGTTGTTAGTGGCAACTTTGTTATGGCTAAACCGCTGGGTGTTCTTGATGGCGTGGACATGGGATTAACCGGCGAGCTGCGTCGCGTCGACAGTGAAGCGATTCAGCAGCAGTTAGCCCTAGAGAACATAGTGCTGGTGACCAACCTGGGTTACTCACCGACTGGAGAGATCTTCAACCTATCGGTTGAGGAGGTCGCAGTGAATGTAGCGACAGCATTGAACGCCGACAAACTTGTGCTGTTTGGCGCACAGCAGGGTATACGTGATAGCCAAGGCGAGTTACGCAGTGAACTGCTCGCGTCGACGGCTAAACGTCTGGTTTCGCACTATTTAGCGAATATTGATGACCCGACTCAACCACACTCCGAGATCGCTTGTCTGCTTGGTGCCGCGGCCGATGCTTGTGAGCGTGGTGTGCCACGTTGTCACCTAGTGAGCTACCAAGAGGATGGTGCACTGCTAACGGAACTGTTCACCCGAGACGGTTACGGCACAATGGTCAGCCGCCACTCCTATGAGCAGGTCAGGGAAGCGAGCATCGATGATGTCGGCGGTCTGATTGATCTTATCGCCCCTCTAGAGCAGGCCGGTGTGTTGGTGCGCCGCTCTAGAGAGCTGCTCGAATCTGAAATTGAGCGCTTCTCTGTCATTGAACGAGATAATGCGATCATTGGCTGTGCCGCCCTCTACCCCTTCCATGAAGAGGGCGTTGGTGAGCTTGCCGGAATAGCCGTCAGTGATGAGTATCGTGGTGGTGAACGTGGTGATAGTCTGCTTGAGCACATTACTGAGCGAGCTAAAGCCATTGGCCTTAAAGAGTTGTTTGTACTGACAACAAGAACCGCACACTGGTTCTTGGAGAGAGGCTTTGTAGAGCGCGATTTAAGCGCACTACCCACTGAACGTCAGGCGCTCTATAACTTTCAAAGAAACTCAAAAGTCTTCTTTAAAATCTTGGAGTAATCACTCCTCACCAGCCGGAAGGCGGAGTCTAATCTGGGCTCCGCCAAGCTCCGACTGCGCTATTTCGATACCCCCGTTGTAACTGCTGACAATATCCGTCACAACGGCTAAACCTATGCCCTGACCAGGTCGAGAGGTGTCGAGACGAGCACCTCGTTCAATGACAACCTGATGTTCCTCTGTCGAGATAGCTTGGCCATCATTCTCTATAACAATCTCTAACCACTGCTGCTCTTGCGTCGCAGAGAGACGAACCTGATGATCACAATACTTAAAGGCGTTCTCAATCAGATTACCCAGCATCTCCATCAGATCTCGTTCATCACCCGCGAAGAAATGATTTAACCCTTCACGCTCGACATCGATCTCTTTTGCGGCATAGACCCGGCCAAGTGCATTAACAATACGATCGACCGACAACAGCAGGCTGGTGGCGCCTGTCATAGCCTGCTCTTTAGACTTCACCGCACGGCTCAATTGATACTGCACAATCTGAGTCATGCGATCACTCTGCTCTTCAACCAAGCGTTTATAGCTCGATTGCGAGTGTTGCTCTTCTCCGGCACCACGAATCACTGCCAGTGGTGTTTTAAGACTGTGTGCAAGGTCGCCTAGGGTGTTGCGGTAGCGCTCTCGTTGCGAGCGCTCGGATTCGATCAGGCGGTTCAAGTTCTTGGTAATACGCTCCACCTCATAGGGATAGACACCTTCAAGCTTCTCCGCATCACCCTGCTCAATCATAGAGAGGTCGTCCGCAAGATCATCCAAGGGTTTCAGACCCCAACGAAGAATAAAGAACTGCAGCAAAAGAGCCAGCAAGTAGACCGCTAATAACCAACCCCACAACTGGCGTTGGAAGGCTAGCAGCTCTTCCATCGCGGCCGCATCTGAACTCACTATCGCGATGGTGTAACGAAACTCCTTCTCTTCAATCTCCCAAACCAGTGGGTAGACGTAGAGGTAGAATCCTTGATCTTTTAAGTGCTGAAATCGACTACTGCCCGGCTCCGGCTGGATGGTTGAAACCTGAATGAGAAACTGCTCTTCGAGCAGTGCACTCGACTCAGACTGCCAACGCAATAGACCTTGAGCATCGAACACCAGCCCTGATAATCCAGATTGGACCTGACTGAAACGCGGCTCTTGAAGGCGGCGTGGTAGGACGAGCTCCCCCTCCACCAGATCAGCGGACCCCAAAATACCATAGGTTTGCAGTTGCGCTTGGGAGCGCTCCGATGCAAACAGACTGCTCTCGTAGGCGTTCTGCAGTGCTGCACCGGCGAAAATAATCAGAATAGGGAGCAGCACAATCGACGCCCAAAGGAGTCGAGTCTGCAGAGATCCGGGCACCCATTTGATGCCCGAAAAGAACTTATTCAGAGGCTTCCAGAGCAAAACGATAGCCTAGACCTCGGACGGTCATGATCGGATGCAAGGTCTGATCAGGATCCAGTTTTTGACGAAGACGACGAACAAACACTTCCAACACATTGGAGTCGCGATCGTAATCTTGATGGTAGAGATGCTCAGTCAACTCAGCTTTAGAGATTGTCTTACCGGCGTGCACCATTAGGTACTCCAATGTGCGGTATTCATAGCTGGTCAGTTTAATTTCTGAGCCATTAACAAATACGGCACGTGCGACCGTATCCAAAGTAATGGGGCCAAAGGTCATCTGCGGGGAGGCGTGACCAGCTGCACGACGAAGCAGTGCATTCACGCGCGCATTCAGCTCTTCCATGTGAAAAGGTTTAACAAGGTAATCGTCAGCGCCCGCTTCTAACCCCTCTACCTTATCCTGCCAATCACCGCGTGCCGTAAGAATCAAAATAGGAAACTGTCTCTGCGCTTTACGCCAGCCTCGAATAACATCAAGGCCTGACATGCCGGGTAGGCCAATATCGACAATCGCAAGATCGTATTCAAACTCACTGCCCTGGTAGAGCGCTTCGTTACCATCACCGCAATCTTCTACAGTATAAGCACGACCCGATAGACCGCTGACTAGCTGACGACGTAGATCCGGATCGTCCTCAACGACGAGTATTTTCACTGTGCAGCCTCCTCACTTAAAGGAGCTTTCTCGCTTACAGGAACATCCTCGGTTACCGTATCCGATTCAGCTTCTGCAGCAAGCGGCTCTTCAAGAGGCTTAATAATGTCACCATTAGCTGCATCAATAACGACGTCTTTAACACGCCCTTCGTTAACAATACGGATAGTGAAAAGAAGCAGTCCAGCTTCGTCCGGTGTCTCTTCCGCTTTCACCACTTCACCACCGAATGTGTCGATGGCCAGATCAGCTGCAGCCTTAAGATCAAAGGGCAATTGCACATCAGCCACACTCACTTCAGCGGCACTGGTCGACTCAGGGGTGACAACAGGATCAATGACACCTTCAGGAATTGCAACGGCTTCAGGCGAAGTAACATCTGCTTCAACAACAGCAGTAACCGCATCGGCCACGGCCTCTTTATCAGCGGCACTAGCAACAGAAAACCCCAAAAACACGGGGCTCAACATCAACAAAAATAAGTGTTTCAAACACTCCTCCAAACACGAGGATAGAACAATGATTATTAGAATAACTCAGCACATATTAATTGAGTCTGAATCGGTAAAAAACCCTACTCAGAATAAGGAACCTGCGAACAAGTCTTTAAGCTGATCATTTCGTTCAATCTGATATACTGAGTGGATAATTTTTTGGCGTAATCAAAAGAGAGAAGACGATGCCACAGTACCGTTCAAAAACATCCACCGCTGGCCGCAATATGGCTGGTGCCCGCGCGCTTTGGCGTGCAACTGGCATGAAAGATGATGACTTTCACAAACCGATCATTGCCGTAGCCAACTCATTTACTCAGTTCGTTCCCGGCCACGTTCACCTAAAAGACATGGGGCAGCTAGTCGCACGTGAGATCGAACGTGCGGGCGGTGTTGCAAAAGAGTTCAACACCATTGCCGTCGATGACGGCATCGCGATGGGCCACGACGGTATGCTCTACTCTCTACCTAGCCGTGACATCATCGCCGACTCAGTGGAGTACATGGTGAACGCACACTGTGCCGATGCCATTGTCTGCATCTCTAACTGTGACAAGATCACACCGGGAATGTTGATGGCCTCTATGCGCCTGAACATCCCTGTTATCTTCGTCACCGGCGGCCCAATGGAAGCCGGCAAGACAAAACTAGCAGAGCACAAACTCGATCTAGTCGATGCAATGGTACTGGCAGCCGATCCAACGGCTTCCGATGAGACAGTAGACGCCGTTGAGCGCTCAGCCTGTCCAACCTGTGGTTCTTGTTCTGGTATGTTTACGGCCAACTCGATGAACTGTTTGGCAGAAGCTTTAGGTCTTGCTCTACCAGGTAACGGTACGGTCGTGGCAACCCACGCTGACCGTGAAAACCTCTTCCTAGAGGCAGGCCGCCGCATCGTTGAGATGGCAAAGGACTACTACGAGAATGACAACGAACGCGTTCTACCTCGTAGCGTTGGATTCAAAGCCTTTGAAAACGCGATCACGCTGGATATCGCAATGGGCGGTTCTACCAATACCATTCTTCACCTTCTAGCGATTGCTCAAGAGGCAGAGATCGACTTCACATTGGCTGACATCGATCGTCTTTCACGCGTCGTCCCACAGCTCTGTAAAGTGGCGCCAAATACACCTAAATACCACATTGAAGATGTACACCGTGCGGGTGGCATCATGGCCATTTTGGGTGAGCTCGATCGTGGCGGCAAATTACACACCGACGTTCCAAGCGTAGCTGGTAAAGATATGGCTGAAGTGCTCGACAAATGGGACATCATGCGTAATCCAACACCGGAAGTCGTTGAGTTCTACAAAGCGGGTCCTGCCGGCATTCCAACTCAACAAGCCTTCTCTCAATCGACGCGCTGGCCATCTCTTGATGGGGATCGCGCCGAGGGTTGTATCCGTTCAGTAGAGCACGCTTTCTCTCAAGAGGGTGGCCTAGCGGTACTGTTCGGCAACCTAGCTCAAGATGGTTGTGTTGTGAAAACAGCCGGTGTTGATGACTCGATCCTTGTGTTTGAAGGACCCGCACACATCACCGAATCTCAAGACGAAGCGGTTGATCACATCCTAAACGACCAGGTCAAAGCGGGTGACGTTGTCATTGTTCGTTACGAAGGCCCTAAGGGTGGCCCAGGCATGCAAGAGATGCTCTACCCAACGTCATACATCAAGTCTAAGGGTCTAGGTAAAGCCTGTGCTCTACTTACTGATGGTCGTTTCTCGGGTGGTACTTCAGGCCTATCGATCGGTCACGTCTCACCAGAAGCTGCTGGTGGCGGTAACATCGGTCTTGTTCGAGATGGCGATATGATTCGTATCGACATTCCGAATCGCACCATCGATGTGCTTGTCAGCGATGAAGAGCTAGCGACTCGTCGCGCAGCTCAAGATGCTGCGGGATGGAAGCCTGCTAAAGAGCGTCCTCGTAAAGTCTCTGCAGCGCTAAAAGCCTACGCGAAACTCGTTACGGCAGCAGATAAGGGTGCCGTTCGCGATCTTAGTCAGCTGGACTGATCTCAAGCGACATAAAAAAGCCGGCAGATGTGCCGGCTTTTTTGTAGCTGTCGGTTTTAGAGCATCGGTTTCAGGAAACGCCCTGTCTCGGACCCTTGAGTATCAGCCACCTGCTCAGGGGTTCCTTCAGCGACAATACTGCCACCGCCACTGCCACCTTCAGGCCCCAAGTCGACTATCCAATCCGCCGTTTTAATCACATCGAGGTTGTGCTCGATGACAACGATGGTATTGCCGTGATCGCGCAGACGATTGAGAACAGTCAACAACTGTTCAATATCATAGAAGTGCAGACCAGTCGTCGGCTCATCGAGAATGTAGAGTGTTTTTCCCGTATCACGCTTAGAGAGCTCTTTGGCCAACTTAACGCGCTGCGCCTCACCACCAGACAGGGTCGTTGCCGCTTGGCCTAATCGGATGTAACTCAAGCCGACATCGATCAGAGTCTGTAGTCGGCGAGCCAAGGCTGGGATAGCATCGAAGAACTCTCGTGCGTCCTCAACCGTTTGGTCCAACACTTCGTGGATGTTTTTACCCTTGTACTGAACTTCCAGAGTTTCGCGGTTGTAACGCTTCCCTTTACAAACATCACAGGGCACGTACACATCCGGTAGGAAGTGCATCTCTACCTTAATAACACCATCACCTTGACAGGCTTCACAGCGTCCGCCTTTAACGTTGAAGCTGAATCGGCCAGGTTTGTAGCCACGTGAACGAGCCTCTTGGGTACCGGCAAATAGCTCACGTACTTGAGTAAAGATACCGGTGTAAGTTGCAGGGTTTGAACGAGGGGTACGACCGATTGGACTCTGATCGATATCGATCACCTTATCGAAGTGGTCCATACCGACCACCTTCTTATACGGAGCTGGCGTTAAGGTCGTCGCGTTATTCAGTTCCGTTGCCGCAATCGGGTAGAGCGTATTATTAATTAGTGTCGACTTACCAGAGCCCGATACACCGGTGATACAGGTAAACAGGCCAACCGGAATCTCTAGGTCGACGTTTTGCAGATTGTTACCAGAGGCCCCAAACAGTTTGAGCGACTTCTTAGGATCACGCTCATGGCGCTGCTTGGGCACCTCAATGGCACGCTTGCCGGAGAGGTATTGACCAGTAAGTGAGCGCTCACTGTTAACGATATCCTCATAGCTTCCAGAACCAACAACCTCGCCACCGTGTACACCGGCACCAGGACCAATATCAATAATATGATCAGCTTGGCGGATCGCATCCTCGTCGTGCTCAACGACAATCACGGTATTACCCAGGTCGCGTAGATGCTCAAGCGTCTTCAAAAGACGCTCATTATCGCGTTGGTGCAGACCGATAGAGGGCTCATCTAGGATGTACATCACACCGACTAGACCGGCACCAATCTGACTGGCCAGACGAATACGCTGAGCTTCGCCGCCTGATAGAGTCTCTGCACTGCGCTCTAGAGAGAGGTAATCAAGTCCGACATTGACAAGGAAGCTGAGTCGTTCACGGATCTCTTTCAGCACTTTCTCTGCGATCTCGCCCTGTTTTCCCTCTAGCTTCAAGCCATTGAAGTAGTCCAATGCTGAACCAATGGGGTAACGTACAAGCTCTGGCAGTGTCTTGTCATCGATGAATACGTGACGCGCTTCACGACGCAGACGACTGCCAGAACAACTCGGACAAGGCTGCATGTTGATGTACTTCGCTAAGTCATCACGCACCATGTCTGACTCAGTCTCTTTATAACGACGCTCAAGGTTATTAATAACCCCTTCAAAAGCGTGTGATTTAGAGACGATATCGCCACGATCATTCAGGTAGCGGAATGGTACTGTCTCAGTACCGCTGCCATAGAGGATCACCTCTTGATGCTTTTTAGACAGATCCTTAAACGGCGTATCGATATCAAAGCCGTAGTGTTCGGCAACTGCTTTAAGCTGTTGGAAATAGTAAAGCGTGCGTCGATCCCAACCACGAATTGCCCCTTCAGAGAGCGTCAGAGTGTTATCTTGAACAACCTTGTTGGGATCAAAATACTGCTTAACCCCCAAACCATCGCAGCTTGGGCAAGCGCCGTGTGGGTTGTTGAAAGAGAAGAGGCGCGGCTCTAGCTCTTGAATGGAGTGCCCACACTTAGGACAAGCAAAACGCGCAGAGAAGATCATCTCTTCGCCCGCACCCTCATCCATCCAATCAACCGTTGCCAGACCGTCGGTAAGATTGATGGCGGTTTCAAACGACTCAGCAAGACGTTGCTGTAGGTCAGATCGCACTTTAAAACGATCTACGACCACATCAATACAGTGCTTCTTGTTCTTATCGAGCGCCGGGACATCATCTAAATCAACAACCGTGCCATCAATACGAGCTCGAACAAAGCCTTGGGCTCTTAACTCATTCAAAGTGTGCAGATGCTCGCCTTTACGATCCTGCACAACAGGTGCCAGTAGCATCAGTTTAGACCCCTCTGGCAGTGCCAACACTTGGTCGACCATCTGACTGATAGTTTGCGCCTTTAGAGGTAGATCATGATCAGGACAACGCGGTTCACCCGCACGAGCGTAAAGAAGGCGCAGGTAGTCATAGATCTCAGTAATGGTACCGACCGTTGAACGCGGGTTGTGGGAGGTCGACTTCTGCTCAATAGAGATGGCCGGCGAGAGACCTTCAATGTGGTCCACCTCGGGTTTTTCCATCATCGATAGGAACTGACGCGCGTAGGTAGAGAGTGACTCGACATAACGTCGCTGTCCCTCAGCATAGAGCGTATCGAAGGCAAGTGAGGACTTACCAGATCCCGATAGACCGGTGACTACGACTAACTTATCGCGGGGTATCTCTAGATCGATCCCTTTAAGGTTATGGGTGCGCGCACCGCGTACCAGAATTGTGTCCATTACTGCTCCGGCCGTGAAAAAACGAGTACTATATCATGCAGTTCAATACGACAGATAAGTAGATTGCAATTACGGCTGAATCGCCGCTTTTGATCTGTTAAAGTAACCTAAATTGATTAAAGTTTTTGTGCGGAGATAAGAATGGCACGCGGTATTAATAAAGTAATTCTAGTGGGTAACATTGGTGGTGACCCAGAGACTCGTTACATGCCAAACGGTGGTGCGGTGACCAACATCACACTGGCAACCAGTGACTCTTGGAAAGACAAGAACACGGGGCAAATGAACGAACGTACCGAGTGGCACCGCATTGTATTCTTTAACCGCCTTGCTGAGATCGCTGGTGAGTACCTTCGCAAAGGTTCAAAAGTCTACGTTGAAGGCGCACTGCGTACCCGTAAATGGCAGGGTCAAGATGGCCAAGATCGCTACACTACTGAAATCGTAGCGAGCGAAATGCAGATGCTAGATGGCCGAAATGGCGGTGGCGACAACATGGGCGGCGGTTACCAACAGCAGGGCGGCGATATGGGTTACAACCAACAACCTCAGCAAAGTGCACCGCGTCAACAAGCGCCTCAGCAGGCGCCGCAACAACAAGCCCCGCAACAGCAGCCTCCTGCGTTTGATGACTTTGATGATGACATCCCGTTCTAAGCGATCGCTTAGATAGGATAGCCATCAAGAAGCCACGAACTCCGTGGCTTCTTTTGGTTTGGACCGACTATGACATTGCTACCGACTGCTTACATTACAGGTGCCATTACCGGAGCGAGCTTAATCGCTGCGATTGGTGCTCAAAATGCCTTTGTATTAACCCAAGGAGTTAAGCAGCACTACTTTTGGCAGATTGCCCTCACCTGCGCATTGATCGATACCCTGTTAATTTTTGCGGGTGCCGCCGGCATGGGTGCTTTAATCAATCGCTCCGAGCTATTTTTAACCTTGGTTACCTGGGGCGGTGCTGCCTTTTTGATACTCTATGGATGCAAAGCAGGGTTGTCGGCACTCAAAAGCAACACTCTACAAGCTAATAAAAGCGCAGGTTTTAGCAGCCTCTCTACAGCATTGATGGCAACCGCAGCCTTAAGCCTGCTTAACCCCCATGTCTACCTAGATACTGTGGTACTACTGGGCAGCATTGCAGGGCGTTATGACAGCCTAGACACTTATTGGTTTGCAGCCGGTGCATCCAGTTTCTCTCTGCTCTGGTTTTTAACCATTAGCTACGGTGCGAGAGCGCTTACACCTCTGTTTGCCAATCCACTGGCTTGGCGCGTATTAGATTGCCTCGTAGCCCTTACTATGTGGACAATAGCTTACCTGCTGTTAACCGACTCTTTAGGGAAATAGGGAGAGATATGAACGAAGCTCAATGGTGGATATTCCTTCCAGCCTGTATCGGGATGAACTTTTTCCCTGGTCCCAATAACCTGATAGCACTGATACATGGGACACGCACTTCACTCTTTGCTGCATCAGTTGCCGGTCTTGCGCGTCTACCCGTCATGGTGGTGATGCTGGTTCTGCTTGCTTATGGCCTAGAAGCGCTGCTTGCACTAAGCGAACACGCTTTCTTTGTTATGAAGCTAATCGGTGCCGCTTACTTGCTCTACATGGCCTGGCAATCACTCCGTGCACAGGTCAACCTGAACAGTGTCGATGCACAAGAGACAAAAATCTGGGAGATGGCTCGATCAGAAGCGATCGTCGCCTCAACCAACCCTAAGTTGATCCTGATCTTCACCGCCTTCTTTCCACAATTTATGGATCCAACAGCCAATATCGCCGAGCAGGTTACTGTCATGGGCGGAACCTTTATTGTGATAGAGATCGGTGCGTTAATTGCTTATGCATCGGGTGGCCGCTGGTTGCAGAAAAAGCTCGCTGATGAGTCAAACACTAAGTGGTTGGCACGTTTCACCGCAACAGCATTAACGGCCGCGGCTGGTTTGGTGTTAATGCCATAAAAACGATTCGACCCCCTGCCACAGTAATCGCAGCGCAAGCAGAGTAATGACCAGTCGAAACAGCTGATTAAAGAGATCAGAAGAGATCTTGTGCAGAATGTTGAGTCCGACCCAAGTGCCTATTGCGCCCGATAGGATCATCAATGAGATGAGGGGCAGCCACTCAAGAAATGAGAATCCAACAAACGCGAACACAACACCCTTTAATAGATGCTGCCCCGTCAATGCTGCGGCCATTGTCGCTACTTTCGATAGCTTATCCGCTCCAGTGCGGTAGACAAGCCCACCGACTAAAGGGCCGGTTGCTCCAACAAACATCGAGATAATCGTGGTTAACCCGCCTGCTACAACTGCCCCTTTTGGAGAGAGACCTCCCCCTTTCGGTTTAGGCCCCCAAACGATCCATAATATAAATAGGCCAACCGCAATTTGAATCCACGTCAGGGGCAACTGAACGACGATGAACGACGCAATCACCGCTCCTATGACGGCACCCGCCATAAATTGAGCGATCAATGGACGATCAATATGGCGCCAAGTCAGCACTGCACGATTAAAATTAGAGCCAAATTGGACCAATCCATGCACCGGAATCAGTGCAGCAAGCGGCATTATCTGCGCCAAGACCGCTAGCAACAGCGCGCCGCCACCAATGCCAAGCGTTGCCGTTAGCAGCGAGGTAAAGCCTGAAAGCACAATTAGAAACCAAGATTCTGATACGGTCAGCAAATCGGGTAGCAGGGCGTTAATGGATGCGAGCATAGTAAATAAACTGTTAATGGAATTTTGACGCGGTCTTAATGGACCAGGGCCGGCTGAGTCACTGAGGGGGACTGCTGAAGCCAACTAGGCCATTTATCATAGTGCCACTCAGCGACCTCAAATAGCCGGTGCATAATATTCAGCCACTGACGAGCATTAACACGAGGCATGGCAAGAGTGGCACACTCCTCATCACAGAATAGCTTTAACGTCAGTCGCTCATGCGAGACATTCAGATCAACACGATTGATTAACCACTCAGAACTGCACTCTATCGCCTTAACAGGTGCCTCTTCGACCTGAGCTTGTTGAGCACGGTATTGAGTAAATGATTGAAGAGTATCCGACTCAGGACGCCCCACTGTCTCTGATTCAATCGCTTTAACCATCGCCCCAATGAGTCGCACCAAAAGACGACGCGTTAGCCAAATGACAATCGTTTGCTGCTGACTCTCTTCGACCACCATTCGAATTCGGTCCTCAGACGGTGAGAACTCGGTGGTGAAGCGATTAATAGTGAAATCTGATGGCATATTAGAATTAGAAAAACGGAACGAATGGCACGCAGCCCGACACAAGCAGGGCCGTTAATAAAAATATCATTAGGCGCATTTCAAAATCCTAAGCTATAAATAAGAGACTAATTATAGAGTTTGCTCCAGTAGTAAGAAACCGACGTATAGGCAAAAGAGTATCTGTAAATCATCAGCACAGGAGTGCAACCATGGATATGAAACAAAAAGAACAAACCCCGCTGACCATTCCTCAGGTCGCGTTTGATTGGTACGACGAATATGCACACGGTGATATTGACCGACGCACCTTCCTAGCGCGCTTAGGCACTTTAGGCATTGCAGGATTAACCCTAGGTGCTATGACGACAGCGCTGACACCGAACTACGCCCTAGCGGAACAGGTCTCATTCAATGATCCTGATATCAAAGGGAGATATGTCGAGTTTGATTCGCCTGAAGGTCATGGAAAAGGGCGCGGATACCTAGTTGTTCCAGCAGGGGTCGATGAGATGAATGATGCGCCGACCGTGCTGGTTGCCCACGAGAACCGTGGTTTGAATCCATACATTGAAGACGTCGCTAGACGTCTTGCTAAAGCAGGCTATATTGCCTTTGCACCCGATGCTCTCTATCCATTGGGTGGTTATCCAGGCAATGATGACGAAGGCCGCGCAATGCAACGCACCTTAGAACGTAGCAAAATCGTAGCAGACTTCATTGCAGCCGCTCAGTTTATTAAGAATCACGAGTTCAGCAGTGGCAAACTGGGCATGGTTGGATTCTGTTTTGGTGGATACCTAGTCAACCAACTGGCGATCGATCTAGGATCAGATTTGAACGCCGGTGTCCCTTTCTATGGAACGCCTGCTGAAGACGGATTTGAGAAGATCACTGCTCCATTACAATTCCACTTTGCAGAGCTCGATAAGCGGGTGAATGGCACCTGGGTCGACTATCAACCGATTCTGGATAAGCTAGGTAAAACTTATACCGCTCACACCTACGCAGGAGTGAACCACGGCTTCCACAACGACTCGACTGCACGCTACAGCGAAGCTGAAGCAGAGCTGGCTTGGGAGAGAACCTTAGCGTTCTTTGCCGAGCATTTGAGGGGGTAGTTGGAGCGGTCTTGCAAAGGCCGGGAAGGTTGGGCGCGTAATTGGACAGCAGATGACAGGCTAAAGCCAGTCACTGGTGTGCTTACTATCCATTGGGTGGTTATCCAGGCAATGATGACGAAGGCCGCGCAATGCAACGCACCTTAGAACGTAGCAAAATCGTAGCAGACTTCATTGCAGCCGCTCAGTTTATTAAGAATCACGAGTTCAGCAGTGGCAAACTGGGCATGGTTGGATTCTGTTTTGGTGGATACCTAGTCAACCAACTGGCGATCGATCTAGGATCAGATTTGAACGCCGGTGTCCCTTTCTATGGAACGCCTGCTGAAGACGGATTTGAGAAGATCACTGCTCCATTACAATTCCACTTTGCAGAGCTCGATAAGCGGGTGAATGGCACCTGGGTCGACTATCAACCGATTCTGGATAAGCTAGGTAAAACTTATACCGCTCACACCTACGCAGGAGTGAACCACGGCTTCCACAACGACTCGACTGCACGCTACAGCGAAGCTGAAGCAGAGCTGGCTTGGGAGAGAACCTTAGCGTTCTTTGCCGAGCATTTGAGGGGGTAGTTGGAGCGGTCTTGCAAAGGCCGGGAAGGTTGGGCGCGTAATTGGACAGCAGATGACAGGCTAAAGCCAGTCACTGGTGTGCTTAACTCACTACGAAGCTACGGTGACTGGCCTTCAGCCTGTCATCCGCTATTGACGTCGGCAGAGACTTTTTAAAACCGTTGGAGCGGTCTTGCAAAGGCCGCGATGGATTTGGCAGAGATCCTGTACGAAGTTCGAAATGACCTACAATAGGTTACGAACGGTGTTCGAGTGAATGACCTACAATAGGTGCCGAGCGTTGCTCGTCATCGCTTCGCGACGCTTGCAGCGCCTCCCCGCCGCACTTTCAGTGCATGCGTGGTCACATGGGCATTCGCTCAGAAGTCTCCTTGCTACCAAAAAACAAAAAACCCCAGGACCTTTCGGTACTGGGGTTCTTTGTTTATTAGGTGCCTGGCAATGACCTACTCTCACATGGGGAAACCCCACACTACCATCGGCGATGACGCGTTTCACGACTGAGTTCGGTAAGGGATCAGGTGGTTCCACGTCTCTATTGTCACCAGGCAAAA
>NZ_WBYP01000002.1:0-732788 GCF_013282935.1 Marinobacterium sp. xm-d-579
GCGTTGAGTTTATCGTTAACTTCTCTGAAGCGGTCGATCTGGAAGGCGATGCGCCTTCACTGTCACTGAGCAACGGTGCCACGGCTGAGTATGTCAGCGGTGCGCCGTCTAAACAGCTGCTGTTCCGCTACACCGCCCAAGAGGGTGATGCGAATGCTCAAGACCTCGATGTTCTGAGCTTTGATGCACCTAACAGCACACTGATCTCACTGTCAGGCACCGGCGAGGCGTCTGTGTCACTGTCACAGATCACTGCGGTTGCTGCCAAGTACGATATTAGTTTTGATGGTGAGCGCCCAGAGGGGACGATCACCTTTGATAGCGACGCCTTGATTGCCGGTGAGACCTCGGGTGTCACTGTCACCTTCGCTGAGTCTGTCACCAACCCTCGTGATGCCATCAGTGTCAGCAACGGTACGCTGTCACCGCTGGTGCCTGTGGAAGGTACAGCTATTCCCCGTACGGTGTGGAAGGGTGTGTTTACCCCGACCCTGAAGATCGAAGCCGATGAGACGACGCTGGTGCTGGATAACAGCCTGGTGGCTGACAATGCCGGTAATACCGGTACGGGGCTGAGTGTCTCTAACCCGATCTCTATCGATACCCTGGGTCCTGTCGCAGAGCTTAGCTCTAGCGTGCTCTACAACGGTAACCGTCTGATCACCATCGATTTTGGTGAGCAGGTCACTGACTTCGATGTGAACGACATTGTCGTGACTAACGGCATTAAAGTGACCAGTGGCTTTACTGAAGTTCAAGCCGGTCAGGTCTACACCCTGGAAGTCGCTCCCACCGCGGCAGCACAGGATAACCCTACCGGCGATGTGACTGTCACGCTGCGCAAAGGCACGATGACCGATAGCCTGGGTAACCTCAATGCAGAGCAGTCGATTGCGCGTCCTTGGGATATCCGTGCGCCTGAAATTACTCGTATCAATGCCGAGAGTGGTTCCTACACTGCCGGCGATACCATCGCGATTGCCGTCACATATGACGAAGTGGTGAACGTTGATGCCGTCAACGGCACACCCTTCCTTGCCCTAAACAACGGCCAGGTGGCTGAGTACGTTCGCGGAAGTGAGTCCAACACACTGGTGTTTGAGTACACCGTGGTACAGAACGATCAGGTCGATGCGCTGAATGTGCAGGCACTGGTTAAAGACGGTGCCAACATTACCGACAATGCGGGTAACGACGCAAAAACATACATCACGCCGGGTGCCAACCTCTCGAACCATGCAGTGGTTGAAATTGATGGCGTTGCGCCAACGATTGTCACCATCTCTGCGGTTGAAGATGCACTTTACTTGGCGGGTGATAGCGTAGAACTGACCGTTCAGTTCAGCGAAAACGTCTACATCGACTTTACCAACGGTTCACCGATCCTTGCACTGAGCAACGGTGCGGTTGCTGAGTATGTGGATGGCGATGGTTCAAGCTTCCTGAACTTCCGCTACACCGTTCAGCCAAATGACTTTGATACAACCGATCTGGATGTACATGCTCTGATCACTAACGGATCGGTGTTCAGGGACATCTCCGGCAACGAAGCCAATATGGCGATCCTGAGTGATAACAGCCGATTGGCGTACCGCTCGGATGTGGTGGTTGATGCAGCGACACCTTACATCAAAACCATCTCTGCCAATGCCGGTCACTACAACGAAGGCGAGATCATCGATATCGCCCTGGGTTGGAACAAGCCGGTTGAGATGAACGATGCGCTGGGTACCCCAGAGCTGAAACTAAGCAATGGCGAAATCGCCACCTACAACGCCGCAGCCTCTACACCAACACGCCTAGTCTTCAGCTATGCCGTTCAAGCGACTGATTTTGAGTCGGACGCACTGGCGATTGCTGAATTGCGCACCAACTACGCCACCTTCAACGGCGTTGTTGCTGGTGAATCTGCGGATCTGACCCTGCCAAATGGCGGTGCGATTGCGCAGGCTGAGGGTGGGATCTTTATCGATCTGACGCTACCAGAAGTAGAGTCTATCAGCGTTCTCGACGAGAACGGTTCCGCAGATCTGAGTGCAGGCGAAGCTGCAACGCTGACAATTACGTTCAACGGTGCAGTGAAAGAGCTGCGCCCAGAGTTCTTCAATGTAGAAAACGGTTCAATCGGCGAGTTTGAAACAACTGACAACGTCACTTGGACTGCCGTATTCACGCCACTCAAAGATACTCAAGCCGGTGAACAATCTCTCAGCTTGAATCTCAATCTGGTCTCAGACCTAGCCGGTAACTTCGGCGAAGGCGATTCGCCAGCGGCTAGCTACACCTTGGATAGCGCTTACCCAACCGTGACCATCCGCTCGGATGCGGACGGCATCGTTAATGGCGATGTGCGCATGGTGGTGAACTTCTCTGAATCGGTACAGGATTTTGACCTGACTAAACTGTCAGTCGAAGGCGGTACCATTGATCAGTTAAGCCTGGAGACCCCCGATAACTCGGGTCGTCCTGAAGGCGAATACAGCTTTGTTGTGACCCCCGATCGCAATAGCACGCAGCCGATTAAAGTGCGCGTGATGGATGGCGTTGTCACTGATGAGGCCGGCAACCCCAACAAAGCGTCGGATGTTCTGCTACAGCCAGTCGATACGGTAAAAGCCAAGATCGAAGGTATCCATGCAGAGGCCGGTGCCTATGCGGTGGGTGATACCGTTCAGTTGACCGTGAAGTTTACTGAAGAAGTGGCACTCGAGGACCGTCCGGACGATCCGGATAGCCCGCGTCTGCCGACCCTTTTCCTCAATAATGGTGAGCTCGCGACGTATGTCTCAGGTTCAGGTTCTGATGAGTGGGTGTTCGAATACACCTACAGCGCAGACCACGCGGAAGGTCACCCACTGCAGGTGATCACCTTCCTTGAGAATGACAAACTGGTGGTGGATGAGGCCGGTAATCGCGCTAACACCATCTTAGGTTCGAATAACCGTCTGCAGGAATCGGTAGTCGTAGATGGTACCGAGCCCGTGGTACTGGGCTTTAGCTCAGTCGAAGCGACCTACAACAGCACCGAAGCGTCTGAAAATGGCATGTACAACATCGGTGATGTGATCTGGATTAAATTGACCGCTTCAGAGTGGCTCAATGTGGATACCACCGAAGGGCGTCCAACGTTACTGCTCGAAAACGGCGGCACCGCGACCTACGTATCGGGTACCGGTTCGAACACACTGCTGTTCCGCTACGACGTGCAGGATGATGATCTGTCGACAGACTCATTGACGGTTGCGTCGGTCAGCTTCAATGACGGGCTAATTACTGATGCTGCGGGCAACGCACTGGTCGCCGATAGCTTCAACAATGCGATTGTTGCAGGCCATGTGAAACCTCAGGTTGAAGTGGATACCGATGCACCGATTGTTGAGACGGTTAGCATTGTTGAGACAGTAGCTATTAACGATACTGGCGCCACTGTTGACGCAACCAACGACGGTTACTACAGCGCCGGCACCACCATCGCCTTCGAAGTGAAATTTGATGATGTGATCAATGTCGATACCTCTGAAGCGATCGATGGCAGTCCAGTACTGGCACTGAGCAACGGTCAGCTCGCCACCTATGTGGAGGGCGATGGCACCGATACGCTGCGCTTTGAGTACACCGTATCCGCAGACGATATCAATACCACCGATCTTGAAGTCCTGGGTCTTGCCGAGCAGGGCGCCGTACTCACCGATGATGCAGGTAACCCTGCACTCGTTGAGATGGTCACTGACCGTCGCAACTACACTACGGCGGTGGTGGATACCCATGGCCCAGAGTCTGTAGGTACGAGTGATAGCTTTACCGAAAACGCGGATGGTGAGGACATTGTTCGCACCCTCGAGACGCTCAGCTACACCTTCGAATTTAACGAGATGATGGATCTGCTGCTGGCCACTGTTGCGGGCGTTGATCCAAGCATTGATCCAGCGGATACCGCCACCATTGAGCAGATCGTGGCGGACAATCAGGCGGAGATCCTGAGCTACTTCAGTGTCACCCTCGAAGAGGTTGATCCTGCTATTCACGTGCGTGTGGATGGCGATGGCGATCTGCTGTCAGACGTAAATGACGGTCTAGTGGCGACTAACTTCCGCTTCGAGAGCAACGAAGATGGCACGCTGGATCTGACCAAGTTTACTGTCGATGTGACAACCCCAGACCGTACTTATGCCGATCTGCATGTAGGACTCAATACCGAGAAGTTCGTCGACTTCGCACAGAACGAGCCGATGGATGCGACCATTGTGGCGACTCAGCGCGTGGATACTCAGTCGTTTGATCTTACTGCAACGCCGGTTGCGGGTCTCTTTATTCAAGATGATTCCGTTGTGGTTGTACTCGATGCCGATGGCAATGAACTAGTAGCAAACGTCACGCTTGATGCTGCCACTGGTCAAGCGACTGTACGCGTATCTCCAACCGAGGCTTATCCCGGTGGTTACCGCGGTCCAGTTATGGTTGAGCTGATTGATTACGACGATACAGCTGATTATATCGACGAATTTACCGGCCAGGGTGTGTCACTCTCCGACGGTGTGACTCCAAGCATCATGCGTGCGGTCTTCAATATCACCGAGCCGGGCGAAGTGAAAGTCACGGTATCACCTGTTACCGAGTTGGCAGTCACTAAACTGACCGAAACAATGGCATCCGAAGGTTCGACTTCGCTCGATCCAGCTAAGGTAAACGAATTTAACAGCGGTATCGGTCGTATCTTCGGTATCGATGACATTATCAAAACCGCGGCAACCGTTGTGAATTCAGCGACCGTTGAAGCACAGACGGGCGCTGATGTGACCGACTTCGACGCTACCGATGGTATCGACTCCTCTGAGAAGTACGGCCAGGTGCTGGCGATGCTGTCTGCGCGTGACAGCGCCACAGGTTCACTCACCAACACGATCACTGACCTTGCGGCTGACATTAAAGTTGCCAGCCTGGGCAAGAGCACCGCGATTGCAATTACACAGTCCGGCGCTGACAAACTGGCGGATACGCTCAAGTCGATTGAGACTGCAGCGGTTACTGCAGATCCTGAAGTTGTTGATCAGAGCGTAGAGCTTAATGATTCAGGCGTTAACACGGGCCTTATCGATGTCTCCTACATCGAGTCCGCAGCGGGTAACAGCTACGGTATTAACCTCGATGAAGCGAAAGAGACGCGCGTGCCGGTTAAAGGCGCAGCTGAAGGTGATACCGTGTTTGTTCAGTGGGGTGTTAACACCGCGACTGGCGAACCGAATCTAATCGAATACGTTGTCACAGCTGACGACGTCGCAGAAGATGGAGCAGTTACTGTTCCTGTCAGTATCGATGCTATTGCGCTGCAGATGGACTCGAAAGAGGTACCCATCCGCACGGCAGTGATCAAACCGGATGCGGTTGATATCGAGGGTAACCCGGTTACAGCGCCGAGTGAATCTGACTTCACGGCACCGGTATTGTTACAGGTCGATATCATTCCACCTGAAACGACGGTTGAGGCTCCAACTGCCGAGACTCCATTTGAGGTGTCCGGTGCCATTGAGGGTCTTAACGCGGGTGATGACTTCTTCATCCTGATCAACAACAGTGCTGACGAGCGCTTCAAGTACAAGGTCGAAAGCACATTCTTGGGCGATGAAGATGCCGAGCTCCCAGCGGGCTTGAGCCTTGAGAACATCGTCTACGACGAGATCGGCGATACTTGGGCGTTTGACTGGTCGTTTGACCTGACTCAGGCGATCTCCGTCGCTGAATTGGCTGCTGCTGAAGCGGACCCAGATTACACGCCGGTACCTACTTTCTCTGAAGAGAGCGAGACAGCGGTCTTCCAGGTCGATGCAGCAACTTCAGACTTGGTGGGTAACGCCGCCGAAGATAATTCACGCAACGAGTTCATCATCGGTACCGCGAGCGATCTAGTTGATAGCGACACCGAAGTCACCTTTATGGATCAGGTGCTCGATCGCCTGACTGAGCGCTATGAAGATGAGGCAGTCGATACGCGCTCTGAAATTCAGACCATTGCGAATGCCGTTAACAATCTGGAGGCGATTGCCGCTTTTGATGCGGCGGCTCTTTCAGGCAGTTTAGTAGCCGAACGCCAGAGTTTAGTGCTATCCGCAGACGGTTCCGTTGCTCCTGGTCAGTTTGCGCTGAACCTTGGCGGTGACGCCGTTGACGTTGATCTGTCAGGTGTCGCGAACCCAAGCGTATTGGACATTGTCGATGCGATCCGTGCTGAGTCCGGTTACGCCGATAAGAACTACACCGTCGCGCTGAGCGCTGATGGTAATAGCGTTGAAATTAGCTACAAAGCCTTTGGCCCACAGCCAGAGTCGAGTGCTATTTCAACACTGACTGAGACACTTTCTGCCGCTCCGATCGATTCAACCATCGATGTGGCCGGTGATATCGCTAATTTTGCGGTTCAAAGCATTGCGGTGGACGGTGCCGCTGTCGAAAACGGCTTTGCCGTTTCCCCAGGACAAATCCGTCTATCGTTTGGTGGTGTCAACCTTGATCTGACCGCTGCTGAAGGCGATCTGATTACTGATCTACTGGCCGATGCGCAAGCCGCTCCGGCGTATGCAGACCTGCCATTTACCCTAGCGGTTAATGATGCCGGTGATAGTTTGGTAGCCACCTGGAAGCAGGTCGGTACGATCAGCGACACCCTGTCCCTGAACCGTGACTATGAACAGACCACTGAGACCTCAGTGGACGCGACCAGCAGCACCGATGGTGATGCGGGTATCAGCACGGCAGAGTTGCAGTCACTCGATATCCAGAATGTCGATGACTCTAAACTGCGCGCGATTAACAAAGCACTGGCTGAGAACCTGGCGCAGATTAAATCTGAGCCGAGCATCACCTTTGCTGACCAGACACTGGCTGCCGGTGATGACACTACCGTTACGCTGAGTTTCCCAACTCGTGTGGGACAGGTGCCCGATGATGTCCTGGCCCTGGTGGGTGGTGACCTGAGCACGGAAGGGGTAGAGGGTGCACCGATCTGGAGTACTGTTGACGGTATTAACTGGACAGCCACCTTTACTGCCAGCAGTGCGATCAACAACACTTCACTGCGCTACGAGCCGGTGCTCGATGAGGACGGCGTGCAGGTGCTGGATGCCAATGGCGATCCTAAACTGGCGGTGATTCCAACCGTCGATGCCGATGGAAACCCAACCGGTGAGTATGAATCGATCGGTCTCAACGATCTGCGTCAGGTATCACTGGTGGAAGCACTGGTGAACCGTGTGACCGATGCGTCGGATACGGTGAAAGCCTTTGCCAGCGAGCAGGGTGATACCCCTGCGGCATTGCCGTCGGTGCAGGACTTCGCTGATATGTCAGTAGAAGGCGTGGCCGATGACAACCTCAGCGCGGTACAAGATGCCCTGAGCACCGTACGTGATCGCTTTGAGGGCGAGGGTGACCTCTTTACCCAGATCGAAACCGTTGTGGATAGCTACAACGCGGTATTCGATACCGTGTATGCCGAAACAGAACAACCGACCCCTGTCGATCTGATTGAAGATCTAAACAACATTGGTGTTAGTAACCTGAGCAGCGATGCTGCGCGTGCTGAAGACCAGACCACGCTGTTGCAGGGCGCCCTGCGTGAAGTTGCCGCAGCTAAAACAGATATTACTGACGGTGCGACTGCAGCCGAACAACAAGCAGACATGATCAACTCGGTAGCGAAGCTCGAGAGCTTTGTGACTAGCGTTGAGAACGTCCTTGCCCGTGCCAACGGTGAAACCGTGGATGTCGACGGCACAGCTACGCCTGTGGCTGTTAGCGATGCAGACCTGACTGCGCTGGGCTTTGGAGACCTGTTACAGGATGAGTCCGCCAATAGTCGACTGAGCGCCTTGCAGAAAGTCCTGCTGGATCAGTCTGAAGGCGAGGGCAGCGACGCCATCGTTAACTACGCGGATCTGAAAGCGGTTCTTAACACTGCTTCGGATGCCTTCGATGCGATCGTGGGTCTCACTGCAACTGCTCAAGATACAACCCATGCAGATGCCGATGCGCGTGCAGCGGCAGTTACTGCAGCCTTGGCTGAGGTCGATGCCGACAGCTTCCAGAACATGGGTATCGATGGTGTGACCGATGTAAATATCGGGTCGATGACCGGCGATGAGATGGCAGCGGCCGTTAAAGACGCGCTGTCCAATACCCCGAATGACATTGTCAGCCTTGAAGCGATTCAAGCGGTGGTGGATAGCTACAGCGATATTTTGGCAACCGCACAGGATGATGCGGGCACCATTGAGGTGGTCGATCTGACTAACATTGGTGTCACGCTTGAAGCGGGTACCGAAGAGGCCGTGGCGGAACTAGCCAGCGGCATCATTGCGACCTTCGGTACGGCGGATGTGTCAAGCGTCAGCGACGTACAGGCGAAGATCGATGCGATCAACTCGGTGTTTGCGAATACCCTGCGTACGTCTGATACAGACACTGAGAACACTACAGTTGTGTCAAAAGACGAGCTACATACACTTGGCTTTGATGGCGCAACCGATGATAACCTGGATGCGATCCAGCGCGTGCTGAGCGATCAGAGCGATGAGTCTGACGTGAAGTCGTACGCGGATCTGAAACAGTTGATCGACAATGCTGTAAATGCGCATGCCGATATTCTTGCAGCGGCAACAACTGATGATCTGACCGATATCGACACCACCGACTACACCAACATGGGTATCGACGGTGTTAGCGGCGACCTATCTGATGGTGATGACACCAACGACGGTAACCTCGCAGCAATCAACGATGCGTTGATCAATACCGATAACAGCCTCACTACTGCCGAAAGCGTGCAAGAGGTAGTAGACAGCTACAACACCATCCTTGAGACCGCGACCAACGACAGCGGCACCATTGACGTGGCCGATCTGACTAATATCGGTGTCGAGCTAGAAGCTGGCACTGAAGCGGCTGTGGCAGAACTCACCTCTGGCGTGATTGCGAGTCTGGGTTACTCAGAAGTTGATACTGTGGCAGAGACGCAGGACATCGTGGATGCGATCGATGCGGTGTTTGCCAACACGCTGCGCACTTCAGACGATGATGCGACACACACTACGGTTGTCTCTAAAGAGCAGCTGCATACGCTGGGCTTTGTCGGTGCGACCGATGACAACCTGGATGCCATCCAGCGCGTATTGAGCGATCAGACCGATGAGTCTGATGTGAAAGATTACGCAGCCCTAAAACAGCTGATCGACGCTGCGATTGCAGCACACAGTGACATTCTCACTGCTGCATCGACCGATGACCTTACCGGCATTGACGAGGCTGATTATGCGGCAATGGGCATCGATGGGGTTGATACCGACAACCTCAGCTCGATCAACGATGCGCTGATCAATACTACGAATACACTGGATACTGCTGCCTCAATCCAAGAGGTGGTGGATAGCTACAACCACATTCTGGATCTGCGTGCCGATGGCAGCGGTATCACGCTGGATGCGGCTGACTTTACCGACCTGGGTGTGACACTGAAAGCGGATAACGCGAATCAGGCTGAACAGCTAGCTTACCTGCAAGAGATCGTCGCAAGTGATCTGGGAAGCGGTGATATCACGACTGTATCGGGTCTGCAGGCGCTGGCTAACGCTACTTCTGATCTGATCGATCTGATCCAGGGCAACAGCCCCGATAGCGATGGCACTGAGGGTCTGACTATTGAGCAGTGGGCACTCTTGGGTGTGACGGCGGCTGATGCCGAAGAGGTGGCGATGCTGAATGCTCGCTTGGCTCTGACCGCAGATGATCTGTCTGATGTCACTAACCTGGCGACTGATCTTGCGGCACGCGTGGAGGAGTCACGCAATGCACTGGCGAAGATCGAAGCCTACGCGAACGCCGATGGTGCGTCTGATTTTGATGCGGATGGTACCACGTCACCAACAGATACAGACGATATACCGACTGTCCAAGACTACAGCTTTATCGGTGTAGTCGACTATGATGCGGGCAACAGTACGCGCGTTTCCATCGATGCGACGAACATCGCGACCATCAACGAACTCTTTGCCGCAGCCCTTGTGGGTGCTGATGAGGGTGATGACCCAGCCTCAACCCGCACTGAAGTACAGGCAGTCATCGATGGCGCAGCGGATCGCTTAGGCGCGTTTGCGAAGATCGTCGCCTACGCCGAAGCGAATGTGCTAACTCCAGCAGATAGCTCGCTGATCCCAACCGCGGCCGACTTTGCGCTCTGTGGCGCAAGCGGTGTGGCGGATAACAACAACATTCCAGCGCTGCTGACTAAGTTGGCAGCGATGGGTTCTAGCAGCAACGGTCTAGCGGTGGATACCACCCCAGAACTGCAGGCCTTCGTGAAACAGGTGGCGATCGAGAAGATCAAAGCCTGGACCGATACTGATGGCGGCAACGGTGCTGCACCGATCCTGCAGGATTACCTCAACGCGGATCTGGTAAGCTACGACGACAGCGCGATCACTGAAGCGATGGTGCCTGCACTGAACGAACTCTTTGCCGGTAGCCTAACCGCTGCAGGCGATGCCGATGACCAAGCTGAACAGCAGCAGGTTATCGATGGTGCAGCGGCCATGCTCGCCGCGATGGCGAAGATCGCCAACTACGCTGAAGCAGATGGCGCGATCGACCTTGATGGCGATGCCGATACCGGCGATGCCAACGGTTACGATCACCTCACCGTCGCTGACTTTGAAGCGGCGGGTATCAGCGGTGTAGCTGACGGAACTGACCTCTCTGTAGGGACAGGTACGTCTACATCAGCGAGCGGTTACAACAACCTCGAGGCTGTACTGAATAAACTGGCTGACAGCGGTATTAAGTACCTCAATGCTGACACACTTGAAGAGGTGCAGGCATTGGTCGCGAATGTTGCGGCTGAGAAGATCGCTTACTACGCCGATCAAGATGGTCAGTGGCCAGCGGTTAGCGAGAGTTATGCGCTCTACACAGATGTGCGAGCAGATGCTGGTGGCAACGCCTTCTTCATTGATGGCACAGAAGCGCCAACACTGGATCTGAAACCGGGTACTTACACCTTCGATCTGTCACAGGCTTCGATGGCCGGTACCGATCTGGCCTTTAGTATCAACGCTGATGGCTCTGGCGGTCTGCCAGCCGGTGTTACCTTGGTTACCACGGGCACCGCTGGTCAAGCGGGTGCCTCTGCCGTACTGACCGTGCCACAGGGCTATGAAGGTACGCTGCACTACATTGATGCTAACTCAATGGTCACTGGCGGTAGCGCCGTTGCTGAGAAGCTCTACTTTGCTCCTGAGGTGCAGGACTACACCAACGCAGGCCTTGTCGATCCAAACGACAATGCGATCACAGCGCAGCACCTGCCGTTCGTGAACGCGATCTTTGCCAAAGATAGCGTTGGTCACACCGACGATGCACCGAACAACCTGTTCGATGCCGATGACGCCACCAGCCAACAGGCGGCGATCGACGCTTACGGCGCCAATATGCTGTCGCTGATGAAGTTCGTCGACTACATGCTGACCGAAAATGGCGTGGTTAAAGCGGACTTCAGCCTGGCTGACTTCACCAATGCAGGGCTATTGCGTGTCGATGGCAGCAGCATGAGCGGTGTGCTGGATCGTCTGCCGGGTTATGAAGTGTCCGACACCTTGGACCGCGATGCACTGAACTCAGTGGATAAGATCCAAGCGTTTATCTCGCGCGCGATTATCGCTGAGTACAATGATGATCCTGCCAACAATCAGGCGCCAGTGGGTGCAGACTATGTGGCAGCGGGTATCAACGGTGCTGATGACGATAACGCAGCGGCGATGAACTACCAGGTAGCGCAGATAGCTTCCGGTAGCTACAGCGATAGCATCTCTGCGATCGAAGCACTGGTTACACCTGCAAACACCGCCATCAACAAGCTGGCAACCTTCGATCTCGATCATATTGATCCGATCAGCAACGATAGCCAGATCGTTATCGGTCGCAGCCATGACGGCACCAACTTTGTCGCACAGACCCTGACACTGGCGGACTTCGGTGATTACGCCGATCCAAGCAGCGATGCGCAGGCGTCAATCAAAATTACTGCGCTGCCTGCAGCGGGAACGCTTGAGCTTGATGGTACAGTAGTATCTCAAAATGACAGCATCAGTGTGGCTGACATTAACGATGGCAAACTGACTTACACACCAGCGAGTACAAATGCTGCAACCTCACTCGACTTCTCAGTCATTGATGCTGATGGCAACGAGAGCGCTGAAGACTACACCTTGTCGATCGATCGCGAGGACTTCAGTCCTGCAGTCGGTATTGCAAACTCGGGTCTGGTACAAGCAGATACCGGTGTATACAGCGGTGGTCTTTATGTTAACGATGCGCTAACTGGCTTTGAAAGTATGAGCAGCCTGCGTGTGGTGATCACCGCCACAGGTGGCGATGTGAAGATCGGTAACCTGAGTGGGGCTACTCAAATTCAAATTGGCTTCGATTACGCGACAACCGGCGGCGATGAGATCTGTATTGAAGGTACACAGGCACAGATCAATGCGGCACTGAAAACCTTGCAGACCAAGATCACCAGCGGTAACGAGAAGGTCGATATCTCGATTGATGTTCAGCCGGGTGGCATGGTTTACAACCCTGAGAATGACCATTTCTATGAGTACGTCGCGAGCTCAGGTATCACCTGGGATAACGCTAAAGCGGCGGCTGAAGGTCGAACATTCGAGGGTATGACAGGGTATCTGGCCACTCCAACTAGTGCGAATGAAAATGCGTTTATCGCGTCAAAAGTGAGTGCGCAAGCCTGGATTGGCGCCAGTGACGTGGCTAGTGAGGGCGTTTGGAAGTGGATGACCGGTCCTGAGGCTGGGACTCAATTTTGGCAAGGCGCCTCAGGCGGTTCAGCAGTCAATGGCGAGTACGCGAACTGGGCGAGTGGTGAACCGAACGATTCAGGTGGCGAGGACCATGCACACTACCTGAGCAGTGGGATGTGGAACGATTTCCGCTTTAACAATAGCTCAATTCAGGGCTACATGGTTGAATACGGCGGTATGCCAAACGACGTCCCGACCGTTAAAGCAGGTGTTAAAACACTGACCGTTTATGCCACCGAAGCACTCGGCAACGTCTCTATGACCGTTTCAGACTTCGAGCAAGCGGGCGTAACCGGCGTGACGACTGACAATCTAGCCTCTATCAACCAGGTGTTGAGTGGTAAGTCAGCAGCAGACGTAGATACCAACCCAGAGCTGCAGTCTGTGGTGAATGGTGTCATCTCCGCGATCGCGAAGATCGAAGATTTCAATAACGGCGCTAATGGTGTCACAACACTTGATGTGGCTGACTATGAAGCTGCGGGTATCGTGGGCGTTGCAGCCGGCAACAAAGATGCGTTTAACAGCGCTATCCAGGCTCTGAACACGGGTGGCGCGAACACGACCGCTGAAATTCAGGCTGCCGTGGCACAGGTGCGTATTGAAACCTATGCCGATGCGACTGACGCCACTGGCCTGGAAGTACCTACAGTTGCGGATTACCACGCGCTGGGCATCTATGCCGTAGATGCATCTAACCTTGCGTGGGTGAATAGCTTCGCCCTTGATGCAGCATCGGACCTTGCAGACAACACCGCTGAGATCGAGCTACTGGTACAAGAAGCGCTTGAGATGAAACCGTACTTCGATGCGGTCGCTAAGATCAGTGCTTACGCTGACTCTGACGGTAATGGCACGGTACCGACACTTGAAGATTACGTGGCGGCACAAGTTAAGGGTGTCAACGAGTACAACCTCGGCATGGCGAACGCACTCTTTGCTGATAGCGCAGTGGGTACTGGCGACACAACGCTGGCAGGCACTCAGTCTGAGCAGCAGTCGGTGATTAACGCCGCATCCACAGAGCTCTCGTCTTACGCGAAGATTGTCTCTTACGCAGCCAATAATGGTGGCGAAATTCCAACGGCGACTGACTACAGCAATATTGGCCTGGCAGCATTCCCGTCCGAGTATGTGGCTAAACTCAATGCGCTACTTCTCACTCAGCCAATTGGCCGTGCCGAAGTAGATGAGCTGTCTGAGATCGAGGCCTTGGCGTCTCGCATCAAGATTACCGAATACGCTAACGCCAATGGTTTTGCCATTGATGGTACAACCGACCTGGCTGGCGACTTCGTACCTTCTATTACCGATTACGAAAATCTGGGGATTACTCAGATATTCAACGGTACTCAGATGGTCGATATCGATGCCAATAACCTCGAGCAGGTCAACGACGTGATGCGTATGCGCTACGTTGGTGACGGCGCTCGTGTCGATGTGATCGACAACGCTACCGATGCTGCGAGCAACGAAACCAACCTGGCGTACGCAAATACTGTTGATACTGCAGCAGAGATTGAGGATGCCATCCGTCTAGCGATGGGTGAGACGGTCGATTCTGGCAACAGCAGTTTCGGCTTGCGTGCGGCGGCACTCGATAAGATCGCTGCATTCGCAGAAACGGTCAGCAACCTTGCTGATCAAGCGGCTTACGATGCCTATGTGGCTGACAGCGGTAATGCTGCCAGCATTCCATCAGCCGATGACTACAACAATGCCGGTGTACTAGGTATTACCAACAGTACCGCCGAAATCAATGAATCGCTCGCAGCAGCAATTAACACCAAACTCTTTACTGGTGGTGCCAACGGCACGGTGAACACGGTCGTTGAATTGCAGCCGTTTGTCGATTCTGCTAATGAGATCGTCAACAAAATTGGCGCTTGGGCTGAGCCTGACTTGTCTGGAATTATGGGCACGGTTCAGAACTTTATCTCTCTAATACCTGAATTTGAAAACGCAGGCTTTGATACTGTCTCGGGTAATGATATCAATGGTTGGACAACCTATATCGGAGAGGTGAACCTTGGTGTAACTGTTTTGGCAGGTTTTGTGTCACCTGTGGAGTCGAATGTTGGGGCAGATACAACTGCGATAGGTAAAAATGGCACTAACTACCTGACTGATTTGCCTTATGACTGGAACCAAGACGGTCCTGCGACGGTAAGCGTTGTAGATGATCCGGATGCCTCGGGTCGCGGTAATGTCTTGTCAGTAGATACTGGTGTACAGTCCTTGGGTACCAGCTTGGTTAGAAGCGGCTATGTAGGCTCGACACAATACACGACGGGCACGAACGGAAATTATCCTTACGGAATTATTCACGGCCCAGCGATCTACAGTAATGAAGCAATTGAGCTTACTGCAGGTGCGACAATATCGGTAGATTGGAAGGCGACTGCTGCAGGTGATGCCGCGGACGTTTTGGGTTATTTGGTGAACGTTAACGATGGTTCAACTATCAAGCTGCTTGATTACACCAGCCCGAACGATACGACTGAAACATCTTGGCAAACCAAAACTGTTACTGTTCCTGCTGATGCAACTGGTAGCTACAAGTTTGTGTTTGTTGGTGGTTCTTTCGACTACTCTGGAGGCCAAGGCGTAGGCGCAGAATTCCTTATTGATAACATTGATGTTCGTTACATCACCTCACCCTACGAATTTAATGGCCTGGTAAATTCAAACGGTGCAGATGATTGGCAGGCAGCACAGGCGCTATTCGATAAGCTGGCTTACAGTGATAACTCGGATGCACTTGTATATTCATCTTCAGTAGATCCAAGCCAGGATAACCCGCTGCAGGTGGGTTGGTATGACATGGGTGATATGGGTGTTGAGCCATCAGTACTCGATCACTTCATAATTCATGCAGCGAACACTACGGGTGATTACAGCAAACTGCCTGCTGATTTCGATATTATGGGTTGGGATAACAACGCTGGTGAATGGGAAGTTATTAAGACCTTCAGCAGTGATCTGACCTCAGCGACGCAAACAACCGTAGGTAGCCTGTCTGCTGCCGAAATACAGCAGATTGTATTGCCCGCACTTAAAGCAAACACGATCTACGACCTGAATGTGGGCGGCGTTACGCTATCGATCACATCAGATACTGATCCGACCGTTGCTGAAATAGCTGCGGCGTTCAATAGCGCGGCGACTTCTGCCTCAGCGGCCTTTACGGTAACTGAGTCAGCGTCTGGAACAGGCTTAGATATCACATGGACAGCAGCAGGTGTCGTTACAGATACCGCACGCTTCATGATGTCTGCTGATAACTACGAAGCTTCAAATGGATCATCACTGACATTTGATGTTTCAGATGTCGACGCCAAGGCTTATACGGGCTTTAAGATCAATGTTCGAGAGGCCTTCGGTGGTGCTGGCATTGAGATGACCGAGCTAGAGTTGAAGGCTGCGGCGATAGACTATGCGGATCTTCCGTCTGGTTCTGAACCCACTTATCAGGACTATAACGCCATCGGCTTCACCGAGGTGGATGCTAATAATGTTGCCGATATCAACGCACTGGTCTTTGCCAAAGAGAGCGCGGCCGATGTGTCTACCTTGCCGCAGATCAAGCCGGTCATTGATACCTACTTGGATGCCATGGGCCGCATTGAGGCTTTCGCGAATGGCGATGGTGCAGCCGACACAGATGGCGATTTCACTGCTGATACAGGTGAAACAGGCGTACCGACCGTAGCGGATTATCAGGCTATTGGTATGCGCTTCGTTGTGAACAGCGATGGCCTCAATGTGCCAATCTCAAACGACAATATAGCAGCCATCAATGAGGTCATCGCTGGTGCGAGCTACGGCGACGATTCTGGCGATACCGCCATCACAACAGCTGCCGAACTGCGTGCCGTATTGAATTCAGGTGCTATTGCTGCTCGCTTAGCTGCGATTGCAAAAATCTCTGAGTTGGCGACGGTTATCCCTAACAGTGTTACCCTCGCAGACGACACGACTACACCAACTGTGGGCAATACTGATACGGTAAATCTGACGCTCACGGGTCCTTATGGGGCAGCCCAAGTTCTGACGGCAACGATGACCTCTGAGAGTGGCTGGGGTGGCATAGCTGCCGAGCTATCGGCAGACCTTGGTGCCAACTCAGGTTTTGTCATCACTGCTGCAGCAACCGGAGGTCTTACGATTACCCGGGCTGACGGCGCAACCTTCAGTGTTGCTGTCAACGACGGTACAGGCGATTGGTCGCTCAGTGACGGTAATTCGAACACGTTGAGTCTGTCCTCAGGCACGGCTGCGGGTATTGTTACGGTCAACGGCGATGGGTCGGCTCCGTCAGTAGCGGACTTCACTGCTGCTGGTGTCACAACTGTAAGCATTGCGAATATTGCTGAAGTTGTTGAATACATAGTTGCTGGTAGTGCTGATAGTGAGTTTGATACATCGAAGGAGATCAGCTCAGTTGTCACTGCACTTGATGCATTAAAACTCATTACTGATTACGCCGAAGCAGACGGCACAGGTACCGCACCAGATGCGAATGACTTCGCCTCTATAGGTGTTTCCAGCTATGACTCTGCCGGTACGGCTAAAACTATTGATGCTAGCAACATTGACGCGATCAGAGAGTTACTCAAAGAGACGTCAGTGGGTACGCAGGGATCGGATACTTATACTCTGACTGACGCAGCCAGCATTCAGTCAATGCTTAATTCTGCATCGATTGTCGCGAGGCTGGATGCCATCGCTAAGATCGCGGCCTATGCCGAGGATAGTATTACTAACGCAATCCCAGATGTGGCGGATTATGCAGCCTTGGGTATTACTTTGGATAGCAATGCGCTTAATTCTGCTAATGCTAGCATTGAAGTAGCGACCGCTGCGACGGCAGATACCTTGGCTGAAATCAGTGCGTTGATGCCGGCAGTCCCCTACATCGGAATGATCGGGAGTTTTGTTGACCCTAGCGAGACCGTAACGTTGAACGTTGGCGACAGCATTGAGTTCGTTGTCATGACTACAACACCGCTTGATCACACTGCAGGTGGTGTTGTGCAAGCAACACTAGACAACGGTGCGACTGTTTTGATGCGTCCCGAATACGACCAAGAATTCGGTAGGACAGCTCTATTTGGCGTTTACACAGTAGCGGTAGGTGATGGCACATCTACTGATCTTGATATTACTGGGTTTAGTGCTGTTAACGGACAATCACTCCCTGTCTCAAGTAATGGCACGCCGTTGGAGCTCGCTATTCCAGCAGGGGTTGCATCTCTTGCAAGCCGATTTGATATCGTTGTAACTGACTACGAGCCACCAAGAATTGAATCGCTCAGTTTCGCTTCAGATACAGGTCTGTTTAATGACGACCTTGTGACTGCAACGGCGTATCAAAGCGACACAACGAACGGCGCGCTCACGGGTAGCTTCAGCCCTGTATTGGACGCTGCGAATAAATTCGTAGCCATAAGTACAGTTTTCGACGGGCAGACGGTTTACGATGCTGACTCGAGTTTTAAGAACTCTCTAAGCGCGTTGGATAATGGAGATGATCAGCTTTTCTCGGATCCGCTGTTAGGGCAGTGGTTGTCCGACAGTAGCAGTTTTCAGATTGTTGTAGACAACGAGAATGCAACTATTGCTGACGGGACATATAGTCTGACATTCAGTGTTGGATCGGGTACGTCTCAAACTCTGTCCTACACTTCTTCTAGTGGCACTGTTGGCGACTTATTGGATGGTCTATTCGTAACCAATAATACGTTGAATACAGTCGGGTTTGAGACTACTCGTGGAAGTAGTGGCTTTAATGTTCAGCGCTTCTCTGGTGAAGACTTTACCGTGAGCCTGTCTCAAGACTTGCTTAATTTGGGGGTTTTGAAACAACGTGAGTTTGTTCAAAACACTGGTGAAGTTGACACACTGATTACTGGTTCAGTCTCGGTAACTAATGGAGCAACGGACTACAATGCGTCATTTACCACAGAGGTCAAACAAGGGGCATTGGCGACTGTGACCCAACATGGCGACGGCAGCAACCCGGAAATTCAAACAGTCAACTTCCAGGTTGACATTGGGGGGGATGGACGACGCCAGTTTACGGGGGACCTTCGTTTTGGTTCCACTATTGTGGAGCTGGCATGGGGATTCAATTCTACAAGCACAGATAGCGATATTGTCTCCGCGTTGCAAGGTTCACTGGATACAGCTTTTGGTGCTAACAATCCAGATCGACCTACGTTGACACTTGGGTCAATAGGGGCTGCTGATTCGAACGGTCATGCTTTGGTTGATATGACATTTACTTGGAATCATAACAGTAATGCAAACGTCGGCTATCAGCTGCTAGTTGACGATGGTAGATCAGAAGTGGTCGTTGAACAGAGCTTTGATTTCACCCTTGATCAAACTGCTGCTAATTCACCAGTTCTTAGTGGTGCGAGTTCAAATGCTTTGACAGCCAGCGAAGGCACAAGTATCGATATTACCGGCGTTGAAACCGGCGAATATCTGTACTTCATTGAGGCGAATGCATATGCAGGGCTCACTGATGTTTCAACAAACTCAGACCAACACATGCAAGACATATTTGCGCTTTCTTCAGAGAAGTGGACGCGTGTTCTAGTGGGTGAAAACGTCACGACAACTGATACGGTAAGCTTTACAGTGGATGGATTAATGGACGGTAGTTATAAGCTAGTTGCGATGGATCTGGCGGGTAATTTCAGTGCTGTATCGTCAGATACATTAACTGTCACTGGAAGCTCCGCTGTGAATACTGACCTTGATGTTGCTATGAACGCCATTACTGACACTAGTGATGGTGACGGCTCAACCGTCGAGCTATTGCTCGATATCAACGAAGCTGTCGCTGGTGATACTGTCGAGATATGGATCGATGGTGTTAAGGTTGACGAGCATGAATTGACAGCAGCAGAAGTGACCGTTGGATCAGCAAGCGTTGCTATTGATGTCGATGCTAACGGCGCTGATACAGGTACATTGAATGATGTTAATGTACAGATTGCAGTTCGACACGGTAGTTTTGATACACAAACTGAAACAGAGGACTCGACTGTTAATTACACTTGGAGTTGATGAGAAAAGACGGAGCTCTCGGATTAAAAGCCCACCTGAAAAGGTGGGCTTTTTTATTTATATCAATGACTTGATGGTAGTAATGGCGTTTTGATTACCGCGTGACAATCTGTCAAAATAATCTGTGACATATTTGACACAAATGACAAAAAGGAGTATTTTTTGTCACAATCGTGTCAATTTATATTGACTCAGTTAAACCCGCTTCGGCGGCCTAAACCGAGTGTTGGATATGTTTTTTAGAACTGTTTTGTCAGGTGTAACAGCGTCGCTGCTTTTGGTTGGTGCAACCCATGTCTCGGCGCAGACAATGGATGAGTTGCTCGCCGAACTGCGTTCATGCTCGCCGGAGCTGATTTCGAGAGATGCAGCGGTGAGTGTTGCTGCCGGTAATGTCGAGGCGGAAAAAGCTAAACGTCTGCCCAGTTTCTCGCTCTCCGCTAACGGCAAATACTTGGCTGACAGCTCCAATGACAACAGTTTGGATGCGTCAGCGCGCTACACGCTGATGTCTTTTGGTAAGTTTGAAGCGAACGAGGCTTTTGCCGAGCGTAAGTTGCAGGTTGAGCAGCTAAATAGCTATGAGACGGGTCTGCAGAAACTTGCAGAGCTGCTGCAACGCAAGTCCAGTTTCAACCGACTCTCGAACGATATATCTACGCTACAAACCATCGTCGGTATGCAGCAAGAGGTGTTAGATAGGGTAGAGCGTCGCTCCAACGTGGCACTCTCATCTGAGAGCGATAAGAATGCGGTGTTCTCCAAGGTTTGGCAGAACAAAAACCGAATCAATGAGAATCGTCTGCAGCAGCAGTTGGTAAAAACTGAACTGGATCTGCTGGCCTGCACCGAGAATCTGCAGCTGCTAACGCTGGATGTACTGCCCATGGAAGACGGGCTGGCAGACCCGTTGACGCAAGAGTTTGTAAACAGCTCTATCGCCGCGCTGGACGCTCGTTTAGAGAGCAAAGTAGCTGAGCTGGAAGCCAATAAACTGTCGCTACGACCCGACGTGGATCTCGTTGGGTCAGTACCTGTTGATGATACTGCCAAGGACAATTCCAGCCTCGGTATTGAGATGAATGTCTCATACGGCAACATGGGGCGGGTAGAAGCCGCACGTGCTGTGGCGTTGGAAGCGGAAGTGGAGGCGTTGCGCTTTGAACGTGAGGTGAGTAACGCACGTCGTATCCGCAACCTTGTAAGCCTAGAGCAGCGTATTATGGCGTTGCGTGACGAGGTCATCCCGAATCAGCAACTCGCGATTGATACCGTCGGCATGAAACTCGCCTCAAAAGAGCGTCTTTTCAAAGCGGGGCGTGTCTCCCTGTTTGAGTTGCTATCGGCCTATGATGAGCTGCTAAGCGCCCAGCTCGATCTCAATAAATTCCAAGCAGAGCTGCAGCAGGCGCAGATTGATCGTGCCAGCTCGCTGGACTTCATCTACCGCTAGGGTCTGATATGAAGCGCCTCTCTGCTCGCCTCAACCTTCTGCTAGCACTGCTGTTTTCAGCAGTGCCAAGTGCTGTGTGGGCACTGGAGCAGGGCTTTGCCGTAGAGGCGAACTCAGAGGTGCGTCTGAGTGTGAATGGCGAAACGCTGAGCGTTGAGCAACTCTCTGATATGTTCTCGATTGAGCGCGTCGGTGACTTTGATAAATATCTTGCCCTGGAGGGAGCCTTTAATGGCTCTGAAGTGCTCGAACTCCAGGCCTTTGCAGTTGACGCCGCCGGTAACCGATCTGCAGAGCCGTCTCGATTAGAGTTAGCCTCGCTAGACACCACAGCTCCGGAAGCGCCTGAAATCGCACAGATCGCAAACAACTTCTCTGAACGATACACCAACGGTTTTGAACTGCCGGCTGGTTCAGTACCGATTCTCAGTGTTAATGGACTTCTGGTTGAGCAGCAGCACCATAGCGATTGGTTTGAGATTACTCAGGGTGCTGAAGTAGAGCAGTATGTCGCGCGTCCGGGGCTGTTTGATGGCACCGAAGTGGTTGAAGTTGCAGCCTATCAAGTAGACACAATGGGCAATGAGAGCCCAGTCTCTGAGACGCTGACGTTGCTACCCATCGATACGCTATCGCCGGGTGCCCCCAGAATTTTGACGCTTGATCAACTGCTGGCTGAATCGGCGCCGGCTTTTGAATCGGAGCCGCTAGAGATCGTGGTTAGTGCCGATTTGCCGGTGCAGAAGCCGGTTGTTTCCGCTCAATCTGTTATTGCTGAGTCCGTGACAGAAGATGCTGTTGATCTTGCCCCACAGCTTAAGTCAGAAAAACAGTCTGTAATCGCGAAGATGCCACAGCCTGAAGCTGACACAGCTGAGGATCTGCAAGTGGTTGAATCGGCACCTGCTGGCGCGCCAACCAAGCAACTTGACGAACTCGAAGATATCGACGCGCTGGTCGCTCGAATTCTTGATGAGGCGCCAAAAGTTCAGAGCGAAGCCGCTCCAGCAGAGCCTATCGAACTGAATACTCAGGTGCACAAAGCACAGTTGACGGTGACTGCTGTAAGCGCAGTGAAACAGGCTGTTGACCTACCTGTTGAAGCCTTTCAGGCACAAGAGGGGAGGGGAGAGTCTGCAAGTGAAAATCTAGAGCTTATCGACGCCTCCACGACGATTCTGCCCGAGGCTAGGCTTGCAGCACCTGCAGAAACGCAGAACGAGCTCTCGATAACAACCCATACTCCACCAAGCGGTATCAGCCTTATTCAATCCGAGGTGCCCGGCGAAATGTTAGCCGCGACTAACGGCATCGATCCGTTTGAGGTATTGAACGTTCCATATACACCGCCTGAGGTTGATTTAAAGCCCAAACTACCGCCACTTAAACCTGCGCCGATAACTCGGGTGTTCGATCTTCGCACAGCTGACGATACCCAGCGCTTAATCGACTGGATGCGGCTTGAATCAGATGAAATCAGTTGCCCGATATTAGAGACGGCCGACGGTGGAACGCTTGACGAGATTCTTAGTTGCCTCGATCGTTTGGGTTACCCGCAAGCGCAGACGGTTGAGTTACCAGACGGAATACGGATCGATACCGGACAGAAGATGCGCATTGAATCGGTCGGCATCCATCAAGTGCTGGATGCCGAGATTGCGTTGAGTCCTGATTTTCTTGCTGACCTTAACGGTAAACCCCTCAGTAAAGCCGAGCATGTTAAGGCGATAGATCGCCTTGACTATCTCGGTTTTGTGCGTGACGGATCATTTGATTATTACGCGCGCATTCCGGGTGTCTACGATGCGGAAGTCGTCGGTGAGGCGGGGGAGAGCGACCTCAGCGTTGGGGCAAGTTTAACAACAGGCGGTAAGCTTTTTGGGGCGCTCGACGGGCGCCATTTTTTCGATTACCAAGGCTTACGCTACCTCGACTACCGAGTTGGCAGTAATATCGACGGGCAGTATGAGATTGATCTGGCCGTCCCTGTCTATTACAACCTGAACAACCAGCTTGATTTGGAGTTTAGTACCCGCCCACAAGAGTTCCGCTTTTTCGATTCACGAGCGACAGAGCTCAGTTCGCGATGGCGTGATTTTTCAGGTGGAGATGGCCTACATCTGACTGAGATAAAAGTTAGTGGCGAGGTCCATCAGACAGAGGTTAAATCGCAAGCAGCATCGGCAGGGCAATCCGTGGCCGACCAGATGCTGCTCAGCGCAAAAGCGGTCTTTGAGGCGCGGCCCGGTTGGACAGAGGGTGACGGACTGACACTGTCCATCGGGCTCGCCCAGAATTTGGATCGCGGTTCCGGATACGGGCGTACGGATATCGACTACGACACCGGATCTATCCCGCTTGCTGATACTGGCCTAGCTCTGAATGCACGAGTAGGGGCTTCGGCGATTAGCGGTGATATGGCTTCAGTGCCTCTGAGTCAGCGTCTCTATTTAGGGGGCGCTGATTCTGTACGTGGGGTGACCGCCTCATATCTGGGCGGGGAGACAAATCTAGCGTCGAGCGGCGGCTCTACGCGGGTTGTTTCGCAAGTTGAGCTCTCCAAACCGGTTACCCTCTTCGACCAGCAAGTTGACTTAGGCGTGCATCTGGACGCGGGCAGTGTAAGTGGTGGAAATCTATCGCGTGACCGTTCAGCAATCTCTGCAGGCTTATTCGGGCGGGTTAATATCAGTGAGGATACTTCGGTCTATGCTCATCTCAGTCGAGCGAACGTTGATCAGAACGAGCGCTCAGCTTTTGGGCTCGCAATTGTTAAAAAGTTCTAACCTCGCGGCTGTACAATTTCACTTCGGTCAAAATACTTTAGTGGTTCTTGAACGCTCTCTCGCTCATCCTTTGTCCCCCTGAAAACCTGAACTACCTCTACATACTCCAGTCGGTTATAGCTTACTCGCATGGCGAGTTTAGCGTAGGCATCGAAGGGGTTTAGCGCGGGCACATCATACTGAAATTTGCGTGCCTCTTTGCTCGGGGAGAGGGTGAATACATCAATCGAGAAGGACTTCGAGCGTGCCAGTTTTCTGCGCTGCTCGTTACTCTCTGGGAAGAGTTGTCGCTCTATCTCGTGCTGCGATTCCGCGCGTAGATGACCGGTGGCGACTAACGCGCTCACAAAGCCATTTAGCTCCCAGCGCCAATTCTGATCATCAAGTGAACGGGGACACTTATCCAACAGAGATCGAAGGATTTCAGACGATTCAACCCTAAGGTGTTGTCGGATCAATTTGACGATAGCAATCGGTGAAATCATGTAGCCCCCAGACGCACTACCTCCAGATTAGTACAGATTTTTAAAAAGCGCGTTGTGGTAATTACACGTTGATATTTTTCATGGGGTTGGGTCACACTATGGCCCTATCAATGAAGGATTGAGCCCACATGACCCAAGCTATAAAGATACTCGCTGTTGATGACGATGAACTCATCCTAAACTATATCAAGAGTACACTCTCTCCAAACTATCAAGTGATTACGACGCCTAGCGCTCACCAAGCGTTTGAGATGATCATCCGCTTCCGGCCAGATCTGCTCATTACGGACATTGTTATGGATGAGTTAGATGGACTTGCTCTTTCGTCCTTAGTTCGAGTGGCGCGGGGCAGCTCAGATATCCCTATCATTGTCTTGTCAGCGCATGACAATGACGAGATTCGTGCTGAGCTTGCTGAGAACGAGATCAATCTCTTCCTGCAGAAGCCTTGCCGTGCATCTGAGCTGCTTGAGTCTGTGAAAGCGCTTATAGAGGGATGAGCCTTTGAGTGCCGCTAAGTCTCCGCCAAGATCACAGATTACAAGCTACTTATACAAACATCCCTATCTCTTTGTACTGTTAATCGTCGCTGCCTCTATTGCTCTGTCTGTAGCACTCACCCTGCTGGTAGGTGTCGATATCGGCACAAAAACAATACTGTTGCCCGCGATCATTTCGTCGCTAGTAGGCGGGGTTTCTGTTGGATACTCGAGGAAATATATTGAGAAAACTGCACTTTTGTCGTCTCAAGTTGAACTTCTTGACCGGGTAGCGGACTCCCTTAATTTCGCGGTCGATATCATCAAGAATCCAAATGATTCAGCGGAGGTTCTCGGAGATCAGGTTCATCGTTTCCTCGGCGAGCCGGCAGAGTCGCAACTGACCTTTGCGGATTTGGTTGATCGTATTCACCCGAATGACATAGAGGCTTTTACTGTCCGGAATGAAGAGTTTTTCAACTCTGAGCTTCAGGAAGACGGAGTGTTAACGGACGAGTTGGAGTGTCGTATTCGTCGTGTCGACGGTGAGTACAGATGTACACGTATCAACCGTGTGTTGACTGTTCGGGTTGACACACGATTTTGTTACGTTCAGTACTCCGACATTGAGGAACTGAGGCAACGGGCAGCCGAACTTGAAAAGCTGGCCCACGATCGAGCAGATAACCTTGTAACCGTTAGCCACGAGATTCGAACACCGCTCAACGCAATTCTAGGGCTAACGGATCTGATGTTGGCTACACGGCTCACCAAAACACAACAAGAGTACCTCTCGAAGATATCGGGTGCGGCCGACACGCTGGAGTCATTAGTGCGCAACCTGCTGGACTTGCGTCGTTTAGAGAGTGGGCAGTTGCATGTAGAGCCGGAACCCGAGCTAGTTGAAAACTTGCTGGACAACTTTGTGGCGCTGCATCAACCGGTTGCTGAGAACAGCGGACTGCGATTTATGGTCGACTTTTCTCCCATGCTTCCGCGAAAAATCGAGATAGATGCCCAGCTTTTAGGCCAGATCGTCAATAACCTGCTGCGCAATGCGGTAAAGTTTACCGACGAGGGCTTGGTAATGCTCTCTGCCGGCTTCAAAAAGAGCTCAGCCTCTCAAGGAGACCTGGTTATCGAGGTAAGTGATACGGGTGTAGGTATAAAACCCTCGCGTCACGAATCTATTTTCGAGCAGTTTGAACGCGGCGGTGCTGGTAATACAACTGAGGGGGCTGGGCTTGGTTTGGCACTTGTAAAGAGACTCTGTAAGTTGATGGACGGGGAGGTAAGGCTGCAATCTGAATTGGGAGTAGGATCTAAATTCAGTATCAGCATCCCAGTTAAAGTCAGCTATGCCGAACCGATCGTGGATAAAGCTTATCTAAAGTCGATCAAGCGTGTGACGGTGTTATTGGTTGAGCGACGTGGGCTCGCCGCAGATCACATAAAAGCGGTGCTCAAACCTTGGGTTGCAGACGTGCAGGTTGTAGTTGACCTTGATGAAGCGACGGGTGCCCTGGCAAAGCAAGCATTTGATGTGGTTCTCTTTGGACATGTTCTCGGATTGGACCAGTTGGAGCAGTTTATCAACGATCTACTAAGGCAGTTTGGGAATAGGCTGCGTCTGGTTGCGATTTCCAAGCTCGAAGGCTTGAATCCCCGCTTATTCAGTCTAGTAACGGGTGTTGTTGTAGCCCCGTTCAGTCTAAAACAGTTCGCCTGTATTTTGGGCGATACGAGACAGGCTGGCCCACTTGTAGCAGAATGTCATGCCAATCTGGCTGCTGAGGTCAGTTCACTTATTTTGCTGAGAGATCTACGCATCCTTGTGGCTGAGGATAACGAGATCAATCAGCAAGTGATTAGCGAACATTTGCGTCAGCGCGGTGCAGAGGTCACTTTAGTTGGCGATGGTAAGCAAGCAATTGACGCGCTGACTCGCAGCGATTACGACCTTATATTGATGGATATCGAAATGCCTGTGCTCGATGGCTTTGAGGCGACTGAGCGCATCAAAGCAGAGCCGGGTTGGAAAAACATCCCCATTATCCCCGTATCTGCTGGAGTAACTGCCTCGCAGAAAGAGCGGGCCACCAGCGTTGGTATGCAAGGCTTTGTGGGTAAGCCCTACAAAATCGATGAGCTTCTGAGGGCTATTGAAACTGTGATGGTGGACAAAGATTTTGCACCGGTGCAGGCAGATTTGGGCTTTGAAGATGATTCAAACCTCTCTTCTCCTGAATCTAAGGTGTTCGAATTCGCTGAATTCGATTTCGAAGAGGCGCGAGATTACTGGCCGACGTCCGAATCACTAATCTCTAACTTACAACTCTTTATCGAGAAGTACCCTGTTGCTAATGATTTGTTTGATGGCGTGAGTGATGAAGAGTCTGGCAAGCTCGCACACACGTTGAAGGGTGCCGCCGGCTTTCTTGGTATGGCGCGCTACTCAAACCGGCTGAATGAACTGAGCTTGGCCTTCAAAAACGGATCTGCCACTGCTGACATGGTTTCGGATGTTAGGGCACAGCATAAGCGAGTTCTTTCAGAGGTTGAGTCGTTTTTGTCCATGCTTGAGTAGGCATTCGTGACTTTTGCTGTATGTGGTTAGCGACGTTGGCACAAAAGTACGCGAGATCCTCGCTTTTGGCATAAACTGTGCTAAGTTTGTCATATGTCCCTGAAATAGGGCGGCTTAACATGAAATATTGGGGGTTTTCATGTCAACTCAGTCATCACTCGATTACGTAGCAGTTCTTTCTAAAGTTGCTCAGACACCTGACCGAGTCCTCTTGTTGGGCGATCTCGGATCAGGACAAGCCGTAGCAGCCTTTACCCTACACCGCGGCAGCGCTCGCAAAGATCAAGCCTTTGAAGTCATCCGCTGTACTGGACTCACTGAAGAACAGTTTGCTGCAGAGCTCTGCGGTGTTGCCGATCGCTCTGGCGACATTGTTCGTTTGGGTGCTCTGGCAAAATCTGACGGTGGTACCCTTTGTTTGATCGGCGTGGACGATCTTTCCCAGCAGTCTCAAGCTGTGTTGGTACGCGCGCTGGAAGAGTCGACTTATTACCCTGTCGGGGGGGCGCAGCCTGAATTTTTTGACACGCGTATTGTTACCGCACCAACACACAACTTGCGTGCCAAGATCGAGAGTGGGCAGTTTCGCATGGATCTGTACCACCTCCTTAACGAGCAGATTATTCACATTCCAAGTCTTAATGACCGTCGCTCTGAGATGGCTACACTAGTTAGCCATCTGCTCTCAGAACTCGGTGCTGCTGGTCGTATGCTGAGCAGTGATGCGATCGAGCTTCTCAAAGCGCACAAATTTACTGGAGGTTTCCGTGAACTGCGCAACATCCTGAAGCGCGCAACTAGCTGGTTTGATGATGCAGAAATTGATGCAAACATGCTGAGTTACGTCATGTTTGATGGCAAGGATGAGAGCGCTGCGCGCACTGTCTCATCCAATGACTTCCGTCGTGAGCGTGTCGTTAAAAGCATCGAACCGACTGCCAACGCTGAACCGATCTCGGCCAGGCCTGTACCACCGCCTGCTACTGGATCACTGAGCTTGAAAGAGCAGGAGCGTCAGTACTGGGAGGGCTTGATGCACCAGGTGCAGGGCAATAAGCAGAAAGCTGCTGACATCGCCGGCATTAGTCTTCGGACGCTCTACCGTCGATTGGAGTCTGCGGGGCTTTAATTCATAGGGGTTAGACCCCGTTTTTCGCTAAACCAATTTCTTAGAAGCCGAATTAAGCGGATATTGAAGGTAATAAGGCTCTATAAATAGTTTTAAAGGTAATTAGGGGGATTACAAGTACCTTAGCCGCACACACTAAGCTAGCAAGAACGATAATAAAACTGCAAATAAAAATTGGAAGAAAGACTTTCCCGAGACCTCATAACAAGATTACCAACGCGGTGCCCGCTATAACGACATTAATGCCCGCAATGTGCCGACTCCAGTAGATCACACCTTCCGTCCGCTTTAGGGAAATCTCTCCGGTTGCGAAAGAGCTGCTATGTGCGCCTTGCAGCTCTCAGAAAAATGGCAGCTAATGTCCGGAATTTGCGCAGTCGTTCCCAAATTTATCGAGATCACTTGTTCACGCGGTTCCAGGGGTTAAAGCACGTTCTTCAATTCCGAGCAGCTAAATGCCAATCCCGATACTTGAAGTCATTTGTTTCGCTTCGTTCGTTAGCTGGGCTAACGTCCGCTTCTGAGGATTTTTTCAGTAGCCTTTGGGTCGCTGTTTACACTTTGCAACTATTCGTTGTTTTAGGATAGGGTCTGGAATGTGCCGGTTTCAGCCTTTTATTTAATGAAAAAATTTACTACTGAATCAGTGTCTAGTCTTACCAAAGAAAGCATAGCGAGCAGCTAATTCGCTAGGTTAATTACTTCTGCTTGGTTTCTGAGTCATTCTGATAGTAGCTATCTTCATAGTACCTCCCCTTGATGGCTAGTACCTTTTCTAACCAGCGGTTGTAGTGTTTCCATATGAAGAAACCAGGTGTCATTACCACCATGATAGCGACCATTAAGCCTGCGCCTTTATGAGATTCTGGGAACTGTTCTGTAATCAGACTGAATAGTGATAGTCGCTCAGCGACTAGGTACCAACAGCCCAAGCCAATCAGGCCAACGGCTATTCCAATGTGGTGAAGTTTTTTACTGTCGAGCATGTTTTTCAGAACCCCAAAGATAAGCTGTGCTGAGAATAGAGGTTTCAAGGGCGATTTTAAATGTTAATCGCGAAATACTCCCTGAATTAGGTTCACTCAAGCGGTCAGAATTGTTAACTTATGCTTCAATTCATTATCCAGGAAATCGCCAGTCGATGTTCAATCCCTTTTCTCTTTTTGTTGGCTGGCGCTACACCCGAGCAAACCGCTCGAACTACTTCATATCCTTTATCAGTTTAGTTTCTACGCTCGGACTGATGCTCGGTGTGGCCGCATTGATTCTAGTACTGAGTGTCATGAACGGCTTTGATCGTGAGTTGAAAGAGCGGATACTTGGTATGGTTCCACAGGCTACTATCAATGGTTACAACGCTCCGTTAGATAAATGGCAACCACTACGTGAAACGCTTTTGACTGCGTCTGACGTCGAGGGGGTGGCACCCTTTGTTCAGGCACAAGGGATGCTGACCGCCTCCGGTCGTGTCCAGCCTGTATTGGTATCGGGTATTGATCCAAAACTGGAAGAGAGTGTTTCGATAGCCGCCGGTCAGATGACTCTTGGTGACCTGAACTCACTTGAAGCTGGGAAATATCAGATTGTTTTGGGGGAGCTTCTTGCTAAGTTTTTAGGCGTATCGGTCGGTGATAAGGTCAATCTGGTTTTGCCTGAAGCGTCAGTGAGTGTGGCCGGTGTTATTCCGCGTTTAAAACGCTTTACTGTGTCCGGTATTTTCTCAGTCGGTGCTGAGTTAGATGCCAATTTTGCTTTTGTTCACCTTCAGGATGCAGCCCGCTTGAAACGAATTAAGGGTGACGCCGTTGAAGGGCTTAGGATTAAATTCAATGACCTGTTCAGTGCGCCTACACGAGTCTATGAACTTGCCCGAGAGTTGAACCATCCAGTCTACACCTCTGACTGGACTCGAACTCATGGCAATCTATTTCAAGCGATTCAGCTAGAGAAACGAATGATCGGACTGCTTCTGTTTCTGATCGTCTTTGTTGCCGGCTTTAACATCGTCTCGACGCTGGTTATGGTCGTTACCGATAAGCGCTCCGACATCGCAATATTGCGCACTCTGGGCGCGAAGCCAGGGATGATATTGAGGATCTTTATGATTCAAGGATCCCTTATAGGGTTGCTAGGGACTCTGCTTGGAGCCATTTTAGGCATTATTTTAGCGCTGACTGTCTCTGATCTGGTGGCTTGGATAGAGTCGGTGTTAGGTATTCAATTCCTCTCTTCGGAGGTCTACTTCATCAGCTATCTACCCTCTGAGCTTCAATTAGGGGATGTCTCGCTGGTGATTGGTGTGACTCTTGCGATGAGCTTCCTAGCCACGCTCTATCCTGCTTGGCGCGCGGCTAAGGTTGAACCTGCGGAGGCGCTTCGATATGAGTAATGTCTTGGTTGCAAACCAGCTATGCCGCTCTTTTGATGAAGCGGAGCGTCAATTGATCATCATTAATGATCTGAACCTGTCTGTAGCTGCCGGTGAGCGTCTGGCCATCATCGGCTCCTCGGGTAGTGGTAAGAGTACGTTGCTCAACCTATTGGCGGGGCTGGATACACCAACCGCTGGTGAGGTGGTTATCGCAGGTGAATCGATTGGTCGGCTTTCCGAGCATCGCCGCGCTGAACTGCGTAACTCGCAACTCGGTTTTGTGTTTCAGTTTCACCACCTGCTGCCGGAGTTTTCTGCGTTAGAGAACATTGCCATACCTCAACTGTTGGCGGGGGTATCTGTTGATGCCGCTCAGAAGCGTGCAGCTTATCTTCTTGATCAGGTAGGTCTCTCATCACGTGCTCAACATAAACCCGCCAAGTTGAGTGGGGGAGAGCGCCAACGCGTCGCGATTGCCCGTGCTTTGGCAAACACACCCGCCTGTGTTTTGATGGATGAACCTACCGGTAATCTTGATCCTCATACCGCCGAAGATGTTGAGCAGCATCTACTGAGACTCAATCAGGAGCAGGGCGTGGCACAGATTGTCGTCACTCATGATCATGCGTTGGCAAAACGGATGGATCGTGTGCTTGAATTGAAAGAGGGGCGTTTAGTCGAGACTAGTGTTTGCTAGCACGAGCCTTTAGTAAACGTTTCTGCCAACGGCGTCGCACTTGCCAAATCCACAAGCGGTTGATGGCTATATAACTGATCCCAGACAATAGCAATCCACAGATAAGAGAGCCCGTCAGCAGGGGCCACCAGATCGTTGCGAGCTCTGAGTGGATGGTGTGTAACTCCCAACTGATGTTGACCGGCGGCGTTCCTAAAATCCAAGCCCCAATCTTATAGGTCGTATAAAAAATAGGTGGCATGGTGATAGGGTTGGTTAACCAAACGAGCCCGATCGAAATGGGTAGGTTTGAGCCAATCCAGAGTGCCAAAAAAGCGGCCACAAGCATCTGACCAGGAATGGGAAGAAAAGCACAGAAAATACCCACCAAGAACGCTTTAGCGGCGGACTTTCGAGTCAAATGGAATAGGTCTGGGTTGTGCAGATGTTCACCAAGCCATTTAAGATGCTTATGACTTTTTAAAGCATCCTGTTTCGGCATGTAACGCTTTAACAGCTTACGTGGCATCCCTGAACAACCTATGAAATTATTTGGAAGTCAGATTATGCCCTTCGATTATTAATAAACCAACCTGCTATTACTGAAACTTCTGCTAGATTGAATAAATAATTTGGCTTGGATCAAGGATGATCAGTTTTCTCTTAGCAGTGCTCGGGCACGCCTATCTACCCTCTATCAGTTGGGGATCCTATTTTTTTATTATCTTAACCCTAGGAACGGTTGGCCTGTGGTGGGGCTCTACTACACTTAGATCTCATCTGCTGTTTGCTCTAATAGGTTTTGTGGTGGCCCAGTGGCATGCAGTCGATGGGCTCTCTAAAACCTTACCAATAAGCGTTGAGCCAGAAGAGTTTGAGATTGAAGGGACAGTCATCAACTTACAGCCTCAGGGTTCAGGGGGCTTTCAATCGCTGCTATTGGATATAGAGAGTGCACCTGTTCAATTGATGAGAGTCGAGCGTGTGCGACTTGGGCTATACGACTCTGAGGTGAGAATAGCGGCTGGCGATCGCATTAAAGTGCTGGCCAAGGTGGGTCCACTGAATGCCTACCAAAATGAGTTCAGTCCGGATCGACGCAGAAGAGAGTTTGCACAGGGGATCGGCGGGTCAGGGTATGTCAAACAGCTGATAAAACATGAGCAGAATAGTTCCATTCGGCAACGGGTACATGATTGGCTACATCATAATATGAGCCAATCGACATCCGCTCTGATGTCCGCCCTTGTTTTGGGTTACAGAGGAGATCTAGATGACAGTCAGTGGGAGCTTCTTAGGGTCAGTGGAACCGTCCATTTAGCGGTTGTTAGCGGATTACATCTAGGGGTGATGTGTTTAACAGGCCTTCTATTGGGTAGGTTGGTTGTGGTGACGATCCAGTACTTGGGTGTTAGGCCCAACTCGATAATACAAACCCTGCCCGTTTTATGTGCGATCAGTTTAGCCTCTTTTTATCTCTGGTTTGGTGGCTTTGGTGTGCCGCTTCAGAGAGCTTGGATCATGGCGATCTGCTTGTTGCTGCCGCAGTTGTTTGCAAGGCGAATAGACCCCATGAAACGACTTAAAATTGCACTTTTTTTGGTACTGGTTTATGAGCCTCTATCGATTTTAGAGATCGGCTTTTGGCTTTCGTTCAGTCTGGTAGGGTTGTTGATTCAGTTCGCCAATTGGCGCAATGGCTACTCAAGGCTGATACAGATCTTCGCAGTACAGCTCTTTTTAACCCTATTAATGTTGCCAATTCTGCTCTTTGGCTTAGGGCAGTTTAACTTGGGTGGTGCACTGTCCAACCTTTGGGCGATCCCCTATGTCTCACTCTTTGTTGCACTGTTACCCCTAACGCTAGCGCTGGTTGGAATCTTTGAGCCGATCTTGGCGTTCTATGAAATTTGGGCTTCAGGGTTTTGGCATGGACTCTCTTTCCATTCGCTAGTTGGTTTGCATGCTCAGTGGCAAACTCCCGCGATATTTGGACTCTTCGTGAGTTTGCTTGCTCTGGTTTTGCTGTTTCTACCTGGACGTCTCAAAGTGTTGAGTCTACTGCTTCTGCTGCCGTTGCTCACTCCCAAACAGAATCGGCCCGATGCGAGTGAGTTTGTCGTTCGTCTACTGGATGTGGGACAGGGTCTATCAATCTTAATTGAGACCCGAGAGGGAGTGACGGTCTATGATTTAGCGGCTAAAAGTCGAAGCGGTTGGATCGCAGCTCAAGCTACTCTCTTTCCAACTCTCAGGGCTCTAGGCTACAGAGAGTTAGACCTGATTGTTAGTCATTCAGACGTTGATCACAGTGGAGGCTTAGAGAGAACCTTGAAGCAGTTTTCAGTACCACGATTCTATTCAGGCCAGCCCGCTTTAACGGGAGGCACTGCCTGTGCATCACAAAACTGGAAAAAGGGGGAGGTTCGTTTTCAGCTCTATGCCCTAAAGAACCAGCAATCCGATAATGATCAAAGTTGTGTTCTGCACATCGAAAATGGTCGTTGCTCAATATTGATTGCAGGAGATATGTCCAGCCGTGCAGAAATCGAGTTGCTCAATCAGCATCGATTAGCCCCTGTGACTTGGTTGGTCTTATCCCACCACGGTAGCCATAGCTCTTCTTCAGGTGTCTGGTTGGATCAACTTTTGCCGGAGGCTGCGATCGCATCGCGAGGCAAACACAATCGTTTTGGGCATCCTAATGAGTCAGTAAAACAGCGATTGGCCGATCGAGGCATCACCCTTTTGGATACAGCGGAGCAGGGTGAAATAGTATTAACAGCGACCCAAGATCAGTGTCTAAGTGACTCTTTTGCAAACTTATATCCCCGTTATTGGCGAACTCATTAATGCTGCGATACTATGGGATTTTTATAGGCCGTCTAGGCTGGTCAATCTGTCTTTTTGAGGTTTTTCGTTGTTAGAGTTAATTTCCGCTGGTGGTTGGTTGATGCTACCGATTTTAGCCTGTTCAATTCTTGCACTTGCTATCACGGTTGAGCGTTTGATGGCCTTAAGGGCTGATAGGATTTTACCACCGGGTCTGCTAGCCGATGTCTGGGGGCTCTATAAAGGTGGGCAGCTGACTAATGATCGTCTCAAAGAGATCAGAGAGGCGAGTGCATTAGGATCACTGATTGTCGCTGGATTGATTAACGCGGGCTCCGGTCGCGATGTGATGAAAGAGTCCATTACCGATGCAGCCAGTGACGCCATTCATCAGATGGATAGATTTTTAAACAGTCTAGGTACTGTCGCGGTCATTACCCCTCTGTTGGGTCTGTTAGGGACTGTGATCGGCATGATTAAAGTCTTCTCCCAGATCATGATTTCCGGCACGGGTAACGCTAACCTTTTGGCCGGAGGTATCTCCGAAGCCCTGATCACAACAGCAGCCGGTTTGACAGTTGCCATCCCTGCGTTGGTAGCGCACCGCTTCTTGCAACGTCGTGTATCGACGCTGGTGTTGGCAATGGAGCAGGAGTCGGTCAAGTTGGTCGATATTATCCATGGTGATCGCAAAGTGGATCTTAAATAGGGCGCTCTGTGAATTTTCCAAGACCTCAATCGGAAGAGATATCCATCAACCTAACCCCATTGATTGATGTGGTCTTCCTGCTGCTGATCTTTTTTATGGTGTCGACCACCTTTACTAAAGAGACCCAGCTTAAAGTGGACCTCCCTCAAGCAACGACAGACCAGATGGCTCAGGTCGATATGCTTGAGATCATCATCAAGGCCGATGGTAGCTTCGCAATCAACGATAAAGCATTGGTCAATGCGCAGCCTAAAACTCTTAGGGCGGCAGTGCTAAAAGAGAGTGGTGGTGATCTTACAACCCCTCTAAAGATTTCCGCCGATGCATCGACTCCTCACCAAGCGGTCATTACCGCCATGGATGTAGCAGCAAACTTAGGGTTTTCTCAAATGAGTCTTACGACCAGAGAGATCGACTAAGTTGATTGAGAATGCTTGGTATCAGAAAGCAGGCTGGCTAGTTCTACTGCGTCCCTTATCACTGCTCTATCGTTTCATCTCTAAACGCCGCCGTGTGCGTCTGACCGAGCAGGCGGTCACAATGGATGTGCCGGTTGTCGTGGTCGGTAATATCAGTGTCGGTGGTACCGGTAAAACTCCCCTCTTAATCTATTTGGTAACCCTAGCAAAATCCTTGGGGTTCAACCCCGGTGTGGTCAGTCGTGGATACGGTGGTCAGGCAACAAGTTATCCTATGCAAGTGTCTGACCAGACCTCGCCAGAGTTGGTGGGGGATGAGCCGCAGATGATCTTCGAGAAGACAGGCGTGCCTGTCGTCGTTGATCCGAATCGAGTCTCTGCATGCCAGCATCTTCTTGACCAACACTCGGTCGATATCATCTTCAGTGATGATGGTCTGCAGCATTATCTAATGGGACGCCAGTTCGAAATTGCGGTGATCGACTCTGTGCGAGGGTTAGGTAACCAACAGTTGATGCCGGAAGGGCCTTTAAGAGAAGAGCTGTCGCGCTTAAATGAAGTTGATCTGGTTGTGTTGAATGGTGAAGGCCCTTTTAGCTATCCAGGTGCGCTTACCTATCGTCTAAGCCCTACTGCGTTTAGACATCTAGCATCGGGTGAACAAAAATCGCTTCAGATCGATCAATTTGGTAGCAAAACAGTCTATGCATTAGCGGGTATCGGTAACCCTTCACGGTTTTTTGATACCCTAATGGGGCTGGGCTTAGAGCTTAAAACCATCCCTTTAAGGGATCACGCACCGATTACTCAAGAGCTGCTCGATCAATACCGCTCATTGCCATTGGTGATGACCGATAAAGATGCAGTAAAATGTCACTCTATCGCCCCAGATAATTGTTGGGCGCTTTCAGTAGAGGCGGAATTTGCACCCAAAGAGGCGGAGCACTTGGCCCAATTACTGAAACGTGTTGTTAACCCTAACGGAGAATAAAATGGATCCTAAACTTCTCGATATCCTTGTTTGCCCTGTCAGCAAAGCCCCTTTGGAGTGGGATAAGGAGAGTGATGAGTTAGTCTGTCGCACCAGTGGTTTAGCTTATCCTATCCGTGATGGCATTCCGGTGATGCTTGAGAGCGAAGCTCGCACTCTAAGCAGCGAAGAGCGTCTTCCGGAGTAGCCTTAATGAGTTTCACTGTCGTTATTCCGGCGCGCTATGCATCTACCCGTTTTCCAGGTAAGCCTTTGGTTGAGCTGGCCGGTAAAACGATGGTGCAACACGTCTATGAACGGTCACTGGAGAGTGGTGCTAGCCGTGTCATCGTCGCAACCGATGACCCAAGAATTGAGTCGGTAGCCAAAGGCTTTGGTGCTGAGGTCTGTATGACCTCGGCGGATCACCCTTCAGGCACCGATAGACTTCAAGAGGTCGTTAATAAAATTGGTTTGGCGGATCATGAAATTGTCGTCAATGTTCAGGGTGATGAGCCTCTAATTCCAGCAAAGTTGATCGATCAAGTTGCGGATAACCTTGCGGCACATCAAGATGCAGGCATCTCAACATTAGCAGAACCTATCGAGACGAAAACCGACCTTTTGAATCCTAATGTGGTCAAGGTTGTGACGGACATTCGCGGCATGGCGCTCTATTTTTCGCGAGCTCCGATCGCTTGGCCGCGAGATAGGATGGCCAATGATGAGCTACCTGAAACTCTGCCTTCTCTATTTGCTTGGCGCCGTCATATTGGTATCTACGCCTACCGTGTAGGATTTCTTAATGCTTATGTTCAATGGTCACCTGCACCCATTGAAAAGACAGAATCCCTTGAGCAATTGCGTGCTCTATTCAATGGTGTTTCGATTCATGTAGCCAACGCCGTCGAGGCTCCACCAGCGGGCGTTGATACCCCTGAGGACCTTGAAAGACTTAAGCGGATAATGGAAGGCCAGTAGGTTATTTGCATCAGTAAGGGTGGTGTTTGCAATGATTAGAGTGTTGTTTGTCTGTTTAGGTAATATTTGCCGCTCCCCATCAGCTGACGCTATTTTTCGTAAAAAATTGGATGATCACCCTTGGTTAGCCAATCGAGTTGAAGTCGATTCAGCGGGAACCGCTGCATGGCATGTGGGCAACCCGCCAGACCCTCGCTCTGTCAAAGTGGGGGCTGAGCGTGGATACGATTTAACGCCTTTGCGTGCAAGGCAAGCGACACCTGCTGACTTTGAACGCTTTGACTACATCCTGGCAATGGATGAGACCAATCTGGATAACTTGCAGGCTATTGCGCCGAATCACTACTCTGGCCACCTGAGCCTGTTTCTCGATTTTGCAGGGAAGAGTGGGGCAGAAGTACCAGACCCCTATTATGGTGAGGGTGACTCAGGTTTTCATGAGGTGGTTGATCTGATTGAAGCGGCATCCGATGGCTTAATCAAGCAGTTAGAGGTGAGACTCGCCTAATGCTCACCATACACTCCTGGCATGATTTAACGGCGTTCAACACTTTGGCGATGCCGGCTAAAGCTCAATTTTTTGCTGAGTTATCTGACTTAAATGACCTCCCTGAACTGCTCGATTTTATTGCTCAGCAGGATCTTCCCACTCTGTGGATAGGCGGTGGCAGTAACCTGGTGTTGGCAGATAAAGTGCCGGGTTGCGTTGTTCATATTTCAACGAAAGGCATTGAGATACTATCAGACTCAGAAGAGTCGGTTTTAATTAAAGTGGCCGCTGGAGAGAGCTGGCATAGCCTAGTGACTCACTGTCTGGAAAATGAGTGGTATGGTCTAGAGAATCTTGCACTGATTCCAGGTTCGGTCGGTGCATCTCCTGTGCAAAACATCGGAGCCTATGGTGTTGAAGTAGCGGATTTGATCGATCAGGTAGAGGTGTTTGATACGCTATCCAACTCCTTTAAAGTCATGCAGAAAGCGGACTGTCAGTTTGCCTACCGTGACTCGCTGTTCAAGCGAAACCCAGGCCGTTTCATTATCACTTCAGTGCTTTTCAGCCTATCTAAACAATTTGAAGCTAAATGTTCTTATGCGGCACTTCAAGGTTGGTTAGATGCCCAAGGGGTTAAAAAGCTGAGCGCTCATGCGATTTTTGACGCAGTGGTTGCTGTGCGCCAATCTAAACTGCCGAATCCTGAAGAGCTCCCTAATGCGGGCAGTTTCTTTAAGAATCCTGTTGTCTCAATTGAGTGCTTTGAGAGTTTGCGTCAAATCTATCCAGAGATTCCAAACTACCCAGATGCTTCTGGAGTTAAGCTTGCTGCGGGTTGGTTGATCGATCAGTGCGGTTGGAAAGGTCTCTATCGTGAACGAGTGGGTGTTCATAAGGATCAGGCCCTCGTGATCGTAAATCATGCGGGTGGGTCGCGTCAGGATATTGATGAACTAGCCGATGATATTAAACAGAGCGTGTTGGATCGTTTCTCTGTGCGCCTAGAGCAAGAGCCGATCGCCTATCCCTAGCGTGAGCAGAAATTAAACCCAAAAAAAAGCAGCCCATGGGCTGCTTTTCTATTGGAATTGTGCGGTTATTCAGCGGCCTCTGCTTGACGACGCTTCAATCGAGGATCGTTTGCAGCGCGACGGCGGCGACGAGGTTTTTCCTCCTCTTCGCTCGCTTCTGCTTCAGCAGGTGCTTCTTCAACCGCTTCTTCTACTGCTGCTGCGGGCTCTTCATTAGCTGAAGGCTCTTCATTGGCTGAGGGCTCTTCATTGGCTGAGGGCTCTTCATTGGCTGAAGGCTCTACAGCAGGAGTAAGATCCAACTCAACCTGTGTCTCAGTGACTGTTTCAGTCGTAGCTTCAACTTCATTGGCTGCGTTTTCAGCTGGCTCGTCAGCAGTTACTTCCGGATCTTGTTCACCTGCCGTTGTATTTTCTGCAGGCTCTTCAACAGCAGTTTCAGTAGCTTGGCTCTCTGTCTCAGTAGCAGCTGTTTGCTCTACAGTGGTTTCTGGCACTTCTTTAGCGGCTGGCGCTTCAGTAGAGATCGCTGTTTCAGATGCTTTTGGGGTTTCAGCTGAGGCTTCCACAGTAACTTCTTCTGATACGGCTTCTAGCGGTGCATTGAGTAACTCCTCTGGGATAGGGTTGCTACGTTCAGCACTGCGCTCTTCATTCGCGCGGCGACGACGGCCACGGTTTTTACTGCGTGGTGGCAGTTCCGTTTCGCTATTGTTGTTAGAGTTGAACTCTTCATTGCCATTTTCTGAACGACGATCACGATCACGATCACGGCCACCGCGACGGCGACGGCGTGAACGGCCAGAGCGCTGCTCGTCACTCGATGAACTTTTGTCGTTATCACCGATGGTCGGCAGGTTGTTCTCCGTCTCAACCGTAATGACTTCGTCCGAATCACGACGCTCACGACGATCGTTACGGCGATTGTTGCCACGGCGGCGATCGTTACGGTTGTTGTTGCGACGACGGTTGTTGCGGTTGCCATCGCGGTCAGAACCTTTCTTGTCATCACGGCGAGTGCTCTTTTTATCGTCCTCTTTGTCAGAATCGGATAGACCAAACAGATCTTTAATCGCTGCAATAATACGCTCGCCCAATGACTTGTTAGCGACGGGCTTGCGACTAGTCTGCTGACGTTTTTGTTGGCGAGCTGGCTCTGCTTTTGGTTCAGAGCTCTCGCTCTTAGGTGCTGGTGGCGCAGATGAGTTAAGAACCCCCTGCACAGCCGCTTGCTCACGAGGAGCGACCGGAAGTGGTTTGTCGGTAGGATCTTCGACTGGCTGTTCTGGTTGCAGCGTGTAGCTCGCATCATTCACGGTAGTGATGGTGTGATCATCGCGCAAACGAACCACTTCGTAGTGTGGTGTTTCCATGTTTGGATTAGGAACCACAACGATACGAACGTTTTGACGCAGCTCAACAGCGTGCACTTGATGACGCTTCTCGTTAAGCAGGAAGGTCGCTACGCTGACTGGAAGAATCGCGCGAATTTGAGAGGTGCGATCTTTAGACGCTTCCTCTTCAAGAATACGCAGAATAGAGAGTGCCAGTGATTCAATATCACGAATGTAGCCTTGGCCATTACAGCGAGGGCAGACGTGACCGCGACTCTCTGCCAACGATGGACGCAGGCGTTGACGTGACATCTCTAGAAGACCAAAGCGCGAGATGCGTCCCATCTGAACGCGTGCGCGGTCAAGCTTGAGTGCATCGTTAAGGCGTTTTTCAACTTCGCGCTGGTGTTTGATTGGCGTCATATCGATGAAGTCGATAACCACTAGGCCACCCATGTCGCGAAGGCGAAGCTGGCGAGCAATCTCATCAGCCGCTTCAAGGTTGGTGTTCAGAGCGGTCTCTTCAATATCGCCGCCCTTAGTTGCGCGAGCGGAGTTGATATCGATTGAAACTAGAGCTTCTGTTGGGTCGATAACAATCGAACCGCCAGAAGGGAGTTTTACTTCACGTTCAAATGCTGATTCGATCTGTGTCTCGATCTGGAAGCGGTTGAACAGTGGTACAGACTCTTTGTAAAGCTTGATACGGTTTTCGTAAGTTGGCATTACCTGACGAACGAAAAGCTGAGCTTGTTCAAATACTTTCGGCTCGTCGATTAGCACTTCACCGATGTCATCGCGTAGATAGTCGCGAATAGCACGAATAACGACGTTGCTCTCTTGGTAGATCAGGAATGGAGCAGGGCGATCATCAACTTCAGTAATCGCAGTCCAAACCGTTGCTAGGTAGTTAAGATCCCACTGCAGCTCTTCAGTCGAACGGCCAATACCGGCGGTACGAACGATGACGCCCATGCCTTTAGGAATGTCCAAGCCGTTCATGGCCGCTTTCAGTTCAGAGCGCTCATCACCTTCGATGCGGCGCGAAATACCACCTGCACGAGGGTTGTTAGGCATTAGAACCATGTAACGACCGGCAAGGCTGATAAAGGTTGTCAGAGCGGCGCCTTTATTGCCACGCTCCTCTTTATCGACCTGAACGATGACTTCGGTACCCTCTTTTACAAGATCTTTGATGCTTGGACGCTGGCCGCGTTCAGGCGATGAGACAAAGTACTCTTTAGCGATCTCTTTTAGGGGTAGGAAACCGTGACGTTCGGCACCGTAATCGACAAATGCAGCTTCAAGGCTGGCTTCTACACGGCTGATACGGCCTTTGTAGATGTTTGCCTTCTTCTGCACGCGGGAGTTGGATTCAATATCCAAATCGAACATGCGCTGTCCATCGACAAGCGCAACACGCAACTCTTCTTGTTGAGTCGCGTTGATTAACATGCGTTTCATTTTGACGTTCTCTTAACGCAACGCATCTTTGACGGGCAACAAACCTGTGTCCTGGCTTTATCGAAGCAATAACTAATCTCCAGTACGCTCTGCACCGGATAATTAGGGTCTCTTCAGCGATGAAGGAAACATCAACCAATATCGTTATCGATTCTAGCTGTGGCTGCTGCTCTGCCCAATTTACTCAACGTGGAGTGGGAGGCTGCAGGTTCCTGGTTGAAGTGCGTCTCCATCCTTCAGCCGAGGGCTGTTGTTCAGCACTCGTGAAAAATACGTAGCTATTTATAAATTTCTTCAGCCATTACATGGCTATTCAAGCTGGGTAACTACCGCCAAATTGTGAGTGAATCACTGTTCGCTCTAGTGGGGTGTAAATAAAAATGAAGCCTTCTTCATCCAGCAGCGGTAGAATATAGCAACTTACTGGTTTTTCAGCAATTTATTTTACCCACACATCATGCCTTCAAATCCCCCTAAGTCCGGCTCTTTGAATAAAGTTCAGTTTGTTGATATCGATGCCGATCAAGCGGGTCAGCGTATCGATAATTTCTTGCGGACCTTTCTTAAAGGGGCGCCAAAAACGCTGATCTACAGGCTGTTGCGCAAGGGTGAGATTCGAGTTAACAAAAAACGCACTAAACCTGACTATAAGCTTCAAGCGATGGATCAAATACGCATCGCACCGATTCGCCTGCCCGAAAAAGGGGAGAGTGCCCCTGTCAGTGATCAGTTGCTCGAATTGCTAGAGCGTTCAGTGGTCTATGAGACTGACTCACTGCTGATCATCAATAAACCCTCGGGTATAGCGGTGCATGGTGGTAGCGGCGTCTCATTAGGGCTGATTGAGGCGGTTAGAAAATTGCGCCCAGATGCGCGTTTTTTAGAGCTGATTCACCGAATCGATCGTGACACCTCAGGTTGCATCATGATTGCTAAAAAACGCTCGATGTTACGTTACATGCACGATGCGTTTAGGGAGCGTCGAGTGCATAAGATCTATCAGGCACTGGTTGTTGGTCGTTGGGATGCTAAGCACAAACAGATCAATGCACCTCTGCTGCGAGATGAGCACCGATCAGGTGAACGAACCGTCCGCGTCTCCCCTGAGGGCAAACCGTCGGTTACTAACTTTTCAGTGCTGCGTCGATTTGGTGATCTTGCCACCCTAGTGGAAGCTCGGCCTAAAACGGGTCGCACTCACCAGATTAGAGTGCACACCCAATATACGGATCATCCGATTGTGGGTGATGTTAAGTACACTTCGGATGAGAACAACGCTGAATTTAAAAAGCTGGGTTTTAAACGATTGATGCTTCATGCAGCCGGCCTCAGGTTCATCCTGCCTGATGGCGAAGAGCTAGAAGTGCGTGCTCCGTTAGATGATAGTTTGTTAAGATTGATGGACAATTTGTAGTTCGTTGCAGTGGAACGAAAAGGTAAAGATGAGCGAGTTAGATCTTAAAGTAGTTGAGTTAGCAGAAGAGCTGTTGGCCGAAGGCCAATTGCCGACTGAGGTTGTGATCTCTGAACGACTGGGTCTCTCTAGAGATGAAGCCAGTGCGGCATTAAGTCAGTGGGCGCAGAGTTTGAGTTATGCCCGACTGCCTGAGGTGCATGCCAGTGCAAAGTTACATAACTCTGTGCCCGAGTCACTGAGTAAAGGCATTGAACAGATCTGGGATCTTGCGTTGCAAGAGGCGATGGCCGAGCTGCGAGTTGAGTTGCAGAGTGAACGAGCGGGTGATGAAGAGGATCGCAAGGCGACTCGCGACATGGTTCGTGACGCGGAAGCACTCTATCGTGACTTGGAAGTGAAATACCGCGCGCAAACTCAGCAGATGGATAAGAGTGAGCAGGCTCTTCGAGCGATTGAAGCTGAAATGGGCGTGCTTAAAGCCAACATTGCCAGTGAGATCAATCAACGTAAAAAGGCTGAACAGGTTCGTACTAACCTAGAGACCGAATTGAACCAGCTTCGTAAGATGCACGAAGATGCCAAGAAAACCTTTGATGCACGTATCAAAGCGGAGCAGCAGCAGGCATTGGAGAACGTTACCCGTGCTGAGGTTGAAGCTCGTCACTATCGTAATGCGCTTGAAAAGCTTCGTGATGAGGGCACTCGAACAGAGTCAGAGCTGACGCGCTCAGTTCATGAAAACCAGGCTCAGATAGCGAAGAAAGATGCACGTCTTGAGATGCAAGAGAAGACCATCAGCGATCTGGAGCGTGATCTGAACGAACTAAAAGAGAACATGACATCGGCCAGTCGTGATATCTCGAATATCAACTCTAAGCTGCTGCGTGAAACTAACGCCAACCGTCGTTTGGAAGCTCAGATCAAAGAGCGCGATGATCAGGTTCGTGTACTGAATCAGAAGTTGACGGTCGCAGCAACGGAAGCTGCAAAGCGCGAAAGCGTACTTCGTCAGCAGCTCAAAGAGAAAGATGAATCGCTGACGCGCGCTACCGCTCGAGTGAACTCACTGGAAAAGCGTATTACTCAGCAGGAAGATCAGATTCGCCGACTCAATGCTCGCCTTTAGTCGTGTATAAGGATATAGCCTTTTGCTTTAGCTTATTCTCTAGTGTTATATTTGGCTTATTAATAGATATCAACGCTGACTAAGGGCGATTGGCTAATAATTGGCTATAAATTGGAGCAATAGATGAAACTTCAGCAGCTGCGTTACATTTGGGAAGTCTCTAAACACGACCTCAATGTCTCTGCTACGGCACAAAGCCTATACACATCGCAACCAGGTATCTCTAAGCAGATCCGTCTACTAGAAGATGAACTGGGTGTTGAAGTGTTCGCTCGTAGTGGTAAGCACCTGACGCGCGTTACACCTGCTGGTAAAACGATTCTTGAGATCTCAGGAGAGATTCTCCAGAAAGTGGACTCTATTCGCCAGATTGCTCAAGAGTTCAGCGATGAGCGTAAAGGCAGCCTATCGGTAGCCACCACTCACACACAGGCACGTTACGCTCTGCCTCCTGTGATTAATGAATTCATCAAAATGTATCCTGAAGTTGCGCTTCATATGCACCAGGGTACACCTACTCAAATTTCTGAGATGGCCGCCGATGGTACTGTCGATTTCGCGATTGCGACGGAAGCGATGGGCAGCTACTCAGATCTAATTATGATGCCTTGCTACAGCTGGAACCGTTCAGTGGTCGTACCTAAAGATCACCCGCTTGCGCAAGGTGGCGAGTTAACTCTAGAGAAGTTAGCTTCTTATCCAATTGTTACCTATACCTTTGGTTTTACCGGTCGTGGCAAGTTGGATGAAGCGTTTAAAGAGCAAGGTCTCGATCCTAAAGTGGTCTTCACTGCGGTGGATTCGGACGTTATCAAAACCTACGTTCGCCTAGGGTTGGGTGTAGGTATCATTGCCAGCATGGCGGTCGATCAGCAGCTAGATCAGGATCTGGTAGCGATCGATGCATCTCATCTGTTTGAGCCCTCTATCACTCGAATCGGTTTCCGTCGTGGCACCTTCCTTCGCGGTTACATGTTCGACTTCATTCAGAAGTTTGCTCCACACATTACTCACGACGTTCTTGAAAAAGTTCAAGCCTGTAGCGGTCGTGCTGAAGTGGATGAGCTGTTCCAGGATATACAGATCCCTTCGATGTAAGGCCATAGGTCTAATGAACCTCTAATATTGTCGTCTTTCGTTTGAAAGGCGGCGACTAAATCGCTAGAGTAGCCTCTCAATTTTTAAAGGAGAGCCTAGCGTGGAACTAGCATGTCTTGATCTTGAAGGGGTCCTAATCCCTGAAATCTGGATCGCATTTGCCGAAGAGACTGGTATCGAGGAGTTAAAAGCAACGACTCGTGATATCCCTGATTACGATGTGTTGATGAAGCAGCGCCTTCGTATTCTTGATGAGCACGGTCTAACCCTTCCTCAGATCCAAGAGACCATTGCTAAGCTGAGCCCACTTCCAGGCGCTAAAGAGTTCACCGATTGGTTGCGTGAGCGTTTCCAGCTGGTGATTCTTTCCGATACCTTCTATGAGTTTGCAGCACCGTTGATGGCTCAATTGGGTTACCCAACGCTGCTTTGTCACCGACTTGAGACAGACGAAAACGGTCGTATAACTGACTACACGCTTCGTCAGCGCGACCCTAAGCGTCAATCAGTGCGTGCTTTCCAGCTGCTTAATTACCGTGTTATCGCTGCAGGCGACTCTTACAACGACACGACTATGTTGGCTCAAGCTGAGCAGGGCATTCTTTTCCATGCTCCGCAGAACGTCATTGAAGAGTTCCCGCAATTCCCAGCGGTACACACCTACGAAGATCTTAAGAAAGAGTTTCTAGCGGCAAGTAACCGCAATCTCTCCCTTTAAAACTGCCTATTGGGGGTAGCATTAGCTGCCCCTACTTATCCCGAGTAGTGCTTACCATGAGTCGACTATCAGATAGTCACTGTCATTCAGACACTCTAGCCCATGCAGGTTATCAGCACGCTTATCGCATTTATCGTCACCCAGAATCTGAAGGTGGTCGCCGACTGCTGTTAATCCACGGCGCTGGTGTGGCGGGTCGATATACTTGGGAAGCGATGCAGCACTTTCTTGAAGGCTGGGGTGAAATCCTTGTACCTGATTTACGAGGGGCAGGTGAGACCGTCAGTGATGATGGAGTAGAGCACCCCTTCAGTGTCAATGACCTGGTGTCGGATATGACCCACCTAGTGGATCATTTAGGCTGGCATGAGTTCGATCTAGCGGGCTATTCTCTTGGGGGCTTGGTGTCACTGTTGTTAAAACAGAACCTCAGAGATCGGGTGCGCAAACAGTTCCTGCTTGAGAGTGCGCTGCTCGATCGTCATGATTGGCAAGAGACCGTCTCCATTCGTCAATCCTTCTCTGCCGCGGCTAAAAGCCTACGCAATACAGAGGGTGATGAAGGGATTCGAACCTTTCTTGATACCATTTCGCCCAATCGTAAGGTGAGTGAAGCGGTTGAAAAAATGACTTTGCAGCGTTTGGGCGAGCGTCGACTGGGTTTTGCTAACTCTCTAGACGCCGTTACCAATGCGGCCCTGTTCATCGATCGAGAGAGACTGCTAGCGGCTCAAGGGGATGTCAGCAGTTTTATAGGTGGATTGAGTGTCGAGCCGATGCATCAACTGCATCAGCACCTGTCAGACAGTATGCGTAATTGGCACTACCATTTTGTGGCAGGGACAGATCACTCCCTACCTTATCAAAAGCCTCGTCAGATCGCCCGTATCATGAATGATGAGTTAAAGCGCTATTTAAAAGGCTACTGAATTGCTAAAAATCCATTGATTAGCATCTGAACAGCGATCGAGATCAATATCATACCCATCAGACGTTCTATCGCTTTCAAGCCACGTTTGCCGAGTATTCTATAGAGTGATTGTCCTGCGATTAAAATAATAGCGGTCGCCACCCAGCTGATCAGAAGGGCGATTAACCAGTCTATACTGCGACTCGGTTCGCTCTCTGCCAGTAGAACCAGAGTGGCCAGTATTGAAGGGCCTGCGATCATTGGCGTAGCCAAGGGGACCACTAGCGGTTCGCTATCATCCTCATCATCGCCCATAACGCCACCACGGGATGGGAAGATCATTCGGATTGCAATAATCAGTAGTACTAAACCGCCAGAGATAGAGACCGCCTCTTTAGAGAGCGATAACAGTTTTAACAGTGCCGAGCCGCTGTATAGGAAGATCAGCATTAGGATTAAGGCGATCACTAACTCCCTGAGTAGTACCTTGATACGTCTGGCGGGGTCGACCTTTTTAAGAATGGATAACACCACAGGGATATTGCCCAACGGATCCATGATTAAGAAGAGCATCAATGCTGCAGCGTAGGTATCCATATTTCACTCCTGCTTATATCCGACTGATCAGTCGAGATAACAAAATTGTCGACAATGTTAGCCTTTTGGTTGATTGTCAGCCTATATAAAGCGGGTTATTCTACATTGCATAATCAGATTGTCGACAATATTTATGACCATTGAACCGCTTTACGCTTCAGAATCACAACAGAGTAGCACGCTTGCAGACCGAGTGTGTCATGAAATTATTACTGCGATTGTGAAGGGTGAAATTCCAGCGGGCGCTAAAATTTCTGAACCAGAACTGGCTAAAACCTACGGTATTTCGCGAGGCCCACTTCGTGAAGCGATACGTCGTTTAGAGGGGCTGCGTCTGGTTGAGCGAAAGCCTCATATTGGCGCGCGTGTTGTTCAGTTAAGTGTCAAAGAGCTGTTGGAAATCTATCGCGTTCGTGAAGCGCTAGAGGGTATGGCGTGCCGTTTAGCCGCGACCGTTATGCCGCAAGAGGAGATCAACCAGCTTCGTGCTCTGCTAGATCAGCATCAGTCAGGTATCGAAGAGCAAGAGGGACAGGCCTACTTTCAGAAAGAGGGCGATCTCGATTTTCACTACCGAATTGTGATGGCGTCTGGTAACTCAAAACTTCAAGAGTTATTAGCGGCCGATCTATACCACTTGGTGCGAATGTATCGTTTCCAATTCAGTCTTTCCAGTTCTCGTCCCACCATGGCTTTACGTGAGCACCATCAAATATTGGATGCCATTGAAGCGCGTGATGAAGAGCTGGCCGAACTTTTAATGCGTCGTCACATCAGTGCATCAAGACGCAATATCGAATCTAAATTAAATCAACCCTAAGGAGAGATAGAGATGACTCAGTCGATGTCCCCAGGCGCTAAGTTCCGTAAGGCACTAGCCGATAACAAGCCACTTCAAGTTGTGGGTACTTTCAACGCATACAACGCAATGATGGCAACACGTGTTGGTCACCAAGCGATCTATCTCTCTGGTGGTGGTATTGCAAACGCCTCTTACGGCCTACCTGATCTAGGTATGACCTCATTGAACGATGTGATGGAAGATGTACGTCGTGTAACGGCTGCTTGTGATACGCCTCTGATGGTTGATATCGATACAGGTTGGGGTGGTGCATTCAACATCGCACGTACGGTTAAAGAGATGATTCGTGGTGGCGCAGCGGCGTGTCACCTTGAAGACCAGGTTGCTCAGAAGCGTTGTGGTCACCGTCCAAACAAAGAGATCGTCTCTCTAGAAGAGATGGTTGATCGTGTTAAAGCGGCCGTTGATGCTAAAACAGACGATGACTTCTTTATCATTGCCCGTACCGATGCATTCCAGATGGAAGGTCTTAACGCAGCCGTTGAACGTGCACAAGCCTGTTTAGAAGCGGGTGCTGACGGTATCTTCGCTGAAGCGGTTCATACGCTTGAAGACTATAAAGCCTTCTCTCAGGGTATTAACGGTGGACACCTACTTGCGAACATCACTGAATTTGGTGCGACACCTCTATTCAATAAAGAGGAGTTGGCAGAGAACGGTTGTACGATGGTTCTTTACCCACTGTCTGGTTTCCGTGCAGCAAACAAAGCCTCTTTGAACGTTTACGAAGCGCTACTGCGTGATGGCGATCAGAAAGCCGTTGTGGATACGATGCAGACTCGCATGGATCTTTACGATTTCTTGAACTACCACGACTTTGAACAGAAGCTAGATGCTCTGTTCCAAGAAGGTAAAAACAAGTAACTAATCCCTAACTCTCGGATCTGTTGTTCTGTCGCAGGTCCATGTCATTCAAGGAGAAAGAGATGGCTGAAGCAAAAAAATTAAGTGGTGCAGGTCTGCGTGGTCAATCTGCGGGTGAAACAGCACTCTGTACGGTTGGTAAATCGGGCGCTGGTCTTACTTACCGCGGCTACGATATTAAAGAGTTGGCTGACAATGCGCAGTTTGAGGAGGTTGCCTACCTTCTTCTATACGGCAAACTGCCTAACCAAGCGGAACTGGATGCTTATAAAGCACGTCTGAAAGGCATGCGCGCACTTCCAGCAGCGCTTAAAACGGTTCTAGAGAACATCCCTAAAAATGCTCATCCAATGGATGTGATGCGTACCGGTGTCTCTATGTTGGGTAACCTTGAGACAGAGATGGACTTTAGCGAACAGCACGATCACATCGATCGCATGCTGGCGGTATTCCCTGGCATCATCAACTACTGGTACAACTTTGCTCACAAAGGCATCCGAGTTGAGACAGAGACAGACGCAGACTCTATTGCAGAGCAGTTCCTATGGACGCTTCACAATAAAAAACCAGAGCCGCTGCACGTCGATGTTATGCACGCCTCTTTGATCCTTTACGCAGAGCATGAGTTCAATGCCTCAACCTTTACGGCTCGTGTCTGTGCGTCAACGCTGTCTGACATTCACAGCTGTGTGACCGGTGCCATCGGTTCACTGCGTGGTCCTTTGCATGGCGGCGCTAACGAAGCGGCGATGGCGATGATCGAAAACTGGAAATCTGCTGACGAAGCAGAGGAAGCGATCATGGGTATGTTGGCTCGTAAAGATAAGATCATGGGCTTTGGTCACGCGATCTACCGCGAGTCAGATCCACGTAACGCGATCATCAAAGAGTGGTCTGAAAAACTCTCTAAACAGGTAGGTGATACGCACCTTTACGCTGTTTCTGAGCGTGTTGAAGCGGTCATGTGGCGTGAGAAGAAACTCTTCTGTAACGCGGACTTCTTCCACGCATCGGCTTACCACTTCATGGGTATCCCTACTGAACTGTTCACGCCGATCTTTGTCTGTTCGCGCGTAGCGGGTTGGACTGCTCACGTCATCGAACAGCGTGCAAACAACCGTATTATCCGTCCTTCTGCAGACTACACTGGCCCTGAGTCGGCTGAGTGGGTTGCGATTGAAGACCGTGCCTAATTAAGAGTAGGAACTTGAAATGATGAATACTCAATACCGTAAATCTTTAACTGGCACGACGCTCGACTACTTCGATACTCGTGCAGCGGTTGAAGCAATTGAAGCTGGCGCTTATGCGAAGCTTCCCTACACATCGCGTGTATTGGCAGAACAGTTGGTTCGCCGTTGTGAGCCGGACGCTCTAACTGATTCGCTAAAACAGCTAATCGAGCGTAAGCGTGACCTCGATTTCCCTTGGTACCCAGCGCGTGTTGTCTGTCATGACATTCTTGGTCAAACAGCACTGGTTGACCTAGCAGGTCTGCGTGATGCGATTGCGGATCAGGGTGGTGACCCATCTAAGGTTAACCCTGTCGTGCCAACTCAGCTGATTGTTGACCACTCGTTGGCAGTAGAGGCACCAGGCTTTGATCCAGAAGCGTTCGATAAGAACCGTGCGATTGAAGATCGTCGTAACGAAGACCGTTTCCACTTTATCGACTGGACCAAGACTGCGTTTGAAAACGTTGATGTAATTCCAGCCGGTAACGGCATCATGCACCAGATCAACCTTGAGAAGATGTCTCCGGTTATTCAGGCGCGTGATGGGGTTGCCTACCCTGATACCTGTGTCGGTACTGACTCGCACACGCCTCACGTTGATGCACTGGGTGTTATCGCGATCGGTGTCGGTGGTCTTGAAGCTGAAACTGTTATGCTGGGTCACCCATCAATGATGCGTCTTCCAGACATCGTGGGTGTGAAGCTAACGGGTAAACGTAATCCAGGAATCACTGCGACTGATATCGTATTGGCTCTGACTGAGTTCCTACGTCAGGAGCGTGTCGTTGGTGCATACCTTGAGTTCTTCGGCGAAGGCGCTGATTCACTATCGATTGGTGACCGTGCGACTATCTCGAACATGACTCCAGAGTTTGGTGCAACGGCTGCGATGTTCTACATCGATGGCCAGACGATCGACTACCTAAAACTGACGGGTCGTGAACCAGAGCAGGTTGCACTGGTTGAGCAGTACGCTAAAGAGACTGGCCTATGGGCGACCGATCTTGTTACGGCTGAATACGAGCGAGTTCTTGAGTTTGATCTATCAACTGTTGTCCGTAACATGGCAGGTCCATCAAACCCACACCGTCGTCTACCAACTTCGGATCTAACCAATCGCGGTATCGCTGACGAAGCGAAATTGGCTGCAGCGAAAGCGGAAGAGGCTGATGGCCTGCTACCAGATGGCGCAGTGATCATCGCAGCGATCACTTCGTGTACCAACACCTCTAACCCCCGCAACGTTGTTGCTGCAGGTCTTGTTGCTAAACGTGCTAACGAGCTTGGCCTTGTGCGCAAGCCTTGGGTTAAATCGTCATTTGCTCCAGGTTCAAAAGTTGCAAAACTTTACCTAGAAGAGGCGGGTCTTCTTCCAGAACTTGAGAAGATGGGCTTCGGTATCGTGGCATACGCTTGTACAACCTGTAACGGTATGTCGGGTGCGCTTGATCCTGTGATTCAGCAAGAGATTATTGATCGTGACCTCTACGCGACAGCTGTACTATCGGGTAACCGTAACTTCGACGGCCGTATCCACCCATACGCTAAGCAGGCATTCCTAGCATCACCACCACTTGTCGTTGCTTACGCGATTGCCGGTACGATGCGTTTTGATATCGAAAACGATGTATTGGGTACGGATACCAACGGTAACCCAGTAACGCTTAAAGATATCTGGCCATCAGATGAAGAGATCGATGCGATTGTCGCTAAGGCCGTTAAGCCAGAGCAGTTCCAGCAGATCTACATCCCTATGTTTGACCTAGGTGAAGCTGAGAAAGCGCCAAGCCCACTTTACGACTGGCGTGAAATGTCGACCTACATTCGTCGCCCTCCATACTGGGAAGGTGCGTTGGCAGGTGAGCGTACGCTAAAAGGTATGCTTCCATTGGCAGTGTTAGGTGACAACATCACAACTGACCACCTATCGCCATCGAATGCGATTCTTGCGTCGTCTGCAGCGGGTGAATACCTTGCTAAGATGGGTCTTCCAGAAGAGGACTTCAACTCATACGCAACTCACCGTGGTGACCACCTAACAGCACAGCGCGCAACCTTCGCTAACCCGAAACTGTTGAATGAGATGTGTCGTGATGAGAACGGCGAGATCATTCAGGGTTCTCTAGCTCGTCTAGAACCTCAGGGTGAACAGATGCGCATGTGGGAAGTGATTGAGACTTACATGGAGCGCAAGCAGAACCTAATCATCGTTGCTGGCGCTGACTACGGTCAGGGCTCATCACGTGACTGGGCGGCTAAAGGTGTTCGCCTAGCGGGTGTTGAAGCGATCGTTGCTGAAGGTTTCGAGCGTATTCACCGTACTAACCTAGTCGGTATGGGCGTACTACCTCTTCAATTCAAAGAGGGCGAAACACGTCATACTTACGGTATTGATGGTACTGAGTCGTACGATGTGGAAGGTGAGATCGCGCCACGTGCAGATCTAACGCTGATCATCAATCGTCGTAACGGTGAACAGGTTCGCGTACCAGTGACCTGTCGTCTTGATACGGCTGCAGAAGTTCGTGTTTATAAAGCTGGTGGTGTGTTGCAACGCTTTGCTCAAGATTTTCTTGAGGGCAATGCATAAGCAATTGGCTAACTACAAGGGGTCGCATCGCGGCCCTTTTTTAAATTAAGGGAGATGTTTGAAATGGCATTTGTTCCTCAAATTCAGGTTCGCGCTACCTACATGCGTGGCGGTACATCTAAGGGTGTTTTCTTCAATCTGAAGGATTTACCAGATGCGTGTCAGGTTCCAGGTGAAGCGCGCGATAAGTTGTTAATGCGTGTCATTGGTAGCCCAGATCCATACGGTGCTCAAATTGATGGTATGGGTGGTGCGACTTCATCGACATCGAAGACGGTTATCGTCTCAAAAAGCACCATGCCAGATCATGATGTTGACTACCTTTTTGGTCAGGTCGCGATCGATCGTCCATTTATGGATTGGTCAGGTAACTGCGGTAACCTATCGGCGGCTATTGGCCCTTTTGCTATTCATGAAGGGCTAATCGACCCAGCTAAGATTCCTGAAAACGGCATCTGCGAAGTCAAAATTTGGCAGGCCAACATCAAGAAGACCATCATCGGTAAAGTCCAGATCACTAATGGTCAGGTACAAGAGACAGGTGACTTCGAGCTTGATGGTGTCACTTTCCCCGCAGCTGAGATTGAAGTGTCGTTCATGGATCCAGCCGATGGCGAAGGTTCTATGTTCCCAACAGGTAATCTTGTCGATGATCTTGAAGTTCCTGGTGTGGGTACTTTTAAAGCGACAATGATCAACTCAGGTATCCCAACCATCTTCCTCAATGCAGAAGAGATTGGTTACCAAGGTACTGAGCTTCGTGAAGCGATCAATAATGATCCTGAAGCGCTAGCGCGTTTTGAAACCATGCGTGCCCACGGTGCGCTAAAGATGGGTCTAATCACGGATCTTAAAGAGGCTGAGACGCGTCAACATACCCCTAAAATTGCTTTTGTCTCACCACCAAAGAACTACACAGCGTCTAGTGGTAAAGAGATCACAACGGATGATGTAGATGTTCTAGTTCGTGCACTGTCTATGGGTAAACTTCATCACGCGATGATGGGTACAGCGGCAGTTGCTATCGCAACGGCAGCAGCAGTACCGGGTACGCTGGTTAACCTCGCTGCCGGTGGCGGAGAGCGCGATGCCGTTCGCTTTGGTCACCCATCGGGTACCTTGCGTGTCGGTGCAAAAGCGGAAGAGGTGAATGGTGAGTGGACTGCTAAAGCCGCCATCATGAGCCGAAGTGCGCGTCTTCTAATGACGGGTTCTGTGCATGTTCCAGGGGATACCTTTTAGTCTCTGGAAAATGCTGAAAGTGCCGATGTCAGGCTGAAGGCCTGGCACGGTAACTGCGTAGTGGGTTAGTACCCAGGTGACAGGCCTTCAGCCTGTCATCCGCCCTTTCTTCATTCACCACTAAACAAGTGAATTTCACTCCGCAAAACAGCATATAATTGATCCTTTCCATCGGGTTAACGTATTGTTTATATTGAATAACGTTTATAACCAGACCACAGGATCTTTTGATCATGCCACTTCAACTTAGCGACACCTCTCTTCTTATCTCTAAAGCGTTTATTAATGGTCAGTGGGTAGACTCACATTCCGGCGAAACATTCGCCGTGACCAATCCAGCTACTGGAGAGTTACTTGCTGAAGTTCCCGATATGGATGAGGTCGATACTCAACGAGCTATCGACGCGGCCGATGCTGCTTGGGCCGATTGGAAAGCCGTTCCGTGCAAACAGAAAGCTAATCTTATCCGTCGTTGGTTTGATTTGGTCATGGAGAATCAGGAAGATCTAGCGCGTTTGATGACAGCAGAACAGGGTAAGCCTCTTGCAGAAGCGCGTGGTGAGGTCGCTTACGGCGCGAGCTACATCGAGTGGTTCGCTGAAGAGGCCAAGCGTGTTTATGGTGATACCATTCCTGCAGCTACGGGTGATAAGCGTTTAGTTGTTATCAAGCAGCCAGTCGGTGTAGTGGGTGCAATCACTCCTTGGAACTTCCCGAATGCCATGATTGCGCGCAAGATTGCACCAGCGCTAGCAGCGGGATGTCCAGTGGTTGCTAAACCGGCAGAAGATACACCGCTTTCATCTCTCGCACTGGCAGAACTTGCAGCACGAGCAGGTATCCCTACGGGTCTTATCAACATTGTGACAAGCTCGAGAGCTAAAGCGGCTGCCGTAGGCAGTGCGCTTACGAGTTCAGATAAAGTTCGTAAAATTTCCTTCACTGGTTCGACGCAGGTCGGCAAGATTCTAATGAAACAAGCCGCCGACAGCGTCAAAAAAGTCAGTATGGAGCTGGGAGGAAATGCCCCCTTCGTCGTTTTTGATGATGCTGATTTGGATGCGGCTATCGAAGGTGTGATTGCATCTAAGTATCGAAACACTGGCCAAACCTGTGTCTGCGCCAACCGTATCATTGTCCAAAGCGGTATCTATGAGTCATTCCTTCAAAAGCTCGCTGAGCGTGTTTCAGCCTTTAAAGTGGGTAACGGTCTTGAGGAGGACGACGCTGTTCAAGGTCCTCTGATCAACCAAGCTGCGGTCGAAAAGGTTGAACGACACATCAAAGACGCAGTAGAGAAGGGAGCTCGGGTTGTACTAGGTGGTAAACCGCATTCACTGGGTGGCACCTTCTTTGAGCCGACCATACTGGCTGACATCACAACCGATATGTGTGTGACTTACGAAGAGACCTTTGGTCCTGTGGCACCTATCTACAAGTTTGAATCAGAAGAGGAGGCCATCGCACTGGCAAATGACACAGAATTTGGCTTGGCAGCCTATTTCTACAGCCGCGATATTGGCCGTGTCTGGCGTGTTGCTGAAGCACTGGATGTTGGGATTGTCGGTATCAATGAAGGGATTATCTCTTCAGAAATGGCCCCCTTTGGTGGGGTTAAGCAGAGTGGTCAAGGTCGAGAAGGGTCTAAGTACGGTCTGGATGACTACCTAGAGATTAAATACCTCTGTATGGGTGGCATATAATTATGCCCACTAAAAAGCCCTCTTGTCAGAGGGCTTTTTCTTTTACAGTTTCCAGCTAGGATCTTTCTGATCGATCAAGCGGATCAACGCTGGCCACTCTGGGTGTCTCACTTTTGCATTTGCCTGAGCTTCGCCGCCTTCGAACTGATGACGAGTTTTTCGAATGATCTCTTCATCAATTGGGTTCAGGTTGCCTGCCGCCATAGCAGCCAATTGCACCTCTGCATTTCTAATGAAAGCAAAGTGTCTTACAAAGGCCCAGGTACAGGTTGGGCCTGCTGTGAGAAGACCGTGGTTCTTTAGAACAAGCGTATGGTTGGTATCACCCATTGCCGCCGCTAGTCGTGGTCCCTCGGAGCCATCCAGAACGATCCCTTCAAAGTCATGATAGCCAGTGCGTTCGAAGAACTGACAACCCTCTTGTGTAACAGGAATCAACGGTGAATCCAGCGCGCACAGTGACTGCGAAACTGGCTCGTGTGTATGCAATATACAGTGCAAATCGGGGCGGGCTTTATGAATCGTTGAGTGAATGGTGTAGCCTGCTTTGTTGACGTTCCACTCACTTTCAGAAAGGGCGTTACCATCAATATCGATCTTAATCAGGTCTGATGCGCGCATTTCATCATAACGAACCCCGAACGGGTTGATTAAAAACTCATCAGTTCCAGGAATACGCAGGCTGATATGGTTGTAGACAATGAATGTCCAGCCAAAGTGATCAACCATTCTGTAGGTCGCTGCGAGTTGAAGGCGGGCTTGCCATTCAGTGTCACTCATGCCTTCAGGTGCATCGGGTAGATCTACCTGAAATCTTGGATCGTTACTCATGTTCTGTCCTTTTATTTATTCGGTGTCGAGCGTTTCAATATTTTTAATCAATTTGTGAAGGGTCCCAACAAATTGAACTAATTCACTCTCATCAATCTCTTTTACGACTCTCTCATGACGATCAAGCACCACGTCCAAGAAGCGTTGATGTAGTGCCCAACCCTTTTCACTAAGTGACCAGCGTTTTTGCTTGCCTTTGGGTGTGGCTGTTTCACCAACGAGCAGATTTTGTGAGTCCAGTTTAGCCATGGCTCGACTGGCCGCTGCCTTATCTATGCTGATCAGGGAGCAGACTTCAGCTGCCTTTTGGTTTGGCTTATAAGCCAGAGATGCGAGAACCCGCATCTCAACTGAGCCCAAACCAAATTGCGATAGGTACTGGCTTGATGAGTAGCTTGTCAGCCTATTGGCGATCACAGAGATAAGGTGTTGAAGGTATCGATCATAGTCGAGAACTTCATGCCCCTCTCTGTGTCGAATAATGTCCAATTTATCTGACATTAACTTTCAAACGCAGCCTGAGGTTTTTCTCCCATGACTGTTGTGCGATGCAGTTCACGACGGAATCCGTCGTAATCATTAAACGCGCGGTGAAGACAGATGCGGTTGTCCCAAATGGCGACAGTATCCTCTTCCCAGCGTAAACGACAACAGAAGAACTCCTGCGTTGCGTGCTCGTGTAGGAATTTAAGCAGAGGTTCTGACTCGCGGCGTTCCATGCCTTCGATATTGACCGAGTAAACCCCATCAACATAGAGTGACACTTGACCTGACTCTGGATGCTTGCGAACCATCGGATGGAAGTTTCCGCGCATCATCGCGTCGATATCAATTTCTAACTCGATATCGGTCATTGAAGTCATGTTCTTTGTCTGTTCAACCACTTTTTTCATAGAGCCTATAACGCGGTCAGCAGCCATATGAACCTTTAGCGGCGCTAGCATCTTTTTCATGCCAGCAGACAGGCTCTCATACGCCATCACTGAGTTGTACCAGATGGTGTCACCACCATAGGGTGGAATTTCGATGCCGTGAAGTACACTGATTGATGGTGGTCTTTCTAGAAAGGCTGAATCGGTATGGTGACCACCGCCAAAGATGATTTTAGATTTGGTATCAGCCTCTTTGATAACAGGTTGTACATCTGGGAAGCCAGGAAGACCTGTGGTGTAAGCATCGGTACCTAACTCGCCAAAGCGCTTTGTAAACTCCAACTGATCAGCAGGGGAGAGATTCTGCTTACGCAAGAAGATCATCTTGTGGTGCCAGAGTGCCTCTTTGAGCTCTTCAAAGGCTTCGTCATCAAGATCTTTTAACTGAACATCCAGTACCTCAGCACCCATTGATGAAGCCAGTGGTAGTGTTTTGATCTGTTTACCTTGATATGGATGGTTTTTGTAAGGCTGATCGTCATGAATTAGATCGGTATCCATTGAACTCATTGCTTCTCTCCGATGGTGTTATTTATTGTGAAATGAACAATAGATCCAAAAAGTTGATATGTCAACTTTTTGGTTTTTACATAATGAGGGCAGATAAAAGTGATCTCTTTTTTTGTGCATTGCGAAAGCTAAATTTAATTCCCCGCAGGATCCGTTATAATCCGCATCTGATTTTAAGATAGAGGCTTTGAATAATGTCGACTCAGGCACTTATTTCGCAGTTACAAACCATTGTTGGTAAGAAGTACGCAATAACCGAATCTGATCGTGTGGCGCCTTACGCTACCGGTTTTCGTCTGGGTGGTGGTAGTGCATTAGCTGTCGTTCGTCCTGGAACCTTGGTTGAGGTTTGGCACTGTCTGCAAGCCTGTGTCAAAGCGGATGTGATCGTCATTATGCAGGCCGCGAATACCGGTTTGACCGGTGGCTCTACCCCTAATGGTGACGATTACGATCGTCCTATCGTGATCATCAGTACCATGCGCATCGACTCTATTCACCTGATTGATCAGGGCAAACAGATTGTGGGTCTTGCGGGTTCTACGCTTTTTGGTCTGGAAGATCGCCTGCGTCCATACGGTCGTGAGCCTCACTCTGTCATCGGTTCCTCATGTATTGGTGCGTCTATTGTCGGTGGTATCTGTAACAACTCTGGCGGTGCGTTAGTTCAGCGTGGTCCTGCTTACACAGAGATGTCTATCTTTGCTCAGATCAATGCCGACGGTGAGTTGGAGTTGGTGAACAATCTAGGAATCAACTTGGGTGATACACCTGAGGAGATGCTCGAAAATCTTCAGTACGAGCGTTATCGCGCTGATGATGTCCAGTACCCAGATCTGCTGGGTTCCGATAACGAGTACAACGATCGTATTCGTGATATTGATGCTGAGACACCCTCTCGCTACAACAATGATGGTCGTCGTCTGCACGAAGCGTCTGGTTGTGCCGGTAAATTGGCCGTCTTTGCTGTGCGTATGGATACCTTCGAGATTCCAAAGAAACAGCAGGTGTTCTACGTTGGTACTAATGACCCTGCGGTTATGGAGCAGATGCGTCGCGATATCTTGTCGACCTTTAAGAATCTGCCTATCGCCGGTGAGTACATTCACCGTACCTGTTATGACGTCTCTAAGAAGTACGGTAAAGATTCGTTCATCGTGATCGACAAACTCGGTGCTTCCTACATGCCTAAGATGTTTGCGATTAAACGCACCGTTGATCGTTGGACCAATAAGCTAGGCTTTTTACCGAAAAACTTCTCGGACAAGATGCTGCAGTGGATGAGCTACCTATGGCCAAATCATCTACCCGCTAGCATGGAAGAGTATCGTGATCGCTTTGAACACCACTGGATTCTCGAAACAGGGAATGAGTGTGTCGATGAGATGCGCGCTTACCTTAATGAGTTCTTTAAAACGAACGAAGGTGAGTATTTCGAGTGTACTGAGCGCGAAGCAGAGCAGGCCATACTGCACCGTTTTGTTGCGGGTGGTGCGATTGGACGTAATAAAATCATGGAAGGCGATAAGCTAGGTGCGGTCATGACCATCGATGTGGCCTTTCCTCGTAATGAGCGCGACTGGTTTGAAACGCTGCCACAAGAGCTAGCGGATCAAATTGCCGTTAAGGTCTACTATGGTCACTTCTTCTGCCACGTCATGCACCAGAACTACATCATGAAACCAGGTGTTGATGCCAAAGCGGTTAAGAACCAGATTTTGGATACCTTTGATGCGCGTGGTGCTGAATACCCAGCGGAACATAACGTTGGTCATGAGTATGCTGCGAAAGAGGCGCTTAAAGAGTTCTACCGTAGTCTGGATCCAACCAATGGATTCAACGCAGGTATCGGTCAAACCAGTAAATTGAAATACTGGGGTGAGTCATCTTGTGGTTGTGGCAGCGATCATCACTGATCCGCTGAAATGAAAAAGGGAAGCGTAACCGCTTCCCTTTTTTGTATCCGATCGATGCTTATCGAGTTTTTAGAATCTCAGCAAGCTGATCATTCATCTCAATCAGTGAGCTTTCGGTCGTCTCCCAGTTGATACAGGCATCCGTCACCGATACACCGTATTTCAATTCACTGAGATCTGAAGGGATCGACTGGTTGCCCTCATTAATGTGCGACTCGATCATAAGACCGATGATTGAGCGGTTGCCCTGAACGATCTGATGCATTGCATCCTTAGCCACCAGTGGCTGGCGGTTGTGATCTTTGTTTGAGTTAGCATGGCTACAGTCGATCATAATGTTCTGTGGCAGCTTCGCTTTCTCTAACGCTTGCTCTGTTAGATTGACGCTGACGGTGTCGTAGTTGGCACGTCCCGCACCACCACGAAGTACGACATGACTGTATTGGTTACCACGAGTGCGGACGATGGATACCTGACCTTCTGAGTTGATCCCCAAGAAACTGTGAGGGTGGCTGACCGATTGCATCGCATTAATAGCAACATCTAAGCTTCCGTCAGTCCCGTTTTTAAAGCCAACGGCACAAGATAGGCCTGAGGACATTTCACGGTGGGTTTGCGATTCAGTGGTACGCGCGCCAATGGCTGACCAAGTAATAAGGTCCTGCATGTACTGTGGTGAGATTGGATCCAATGCTTCAGTCGCCAGAGGAAGGCCCATCTCAGCTAGATCAAGCAGTAACTTACGACCAATGCGAAGACCCTCTTCAATCTCAAAGCTGTCGTTCATATGAGGGTCGTTGATCAACCCTTTCCAACCGACGGTGGTACGTGGTTTTTCAAAGTAAACTCGCATCACTAGGTAGAGTGAATCTTTTACTTGCTCTTGCAGCTTCAATAGGCGACGACCATATTCGATCGCGGCTTCTGGATCGTGAATAGAGCAAGGGCCTACCACGATGAACAGGCGCTTATCTTCGCGCTTAAGAATCTGTTTGATGGTGTTGCGGCCGGCCATCACGCTCGCGGCAGCTTTATCAGACAGAGGTAACTCTTTTTTAAGCTGATTGGGTGTGACCAGTGGGTCATTTGATTCGACGTTTAAATCGTCAATACGAGTATCGGTCATGGGTTAAATCCGAATAATCCTTTGAAAGAAGAGCGTTTGTAACACAGTCAATGGTCTGGTTTAAGGGCTCTGTCAGTATAAAATACGAATTTTAGTGATCTATGACCGACAAAACGGAATAATAGCTCTAACTGTGTAATTTAAATCTTCGTTATTGCGATAGATAAGTTTTAATGCGAGGACTTTGTGCGTTCTATCAAATTCACACTCAGCCTGTTAATGGCGTTCATATTGTCACTGTCAGGCGCCAATGCGTCTCTGTTTGGTGGTAACAGTGATGAGCCGTTAGAGGTTGAACAGGCGTTTAAATTCAGTGCTCAGCAACTGGATGCTAACCGCTTTCTATTGGTATGGGATATTGAGCCTCGTTACTACCTCTACCAAGATCGAATCGAGTTAACCCTTCCAGAAGGGGTTAGCCAAGTTAGCCGATCCGATTCCGCGACTGATACTAAAGAGGATCCTGTCTTTGGTGTTGTAGAGGTGTTTCATGATCGCGCTGAGGTGACCGTTGAGCTGGCGCGTCAAACCACTGCAGCGGCTGACGGTCAATTTGATGTCAGCTACCAAGGTTGCTGGGAAGGGGGGATCTGTTATCCACCGGTGACCGGTGTGGTTGCCTATACTGGTCTAGCGGAGGCTTCACAGGCTGCAAAAACAGCTTCAGCTGACGCAACTACGACAGAGATTGTCAGTGAGCAGGATCAGTTCTTACAAACCCTATCAGGTAGCTCCTCTTGGACTTTGATTGGCGTCTTCTTTTTAGCGGGTTTGGCTCTGTCGTTGACGCCCTGTGTATTTCCGATGATTCCCATTCTGTCGGGCATTATTGCCGGTCATGGTCACAACACTAATGCTAAGCATGGATTAGCCCTGTCGATCATCTATGTGCTGGCTATGGCGGTGACCTACACAATCGCTGGGGTGCTGGCAGGAGTGTTTGGAGCGAATCTGCAAGCGGCACTTCAGGCTCCTGCCGTAATTGCTCTCTTCAGTCTTCTGTTTGTGCTGTTGGCAGGCTCTATGTTTGGCTTTTACGAGCTGCAGATGCCGTCCTCTGTTCAAACCTGGTTGAGTCGCAATTCTGATAAACAGAAAGGTGGCAGTTATGTTGGTGTGGCTGTAATGGGCTTCCTCTCTGCACTGATTGTGGGTCCCTGTATGGCTGCTCCGTTGGCGGGCGCTTTGATCTATATTGGTCAAACGGGTGATCCTGTTATTGGCGGGTTAGCACTCTTTTCACTGTCGATTGGTATGGGTATTCCTCTGATATTGATCGGCACCTCTGCAGCCAAGTACATGCCACGTGCGGGTCTTTGGATGGAGAGTGTCAAAGCCGGTTTTGGTGTCGTTCTTCTTTTGATGGCGGTTTGGATGTTAGATCGCATCGTGCCGGTTGAGGTGACGATGGGGTTAGTCGCGTTGATCCTTATCATCACCTCTGTCTTTATGGGGGTCTTTGAAAGTCACGCCTCGGAAGTTCATGGTGTTAAGAAGATCGCCAAAGGGGTAGGGGTTATCCTGCTCGTTTACGGTGCCTCTTTAACCCTAGGGCTTCTGTCCGGTGGTAAGAGTTTGATCTACCCATTGAAAGGCCTCGTATCGACAAGTGAAGCCACGACGGCAGCGAAGATTGAGTTTGTAACCGTGACCAATCCAACCGATTTAGACGCTCAATTGAGCCTGGCTAAATCGAGAGGACAGGCTGTTTTACTGGATTACTACGCGGATTGGTGTGTCTCCTGTAAGGAGCTGGATTACGTCACTTTCGCTGACTCAGCCGTTCAGAACAGGATGGCGCAAATGTTGCTGGTAAAAGTAGATGTGACGGCTAATGATGAAGCGTCGAAGCAGCTTACAAAGCGCTATGAAGTACTTGGTCCGCCAACGCTTATCTTTTATGATGGACTTGGTCAGTATCGAAAAGAGTTAACTCTGGTGGGTGTACCCTCGCCAGAACAGTTTTTACAAATGAGCAATCAACTTTAAGCAATAACTGAGCTTAGGCAAGACAATTGTCCTGCTCTTTGGAGTGATGAAAATGAAAAAAAGTACTCTGTTTGCAGCCCTTCTGTTGACCCCTGTCGTAGCACTTGCTGCCGACGCGGATAACGGCAAGGAGCTTTATGATGAAACCTATTTTGAGCGAGAGATTAACGGCGAAATGCGTGATGATGTGACCTGCGCAACCTGTCACGAACCTGCCTTTTACACTCGTTCAGACCGTATGGCTTCCAGCTATAAAAATCTTGAACAGGCCTGGGTTCAGGGCTGTAACGACAAGATGAATGTCGGCTGGTTCCCGGAAGAGGTTGCCGATGTTACGGCTTACCTCAACAAGACCTACTACAAGTTCCCACAAGAGTAGTCATTAATTTTAGTTGCTAAAGAGCCAGCAAATAGCTGGCTCTTCTGTTTCTAGCTATCTATCGAATGAACTCTCTACTGATCTCTTTAAACTTAGGATGATCGGCACGCTTTAACCACTCAAACATCACCATCTCTTTTGAAACCAGGGTCACTTGGTTTTGTTGCATTCGCTTAAGAGCCAGCACTTTATCCTCGGCCTTTCGTGAACTGACAGCGTCTTCGACCACAAAAACCTGAAATCCCATTTCACTAAGTTCTAAGACTGTTTGAAGAACACAGACATGTGTCTCCATGCCTGTAATGATGATCTGTTTGCGCTCCCACTGATTCAACGCGGTTTTTATCTGTGGTTCACTTACGCATGAAAAGCTCTGTTTTTCGAACCGCTCAGCCTTACCTTCAAGAAGCGATAGTAGCGACTCTTCAGTGGCTCCAAGACCTTGTGGATACTGTTCAGAGTAGGCGATGGGTATCTCAAGAAGTTGCGCCACCTCAACCAGTGCGACGGTATTAGCGAGGGTCTGTTCTGGTGATTGCACAGCCGGTAGCAACCTCCCCTGAACATCAATTACGAATAGCGTGCAGTTATCTCTGTCGATCAGTGCCATACTGGTTAACCTTTATAGAGTTCGGGCCAATATTGTTCGACGACAGGCGAGTCTTCAGCGTAGGTGTGGCAGCTGTTGAGTTGCGCGGAAACCGGTGATTCAGCCGTGCTTTTTGCTAATCGATGGCGCTCTTGAAAGGTGACTTGTATGGCCGTTGTCGCTACTGGACCTAATAGCTCAACCAGGTGTGTACAGCCTTGAATGCCGCCAAACAGATCTCTCACCTTTTTGGTAAAGCCGGGTCTAATCGACTCTCCCTCTAACTGTTTATATACCGGTGCGATACCTGGACACATTGTGTAGGGGGTGGCATCCATCGTGGTTTCAACGGCGTGTATGTTCAGATCAAGATCAACAGTCAGGCGGATCGCCATATCGTGCAGTGGGTCGCCCGCTTTTAAGATAAATTCACTTAATGGCATCTCATCAGCTTTGGTATCGACGAGATGGCCTTCAATATCCCAAAGCCCATCCTCACGCTTATAGCCAGTGCAGGTGACCTGTCGTGTATGGCGATGCGTCCTCGCAGCCGGTGTGGGTAGTGGCATGATAGGCTCCTAAACAATGCGTCGATTGAGATTAGCATCGGCCATGATGCGTGTACTGATCTCTTCAATCGAGAAGTTGGTGGTATTGATCGATTGCATATTGTTCTGGCGGAAATAGCGCTCAGCCGTGCGAGTCTCAAGATCGCATTGGTCGAGTGACGAGTATCGGCTGTTTGGGCGTCTCTCATTACGAATCGCGGCAAGCTGGAACGGATCGATGGTCAATCCATACAGCTTTTCACGGTGTTGCTTAAGAATATCGGGTAGATCTTCACCGCCCATATCCTCTTCGGTCAGTGGGTAGTTGGCGGCGCGAATACCGTACTGCAGTGCCATGTAGAGGCAGGTGGGTGTTTTACCGCAACGGGAGACACCGACTAGGATAATGTCAGCCTCTTTGTACTGCTGAGTTCTGGCGCCGTCATCGTTATCCAACGCAAAGTTAACCGAATCGATACGGGCCTTGTAGCGATCAATTTGGTTAATCGCGTGTGATTTACCAACCGTGTAGGTCGATGCGGTATCGAGCTCGGATTCAAGCGGTTTTAAAAAGGTCGAGAAGATGTCGATGTTGTAGGACTCAGCATCAGCGATCATTGCGCGGTACTCTGCATTAACAAAGGTATCGAACACAATTGGACGATGTCCGTCTTGTTTGCCTGTCTCGTTAATGCGTTGAATAACGGCTTCGACCTTTTCGGGTGTATCGATGTAGGGAAGGGTGATCTCTTCAAACTTTACCGACTCAAATTGGCTAAGCAGACTGTTACCAAGAACTTCAGCTGTGATGCCGGTTCCGTCCGATATAAAGAAAGCGGTGCGCTTCATTTTGGATACTCAATTCGACTAAATTCAATGCCCTATACTAGAGTTTTTGTAGCGAAATTACATTTTTAAAAAGGGGTTTTATTTCTCTTTTCTTCCTCTAGTATGGCGTGTATTGGGTAGTAAATACTCAGTTTAACGACCAAAGTTTAGGAGATAGTGCTTTGACAGAATACGTGATTCGTCTTGATCAGGCGCGCATGACCGATGTGGAAAAAGTAGGTGGTAAGAATGCCTCTCTTGGTGAAATGATCAGTCAATTGAGTGAAGCCGGAGTGCGTGTACCGGGTGGCTTTGCCACGACTGCCGAAGCGTATCGAGAGTTCCTAGCCTATGGTGGTTTGGCGGATCGTATTAATGCACGTCTTGATGAGCTGGATGCAGATGATACGCGTGCATTGGCGGAAACTGGCGGTCAGATTCGTCAGTGGATTATGGATGCGGATTTTCAACCTGAATTGGATGCTGCGATCGAAACAGCTTACGCAGAGATGTTGGATGGCCAAGCTGAGATCAGTGTCGCAGTGCGCTCATCGGCGACTGCAGAAGATTTGCCAGATGCCTCTTTTGCTGGCCAGCAAGAGACCTTCCTAAATATTAAAGGCCTAGATAATGTTAAACACGCGATCAAAGAGGTGTTTGCTTCCCTATATAACGATCGCGCCATCTCTTACCGAGTTCACAAAGGATTTACTCACGCTGAAGTAGCGCTATCTGCGGGTATTCAACGCATGGTTCGCAGTGAGACCGGCGCATCGGGCGTTCTCTTCTCATTGGACACAGAATCAGGTTTCCAGCACGTTGTCTTCATCACCGCCGCGTACGGTTTGGGCGAAACCGTTGTTCAGGGCGCAGTTAACCCTGATGAGTTCTACGTCTACAAACCCACTCTAAAGCAGAACGCTCCTGCGATTCTTCGTCGTACCATGGGCTCTAAAGCGATCAAGATGATCTACACGGATGAGCACAGTGCGGGTAAGGCGGTAGAGACGGTCGATGTCTCTTATGCGGATCGCAACCGTTTCTGTGTGACGGATGAAGAGGTAGAAGAGTTGGCGCGCATTGCCGTCATCATTGAGAACCACTACGGCCGTCCAATGGATGTCGAGTGGGCTCGTGATGGGGATGATGGTCAGCTTTACATCGTTCAGGCTCGTCCAGAAACGGTTCGCAGTCAGACACAAAAAACCGTGATCGAACGCTACCTGATGAAAGAGAAGGGTCAGGTCCTCGTTGAAGGTCGTTCGATTGGTCACCGAATTGGCGCCGGTGTTGTTCGTCTTGTTAAGTCACTTGATGAGATGCACACCGTTCAGGATGGTGATGTGTTGGTAACGGATATGACCGACCCAGATTGGGAGCCGGTTATGAAACGTGCATCAGCGATCGTAACGAACCGTGGTGGTCGTACCTGTCACGCGGCGATCATTGCACGTGAGTTAGGTATTCCTGCTATCGTGGGCTGTGGTGATGCAACCTCTGCACTGACTGACGGCCAAGAGGTGACTGTTAGCTGTGCAGAAGGTGATACAGGCTACGTCTACGCGGGTTGTCTAGACTTTGAACACACTACAAACAATGTTGAACAGATGCCATCGCTGCCGTTCGACATTATGATGAACGTGGGTAACCCAGACCGTGCCTTTGACTTCCAATCACTGCCGAATGCTGGTGTTGGTCTGGCGCGTTTAGAGTTCATTATCAACCGAATGATTGGTGTTCACCCGAAAGCGTTGATTAATCTAGAGGAGCAACCACGTGATGTGCGTCAGGTTATTGAACGCCGCATCGCAGGTTACAAATCGCCTGTTGATTTCTACGTTGATAAATTGACTGAGGGTATCTCAACGCTTGCGGCCGCTTTCTACCCTAAGAAAGTGATCGTTCGTATGTCGGACTTCAAATCTAATGAGTACGGTCACCTGATCGGTGGTCAATCGTTCGAACCGCATGAAGAGAACCCAATGCTAGGTTTCCGTGGTGCTGCTCGCTACATCTCTGAAGACTTCCGTGACTGTTTTGAGCTGGAGTGTCGTGCATTGAAACGTGTCCGTGATGAGATGCGTCTAACCAATGTTGAGATCATGGTGCCGTTCGTACGCACACCAGGCGAGGCAAAACAGGTCGTAGATCTGTTGGCGGAGAATGGGCTTCAGCGCGGACAGAACGGTCTTAAGTTGATCATGATGTGTGAAATCCCATCCAACGCACTACTCGCTGACCAGTTCCTTGAGTACTTTGACGGCTTCTCAATTGGTTCGAACGACCTGACTCAGCTGACACTCGGCTTGGACCGTGATTCGGGCCTTATTGCGCATCTGTTCGATGAGCGAAACGAAGCGGTTAAGCGTCTTCTTGAGATGGCGATTACCGCCTGTAAGGCGCAGGGTAAATATGTGGGTATCTGTGGACAAGGACCTTCGGACCACCCTGATCTTGCCCGTTGGTTGATGCAGCAGGGTATCGACAGTGTGTCACTCAACCCTGATTCAGTCATGGATACCTGGTTCTACTTGGCGAATGACAAAGTCTAAAAGAGGCTAAATCCTTAAAAACGGTCAGGATTCACTCCCTGGCCGTTTTTCGTTCTGGCCTAACCGGTTATCATAGGGTTTTTAATATTGGGAGAGAGGCGTGTTTGAACTCGGTAAGCGCAATCAATTAACGGTGTTGCGAGAGAGTCCATACGGTGTCTATTTAGAGACAGGTGATGGTGGCGGCATACTGCTCCCTCGAAGTGAAGTGCCTGAAGGTACTAAGCCTGGCGATAAGCTGCGTGTGTTTGTCTACCTTGACTCCCAAGATCAAGAGATCGCGACCTTGGCGCATCCCAAAGCGGAAGTGGGTCAATTCGCTCGACTGCGTGTTAAAGAGACCACGCCGATAGGTGCTTTCCTGGATTGGGGACTATCTAAAGATCTGCTGCTGCCTTTCTCAGAGCAGCAGCGTGATGTGACGGAAGGTCTGTGGGTGAATGTCTTCATCTACATTGATAACTCGAACCGTATCGCGGCCTCAATGAAAACGGATCGTTATCTTGAGTCCAACCCAACCGACCTAAACAAAGAGATGCTGGTTGAAATGCTGCCCTGGCGTATGACTGACTTAGGCATGCTCTGCATCATCAATGATCGCTATGAAGGCCTTATCCATCGTCAAGACCTCACTCAGCATTTGAAATTGGGTCAGCGTCTGACGGGCTATGTTAAGCAGGTTCGTGAGGATGGACAGATTGACCTTATGCTGACGCCACCTGGTTATAAACGAGTCGGGTCTGTTGCCGATAAGCTGTTGGCTGAGTTGGAGGCGAACAGCGGCTTCTGTCCACTGGGTGATAAGAGTCCGCCTGAAGCGATTAATGCCCGTTTTGGTTGCAGTAAAAAAGCCTACAAAATGGCGATTGGTCAGCTGTTGAAAGAGGGCAAGATCCAAATTGAAGCGGATGGCCTTCGTCTAAAATCTTAAAATCTATCAGGAGAAATCGATGGAAGATCTACTACCCGAACTGTGCGATCGCTATGAAGATGATGTGCGCATTCTTGAACCGATGTTTGGTAACTTTGGCGGTCGTGAACGCTTTAGCGGAAAGATCGTGACGATCAAAGCGTTTGAAGATAACTCCTTGGTTCGTGAACAAGTTGCGCTACCTGGTGAAGGTCGAGTGCTGGTAGTTGATAGCGGTGGCTCTATGCGTCGCGCGATGTTGGGTGACATGCTGGCTGAGAAAGCAGTCAAGAATGGCTGGTCGGGTATTGTTATCTACGGCTGTATCCGTGACGTGAATGCCATTGGTGATCTTGACCTAGGTGTTCAAGCGTTGGGCTGCCACCCGTTGAAGACCGAGAAAAAAGGGGCGGGGGAATTAAATGTCACGCTTCGTTTTGGCGGTGTTGATTTCATTCCGGGTGAATATCTCTACGCTGATAACAACGGTCTGCTGGTTAGCGAAAAAGAGTTAACGATTGATTGAAAATTGACCAGCATAGGTCTATTATCCACAGCCCGTTCTTAGTTGAGCGGCTGTAATTTTTTCTATTTTATAAGTTGTTGTTTTTAAACAGATTTAAAATTTTTTCAAAAAAAGTTACAGATTCACGGAACTAAAAGACTTCACAGAGGGTCTACTGTTCTACAAGCAGGGCATTTTTTAAGCCCTATTTGGTAAATCACCAGCTTGAAAGCCTCTAAATGAGCAGTTATTACTGCTGACCGCAGCCTGGAACTCCCCCTTTATCCGGCCTGCGGTTTTTTATTGCCTTAAAGAACCTTGTCGTAGCGTGCTTTAAGAATCATTACACGTTCGATGTAGCGCTCTGTCTCGGGATAGGGTGGTATGCCTTGGTAACGTTTTACAGCCGTTGGCCCTGCGTTGTAGGCTGCTAGGGCCAATTTTGTGTCACCAAACTGCTCTAGCTGCTCTTTTAGGTATTGGCTCCCGGCAAAGATGTTCGCGCTAGGATCCTGTCGGTTCTCGACACCTAGGGAGAGTGCTGTCTTTTTCATTAGCTGCATCAAACCCATTGCCCCTTGTGAAGAGAGCGCGTTGCTTTTGAATGCCGACTCCGCATGAATCACGGCGCGAATAAGAGATTCGTCAACCTTGACTTGGTTGGCGGCGATTTGTGTAATGCTGCGAAAGTCTCGAGTGTTTAGAGGCACAGTGTGCCAATCGATTGATGGGTTTGACCGGCAGGCATAACAGTCAAATTTGAGTATTTCATAATGAGTGGTCTGTTTAGGGCGTCGATCGCCGAACGAGAGCACGCCTGACTCGTTGCGAAATTTATAGATGGTCTGCGAACTCTCACTTTTCGCAGAGGTGCTGTAGACTGAGCTGACTATCAGCAGTGTCGACAGCAGTGTTAGACGCTTGTTTAAATACATAATGCTCAAACTTTGAGGTTTACGTGAAGTATAGGCTACTTATTTTCGATTGGGATGGAACTTTAATCGATTCTCAAGCGCGTATCGTATCCAGTTTTCAGGGCGCTACGCGTGAGCTAGGTCTAAGAATCCCCAGTGATGAGTCAGTGCGAGATATTATTGGCCTTGGCTTGCCAGAGGCTATTCTTAAAGTCATGCCTGAATGTGATGCCGCAACGCGAGAGCTCATTCGGCAGGGTTACAGTAAACACTATCTAGAGGTTGATCAGACACCCACGGCGCTATTTGACGGTGCATTTGATGGACTGGGGCTACTCAAACAGCATGGCTATCGACTCTCGGTCGCGACTGGAAAAAGCCGCCGTGGTTTGGATCGCGTCCTGTCTGATACAGAGTTGGCGGGCCATTTTGAACTGACCAAGTGTGCTGATGAGACGGCATCCAAGCCAGATCCTTTGATGCTGCATGAGATCCTAGAAGAGACAGGTTTGGATGCTAGCGAAGTCCTTATGATTGGTGACACCAGTTATGATTTGGAGATGGCGCGCAGTGCGGGTATTGATCGAGTGGCTATGAGCTATGGGGTGCATGAGGTGGATGATCTGCATGCCTTTGAACCGTTGCAGGTGTTTGATCATTTTAATGAGTTAGTGGATTGGTTAAGGAGTTAATGTGGAACACAATCCTTGGGGTGAAAAGCCTAGTGATTCAAAAGAGAGTATTGAGCAGGCTAGTGGAACGGTTGTGCAAACTAATGAGAAGAGTGATCAGCCTGCTGTAGACAGTACCGATTCAAAAAGCTGGCGCTTGCTTGAAAAGCTGGTTGATAACGTCAACCGTGAGCAGCGCCGATCTCGCCGTTGGGGCATCTTCTTCAAGTCTCTGACCTTTATCTATCTGTTTGGTATCGCAGGCTTTTTTCTGTGGAGTGAGAAGTTCGCCTCCATTGAGGAGATCTCTAAGCCACATGTGGCAGTGGTTCAAGTGCGTGGCGTTATTTCAGACAGCAGCGAAGCCAGTGCTGATCTGTTGATCACCTCTCTGCGCGATGCGTTTGAGGCATCTGACAGTCTCGGTGTTATTGTGCGTATTAACAGCCCGGGTGGTAGTCCTGTTCAAGCCGGTTACGTCTATGATGAGATTGTTCGACTCCGTGCACTCTATCCTGATAAGGCGGTGATGGCCGTTATTACCGATATTGGCGCCAGTGGCGGTTATTACCTAGCCAGTGCCGCGGACGCTATCTATGCGGATAAAGCCAGCCTGGTAGGTTCAATTGGGGTCATTTCAAGTGGATTTGGTTTTGTCGATTTGATGGAGAAGCTAGGGGTTGAACGCCGTGCTCTTACCGCAGGCGACAGCAAAGCACTGCTAGACCCTTTCCAGCCGCTCTCGGATCAACAGAAGCGCTTTTGGCAATCTGTGTTGGATACTACTCACCAACAGTTTATTGACGCTGTGAAGCAGGGTAGGGGTGATCGTCTTGCTGATAACCCTGAGCTGTTCTCTGGACTAATCTGGACAGGTGAACAGGCCGTTGAATTGGGTTTGATTGATGGGTTAGGCAGTGCTAGCTCTGTTGCTCGCGAACAGTTTAATACCGATCATCTAATTGATTACAGCTACCGTCCAAACGCGGTTGAACGCTTGGCAGAGCGTCTAGGTGTTGGGGTGGCCAGTCAGGTTATGAACACTCTCGGTATAACGAGCTCTATCCAGTTCAAATAGATCGCTAATAGCGTCTATTTTAGAAGCGGGTTGATGCCCGCTTCTAGTAATAGATGGTTTAACCGAATCAGTGGTAGGCCAATTAGAGTATTAGGGTCTCTGCTCTCAATCGACTCAAACAGAGTGATACCTAACCCCTCGCATTTAAAACTGCCTGCGCAGTCCAGCGGTTGCTCGCGATCAATGTAAGCTGTGATCTCTGCGTCTGACAGTTCTCTAAAGGTCACGACAACCTCTTCTAGATACTCTCTAGTCTCCTCAGTTTGGCTGTTGAAAAGCGCCAAAGAGGTTAGAAAGCTGACACGCCGACCGCTGCACAAAGAGAGCTGGGTAATCGCTCTCTCTTTGGTTAAAGGTTTGCCAAGAATCAGCTGGTCAAGCGTAGCCAGTTGATCAGACCCTATAATCCAGTGTGCAGGGAACTCTTTAGCTAACGCCTTGGCTTTCAGTTGGGCTAAACGAGCCGCACAAGCCTCTGGAGACTCACCGGCTATTGGCGTCTCATCGATGTCGGGAGAGGCGTGTTCAAACTCATTTAAAATGCGAGACAGTAGTTCGCGGCGATATTTTGAGCTTGAGGCTAAAACGATCGGTAATTGGTGGCTTTTCATCGATATTCCGCTGCGATTTTGTGCAGATTGGGCTTTTGTTAGCTAAAGAGGCTCTAACCTAACAAATATCCTCAATTAATGGCATATATTCCTTTACAGTTGGGCTTCAGATCCCTAGAATTGCGCGCTTATGTCGAACGGCCCTCTTCCGAAAAAAGTCGACCCTCGGAAACTTGCCGAGCGGGAAGCAGTTTTAACAGGCACTATTGCACTGCAATCTATGCCTCAGCTCTGCTCCTTGCTGGTCAGTCCCTGTGGTGATGTCAATGTAGAACTGGCTTTTGCCCTTGATGAGCAGAAGCTAAGAACTGTGACCGGACAAGCGAACGTTGAAGTTCAGCAACAGTGTCAACGTTGCTTGGAGCCAGTGACATTGCAATTGGAAGCAGAGTTCAGTTTAGCCGTTGTGTTAAACGAAGAGCAGGCCAAGAATTTGCCCCGTTACTATGATCCTCTACTGTTAGAGGATGATGTAAATCTTGCAGATTTGGTCGGAGAAGAGTTGATACTGAGTTTACCAGCCGTCTGTTATCATGATGACTGTTCAGTAAAAATGTCCTTCGGCGAAGATGAGATACCTGCGGAGCAGATTGAAAAACCGAATCCATTTAGTGTGCTAGCGAGCCTTAAGAAGTAGCGCTAGTAAAGTAAGATCCAGGAGTAAAAACCATGGCAGTACAGCAGAACAAAAAGTCTCGTTCACGTCGCGATATGCGCCGTTCACACGATGCACTTAGCAACCCAACTCTTTCAGTTGAACAGACTACTGGTGAGACTCACCGTCGTCACCACATGACAGCTGACGGTTTCTACCGCGGTCGTCAGGTTGTTGCAAAAGGCGACGAGTAAGTCTTAGCCGTGCAACACAGTTATTGCATCGCTGTTGATGCAATGGGCGGGGACTTCGGTCCCCGTATTACTGTTGAGGCCTCCCTCGCAGTTCTCAAAGATTACCCTGATCTATCGATTACCCTTGTGGGTGATCAAGAGCAGATCGCTCCCTATCTTCCTAAAGACGCTAATTCACAGTTAAGCCTTGTGCATGCTTCATCGGTTATTACGGCCGATATGAGGGTAATTTCCGCTCTGCGTGAAGGCTCGGACAGCTCAATGCAGTTAGCTCTGGATCAGCTCGCATCAGGTTCGGCCTGTGCCGTTGTGAGTGCTGGCAATACGGGGGCTTTGATGGCCCTTGCGAGACGCACCTTGGGAATGATTCAGGGGATCGATCGTCCCGCTATCTCTGCAGCTATGCCGACCTTGAAAGGCGAGTGTCAGGTCGTCGATTTGGGCGCTAACTTAGACTCTTCCCCAGAGATGCTAAAGCAGTTTGCTGTGTTGGGGCGCGCTTTGGTGCGGGTTACAACAGGTAGAGATCCAAAAATTGGTCTGCTTAACGTAGGCTCTGAAGAGACCAAGGGCAACGAGACGCTTCGTGAAGCGAGTGCTCAGATAGCGGAACTTCCAGAGGTGAACTACATCGGCTTTGTTGAAGGCGCTGATCTGTTTGTTGGTGAAGCGGATTTGATCGTCTGTGATGGTCTGGTCGGTAACGTGGCCCTAAAGAGTAGCGAAGGGGTCGCTAAGCTGTTAGCTCATCGACTGCGCCAGGTGTTTGCAGGTTCACTCTACAGTAAAGTCATCGCATGGCTGGCTAGCCCAATGCTGACAGCCCTGACTAAATCGCTCGATTCAGGTCAAAGAAATGGTGCACTGTTTTTAGGTTTGAATGGTCTGGTCGTTAAAAGTCATGGTGCTGCGAACGCTAATGACTTTAAGGCGGCTTTAGAAAACACTCTGAATATGCTTAAAGCCGATCTGCCTAACCAGTTAGCGGATCAGGTTGCTCGCGATCTAAACAGTTCCCCTTAAGGGTTCAGATATTCCTCATATGATGTAAACTCCGTACTAGGATTTTTTATGGAGTTAATCTCCGCTAGTTAATCGAGGACAACATGTCTCAATCACTTGCATTGGTCTTCCCAGGCCAAGGTTCACAATCACTCGGTATGTTGAGTGATCTAGCTGCACAGCACTCTATTATCACGGATACGTTTAAAGAGGCTTCTGAAGCCTTAGGTCAGGATCTTTGGGCTATTGCTCAAGAGGGGCCTGAAGCGGTTCTTAATAGCACTGAGAATACACAACCTGTTCTGCTGACTTCGAGTGTTGCTCTGTGGCGTCTATGGCAACAGCAGGGTGGTGAAGCTCCATCAGTAGTCGCAGGCCACTCGTTGGGTGAATACTCTGCACTAGTTTGTGCTGGTGCTATCTCTTTGGCTGACGGTGTGCGTTTAGTTCGCCTTCGTGGCGAATTGATGCAGGCTGCGGTTCCTGCTGGTACTGGGGCGATGGCGGCAATTCTTGGTCTTGATGACGCGGCTGTTGTGGCTGCTTGTGAGCAAGCCGCTCAAGGTGCAGTGGTCTCTGCAGTTAACTTTAACTGCCCAGGTCAGGTCGTAATTGCCGGTGAGAAAGCAGCGGTTGAGCGTGGTGTGGAAGCTTGTAAAGAGGCGGGTGCTAAACGTGCAGTAGAGCTGCCTGTATCGGTGCCTTCTCACTGTGCTTTGATGCAGCCAGCAGCTGAGAAGTTGGCTGAAGCATTGGCAAAGATTGAGATTACACTGCCAGCGATTAAACTCATTCACAACGTCAATGCATCGACCTGTGAAGATGTTGCTGAATTGCGTGATCTGTTGGTGCAGCAGCTGTACAGTCCAGTGCGTTGGACTGAGAGCGTACAAGCAATGTTAGCACTGGGTGTTGATCGCACCGTTGAGTGTGGTCCAGGTAAAGTTCTGTCGGGTCTGAATAAGAAAGTCGATCGCGCATTAACCGTTTTGAATATTGGTGATTCTGCGGGTCTAGACAAAGCCCTAGAAGCACAAAATAGCTAAGGATTAAAAGATGAGTTTAGAAAATAAAGTTGCGCTAGTAACAGGTGCTACCCGCGGTATCGGTAAAGCGATCGCAGAGAATCTCGCTGCACAGGGCGCTACCGTTCTAGGAACTGCGACCAGTGAAGGTGGTGCTAGTGCAATCACTGAATACTTAGCTGCAGCCGGTAATGCGGGTAAAGGTTATGTACTAAACGTCTCTGATAAAGAGTCGGTTGATGCGGTACTGGCACAGATCCAAGAGGAGTTCGGTGCGGTTACCATTCTGGTCAACAATGCTGGTATTACTAAAGACAACCTGATGATGCGTATGAAGGATGATGAGTGGGATTCTGTGCTGAATACCAATCTTTCGTCAGTCTACCGCATGGTTAAAGGTGTTCTACGCGGCATGACAAAAGCGCGCTGGGGTCGTGTGGTCAGCGTCAGCTCTGTTGTGGCCTCTATGGGTAACGCGGGTCAAGCAAACTACGCAGCAGCTAAAGCAGGTATGGAAGGTTTCTCACGTGCATTGGCTCGTGAATTAGGTAGTCGTAACGTGACGGTCAACTGTGTTGCGCCTGGTTTCATCGATACCGATATGACGGCTGATCTACCTGAAGCACATAAAGAGATGCTGCAGTCTCAGATATCACTGTCACGTCTAGGTAAGCCTGAAGAGATCGCAGCAGTCGTTGGTTTCTTATGCAGCGAATCTGGCGGTTATGTGACCGGTGAAACGATCCAGGTCAACGGTGGTATGTACATGGGTTAAAACCCCCGTTTAGGTGTGGTTTTTTACCGTATAAAAGGTTGTAATTTCCATCAGATAGCGGATAATTGCACCCAGTTAACAATTGTTGCTTATCTTTTATGTAAGCAGCGGTTTTCTAAAATTCCCAAAGTGTCAGAATAGATACAGTGGGCGTTGAAACATTATAGGAATCGATATGAGCAATATTGAAGATCGCGTTAAGAAAATTATCGCCGAGCAACTTGGTGTTAAAGAAGAAGAAGTGACTAACGAAGCTTCTTTCGTAGAAGACCTCGGTGCTGATTCACTTGACACTGTTGAACTAGTAATGGCTCTTGAAGAGGAATTCGAAACTGAAATTCCTGATGAAGAAGCTGAGAAAATCACTACAGTTCAGCTAGCAATCGACTACGTTAACGCTAACCAGTAATCGGTTCTACGTACGTTCGAAAAGCCGCACCTGCCTAGAGTAGTTGCGGCTTTTCTTTTATTAGCCCATCGGAGAGTTTTAGATGTCGCGCAATCGAGTTGTAGTCACAGGTCTTGGTCTATTAACACCTGTTGGTCAAACGGTCGATGACACTTGGTCAAATATTCTTGCGGGAAAGAGTGGTGCAGGCCCAATTGAGCATTTTGATGCTTCGGCTTTCAGCACACGTTTCTCATCATCTGTTAAAGATTTTCAACTAGAGCCTTACCTCAACCCTAAAGAGGCTCGTAAGATGGATCTGTTCATTCAATACGGCATGGTGGCTGCTATTCAAGCAGTTGAAGATTCCGGTATTGAAGTCTCAGAAGAGAATGCACCACGCATTGGTTGTGCCATTGGCTCCGGCATCGGTGGTCTACCAATGATTGAAAACACACACGACATACTGAATAAGTCAGGCCCTCGTCGAGTCTCTCCATTTTTCGTTCCTGGCAGTATCATCAATATGATCGCCGGTAACCTAGCCATTAAATATGGCTTCCGTGGACCGAATATTGCGATCACAACCGCCTGTACAACCGGTACCCACAACATTGGTCATGCGATGCGCATGATTCAATACGGTGATGCTGATGTGATGATCGCAGGTGGCTCTGAGATGGCGACAACGCCACTTGGTTTGGGTGGTTTTGCCGCTGCGCGTGCCTTGTCGAGTCGTAACGACGATCCACAAGCAGCAAGTCGTCCATGGGATCGTGATCGTGATGGGTTTGTGCTGGGTGATGGTGCCGGAATGTTGGTACTTGAGTCCTATGAGCATGCTAAAGCGCGTGGTGCGAAGATCTACTGTGAGTTGAGTGGCTTTGGTATGAGTGATGACGCCTACCACATGACTTCACCACCAGAGGATGGTGCCGGTGCTGCTCTGTCGATGACTAATGCGATTAAAGATTCCGGTCTGAACGTCGATCAAATCAACTACATCAATGCACACGGCACATCGACTCCGGCGGGTGATATTGCGGAATCCAATGCGGCTAAAGCGGTATTGGGAAGCGCTGCTTCAGATGTCCGTATGAGCTCGACTAAATCTATGATAGGTCACCTATTAGGGGCTGCAGGTGCTGTCGAAGCAGCCTTCTGTGTGCTGGCTCTTCGTGATCAAGTAGCGCCGCCTACGATCAACTTGGATAACCCAAGTGAAGGCTGTGACCTTAACTATGTGGCTCACACGGCCCAAGAGGCGAAGCTATTTGCCGCTATGTCCAACTCATTTGGCTTTGGTGGTACCAACGGTACACTCGTCTTTAACAAGATCTAGCGACCGTTGAGTCGGGTGCCTATCGGCCCCGACTCATACTGATTGCTAATACTCATTGGGTTTAGGTTTGTTAAAACGAACAGTCATAGTATTTGTTGCTTTTTTTATGGTGCTTGCCTCTGTTGGGTGGAGCCAATATCAGTCCGTTCTTGATCTTCCTAAACAGCGTCTAGCGCTCCAGCAACCAACCACCTTGACGGTTCCTACTGGCTATACGGCCTCACGCTTGGTTCAAGAGCTATCCGATCGTCACTGGTTGGATGAGCCGTTCAAACTTAAGTTACTGTTTAAGCTTCAGCCAGAACTCACCAAGTTGCGCAGCGGCGAGTATGAGGTAAGGGTGGGTGATACCCTAGAGACCCTGCTTGATCGTCTCATATCGGGTCGATCTGTGCAGTATCGAGTGACCCTTATTGAGGGGGCAACCGTTAAAGAGATGCTGGCCTCTCTTGCAGACAATGAACTGCTTGAGAAAACATTGAGTGCTACGGATGCCGCCAGTTTGTCGACTGAACTGGGCCTCAATGTCGATTCATCTGAAGGCCTATTTTTAGCCGAGACCTACTATTTTGAGCGGGGTACAACGGACAAAGAACTGCTGCTTCGTGCACACAGAATGCTTAATGATGTGTTAGATAAGCATTGGCAGAGTCGTGATATAACATTGCCGCTTGAGAGTTCCTACGAAGCCCTTATTCTGGCATCTATCATCGAGAAAGAGACGGGTTTGAGTAGTGAGCGGGGGCAGATCTCGGGTGTCTTCATTCGTCGTCTGAATCGGGGTATGCGACTGCAGACAGATCCAACCGTGATCTATGGCTTAGGTGAGCGTTATCAGGGCAATCTGACACGTAAGCATTTAAAAGAGTCGACACCCTATAACACTTATAGAATTCCAGCGCTCCCTCCTACGCCAATTGCATTGGTAGGGGAGGATGCGATTTTCGCAGCGCTTAATCCTGAGCCTGGTAAGGCGCTCTATTTTGTCGCCAAAGGTGACGGTTCGCACCAGTTTTCAGATACACTAGAGCAACACAATCGCGCCGTAAGAGAGTATCAATTGAAACGTCGCAAAGATTATCGTTCTACACCAGAGGCCAACTAATGCAAGGCAAGTTCATTACACTCGAAGGTGGTGAAGGGGTCGGTAAAACGACCAACTTAGACTACATTCAAGACTGTCTCGAATCGTCCGGTATCGATCTGGTCGTGACACGTGAACCGGGTGGAACTGAATTGGCTGAACAGGTTCGTGAGCTGCTTTTGACCCCGCGATCTGAATCGATGTCCGAGATGACAGAACTCCTTCTTGTCTTTGCTGCTCGAGCACAGCATGTTGAGACCCTCATTAAACCCGCTTTGGCTGAAGGTAAATGGGTGCTTTGTGATCGTTTTATCGATGCGACTCATGCTTATCAGGGTGGTGGCCGAGCGATGAATCAAACGACTATTGATCAGCTAGAGTCGTTGGTGTTGTCCGATCTTCAACCCGACTTAACCCTACTGCTAGACCTACCGGTTGAGGTAGGTATGAGCCGTGCGCGTGCACGAGCTGCGCTCGATCGCTTCGAGCAAGAGGAGATGAGCTTCTTTGGTCGGGTACGCGATCGTTACCTAGAGCGTGCAGCGGCTTCAAACGGACGCATTCGAATTATTGATGCAGAGCCTTCCATTCCTCAGGTTCAAGCCCAAATTGCGGCGGTGCTGCGTGAGTTTGGAGTTGCCTTGTGAGCATTCTTCCTTGGCAGGCAGAGTATTGGCAGCGTATTGATCAGTTGATCGCTGATAATAAATTACCTCATGCGCTGCTATTGGCTGGGCATAAAGGGGTGGGTAAACGTGCGTTTGCTGAGCACCTCGCTAAACGCTTGCTCTGTAATAACCCTAGGGGTTCAGAACCCTGTGGTCAGTGTAAAACCTGTGAGCTGATTCAGCACGAAACGCATCCGGATCTGCTTCACCTTTCACCTGAAGAGGCCGGCAAGGTGATCAAAGTTGATCAGGTGCGCGAAACCATTGATCGCTTGCACGGCACTGCGCAGCAGGGTGGTTATCGCGTCTTGATCATCGATCCTGCAGAAGAGATGAATATCTCTGCGGCCAATGCTCTGTTGAAAACCCTCGAAGAACCTGGCAATAACACACTCATTCTGTTGATTGTTCACCAGTTAGGTCAAGTGATGCCGACCATTCGTAGTCGTTGTCAAAGAGTTGAATTTAGCCTGCCTGAAGCCGGTTTGGCGACCGATTGGTTGGCCGAAAAGCTTCAGCTACCACCGGAAAAAGCCAAAGGTTACTTGGGGTTAGCGCAAGGAGCTCCATTAACAGCTTACGAATGGAAGTCCGGCGGTGCGATTGATCTTCGTGCCAATTTTCTGGGTGGCTTGGCCGATCTGTTACGTGCACGAGTCAGCCCAGTCGCCTTGGCAGAGAAATACCAAAAAGAGGATCTGCGTCTGCCTCTAATTTGGTGGCAATCTCTGTTGGGTGATATTGTTAGAATTCAGATGGCGCAGGATGAACAGCCTCGTATCAACTTGGATATGCGTAAGATGGTGGATTCAGTTGCAAAACAGGCGAATGCAAGCCGTGTACTGAAACTCTATGAGTCAGTTCAAGTTGAATTAAACGCGATCCAACGCCACCTAAACCCCAATAAGCAGCTACTATTAGAGAAACTGTTTTTTGATTGGAAAGAGTTGAGTGTTAAGTAATGGTTGAGACAGTTAAATCAGAAAATCACGGCATCCTCGGTCTCGTTATACATACGAAAGAGGATCTCTATCGTGCTTACATGCCGTTTTTAGAGCGTGGTGGTCTGTTTATACCAACCAAAGATCAGTACGAGCTAGGCGAAGAGATCTTTCTACTACTATCGTTAATGGGGGAGCCTGATAAGATCCCTGTCACCGGCAAAGTGGTTTGGCAAACACCCAAGAATGCGCAGGGCGGTAAAGTGCCGGGGATTGGCATTCAACTCTCATCTGACGAGACTGAGCTGCTTAAGAAGATTGATACCTACCTTGCGGGTGCACACGAATCGGGCCGTCAAACCCTTACCATTTAATTTTCATCGTTTTCAAAGTTTACAATCATGTTCATCGATTCTCATTGTCACTTAGACCGTTTAGATCTCTCCAAACATAACGATTCACTGACTGAGCTGCTTAATGATGCACGTCAACGCGGTGTCTCTAAAATGCTCTGTGTCGGTATCGATATGAATCTCTACCCTGCGATGTTAGAGGCAATAGAGGGGCAGTCTGATGTCTACGCTTCGGTTGGCATTCACCCATGCCACGTCGAAGAGAGTCCTTGGAATGAGGCTCAGATTCGCCAAGCGGTTGCGGCAAATCAGCGTGTCGTCGCCTTAGGTGAGACTGGACTCGATTTCTTCTATAAGACGGATACCAAAGAGCAGCAGGTAGAGAGTTTTGCTAACCACTTAAAGCTGGGAAGTGAGTTGGATCTCCCCGTCATCATTCACACACGTGAAGCGAGAGAAGAGACGCTTGAGGTGATGCAGGAGCATGCGGATCCAAAGACTGCTGGGGTGATGCACTGTTTTACAGAGACGATGGAGATGGCGATGCGCTCGATTGAGCTCGGCTTTATGATCTCTTTCTCAGGCATTATCACCTTTAAGAACGCCGCGGATCTTCGCGAGGTCGTTAAAGCGGTCCCACTGGATAAGTTCCTTATTGAGACCGATTCACCCTATCTAGCGCCTGTACCTTACCGAGGTAAACCGAACCAGCCAGGTTACGTCGCAGAGGTCGCACAGTGCGTTGCTGATCTTAAAGGGATTAGAGTAGAAGAGGTGGCTGAACGTTCAGCAGCTAACTTCCACCGCCTGTTCAAAAAAGCGGTTTAGATAACCTACAGACAGTTGTCCGGTTTAGGCAGTCCTGCAATCAGGGCAATACGCTTAACCGGGCTACCCTCGCCAGGAAAGAGCTGCATTAGGTAGATGCTTTTCCCCTTTTCAGGCCCCAGATGCAGTGTGGTGTATTTGATGAACGGACGCATTGCCGGAGAGAGATCAAACTCTTGATAGAACTGACGCATCAGGTCAATCAATTCCCAGTGAGCTTCTGTTAGCTCTAGATCAATGCTCTTTGAAAATGCCTCAGCCAGCTCAACATTCCACTGAGTTAAATTTTCTAGGTACCCTTCGGCATCCAATGGGTAGCTAACACCGTTAACCAGCAGATCACTCATTAGAACCAACTCACAGAGCGCGGATACTGAATCGTCAGATCGACAAACCCACCATCGCTACAGGTCGGTAATGAACTAAGGACCCCACGAGCCTGGCAATCGCACTCTAAAACCGTCGCGGGGCAGGGTAGTTCTTGTAATGAACGGCTTAAGCCTTCAGAAGCCCAGTAGACGCCATTTTCGATAAGAAGTAGATGATCATCAGCCTGCAGTAGCTCAAGGCATGCCTGAAGCTTGTTGGGGCTGTTAGGCGGTGTATTGACGATGTAGAGAGTGCCTCTGATCTTGTCGTTGGAGCTAGACATGGAAAATATGATCCTGTTGGCGAATGAGTAGTGCGATCTCAGAACGACTCAACGCTTTTGCCGGCAGAGCAAGCTTGTCTTGAGTAATGCCTCGCTCCTCTAAAGAGTCAGCACAATAGAACAGATCCTCTACATCGTAGAGCGGAAGCGCCTGCTGCATGGCGGAAAGGTTTTTCTGCTCTATCACTGCTGGGTTTTGATCCGGTAGCAGTTGGAACACGCCATCACCCTGAAACAGAAGAGAGACCTTCTGATCAAACAGAGCGGCAGCCAGTGCAAGGTCAGTTGCCTCTCGGGCTTGAGCGCTTCCATAAGGTGCTGAAGAGGTGATCACAAGAAACTGTTTCATGAACCAGCCCCAAAGGTAACGACACGGTCAGATTCCACCGCACTGGCGACTAGCTGCCCCAGACCCGATAGATCATAGCCGTCCGCTAAATTGTCACCCGTCTTGCTGTAGCGGCTACTCTCCGCTGAGTTAATAACCCCACGCCGTACCGCCGCCGCAATGCAGACAACAGCATCCAGTGAGTGTTGAGTAACAAACTGCTGCCACTGCTCAGGCAGGTTTAACTCATCTTGCGGAGCAACACTGTGACTCGTCGCATTGTGTACACCTGCACCATAAAAAAAGAGGCGCTCAATGCTATGACCCGCCTTCAAAAGCGTACGAGCAAAGCGCAAAGCGGTATGGCTGCTCTGATGATCGATCGGCGCGGATTGAATGATGAGGGTGTATTTCATGGTGAGAATTCTAACAACTTATTTTTGATAGGCACATCTTTGTGGTTGTTTTGTTATTGAAGATCAAAAGCGAATACCCAGCCTAAAGGCTGGCCATTGGCACTTTTTGGTCAGCAAAAAGTACCCAAAAACTGACCACGCTCACTCGGCCTGCGGCACGCTCCGTTCAATGATTTTTCACTGAAGTCCAATAGAACACTGCAAAGTCGGCTCCTGCCTCCGTTGCAGACTTCGGCCATCCGGGCCTCAGCCGATTGAACTCTTAACCGTGAAAAACCATCGTACTCACTCTCGATCGGACGTGGACGACTGGCACGTGATTCGAATCTTGCACCCTGTTCCCCGTCCGACTGAGAACGAGCACGGTGCTCTTTTTCGTTAAGACTTTGAAAGGATCGAGCCCCGGATGGGCGAGAGTTTCAGCGCCTGCACGGAGCAGGCTCTGAAATGTGCCTTTCGATGTTAGAAAAAGAGTATCGCGCGCAGTGTGCCGAAGGCCGAAGGAGCGGGGTGTGTTTTCTTGCTTCTTCTTTGCTCACACAAAGAAGAAGGCTAGCCGACGCCAGTCGGATAGAAGTGCTTTTAATTTAGCTTTTGCCTAGATCTTAAAGAAAAGACCGCCACATCTTCTATATAGCTCCAACAAAAAATCCCCGCAATTGCAGGGATTTTATAAAGACATTCAAACAACAAATTAGTCGTCGTTAAACGCACCCACTAGGCTCAGTAGGTGAACAAACAAGTTGTAGACGTTTAGGTAGAGACCCACCGTCGCCATGATGTAGTTAGTGTAGGTACCGTTGATGATGTTGCTTGTATCGTACAGAAGGAAACCTGCCATTAGGAATACAACCGCGGCAGAGAAAGCAAGCTGCATGCCTGATACATCCACACCGAACAGAGGCAGGATGAACATCGCAAGCATCGCTACGATCAGTACGATAGAGCCCGCAGCTAGGAATCCACCCATGAAACTGAAATCACGGCGGCTAGACATGACGTAGCCCGTTAGACCGAAGAAGGTTACAGCAGTCATACCCAGAGCCGTCGCTACAATTTGACCGCCATTCGGTAGTGCTAGGTAAGAGTTAAGGATAGGGCCTAGACCAAAACCCATTAGACCTGTGAATAGGAAGGTCAATGGAAGTGCAGCGGCTGTATTCTGCTTCTTGTTGATGACAAAAAGCATAATGAAGCTGACAATGATGCTTCCTAGGTAGACGATAAACGGTGGGTTGATCGCCATAGAGATAACGGCAGTGACGGTACTGAATACCATGGTCATCGCAAGCAACATGTATGTGTTGCGAATCATTTTATTGGTATCGCGTACGGCACCCTGTGCTTGTGTGTTGATACTGTCGTAAGTGGCCATAATGTCCTCTTCTCGTTGCTGGTTTGGTTCGGTTTATTTCAACCTGAACGCTTTAGTTTTATAGCTATCTATAATGTTGAGCATTTTACTCAAGATTTCAAGTTTTTAGTTATGATTTTTAACCTTAACCCCCAGTAAATATGGGGCTTTTAAGTAATATCGAATGGTTCGAAGTGGATGCTTAAATGCTTCAATGTCGGTACAATTCTGCAATAAATTTTATTAAAGGGTTGTTCGGTTTGGCACAAGCACACGAGAGTTTTCAATTTATCCGTTCAGAAATGATCAACTCGCTCGGTATCGAGATGAGTGAGTATGAGCACAAGGCGACAGGGGCTAAGCACTTCCACCTTGCAACTGACTATGATGAAAACGTCTTTTTAGTGGCCTTCAGAACCATGCCTGAAGATTCAACCGGGGTGGCTCATATCCTCGAACATACAGCGCTTTGTGGTAGTGAGCGTTTTCCTGTTCGTGATCCCTTCTTCATGATGACTCGCCGTTCACTGAATACCTTCATGAACGCGTTTACCAGCAGCGATTGGACTGCGTACCCCTTTGCCAGCCAGAACCGTAAAGACTTTTTCAATCTCTTGGATGTCTATCTTGATGCTGCATTTTTCCCGCGTCTCGACCCATTAGATTTTGCGCAAGAGGGACACCGTGTAGAACTAGCGGAAGCGGGTAATCCAGAGTCGGACCTGCTCTTTAAAGGAGTCGTATTCAACGAGATGAAGGGGGCCATGAGCTCAACCACATCGGTGCTGTGGCAAACCGTCTCTAAATACCTGTTTCCAACGACGACCTACCACTACAACTCGGGTGGTGAACCTGCGGATATTCCGGATCTGACCTACGATCAGTTAAAAGCCTTTCATGAGACCCACTATCACCCAAGTAATGCCATTGTCATGACCTTTGGTGATATTCCCGTTGACGAATTACAGCGTCGCTTTGAAGAGCAGGCGTTTAATCGTTTTGAACGACTCGATGCTGAATTGAGTGTGGCTGATGAGAAGCGTTACTTTGCCCCGATCAAGGTAGAAGAGGCCTACCCACTCGATCAGGGTGAGACAGAGGGTAAGACCCATCATGTCATTGGTTGGTTGACCAAACCGTCGATCGATCTTAAGGCAGAGCTTGAGGGGCAACTTCTGTCACGCGTTCTGTTGGATAATTCCAGTTCACCCCTGCGAGCCGCTCTAGAGTCAACAGATTTAGGAGCTGCACCTTCACCGCTTTGTGGTATCGAGGACTCTAATCGCGAAATGTCATTCCTCTGTGGTATCGAGGGGAGTGAGCCTGAGCGAGCGGCGCAGTTTGAGCAGCTGGTGTTGGATACGCTGCAAGAGGTGGTTGATCAGGGTGTTGATCCATCCGTTGTGGCCGCCCAACTGCACCAGTTGGAGCTTCAACAACGAGAAATTACTGGTGATCACTACCCCTTTGGTATGTCGCTAATCCTAGCCTCCCTATCAAATGCGATTCACCGTGGTGATGCCATTGCGAGCCTCAATATTGACTCTGTTCTGGATCAACTACGAGAGGAGATTAAAGACCCTCAGTTCATTCCGAATCTAGTAAAAACTTGGTTGCTCGATAACCCGCACCGTGTGCTACTCACTCTAAGGCCTGATACCGAATTGAGTCAGCGTAAAGATCAGGCTGAGGCGGATCGTCTGGCCCAATACAAACAGAGTTTGAGTCGTGAAGCGTTAGAGTCGATCGATGCGCTCGCTAAACAGCTCGAAGAGCGTCAAACCCAAGCCGATGACCCTTCACTGCTGCCAAAAGTGACTTTAGAGGATGTTCCTGTTGAATGTCACTTCCCGGTAGGTGATCAGGTCAATGATTCCACTACTTGGTTTACAGCCGGCACCAATGGCATCGTCTACCAACAGCTGCTGTTTGATCTGCCAGAACTAACGGCAAGGCAGCAGACCCTTCTACCACTCTACACTCAGTGTCTAACGGAATTGGGTAGTGCTGGCCGAACCTACAAAGAGCACCAGGCATTGGAGAGTGCCATCAGTGGTGGAATCTCAGCTTCTATCAATGCGCGAGCGGCGACCGATGATGCGACACAACTGCGCGCTATCCTGATCTTATCCGGCAAAGGGTTGGTTGTTAATCAAGCGGCACTCTCTGAGTTGATGGCCGATATGTTGGTTTCAGCACCTTTTAATGAGACGGCTCGTATTGCTGAGTTGCTAAACCAGAACGCGTCTCGAAAAGAGCAGTCTGTTACTGGGCAGGGTCACTCGTTAGCGATTTTGGCCGCCAGTGCAGGTCTAGCACCTGGGGCCGGTTTCTCACACGCCTCTAGAGGTTTGCCATCGATTAAATTGGCCCGTGAGTTGGCTGATCAATCCAGTGATGAAAGCCAGTTGAACGCCCTGGCTGAAGAGCTTAGAGGCATTCACCAAGCAATAATGGCCTCTAGCCCTAAAGCGCTGTTAGTGGCTGATTCAGAGCATAAAGAGAGCTGTCTGCGCCAGTTTGAAAAAGAGTTCGCGCGTCTATCCTCTGGTTCGGTCGATAAGCCTTTCCAAGTATCGGCTGAAGCGCCAGTGAAGCAGCAGGCTTGGATTGTTAATACACAGGTAAACTTCTGTGCCAAGGTCTTCAGGACCGTTACTGTTGCGCATCCAGATGCCGCCGCGTTGACCGTTGCTGGTGAGATTCTCCGCAACGGTTACCTGCATCGTGCCATTCGAGAGCAGGGTGGTGCTTACGGTTCGGGTGCTAGCCAAGACAGTGGTGACGGGCTATTCCGTTTCTACAGCTACCGTGATCCAAACAGCATCGAGACGATCAACCATTTCGATCAATCAGTGGCTTGGTTGCTTGACGGTGGTGCGGATTCTGAAAAGTTGGAAGAGGCAATCTTGGGTGTGATCAGTTCGATCGATAAACCGGGTTCACCGGCTGGCGAAGCTAAAGCGACTCACCTGAATGCGCTCTTTGGCCGTACACCGGAACAACGCATGGAGTATCGCTCAAGAGTGTTAGCTGTCACCTTAGGTGATATTGAGCGCGTCGTTAATCAGTATCTATCAAACCCTGAAGAGGGCTATGAAGCGATTGTGACCAGCGCTAAAACGGCAGAGACTCTCTCTGACGACTACCAGCGATTCTCGTTGTGAGTGAGCAGGGGGCGAACCAGCTCTTAAAAGGAGTTCTGTTAGTTATTTTTGCAGAAGCTGTCTTGGTGGCTACCGGTGTGTTAATTCGAACCGTTGCTGAGGCGCTCTCGGTTGCACAGTTGGTCTTCTTACGAAACGCCTTTGGTCTGCTCATTATGCTACCACTGGTGTTGGGTGCGAAGGGGATCTCGCTGAAAACCTCACGCATCAACCTTCATTTGGGTAGGGCTCTGGTTGGTGTCTCTGCTATGTCCTGTCTCTACTATGGCTGGACCCATCTTCCTCTGGGTACGGCAGCCCTATTAAAACAGACGGCACCGCTGTTCATGCCACTGCTGGCGCTCTGGTTCTTGAAAGAGAAGATCCACCCCATTCTTTTTTGGTCCCTACCGATCGGGTTTGTTGGGGTAGCACTAGTCCTTAATCCGGCCAATGCCGGTTTGCAACTGGCAGTATTGATAGGCCTTGCTGGTGCTGTGCTGGGGGCTCAAGCAAAAATTTTCGTGCGTAAAATGAAAGATACAGAACCCTCTCGCAGGGTGGTCTTCTACTTCTCGCTATTTGCGTCACTATTCAGTGCACCCTTTGCACTGCAGGGGTGGGTGGCACTGGGCTGGTTTGAGTTAGCGGGTGTTATTGGAATCGCTGCGCTATCGACCTTGGCGCAACTCTCAATGACTAAGGCATACCATAGCGCCCCCGCTGGTTATCTTGGGCCATTCACCTACAGCTCAGTCATCATAGCCAGTCTGGTCGGTTGGTTGTTGTGGGATGAGACTCTAGCAACCTTAACGATTGCCGGTATGGGGTTGATTGTGTTGGGTGGGGTGATGACGTTGAAAGCGAAAGCCTAGTTTGGGCAGATTGCCGGTGACTGGCTTTAGCCTGTCACCCGCTCTTTTAGTTTACTGCCAAGCTCTGCACGTAATTTAAAAGCGGATGACAGGCTAAAGCCTGTCACCAGTACGTTGGAGCCTTATCGAAGATGAGGCGATCTTTTTTCGCGACCTTTTCAAGATCGCTCCAACAAAAAAACCGCGGCAAGCCGCGGTTTTTTTATTCACGCTAACCCTTAGGCATCGATGATGCTGTTTAGAGTCTCACTTGGGCGCATAACCTTAGTTACAACGTCTAGCGGTGCATGGTAGTAACCCTGAAGATCCGCTGGGTTGCCTTGAACGGCTGCTAGCTCTTCTAGGATTTTCGCTTCGTTAGCGCTTAGATCTTCAGCAACTTTAGCGAAGGTTGCTGCTAGCTCTTTATCTTCTTCCTGCTGTGCAAGTTCCTGTGCCCAGTAAAGGCCTAGGTAGAAGTGGCTTCCGCGGTTGTCCAGTTCACCAGTACGACGAGAGGGTGACTTACCACGCTCAAGTAGTGTTTCAGTTGCACGATCGAGTGCTGCTGCAAGAACTTTAGCACGTGGTTTGTTCTCTTTGATGCCTAGCTCTTCTAGTGAGACACCGATTGCAAGGAATTCACCTAAAGAGTCCCAACGTAGGTGGTTCTCTTCGACAACCTGCTGTACGTGCTTAGGTGCAGAACCACCAGCGCCTGTTTCGTACATACCGCCGCCCGCAAGCATTGGAACAACGGATAGCATCTTAGCAGAAGTGCCTAGCTCCATGATTGGGAATAGGTCGGTTAGGTAGTCACGAAGTACGTTACCGGTAACAGAGATGGTATCCATGCCACGGATTAGACGCTCACAAGTAGAGCGCATCGCGCGTACGTAAGACATGATGCGAAGATCTAGACCTTCAGTGTCGTGTTCTTGTAGGTAGAGTTCTACCTTCTTACGAAGTTCACGGTCGTGGGCACGTTCAGCGTCTAGCCAGAAGATCGCAGGAGTGTCTGATTGACGTGAACGAGTCACAGCCAATTTAACCCAGTCACGGATCGCAGCATCTTTGGTCTGACACGCACGCCAGATATCACCTTTCTCAACTTTGTGGCCCATCAATACAGTGCCGTCTTCAGCAACGACGCGCATGATGCCATCCTCTTCCATTTCGAAGGTCTTATCGTGCGAACCGTACTCTTCCGCTTTCATCGCCATTAGACCGACGTTTGGAACGGTACCCATAGTCGTTGGATCGAATGCACCGTGAGTCTTACAGAAGTTGATCATCTCCTGGTAGATACGAGCGTAAGTCGATTCAGGCATGACCGCTTTAGTGTCTTTAGTCTTGCCGTCAGGGCCCCACATCTTACCTGAGTTACGGATCATCGCAGGCATAGAGGCGTCGACGATAACGTCTGAAGGTACGTGAAGGTTAGTGATGCCTTTAACGGAATCAACCATCGCCATTTCTGGGCGGTGCAGTGCTGCTGCGTGGATATCTTCTAGGATCTCTTCACGCTTAGAGTTAGGCAGTGTTTCAAGCTTATCAAGAATGTTACCCATACCGTTGTTAGGGTTAACACCTAGCTCTTCAAACAGCTCGCCCCACTTGTCCCATACCTCTTTGTAGAAGACAGTCACTGCGTGACCGAAAACGATTGGGTGAGAGACTTTCATCATGGTCGCTTTCACGTGCAGTGACCACATAACACCAGACTCTTTACAGTCTTGAAGTGTCTCTTCGAAGAAGTTGCGTAGCGCTTTAGCGCTCATGAACATGCCGTCAAGTACTTCGCCTTTCTGAAGGTCTAGCTCTTTCTTAACAGTGATGTTGCCATCGCCACAGATGAACTCGATACGGACCTTAGTGTCCTTCTCCATCGTTACAGACTGTTCGCTTGAGAAGAAGTCGCCGCCGTTCATGTAGTCAGCGTGCGTACGTGACGCTTTGCTCCATTGCCCCATGCTGTGTGGGTGCTTGCGTGCAAAGGCTTTAACAGCCGCTGGAGCACGACGGTCTGAGTTACCCTGACGTAGTACAGGGTTAACAGCGGAACCTAGAATCTTAGAGTAACGATCACGGATCTCGATCTCTTTGTCGTTACGTGGCTCATCTGGGAATTCAGGTACGTGGTAGCCCTGGCCCTGAAGTTCAGCAATTGCAGCTTTCAACTGAGGTACAGAGGCTGAGATGTTTGGTAGTTTGATCAGGTTAAGGTTTGGATCAGAGGTCATGTTACCTAGTTGTGCTAGACCGTCTTCAACCTTCTGTTGATCGTTAAGGTACTCGGGGAAAGAGGAGAGGATACGTCCTGCTAGTGAGATGTCGCAGAGTTCAACATTAATGTCTGCGGTTTTAGCAAACTTACGTACGATCGGTAGTAGTGATGCTGTCGCAAGTGCTGGTGCTTCGTCAGTGAGTGTGTAGACGATGGTACTTGGTTTTTTAGCCATTCTAGTCCCCAAATGTTAACGGTAGGATTCCATCAAATTGAAGTTTGTGACCTCAATTTATTTCCTTCGGAATCTGCGGTGATAGTTTCGCAGCGCGCATTATACTGGGGTGTGTAGTTATTTTACAGAGCGGGACTAAGACTTAAGGTGTAGGAGTGCTAGGTCGATTTGGATCAAGTTAAGTCGGGAAAGTTATAAGGTGGTTTGGCGTGGTTTATCCAGAGGTTTTGCTAAGACCGGGTGACTGGCTTTAGCCTGTCATCCGCTGTCTGGTGTTCGCAGAGGTTCTGGAAAACGCTGGTGATGCCGATGACAGGCTAAAGCCAGTCACGGGCACTTTGGTGTAAGTTCATCACAACGTTGAGAGGCCTTAGGTTCGCGGTTTCCCCTTCGGGGGATTCGATCCTACAATCGGGTTTTGTAGCAGATTATCTACAAGGCAGTGTTGTAGGAGCGAATTTGAGCGAAGCGAAAAACCGCGAATAATCATAATGGTGCCGATCAAGGTACGGGTGACAGGCCTTCAGCCTGTCACCGCATTCAAATCACGTGCTTTTACAACGACTCCGGCTCATACCCTAGATTCGGTGCCAACCAGCGCTCAGCTTCTGACAACTCCATCCCTTTACGATGAGCGTAGTCCTCTACCTGGTCTTCGCTGATCTTGGCAACACCAAAGTACTTCGCCTCAGGGTGGCTGAAGTACCATCCGCTGACAGCGGCGGTGGGTAGCATGGCAAAGCTATCAGTCAGCGTCATGCCGACCTGCTGCTCGACATCCAGAAGCTCCCACAGTAACCCTTTTTCGGTGTGGTCAGGGCAGGCTGGGTAGCCAGGTGCTGGGCGAATGCCAACATACTCTTCGCGAATCAACGCTTCGTTATCGAGAGACTCTTCAGAAGCATAGCCCCAATAATCCCTGCGGACATCTGCGTGGAGTTTCTCGGCAAGCGCTTCGGCGAGACGGTCAGCTAGAGCTTTAACCATAATTGATTGGTAGTCGTCATGGTCTTTTTCGAACTCGGCCACCATCTCGTCAACACCAATGCCCGCTGTGACAGCAAAGGCGCCTAGATAGTCCGGTGTACCACTCTCTTTACTCGCAATGTAGTCCGACAGACAGTGGTTGTATCGACCTTCAATCTTTTGCGTCTGCTGACGTAAGTGGTGAACCGTCGTTAATAGCTCAGTGCGACTCTCGTCCGTGTAGAGTTCGATGTCATCACCGACGCGGTTAGCTGGGAATAGCCCAACGACAGCACGTGCCTCTAACAGTTTTTCCGAAACAATCTTGTTAAGCATCGCTTTGGCATCTTCAAACAGTTTGGTTGCCTGTTCGCCAACGACTTCATCGGTCAGGATGCGAGGGTATTTGCCGGCCAGCTCCCAAGATTGGAAGAAGGGTGTCCAGTCAATGAACTCAAGCAGTGATTCCAGTGGAATATTATTGAGGGTGTGGATGCCAGGTTTGTTGGGTACTGGCGGTAGGTAGCCTTCCCAGTTTACCGGTTCTGCATTCGCACGAGCCGCATCGATGTTGACGCGACGCTGCTCATTTTGACGGGCCAGGTGACGCTCACGAACCGCCTGGTACTCTTCACGAGTGTCGGCAATGAACTGCTCTTTACGCTCTTTCGAGAGTAGGGCAGAGGCAACACCGACCGAACGTGATGCGTTGGTTACGTGCACCACTTGGTTGTTCTGGTAGCTAGGTTCAATCTTAACTGCAGTGTGTGCTTTTGACGTGGTTGCGCCACCGATCAACAGCGGTATGTCAAAGCCTTGGCGCTGCATCTCTTTAGCAACATGCACCATCTCATCCAGTGACGGTGTGATCAGTCCAGACAGACCTATAATATCGGCGTTCTCTTCGCGGGCTGTTTTCAGAATGGTCTCTGCAGGGACCATGACACCGAGGTCGATGATCTCAAAGTTGTTACACTGCAGTACCACCCCAACGATATTCTTACCGATGTCGTGCACGTCACCTTTTACGGTCGCCATGATCACTTTGCCGGCTGAACTCGACTCGCTGCCATCTTTCTCCGCCTCAATGTAAGGCATCAGATAGGCAACCGCTTTCTTCATAACGCGGGCCGATTTCACCACCTGAGGCAGGAACATCTTACCGGCGCCAAACAGATCACCTACAACGCCCATACCATCCATTAATGGACCTTCGATGACGTGCAGTGGACGATCGTACAGGTGACGACACTCTTCGGTATCTTCATCGATGTAATCGGCAATGCCTTTGACTAGGGCGTGCGATAGGCGCTCTTGGACAGGCAGTTCACGCCATGCCAAATCAGCCCCGTTCGCTTGAGTGGCCGCATCACCTCGATACTGTTCAGCGTGCTCGAGCATTCGCTCGGTACCGTCTTCGCGACGGTTAAGTACGATATCTTCAACATGCTCACGCAGCGCTTCAGGTAGGTCGTCATAGATCGCCAACTGACCCGCATTGACGATACCCATGTCCATGCCCTGTTTGATGGCGTGGTAGAGGAATACACAGTGGATCGCTTCGCGGACCTTGTCGTTACCACGGAACGAGAACGAGACGTTGGAGACACCGCCCGAGATCATAGCGTGCGGTAGGTTCTTTTTGATCCAACCAGTCGCCTCAATAAAGTCGACTGCGTAGTTGTCGTGCTCTTCGATGCCGGTAGCAATGGCAAAGATGTTCGGATCAAAAATGATATCTTCAGGTGGGAAGCCTACGGTATCGACCAGCACGCGATAAGAGCGCTCACAGATCTCAATCTTGCGCTCATAGGTGTCGGCTTGACCCACTTCATCAAAGGCCATCACGACCACCGCAGCACCGTAGCGACGAATCAGCTTGGCTTGAGCTATGAACTTCTCTTCACCCTCTTTGAGTGAGATGGAGTTAACAACGCCTTTACCTTGTATGCGTTTTAGACCCTCTTCGATGATCTCCCATTTAGAGGAGTCGAGCATGATCGGCACACGTGAGATATCTGGCTCGGATGCAATCAGATTGAGGAAGCGAATCATGGCCGCTTCGGCATCCAGCATCCCCTCATCCATATTGATGTCGATGATCTGTGCACCGTTATCTACCTGCTGACGAGCGACCTCTAGTGCTGTCTCGTAGTCACCCTCTTTAATGAGTCGGCGGAAACGAGCAGAGCCGGTGACGTTGGTCCGTTCACCGACGTTAACGAACAGAGTCTCAGCTCCAATGTTTAGAGGCTCTAGGCCGGCTAGGCGACACTCTATCGGTAGATCTGGAATCTGACGTGGCGCTTTAGAGATGATCCCTTCGCGAATGACGCGTATATGATCTGGGGTTGTGCCACAACAGCCACCCACCACATTGACGAAGCCAGAGTCGACCCATTCGGCAATTTCGCTCAGCATCTCTTCAGGAGATTCGTCATATTCACCAAAGGCGTTGGGTAGACCCGCGTTAGGGTGAACAGAGACATAGGTATCCGCTATACGAGAGAGCTCCTCAACGTACTGGCGTAACTCTTTAGGGCCTAGGGCACAGTTCAAACCGATGGTGAGTGGTTTAGCGTGACGAAGAGAGTTCCAGAACGCCTCGGTCGTTTGGCCAGAGAGCGTGCGGCCTGAAGCGTCAGTGATGGTGCCACTGATCATCAATGGGAGTCTTAGATTGTGATCGTCAAAGTACTGCTCACAGGCAAAAACGGCCGCTTTAGCGTTCAAGGTATCGAAGATGGTTTCGATCAGAATCAGGTCTGCACCACCGGTGATCAAACCATCAAGCGACTCGGTGTACGCTTCAACCAGTTGATCAAAGGTGATGTTACGAAAACCGGGATCGTTTACATCGGGTGAAATGGTAGCGGTGCGGTTGGTCGGGCCAAGTACACCTGCAACAAAACGAGGGCGGTCTGGTGTCTCGGCCGTCATGCGATCCGCAGCACGACGTGCCACTTTAGCCGCTTCGACATTGATCTCGTGGTTGATCGATTCCATCTCATAGTCGGCCATCGCGATGGTGGTCGCGTTGAATGAGTTGGTTTCAATAATGTCGGCGCCCGCTTTGAGGTACTCGTAGTGAATATCTTCGATGATCTTGGGTTGCGTTAACACCAATAGATCATTGTTACCTTTGACGTCACAGTGCCAATCTGCAAAGCGCTCACCACGGTAGTCGGCTTCTTCTAGCTTGTACCCCTGGATCATCGTACCCATGCCACCATCCAGAATAAGGATGCGCTCTTTGAGTAGCTGTTTTAGTAGTTGATCTGTTGCAGAATAGTCACGCACGCTGTCACGCCTTTTATCTAAACGAATTTTGAGGCGCATATTCTATAACAAGTTGATTGGAATGGTTTTGATTGCATTTCATCTTTGACTGAAATCAGCTCATGTTTAACCTGAATTGACTTTGAATATTGTTAGAACGATTACGCAGGTGCAAAATTTAGATGATAAGAGTAAAATCGCGACCTCGTTCGACTCAGGGATAGAATCCCCAACCAATTCATGGGTTATAGATATGCTACAAACTTTCTTAAAAGCGAAGCTGCACCGCGTGACAGCCACTCATGCTGAACTGCACTACGAAGGCTCTTGCGCCATTGATCAGGACCTTCTAGATGCTTCAGGTATTCATGAGTATGAGAAAATTGAGATCTATAACATCAATAACGGCGAACGTTTTTCGACCTACGTTATCAGTGCTGAGCGTGGCAGCGGTGTAATCTCTGTGAACGGTGCTGCGGCTCATAAAGCGAACAAGGGCGACCTGCTTATTATTGCCGCTTACGTCCAGCTAGATAGTTCAGAACTGGATGGCTTCCAACCAACGCTCTGCTATTTCGAAGGCGCTAAGTTTGATGAGGTAGACGGAGTCTCCGATGAAGAGATCCGCGCTCGTAACAAGTTGACCGGTGTGAAAAAAGCGATTCCTGTTCAGCCTGCTTCAATGTAAGTCGTTTCTAGAAGTAAAAAAAACCCGCCAAGTAGCGGGTTTTTTTGTGTTCAATGTTGGTGTTACTTGTTGGCGTAAGTGCCCGGAAGCGCTCGAGCGACTGCACCTGTTACGACCGCTGCAAGAACGACCTTCACTGCGTCACCTGGAATGTAGACCCACATGATCATCAGTGACTCAAGCCATGTACGTCCAGTGACCAGTTTGAATCCAGCAATACCAAATAGGTACATCACGACAATACCGCCCACCAGAGCACCAATGCCGGCTGCAATGGTGAGGGAGAATTTACCTGAGAGTGAGCGTGTCAGAAGACCCGCTGTGAACGCAGCAAATGGGAAGGCGAACAGGAAACCAGCAGTAGGGCCTGCAAAGACGCCAAGACCGCCACGACCACCGGCCAAGAGGTTAGCACCCAGAGCCACGACGACTAGGAACAGAATCATCGATAGAGCACCATTACGTGCGCCCAAAATCGTGCCCGCTAGCATAACGCCCAGCGATTGAGCTGAGATGGGAACACCCGTCGCAAATGGGATCGGTGGGATAAAGCCCAATGCAGCTAGCAGCGCTGCGAAGATTGCAATTTGAACAACCTGTTTGTCTTTCGTTATTTCACTCACAGTGACTCCTTTTGAGTTGCTTGAAGCCGAAATGGCTCTCTAGTTTTTAATTTTTGGTATGCCGCCACGAGCGGCGACCGCTTCAGCCACCTGGTCAGACATTCTAAGTGCCTGTACCACTAATGGGGCTATAATTTGCCAATAGCGACGCTGTCCACCTCGTGCTCGCCATGCCGCTAACAGAGCATGCATAAACGAGACCAACACAGGAACAAACCGTATCAGTAAAGAGAGTGCAAACGCGATTCGTTGGGTCTGAACACCCAGCCATCGAAGTGGCGTTAGCAAAAATTGAAAAACCGCGTTCATCTCATCCATTCGCGTAGTCATGCTGATGGCATTGGCCAGTAAGATTAGTACCAACATGCGACCCAGTAGTATCCAAGCCTCGGCAAGCCCCATGGTCCAATACTGTAAGGCAAAGATTGCCAGCATCATCCAGAACAGCGGTTTCAATAGTTTCAATTGCGCCAAGCCAGATCTGCCCAAGCTGGCGTAGATCCCCAACGTAACAGCAACGGCTAAAGAGATGATTCCTACCTCTTTTACTGGGTAGAGCAGCACCGTGGCGATGGCTAAACAGAAGAGCTTTAACCCGGCAGGTAGACGGTGCAGCCAGGATATTTGTGCAAGGTAGAGACTCATCATGACTCAGCGGTCTTAACAGCATGCTGTTTATAGTCAGTGATCACCTCTTCAGTGGGGCCGTCTTTTACGACCCCTTGATCACCTATCCATACCAGTCGATCAAACCCGTCAAAACCATCTAGCTCGTGACTGATCATAATGACCTGCTGGGACAGACTGCTGATCACTTTCTGAAGCTGATATCGAGTGGGTAGATCAAGTGCAGAGAAGGGTTCATCGAAGACAATAACTTTAGGCTTCAATAGGAGTACCGAGAAAATACAGATCAACTGCTTTTGTCCTTCAGAGAGGCTGTGGACCGGAAGATCTTTCCAATCCAGTCGATCGTGCTCTTTTAATAGTGCGAGTGCTTCGGCTTCTGACTCTGACTTGTCCTTGCCCTGGTTCTGCAGACCAAAGATCAACTCCTCAAGCACGGTAGGGAAGATCAGTTGGTGATCTGGATTTTGAAATACAAAACCGACTTCAGTCGACATGGCGGCAGGCCCTTTAGATGGGTCTTTACCGTTGATGCTGATGGTGCCGCTGTCGGCGGTAAGTAAACCGTTAAGCAGGCGAATCAGGCTGCTTTTGCCACTGCCATTAAACCCGATAATACCAATGCGTGACTCATTAAGTGACAGCGTCAGATCATCGAAGATGGTGCGTCCTTCTCTAGTCAGAGTGACGTGACTTAACTCTATGGATGGGGTGTGCATTGGTAAAAGGGTATGTAACTTTTCAAAATGTGGACGCAGAGTAGCCTATGCTTTCGAACAAATCCAACCCAAATAGGGCTGTAGTAGAACTACATGCTGGCGATAAAAGCGCCTTAAATCTACTTATCTGGTTATAAGGGTGGATAGGATTGTCGACAATATCGCCATAAGTCGTAAATAAATCCCCAATCTTTTCCGGTAAAGTGTCGACAATCTTATTTTAGAAAAGTGCTCATATCGAGCGTCTAAAAATAATCACATCTCGTCAGTTAATGAGGAATGAGTATGTCTTACCTTAGCGAATACACGAAGTCGATCGAGCAACCAGAAGCGTTTTGGGCTGAAAAAGCGGCTGATCTGCCATGGTTCAAAGCACCACAAACGATTCTTTCGAAAGATGAGAACGGTATTGACCGTTGGTTTGCTGATGGTGAGATGAACACCTCTTACATGGCTGTTGACTATCATGTCGAACAGGGTCGCGGTGACCAAGCAGCTCTACTTTATGATTCACCAGTAACTAACACTAAACGCACTGTGACCTACTCTGAACTGAAAGATCAGGTGTCACGCTTTGCGGGTGTTTTGAAATCTAAAGGGGTCGAGAAGGGCGATCGTGTCGTTATCTACATGCCAATGATCCCTGAAGCCGTGGTTGCTATGCTGGCGGTTGCACGCTTAGGTGCTATCCACTCAGTTGTATTTGGTGGCTTTGCGCCTAACGAGCTTGCTGTACGTATCGATGATGCACAACCTAAGGCGATTGTGACGGCTTCTTGCGGTGTCGAAGTTGCCAAGGTACTTCCTTACAAGCCGATGGTAGATGAAGGGATTAACCTGTCTGAGCATAAGCCGGAGTCTGTTATTGTCTTCCAGCGTGAAGAGGTGACGGCCGAGCTAACGGCTCCACGTGATTGTGACTGGGCTGAAGAGATGGCTAACGCGACGCCAGCAGAGCCAGTGGCGGTTAAAGGTACAGATCCTCTATACATTCTTTACACCTCAGGTACTACGGGCAAACCTAAGGGTGTCGTTCGTGATAATGGTGGTCATGCGACCGCACTGAACTACTCAATGAAAGCGATCTACAACGTGAAAGCGGGTGATGTTTACTGGGCCGCTTCGGATGTAGGTTGGGTTGTTGGTCACTCCTACATTGTTTACGGACCACTTCTGGCTGGCTGTAGTACGATTGTCTACGAAGGCAAGCCGGTTCGCACTCCGGACGCTGGCGCTTTCTGGCGTGTCTGTGAAGAGTACAAAGCTAAGATTCTATTTGCTGCACCAACCGCTTTCCGTGCAATTAAAAAAGAAGATCCTGAAGCTCAGGAAGTGGCTAAGTACGACCTGTCTGAACTGCAAACCATCTTCATGGCGGGTGAGCGTCTAGATCCACCAACCTATGATTGGACTGTTGAGAAAACCGGTAAACCCGTTATTGATCACTGGTGGCAGACAGAGACCGGTTGGGCGATCTGTGGCAACTTGATGGGTGTCGAGCCAATGCCACCAAAAGCCGGTTCAGCAACGCTGCCAAGCCCAGGCTTTAATGTGCAGATTGTTGACGAAGCGGGTAATGAATTGCCAGCAGGTCAGCAGGGTTCTATAGCTATCAAGCTGCCACTACCACCAAGTTGTCTGCCAACGGTTTGGGGTGACTTCGATCGCTTCAAGTCGGGTTACCTGTCAGATGTTGAAGGTTTCTATACCTCAGGTGACGGTGGTTATAAAGATGAAGATGGCTATGTCTTCATCATGGGTCGTACCGATGATGTAATTAACGTTGCCGGTCACCGTCTATCGACGGGTGAGATGGAAGAGATCGTAGCCGCGCACCCTGCTGTTGCGGAGTGTGCCGTGATCGGTATTTCTGAGCAGCTAAAAGGTCAGGAGCCTGTTGGTCTTGTCATTCTAAAAGACGGTGCTGATATTTCAGACGAGCAACTTTCAGCGGAATTGGTTGCTAACATTCGTAAAGAGATTGGCCCAATCGCTTGTTACAAGCGCACGGCTGTAGTTAAGCGTCTGCCTAAAACTCGTTCAGGCAAAATCCTGCGTAAGCTACTGCGTCAAATCGCTGATGGACAAGAGTATACAGTACCTTCAACCATCGATGATCCAGCAAGCTTGCCAGAGATTGAGGGCATCATGCGTGAGAATGGGATGATTGCTGGGTAATTGAATTTACCTTGTGAATGAAAAGCGAGCCTCAGGCTCGCTTTTTTGTTTATTGAGCGCAGGTGAATAGTTGGAGCGATCTTGAAAAGGTCGCGATGATGGATCGCCTCATCTTCGATAAGGCTCCTACAGTTCTTCTACCTTTTGTTGAACTAAACTCACCTATTCTGTGAAAAAGCATCTCTTGCTGACTGATACCTTGGTCGAATATATTAGCGCCAACTTAATTAAACAGTGGAGGATGACCTCATGTCACAGATCCTTGATCAAAAAACACTTCTAGAACTTCTAGACAGCAACGACCTAAGCGAGTCAGAAAAGATCGCTCTGGTTGAGTGGAATGCAAAACAGATTCGTCGCTCTGAATTGGCAGCGCTTATTGTTCAGGCTCAGAAAAAAGCGTCCCAATTGGCTGCACAGGTTGTTAATCATCGCGCTATTCAGCAGGTGTTTAGCTCACCGTTGATGCGTACACAGCACTAATTGATGTCTGGTGCTAGACAATAAAAAACCCCGCTACGGCGGGGTTTTTTTATGGGTCGCTAGTAGCGATTAAGCACGTGGGTGCTTGCGCTTAGGTTCACCAGTGTAAAGCTGGCGTGGACGACCGATCTTGTTCGGGCTTGAGTGGAACTCGTTCCAGTGTGAGATCCATCCAATCGTGCGTGACAGAGCGAAAATAACGGTAAACATAGAGGTAGGGATACCGATAGCTTTCAGGATGATGCCTGAGTAGAAGTCAACGTTAGGGTAGAGTTTACGGCTAACGAAGTATTCATCTTCTAGCGCGATGCGCTCAAGCTCTTTAGCGATATCTAGCATTGGATCATCCGTGATGCCCAGTTCAGCCAATACTTCATCACAGGTCTGTTTCATAACGCGCGAGCGTGGGTCAAAGTTGCGGTATACGCGGTGACCGAAGCCCATTAGACGGAATGGATCGTTTGGATCTTTTGCTTTCTCGATGAACGCAGGGATGTTCTCAACAGAACCAATCTCAGCAAGCATCTTCAGTACTGCTTCGTTTGCACCACCGTGTGCTGGGCCCCAAAGTGCCGCGATGCCCGCTGCGATACAAGCAAATGGGTTAGCACCTGATGAACCAGCAAGACGAACAGTCGATGTTGAAGCGTTCTGTTCATGGTCTGCGTGAAGCGTGAAGATCTTATCCATTGCGCGAGATAGCACAGGGTTGATTTTGTAATCCTCACAAGGTGTCGCAAACATCATGCGTAGGAAATTGTCAGCGTAGCCAAGGTCATTACGTGGGTAGATGAATGGCTGACCGATTGAGAATTTGTAACACATCGCAGCCAGCGTTGGCATTTTAGCGATCAGGCGGTAAGCGCAGACTTCACGGTGATGAGGGTCATTGATATCCAGTGAGTCGTGGTAGAAAGCTGATAGCGCACCTACGACACCACACATGATCGCCATAGGGTGAGCGTCACGGCGGAAACCGTTGTAGAAAGAGCGAAGCTGCTCATGAACCATAGTGTGTTGGTTCACAGTGTAGTCAAATTTAGCTTTCTGCTCTGGAGTAGGGAGTTCACCATTTAGAAGGAGGTAGCACACTTCTAAGTAGTCTGAGTGCTCGGCCAGTTCTTCGATTGGGTAACCGCGGTGAAGAAGAACACCATTAGCGCCGTCAATGTATGTGATTTTTGATTCACAAGAGGCTGTTGATACAAAACCTGGGTCGTAAGTAAACAGGCCTTCACCTGTTAGTGGGCGAACGTCAACAACATCTGGACCTTCTGTGCCGTGATAAACCGGCAGTTCGATCTCTTTATCTACACCGTCTACTACGAGACGAGCTTTCTTATCAGCCATGGTTGGCTCCTATCTATTTCCGTTACTGCTTAATATGGGTATTTAAGCATCTTAGAGGTCTTCTGAGGTTGGCTCAGAACTCTTTAAGGCCTGATCACTATAGTGAGCCCAAAGTGATTGTCAATCGTCAATTGTTGCAGTGCAAAAGCTATAAAGTAAGGACAAAAAGCTATAAGTCGAATTTATGCGCTCTGGCGTATGAATCGCGTCGGAACTGTACATGGCCCTATTAAACCATTGGCTAATAGGGCCTTAGATTGATTGTCAAAAGCCTATCAATTGTTATAATCAGCCTCCGAAAATTGCGCGCTGCAATATGTGAATATTCATATGAATATTTGTCATAAACGTGCAGTTTTAATCGTCGTCCTGAGTAGTTGACTCTGTCACTACCGAATCAGGTACTTACTAGTAAACGAGGCCCCGGAGAGGGCACATAAGTGTGAACTAGAGCCGTGAACAAAAAACGACCTGTAAATCTCGATTTGAGAACCATTAAGCAGCCTCTACCGGCTGTGACTTCAATTCTGCACCGTGTCACTGGTCTGATTCTATTTGTCGGTACCATTTTCATGATGTACGCACTGAGCCTTTCTCTTGAGTCTCAAGAGGGTTTTGATGCAGCAGCTGCACTTCTAACAGAATCATTCATTGCCAAGTTCATTGCTTGGGGTCTGTTGTCTGCACTTCTGTACCACTTCTTCGCAGGTATCAAGCACCTTGTTATGGATGCGGGTTACTGTGAAGAGATTGAATCTGGCAATGCGGCTGCGAAAGCAACGCTTGCGATTTCAGCTATCTCCATTGTGCTAGCAGGAGTTTGGGTATGGTAACTTCGGTAACAAGCTTTGGCCGTAGCGGCCTTTACGATTGGATGATGCAGCGCGTAACTGCGGTTGTCCTTGCAGCTTACACGATCTTCATGATCGGCTACATGCTGCTTAACCCTGAACTAGATTACAACCAGTGGTCAGCACTGTTTGAAGGTACTGCAATGCGTATCTTCACACTGTTAACACTGCTTTCATTGGTTGCGCATGCTTGGATCGGTATGTGGTCAATTTCTACCGACTACATTAAACCAACTGGCATTCGTTTCGTATTCCAATCTGCCTGTGGCCTGCTCGCGTTTGTTTACGTGGTGTGGGGTATTCAGATTCTTTGGGGGGGTTTAATAGATGTCTAAGCTACGTACGCTTACATTTGATGCAATTGTTGTCGGCGGTGGCGGTGCAGGTATGCGCGCAGCCCTTCAACTTGCACAGTCAGGTTTAAACACTGCGTGTGTTACAAAAGTTTTCCCAACACGTTCACACACAGTATCTGCACAGGGTGGTATTACTTGTGCAATTGCGAGTGCGGATCCAAACGATGATTGGCGCTGGCACATGTACGATACCGTTAAGGGTTCTGACTACATCGGTGACCAAGACGCGATCGAATACATGTGTTCTGTAGGTCCACGTGCGGTATTCGAACTTGACCACATGGGTCTTCCTTTCTCTCGTACAGAGACAGGTCGTATCTACCAGCGTCCATTTGGTGGTCAATCTAAGAACTTCGGTGAAGGTGGTCAGGCTGCTCGTACTTGTGCTGCGGCAGACCGTACAGGTCACGCACTGCTTCACACGCTATACCAAGCAAACATGAAGTCAGGTACAACTTTCCTAAACGAGTGGTTTGCAGTCGATCTTGTTAAAAATGCAGACGGCGCGGTTGTCGGTTGTATTGCGATCTGTATCGAAACAGGTGAAACCGTTTACATTAAAGCGAAAGCGACTGTATTGGCTACTGGCGGTGCAGGTCGTATCTACGCATCGACTACCAACGCTTTGATCAACACTGGTGACGGCATGGGTATGGCACTTCGTGCCGGCATTGCTGCGCAAGACATGGAGATGTGGCAGTTCCACCCAACCGGTATTGCGGGTGCAGGTACGCTGGTAACTGAAGGTTGTCGTGGTGAAGGTGGCTACCTAGTTAATAAAGACGGCGAGCGCTTCATGGAGCGTTACGCTCCTAATGCGAAAGACCTTGCCGGTCGTGACGTTGTTGCGCGTTCAATGATCCTAGAGATCCTTGAAGGCCGTGGCTGTGGTCCAGACGGCGATCACGTCTACTTGAAGCTTGATCACCTAGGTGAAGAGGTTCTTCACTCACGTCTACCAGGTATCTGTGAGCTTTCAATGACATTCGCAGCAGCTGATCCTGTGAAAGAGCCAATTCCAGTGGTGCCAACCTGTCACTACATGATGGGTGGTGTGACCACTAACATCGGTGGTCAGGTGATTAACCCAGATCCTGAATCAGGTGAAGATAAGATCGTTGAAGGTCTATTCGCTTGTGGTGAGGTTGCTTGTGTATCGGTACACGGTGCTAACCGTCTAGGTGGTAACTCACTACTAGACTTGGTTGTCTTCGGTCGTGCTGCAGGTCTTCAGATCGAACAGCAGATGCGCGAAGGCTACGAAGTTAAAGACGCTACTGAAGAAGAGATCGAGGCAGCAATGGCTCGTCTAAACCGTCTAAATAACTCGACTGGCGGTGAGAAGGTTGCGGATATTCGTAAAGATCTTCAGCAGTGCATGCAGCTCTACTTCGGTGTATTCCGCGACGGCGATGCGATGCAGGAAGGTTTGACTAAGCTTAAGGCAATCCGTGAGCGTGTTGCGAACGTATATCTTGAAGATAAGACTGGGTCATTCAACACTGCACGTCTTGAAGCGCTTGAGCTTGAGAACTTAATGGAAGTGGCTGAGGCAACTGCCATTGCTGCATACGAGCGTAAAGAGTCTCGTGGTGCGCATGCTCGTAACGACTTTACTGAGCGTGATGATGAAAACTGGTTGTGTCACTCAGTTTACTACCCACAAACGAAAACGCTGGGCAAACGTGCCGTGAACTTCGCTCCGAAGACCATGGAAGCGTTCCCACCTAAAGTTCGTACATATTAAGGAGTCGTTACGATGCTAGTAAGTGTTTATCGTTACAACCCTGAGATTGATGATGCTCCCTACATGCAGGATATCCAGATCGATATCCCTGGTGGCAAGGACATCATGGTGTTGGATCTTCTACACCTTCTCAAAGAGAAAGATACATCAATGACATTCCGTCGTTCTTGTCGTGAGGGCGTATGTGGCTCTGACGGTTTGAACATGAACGGTAAGAATGGTCTTGCGTGTATTACCCCTCTTTCTGAAGTGGTTAAGAACGACAAGCTGGTTCTTCGTCCACTTCCAGGTCTTCCGGTTATCCGTGACTTGGTTGTCGATATGGGTCAGTTCTACAAGCAGTACGAGAAGATCAAACCATTCTTGATCAACGATACTCCGGCTCCAGCGATCGAGCGCCTGCAGACTCCTGAAGAGCGTGCAGAGCTAGATGGTCTATACGAGTGTATCCTCTGTGCTTGTTGTTCAACCTCTTGTCCGTCGTTCTGGTGGAACCCAGATAAGTTTGTCGGCCCATCAGGCCTTCTACAGGCTTACCGTTTCCTAGCGGACAGCCGCGATACAGCGACTAACGAGCGTCTTGCAGAGCTAGATGATCCATTCAGCGTATTCCGCTGCCACGGCATCATGAACTGTGTGAATGTATGTCCTAAAGGTCTAAACCCAACCAGAGCGATTGGTAAGATCCGTAACATGCTGATATCACGCGCAACCTAAGATTAGGTTGAAGCTCAAAAAAAACCCGCCTTGGCGGGTTTTTTGTTTTCTGGAAATCGCTGTAAGGGTGGATGACAGGCTGAAGCCAGTCACCGTCACTCCGTAGCGAAAATAATACATTGGTGACTGGCTTCAGCCTGTCACCCGCTCTCCAATTACACTCCAATCTACTGGCGCAACACTCTAAAGCAAGAGATGTTGTCCCATTACGACTAAAGTGCAAAAAAACGTTTAAAAAGCTCTTACTTAATAGCCTAAAAGAACTAAAAACGGCTGTTAAAAGCCCGTAGAATTAACTTATTCCAAAACGCGATAAAACATTGATTACTTTAGTATTAAATCGCTAAAACTGCGGTGTTCAGGGTTGAATAAAAGGCGTAAACTACGCGAGTTTTATTTGGTTGCAACACCGAATAATGCGCTGAAAAATGGAAATTAGAAGCATAAGGGCGATGGATGAAGAGGCTTCACAAGAGCTTCGGAGGTCCCGTACCCCACAACGAGGGTAAATATATAATGCAAGACGGTCTGATGGAGCAGCTGTGGAAGAATGCTCATCTATACGGCGGCAACCTCTCTTACGTAGAACAGCTATACGAAACGTACCTTTTAGATCCAAACTCCGTTCCCCCAGAGTGGCGTGAAGAGTTTGATAAACTCCCTAAAGTCGGTGAAAACATTACTCCTGATGTTCCTCTTGCACCGATTCGTGAACATTTCCAATACATTGCTAAGAATCAAAAACGTGCACAGCCTGCAGCGGTATCGTCTGTTAGCTCTGAACACGAGCGTAAGCAAGTTCGCGCGCTGGCCCTTTTTGATGCTTATCGTATGCGTGGACACCAGATCGCTAAGATCGACCCACTGAATCTGCTAGAACGTGCAGAAGTGGCTGACCTTAATTTGCGCTACCACGAACTTTCAGAAGCGGATTTTGATACAACTTTCCAACTCGGTAGTCTGCAGTTTGGTCGCGAAGAGGCGACACTGCGTGAGATCCTTCAGGATCTTCAAGAGACGTACTGCAGTTCGGTAGGTTCTGAGTACATGCACATTGTGAACACTGAAGAGCGTCTGTGGCTTCAGTCTCGCATTGAGCCAACCCGTGCACACCCAACGGTTGAGCCTGAGAAGAAACTTATGGTCTTAGAGCGCCTCACGGCTGCTGAAGGTCTAGAGAAGTACCTAGGCTCCCGCTTTGCTGGTGCTAAACGATTTGGTCTTGAGGGTGGTGAATCTCTGATCGTCTCTTTGAATACTCTGATCCAGCGTGCTGGTAAGCAGGGTGCTAAAGAGGTTGTGATCGGCATGGCACACCGCGGTCGTCTTAATACACTGGTTAACATCTTCGGTAAAAACCCGGCTGACCTGTTCGGTGAGTTCGAAGGTAAGAAGCTGGTTGATTCATCGGGTGACGTTAAATACCACCAGGGCTTCTCATCTAACGTCAATACTGACGGTGGTGAGGTGCACATTGCGATGGCATTCAACCCATCTCACCTTGAGATCGTAGCGCCAGTGGTTGAAGGTTCAGTTCGTGCCCGTCAGGATCGTCGTGAAGATCCAGTCGGTAATACGGTAGTTCCTGTTAACATCCACGGTGATGCAGCCTTTGCTGGTCAGGGTGTTGTTATGGAGACATTCCAGATGTCTCAGACACGCGCTTACAAGACAGGTGGCACGATCCACATCGTGATCAACAACCAAGTTGGTTTCACGACCTCTAAGCAAGAAGATGCTCGCTCTACAGATTACTGTACCGACGTTGCTAAGATGATCGAAGCACCAATCTTCCACGTCAACGGTGACGACCCAGAAGCGGTTCGTTTCGTGACTCAGTTGGCGGTTGATTACCGTAACGAATTTAAGAAAGACGTTGTTATCGATCTAGTCTGTTACCGCCGTCGCGGTCACAACGAGGCGGATGAGCCAAGCGGTACTCAACCGTTGATGTACGATGTCATCAAAAAGCAGAAGACCACACGCGATCTATACGCAACTAAGCTGATCGAAGAGGGTGTGATCACTGCTGAACAGAGCAAAGAGATGGAAAAAGCTTACCGTGCGGCGCTAGAAAATGGCGAACACGTTGCTCACTCTCTTGTGCTTGAACCAAACACTAAGATGTTTGTCGATTGGGCGCCTTACCTTGGTCACCAATGGTCGTTTGAGTGTGATACTCGTGTCGACATCAAAGTGCTTCAAGAGCTTGCGGCGAACATTGCTGAAACCCCTGAGCACTTCAGCGTGCAGCGTCAGGTTTCTAAGATCTATGACGACCGTAAGCGTATGGCAGCCGGTGCAATGGCCGCTAACTGGGGCTTTGCAGAGACATTGGCCTACGCGTCAATTCTTGCAGAGGGTCACCCAGTCCGTTTGACCGGTCAGGATGTCGGTCGTGGTACCTTCTCACACCGTCACGCGGTTCTGCATGATCAGAAAGATGCGACGACTTACGTACCCCTTCAGAACATGGATAAGGATCAACCAAAATTCACGATCCACGATTCATACCTGTCTGAAGAGGCGGTATTGGCATTCGAATACGGTTACGCAACCACGACACCAAACTCGTTGGTGATCTGGGAAGCGCAGTTCGGTGATTTCGCCAATGGTGCTCAGGTCGTGATCGATCAGTTCATCACATCAGGCGAAGCGAAATGGCAGCGTCTATGTGGTCTGACTATGCTGTTGCCACACGGCTTTGAAGGTCAGGGTCCAGAGCACTCGTCTGCTCGTTTGGAACGCTACCTACAGCTCTGTGCTGAGCACAACATTCAGGTTGTTGTCCCTACAACTCCATCGCAGATCTTCCACCTACTGCGTCGTCAGGTGGTTCGCCCACTTCGCAAACCGTTGGTGGTCATGACGCCGAAGTCTCTGCTTCGTCACAAGCAGGCGATCTCTACTCTAGAAGAGCTGGCGGATGGCACCTTCCAACCGGTTATTGGTGAAGTGGATCAGCTTGATAAGTCGAAAGTGAATCGTGTTGTGATGTGTAGCGGTAAGGTTTACTACGACCTATACAACCGTCGCGAAGAGCTAGAGAAGCAGAATGTTGCGATCGTTCGTATTGAGCAACTCTACCCATTCCCAGAGGCGGATCTGGTAGATGAGTTGAGCCAATACCCTAATCTTGAATCGGTTGTTTGGTGTCAGGAAGAGCCAATGAACCAGGGCGCTTGGTACTGCAGTCAGCACCACATGCGCAACGCTCTACGTAAAGTGAAGCCAGAGATTCACCTAGACGGTGTGGGTCGTCCACACGCTGCAGCGCCTGCAGTAGGTTACATCTCTGTTCACGTTGAGCAGCAAGAGAAATTGGTTAACGACGCCCTAAACGGTTAATAAAGAATTCGTTCGTACGACGAGCAGAAGGCAAGAAAGGAAAAATCATGTCAATCGAAATTAAAGCACCTACGTTTCCAGAATCAGTAGCAGACGGAACTGTTGCAACTTGGCACAAGCAGCCAGGCGAAGCGGTTTCTGCCGATGAACTTATTGTCGACATCGAAACCGATAAAGTGGTTCTTGAAGTTGTCGCTCCAGCCGACGGTGTGATTACTGAAGTCCTAAAAGGCGAAGGTGAAACGGTTCTTAGCGAAGAGATTCTTGCTAAGTTTGAAGCGGGTGCAGCCGGTGCCGCAGCTCCAGCAGCAGAAGCAGCGACTGAGGCGGCCCCAGCGGGTGACGCTGAAAAAGTAGGCCCAGCTGCTCGTAAACTGATTGATGAGAACGGCCTTGATGCTAGCCAGATCCCTGGCACGGGTAAAAACGGTGGCATCACTAAAGAAGACGTTATGAACTTTATGGCGAACAAGCCGGCTTCCGCTCCTGCGGCAGCAGCACCTGCAGCCGCTCCTACTGCAGCCCAGCCAGCGGTATCAGTCAACGTACCAGCAGGTGAGCGTGTTGAGAAACGCGTTCCAATGACTCGTCTACGTGCAACCATCGCTAAGCGCCTAGTTGAAGCGCAACAGAATGCTGCGATGCTAACAACGTACAACGAAGTGAACATGAAGCCTGTCATGGAACTTCGTAAACAGTACAAAGATCTGTTTGAGAAGACTCACAACGGCACACGTCTAGGCTTTATGTCGTTCTTCGTGAAAGCGGCGACTGAAGCGCTAAAACGCTTCCCAGCGGTTAACGCATCCATCGACGGTAACGACATGGTCTACCACGGTTACCAAGATATTGGTGTCGCTGTATCGACTGATCGTGGCCTAATGGTGCCAGTATTGCGCGATACGGATGCGATGAGCCTTGCAGAAGTAGAAGGCACTATTGCAGACTTCGGTAAGCGCGGTCGTGAAGGTAAGCTTGGCATGGAAGACATGCAGGGCGGTACATTCACAATCACTAACGGCGGTGTATTCGGCTCATTGATGTCGACCCCAATCCTTAACCCACCACAGACAGCTATCTTGGGTATGCACAAGATCCAAGAGCGTCCAATGGCGGTGAATGGTCAGGTTGAAATCCTACCAATGATGTATCTAGCACTCTCTTACGACCACCGTATGATCGATGGTAAAGAGGCTGTACAGTTCCTTGTAACAATTAAGGACCTGCTGGAAGATCCAGCGCGCATGCTCCTAGACGTTTAATGCGAATCGCATTCTAGGAATCTTTAAAAAGTTACTGAGATAGGAAAGAGTAATGTCTGATAAGTTTGACGTAATTGTAATCGGTGCTGGCCCTGGCGGTTACGTAGCAGCGATTCGTGCAGCACAGCTTGGTTTGAAAACAGCCTGTGTTGAAAAGTGGATTGATGAGAAGGGCGGTACTGTCCTAGGTGGTACCTGTCTAAACGTAGGTTGTATCCCATCGAAAGCGATGCTTGAAACAACTCACAAACTTCACGAGGCTCAACACGGCTTCGCGGCTCAGGGTATCGTTGCTGAAAACGTATCGATCGACCCTAAAGCGATGGTTGCTCGTAAAAATGGCATTGTTAAGAACCTAACTGGCGGTATCGCAGGTCTGTTCAAAGCGAACGGTGTCACAACCCTTGCTGGTACAGGTAAACTGCTAGCGGGTAAGCAGGTTGAAGTGACCGCTGCTGACGGTTCTGTCTCTACTTACCAAGCTGACAACGTGATCCTTGCATCAGGTTCTGTCCCTGTAGAGATCCCACCAGCACCTCTGACAGAGGGTCTAATCCTAGACAACGCAGGTGCGCTGGATATCGATGAAACCCCTGAGCACCTTGGTATCATCGGTGCCGGTGTTATCGGACTAGAGATGGGTTCTATCTGGGCTCGTTGTGGCTCTAAAGTGACCGTTCTAGAAGCGATGGATGACTTCCTAGCCCTAGCGGACCAAGACCTAGCGAAAGAGGCTAAAAAGCTTCTAACCAAACAGGGTCTGGACATCAAGCTGGGTGCACGTTGTACTGGCACTGAGATCGTTGATGGTAAAGCAGTAAAAGTTAAATACACCGATTCAGAAGGCGATAAAGAGCTTGTTGTTGATAAGCTGATTGTTGCTGTCGGCCGCCGTCCACAAACCAACGGTCTTCTAGCTGAAGACTCAGGTGTCTCTTTGGATGAGCGCGGCTTCATCTTCGTTGACGAAAACTGTCGTACCGGTGCACCAGGCGTTTACGCAATTGGTGACTCAGTACGTGGCCCGATGCTTGCACACAAAGCATCAGAAGAGGGCATCATGGTTGCAGACATCATTGCAGGCCACAAAGCGGCAATGAACTACGACTGCATTCCTAACATCATCTACACTTTCCCTGAGTTGGCTTGGGTCGGTAAGACCGAACAGCAGCTTAAGGCGGAAGGTATCAAATACAAGAGTGGCAAATTCCCATTCGCAGCGTCTGGCCGTGCCATGGCAGCGAATGCGACAGAGGGCTTCGTTAAGATGCTCGCTGATGAAGCTACCGACCGTATTCTTGGTGTACACATCGTTGGTGGTATCGCCTCTGAGCTGATCGCTCAGGGTGTTATCGCAATGGAATTTGCATCAAGCGCGGAAGATCTGCAGTTGACCGTATTTGCTCACCCAACCGTGAGTGAAGCGATCCACGAAGCAGCTCTAGCTGTGGATAATCACGCTATCCACATTGCGAATCGCAAAAAGCGTTAATCGCAGAACAGGGAGCGCTTCAGGTCAAAAGCTTGAAGCGCTTTTGTTCAGATCGATGGCACGGGTAACCCCGTGTTCGTTTAACCGACCTAAATAACGGACTATAGAATGAATCTTCACGAGTATCAGGGCAAGCAGCTGTTTGCACAGTACGGTCTGCCAGTGTCACAAGGCATTGCAGTCGATACACCGGAAGCAGCCGCAGAAGCAGCCAAACAAATTGGCGGTGATAAGTGGGTTGTTAAAGCACAGGTACACGCAGGTGGCCGCGGTAAAGCGGGCGGCGTTAAACTAGTAGACTCTCCAGAAGAAGCAGCAGCTTTCGCAAAAGATAAGCTAGGTACTAATCTGGTAACTTACCAAACTGACGCGAACGGTCAGCCAGTCTCTAAAATTCTTGTTGAGACCTGCACAGACATCGCAAACGAACTATACCTAGGTGCGGTTGTTGACCGTTCATCACGTCGCATTGTCTTCATGGCATCGACTGAAGGTGGTGTAGAGATCGAGAAAGTCGCTCACGAAACACCTGAGAAGATTCTTAAAGCAACCATCGATCCTTTGACTGGCGCGCAGCCATACCAGGGTCGTGAGCTAGCATTCAAGTTGGGTCTTGAAGGCGTACAGATTAAACAGTTCGTCGCGATCTTCATGGGTCTTGCGAAGATGTTTGAAGAGAAAGATCTAGCTCTTCTAGAGATCAACCCGCTGGTGATCACTGACGAAGGCAACCTACATTGTCTAGATGCGAAAGTCGTGATCGATGGCAACTCGGTTTACCGTCACAAAGATATCCAAGCAATGGAAGATCCATCACAGGAAGACGAGCGTGAAGCACGCGCGGCTGAGTGGGATCTTAACTACGTAGCACTAACCGGCAACATCGGTTGTATGGTTAACGGTGCTGGCCTTGCAATGGGTACTATGGACATCGTCTCTCTACACGGCGGTTTCCCAGCAAACTTCCTTGACGTAGGTGGCGGCGCGACGAAAGAGCGTGTTACTGAAGCGTTCAAGATCATTCTTGAAGACAGCAAAGTTAAAGCGGTATTGGTTAACATCTTCGGTGGTATCGTACGTTGTGACCTAATCGCAGAAGGCATCATCGGTGCTGTTAAAGAAGTGGGCGTAGAAGTTCCAGTGGTTGTTCGCCTTGAAGGTAACAACGCAGACCTCGGCTCTAAACTGCTATCTGAATCTGGTTTGGATATCATCGCGGCTACCAGCTTGACTGACGCTGCACAGCAAGCAGTTAAAGCAGCAGGAGGCAACTAATCATGTCAGTACTAATTAACAAAGACACCAAAGTAATCTGTCAGGGTTTCACGGGTGGTCAGGGTACTTTCCACTCTGAACAAGCGATCGCCTACGGCACTAAAATGGTTGGCGGTGTGACTCCAGGTAAGGGTGGCACAACTCACCTAGGTCTTCCTGTATTCAACACCGTTGCTGAAGCAGTAGAGCAGACTGGCGCAGAAGCATCAGTTATCTACGTACCAGCGGCGTTCTGTAAAGATTCGATCCTTGAAGCGGCTAACGCTGGCATCAAGCTAATCGTTTGTATCACAGAGCACATCCCAGTCATGGACATGCTTCAGTGTAAAGTTAAGTGTGACGAGCTAGGCGTGCGTCTAATCGGTCCTAACTGTCCAGGTGTTATCACACCAGGCGAATGTAAGATCGGTATCATGCCAGGTCACATCCACCTACCAGGTAAAGTTGGTATCGTTTCACGCTCTGGTACGCTTACGTACGAAGCGGTTAAACAGACAACTGACGCGGGCTTCGGTCAGTCTACTTGTGTTGGTATCGGTGGTGACCCAATCCCTGGTTCTAACTTCATCGATATCCTAGAGATGTTCCAAAACGATCCACAGACTGAAGCGATTGTTATGATCGGTGAGATCGGTGGTTCAGCAGAAGAAGAAGCGGCTGCTTACATCAAAGCAAACGTAACGAAACCTGTTGTCTCTTACATCGCGGGTGTAACTGCGCCTCCAGGCAAGCGCATGGGCCACGCAGGTGCAATCATCTCTGGCGGTAAAGGCACTGCAGACGAGAAGTTCGCAGCACTAGAAGACGCAGGTGTTAAGACTGTACGTTCACTAGCAGATATCGGCGTAGCCCTATCTGAAGTAACTGGCTGGGCAATGAAGTAATTCGTTTTCTAGCTATAAAGAAAATCCCGCCTCGGCGGGTTTTTTTGTGTCTGTTGAATAAGCATGAAGTAGGAGCGTTCTTGAGCGAAGCGAAAGGTCGCGATTCACTTCCTAGATAATATCCAGCGAATTGCCCGATCAACATCCTCCGATCGAAACCGCGTATGTTCTCGATCCTCAAACCCCATAAACAGCTTCGGCTCTTCAGCAGCTTCAAAAAGCGTTACACCTTGCTCGTAGGGAATGGTGTCATCATCGGTTGAGTGCAAGATCACTAAAGGCTCATCCACCTGTTGAATCTTATCAATCGAATCAAATCGGTGTTTAAGCAGTAAGTTAACCGGTAACCAGGGATAGTCATCGGCTGCCATCTGAGCGATGGAAGTATAAGGAGCTGCCAGAATCATTCCTTTAAAATCGCGCTCAGTAGCCAGTTGAACCGCCACGCCAGTGCCCAGTGATTCGCCGTAGATGATCAGATCTGATGAATTCAGATTCTGTTCTATGGCTAACCAATTAAAGATCGCACGTGCGTCGTCGTAAAAGCTAACCTCGCTGGGTGTACCAGTACTTTGACCAAACCCGCCCCAGCTAAAGATCAATAGCCCTCGATCATCCTCTGATAAGATATTAATCAGTCGCCCACGTGTACTCAGGTTGCGAGCATTGCCGTGCAGATAGACAAGTGTCTCTCGTCCAGGCTTAGCTGGTTTGTACCAAGTATGAAGGCGGTTGCCATGTGGGGTATTGATAAAGAGCTCGCTTGCACCGGGGAATACCTTCTCAACCGACTTCGTTTCGTAGGTCGGCTTAAAGATCAAAGAGTCCTGCGCAAAGTACATATACCCACAAGCGGATAGGTAGATGAGTGTTAGCAGGACTGAAGTGCGTTTAATCAATTTCATTGGTCAATTATTCTCTTTAGTACAGCTTTACACTGTCATCCGCCCTTGAATAACAATTTATATTCAAATCTAATACGCACATAGCACCAAGTTAACACTAAACGCGTATTTCCATTAAATTTATAAGAAAAAAGACAAACATGAACCTAGTATCCCGCTTCTACAAACAGGTTGATCGTTATCAAGATCGTACCTTCCTTGGCTATAAATCTAACGGAGAGTGGAAGACGCTCTCTTGGCAAGAGACAGCCGATCAAATTTCAACACTCAGTCACTATTTAACCCAGTACGGCGTCGGTAAAGACGATCGCGTTTTGATCCTCTCTGAAAACCGTCCTGAGTGGGCCATCAGTGATTTAGCGATCATGTCTGTGGGTGCTTATGTGGTTCCAGCTTATACAGCACACACTGTTGATGATCTTCGCCATATTCTCTCTTTGACCAGCCCTAAATTTGCCATTGTCTCCTCTCAGGAGTTGGCAGATAGAGTACTAGAGGCCAATATTAGCCACGAATGTGTCACACATATGATTGTGATCGACCAGGGTGAGCATGATAAACCGGATTGGCACACAGAGATTCTGTCCTGGCCAGAGGTTCAACAAGGAGCCGAGCGTCCAGATCTGTCAGCCATAGAAACTGACGATGTCTGTACCCTGATCTTTACCTCGGGCACGGGCGGTCATCCTAAAGCGGCGATGCTGACCCACAAGAACATCATTCATAACGTCGAAGCTGCTGCGCGAGTGTTGGATACCATTCCGGTTAATGAGGAGGATCGATTCCTCTCATTCTTGCCACTTGCTCACGCGTACGAGCATACAGCTGGCCTGCACATGCCGATTACACAAGGGGCTGAGATCTTCTACTGCGAATCAACCGATAGGCTCGCGCAGTATCTAACCGAGGTCTCTCCATCTATAGCAACAGCGGTTCCTCGCCTCTACGACATGCTCTATGCGCGTATCAAGTCGGGTGTGGATCGAGCCAGCGGTTTCCGAAAAGGGCTCTTTTACAGGGCTTTGGCGATTGGCACGAAAAAGCTTAATGATGAAAAACTCTCGCTACTCGAAGCCATTCTTGATCCTCTATTAGAGAAATTGGTTCGTAAAAAACTGCGTGATCGTTTTGGCGGCAAGATTAAATACTTTGTTTCAGGTGGTGCACCGCTGAACCCAGAGATTGGTAACTTCTTTGCTGCTTTGGGGATTGGCATTATTCAGGGCTATGGCCAGACAGAAGCCTCGCCTTTGGTGACGGTCAACCGTCCAGGCAATATCCGAATGACAACCGTTGGCTTGCCGTTGGATTGTGAGTTAAAAGTAGCGGACGATGGTGAGCTGTTAGTCCGTGGTGACAACGTCATGAAAGGGTATTGGCAGAATGAGTCAGCTACGGCAGTCACCATCAAGGATGGTTGGTTGCATACGGGTGACCTGGCCGAAATCGATGAAGAGGGATTTGTTTCTATTGTAGGGCGTTCGAAAGACCTTATCGTCACTTCAGGTGGTGATAACGTTGCGCCTGCCAAGCTAGAAGCGAAGCTGACACTGGAGGAGGAGGTGGATCAAGCAGTTGTGCTTGGCGATGCCAAACCTTGGTTGTCCGCGATTATCGTTCCGTCTGAAGTCCTGCAAAAAGCAACAGACTCCGATGAAGAGCTAGAAAAGATCATCTCGAAAGCGGTCAAACGGGTTAATCAAGAACTTAACGGTACTGAACGTATCCGTAAGTTCATTGTGCAACGCCAGCTCTTTTCGATTGAGAATGGCTACGTAACACCCACACAGAAGATCAAACGCTCTAGGGTAATAGAAGATAACCAGGCTGCGATTGATCGGTTGTATGGGAAGTAGCAACCTATGTTGTTGGAGCGGTCTTAAAAAGGCCGCGATAAGCACAGTTTGACTTATTTGTTGGAGCTAGCCGAAGGCGAAGCGATTAAATCGCCTCATCTTCGATAAGGCTCCAACAACCTCGGCTGGTCTTTAACCCATATGCTTCCGCACCAACGCCATCAACCCCTGCGTTGACTGATCATAACCTTGCGTCGACTCTCCAATCTGTTGGCTGATCTCATTCGCCAAACGCTTACCTAGCTGAACACCCCACTGGTCAAACGAGTTGATGTTCCAGATCGCGCCTTGTACAAACACCTTATGTTCGTAGAGTGCAATCAGCGCCCCTAGGTTGCGGGGGCTAATTCGATCCATTAACAGTACGTTACTTGGGCGGTTACCTTGACAGCTCTGGTACTCTAGCAGACCGTCTGAATCATCACCGTTCATAAAGGCGTTGGCTTGCGCTAGCATATTGGTTAGCAGTGCGAAGTGATGCTCTTCCGTCTGCTCGTCTGCCTCAAGCGAGGCGATAAAGTCGATCGGTACGAATCGTGTCCCTTGGTGCAGTAACTGGAAGAAAGCGTGTTGGCCATTCGAGCCGGTCTGACCCCAGACGATAGGTCCCGTTGCATAATCGACAGGGTCGCCATTGATATCCACCGACTTACCGTTTGACTCCATATCTAACTGCTGTAAGAAGGCCGGCAGTTGGTGAAGAGCCTGGTCATAAGGAATCACTGCCTGAGTCTCAGCACCCAAGAAGTTGATGTACCAGATACCGATCAGCGCCATAATCACCGGCATGTTCTGATCCATTGGCGCCTCCACAAAGTGGCGATCCATCTCGTAGGCGCCTTCCAGCATATCAATGAAGTTGTCATAGCCAATCGAAAGCGCAATCGGCAGACCGATTGCAGACCAGAGCGAATAACGTCCACCGACCCAAGCCCAGAACTCAAAGATGTTCTCTTGTGCAATGCCAAACTCCATTGCAGCGGCTTGATTAGTCGATACCGCCACAAAATGCTGGCTGATATCTTCGTGGCCGCCGGTCTGTTCACGGAACCAGCGACGAGCTGTTTTAGCATTCAGTAGAGTCTCTTGGGTAGAGAAGGTCTTAGTCGAGACAACAAATAGTGTCGATTTAGCATCCAAATTTTTAAGCGTCTTCTTAATATGCTGGCCATCGACATTAGAGATGAAGTGGAACTTGATATCTGGGTGGCGGAATTGGAGTAGGGCGCGTACCACCATATTAGGTCCAAGATCTGAACCACCAATCCCGATATTAACCACATCGGTAATGCGGTTGCCTTTATAGCCTTTCCAGTCGCCGTTACGAACCTGCTCACTGAATACCTTCAGTTTGTTTAAGCTAGCGCGAATCTCAGGCATCACATCCACACCCTCCACAATCACCGGCTCATCACCGCGGTTACGCAGTGCGGTATGTAAAACAGGACGTTTCTCGGTCACGTTAATAATGTCCCCCGAGAACATCTGGGCACGGCGTTGGCGTAAGGATGAGTGTTCTACTAGATCGATGAGCGCCTTAAAGACATCGTCATTAATCTTGTTTTTAGAGAAGTCCAAAAATAGCTCGCCCAATCGGACACTCATCTTATCGAAGCGTTTAGCGTCTTGGTTAAAGTATTCGCTAATACGGTCATCTTGAGTCTCTTGCGCAAGCTGCTCCAGCTTTTTCCAAGTCACAGATGAGGTGAGAAGATTCATTTTTGGCCCCCTAAAATAAGGTTTTTTGTTTAAGTTACGTTAATTCTACGGGAGTTAAGCGATTAAATGAATATATTTACGTAATTTTACTACATACTTTGTTGCAGGGCTTATTACGGTGACTGGCTTTAGCCTGTCAACCGCTGTTGCAAGTGGCAGAGATTCTGGAAAACGCTGCTGGACAGTTTTACCCAAGTCTCTGGAAGTCGCTTGGTAGAGCCGATGACAGGCTGAAGGCCAGTCACGGTTACTCCGTAGTGGGTTTAGCACACCGGAGATAGGCTGAAGGCCTGTCACGGTTGCTATGTACAGGCGAAAAAAAACCCGCTGCGTGAGCAGCGGGTCCTGTATGTTGTCTATCTAAGAAGATCTTAGAAAGAGAAAGACATACCAGCAGTGTACGAATCAACGTCTGAAGCAGTACCGTCTGCGTCAGTGTTAGCGTACTCAGCGTAAGCAGATAGACCGCCACCTAGGTTGTGAGCAACTTTAACTGCAGTTAGGTCAGAGTTAGTCTTAGCTGTAGCTGAAGTGTACTCTTCTTGGTCAGCTAGGATTGCAGAGATAGTAGTTGCACCCATAGTGTAAGAACCAGTCACACCGAATACATCGATATCGCCATCGTTAGTGCCAGCAACGTCTAGGTCAGCTTTGTAAACAGCAACAGAGTAAGCGTCTGCAGTGTAAGAAGCTTTAAGACCAGTGCTCTCTTGAGTACCGTTTGAAGTTTCGTAACCGTAGTTGAATGCGAAACCGTCAACCGCGTAGCCTAGAGCAGCAACGAAACCGTCGTTGTCAGTTACAGCATTAACTGCAGCGTTCTGGAACGCACCGATAGACGCTGTGAAGCCGTTTGAAGAAAGTGTTAGTGCAGCAGCGTTGTCGATCTCACCAGAGAATACGCCTAGCTCAGCCGTGTCAGAGAAACCAGCCGTTTCAGCAGCGTTTGCTGGGTTGCCGATTTTACCAGCGCTTAGAGTAACCATGTCGTTACCAACAGTTAGGTATGCTAGAGTAGGTTCTGCGAAAGTACCTTCAGTTTTGATTTCAGCACCAACAGTTAGGCCACCGTCAGTAGTTGAAGAGCCTTTCATACCGAAAACAACGTCATCTCTCTGAATCTGTGAATCAGTAGATGAAGTAGTAGCGCTTTCAGCAGAGATGAAGTCAACTGCTACGGTACCGTAGATAGTCATGTCAGCCATTGCTGGCGCAGAGATAGCTGTAGCAACAGCAACTGCAAGTAGTTTTTTCATTTTGGAAATCTCCAGAATTTTTAATTTAAGCCTCAAATATCCGGCCAAATCTAAGTTTAAGTTAAAACCCAAACCCGTTCGGCTTTGGACAGAATGCACTTTATCCCCCGAAATACCTGGGGTCAACCCGCTTTTTAAAAAAGTTCCTAGAAAATAGACTTTTTTTTGTTAATTTTCTGTTCAGAAAAGCATTGGGTTGTAAAAGTTATTTTAAATCAATAGTTTATCTATACCGTTAAGTTTCGGTTAACTTTGAGATCTTTTGGTTATATAAATTATTCTTTTTTGGAATATGTAGATTTTTTAGGATGTTGGAGCGGTCTTATAAAGGCCGCGATGATGATCGCCTCATCTACGATAAGGCTCCAACGGGGTGTCGGTTGTTTTGTTGGAGCAGTCTTATAAAGGCCGCGATGATGGCGGTTTTCCAACAGTAGATGACAGGCTGAAAATGTTGGGTCAGACCGGAGGTCAGACCCAGTGGTGTGAAGTTATGTTGGCGCTCCGGTGTCTGACCTCTGGTCTGACACCACTCTCAAATTAAGCTTATTGGCTGTGTTCATCGCTTCATCTACGATAAAGCTCCAACCGTTTTTACGGACAAGACTCGCCGATCAACAATTCTGTCGGCATCACAATATCCTCACTCATACGATTCTCTATAAGCAGCTTTGCCGCCATACGGCCTTTTTCGAACGAGTGTTGTTGTATGGTGGTGATCGCTTTGGGCATGGCTTGTGCCTCTGGAATGCCGTCAAAGCCTGTGATTCTTAGATCCTCTGGGAACTTGATGCCCATCTGCAGGGCGGCTCGCATGGCGGCGATGGCCATGACGTCTGATTGGCAGAGCAGCAGGTCAGGGCGGTTGGGTTGGCTTAGTACTTGGTAGGCCAGTTTGAACGCTTCGTCGTAGTCGTTAACGTGAAGGTTCCAGATTTGATCCATGGGTCGTTCTATTCCCGCTTCATCGAAGGCATCAAAGTAACCGTTCAAGCGATCCAGTGAGAGGCGAAGGCCGACGGTTTTTAGGGTCTCTTCGTTTGCTTGGGTAATGCCATCATCTGAGGTGATACGTAGAGCTAGGACAGCAGGGTTTTTCGGTGGCTGTTTTAGGGCGTGTCTAGCGATTTGGTAGCTCGCTTCGCGGTTATCGATGTTAACCGACCCATAGCCCTCTATCTTATGATCCACAACAATCAGGCGCTTCTGCTGACGTTTTAGGTGTTCTAGCGTTGGGCCAGGTGGGATAAAGCCGTAGACAATAAATCCATCAACCATCGATTCATGCAGGCGCTGACGGTTTGCGTGATCCAAGTCCCTTGCCGAGAGCAGCAGCATATTGAGATGCGCCTTATCGAACTCATCGGCTAAGCCAGAAAGAAAGTGGCTAGCGACGTAGTCGTTCATTGAATAGGCAAGACGATCGGTTAGCACAATACCCACTACCCCCGAGCGACCGGTGCGTAGGTAGCGTCCAGCCGCGCTAGGGCCGACGTAACCTAGCTCTTGGCACTGAGCTAAGATTTTGGTGCGAAGCGCTTCAGAGAGCTGATCAGGGCGGTTAAAGGCGTTTGAGATGGTGGCTGTAGAGACACCAATCGCTTTCGCCACCTCTTTTATTGTCATTTTTTTCATAATCATCTCTACCTGTTGGAGCCTTATCGCCTCTACCCGTTGGAGCCTTATCGAAGATGAGGCGATCCCATTTAAGTTAAAAGCATCGCGACCTTTTTAAGGACGCTCCAACAGTCTGCTAAGGGCACATCTACGTTATTCAAACCTCTGCAAACAACGCCTGATAGGGCGGCAGTACCATCGCACCATTTTCGTATCTTCCGCTAAAACCGTGCTCGGTTAACACTGAGTTGATCGCTCCGCTGTAGGGCACCGTTAACTCTTTACTGGTCATATTGATCGCAACTAACAGTGACTGTTCCTCAGATTGACGCGTGAATACAAAGGCTTCGCCTGTCTCTTCAATAAGTTCTATATCACCTTGAATCAGTGCCGGCTGTTGCTGGCGCCATTGAATGAACTGACGCATTTTCTGAAGCAATGAGTCGTTCTGCTGTTCCTGCGTCTCAACAGACAGTGGTAGATGTCTTGGATCGACTGGCAGCCATGGCTTAGCGTGGGAGAACCCCGCTTGCTCGCTGTTATCCCAGACCATTGGGGTACGACAGCCATCACGGCCTTTGTATTCGGGCCAGAATTCTATGCCATAGGGATCTTGTAGAGCTTCAAAGGGGACATCCGCTTCTGGTAGCCCAAGCTCTTCGCCTTGATAGAGACAGACGCTACCGCGCAGGCTCATTAGCATGGCCATGGAAACGAGTGGGAATTGGTTTGGATCCTCTTGCTCACCCCAGCGTGTCGCGCTGCGCTTCACGTCATGGTTGGATGCCGCCCAACAGGGCCAAGCATCACCCGCGTTCGCTTTAAAGGTAGTTATCACTTGACGGAAGTAGTCAGCACTGTGTTCTGATGACAACAGGTCAAAGGTGTAGGCCATGTGCAGCTTATCACCACCGGCCGTATACTCAGCCATACGTTGCAGTGGATCAGTATGGTCGACGCCGATCTCACCGACCATTCCACGATCGTCATACTCATTGAGCAGGTCTCGCATCGCTTTCAGGAAGTTCAGGTTTTCCGGCTGACTTAAATCGTACTGGTGAGTTTGGCGAACATATGGGTTCGAAGCGTCAACACTGTTAATGTACGGCATGCCCTCTGGATGAGGAGGGTTATTCTCTAGCCCAGCGCTATGGTAGTAGAGGTTCACGGTGTCCAAACGGAAGCCATCAACACCCAAATCTAACCAGAAGCGCATGTTATCCAAGTTTGCTTGGAACACCTCTGGGTTGTGGAAATTAAGATCCGGCTGGCTCGTTAGGAAGTTGTGCAGGTAGTACTGCTGGCGCTGGGTATCCCACTGCCATGAAGAACCGCCAAAGATCGATAGCCAGTTATTGGGCGGTGTGCCATCCGGTTTTGGATCGGCCCAGACATACCAGTCGGCTTTCGGATTGGTTCTATTAGATCGGCTTTCGGTAAACCAGGGGTGTTGATCCGAGGTGTGTGATAGCACCTGATCGATCATAACTTTTAACCCCAGTTCGTGTGCGCGAGCAACCAGCGCTTTGAAGTCATCAAGCGTGCCAAACATAGGGTCGACATCACAGTAGTCAGAGACGTCGTAGCCAAAGTCTTTCATCGGTGACTTGAAGAAAGGGGAGAGCCAGATGGCATCAACGCCCAGTGAAGCGATGTAATCCAGCTTGGATGTGATACCGGGAAGATCACCAATCCCGTCGCCGTTGGAGTCCATATAACTGCGAGGATAGATTTGGTAGATGATACCGCCTTTCCACCAGGGGTTGTTGCTCATAGTCTTGTCTCTACTGTTTTCTATTATTGCGGATGACAGGCTGAAGCCAGTCACCGGTGTTTCTTTTCGGGTGACTGGCCTTCAGCCTGTCACCCCGCTTTTGTTGGTGCCTTATCGAAGATGAGGCGATCCCAGATCTATTTAAAGCATCGCGACCTTTTTAAGGACGCTCCAACACTCTTTTAAGGGCGCTCTGGAAATGACCTTTGCGTAATACTCATCAATCCATCGGCCAGCAGCATCTCCAGCCCCGCTTCACTGAAGATCCACTCAGCGTATAGTGGCCCGTTCACGTTTAACTCTCGGCTGTATTGATGCGAAAAGTGTCGGTTTAACTCGTCATCATCGGTATCAACAGAGCGACCAATACTTATCTGGTAACGCTCTTCTATTCGCTTAATCTCAATTCGATGTGCATCATCGTCTGATGCAAAATAGGCAGATTCACCGACGTCCAAATTGAATTGAGTGCTCTGGTGTTTGCCCTTGTTCAACCTAATAGAGTCGGTTGGCTGAATGGCCTCGGCTTCTGAACGACTCGCAAACTGTTGTGCAATTCTTAATCCATCAGCGGTCTCTATCAGTCTTAACTGACGGGGTAGAGTCATCTGGCCATTGGTGACCGAGCAGGGGAGTTCATTGGCGTAGCGCCAGTTGCTAAACCAAGAGATGGCCTGTCGTTGTTGATTGGGGGCGTCTGACCAGCTCTGTGTCGCATAGTAGTCGCGCCCCTCATCTAACAGCAAAACCGTGCCGGCCGGGTTTCGGTTAGTAAACTGTATTCCGTCAAAGTCACCGATAAAGTATTGGGTGTACGAACCGTAGTGGATGTCGGGTGTCATACCAATTCCCACTACCAATACCCAAGCGGTTAGACCATTCTCGGTGGTCAGTTCGAATAGATCAGGGCACTCCCAAGGGTGCCATTCGTGTGCCCCTTGGCCTTCTCCAAACTCTGAGCAGAAGCTCCAATCGAGCAGATTTTTGGAACGGTAGAAAGAGATGGTTTGACGTGTTGCCAGACACATAATCCAGTGCTGACTCTCTTCGTGCCAAAAGACTTTAGGGTCACGGAAGTCAGAAAAACCGGGGTTGCTCAAAACAGGGTTGTTTGAATATTTGGTCCAGGTCTCACCACTGTCGCTAGAGTAGGCGATGCATTGATCTTGCTCGTAGTCGCGATCAAACCCCTCTTTGTCACGATGAGCGGTATAGAAAGCGATCAGGCCCACTTGGCCATCAAATAGGCCCGAGTCATCCTTCCAATCGACAATGGCGCTTCCAGAGAAGCACATACCCTGTTCGTCAGGCTCTAAGGCAATGGGTTTATGCTGCCACTGATTCAGATCGGAGCTGACGGCATGTCCCCAGTGCATAGGGCCCCAGGTCAGTCCTTCTGGGTAGTGCTGGTAGAAGAGGTGGTAACGACCGTCAAAATAGACCAAGCCGTTTGGATCGTTGATCCAACCGCGCTGAGCTTTAAAGTGCTCGGGTAGTGTTTGGTCTGGTTTGTTGGTCATGTTTTATTCGCTGTTTTGGTGACAGGCTGAAGCCAGTCACCTTTGTTTTTTTAATTCACCAGTGACAGGCTAAAGCCAGTCACCTAATTCAGTTCATATCAACAGTGACAGGCTTTAGCCTGTCATCTGCTTTCTCAGTAATTTCCACACAGTGGGTGACAGGCTGAAAGCCAGTCACCGTGAAAGGCGGCAGCCATTTAGGCTTAGCCTTTCACTGATCCTGCTACTAAGCCGCGTACGAAGAATCGTTGCAGTGCAAAGAAGACGAGCAGCGGCAAGATAATACTGATGAAGGCGCCTGAGGTTAGCACTTCCCAGTTGGAACCGCGGGTGCCGAGTAGGGCACGCAGTTGGGCAGTCAGTACAATCTGATCTTCGCCCTGTCCTAGGAATACCAGTGCCACCAACAGGTCATTCCAAACCCAAAGGAACTGGAAAATCGTGAAACTGGCCAGTGCTGGGAGAGACAGTGGCAGAATGATTCTAGTGAAGACCTGGAAGTGGCTAGCTCCATCGACACGCGCACTCTCGATCAAATCTCCAGGCAGACTCTTCATGTAGTTACGCATCAAGTAGATTGCCAATGGCAAGCCGAAGCCCGTATGCGCCATCCAGACGCCGGGGTAGCCCTTACTCTCAAAGCCGAACATCTGACCTAGATCTGAGTAGAGACGCAGTAGCGGAACCAGTGAGGTTTGTAGCGGCACGACCAATAGACCGATAACCACAGCGAACAGCCACTCACGACCGGCAAACTGCATCCAGCTGAAGGCGTAGGCCGCAAAGGCTGCGATCAGAACCGGAATAACGGTCGCTGGGATGGTTACGGCCAGTGTATTAAGAAACGCCTGACCGATTTTGCCTTTATCCAAGACATTGTCGTAGTTCTCTAGCGTAAAGCGTGGCGGTTGACCGTAGGCGAAGAAGATACGCTTGCCACGGCTGCCGGTAATCTCTTTGTCCTGGACATAGGTGTAGCTACCGTCACTGTTCACCGTTAGCTGCGCACCATTTTTTAGCGTTGCTGTCTCACCGGCTGGAACCTCTTCTGGATCCCGTGAGCTGCTGCCGAACGCTAAGATGTTTGTGAATGCAGTGCCATCGTCAGCCGTCAGTTGACCGCTTAAGACAAACTGACCATCAATCTGCTGTTGTGTCTCAGGTAGATCGGTCCGGGCAAAGGTGACCTGTTTTGACTCATTAAACGAGGTCCACCAGCCCGATGCCGCCAACTGATCTTTGTCACGGATAGAGCTGACAAACAGACCCAGTGTTGGGACTAGCCAAAGAATAACCAGGGCGGTTAGTGCGGTGCCGTTAAAGAACCTTGGCAAGAAAGAAGATTGTGTACTCATTAGCGTCCTGCCTCATCTTTACGGAAACGGTAGATGTTCCAAGCCATGATTGGTGTCACTGACAACATGATAATGATGGCAATGGCACTGCCTCGGCCAAAGTCACCGGCACCGCGGAACATCCAGTCATACATTAGGTTGGCCAATACTTGGGTTTCCCACTGGCCATTGGTCATCGCTAAGACGATGTCGAATACTTTCAAAACCAGAATGGCGATGGTGGTCCAAACCACGATGACGGTTGGCATGATCTGGGGTAGTGTGATTCGGAAGAATAGCTGACGACGGTTAGCGCCATCGATGATCGCTGCTTCTAGTGTCTCTTCAGGAACACTGCGAAGTGCAGCACCTAAAATCACCATCGCAAAACCGGTCTGAATCCAAATGAGGATGACCATCAGCAGTACAGAGTTCCAGATCTCCATCGATAACCAGAACTGCGGTTCGCCACCGAACGCCACCACTATGGCGTTAAGAATGCCGATTTGAGTATCGCCTTCACCGTTGTAGTGGTAGACAAACTTCCAGATAACCGAGGCACCAACAAATGAGATCGCCATCGGCATGAAAATAATTGATTTGGCGATGGTGCCGAACTTGGCACGATCGGCTAACACAGCTACTGCGAGACCAAAAACAGTAGAGAGTGTAGGCACAATGATCAGCCAAAGTAGGTTGTTGCGCAGCGTAATATGGAACTGTCCATCATTAAACAGCCATGCGTAGTTGGACCAGCCAACAAACTCTGTGGAGTCGGAGTTTTGGAACGACAGCCACAGGGTTTCGAAAACAGGGTAGACAAGGTAGAGCGTCAAGAAGAAGAGTGCCGGCCCCGCAAATAGCCATGGGCGGATTTTCTCGCGAAGTACCTCTTTGTTAGCGCGTGATGATTTTGAAATCAGCGCATCTAGAATCCAGTTGCTGCCCCAGAAGTAGATAATAACCGCGGATACACCAATAAGGATCGCGATTAGGGCAGAGTAGATCTGTTCAGTCATAGTGGTCTCAATATGAGTCGATCAGAGAGTGGGATCAGACCTTGAGTCTGATCCCTCTTTTGAATCGCGACCTCTGCGAGATCGCTCCTACAAGAGTGTAGGAGCTTTATCGCAGATGAAGCGAAGGTGGGCGCTATTACTTGATAGCATCCCAAGCTTTTTGGATGTCGGTAGTGACTTCTTCAGCCGATTTGCCTGAAGTGAAGTCAACCATACCTGTCCAGAATGCACCGGCACCGATAGCACCTGGCATTAGGTCAGACGCATCGAAGCGGAAGGTTGTTGCATTCAAGAAGATCTCACCTTGCTTACGTAGCGTGTCGCTTGAGTAAGCTTCAAGCTTCGCGCCTTTGTGTGGTGTTAGGAAGCCTTGGCCAGCCATCCACAACTCGTGTGCGATTGGTGAAGTCAGGTAGTCCATGAAGACTTGTGATTCTGGTGAGTCCTTCATCATCGTGATCAACGTACCACCGCCAAGAACAGGGTTACCTAGATCTTTGCTTTCGTACGATGGGAAGTAGAAGAAGTCAGAATCTGTACCGATCGTCTCTTTGTACTGATCTGGGAAGAATGCAGGGATGAACGACGCCTGACGGTGCATGTAACACTTAGGTGGTGTATCGAACAAACCTTTTGGTGAGTCACCGAAGAAGATCGAAGCAACAGCAGAAGATGAACCATCCACGTAGTCGTCGTTCAGCACGAACTGACCGAAGGTGTTCATGACTTCAATCACTTTAGGATCGTTGAATGGCATCTCGTTTGAAACCCACTGATCGTAGACAGAAGGTGGCTGAGTGCGAAGCATTAGATCTTCCATCCAGTCAGTACCAACCCAACCGGTTGCACCACCAGACTCCATGCCGATACACCAAGGTGTGCCGCCATCTTTAACGATCTGATCAGATAGGGCAATTAGCTCTTCCATCGATTGTGGAATTTCGTAACCCATCTCTTCAAAGTTCTCTGGTACGTACCAAACGAGTGACTTCAAGTTAACGTTGTATGGAAGACCAAACATCGCCTCTTTGCCGTCAGCGCCTTTGTAAGTACCTAGATCAACCCAGCTTTGGCCTGCTGCGTAGTTAGTTGCTACCGCTTGCTCAACACTGTCAGATAGAGCGACTAGGTTACCCTGTGATGCTAGCTCAGACACGGTACCAGGTTGTGGCCATGCTGCTAGGTTGGGTGGGTTGCCCGCTTTCATATCAACTAGAACAAGCTGTTCGAAGTCGTTAGAGCCGTTGTATTCAACAGTCGCGCCGGTCGCTTCTTCGAAGTAGGCAATCACTGTGCGAAGGTTAGCTTCGTCACCATCGATCCATGGGCCGTCAAAGCGAATTGTTTTGCCATTTAGATCCATCTTTTCGAATTTTGACAGTGAATCCCAAGAGAAACGGTTGTCTGCTTTATCGAACTTTAGACCTTCAGCTGCCGCTGTGCCTGAAAGAGTAGCAAGTGCGATTGCTACCGAAAGAGTCTTACGTAGAGTCATCAGGGTAAACCTCTGTTTTGATTTTATTGTGTGAGCGGCTTGCACTATGCCGGGTGCTCAACCCGTGAAAATCATGCCGAATGCACGAAACTCAAATTCTTATTCAACCGGAAGCACACGCTGATCGTTCTGATCAAACAGGTGACAACGTTCAACCGGAATGCCGAGCTTTAATGTTTGGCCGCTCTTTGCAGTGACATCGCCATCAGCGACAACAACAACGGGTGATTCCAAACCTTCCAAATCCATATATATCATGCACTGGTCACCAAGATGCTCGACATGGCTGACGGTGCTCTCAATAAAGAGATCGCCGCTACCATCTACTGTTAGGTGTTCTGGGCGAATGCCAAGTGCGGCTTTATCGCAGGCAAAAGCATCAGTTTGGCGATCTAGCGTCAGAGAGTGACCATCAAGAGAGATCGTGATCTGATTTTTCTCGACTGCATCGACACTCACTTCTAGGAAGTTCATCTTCGGTGAGCCAATGAAACCAGCGACAAAACGGTTAGCAGGGCGGTGGTACAGTTCCAGTGGCGCACCCACCTGCTCAATGCGGCCTGCGCTTAGAACGACGATTTTGTCTGCAAGCGTCATCGCTTCGATCTGATCGTGAGTCACGTAGATCATAGTGTTCTTTAGCGTACCGTGAAGACGAGCAATTTCGATACGCATCTGAACACGTAGTGCCGCATCTAAATTAGAAAGAGGCTCGTCGAAAAGGAAGACTTTAGGCTCACGAACTATGGCGCGACCTATAGCAACACGTTGGCGCTGGCCACCTGATAGAGCTTTAGGCTTACGATCCAGTAGATGATCCAGTTGCAGAGTCTTAGCCACTTCAGTTACGCGGCTGCGGATCTCATCCTTAGGCATGCCAGAGAGTTCAAGACCAAACGCCATGTTGTGGTAGACGGACATGTGCGGATAGAGCGCATATGACTGAAAGACCATGCCGATGCCACGCTCTTTAGGTGTGTGATCGTTGACGCGCTCACCAGCGATATTCAGGTCGCCTGAAGAGATCTCTTCAAGTCCTGCAATACAACGAAGTAGGGTTGATTTACCACAGCCTGAAGGCCCAACGAATACCACAAACTCACCGTCGGTGATGTCGAGATTAACATCATGAAGAATGTGGACCGGCGTTTTGCTTTTTTCGCCGTAAATTTTGTTTAGGTTGCTCAGATTGACCGATGCCACCAAAAACCTCCAGTTGCTTATTATTAATACTGCTTCCTGCAGTTATAAGATTATGCAAAACAGACGTTTTACTTAATCGATTTAGTAGCTACGTAATTTAGTCAGGGAACGATTAAGAAACAAGTCAAAAATACCTCTTAACGGCTTCTTAAATTTTTTGCAGTGCGTTAAGAGTGTGGCGTAGGAAAGCGTTGGAGCGGTCTTGAAAAGGCCGCGAATCGGCTTATTTTGTTAAGTTCGCTTCGCCTTTGGCTAGCTCCTACATAACTACTTAGCGGTGTAGGAGCTAGCCCTGGGTGAAGCGAGAAGGCTATCGCCTCATCTTCGATAAGGCTCCAACAAAAATGGGCCAGACTGTTGGTCTGACCCATTCAATAAATAAGGGTGTCAGGCTGAAGGCCAGACACCTCAAGTGATGCGGTTACTTAATATTCGGTCCGACGCGAACGATCTTCATGGTGTTGGTACCACCCTGAGCGTTGACGTAGTCGCCCTTAGTAATCAAGACGATATCACCCTCTTTTACTACCTTACGACGCTGTAGCTCTTCGACAGCACGTTGGTTGATCTCTTCGTTGGGAACCGCTTCTGAATCAAACGGAACGGTTTTAACGCCACGGTAGAGTGCCACGCGGGTCTGTGTCTTTGGATTCTTTGAGAAGGCGAAGATCGGTAGGCCAGAGCGAATGCGTGACATCAGAAGGGGTGTAGCCCCTGATTCAGTCATAGAAATAATCGCAGTGACACCCTCTAAGTGGTTAGCCGTATACATAGCCGCCAAGGCGATCGATTCATCGATTTTGTGGAACCGCTCGTTCATACGGTGCTTAGAGACTTGAGATTGACGATTCTTCTCAGCGCCAATAATGACGCGAGACATCGCCTCGACGGTCTCTATTGGGAATTCACCAGCGGCGGTTTCTGCTGAAAGCATTACAGCATCGGTTCCATCTAGAACAGCGTTGGCTACGTCAAAAACCTCTGCACGTGTCGGCATTGGGCTGGAGATCATCGACTCCATCATCTGCGTTGCTGTGATTACGGTGCGATCCAGTGTGCGTGCACGATCGATGATCAATTTCTGAATACCGATCAGTTCTGCATCGCCGATCTCTACGCCCAGGTCGCCACGAGCCACCATGACGCTGTCGGATGCCAGAATGATCTCATCGATATTTTCGACACAGCTAACCGTCTCTGCCCGCTCGATCTTGGCAACAATACCTGCGTCACCACCGGCCGCATTCATCAGTTCGCGCGCTTCTGTGATGTCAGCACCTGAGCGAGGGAAGGAGACCGCTAGGTAGTCCACATCGATCTCTGCTGCGGTAATGATGTCTGCCTTATCTTTTTCAGTCAGAGCGGCCGCTGAAAGGCCACCGCCCTGTAGGTTGATGCCCTTATTGTTTGAGAGTGGGCCACCCACGGTCACTTCACACTCTAAGCGGTTTAGCTTCTTCTCAACAACGCGCATCTGTACACGACCGTCATCAAGCAGTAGCACATCACCTGGTTTACAATCTTCTACCAGTTGCTCGTAGTCGATACCAACAGCCTCTTGTGTGCCGGCCGTTTTGTCCATGCTTGAGTCCAGAGCAAAACGATCACCCACTTTGAGATGGATCTTAGTGTCTTTGAATCGAGCAATACGAATCTTAGGGCCTTGTAAGTCACCCAGGATCGCAACGAATCGACCCGCTTTAGCGGCTGCTTCGCGAACCATTGCTGCGCGCTTCTTGTGATCATCCGCCTCGCCGTGCGAGAAGTTTAATCGGACAACGTTCACACCCGCTTGAACGAGGCGTTCAAGTACCTCTGGTGAATCGGTTGCTGGGCCAAGGGTAGCGACAATTTTGGTTCTGCGTTGCATCTTAAATCCTTAAGCAATCTGCTTTCGGTGGGTAAGCAGGGCTAACCGGTGTTAGCCCTCAGTTGTAGATAGTTGTAGAGATCTTATACCACGATTAGATGGCGTTTGTATGAAATGGTTGTTCAGTTTTATTGAGCAACGACTTTAGCAAAACGAAGCATGTTACAAGTGTAGCCATACTCGTTGTCATACCAAGCGACCACTTTCACAAAGGTATCGTCCAGTTGGATGCCAGCCTTGCAGTCGAAGATCGATGACTTGTTACAACCACGGAAATCCGTTGCAACAACGGCATCATCAGTAAAGCCTAGCGTTTCACCCAGAGCACCTGTCTCTGAAGCTTCACGCATTGCGCAGCAGATATCCTCGTAGCTCGCTTCACTGTTTAGCTCAACGGTCAGGTCAACGACTGAAACGTCTGTTGTTGGTACACGGAATGCCATACCGGTAAGTTTGCCGTTGAGTTCAGGAAGTACCACACCCACTGCCTTCGCTGCACCAGTTGAGGAGGGGATGATGTTCTCTAGAATGCCACGACCGCCGCGCCAATCTTTTGCCGATGGGCCGTCAACGGTTTTTTGAGTCGCTGTAGCGGCGTGAACCGTTGTCATTAGACCGCGTTTCACACCCCATTTGTCGTTTAGGACTTTAGCCACGGGTGCAAGACAGTTGGTTGTACAAGAGGCTGCAGAGACGATCGCTTGGCCTGCGTAGGTTTCATGGTTTACGCCATAAACGAACATCGGAGTGCCGTCTTTTGATGGAGCCGACATGACGACTTTCTTAGCGCCTGCTTCAATATGTTTTTGACAACCCTCTTCGGTTAGGAAGAAGCCAGTACACTCAAGGACGAGATCGACATCGATATCACCCCAAGCAAGATCAGCAGGATCGCGCTCAGCGGTTAGGCGGATGGTTTTGCCGTTCACAATTAGGTTGCCGTTGTCGGTTTGGATATCGCCTTTAAATTGACCGTGCACTGAGTCGTATTTCAGCATGTAAGCCAGGTATTCAGAGCCAAGTAGGTCGTTAATACCAACCACCTCAATATCACCATTGAACTCTTGGTAGATTGCACGGAACGCCATGCGGCCGATACGGCCAAAACCGTTAATGCCAACGCGAATTGTCATTTCAAAACCCTCGTAACTAATTTTATTATCAGTTTATGTTGTAAATTTACGTACAGTTTTGCCGACTTTCGTCTAAAGTTCAATCGTATGGGTTATAAAATCCCTATTCTTTTTTGCAATAATGACCCTATTTATAGCGTATATAGCCAATTTTCATAGGGTTTACGCTATTTAAGGCTACTCTCATAAAAGTTATTAACTTACGTAATTTCTTTTAATTCGTAAGTTTTTTACTAACCTTTGGTGTGTTAAAGTAACTTAATTAGATTTCGATGAAATTTGTTGAGGTAGCTAATGCCATCTAACATCATGCAGCAGATCAGTGCAGAGCTTGAGTCGCTGAACCGATCCGAGCGTAAAGTCGCTGAAGTCATTCTTGCAGACCCGCAGGCGGCGACAAGATCCTCTATTGCCGTATTAGCTCGCGCTGCTCAGGTGAGTGAGCCGACGGTTAATCGTTTTTGTAAACGTTTCAATACAGCCGGTTTCCCAGATTTTAAACTGCATCTAGCTCAGGCGTTAGCACACGGTGTTCCCTATGTTAGTCGCAGTGTCGAACCTGATGACGACTCAGAGAGCTACACCAACAAGATCATCGACGCGACCATCGCTGCGTTGGTCACTGCTAAGAAGACCGTTGATCCACAGATGATCAATCTAGCGGTGGATCAGTTGATTCAGGCTAAGCAGATCATGTTTTTTGGCTTGGGTGCCTCTTGGCCGGTTGCGCAAGATGCTCAGCACAAGTTCTTCCGCTTTAACATCCCAGTCGTCGCTTACGACGACGTACTGATGCAGCGTATGACTGCGGCTGCTTCTTCTACAGGCGATGTTATTGTCATTATCAGTTACACCGGTCGTACTCGTGAGTTAGTTGATATTGCTGAGCTAGCCCGTGCGAGTGGTGCCACCGTGGTTGGCATTACCGCACCGAATTCACCACTGGCACAGCACTGTTCTATTGTTGTTGAGGTTGATGCACCAGAAGATACCGATGTCTACATGCCAATGACCTCTCGTATTATGCACCTGACCGTAATCGATATACTGGCGACGGGTGTCACGTTACGTCGCGGACCGGACTTCCTTAAGCACCTCAAGAACATCAAAGACTCATTAAAAGAGACACGTTACCCAGCAAAATAGGTATGAGTGTGGACAACTTCTCTCTAATTGCCGATATCGGTGGCACCAACGCGCGTTTTGCCATGGTTGAAACGGGTTCTATTAATCCGACTAATATTCGTAATTTAGCAGTCGATGACTTTGCATCGATTGATCTGGCGATTAAACAGTACCTTAGTGATCTTGGAAGTGATGTTCCCGATCGTTGCTGTATTGCCATCGCTTGTCCTACTCACAACGATAGGATTTCGATGACCAACAACGGTTGGGTATTTTCAAAGCGAGATCTGCAGAACCATTTTGGTATTGAACAGCTCTCTGTCATCAATGATTACGCTGCGATGGCCTATGCTGCGGCTAATCTGACGGGTGATCAACTGATTCAGGTGGGTCGTGGAGAGCCTTTAGAGGATTTCCCGATTGCTGTGTTGGGCGCAGGCACGGGTTTAGGTGTGTCAGGGTTAGTTCGCTCAGGAGGAGCGTCTATTCCTCTGGTGACCGAGGGCGGGCATGTCGATTTTGCACCGACCACAGAGCAAGAGGTTGCGATTCTGCGTTGGTTGTTAAAACGTTATGAACGTGTCTCAGCAGAACGTCTTGTGTCGGGTATGGGGATTCAAAACATCTACCAAGCGTTAGCGGAATTACGTGGCTCTCCGGTTGAGCGAATCTCACCTGCCGAGATCAGTCGCTTAGCGTTTGAAGAGCGAGATCAGTTTGCATTAGAGACGCTTGAGCAGTTCTGTAAAATCTATGGCAGTGTTGCCGGTAACTTAGCTCTCTCATATGGAGCCCAGGGTGGTGTATTCGTCACTGGAGGAATTGTTCCTAAGATGCTCGACTTCTTTATCGAGAGTGGGTTTAGACAGCGCTTTGAAGCTAAAGGGCGTTTTGATCAGTACATGTCGACCATTCCGACCTATGTTATGACGGCTGAAGAGCCGGGTTTGATTGGGGCTGCAGCGGCGTTGGTATAGGGTCTGGAAGTCTGCTGGTAGTGCCGATGACAGGCTGAAGGCCAGTCACGGCGGCTCCGTAGCGTAATTTGTACACTGGTGACTGGCATTCAGCCTGTCACCCGCTCTCTACGTCAAACTGATGTCTTTTTCGAAACGCCATCGGTGTTTCGCCAAGTTCCCGTTTTACAAACCTTGTAAAGTAACCCGGATCACTGAACCCTAACTCATCCGATATCAGGGCGATTGACCTCTGAGTGAAGGCTAACCGTCGTTTGATCTCAATGGCTAAACGCTGATTGATCGTTTGTAGAGCACTTTTTCCAAAGTGCTTTTTGCACAGACGATTGAGGGTACTCGTTGAAACTCCGCACTGAGATGCGTAATCATCAATATCCAATCGGTTCTCTAAATTTCTTTCGATCAGTTGAGAAAACTGTTTCAACGCATCGGGTAGCTTCTCACTCAATGTTAACGCGGTATCCACTCTTTTGATCATTGCGAACAGTGTGTGGATCAGTTGCAGTGAAACGCTCTGTTGATCGGTAGGTTGTTGCTGCTCTTCTATTAAAAGTTCTGCGATCGTCAGTATCTGTTTTGCCGCTTCCTCTTTATCCCCCAAAAGAAGAATAGAGGCGCTGCTGGTCACAATATCGATGTCTTGCTGAATAATCGGCAGAGCGATGCTTAAAATGACTCCTCTTATACCGCTGTGAAAGTGAAAACCGTGTCTGTTCTCTGGTGGTAACGTAACAATGACCGGTTCGTTAATTGAGACTTGATCCTCCTCCAGTTGAATCTCAGCTTCACCTTGTTCAATGATTAAGACCTGAAATAGATCGCTATGCTTATGCGGTTTGATAACACCGCGATAGGGTCTGCTACTCTCTTGAACTGTTTCTATATGAACAAACCCCGCTTGAGCGTCACTCTGGCTGTCACCGTAGAGTGCATAGTTGGGTGTTGTAGATGACTTTGTAGATCTTTGCATGACGAAAAAAGTAAATCCATTGATGTTATTTACCTTTAATTTCTATTATTTGACCGAAAAGTGCAATTAATTGGCGTTTTTTTGAGTTGGGAGTTCTTAAGCCAATTGAGATACTGACTTCATAAAATTAAAAGGAGTGCGTCATGCATATTCAAAACGCCTGGTACGTCGCGGCTATGTCATCTGAAGTGACCGATAAACCACTCGGTCGCACCATCTGTAACCACAACTTGGTTATGTACCGTGGTAAAGATGATGCCATCGCCTGTATTGAAGACTTTTGTCCTCACCGTGGTGCGGCCATGTCGTTGGGGTATGTAGAAGAGGGTGAGTTGGTCTGTGGTTATCATGGCCTGCGTATGGGACCAGATGGTCAGACGATCTCGATGCCTAAACAGCGTACCGATCGATTCCCTTGCACGCGCTCGTTCCCAGTGATGGAGAAGTACGGGTTTATCTGGGTGTGGCCGGGTGATAAAGCCCAAGCGGATGAGTCTAAATTGCCTAAGTTCCATTGGGCTGAGAATGAAGGTTGGGCTTATGGTGGAGGCCTGTTCCACATCAAGTGTGACTACCGTTTGATGATTGATAATCTGATGGATCTTACTCACGAGACCTACGTTCACTCGACCAGCATCGGTCAGAAAGAGATCGATGAAGCACCGGTGAAAACGCGTATGGAGGGTGATCAGGTCATTACTGAGCGCTTTATGCCTGAGGTTAAAGCCCCTCCGTTCTGGCAGATGGCGATGGAGTTTCAGGGGTTAGACCCTAATGCAATCGTCGATCGTTGGCAGATCTGCCGTTTTAATGCACCGAGTCACATCATGATTGACGTAGGCGTAGCGCTGGCTGGTAACGGTGGTATTGATGCACCGCTTGAGAAACGTGCTAGCAGTGTGGTGGTCGATTTTATTACCCCTGAGACGGATTCAACCATGCACTACTTCTGGGGTATGGCGAGAAACTTCCAGCCTGAAGATACAGCGCTGACCGATAAGATTCGTGAAGGGCAGGGTGGTATCTTTACTGAAGATCTTGAAGTACTGGAAGCGCAGCAGAAGAACTTGGATCGTTACCCAGATCGTGACCTGCTTAAATTGGATATTGATGCCGGCGGTGTTCAGGCGCGCCGTATGATTGAGCGTGCGATTAAGTTAGAACAGGAGGCGGGCAATGCTTAAGCTGCGGGTTGCGAGTAAAGCTCCACTCACCGATCAGATTGTGAGCCTGAAGTTGGAATCCGTATCAGGCGAGCCACTGCCGGAAGTAGCTGCAGGAGCACATATCAATTTACACCTAGGTACCGGTTTGAGCCGACAGTACTCAATTTGTAACCCTGGCACATCAACTCAGTACTATGAACTTGCAGTGTTGATTGAAACTGAATCACGTGGGGGTTCTAAAGCCGTTGCTGCGCTTGAATTCGATGACGTCATTGAGGCGGATGAGCCGCAAAATCACTTTGGCTTGAAAACAGCGTCCAATCACCGTTTATTTGCGGCAGGCATCGGTATAACACCGATGCTTGCGATGGCGCGTGAACTGAACGCACGAGGCAGTCAATTTGATCTACTCTACCGAGCAAAGTCACCGGAGAGAGCGGCCTTTTACTCTCAACTTCAGCAGTGTGATTTCTCTGAGGCCTGCCGTTTCTCTTTCTCTAGTGATGGCGGGCTTGATCTGGCTTCTGAGTTGGCAAATCCTCAGGCCGATGAGCAGCTCTATGTGTGTGGCCCACAGCGTTTTATTGATGCGTTATTAGAGGCCGCCAAAGAGACTGGCTGGCGCACAGATCAGATCAATCGTGAGTATTTCAATGCGACCGTTCTAGAAGTGGAAGAGGGTGACCAGCCCTTTACCGTGAAGTTGAAATCGACCGGTGATGAGTATCTGGTACCGGTTGATCAAACCATTGCTGAAGTTCTAGAGAATGCAGGCGTCTTTGTGCCTCTCTCTTGTGAATCGGGTGTCTGTGGTACCTGTCTAGTTGATGTTGTTTCCGGTGAGCCGGATCACCGAGATCTGTATCAAAGCGAAGAGGAGCAGGCCTCAAATCGACAAATGACGGTCTGCTGTTCACGCAGTAAAACGCCTCTGATCGAGATTGATTTGTAGAACGAATGCAGCGCGTTTGGCGACGAGGCCCTCCCCGAAATCTGGGTCACAACCCTGGGTTTAATGAGATTCGCAATTTCTTCGATTTTCGTTCGGTGCGCATTGGTGGGTGGGTCACCGCTGAAGAGCAGGCGATACGGGCTGAAGAGTTCTTTATTGCTCTGTTAGATCTGCAAGAGATTCTCGGTCTTCCAAATTTTGCGCTGTCACTTCGTGGCGAACTATCACTCCATTATGGCACCGGTGGACGTCCCGGTGTCTGTGCGCACTATCAACCCTCAGCTCGAACCCTCGCCCTGGCTAAAAAAGCCGGAATTGGCAGTTTGGCTCATGAGTGGGCGCACGCTTTAGACCACTATCTGGCTAAGACCTCTTTCGAAGAGGAGGTTGGCGCACGTTTCGCAACGACAGCATGGTTGGCTGACTTTACCCACAAAGTGCATCCGCTGAATGATGCCTTAGACCGGCTCTACACGACGCTCTACCTTTCAAAGGATAAGCAGAGTCCAAGTGACTATGTCACTCGATCCGTTGTTCTAGATAAGCAAGCAGGATCGCTCTATTGGAGCTTGCCAGAGGAGCTGTTTGCTCGTGCTTTTGAGGCTTGGATCTCGAGAGCCGTTATCAAAAATAGCCTATTGATCAACCCTAAGGATATTGTGCGAGATACGAAAGGGCTCTATCCATTTGAGTCTGAAGCTAATGTGATTGATAAAGCGTTTGAGGATTACTTTGGGTTGTTGGGGTATGCGCTTTCTAGGTAGTTTCTGAAACGCTGTTGGTGCCGATGACAGGCTAAAGCCAGTCACGGGAGCTCCGTTAGGTGACAAGCTAAAGCCAGTCACGTCAGTACTACCAAGGTGACTGGCTTTCAGCCTGTCATCCGCTGTTGAGTTAACGGCAAGCTACTCAATCACATGCCTCCTAAGAATGGCTCGATTATGCATCTGAACCTCTGGCCGTTCACGCCAACCCCAAAACAGCTCTCTGGCTTCAGCAGCTGAATGTTTTAGATCGATAATTGGATCTGGATAGCTCTGCTCACTCTCTAGCATCTGTCTCTCAAGTCCACCCATAGCCCAGGGGGTGTATCTTAGCTCTGTAGGTAGTTCCGCTAGTTCAGGTACCCATTTCGCGATGAAGTGACCCTCTGGATCATGCTCCTCGGCCTGAAGGGTGGGGTTGTAGATTCTTAACGTATTAATACCCGTTGTACCTGCTTGCATCTGTAACTGTGGGAAGTGAATGCCCGGTTCAAAATCGAGAAACTGTCGAGCTAAGTGAGGTGAGCCGAGGCGCCAATCAATCTTTAGGTAGTGGCATAGAAAGCTTACAAGCATCGCTCGCATTCTAAAGTTGATGTAACCGGTACGATTGAGTGCTCGCATGCAGGCATCAACCAGAGGCACGCCTGTCATACCACTCTCCCACGCCTTTAGATCTTCTTCGACTTTTTTATCTGTTCGCCACGGAAATTGGTTGTAGCCGGCATTGATCGGTTGGGTTTCTATCTCGATCTGAGATTCAAATTTTTGAATGAAGTGGCAGTGCCAGTGCAGACGAGATCGAAACGCTCTAAGAGATTTCTCCCACTGACTTCTGACGCAAGAGGGTTTGGATTGTTGGTAAACCTCAGCCAGGCTGATATTTCCCCACGCAAGGTAGGGGGACAGTCGACTGCAGTGCTTGCGAGAGGCGGAGGGTTTCGAGATCGCTTTGGAATAGAGCTGACCACGCTCCTTGAAAAAGCTCTCTATTACAGATGCTGCTGCAGTTGGGCCGCCGTATTGCACCAGGGAGTCAGCCTCTAACCAATCAGGTTGAGGTTTGAAGTAGGTTAGTGGGTTTGAGTTACCAAGCCTAGCAGGGATCAGTTGGCTTAGGTCCGGTTGATGCAGTGGACCTTTGATCCGTGCATCCCAATTATCCAGCCAGTTATCGCGACTGCGAGCGCCTCTAATAACGGCTCCGTAGGGTGACTCATTCCACTGAATGCCCTGCTTCATGCATAACCTCTTTACCCGTTTATCACGGGCAAAGGTTTTGGCCATGCCGATCTCTTCGTGGCTATAGATTGAGTGAACATTCGTGATCGAGAGTATTTTAGAGAGCACCTCGGTTGGCTCACCGTTGAGCATGACTATTTCAGAATTAAATGCCGCAAGCTGATGATTGATATCGTTGATGCTCTGATAGATAAACCGCCAGTGACGTTCACTGTAGTGGCTATCTTCCATGAGCTCAGGTTCGAAAATGTAGATAAGCAGTAGAGGTAAGCCTGATTCAATCGCCTCTTTTAGAGGTCGGTGATCGGTCAGGCGAAGATCGCGTTTGAACCAGACAATATTGATGGGGGTTGGCATGTGTACCTCTGTTGATGCAGAGGTATAGGTTGAGGGGAATGAATCGGATCACTGCCGGCTGATAAAGCCGATGACAGGTTGAAGCCAGTCACTTTATAGTTTGTTCGGTGACTGGCATTAGCCTGTCAGCCGCTCTAAATGGGGGATTTGATCTTTAATATCTTGCCCAACCCCATGTTCACCCAATAAACCGCCCAGAGTGCAAAGACAGTATCGGATAGGAAGTGCCCACCTTGGACAATCCGTGTGATACCAACAATCACGCCAATTCCTAAACCAATGTAGAACCAGCGCTTAGATTGCATTAACCAGCCCAAGCCGATAAAGAAGAATCCCATCGACGCGTGACCGCTGACAAACGAGCAGTTGCTGTCACAGGCGCCTGAATATTCAAAGGCACGAGTAAAGTCTGCTTGCCCGCCAAACTCGGTGATTTGTGACGGGCGAGCACGGCCGATCGAGTTGTTTTTCAACAGGGCGTTAACCAATATGCCCGGGCCTAAAATCAAAGAGAGTGACAAAAAGGTATAGATCCTTTTTTGAAAAGGGTCACTTTTATCAGTGGTCGTCATCCAGAAATAGATCGCAAGAATAATAAGAATCGGCAAGATTGCAAAATGAAGATAAGCAAATAGCCAGTAGATTGAGCCAAAGAAGAGAGATGATTTTGAGAAAAACGTACCATCATAAAAAAGTGAAGAGACCCAAAGATCTAAATTTGGCAGTGTAGTAAATAGGATCACTGATAAGATGGTTAGTAAGAGGTCACTCCTAATTGTCATCTTTAAAACCTCTGACTAGTGTGACATAGACCTGTCGCTCAAGCCCCTTCATGACAGTCACTTTTTTGTAATCTAAATGTACTGCTTGATTGAAATAACGCTCCAGTGATTTTGCATCCATTCGCTCACTTAAAAATAAAAAGCTCGCTTCCGGTTCATTTGAGACAGGGTAGAGGAGTTCGTAGTGACTCTTAATGTGATTGTCTAAATCTAACGCTCTTGCATTTAAATTTTTTGGATCACGGTAGAAACCAAAATAGGCGGCAACTTTGCGAGATTCACTAGCAACAATTAATTCAGGGTACTGAGCTAATGATGGGGCAATCTCGTTAGAGAGTTCATACCAACCCTGGATTCTAGAGTAAGGATTGTTTTTCGGGGTTGGTTCGAACCCTAGACCCTTTTGAATTGATGTGTAGTGATAAAAGCCAATCATTAATAATAGATTGATGCTCACAGCCAAGGTGAGTATTTTGTGGCTGTTTCTGAGTGATAAAAGAATCGCTACCAGTAATACACCGGTTATGTAAGCCGGTGCACCCCAGTTAATATTGGCTCGTGCTGAGAGTGCTTGAAAACTGATAACCAAAAAGATGGGTATGAATATTGCCCATAGAAGCTTTGTACCTTTCACTCTTTTTAGCATGAAAGTTGATGCGAAAAGCGCTAGTGCACTCACGGGGCCAACTACGGCAAGTTGAGTAGCCAAAAATTCGATTAAACGAACAATGCTGAAACTGGATTCAGATTGTTGAGAGATCTCAGCCGTGTGCTGAAAACTGATGAAGTCGTGTTGATAGTTCCACCACAGGTTCGGTAGTAGCAATAGAATAGCAATGCCACAGGCGACCCAAAATCTGGGGTTAGCTAGGAGTTCGCGACCCTCTTTTGAAATCGCAGCGTAGACTAGAAAGCCTGCCGGAAAGAGTATGAAGGTGTATTTAGAGAGCAACCCCAGTCCACCTACGATACCAGCAGCCATCCATACTACCCATTGATTGGACTGCTGTGCCTTCAAAAAGAGCAAAAGAGCTAATGTCCAGAAAAAGAGCAGGGGTGCGTCCGTGGTAATGAACAATGAATTGAAACTAACCAGCGGCATGGTAAGAAACAGTAAGCCGGCATAAAGTCCTGCTCTAGTCGAGTGCAGACGTTGACCAATCGAGAACAGGATAAGCGAAGTGATTGAGTAGAGAAGCGGGGAGGCCAGTTTGATTGCCCACTCGCTGCTACCGAATAGATCCGTGGTGATTCGAATCAGCCATGCCACCATTGGTGGCTTAGAGTAATAGCCCCAGTCTAGGCTCTGCGACCAGCCAAAGTAGTAGGCTTCATCAAAAAAGAGGTGAATCGGTGCTGACTGCGTAATCCATTCACGGTAAGCAAATAAAAGCGCAGCCGCAAATAACAGAAATTGAAAACTGCGATCTCTAAACAGCGTTAGCATTATTCGTGATCAGCTCTTTTCCAGCACTCATCATCAGCAATGGGAGCTGATGGACGAACAACAAAACTGGCGCTTCGATTATCTTGGAAAAAGATTCGACTCAACATCTCTGCGATAACGCCAGTGGTTAGAAACTGCAAAGCCATCAAGATCAAAAAGATGGCGATCATCAACATTGGACGGCTGCCGATGTCTTCGCCTAAGAAAAATTTAACGGCAAATAGCCAGCTCAGCATAGCACCGCCGATGGCACCGGATGCTAGGCCAATCGACCCGAAGAAGTGTCCAGGGCGTGCTTTGTAACGAAGAAAGAAGAAGACGGAAATGATGTCGATAATCACTCGAAAGGTTCGGCTAATGCCATATTTAGACTCACCGAATTCACGAGCATGGTGTGTTACAGGTGTTTCACCAATCCGTCTGGGTGAAGTAACACCAGCAACCCAGACGGGAATGAAACGGTGCATTTCACCGAACAGACGCACCTGTTTAAGCACGGACGCGCGATACACTTTAAGACTGCAGCCGTAATCGTGAAGTTTTACCCCAGTAATTTTTGCAATCAAACGGTTGGCAATTTTTGACGGCAGTTTGCGTTTGATGGCGGCATCTTGACGATTGACTCGCCAGCCTTGGAGTAGGTCGAGGTCTCGTTCAATGAGCTCATCGACCATTCTAGGGATGTCTTTAGGATCGTTTTGTAGATCCCCATCCATAGTCACGATCAGTTCACCACGTGCTGCATCAATGCCCGCTTGCATAGCCGCTGTCTGACCAAAGTTACGTTGCAGCTCAATGACTCTAACCTGATTACCAAACTGTTCTGCGGCGGCCTTTAAGCGATCTACCGTCTGATCGGGTGATCCATCGTCCACACAGACAAGTTCCCAGTTACCTTGGTAATCAGAAAGACCATCATGAACCCGCTCGACAAGCAGTTGTGCGACATCTTCCTCTTTATACATAGGAACTACAACGGAGAGGGTGGGTCTGTTTGACATGGTGATCTCGTATCTGGATTTGAGTGGTGAATCATACCTTATGGCTGACTCTTAACAAAGTTTGTCGTCTCTTTTTAAAAGCTAGTTTTCCTGCTAGGGCTGGGCAGAAGTAGCGCAATAGGGACAGATAGCAGTGACGCGCCCAAAAGGTAGATGTGCACATTAATGGCCGCTTTTACGGCCTCTATGGTTTCAAATCCCATCGGGTATAAAGCAGCTAACATTGCAGCCTCATAAGTGCCAGAACCTGCTAGTCCATGAATCGGCAAAACGCCTGATATGTCGGCCAATATGACAGCCAGTGCACCATTGAAAAAGTCGATATTAAGGAAACTCATTAGGATCAGAATAAGTGCGACCAACTTCACAATCCATATAAGTAGAGTAATAAGGTAGGTTTTGCCTAACAGCCTATAGTCTTTTGGCCATAGGTGTTCAACTTTGTTGAGTAAGTTCTTAATTTTGTTAGGAAATAGACGGATTAGTGACTCTCCTCCAGCTCTCATTAACAGTGGTAACAAGATAAGGGCTGTACAAGCTATGCCTCCCAGTAAGGGTGTTACTGAGAAGAGGGCAAACGAAGCAAGAAGTAGTAAAGCATGGAGGTCCATCAAACGAATCACCAGCAACCCCGCCGATGTGGTCAGCATGGATTCTGAAAATTCACGTTTCATCAACAATGGGAAGGCGGCTTCACCGAGTCTCATCGGTAAAAAGTTATTCAGCGCGTTATGTAGAAAGCTGATCTTTATGTAGCTAACGCGGGAGTGTGATTCAGAGGCAAAGTAGTTAAAGACACGTTCAGCTCTTAGGAGGTATGAGATAAAGGTGAGTAGGGTCAAAAAGAGTAGATTGGTTATAGAGAGAGTCTGCCAATCTTCGAGAATGGATCTCCACCTGATTGTTAACTCAACTCCAATCGCTAGGGCTAAAAATAGAGTGGTCGCGATAAACCAACGAAGCGTTTTACTCATGAAACCATACACACTTAAAGTTAGCCTTCAGTGTGCCATTAAACCACTCTAATGTCTGTCTTTAGTCGGACAAAGCCGCTTTGGCACATTTGCTCATGCGCGTATCGGACTCGTTATGAAGAGTGCACCAGGCTTGGTATTGGCTGAGGAATACTTGGCCAGTCAGTTCGTTTAGGAAATGACTCTTCTTAAGCTGATCCATTACCGGGCCTTTTACCTCTGACAGGTGGAAGCAGACGCCAAAGTCTTTGAGTCGCTGGTTAATCGCCTCAAGGGACTCTAGGGCTGACGCATCAATCAGGTTGACGGCTGGGCACATCAGAACAAAGTGCTGGACCCCTTTTTGTTGGGCAATCAGGTCGTAGACACGATCTTCTAAATAACGCGCGTTAACGAAGTAAAGGCTCATGTCGATACGCAGTGTGATGATCTTCTCATCGTACTCCACCTCAAAACGATCGACGTTACGGAAGTGCTCTGTACCGGGAATTCGGCCGACAATCGCATCGTGTGGCTTACTCGTGCGATGCAGAAACAGTGCGATCGATAGGGTAACACCGGCGATGATGCCTGCTTCTACACCGACTAACAGCGTCAGCAGTATGGTTGCCAGCATTGCCATGAAGTCAGGCTTCGAGTAGCTCCAGGTGCGTTTTAGCGCGCCAAGGTCGACCAATGACAGAACAGCAACAATAATCGTTGCGGCCAGTGTCGCTTTGGGTAAGAAGAATAGAAGCGGTGTTAGGAAGAGGGTAGCGACTGCAATACCCACTGCTGTGAATGCGCCCGCAGCCGGTGTCTCTGCGCCGGCATCAAAGTTGACAACGGAGCGAGAGAATCCACCTGTCACTGGGAAGCCGCCAGATACTGCTGAACCTACGTTGGATGCGCCTAAACCAATCAACTCTTGGCTGGGATCGATTCGTTGACGACGCTTCGCTGCCAGTGTCTGCGCAACAGAGACTGACTCAACAAATCCGACAATACTGATCAGCATGGCTGATATGAACAGTTGTTGCCAAAGTTCTGCATCAAAATGTGGCAGTGCAAACTCTGGTAGTCCTGTTGGAACGATGCCAACGACTTTGACCCCCTCAAGCTCTAGGCGGTAGTAGTAGGTCGCAAAGGCCGTGGCGGCTACAGCTAAAACAGGTCCCGCTTTGGCAATGACATCAGCCAATTTTGAGTTCATGCCGGTGTTAAGCAGAAGGGGCTTTAAGCTCTTACGTGTCCAGAACAAGAAGACTGTAGCAGAGACGCCGATAATCAGAGTCGGGATGTTGGTGTCCTCTAGGTGAATGATGATTGAAGAGAGAATGTCATATAGGTTGTGGCCAGACGCGTTGATGCCAAGAATGTGTTTTAGCTGACTGGCGGCGATGATCAGTCCAGAGGCGGTAATAAAGCCGGATATCACCGGGTGGCTGAGCAGATTGGCCATCGCGCCCAATTTGAAAAAGCCCATCAGTATTAGCAGGGTGCCCGAAATGAGCGCCAAAGCACCGGCAGCAGCAATATAATCGGTGGTGTTGGCAAGTCCGAGGCTGCCTAAAGCGGTCGCGGTCATCAGGGAGACAACCGCAACTGGACCAACGGCTAAGGTACGGCTGGTTCCGAAAATAGCGTAAGCGATCAGTGGCAATATACTTGCATATAGCCCCACCTCTGGCGGTAATCCAGCAAGCAGAGCATAGGCCAGTGATTGAGGAATCAACATGATCGTTACAATCACTGCCGCGATAAGATCGTTGGTCAGCGTCAGCTTATTGTACGATTTTGCCCAGTCTAAAATCGGAAAATAGTTCTTCAAAGTATTAATCCTGAAAAGCAGAAAACGCTGCTTTATTACTGACGTGCCTCGATTCGCGCTCTAATTCCGTTAAGGTCATACCCAGCATTAGCGGCCTTATCGATAATCGCTTGGGCTTCCTGTCTTGACCCTTCTGCCATTCCCCATAGCATGGTGCAGCGAGTGCCGGTGCGACAAAAAGCGAAGATTGGGGTTTGCGCAGAAGCTAAGAATTGATCAAATGCCTCAACATCTTGGTCGCTGATGTTGCCAGAGATAACGGGCTGAGAGACGTAGGTTAACCCTAGCTTCTGACACTCCGCTTCAATCAGTGCTAAATCAGGTTGATCCTCACTCTCGCCGTTTGGTCGGTTGCAAATGACGGTTTTAAAGCCTGCATCAGCAATGGACTTAATATCTTCAATCGCTACTTGAGGTGACACGCTGATTGAATCGGTGAGTTTTCTTACATCCATGAAATGTTTCCTTAATCAGAAAAGGTCTACCGGAATTTTTAGGTAGCGCTGCCCGTTATCTTCAGCCGGTGGCAGGTGACCAGCACGCATATTGACTTGAACCGACGGCAGAATCAGGCGAGGCATATCAAGTGTTGCATCACGTGATTCACGCATTTGAATAAAGTCAGCCTGATCATGCTCTACGCTGACGTGAATATTGTGCTGGCGCTCTTCACCGATGGTGGTTTCAAATTGGTACTCATCACGACCAGGTGCCTTGTAGTCATGACACATAAAGACACGGGTCTCATCCGGTAGGGTGAATAGCTTCTGAATCGACTGGTAGAGGGTTGTTGCATCGCCCCCAGGAAAATCGCAACGCGCGGTTCCGTAGTCAGGCATGAATAAGGTGTCACCCACAAACAGAGCGTCACCGATTAAATAGCTCATACAAGCAGGGGTGTGTCCGGGTGTGTGGATCGCTTTTGCAGCGATTGAGCCGATATTAAATGACTCATCATCTTTGAATAGATGATCAAACTGGCTGCCATCACGTTCGAATTCTGTACCGGCATTAAACGCTTTGCCGAAAACATCTTGTACTACAGTGATGTGATCACCAATGGCTAAGGTGCCGCCCAGTTGATCCTTTAAATAGGGTGCTGCAGATAGGTGATCGGCATGAACGTGAGTTTCAAGAATCCATTTGGTCTGCAGTCCCTCTTCTTTTATGTAGGTGATGATTTGATCGGCTGATACTCGATCAGTTTTACCTGACGCGTAATCGAAATCGAGAACGGAATCGATAATTGCACACTCTTTCGTTTCAGAGTCTGAAACAACATGGCTGAAGGTAAAGGTTGGTTCATCAAAGAAGGTTTTAACGATAGGCTGCATTGGATGCTCCATCTAGCTTTTAAGGTGCAATTAACGGTCTGTCTAGACTTTAGTTATATGCTTATAGCTTAAGATAAGTATCGTACTCTTAATTTGCGAATTGTCAATTACGACGGGGGATGTAAAGGGGATTTATTCGAAGGTGTAGAGTCTAAGAATTAAAATGAATTCAACAGCTCTAAAACAAGTGATTGATCGGTTGCTGACATCTTGTCGACCTTGAATGATTCGCTAATCTCAGTGATCAATTGAGCTAGATTCAGTTTTGCATCTTGGCTATGAAGTAGATCGATATGCCCCCTGATATAGGAGATCGCAAACAGCTGATCAGGGTTGTCCAGTGAGACGGTTTCAAGCTCTAACAGTTGATCGGATAGGGTCTTTAAATCAATCATAAAATTCCACGGATTTTAAGTTAAGAAGGTGCTCTTTGCCGTCTGCATCGATTCGGATTAAACGTATGGTGAGGTAGTCGAGCTCTTTTGCCATCCAGATAAGAGTCGTATGCTGTTGGCCGGCTCGAACCAGTTGCAATTTTTCACATAGAAAGGTTCCAGCAGGGGTTCTCAGTAACTCTTCGCCCAGCCGATTAAACTGATAATTTTTTATCTGCCCACCATCAGCGATTCTATAGTCAAGTTGTTGCCGCCCTGACTTTAAATCTTCTCTGAGTTGAAACTGGTAACTGAGCCTATCTTGAACTGCACTCTCCCAAGGTTGATTCCAGGGGTCCCCATTGACCAGTGTCGTAATTCGGCCTCCAGCCTCATCAAAGTCAATTGAGATAGAGCGTGAGCGACCAAACAGACTGCGCTCGTAGTTGTATAAGAGCGGTGACCACTCACCATGACTGAATTTGAGCTCGCTGGTTTCTCTCTGCTTGGCCATAAACGCTGAGGCTCTGTTGGTAAATCGCCAGGTTCCTGTGGAGGTTTTAACGAGCTCTCGTGTCGCAGTCACTGGAACATCAATTAAAAGATCGATGTTGGCACTGTAAGAGGCTTTAAAAGGGGTAGGTTGAGCAAAGGATGGGCCGATAAGAAGTATCGATAACAGTGCTACCCAACTTCTCATCTTCCCATTAATCCTCATTTACACTCGGTAAAGGTAGCCTGTTTCACCCAAAGGTGATCCGTCTAGAAAGACTCGGTTGTTCTCTAGAGTGATGCGTTCAGAGGCAAACCAAGAGACTGCAAGTGGGTAGATTTTATGCTCTAGCTGATGCACTTTTTGGATCAATGAATCAACAGTGTCGCCTTGCTCGATGTAGGTAGCAGCCTGAATGATGGCAGCTCCGCCGTCCAGCTCTTCTGAGACAAAGTGCACAGTACAGCCATGCTCTGTATCGCCAGCCTCCAATGCTCTCTGATGGGTGTTGGTGCCTTTATATTTAGGCAGAAGAGAGGGGTGGATGTTAAGAAGTCGACCGCTGAAGTGCTGAACAAATTCGTCTGTCAAGATCCGCATGAAGCCAGCCAATACCACGAGGTCCGCTTGCCATGCATCGATCTGCTCCATCAGTGCACTATCAAACGCAAGGCGTGAATCGAAATGGGTATGATCAACCACAGCTGTCTCTATACCGGCTTTTTTAGCGCGCTCTAAACCATAGGCTCTCTCTCTGTTTGAGAGCACGCCAACAACACGGCAGTGCTGGTCGTTGGCGGTAGCATCTATGATGGCTTGTAGATTCGATCCCGACCCTGAGATTAGAACTACAATGTTCTTCATAGTTAGTGGCTCATACCTGCCAGCTCAACTTGCTCGTCGCCCGCGGCAGCGTTTGCGATTGAACCGATCAGCCAAGCCTCTTCGCCAGCTGCAGACAGGATCTCAATGGCCTTATCAGCTTCACTGCCAGGAACACAGATCACCATGCCAACGCCACAGTTAAGGGTGCGGTACATCTCTGTTTGATCAACGTTGCCGCCGGCTTGAATCCAACGGAATACTTCTGGAATCTCCCAGCTATTGGTATCGATCACCGCTTTTGCGCTCTCAGGAAGTACGCGTGGGATGTTCTCTAGAAGGCCACCGCCGGTGATGTGAGACAGAGCGTTAACCTGTACCTTCGAGATCAGCTCAAGAACCGATTTAACGTAGATGCGAGTGGGCTCCATCAGTGCATCTGCGAGCGTACCCTTGCCCATTGGTTGGTTTAGGTCCGCGTTAGACACTTCAAGAATCTTACGAATCAGTGAGTAACCGTTTGAGTGAGGGCCCGATGAGCCCAGTGCGATTAGAGCGTCACCGGCTTTTACTTTAGAACCGTCTATGATCTCAGATTTCTCGACAACGCCAGTACAGAAGCCGGCTAGATCGTAATCGTCGCCTTCGTACATACCTGGCATTTCGGCCGTTTCACCACCGACCAGTGCGGCACCGGCCAGTTCACACCCTTTACCAATACCGGATACAACGTCTGCCGCCATATCGACGTTCAGTTTGCCTGTAGCGTAGTAGTCAAGGAAGAATAGTGGCTCTGCACCAGCAACGACTAGGTCATTGACACACATGGCGACCAAGTCGATACCGATGCTGTCATGACGGCCAAGATCCATGGCCAACTTAAGTTTAGTACCGACACCGTCGGTGCCAGAAACCAGTACTGGCTGGCGGTAACCCTCTGGGATTTCACACAGAGCACCAAAACCACCCAAACCGCCCATCACTTCTGGACGGGCTGTGCGTTTAGCAACACCTTTGATTTTCTCGACAAGGGCGTTACCTGCATCGATATCGACTCCAGCATCTTTATAGCTGATTGAAGGGGTATTGGTATTGCTAGACATCTGTGTTTAACCTCAGGGGTGAAAGCGAATTTAATAGGTAGTGAATTCTATCAGTTTGCGCACCGCTGAGCTATTGTGTGTTACAGTTCTTAGCAAATTTAGCGATGATTTTTTCTTAGGTTTTTTGATGTCTCGCCATTTAATGAAAATCAAGGTTCTAGCTCTTGCTTCAGCTCTACTGACTTGCTCAGTGAGTGCGGTGGCTAAAGATCTACTATTGTGGCCAGTTGATGGGCGCGATTCGCCGGTCAAAGCTGAGCAAGAGAGTGCTCGTTGGGTGCAATTCTTGGTCGAAAAAGGTCGATCTGAATCTATCTCAGTCGCACTGCCCAGTGAATTTGGCGTAGGGCCACTCTTCTACCCTCAACTGGTTCAGGGACAATCCATTGATGAAACACTTCAGCGCAGTGCGGCTGGCACCGGTAATGGTGCGGCAGTGCTCGTGCAATTGAACGAGGGTGGTATCAATTGGCGTTTTATTAAAGAGGGCGTGGGTCAAAATCTTCGCACTTCCGTGACCAGTGATGGCCTTGCTTTGGGCGTCAGTTGGCTGAAGATGCAACTGGATTTAGAGGCAGGTCCGGCCATAGATGAGCGCTCCACCGCTGATGAAATAGCCGAGCAGCCAAATGCTAACACCGTAGAAGTTGAATCGATTAAACCGGAAAGGGTTGAAGCTCCAACGGCTCAGGTAGATCAGGTTGCGCCTCCGGTTATCTCGGCTGTTGAAACCGCTGCGCCCGTTTTACCCACACAGAGTGCCGCGATTGTCTCTAGTAACTATCAACACACGGGTCATGAGATCAGCGTGACAGGACTGGATGATCTCTCTTCACTGCTACGAGTGACAGGTAAACTGCGTGAAACAGAGGGTGTTAAATTTTTGTATGTGTCACAGATGAACGACGTTGAAACTCGTATAGTAGTGGGTTCTGATCTCGGGCTTGCGGAACTGAGTGCTCTATTGGCTGAGCAATCTTGGTTAGAAGAGACAGGTATTGATGCCTACCAGTACAAGCCCTTTCAACTGGAAGAACCGGCAACCCTTGAAGCGTTGTTAGAGCCTTTGGCGACTGATAACGATGCTACTCTTCCATCTGATGGTGAAACCACTCCATCAATTGAAGAAGTGATCGAATAATGCAGCAGCGTTGGTTTGTTCTCTCGGTTCTAATTGTTATCACAATCTTTCTATATCTATTGGCACCGGTATTAAGTCCCTTTGTTGCGGGTGCTCTATTGGCTTACATATCAGATCCTATTGCTGATCGATTGGAGGCAAAAGGCATGGGCCGAACCCCGGCTGTCATTGTTGTATTTACCTCTTTAGCCTTGGTTCTGGTAGGTGCATTACTACTGCTGATTCCGCAATTGTCACATCAAATTCAGATTGTGGCACAACGTGTGCCAGTGGTTATCGAACTGGTAAACAACGAGCTGATTCCTCTGATTGAAGCCAATCTAGGTCTGTCCATTGCTAAACCAGATCTGGCTCAAATTACAGCCGTGTTGGCTCAACACTGGCAGAGTACCGGTTCAATCGCGACCGTTCTTATATCCTCTATTACGCAGTCTGGATTGGCTATCGCTGCTTGGTTAGCCAATCTGGTGTTGATACCAGTAGTCACTTTCTATCTGTTGAGAGATTGGGACAAGATGGTCGCAAACATCGCTGAGTTGTTGCCAAGAAATCTAGAACCTACGGTCTCTATCTGGGCAAAAGAGTGTGATTTTGTCCTCGGTGCTTTCATGAAAGGGCAGTTAGTGGTCATGCTGGTATTGGGTGTTATCTATGCGATCGGTTTGGCACTTCTCGGGGTAGACCTTGCTCTGCTGTTGGGATTAATTGCAGGGTTGGCGAGTATCGTTCCTTACCTTGGCGTGATCATCGGCATTCTATCCTCTTCGGTTGCGGCTTATGTTCAGTTCCAAGATCCGACCATTCTTCTTGGTGTGGCGGCGGTCTTTATAGTCGGTCAACTGCTGGAAGGTATGGTTCTGACCCCGAAACTCGTCGGTGATCAGATCGGTCTTCATCCGGTTGCGGTCATTTTTGCAATCATGGCGGGTGGCCAGCTGTTTGGCTTCATTGGTGTGTTGTTGGCGCTGCCGGTGGCGGCTATTATTCGCGTGTTATTGTCACATCTTCACAGTGGCTATAAACAGAGTTCGCTTTACCATCACGCAGTTGATCAGGATGAACCGTCAGTCTGATGTCTCTCTCATCACAGAATACTCCTCAGCAACTCCCTTTAGGTGTTCAGCTTCGCAGTGACGCTAAGCTATCTCGTTTTGTGCAGTCCCAACAGAGTGCATTAATACCAGCGTTAAAGGGTTTGATTAATAGACAAGAGAATCAGTCTCAAGAGTCCTTTGTCTATCTATACGGTCGCGAGAATACCGGTAAAAGCTATCTTCTTCAGGCGCTTTGTAACGAGGCAGAGCTTCTCGGTATTTCTGCGATCTATCTACCACTGAGTCAAACCGATGAATTGTCGGTAGAGATGCTTGAAGGGTTAGAATCTTTTCAGCTGGTCTGTTTGGATGATGTCGGCGCTGTGATTGGAGATTCAGCATGGCAAGAGGCGCTGTTTCATCTTTTCAATCGCATTCGAGATATTGGCCACTCACTGCTGATCAGTGGTGACGATTCGCCCGCAAACAGCCAAATTGAGCTTCAAGACCTTCGTTCACGCTTGGCATGGGGGCTGACTTTTAAGCTGGAGGCTCTCTCGGATGAGCAGAAGCGGGAAGCGATTCAGCAAGAGGCTGCCGCTAGAGGCTTGGTGTTGGCTGATGAGGTCGCACAGTATCTATTGAATCATGGTGAGCGAGATCTTTCGAAACAGTATGAATACCTTGATCAGTTGGATCGAGCCTCATTGCAAGCGCAACGAAAACTGACCATCCCTTTTGCTAAACAGGTGTTGGGTTGGCTGTGACGCTGCAACGCCTTTTTGATCACCCCGATTTTATGGCCATCTACAAGCCGATAGGTGTTGGGATGCACTCTGAGTCTGGGGAGTTAGGTCTTCAGGTTATTGCTGAACAACAGTTTGGGTTAAAACTTTGGATGGTGCACCGGTTAGATAAGGTGACATCGGGCGTGCTTCTGTTCGCTAAACATGCCGAAGCAGCCGCGCAGCTATCAAACCTGTTCAGTGAACAGTCGATTCAAAAAACTTATCTCGCCCTAAGCCAATCCAAGCCGAAACGAAAGCAGGGTCGCATCAAAGGTGATATGGCAGCGGCGCGGAATGGAAGTTATAAGCTGCTCAAAACTCAGTCTAACCCTGCTATTACTGACTTCTTTTCACTCTCTATTGAGCCGGGTTTACGTCTCTTCGTCTGTCGACCTAAAACCGGTAAGACGCACCAGATTCGAGTCGCCCTGAAAAGTGAAGGTGCGGCAATACTCGGTGACCAGCGATATGGCCAGCCCTCTGATCGTACCTACCTGCATGCTTGGCGTATCGCATTTCAGTACCAAAAAGAGGCTTTTCAGATAGAGGCAGTCCCTCTAGAAGGTGAGTGGTTCAACAAAAACACTTTTATCGACAAGCTGAAGCAACTTGAAAATGGCAACTATTGGCCAGAACATTGGCTTAAGAACCAGAATTAATGAGACAAAAGTTATGAGTGATGATCGAGTCATTAGAGATTTTACACTGCGCAGCAAAGAGGATCGTGAAGAGCTGCTACTGCATACCTGGTGCGACCATTGTCAGAAAGTGGATCTGGGTATGAGTGATCCTGTTGAGTACGAACTGCACGGTATTATCTTTCTGGAAGGGAAATGCCAGATGTGTGGAGAGGTTGTTCTGACTGAGATTACAGACGATGAATTCTGATTACCTTGATCGATTCGCAGGTATTGGGCGCCTCTATGGCACTGATTCACTCGAAAAGTTTCACAAGGCTCATGTTGCCGTTGTCGGTTTAGGTGGCGTTGGCTCCTGGGTGGTAGAGGCGCTTGCCCGGAGTGGTATCGGTGAGCTTAGCCTCATTGATCTAGATGAAATTTGTGTCTCAAACACGAATCGCCAGATGCATGCGGTTAGCTCAAATTTAGGTGCCTCAAAAGTTCAGGTGATGGCGGATCGTGCGCGCGAGATTAATCCCGATTTAATTATTCACGAGCATGAGTGTTTTGCGACGCAAGATAATCTTACTGACCTATTGGTTGAGCCGATTGATTATGTCGTCGATGCCATTGATAGTGCCGGTGTTAAAGCGGCAATGATTGCGTACTGCCGTCGCCGCAAGATTCCGATCGTTACCACCGGCGGGGCTGGTGGGTTGATTGATCCGCTTAAAATTGAAGTTGCTGATCTAAGTAAAACTCAGCACGATGCGCTGGCCGCTAAGGTTCGTTCAATATTGAAACGTCATTTCGGGTTCAGTCGAAGCGGTAAACGATTTGGTGTCGAGTGTGTCTTCTCGCAGGAGCAGGCTAGGTATCCACAGTTGGATGGATCTGTCTGTGCAACAAAAAACTTTGGTGAGAGTGATGTGCGTTTAGACTGTTCTGGAGGATTAGGGGCAGTTACTTCAGTCACGGCTGCGTTCGCGAATGTTGCGGTAAGCCGAGTGTTGATCAAGATGAGTGAGCGAGTCGCCCGAGAGAGAAAACAGGCCGATCAGAGCAGAGCCTGACCGGCCAAAGAGCAATATGCTTTGGAGGCTTAAGCAGCCTGAGTTAGACGTGCTAGCGCTGATTCGCGAGTCGTGCGAAGTTCGCTAACAAAAACACGGCTTAGACGTTTGCTTGTAGTGTCAACCAACTCAGCCAGTGCTTGGCTGCGAAGTGCTTGAGCTTCTTTGATTGCTGCTTCTAGATCTACAGTTGCGTATGTGTAAGGCATGTTCATTTCCTCTAATTCGTTTCGCTGTTCAATTTTTGATCATACTAAAGGTGTATAAGTCTCTCGACAAACGATCCTTTTTTGATTTATTGTTGAGTTAAATTCACTTACAGGAATCTTCTATGCGACGCTTACCACCACTTAATGCTCTTCGTGTGTTCGATGCTGCTGCCCGCCATGGTAGCTTTAACCGCGCCAGTGAAGAGCTTTGTGTCACGCCATCGGCGGTTAGCCATCAGTTGAAGTCACTTGAAGAGTTTTTAGGTGTTGAGCTTTTTAAACGTGAGAAGCGAACCATTTCGTTGACGGCTGCAGGGGAGCGTTATTTACCCTCGGTGCAGATAGCCTTAGACGAACTGGAGCAGGCGACACGCAGATTGGTTGCAGCGCCTAATACCAACGTGGTGAAGGTGAGCATCGCGCCAGCCTTCTTAACACGTTGGTTGGTACCACGCATCACGCGTTTTCAAGAGCGCTTTCCTGAAGTTGAGCTTCGAGTTGAATCTTCGATTGAGTACATCGACTTTGATAACTCCGAGACTGATATGGCTGTCTATTATGGTACTGGCCATTGGAAAGGAATCGAGTCGCATATGATGCGTAATATCTTTCTGACACCCGTCATGAGTCCCAAACTCCTTGAGGGTAAAGATCCGCTCAACACGCCCAAAGACATGCTAAACCACACTTTGATTAATGTCTCAGGTCGTAGTCATGAGTGGACAAAGCTGCTCCAAGAACAGGGGATCTCCATCACTGAGATAAACAAAACCATCTCCTTCTCCAGCACCTCGTTGGCGGTATCGGCGGCATCAGAAGGGATCGGTATAGCACTGGCTGATACAGCGCTGTTAGGCCGAGAACTAGATAGCGGTCGTTTAATCGCACCCTTTGATATCAGTTTGGATAGCCATAATGCTTTCTATCTGGTCTACCGCAAGAATCATGGACTTACGCCTGCAATGATGGCGTTCCGCGACTGGATTCTGGAAGAGATGCAAGCGGATATCGATGCCGCTAACGTTGGAAGCTAACTTCAATGCAGCGTGTTAAGCCTCTCCTAACGGCACTGCTGATCATTTTGCCCTTGGGTGTCAGCGTCTATCTATTGCAGTCTGTGTTGAGTGGTTTCCTAGAGCGGGATCCCATTACAACGGATTGCGACGTTAATTTCGAGACCTGTCTTATTGAACTCCCGTCCGATAGCGAGAAGAGCAGGGTGCTGAGCCTCAGCATGAATCCAAAGCCAGCTAAATCTCTAGTTCCTCTGACATTCAGCTTTACAATCGATGGGCAGCAACCAGAGAGTGCATGGCTCGATCTACAAGGGACCACTGAATATATGGGTATCAACCAGACACCGATAAAATTCAATGGTGAGAGTTGGTCGGGAGTCACCGAGCTGTCAGTCTGCACGACGGGGTTAATGGTCTGGAAGGCTCGCTTGATCATTACCGAACAAGATGGCGAGAGTTATCCCGTCGATTTCTTTTTTGAGGCAGAGTGATTTTTTGGTGGAGTCATATCGAAGATCTGACGATCTTTTCGGTGACAGGCCTTCAGCCTGTCATCCGCTGTTGAAATCGATCGGGGTTTCAGCTGAGCTGAATTCCCTCCTACAATAGGACTTCGCGATAAGCCCGCAACGGAGTCCTACTGTAGGAGTGAATTGCCCGTAGGGCAAACCACGAAAATATTCCGAAGCCAGTCACTGGGAATAAAAAAGCCCCGCACTGCGGGGCTAAAAAGGAATCTTCAATCGATGAAAAATGAAGAAAACGAACACAAGGGATTTGTTCGTTACCTAATCCATTAGGCATGTATTAAATATAAGTCTTATTTGTGCGGTGCACAATATGTAAAAGCTGATTTTTAAGTCAACTTATTTATAAGACTCAATCCTGTATGCTGCGGTGCGGAATAAGGCTACTCTTCGATAATTAGATTGCTCTTTCTGAATGGGTGTGCGGCATAGGTGCCCATGACGCGAACCTCTTTAGCAAAGAAATGAAGCTCTTGTAGGGCTAGCTGCATGGCTGGCTCTTGAGGGTGCGAGGCTACATCTAGGTGGAAGCTGGTGACCTGCATCGTATCCGAAGCCATGTAACTTTCTAGCTTAAGAATGTTCAGGCCATTAGTGGCAAAACCACCCAATGCTTTATACAGCGAGGCTGGGATATTTCGAGCGGTGAACAGGATCGAGGTCATGAACTCTTTGTCAGCATCGTATTCCGGCACCTTACTGTCACGTGCCAGAATTAAGAAGCGCGTGGTATTACCTTCGACGTCTCTAAACCCCTCTTTGACGATATCTAAACCATAGAGTTCTGCAGCAAGTGAAGAGGCGATAGCGCCTAGCTCTGGATCTGGATTCTCTGAAAGATCCGACGCAGAGCCTGCCGTGTCAAGTGCCGCGATAGGTTCAAGTCCTAGTGCTCGAATGTTGCCATCACACTGTGCCAGCGCCTGGGGGTGTGACCAAACACGTTTTAGCTGCTCAACTTTAGTGCCCGGAATAGCGAGTAGGCAGTGATTAACCGGCTCAAAGTGTTCAGCAATGATGTGCAGTTGAGTCTTAGGCATTAAGCGGTAGATCTCTTCGACACGACCGGCAGTGCTGTTCTCAAGTGGGATCATCGCTAAACGCGCTTCACCACGTTCAACCATAAACATTGCATCAGCAAAGCTCTCACATGCGTGTGCCTCCAATTCTGGGTGGACACGGGTACAAGAGAGGTGAGAGTAGGCACCAGGAACACCCTGATAAGCGATTTTTGCGGGTAGGTCTGTCATATCAACTGCTTAATGAGAGAATTAAAGCGATATTATTGCACATCTCTTTACTCGGCCAATAGCCTTCAGAGGACTGAGGGAAGTTTTAAAGATAAAAAAACCTGCCGAGCGTGAGCAGGGCAGGCTTTTATTCAAGTCAGATTTTAGAGTGCATATATGACTGCAAGCAGACCGGTTACCGACATCGTAATCGTGTAAGGCAGTGCCATCCACACCATCGTACCGTACGAGAGGCGAATCAACGGAGCAATCGCAGAGGTTAGCAGGAATAGGAACGCTGCTTGACCGTTAGGAGTCGCTACCGATGGGATATTAGTACCGGTATTTACAGCAACTGCTAGGTGGTCAAACTGTTCACGAGTGATATCACCTGCGTTCAATGCCGCTAGAATCTCATTAATGTAGACCGTCGCAACAAATACGTTATCCGAGATTGCCGATAGCACACCGTTTGCAATGAAGAAGACAGACGGCTGTTGACTTGGCTCTAGTGAAAGTGCCATGTGAATGATCGGCTGGAACAGGTGCTGATCGTGAATCACTGATACCACTGTAAAGAAGACAACCAGCAGCGCGGTGAAAGGGAGTGCCTCTTCGAAGGCTTTACCGATCTGGTGCTCTTCTGTGATGCCGTTGAAGGCGGTCAATAGAATGATAACGGTCAAACCGATCATGCCGACAGGCGCCAAGTGGAAGGCTAGACCAATAACTAGGAATACCGCGACAGCAGCCTGAACGATTAGGCTAACGCGCTGTTTCTTAGTCATTTTAGCCGATTGGTCTTTATCGTAATCGACTAGGATTTGGCGAACGTTCTCTGGCAATTTAGCGCCGTAACCGAAGGTGCCGGTCTTCTCTAGTACTACAACGGTTAGAAGTCCAACCGCCAGTACAGGCATAGTGATCGGTGCCATGCGCACGAAGAACTCAACAAAGGTCCACTCCGCTTTCTGCGCAATCAATAAGTTTTGTGGCTCACCGACTAGTGTACAGACGCCACCCAATGCAGTACCGACAGCACCATGCATTAACAAGCTTCTAAGGAAACCACGGAACTCATCTAGATCCTGGCGGCGCTCTTCATGAACGTCATGGTCAGACGTATGGTCGTGTGCCGAGTCGTTATTTTTGCCCGAAGCGACCTTGTGGTAGACCGAGTAGAAACCGACACCGACACTGATCAACACAGCAGTCACCGTCAATGCATCTAAGAAGGCTGATAGAAAGGCTGCAGAGATAGAGAAAAGTAGAGAGATCGTTGTCTTAGAGCGAACTTTAACCAGTATCTTAGTGAAGACCCACAGCAGGAGGTCCTTCATAAAGTAGATACCAGCAACCATGAACATCAACAGAAGGATGACTTCTAAGTTGGCGTTGATCTCGTGGTATACATTATGTGGATCGGTTAAGCCGATCACGACCGCTTCAATTGCAATCAAACCACCCGGCTGAAGTGGGTAACATTTAAGCGCCATCGCCAGTGTGAAAATGAATTCGAAGATTAGCAACCAGCCTGTTACGACAGGGCCAGCTGTTAAAAGTAGGATAGGATTGGCTACAAGGAAGAAAAGGATTGCTTGCTTGTACCAAATTGGCGAGTTGCCCAAAAAGTTTCGGGTAATTGCCGACATGGTTGATTGATTCATGTAGGGTCCTTACAGTTATTTTAATTTGCCCAAAAGCAAAAAAGCGCAAAGATTATAAGGTTATTCCTTTATTTTGGAAACTGTGGTTTTAATACTTTAGTTTTATATAACTATTACAAATAAACATTGCCGTTTTTAGGGAGTCTTCTTGAACTACTTAATTGCCCATCAAAATCGTCTGATCTTGGCTGACCCAAAACTAGGGGTTGTGTTGGATCGTATTGATCTCTCCCTATCCTTTGACAGCGAGTATGAGATCGAACGTTACCCTGTGTTACCGGGCTATGAGTTGGTCAGAATGTCTGAGGTACCTGGCAGTGCCAAAGTGGTGGATCTTCGAGCTGAACTTGAACGGTCTGATCCATTCCAGTATCAGTTGCTCTCCAGAGCTCAGCAGTTATTGAATTGGCGAGTGAATCATCAGTTTTGTGGTCGCTGTGGTGGGGGTATGGCGTTTGGTTTAACCGAGATGGTCTTGAAATGTACGGACTGTGGGCATCACGCTTACCCGAGACTCTCTCCCTGTATCATCACTCTCGTTGAGGATGGCGATCGAATCTTGTTGGCCCATAACGCTAAGTTCACACCCAATCGATTCAGTACTTTAGCTGGATTTATTGATGCCGGTGAGACGGCTGAGCAGGCGGTAGCACGAGAGGTCAAAGAGGAGGTAGGTGTTGAAATCAGCGACATTCGTTACTTCAAAAGCCAGCAGTGGCCATTTCCTGACTCGCTGATGTTGGCGTTTTTTGCGCAGTATGCCGGTGGCGACATTAAACCTGATGGTCGTGAGATATTAGAAGGGCGTTGGTTTACCAAGGAAGAGCTACATAAAGTGGTGCTGCCACCCAAATTCGCTATTTCTAGAGCGTTGATCGACGACTGGGTTGCACGTCAAAGTTGATTTGCAGCTATAGCTGGGTATCAGTGCCTAAAGAGTTTACCCAGTTTGGTGGCGAGCATCACATCGCCCTCGGCGCGCAGCAGACCTTTCATAAAAGCACTCATGCCATCGATCTCACCCTGAATAACGCCAATGAAGGTCGCTTCATCCATGATCAGTGTGATGTTTGGGTCGGAGTGCTCACCCCAGTTGGCATCTAACTTAGAATCCTCGATCGTTAGGTAGAATGAATCTGCATCATTCAACGAGAACTGAAACGTCTTATTTAGACCTTTGGCGTTGTCAGAATTGAATCGATCTTGCAGCTTGTTGAAAACCTGCGTGAGGGTGACATTTGAAGACATAAAAACCTAGCGCTCATTAGAAGTGGCTATGTTAACCTACCCCTCTCTGTTAATCGACTTTCTTACGAGGTAATCAGTGGTCGAATTTTTTTCTGAATACGGTCTTTTCTTGGCTAAAACGGTCACTTGGGTGGTTGCGATTGGGCTGGTGCTTGCGATGATTGCAGCGACGGCTCAAAAACGTCGTAAGCCGAACGACGGAGAAATTGAAGTCGAATCGCTGAATGATCACTTCACCGAGCTAAAAGAGACGTTAGAAGACCACATATTGGATGAGCATCGCCTCAAACAGATGCATAAAGCGCAAAAGAAGCAGGATAAAGAGGAGGCTAAAGCCCGTAAAAAGGCGGCCAAGTCCGGTGCTCAAGCAGAAGAGGATCGCAAACGAATCTATGTCATCGACTTCGATGGCGATATCCAAGCCTCTGAAGTCGACAAGATGCGCCAAGAGGTCACAGCGGTTCTGACGTTGGCAAGAGAGGTCGACGAAGTGGTTGTTCGTCTAGAGAGCCCTGGCGGCTTGGTGCATGGCTACGGCTTGGCTGCATCACAACTCGAGCGCATTCGTCGTAAGCAGATTCCACTGACGGTGTGTGTCGATAAAGTGGCGGCCAGCGGTGGTTATATGATGGCTTGTATCGCCAACAAGATTGTCGCAGCTCCCTTTGCACTGATTGGTTCCATTGGTGTGGTTGCACAGATCCCCAATTTCCATCGCCTTCTTAAGAAGAATGACATCGATTACGAAGTCCTAACGGCGGGTGATTACAAGCGAACTCTAACGATGTTTGGCGAGAACACCGATAAAGGTCGTGAAAAGTTTGTTGAGGAGCTAGAAGATACGCACGCTCTTTTCAAAGAGTTTGTCTCTGACTACCGCTCGGATTTAGACATTGAAAAAGTCGCGACGGGTGAAGTCTGGTTTGGACGTCGCGCCATTGCCAATGGTCTTATTGATCAGATAGAGACCAGTGATGACTATCTGGTTAATGCCTCCGATGAAGCTGATATCTACAAAGTGAGCTATCAGGTGAAGCAGAGTCTACAAGAGCGCCTCGAACACTTTGGTGTCTCTGCTGTTACGGGCGTTGCTGGTAAAGCTTGGTCGAGCCTGACGCAGAGCCGTTTCTGGGCGCGCTGATGAGTCGTATTGAGATCTCCATTGCTGATCAAACCTTAAGGTTACTGACCGAATCGGGTGAGCAGAGTTGGAGCGTCTCAACGGCTTTAAACGGGTCGGGAAATCTAAAAGGGTCAGGCTGTACACCGCTTGGGCAGCACAAGGTAAAGCTTACAATTGGCGAATCTGCACCGATCAACAGTGTCTTTGTTGGTCGTCGATCAACCGGTGAAATCTACTCAGAAACGCTTGCCAAGCAGTACCCAGAACGAGATTGGATTTTGACACGCATCATCTGGCTACAGGGTATGGAGTCCGGCTTCAATCGTGGTGGTCAGGTCGATACACTAAGTCGTTTCATATACATCCATGGCACACCTGACACTGAGCCGATGGGCGTGCCTAAATCACACGGCTGCATCAGAATGAGAAACCAGGATCTGATTGAACTGTTTGATCAGGTCAACAACAACATGATCGTAAATATTACGGCTTAATTGGAGAGAGTAATGAGCAGTGGCGCCCTAATGCTGGATATTGCTGGGACTGAGTTAACGCCCGCTGAGGTTGAGACGCTCAAGTCTCCCCAAGTGGGAGGGTTGATTCTATTTGCTCGTAACTACCAAAACCCTGCACAACTTCGACAGCTCATGACGTCGATCCGTCAGGTCCGTCCTGACCTGTTAGTGGCGGTCGACCAAGAGGGTGGTCGTGTGCAGCGATTTAAAGAGGGCTTCACCCGACTGCCACCAATGCGAGTATTCAGTGAAGCTTGGCAAGAGAACCCTAGCAAAGCGGTCGCTTGGGCTCATGAGTTTGGCTGGTTGATGGCTACAGAGTTGCGCGACTATGACATCGATATCTCATTCGCCCCTGTGTTAGATCTCGATTACGGCCACTCAGAGGTGATCGGCGACCGTTCGTTTGGCAGCGATAGCGAACAGGTTGAAGCACTGGCGGGAGCCTTCATGTCAGGCATGCATGAAGCGGGCATGGCGACCACGGGTAAGCACTTTCCAGGGCATGGCTGGGTGGAGGTGGATTCACATTTGGGTCTTCCAGAAGATCAGCGCAGTTTTGCTGAGATAGATGCTCAAGACCTACAGCCCTTTGCCAAGTTGATTAAACGCGGCTTGGATGCGGTCATGCCGGCCCATATTAAATACACCAGTGTCTGCTCACAGCCCGCAGGCTTCTCAGAGTTTTGGTTGCAACGCCAACTGCGTGAGCGATTAAGTTTTGATGGCGTGATCTTCAGTGATGATCTCTCTATGGAGGGGGCAGCAGAGACTGGCAGTTATTCTGATAGAGCCGACGCCGCGCTGGCAGCTGGCTGTGACATGGTGCTTGTCTGCAACGCACCCGAGCGTGCGCAAGAGGTGTTGCAGCACCTAACCAACCTTGGGCACACTGGTTCTGATCGAATTGTAAGAATGCGTGCTAGACCTAAGCGCCCGAGTGATTCTGAACGCTTGGCTCGCGTAAGAACGATGGCGAAAGAGTTGGTCTAACTGTTTGATTATTGGAGTTTTTAAGTGACTGAATTGTTAAGTTGGGTGCTTAACCCACTGTTAAATGCCATTCCGGCCTTGAATCAATATCAGTGGTTGCTACAAGGCGCTGTGATTCTGTTGATGACACTGATCGTCTCTCTAGTCAGCAATACCTTGTTGAATCGACTGATTCCCTTCATCAATAATCTCTCGTCCGTTTGGAATCAGGTGTTCATTGATACCGTGCGTGCCCCTTTAAGTCTTCTAGTCTGGGTGGTGGGTTTTACGCTCTCACTCGATATTGCCGCTCGAGCACTGGACGAGATAGACCTGGTTCTGACGCAATCTTTGCGCTCACTAGCGTATATTCTGTTAGCGGCATGGACGTTGATCCGTCTAATTAAGCGGGTTGAGCAGCAGTTAGTGGATGGCGTTTCTGGTCGTCCTGGTGTTGATCGAACCACCGCTGATGCGGTCGCAAAACTACTGCGATTAACCGTCCTTCTGTTTGCGGGTTTGGTGCTGCTTCAACATTTGGGCGTCAGTGTCTCAGGCATACTAGCGTTCGGTGGTGTTGGTGGTTTGGCTGTCGGTTTTGCCGCAAAGGACCTACTGGCTAACTTCTTCGGTGGGTTGATGATCTACATGGATCGCCCCTTCAAAGTGGGGGATTGGATTCGCTCCCCCGACAAAGAGATTGAGGGTACAGTTGAAGAGATCGGCTGGCGCTTAACCCGAATTCGCACCTTTGATAAACGACCGCTCTACGTCCCTAACTCAACCTTCGCCAGTATTGCCGTTGAGAATCCATCGCGTATGACCAACCGTCGTATCTATGAAACCATTGGTGTTCGTTATGACGATGCGGCTGTGGTTGAGCAGATTGTTGCAGATATTAAATCGATGTTGCAGAGCCATGCTGACATCGATCAGAGCCAAACTCTGATCGTAAACCTGAACCACTTTGGTGCCTCATCAATCGATATCATGGTCTACACCTTTACCAAAACGGTTAACTGGGTGGAGTTCCACTCGGTTAAGCAGGATGTACTGGTTAAGATTATCAATCTGGTTGAAGCGCGTGGCGCAGAGATCGCTTTCCCAACCTCTACGATTCATATTGCCCCGAATGAGGCGCCGTCGAACTAGTTTAGGGTGTTTTCTGTCTCTGTTGAGGTCACCAGATCGGTGACCTCCATCTCAACCGCTTCGACCGGTCTAAAGAGTACCAGCATTCCCAGAACGGGGTGATCGATGTAGTGCAGATCCTTCGATCGCATGCGACGTGACTCCTCAAAACGGATCGTTTCAGCGGGCTCGTCGGTCAAGCTTAAACCGTTAGGGTAGTAGTTGATCGATGGGTAGATATGCAGATAACGCTGACGCTCAATGCGTAATGTACCTTCGAAGTTTCCAAATGCATCCAATAACAGAGTGGTGCGGTTAGCGCCAGGTTTAAACTGATCCAGCCAGCTATTGTGGTAGAGCAGCTCATACCCTTTTTGCGCCAATCGATTGGCTTGTTCAGTCAATGCAAAGGTGGTTATTGGCAACTCTTCATTCAGGGCTAAGGGTTCGCCATCATTGACGAGAGGAAGCTCAGCGTTGGTGAATTCTATACTTTCTAAGTCGGCAGGCCAGGTTTCGCTCTCTTTGTCGGCTTCAGCCTGTTTGAAAATAACCACTTCAACAGTGTAGAGACTCTCTTCACTGATCAGTTCAGGGGCAACCGCTAGCTTGACCGCCTCATCGTCAGCCACGGCTTGGCCGATACCAGCCAATAGCAAAAGGGTCGTTGCAATCACTCTCACTTTAATATGCTCCTGAAGGTTCAAATCAATCACTTGCCGGTGTCAGTGTATCAAGCAGCGCTTCAACTGTCTGGAATCGAGTTTCACTGTTTTCCATCGGTACACTGAACTTAAACGCGGTAGCCCCATCGAGTTTATAGACCTTTGGCTGTGTCTGCACCAGTTTTACAAGGGTGTAAGGATCGACACAGGTCTCCTCAGCAAACTCCAAGCGTCCTGACCCAGCGCCAGCATCCAACTTGATAATATCGAGTTTTTCAGCCCGCAACTTGATTGAAGTCTGTCGAATTAGGTTCTGAAGAGGCGTTGGTAGCAGACCAAAGCGATCAATCATCTCCACCTGAAGCTCACGCAACTCTTCGTCATTGGCTGCATTGGCAATGCGTTTATAGAGCGTCAATCGGTTATGCACATCCGGCAGATAGTCATCGGGAATCAGTGCCGGTAGGTGCAAGTTTACTTCACAGCCGTGATGAAGAGGCTGATCAAAGTTGGGTGTTTTACCCTCTTTAATCGACTCTACTGCTTGCTCTAGCATCTCCATGTAGAGGGAGAAACCAATTGTCTGCATTTGACCCGACTGCTCTTCACCTAACAGCTCACCGGCACCCCGTATCTCAAGGTCGTGGGTTGCTAGGGTAAAGCCTGCCCCTAGAGTGCTCGCTTCGACAATCGCCTCCAGACGTTTGGTGGCATCTGAGGTCATCGCCTTGTGGTGCGGTGTAAGCAGGTAAGCGTAAGCCTGATGATGCGAACGACCGACTCGTCCACGCAACTGGTGCAATTGAGCCAGACCAAATTTATCAGCGCGATCGATGATGATCGTATTGGCGTTAGGAACGTCGATACCGGTTTCGATGATGGTGGTGGAGACCAATACGTTGAATCGCTTGTGATAGAAGTCACTCATCACCTGTTCCAGTTCACGCTCCCGCATCTGGCCATGGCCGATACCAATACGGGCCTCTGGAATCAGCTCACCCAACTCTTTAGCGGTCTGCTCAATGGTTTTCACTTCATTATGCAGATAGTAGACCTGACCACCGCGAAGCAATTCACGCAGAATGGCCTCTTTAATCAGCGCTGGATCTGATTGACGCACAAAGGTTTTAACCGATAGACGCTTAGCCGGTGCCGTCGCGATGATCGATAGGTCACGCATGCCCGACATCGCCATGTTCAGCGTACGAGGGATAGGGGTCGCGGTCAGCGTGAGAATATCAACCTCAGAGCGAAGCGACTTGAGTTTCTCTTTCTGCTGAACACCAAAACGGTGCTCCTCATCAATTATTAACAGCCCTAGGTTGCTGAATTTCAAATCGCCCTGAATCAGTTTATGTGTACCAATCAAAATATCGACCTGACCGGCCTCTACCTTGGCTGCGATCTGATCCTGTTGTTTGCCTGTTTTGAAGCGAGAGATCAGATCGATCTCCATGGGCCAGTCGGCGAAACGATCACGGAAATTCTCAAAGTGCTGTTGGGCGAGTAGGGTAGTTGGTACCAATACAGCGACCTGTTTGCCCGCTTGTGCCGCAATGAAGGCGGCCCGCATCGCGACCTCGGTCTTACCAAAACCAACATCACCACAGACCAAGCGATCCATAGGTTGAACGGCTTGCATGTCTCGGCGCACCGCCTCAATGGCCATCGCTTGATCTGGCGTCTCCTCGAACGGGAATGCACGAGAGAATTGATCGTACATGGCATCATCGATGCTGTACTGATACCCCTGTCGAGCGGCACGACGTGCATAGATGTCTAACAGCTCTGCAGCAGCATCACGTACCTTCTCGGCCGCTTTACGGCGCGCTTTGGACCACTGCTCTGTGCCAAGACGGTGCAGCGGTGCAGACTCTTCACTGGCACCGGTGTATCGGCTAATCAGATGCAGAGAGGAGACCGGAACATAGAGTTTGGCATCATTCGCGTACTGCAGGGTCAGAAACTCGGTGGCTGATCCATCCAAATCGATCGTCTGCAGACCGAGATAGCGACCTACGCCGTGATCAATGTGGACCACAGGATTCCCGACGCTCAGTTCAGACAGTGATTTAACGGCTTGGTCGGCATCGCTCTGTTCACGCTGGCGACGACGACGTTGGAAGACCTGATTGCCAAACAGCTGTGCCTCCGAGATCACCTCAAATTGATCACTGATGGCAAGACCCTGTTCAAGCGGTGCAACGCTTATTGCGAGTGACTCATTGCTGTTTTGAAAAGCGTGCCAGCTGTCGAGTTGCACAGGCTTGATCGACATCGCTTGCAGTTGCGTTAATAGAGATTCACGACGGCCCGCTGATTCAGCAAGAATGAGAACCGGAGTAGTGGCTTTGTCTAGGTGATTGGCCAGTGGGCGCAGAGGCTCTGCCGCAGTGGGAGAGGTGCTTAAACTGGGAGGTTCAGTCGCACCGATATTCTCACGCCCCGGTTTAACCTCTTCAGGCTCAGCACTTAGTCGGATTCCCGGCCAACGTTTTAGGTCACTTGCCAAGTTATCCGGTGTTAAAAAGAGCTCATCTGGCGTCAAGATTGGGCGAGTGATATCGCCTTGGCGTTCGTTATGTCGACTTACCACACCGCTGTGGAATTGTGATGCGGCCTCCAGTATCCCTTTCTGCTGAATCACTAGGGTTGATTCAGGAAGGTAATCGAACAGGGTAGAGCACTGCTCAAAGAAGAGCGGCAGATAGTACTCGATACCCGCCGGTGCTAAACCGCTTGAGATGTCCTGGTAGATAGGGCAGTTGCCATAATCGACATCAAATCGTTGACGCCAACGCTGTTTAAAGCCATCAATCGCGTTGGAGTGAAAAGGGTATTCACGCGCCGGCAAAATGCGAATGCGCTCGATCTGTTCAATGGAGCGTTGTGTCTCCGGATCGAATGTTCTTAGAGTATCGATCTCATCATCAAATAGGTCGATACGAAGAGGCGCGCTAGTGCCAGTAGGGTAGAGATCAATAATGGCGCCACGTACAGCAAATTCACCGTGCTCATAGACGGTGTCGACCAGGTTATACCCTGCATCGATCAGTTGCTCTCGCATCCTGTCGGCGTCTAATTGCTGACCTTTCTCAAGCCAGAAGACATTACCACTGACAAACTCTTTAGGAGCGACACGCTGCATTGCCGTCGAAGCAGGCACTACAATGACACCTGACTTTAAACCTTGAAGTCGGTACAGCGTTTCTAAACGAGTGGAGGTAATATCCTGGTGTGGAGAGAAGCTATCGTAAGCTAGGGTTTCCCAGTCTGGAAAGAGCATCACAGGCAGAGAGTCACCGGCAAAAAAGCGTATCTCACGACGAATACGGCTAGCGCTCTCACTGTCGTTGCAGAGCATCAGAATAGGTCCCTGATGCTTGTCGCGTATCTGATCGATTAGCCAACCGGTGGCGGCCCCTTTTACATCACCAATACGGCGCAAATCACCGGCTTTAGTTGGGGCAATAAACTGATCTAGACCTGACAATCCTGGACTCCAGTGAAAATAGCATGAGAAAGATTCTATTGTAGCGATCAATCAGTAATTAGGGCAGGTAAGTAGAGAAAAAATCACAGTTTTTTCCTGCAATTCCTGGGCTTGTGAGCTCCGAAAAAGTTAAATTTTTAGGTTCTGCATTCTAGCTAGCTCAATGCTAATAGCCCAGCCTTATGGTTTTTTATTCGCTTGGTTTTTTGTGATTAATTGGCATAAAACTTGCTTAATTTGCCGTAACAGAAGTTTTTTTCAGTCGTTTATTCAAGCAGACGGTTTACAGAATAGGTAAAGAATAGCGTTATGCATTTGTTAAAGAGAGTGAATCCAGAGAGTTGGTTTTCAAAAATCAGTAGCGACGAACTTAGAGCACAGCGTTTTACTGGCATGGGATATATTGCTGTGTTGTTGATGGCGATGGTCACTCGCACTTTGCCACTACTTGTTGAAACTGGATGGAGTACAGCACAGTGGGTTGTATTCCCTATCGTTATGACGCTGCTAGCTTCAACATTCATACAACTTGCTAGGGGCGCTAAGTCTGGCCGCTTATTACTCACTACAGTTGTCTGGTTGCTATTGCCACTCTTCGCTTTTGGTCTGTTAACAGTGGACTACACCCCCTTTTCGATGGTTCCAGGTTCGATGTTGATTGCTATGTTCTTGCTTCCCAATCAGCACCGTCGTTTTTATCTCTATCTTGGGTTACTAGCACTTCTAATCATTACCTTGCAAAAATTTAACGATGATCAATTGTTGTTCGGATTACGGTCTCTCAGTGCGGCTCTGGTCGGTGGTTTGGTTTTTATTAGGATGTTAGAGGGTGAAAAAGCCGTTACAGAAAGTGGAAGATATGAATTAAGAGACTTTATAGGTCTTTTTGCTGCTTTAGGTGTGCTTGTAGTACCTGTTTTGGGGCTAGTCTCTAATGACTTTGGATTCTCTAATCCAGAGGGAACTTTGATGGCAGCGTGTCTTTTTATTGGTCACGCAGCAGTCAGCAAATTTTATCCAGCCTACCCACACAGGGCAAAATTGTTTCTTATTCTTTTCTGGTTAGTCACGGTCTACGAGTTATACACCAATCAAGAGTCGGGGATGCTGTTCCTCCCTGCAGCTGCAGTTGCTGTCTATTTTGTTGCTCCAGTGAAACTGGCGAGGCGTTTTATGCTATCGCTGGTGGTTGTAATTTTGTTGGGATTTGTACAATTTTTTGATGTTGAAGAGTTAGAACTTTTCCCGCGACTATTTATTTTAGCGCTGGTATGTTGGTTGGTTGTTGAACTGGTGGTCGTTAAGCAAGCGCAAGTTGAGCAAAAAAAGCCTACTGATTTAAATCCTGAAGGCTCAAACCCGATTAGTACCCTGTTGACCCGTACTGCCGTGTTTACTGTGCTTATCACAACCCTTGTTTTGATGGCTCTGGTGCCAATCATTCAGCACATCGATCGCGCACGTTACCAAGAACAGCTCCAATTTGCTGCTTCACACTTAGATTCAAATTTACACCAATTTAACCAACAGCTTCTGCGTTTTGTGAGCGAAATTCACGTCCGTGCTTCTTCAAGCTTAAGTCAGAACTATTTGACAGGTCGTCCGGAGAACTTGCGTCTACTGTTGGAGCAAGAGCTAGTCTCAGTTATAGATAATGACCCGTTCGTTTTGCAAGCGAGGCTTCTAGACTTAAATGGATTGGAGCTAATTAGAGCTAACCGTTCCGCTGTTGGAGTCTATGTAGTGAAACAAACTGAGCTTCAGGATAAATCTAGCCGTGCCTACTTTTTTGAAGCCAAAGCCTTAGGATTAGATGAGATCTATGTCTCTGAAATTGATCTCAATGTTGAAAATGGTGTTGTAGAGGTTCCACATCAGCCTGTGATTCGCCTCGCCGTACCTGCCTTCGATACATTGGGCAATAAACGTGGCGTTTGGATTTATAACTATGATGCGGCCTCCTTCCTTCAAATTTATGCTCAGTATGACCCGCATAAAGAGGAGCAAAACTTCATAGCAACTAAGAGCGGTTCAATGGTTTTGGCGCCTGAGGGTTTTCCTCTCTGGGCTGACTCTTTAAATTTAAAGGATGCTCGCGTTGGCGATTTCTACCCCGCTTTATGGGAGCAGACGGCGCTAATTGAGGTGGGTGATTCTTCACAGGTTTTTGAGTTTGAGGATAAGGTCGCATTCTTTCAACGCGCTGATCCTAGCAAAGATTTAACAACCCTCATGCAGCAGGAGTTGAATGTAAACCACATAGATACCAAGAGCATTAATAAAATTAAGCTAAGCCATCCTCTCTATTTTATACAGATATTACCGAAAGCAACCCTTTCGCAATTTGCGCTAATTGGCAGCCCCATTGCACTCTTTTGGTTAGTAGTGACGTTCATTTTGATTTTGCTGGTCGCCTTTTCAATTGCTTCGTTGTTGGCACGCTCAGAAGAGTTGAGCAGGCAAGGTCAAAAACTTGAAAACGCTCTTTCACTGGCGGAAGAGTCCGCGGAGGCTAAGGGGCGTTTTCTTGCGACCATGAGTCATGAGATACGTACGCCTCTCAATGGGGTATTGGGTATGTTGGTGTTGGCTAAAGAGGAGTGTGTTGATACGCAACTCAAGTCTCGCCTCAATTTGATTGAGTCCTCTGCTAATGCGCTGCGTAACATAGTGGATGATATTTTGGATATCTCGAGGCTGGAACAGGGCGGAATAATGCTGGAAAAACGCAGTTTTTCGCCCAAATCGATGCTCGAAGAGGTTTCGGCATTGTTTAAGCCAGTTGCCCAGCAAAAGGGTGTGGAACTCCTCATGCAGAGCAGCTTAGAGAGGGTTAACCTACTCGGCGATAACCATCGTATTAAACAGATATTGTCTAACCTTGTGGGTAATGCCATTAAATTTACTGAACAGGGTAGCGTAACTATTCGTTCTGAACTTATTGATGCTCAAGGTGTAAAGCCGCGCTGGCAGATCGCTGTTGAAGATACAGGTATAGGTATGGGCGCCGATCAGATCGAAAACTTGTTCGAGCGCTTTACCCAGGCCGATGACTCTATTAGTCGCCGCTTTGGTGGTTCTGGCCTAGGTTTAAGTATCTCCAAGCAGTTGGCTGAATTGATGCAAGGCGGCATCACCGTTACCAGTAAAGAGGGTGAGGGTAGCTGTTTTACCCTGGAGTTACCGGTTGAGCTGGCTTCAGCTGATCAAATCCAAACTGAGGTCCAAGCGCTTAACCCCTTTGATAGTGTTAAAGAATTGGCAGGTAAGCAACTGTTGGTGGTGGATGATAGTCCAACCAACCGCATGGTTGCACAAGGCTTGCTTAACAAGATGGGAATGAAAGTTACGACGGCTGATGGAGGGAAGGCAGCACTGGCTGCAATCCGAGAATCACTACCGGACCTTATTCTCCTAGATATTCACATGCCAGAGATGGATGGTTTGGCAGTGGCTAAAGCTATTCGTGCTGGCGAGGCGGGTGATAAGGCTAAGGCGTTGCCAATTATTGCCCTTACCGCTGCTGCTTTTGAGTCCGATCGTGATAATGCGAAAAAAGCTGGCATGAACGGCTTCATCTCGAAACCGATCAACCCAGCTGAATTAGCTGCAGAGTTGCTAGATCAATTAGCTGATTAGGTGTTACAAGCGTAGAGCCAATAAGGGATAATAATCATCTTTGTTATTCCTATTGGACTCTAAATGAATCACTTCGAGCTCTTTGCTCAAATTTTTGCTGTTACGGCACCCATTTTCTCTCTGGTCATCATCGGATTGTTGCTAAAGCGTTTTAATCTGTTGAGTGATGGCTTCATCAGTGGTGCCTCGATGTTGGTCTACAAGGCGACCCTGCCAACGCTGTTAGGTTTAGCTACTTACCGAGCGGACGTGGTGGGACTGCTTGATTCCGTTCTGTTTGGCTACTACATCCTGGCCAACTTCGCAGTAGTCATACTCATGGGATTCGTCGCTTATCGGTGGATTCGGCCGGATCAGCGTGCTGTCTTTATTCAGGCGGGTTTCAGAGGTAATCATGGCATCATCGCACTGGCGCTGGTATTGAGCCTCTATGGCAATGAGGGGCTGCAAGTGGCCGGATTAATGGCAGGTTTAGCGGGAATCCTAAACAACGGTCTTTCGGTTGTGCTCTTTTCGGTCTTCAGTACACGCTATCGCCCTACGCCATTGGTTGTTGCCAAAGAGGTGGTGCTGAACCCGATGATTATCGGGGTGTTAATTGGTGCGCTGTTGTCACTGTTGCATTTGCGATTGCCACTCTGGGTAGAGGAGTCGGCGCAACTATTCGGCTCTATGTCACTGCCGCTAGCACTGCTCTGCATTGGCGCAACGCTGTCGTTAAAAGCCTTTCGACTGTCGGGTTGGTTGGCCGTCAATGCCACGCTGGTAAAGTTGATTTGGGTGCCGCTGCTGTTCACGGCCATTGGCGCCTACTTGGGTATCAGTGGAATGGAGTTAGGGACTCTGTTTCTGTTTCTCGCATCTCCTACCGCGGCTGCCAGTTATGTGATGGCTAAAATTGCAGGAGATGACGATGAGCTTGCCGCCAACATTATTGTTCTGACGACCTTTGTGTCGATGATCACGATAACTTTCGGGCTCTACCTACTGCAGTTGTTGGCATTAATTTAGTAGACTAGCAACCTCTTTAATCACCACCTAAAGGAATATTTCACATGAGCGTATGGACGCCCAATAGCTGGCGCGATCTGCCGGTTAAACAGTTACCGACTTACCCAGACCTAACGGCACTGCAATCGATTGAGGCTGAGCTGAAACAACAGCCGCCTTTGGTTTTTGCAGGAGAGATCCGATCTTTAAAAGCTGATCTGGCTCGTGTCAGTCGTGGTGAAGCGTTTCTGTTACAGGGTGGTGACTGTGCAGAGAGCTTTAACGAGTTCAGTGCCGATAAGATTAAAGACACGTTTAAACTGCTGATGCAGATGGCCGTTGTATTGGCGTTCTCGGGCAGTTGTCCTGTTGTAAAAGTCGGGCGCATTGCTGGTCAGTTCGCTAAGCCTCGCTCTAGTGATACTGAGACGATTGATGGTGTCGAGCTACCCTCATACCGTGGTGACAACGTCAACTCGGCCGAGTTTACTGCAGAAGCACGGATTCCAGATCCTGAGCGTATGTTGAAGGCTTATCATCAATCCTCAGCCACATTAAACCTACTGCGCGCCTTCTCACGTGGTGGCTTTGCCGATCTGCATCAGGTTCATAAATGGAACCAAGGCTTCGTGTCTCAGTCGCCTGCGCATGAAAAGTATGAAGCGCTAGCCGCACAGATCGATCAAGCGTTGTCGTTCATGGCGGCCTGCGGATTGAATTCTGACAATACGCCGCAACTCTCTGAGACAACACTCTACACCTCTCACGAGGCACTCTTGCTGCCTTATGAAGAGGCATTAACGCGTCAAGACAGTTTGACCAACGGCTGGTATGACTGTTCAGCGCACATGCTCTGGATTGGTGATCGTACTCGCCAGCCTGATCATGCTCACGTGGAGTTCTTGCGCGGTGTTCAAAACCCCGTTGGTGTAAAAGTAGGTCCAACCACTCAAGTGGATGATTTGAAACGTCTTCTGGAGATTTTAAACCCAGAGAACGAAGCAGGTCGTATCAATCTGATTGCCCGCATGGGTGCCGAGAAGATCGGCGATCACCTGCCACAGCTAGTGCGTGCTGTGAATGATCTGGGCGTAAATGTGGTCTGGAGCAACGACCCGATGCACGGCAATACGGTAAAAGCGAGCAGCGGCTACAAAACCCGCTCGGTCGATGCGATCCTCTCAGAGATGAAATCCTTCTTCGAGATTCACAAGGCAGAGGGTAGCTACGCCGGTGGTGTCCACTTTGAGATGACCGGTAACCATGTAACCGAGTGTGTCGGTGGTGCCTACCAAATCACAGAATCTGCCCTAGCAGAACGCTACATCACCCAGTGTGACCCACGCCTCAATGCTGACCAGTCACTTGAGTTAGCGTTTATGATTGCGGATACACTCAAGGCAGCGCGTAGGTAATCTAAGTTGGAGCGGTCTTAAAAAGCCCGCGATCTTTGGTGACAGGCCTTCAGCCTGTCATCCGCTGGTAAGATTTACTAATAATCTGGAAAACGCTGAGAAAGTGGATGTCAGGCTAAAGCCAGACACCGGTGCTCCTAGCTAAGCTTAACTTAATACCTATCGCGGCCTTTTCAAGACCGCTCCAACAGCGCCAGATTCGAATCTGGCACCCCGTTCCCCGTCCGACTGAGAACGAGCACGGTGCTCTTTTTCGTTAAGACGTTGAAAGGATCGAGCCCCGGATGGGCGAGAGTTTCAGCGCCTGCACGGAGCAGGCTTAGAAACACGATGTTTTGTATGCAGATGATGCAGGAGCAAATCATCTGTCTGAAATGTGCCTTTTGATGTTAGAAAAAGAGTATCGCGCGCAGTGTGCCGAAGGCCGAAGGAGCGGGGTGTGTTTTCTTGCTTCTTCTTTGCTCACACAAAGAAGAAGGCTAGCCGACGCTAGTCGGATAGAAATGCGGTTGACAGGCTGAAGGCCAGTCACCGAAAAGATCGCGCAAATCTACTCTAACCGCCCAAACTGCTCAGCTAGGAAGCTCTCTGCACGCTCAAGCATAAAGTATCGGAACGCCTCTGCAGCAGGGGAGAGTACCTTCGATTGTGTATGCACAAGGTTCCAGGCTCTAACAATGGGTGCGCCATCGACATTGAGTATCCCCAGTTTTTGGTGCTCCAGTTCTAAACCGACTGTGTGCTGTGACACAAATCCTATCCCCAGATCGGCCATTACGGCCTGTTTGATCATTTCGTTGGAATCCAGTTCAAACTTATAATGCGGTTCAATACTTCTCCCCTCGAAAAAGCGTTCCATCGCTGCTCGTGTGCCTGAGCCCTCTTCACGAACAATAAACGGGATATCTCGCAGCTCCTCGGGTGTTAACCGCTCATCCAGGCTTCTTAAAAATAACGGGTTTGTGGGCGCGGCCACAAAAACGTGTGGGTGAGCCGCAAAGGGTTCATTTCGGGTCCGCATCTCTTTGGGTGGTCGACCCATAATAGCGAGATCAACTTCATTGTTTTGCAAAGATTTGAGCAGCTGTTCACGATTACCAATCGATAGCTTTATGTCGACGCTCTTATGTTCTTCAATGAATTCAGAAATAAGGTGCATCATGAAGTATTTTGCGGTTCTAACAATCCCTATCGTAATTGTTCCAGCTTCTGCGTGAATTAATCTTGCTGCTGCATCTTCAGCGTCTTTAACGGTCGCTAGAATTCTTCTAGCGTAGACAAGCATATATTCACCGGCTGTGGTCAGCGTGACTTTTTTGCCAGCACGATCAAACAACGGCATGCCTACGTTACTTTCAAGCTCTTTAATTTGCATGGTAATCGCCGGAGGTGTTAGGTGAAGTGATTCCGCGGCTCTAATGAAACTCAGCTGTTTTGCGACTTCGTTAAAGACTCTGAGCTGACGAAAGGTGGTATTACGCACTGGCTCCTCCGATTAATGATTTGAGTTATTTATTGTGGTTAATTCAAGATAGTTAAGATTAACCTTAATGTAAACAGTATCTATTTAATTATTGGTTGAATAGTTATGTTAAGTAATTACTTATCATTTTGATAAGAAAGTCTGTGTTGTTCTTAATATTACTTTCCCATAACGTCTCTCTTAAGCGATTGCTAAGTTGATCTCAGCCTGGCACTCAAACAGCACAACAATAATCAAGGTTTAATCCAACAGGAGAAATTGACCATGGCAAAAAGCTATCAAGCAGGTGTAAAGGAGTACCGTGAGACGTATTGGATGCCCGATTACACACCAAAAGATACGGACTTTCTGGCGTGTTTTAAGGTAATTGCACAAGATGGAGTGCCACGTGAAGAGGCGGCAGCAGCAGTTGCGGCAGAGTCTTCTACCGGTACTTGGACGACCGTGTGGACAGATCTGCTCACTGATCTTGAGTACTATAAAGGCCGCGCTTACGCTATCGAGGATGTTCCTGGTAATGACGAGGCGTTCTACGCATTCATTGCCTACCCAATTGACCTGTTCGAAGAGGGCTCTGTTGTCAATGTATTGACCTCTCTTGTTGGTAACGTATTTGGCTTTAAGGCAGTGCGTTCTTTGCGATTGGAAGATGTTCGTATTCCAGTCGCCTATGTAATGACCTGTGGTGGACCACCGCACGGCATTCAGGTAGAGCGCGACATTATGAACAAATACGGTCGTCCAATGTTGGGGTGCACCATCAAGCCTAAGCTGGGTTTGTCAGCCAAAAACTACGGACGAGCAGTTTATGAGTGTCTTCGCGGTGGTCTCGATTTTACCAAGGATGATGAGAACGTTAACTCTCAACCGTTCATGCGCTGGAGACAACGATTTGATTTTGTCATGGAAGCCATTGAAAAAGCCGAAGCTGAAACGGGTGAGCGTAAAGGTCACTACCTGAACGTGACAGCTCCAACTCCGGAAGAGATGTATAAGCGTGCCGAATACGCAAAAGAGATCGGCGCCCCGATCATTATGCACGATTATCTGACCGGTGGTTTTACCGCTAACACAGGTCTAGCAAATTGGTGTCGTGAAAATGGCATGTTGTTGCACATTCACCGTGCCATGCACGCTGTTCTAGACCGCAACCCTAATCACGGTATCCATTTCCGAGTGCTGACTAAGATGCTTCGTCTTTCCGGTGGTGACCATCTTCACTCTGGCACGGTGGTTGGTAAGTTGGAAGGTGACCGTGAGGCGACCTTGGGCTGGATCGATCTAATGCGTGACTCTTTTACAAAAGAGGATCGCAGTCGCGGCATTATGTTTGATCAAGACTGGGGATCTATGCCGGGTGTTATTCCGGTTGCCTCGGGCGGTATCCATGTTTGGCACATGCCTGCATTGGTTAACATTTTTGGTGATGACTCAGTTCTACAGTTTGGTGGTGGTACTTTGGGTCACCCGTGGGGTAATGCCGCAGGTGCAGCTGCGAACCGTGTGGCTCTTGAAGCCTGTGTTGAAGCGCGAAATCACGGTGCTGAACTTGAGAAAGATGGTAAACAAATCCTTCTCTCTGCAGCCGAGCACAGCCCTGAGCTAAAAGTTGCCATGGAAACCTGGAAAGAGATCAAGTTTGAATTCGATACGGTCGATAAGCTAGACGTCTCTCATAAATAAAGTAATGGGAGGGTTCCTTAGAGACCCTCCTTAATAAATTGAGCTCTTATTAGAGTTGAGGAATAGATGATGAGTGAAATGCAAGATTACGCATCAAGCCTGAGTGATGTGAATAGCCGTAAATTCGAGACATTCTCTTACCTGCCTGAGATGAATGCTGAACAAATTCGAAAGCAAGTTGAGTACATCGTGTCTAAAGGATGGAACCCGGCGATAGAGCATACAGAGCCAGAGAATGCGTTCGATCACTACTGGTACATGTGGAAGTTGCCACTGTTCGGTGAGACCGACGTTGATCGAGTTCTGAATGAGGCTGAAGCTTGCCACCAAGCCCACCCTAATAACCACGTTAGGTTGGTCGGTTATGACAACTATGCTCAGTCAAAAGGTGCTGAGATGGTGGTTTACCGAGGCAACCCAGTATAACGCTATAGATACCCCCTCTAATGAGGGGGTTTTGCTCTCAATGGATACAAAAGGTAAGAGTATGAGTGCAGTGAATACGGATCAATACATTATCAAGGACGAACCCTTTTATAAGGCGGTAGGCAATGAGGTCGATATGTATCAAGCCGCCTATGCAAGACGTATGCCGGTGATGCTCAAAGGGCCAACGGGATGCGGCAAATCAAGATTTGTGGAGTATATGGCCTGGAAACTGAAGCGTCCTCTGATTACGGTTGCCTGTAACGAAGATATGACGGCCTCAGATCTGGTTGGACGTTTTTTGCTCGATAAGGACGGTACCCATTGGCAGGATGGTCCATTAGCGACAGCTGCCAGAATAGGGGCAATTTGTTACTTGGATGAGGTCGTTGAAGCAAGACAAGATACCACCGTTGTGATTCACCCCTTAACTGACCATCGCAGAACACTGCCTTTGGATAAAAAAGGGGAACTGATCGAGGCGCACCCTGATTTTCAATTGGTTATCTCTTATAACCCCGGTTATCAAAGCCTGATGAAAGATCTTAAACAATCCACTAAACAGCGATTTGGTGCGATGAACTTTGACTATCCGAAAGATTATGATGAAGCTGAAATTGTAGATAAAGAGACAGGTGTGGGTCTTGATATCGCCAATAAATTGGTTCAAATAGCCCACCGTGCGAGGAATTTGAAAGGGCACGGCCTTGATGAAGGAATATCAACTCGTTTGCTTGTCTATGCTGGGCAGATGATCGCTGAAGGTGTAGATCCGTTGTCTGCGTGCAAAATGACGTTAGTAACACCATTGACCGATGATCCAGATATGCGAGAAACCCTAGATGCTGCAGTCAACACATTTTTTGTGAGCTAACAGGGGCAGCACCGATGAGTATCGACATGGACCAGTATCGTCAATCTCTTGAGAGCATCGCTCCAGAAATGAACGATGTTTTAGAGAGTCACTTTCATGAAGCCGCACGAGTGATGTCATCGCCTGCCTTACAAGACTATCTTGAGGGTGCACAGAGTTTGGCGAATCTAGGTCGTGGTAAAGAGCTCGTGATCGCGTTTATTGAATGCATGCCACAGGTCGTGAAAGAGTGTGGTGAGGATGTCATGAGTGACTGTATTCATGCAGCCATGAAACTCGCTTCGATGACCTCTGGTGAAGTCATTACTCTGTTATTGCAATCCCTGCCGATTGCTGCAAATCGTCTTGGTGATCCTGAATTGCTGAGAGGGTACCTTACTCTCATCCATCAATTGTCTGCTAAGGCAGCTCGCGGCCTTAGGCCGATGCTGAATCATATGGATGAGCTGCTATCAAAGCTGACGCTTTCAGGACTTCGACGTTGGGCTAACTTTGGGGCGGATGCTTATCGAAGAGATTTTGTTAATCTAGTCAGTTATTTCGAGCTCAAGACCGCTGATAGTCAAAAAATGCTGCAACAAGAGCGCAAGGGTACGCTGTTTATTGATGCGCAACGCAAATTAAATTTTTACTTAAGGGCTTTATGGGGAAGAGATTTTTTTCTTCGTCCCACCTCGGCAGATTACGAAGACTTTAAACCTTACATTGAACATCATGTTATGCATTTGCCAGATGCGGTTGATGATCTCAACCAGGTGGATGGCGTCTCGTTATATCGTGCTCAAGTGGCACACGCTGCTGCTCATATGAGTTATACGACTGACCGAATGGATGCTAGCGGCCTTAGTCAGGCGCAGATGTTCTTTATCGCATTGATCGAAGATGCCAGGGTTGAGTATTGTGCGATGCAAGACTTTCCTGGACTGCGTTCCACTTGGCAAGCGTTACTGTCAATTGAGCCGGAGGGCCGTGAGGAACACCCAACCTTACAGCGGTTGGGTCAGTTTGCATTGATGCTGATGGATGAAACAGTAAGATCAGACGACCCAGAGTTGAATGAATTATCGGCTAAGTTTCATCATGAAATTTCTGCTAAAAAAGACTCTTCTGAAATCAGCTTTCAGTTAGGACTGGCGCTTTTTGCTCTGTTTGATGACCGTAAAGAGGTGCCCAGTCTACGTATTCTGCAGTCCATGCGCACACCTTATCGTGATGATAATCGTTTTGTTTGGGAGTTTGAGCCTTTCAATCTAGCTGAGCATGGTCTGGAGTATATTCCCGCTTCGCAACGACAGGTAAGAAAGTATGTCAGTGCCGTCGAAATGGCGAATGAGGTGGACTGTGAGCTAGCGGGCGATGATGCCCAAGAAGTTTGGGTATGCGCGACAGAGTTCATGCCTTATGAGGATGCAGGTGAAGCGACCGAGTCTTTTAATGACCGCTGGGGTAAAGAGCCTATTTCAGATCCATACCACTATCAGGAGTGGGATTATCAGGTGCAGTTATACCGACCCGATTGGGCAACGGTGTACGAAAAAAGAGCTCAAAAAGGGGATCCAGAAACGATTGATCGGATCTTTCAAGAACATAAGCCGATAGTGCAGAAAATTAAACAGGTTGTTGATCTTCTCTCACCGGATGGCGTTCAAAGAGAGCGAAATATGGAAGATGGTGATGAGATTGATCTGAATGCGGCCATCGATGCGATGATTGCCATCAGAATGGGTGAACAACCCAACCCCAGAATCACAATGCGTAATGTTGTCAAAAATCGCGATCTTGCAGTGACTGTATTGTTGGACCTATCTGAGTCGACGAATGAGACCATGGAGGGATCTGATAAAAGTGTGCTTGAGTTGACGCGTGAAGCAGCGACGCTGGTTTCAAGCGCGATCAATGGCATCGGTGATCCTTTTTCGATACATGGATTCGCTTCTGATGGTCGACACGATGTTCAATACTTTAAATTTAAAGATTTTAATCAGAGCTTTAATGACGAAGCAAAAAGTCGTCTTGCAGGAATGACGGGAGGGCTGTCAACTCGTATGGGAGCAGCCATGCGACATGCTGGAAGTCTTTTGATGAAACAACCTGAACGCCGCAAGCTGCTCCTGTTGGTCACAGATGGGGAACCAGCTGATATCGATGAGCGTGATCCCCAACACCTTAGGCACGATACCAAGAAAGCTGTCGAAGAGCTGTACAGCCAAGGTGTTTTAACCTATTGCTTAACCTTAGACCCCAATGCTGATAGTTATGTTAAACGAATTTTTGGGGCCAATAACTATACGGTGGTCGATAACGTTGATCGTCTGCCAGAAAAGCTACCCAGCTTATTTGCCAGCCTGACCTGTTAGGAGTCGTTATGCAAAAATCAAAAACATACGTCGGCATTCACAATGACCTTTACGGAGGGATGACCGATACCGGAAAAATCATCAGGGATGCTTGGGCTTTTGGTTTGATTCCGGAAACGGAAAGTTGTGAGGGTTGGTTAGTGCAGGGGCTGGAGACACTCTGGCGTCAGGTCAATGATGAGTGGGAGAATTATGGATTTTCTGTCAGTCAGTTGCCAGATGAGATCCGAGTGCGTTACCTACATATTCAAGAACAAGCCATTGTTCATGCAAAATCAAAGGGGTGGGACGCGGATAGAGATTTGATGGCAGATTAACTTTTATTTAGTAAGCCTCGATGTAAAAGCATCGGGGCTTTTTTACGTCGGTTGTTAGTTAAGTGATTTCTTAATCCTAATATAACCTCATTTTAATTGCGCTTACTTAGCACACTGAATACTCTTAGTTAATAGAAAATAAACATAAGAATATAACTGAAGGTATTAAATGGCACTTAAAGCGTTAATTTTTGATGTCGACGGTACATTGGCAGACACCGAAATGGCGCATATGGCTGCTTTCAACTATGCCTTTGAAACAGCGGGCCTCACTTGGTTATGGGATTTAGAGTCCTATACAGAGCTGCTTGAAGTCTCGGGCGGCAAAGAGCGAATTCGTCACTACTGGAACCAACGGCCTGATCGAGGTGTTCAAGTCAGCGAAGAGCGCATCGACTCAATCATTCCAGAGCTGCATGCCACTAAAACTGCTCGTTATGAAGAGATGGTTGCTTGCGGAGAGGTTGCGATGCGCCCTGGTGTTTTAGAGCTAATTAAAGCCGCGAAGTCTGCTGGTTTAAAGCTAGCCATCGCCACAACGACCAGTCCAGCCAATATAGAAGCACTGCTCTCTCACGCCATGGGCGATGACTGGCAGGAGACGTTCACCGTTGTCGAAAACGCAGAAACTGCCCCGAATAAAAAACCAGATCCTAGTGTCTACCTTCAAGCATTGGAGCGTCTTGGTGTCTCATCGGCAGAGGCAATAGCCATTGAAGATACCAACAATGGGTTAAGAGCCGCTAAAGGCGCCGAATTGGCTACTGTAATAACCCCTAATGAGTTTTCCAAGCACCATGATTTCACAGGGGCTGACTTAATTGTTCCCTCATTAAGCGATGTGAATTTAGAGCAGTTGTCTCGACTGATCGCTTAACAATACCGATTTTCAAAAATAATAAGAGGCAACTGATATGCCATTTAGAACCAATAGAACGACCTTAACTCAATACCTCATTGAAGAGCGTCGTCGTTACCCAAGCGCCAGCGGTGATTTTAACGCCTTGATTTTGGATGTGGCGATGGCCTGTAAGCAGATCGCTAAAGCCGTAGCCTATGGCGAGTTAGCGGGCTTGCACGGTGAGCATAATGAAGATGCTGGCGGCAGTATCAATTTCCAGGGTGAGGCTCAGAAAAAACTGGATGTACTCAGTAATGACATCTTCATCAAGACGACAGAGTGGGGCGGACATCTTCTTGGTATGGCCTCGGAAGAGATGGATGAGGCACTGGATATCCCAGAGGGGAATCCGAAAGGACGCTACCTGATTGTATTTGATCCACTCGATGGCTCATCGAACATTGATGTGAACGTCTCGGTGGGCAGTATTTTCTCGATTCTTCGTGCACCGGATGATGCAACAGCGCCTATTCAAGAAGAGGTATTTCTTCAGCCCGGATCACAACAGGTAGCGGCGGGATACGCGCTTTATGGTCCCTCGACCATGCTGATTCTTACGGTGGGTAACGGTGTAGTTGGTTTTACTCTGGATCCCGCTTTAGGTGAGTTTATGTTGACTCACCCAAGTATCACCATACCTGAGGATACTCAGGAGTTTGCGATCAATACCTCTAATAGCCGTTTCTGGGAAGCGCCCGTTAAACGTTATGTCGATGAGTGCCTTGCGGGATCGACGGGTCCGCGCGGTAAAGACTTCAACATGCGTTGGATCGCTTCGATGGTCGCGGAGGCGCACCGTATCCTAATGCGTGGCGGTGTATTCATGTACCCACGTGACACCAAAGATCCAAGCAAAGCCGGTAAGTTGCGACTGCTGTATGAGGCGAATCCTGTCGGCATGATTATCGAGCAGGCCGGTGGTCGTGCCAGTACTGGCAGCTACCCCATGCTGGATGTGAAACCGACCGAGCTTCACCAACGCATAGGGTTGGTGTTTGGTTCCAAAAACGAGGTCGAGCGCATCGAACGTTACCACAACGAACCGATCGAAGAGAAAGGCGAAGATATGCCGCTCTTTGCTGAACGCAGTCTATTCCGCGATTAAGTTACTGGACCTGGAGAAACATTATGTCAGAACGTCACCCAATTATTGCGATTACCGGCTCATCAGGTGCAGGTACTTCAACCGTTACTCGTACATTCTCAAACATCTTTCGTCGTGAAAATGTTAAAGCCGCGATTGTCGAGGGCGATAGTTTCCACCGTTACGATCGTACCGAGATGAAAAAGCAGTTGGCGCAAGCCGACGCCGCGGGCAATAAACATCTCAGCCACTTTGGTCCAGAGAACAACCTGTTTGATGAGCTCGAAGGCCTGTTTAAAAGCTACTCTGAGACGGGTACCGGTAAAAAACGCCTCTACCTGCACAACCAAGATGAGGCTGAGCCCTACGGACAAGAGCCAGGTACCTTCACACCTTGGGAAGAGATCGATAAAGATACCGATATCCTTTTCTATGAAGGCCTGCACGGCGCGGTGAAAACTGAGCAGAACGATATAGCCCAATACCCAGATCTACGTATCGGTGTGGTTCCCGTCATCAACCTTGAGTGGACGCAGAAGCTTTGGCGCGATAAGAATCAGCGTGGTTACAGTGCTGAAGCGGTAACGGATACGATTCTGCGTCGCATGCCTGATTACATTAACTACATCTGCCCTCAATTTGAACATACGCATGTGAATTTCCAACGCGTACCGATGGTCGACACCTCTAACCCTTTCATCGCTCGGGACATCCCTTCTGCCGATGAGAGCATGGTGATTATCCGCTTTGCTAACCCTAAGGGGATCGACTTCCAGTATCTTTTGAACATGATTGGCAATAGCTTCATGTCACGTGCCAATACCATTGTTGTCCCTGGGGGCAAGATGGAGCTGGCAATGCAGTTGATCTTCACACCCTTTGTATGGCGCATGATGGAACGTCGTAATCGCGCCTTGGGTCGTGGTTAAGGCCGTCGCTAATTAGGAGCAACAGATGAACAGAACAGCACCGAATGCCGCTATGGCAAATGAGATGGCCAATGCGATTCGCTTTCTAGCGATCGATGCCGTCGAAGCCGCAAAATCGGGACACCCAGGTGCACCGATGGGTATGGCAGAAATTGCAGAGGTTCTTTGGAACCGTCACTTGAAACACAGTCCAGCCAATCCACACTGGCCAGATCGCGACCGTTTTGTTCTCTCTAATGGTCACGGTTCAATGTTGATCTATGCACTGCTGCATTTAACGGGATACGATCTTCCAATCGATGAACTTAAACAGTTCCGCCAACTGCACTCTAAGACACCAGGTCACCCTGAAGTGGGCGTTACAGCGGGTGTGGAGACTACGACGGGTCCATTAGGCCAGGGTATCTCGAATGCTGTCGGTTTGGCACTTGCCGAGAAGATGTTGGCGGCAGAGTTTAATGAATCAGGGCACACTATAGTGGACCATTTCACCTACTGTTTCTTGGGTGATGGCTGCATGATGGAGGGGATCAGTCACGAGGTCTGCTCACTGGCTGGGACCCTAAGAACGTCTAAGCTCATCGCGATCTACGACGACAACGGTATCTCGATTGATGGCCACGTCGAAGGCTGGTTTGCTGATGATACGCCGGCACGTTTTGAAGCTTATGGCTGGAATGTGATTCGTGATGTAAACGGTCATGATGCGTCAGCTGTCGATGCAGCGATTCGTGCAGCCAAAGCTCAAGCGGTCTTAGCTGATGGCAAACCGACACTGATCTGTACTAAAACCGAGATAGGTAAAGGGTCGCCCAATAAGGTCGGTACACACGACGTTCATGGTGCCGCACTGGGTGCTGACGAGGTCGCTGCGACACGCGCTGCACTGAATTGGAATCATGCGCCATTTGAGATTCCTAGCGACGTGAAGAGCGCTTGGGACTGCACCGATTCAGGCAGAGCAGAAGAGGCGGAATGGGATATTCGTTTTGCTGAGTACGCTAAAGCATTCCCAGAAAAAGCCGCAGAATTCAGACGTCGTATGACCGGTGAGTTGAGCGACGAGTATCAATCTAAGATTGCCGATATCATGGCTCAGATTGCAGCAGCAGAAGGGGACGTAGCGACTCGTAAAGCGAGTCAAAATGCGCTAGATGCTATCGCACCTCTTGTTCCTGAGTTTTTTGGCGGAAGTGCCGATTTGACCGGTTCGAACCTGACTAACTTCAAAACAGCCACCTATGCGGGTCGGGATACTTGGGGTAACCACCTCTCCTACGGGGTTCGTGAGTTTGGTATGGCTGCGATTATGAATGGTATGGCACTGCATGGTGGATTCCTACCTTATGGCGGCACCTTCCTAACCTTTAGTGATTATTCTCGTAATGCGATTCGAATGGCTGCACTGATGAAACAGCGTGTGGTTCATGTCTTTACTCATGACTCCATTGGTCTGGGTGAAGATGGCCCAACACACCAAAGTATCGAGCACGTTCCAAGCTTGCGCATCATCCCAGGCCTTGATGTCTGGCGTCCTTGTGATGCCCTTGAAACGGCAACGGCCTGGGCGCACTCGGTTGAGCGACAGGATGGTCCCTCTGCTCTAGCGCTGTCACGACAGGGGATGCCTAAATTACTGAAGGCGGCCTCTGATGCAGATAAGGTTCGCAAAGGTGGCTACATCCTCTCTGATATGGCCAGTCCACAAGCGGTGATCATGGCAACCGGTTCTGAAGTGCAATTGGCGTTGCAGGCTCAAGAGACTCTAGCGGCTGAGGGTATCTCAACTCGCGTTGTCTCAATGCCTTGTACCAATCTGTTTGATCGCCAATCTGAAGATTACCAAGAGCAGACGATTCCATCGGATCTTCCGGCTGTTGCAGTGGAAGCTGCGCATACCGATTTCTGGCGCAAATATGTGGGCAGAAAAGGCGGTGTTGTAGGTATCGACAGCTTTGGTGATTCAGCACCGGCTCCTGTTCTCTATGAGTACTTCGGCATTACTGCTAACGCAGTTGCTGATGCTGTTCGCCAGCGAGTTTAGGGGTAACAGAAATGTATAAAGCGATGTTATTTGATCTTGACGGTACCTTAGTCGAGACGGCGCCGGAGATCTATGATGCCACCAATGCCACTTTAGAAGAGTGTGGTTATGCAAGGGTGACTCAAGAACAGGTCAACTCGTGGATAGGGCACGGCACACGTGCGCTGTTGATTAAAGCCCTGGCTTACATCCACAACCAATCCATTGAAGAGATTGAGTCTGGAGCTATTTTGGCAGGCGCACTACCTGTCTTTGATAAGCACTATCAACGCTGCTGCGGTACCACCAGTTACCTCTATCCACATGTTTTAGAGGTGGTTAAAAAGCTTGGGTCTGAAGGGGTCAAGTTGGCAGTGGTTACCAATAAAGAGAGCCGATACACCGATCGTGTGTTAGCGGCTCACGGCTTAACGGAACTCTTCGATATTGTAGTCAGCGGCGACAGTTTTCCAGTGAAGAAGCCTGACCCAACGTCAATTTTAGACTGCCTTGAGCAGTGGCAAATCTCAGCAGAGGATGCACTGTTTGTGGGTGACTCCTCGATCGATGCGGCCACGGCGCGTAATGCAGGCATTGATGTTTGGTTACTTCCTTACGGTTACAACATGGGTGAACCGATTGAGTCGGCTAACCCCGATCGCGTCATTCAAGACTTTTCAGAGTTGGTGGATTAACCCATCAATTCAATAACTTAATCGACTCTTCGGAGGTAAATAATGGCACTTGTATCCCTACGTCAGGTACTTGATCACGCCGCAGAGAATAGCTACGGTGTTCCTGCGTTTAACGTTAACAACCTTGAGCAGGTGCAAGCGATCATGCAAGCAGCGCAGGCAACAGACAGTCCTGTGATTCTGCAGACATCTGCTGGCGCTCGCACCTACGCCGGTGAGGCTTATCTTCGCCATCTCATTTTGGCGGCTATCGAGACACACCCGGATCTTCCGGTTGTCCTGCATCAGGATCACGGTGCATCACCTGCAGTCTGTATGCAGTCGATCCGCTCTGGTTTCTCCAGTGTCATGATGGATGGTTCGTTGATGAGCGATGGTAAAACGCCATCCACCTACGAATACAACGTCGATGTCACTCGACAAGTCTGTGAAATGGCGCATGTTGTCGGTGTATCGGTTGAAGGTGAACTGGGCTGTCTTGGTTCGCTAGAGACAGGCGAAGCCGGTGAAGAGGATGGTCAGGGTGCTGAGGGTATTTTGAGCCATGATCAAATGCTGACCGACCCTGATGAAGCTAAAGACTTTGTTGAGAAAACTGGCGTCGATGCCCTAGCAATTGCGATTGGTACCAGCCACGGTGCGTACAAATTTACACGCCCACCGACGGGCGATATTCTCGCAATTGATCGTGTCGCGGCGATTCATAAAGCAATCCCGAACACCCATCTGGTGATGCACGGTAGTTCCAGCGTGCCACAGGAGTGGTTAGCGATCATTCGTGAGTTTGGTGGCGAGTTGAAACCGACCTACGGTGTCCCTGTAGAGGAGATCGTTAAAGGGATTCAAAACGGTGTTCGTAAGGTCAACATTGATACCGACATTCGCTTGGCAATGACCGGTGCTATGCGCCGTATGATGGCCGAGAAGAAGAGCGAGTTTGACCCACGTAAATTCCTAGCCGCAGCCCGCGATGCAGCCTCAGGTATCGTCAAAGATCGTTTCGAAGCCTTCGGCTGTGCCGGACAGGGCAGTAAGATCAAACCGATCTCAATGGATGACATGGCGGGTCGATACTAATCGACCCAAGATCCATTCAAAACGTTGGAGCGGTCTTGAAAAGGCCGCGATATCTCCTAAGATCAAAAGCATTTCTATCCGACTGGCGTCGGCTAGCCTTCTTCTTTGTGTGAGCGGTATTGACGGTGACTGCCCTTCAGCCTGTCATCCGCCGTGAGAATTTAATGCCTATCTGGAAAACACCGAAAAAGCAGATGACAGGCTGAAGCCAGTCACTGTTGCTTTCAGATAAACTCTAATGAATACCAATCGCGGCCTTTACAAGACCGCTCCAACAATCACTCAACGCCAAACGCAACCATCTCAGCCTCTGCACAGAGCCTTTCATTGGCGGATAAGGTCAACTTAACTCGCACTTTACGCCCCTCGATGGATAGCAGCTCGCCATGCAGCTGCAACTCTACGCCCATTGGAGTGGGGGTAAGGTATTTGATGTTCAACTGCCCCGTAACGTGGCGTTGAATCTTTGCATCTTTTTCGAGTGTTTCATGCTTCTGCAGGTAGCTTAAAGCGGCCGCTGATGCAGTGCCATGACAGTCGAGTAGGGAGGCGACCGCGCCGCCGTAGAGGTGTCCAGGAACGCCGCCACTGTATTTGTTCTCTGGCGTGAAGCGAGCTAGAGTTGTGTCACCTGTTACATAACTTTTCAGGTGCCATCCATCCGCGTTTGATCGACCACAGCCGAAACAGTGGCTATGGCTCTCTGGATAGAGATCTTGAATGGCTTGGTTCATTGAGACTCCTACTCACATCTTTGAATAGAGAATAGCAATTATCTTATCTAGGTTGATACATACTGATGGATAAGTTGTGCTCTAATAAGCCACCCCCGATGTAAGAGAGTTATTATGAAACTTTTCCAATATGATCATTGTCCATTCTGTGTTCGTGCTGACATGGTCGCTAAATACAAACAGGTTAATTTTGAGTCGGTCTACCTGCTGAATGACGATGCCGACAGCTGTATTGAGCGTGTTGGCAAAAAAATGGTGCCGATATTAGAGATTGATGGCCAATCTATGGGCGAGAGTCTTGATATCGCTCATAAGTTGGATGAGTTAGGCAACGTTGATCAGGTAATTGTCGAAGGTGGTGATTCTGATCGTTTCACACAACCACTGATGTCAGTAAATCGCGCGATTTTCTCACTGCTTTTTCCTCGCAATGTACAGATCGGTTTGCCTGAGTTTGAAACTCAATCGGCAATTGATTTTTATCGCGTAAACAAGGAAGCAATGATTGAGTGCAGTTTTGAGCAAGCTCTGGACAATACAGCTGAACACCAAGCCCTTGTAGAGCAGGTCTTAAATGATTTGCCTAAGCTAATTAAGCCTTCTGATAGAGGTGGGCAGCTTAGCTGGGATGACGTTATGATTTTTCCAATGTTGCGCAACTTAACCGTGATCAAAGATATTCAGATGCCCACGCAGGTTGTAGATTACATCAATGAAGTAGCACAACTGACCAATGTTGAGCTCTACACAGACCGGGCCATCTAAAGGAAGAAAAAAGAAAGAGAGGGGAAAGGGCTTCACCCTCTCAAAGGGGTGTTTACAACAGCTAGGTTCATAATAGTGTGCAAAGCTGACATTTAGCTGATGGCTAAATTTTTTCACAAGGACGTTAGATGACACAGTTTGCGCGTTACTATCAGCGTTATTCAAAAGCTCGACTTAAAGCACTGATTATCCTCAGTCTAGCGATTCTGCAGTTTCCTTTAGCCGTGTCGGCATCTCTGGTCGCACTACCTGCCATTGCTCAAGACCTTCAAGTCAATGCGGTATTGATCAGTTGGATACCGGCCATCTTCCTTCTGGTGAGTTTGATCTCCCAACTGCCAGGCGGTCGTCTATCGGATCTCATTGGTCTTAAAAAGGCTTTTCTCATCAGTTGTGGTCTTTTTGGGTTGGGTGGCGCCATGGCGGCTTTTGCGCCCAATATTGAAATACTGTTAGCAGGGCGTGTGGTACAGGGGGCTGCCGGGGCTATCCTAGCCAGCGCGGGTATGGCCATGATCTCCCGTATCTACGCAGCAGGTGGACGAGGGGCCGCTTTGGGTTGGATGACATCAGCCGTCTATCTCGGCATGACTGCAGGCCCGCTAATAGGTGGCTGGTTGGTCGATCTGTTTGGCTGGCGATCTGTGTTTATGTTGCCGGTACCGATATTGCTAGGGGTCATTTTATCGATTCGACTCTTTATCCCAGGCGAATGGAAAAGCAGTGAAAAGCATAAGATCGACTGGGTCGGTACAGCCATTTTCTCAGCCGCCATTGCAGCTCTCTATTTTGGCAGTACTCGCCTGATTGAACTCAACGGTTGGTTGCTTGCACTCTTGGGAGTAGGTCTGGGTTATCTCTTCATCAAATGGTCTGGCAAACAGGCATTTCCACTGGTGAGAATCGACTTGATGATGAAGAATAAAACCTTCATCAACTCTGCAACCGCGGCCATGTTTATGTACGCCAGCCAGTACGGCATTGTCCTGATTTTGTCACTTTATCTGCAATACAACCGCCAACTGTCGCCAACGGATACTGGGCAGCTGATGATGCTTCAAGCGTTGATGATGACGATCATCGCGCCTCTGGCAGGACGCGTCTCTGATCGAATAGGGCACCGTCTACTGGCGACGGGAGGAAGTTTGTCCATAGCCCTTGGCTTACTGGCGTTAGCGTTGATGAATCACGAGACACCACTTTGGGTGATCGGGCTCTGTATAATGGTGATTGGAACGGGCCATGGCATGTTCTCTACCCCAAACAACTCCGCCGCACTGGCAACACTCCCTGCAGAGCGAATGGGTATAGGCTCAGCCATCCTCAGTCTATCGAGACAGAGTGGCCAGTTGATCGGAATGGCGGTGATTACCCTGTTACTAGGACTCTACTTTGCTGGCGCCGCAATAGGGGAGTCTGATCCACAGCTTCTCGAAAGTGTCACAACCAATGCCCTGACAGTATCGCTGTTAACCGCACTGCTAGCGGCTTGGTTCTCGTGGAGAAAGGTTTAAATTGAAGCAGGTGACAGGCTAAAGCCAGTCATCCGCTGGTAGGCTTTACTCCATTTCTGGAAAACGCTAAGAAAGCAGATGACAGGCTAAAGCCAGTCACTGGAGCGCTGATCTTCCTACGAAGTATGGTGACTGGCTTTCAGCCTGTCACCCGCTGTTGAAATCGATCGGGGTTTCAGCAGAGCTGAATTCCCTCCTACAATAGGACTTCGCGATAAGCCCGCAACGGAGTCCTACTGGAGCTAGCCCTAAGCTCGAAGCGCATCGCGGCCTTTTCAAGACCGCTCCAACAGTGCCTGATTCGAATCAGGCACCCTGATCCCCGTCCGACTGAGAACGAGCACAATGGTTTTTCACGTGTGCCTAGCCACGCTTTATGTTACTGTGCGCGCCTTAATATTTTGAGTGTCCTCATGTCTTTCAAATCTCTTGGCCTTTCGGCTCCTCTTACCCGTGCAATAGCTGAAAAAGGCTATTCAGAGGCGACTCCTATTCAACGCGAAGGCATTCCTGCCGTGATGTCCGGTAAGGACGTTATGGCGGCTGCGCAAACGGGAACGGGTAAAACGGCTAGCTTTATTCTGCCTCTGCTCGAGAGATTGCAATCTGGCCCTAGGGTGAAAAGCAATAATGTTCGTTCATTAGTGCTGACACCGACTCGTGAACTGGCGGCTCAGATCCAAGACAATGCTGAGTTCTATGGCAAATACACCGACTTAAAAAGCAATGTGGTTTTTGGTGGGGTTAAGATCAACCCGCAGATGCAAAAGCTTCGCTCTGGCACGGATATATTGATCGCCACACCGGGTCGCCTTTTGGACCTCTACTCGCAGAATGCAGTTCGTTTTGATCAGCTTGAAGTGCTGGTATTAGATGAAGCGGATCGCATGCTCGATATGGGCTTTATTCGTGACATTCGCAAGATCCTTAACCTGCTGCCTAAACAGCGTCAAAACCTAATGTTCTCTGCGACCTTCTCCCCAGAGATCAAAGAGCTGGCTCACGACATCGTCAACAACCCTGTAGAGGTCTCGGTTTCACCAGAGAATGCGACTGCTCACACCGTTGAGCAGTGGGTCATTGGGGTTGATAAGAAGAGTAAGACAGCGGCTCTCATCGATTTGATCAAGACTAACAACTGGTTTCAGGTATTGGTCTTCAGCCGAACTAAGCATGGCGCAAACCGTCTAGTCGTTCAGCTGGATAAGGCAGGTATTACGGCAGCGGCTATTCATGGCAACAAGAGTCAGGGTGCTCGCACACGTGCTCTACAGGCCTTTAAACAGGGCGATATTCAGATCCTTGTAGCTACTGACATTGCAGCACGCGGTATCGATATCAAAGAGCTACCTCACGTGATTAACTTTGATCTTCCCAACGTGGCAGAAGATTATGTACACCGTATCGGCCGCACCGGTCGTGCCGGCAGTGTGGGTCAGGCAGTATCACTGGTCTCAATTGATGAGTTTGATCAGCTTCGAGCGATCGAACGTTTGACGCAAAAGCTTCTGGAACGTCGCGATTTGAAGGGATTTGCTCCAAACAATCCACTGCCAGAATCTAAGCTACAACCGCCGTTGAAGCCGAAAAAACCTAAAAAGCCAAAGCAGAAAGCGGAGGGTGCATCAGCACAAACAGCACCGCGTCAAAATCAACCAAGACGCAATAGACCGGCTGATGGAACACCCAAACGTAAACCTCGCCGTTTTGGTGGTAATCGCAAAAAGCCAGTCAACCGCAATCTATAGGAATTCAAGAAGCAGCAATCTTACCTTTGATTGCTGATTTTGTAGGCAAAAATTTTAGTCTGATCTAAACTGAAATAAGCACATTTCAACGAGAAGATCATGCCTAAAATATTATTCATCTGTTTTGCAGCTCTTTTATCCCTGTTACCTTTACACAGCATGGCTGCGGACAGGGTTTTAATCATTAATGGTTATGTTGATGGTTTGCCATTTCCTCGTCGAGTAAAAGAGTCGATGAGAGACCAGCTTGAGTTGCTTGTTCCTCGCGTTGTCATCCATTCTCAATCCCTTGATATCTACCGACCTCAAACAGAGGAGTATAAGCAGTTACTCGTTGATTTGATTACTAATACCTATAAAGATCAGGTTGACCTTGTGATCGCTTTAGATCCTTTGGCGTTTGAGTTTTATCGTGATCGCTTGCAGCCAGAGTTTGGATCTGTACCTGTTCTTTTTTCAAATGATAGGGGAAGGTTAGAAGCAGTTCAGTCACACGAATATCAACTGTTAATTAGGCCAAATCTTTCAGAAACATTGCGAATAGCGAAGCACCACTACCCTGAGTTAAAGCGTATATTTTTAGTTGGAGATCAGTACAACCAAAAACTAGCGCACAATACTTTTGATAAAGAGAAGGGTGACATATCAATCGAAGAATTAGGCGGTTTGCCTCTCGAAGAAATGCGCGACAAAGTTAGATCATTAAAACGAGGTGACTTGCTCTTTTTTCAACTCCTGTTTGCTGATGGCGATGGGAAACCAATGGTTCCACCAGCTCGTTACATTCAAGAGTTCGCTGCATCAAGCCCAGTGCCCACTGTCTGCATGTATGCAAATTTTATTGAGCTGGGTTGTGCGGGCGGATCCGTATCCAGTCCTGAAGATCAAGCGACGGCTATTATTAATGCGATACAGGTTTTTGACTTTAGCGATGTTAATTTTCTCACCAAGAGTGAGCTTCCAATGACCGATTACCAGAGAGAGGGGAATAACATCACCATGTTTGCTTCTAACTCTCTATTTGATCAAAAAGCCATTGAGCGTTTTGATCTTGTTGATACTGAGTTAGAAGGGGTTGTCTATCTAAATAAGCCAGAACCTTTTTACTCCGGTTATGCCAGGGAACTTTCGATTGTTATAGCAGGATTAACACTCCTAATGGCAGGGTTAATGGTCTATCTATACCTGATCAAAAGACAGCATCAATTAGCGAATCGGCTATCAACTCTAACGAACTCAGCGCCTACTGGAGTGTTTGTGTTAAACCCTAAAAACGGTGCTTGGGAAGGTAATTTAAAAATTACTCAGTGGTGTGCAGAGTTACAGATGACTCAGGAAGAACTGTGCGAGCGTATTCATGAAAATATCAGTACTTCAGGAAGTACATTAAAGGATTTAGAACTTCATGATGCTAACTGTTTTAAACGTTATTTCTCCATTCAGGTTGCCGGTGATAGAGAGTCGCCGGAGATGTTTATGCTTGAGGAGAGCACCGATACTCACCAGGTGCATAAGCTTCTGGAAGAGCAAGCTTTAATCGACCCGTTGACTCAGCTTCCAAATAGACGTGCTTTGTTAAATGAATTGAAACAGTGGACTGCCCATAATGAACGAAATCCTGCCCCCTTCGCCGTTATGATGATAGATCTGGATGGCTTTAAATTGATTAATGATCAGTATGGCCACTCAGCTGGTGATAAGGTTTTATCTGAAATAGGGGCACGCTTAAAAAAACGCACTCGAGAGAACGATGTCATTGGTCGCTTAGGCGGGGACGAGTTTATGATGTTAGCGGCCGATATAACTTCTCATCAAAACTGTCAGGAGCTATGTAAAGATTTGATAAAGCTTATCAAGCAACCTATCGAGGTTAGTTCTGAGGGAGTTCAGCATACAGTTTCGATTGGAGTCAGTATTGGCATATCATTCTGCCCAGAACACTCTAGCATTGATACAGAACTTGCAGAGTTGGCTGACCAAGCTATGTATCAAGTAAAGAACCATAAAAAAGGTGGCTGGGTTATTTTTGAAGAGAGCGAATCACATTAATCATCAATCATCTGATTTGGTGTACGCAGCGTACTTCAAATTATGAAAGAGACACTCTACTACGACGGAAAATGTTCGCTCTGTGTTGCCGAGATGGATAAGTTGGCAGTCATTAAGGGCGAACAGTTAGAACTCCAAGATATCCATGAGGTATCGGATCAACTGACAGAAGAAGAACGCATTAACATGCTCAAGGTTCTTCATCTGCAGCGTGGTGAACAGTGGGTAACTGGAATCGACGCGAACATAGCCGCTTGGCAACATACCCGCTGGGGCTGGATTTGGCGCATCCTTGGTTGGCCAATCATCAAGCCCATAGCCAATCTGGCTTATAAGCGCTGGGCACGTTGGCGATACGATCGACTCTATACTAAATAAAGATGCTTGATTAGACTGTCGACATTCTCACACTTTATAGGCCATCAGCGTGTTTATTGAACTTACCGATCTCTTTCTCCTGACTCTAGTCGCAGGTGTTATCTATGTTTGGTACAAAGGCCTAGCCGTTAGAGAGCGCGCACTGAATGCAGTTGAGAGTTACTGCAACAAGTTGGATCTGCAGTTGTTGGACCAAAACGTCTCACTGCGTGCACTTTGGCTAAAACGAGATGATAGAGGCCGCTTGACACCTTGGCGTCGATATCAGTTTGAGTTCACCACGACCGGCGATCAACGCTACCGTGGCCAAGTTGTTTTGCTTGGCAATCGTCTAGAGAGCATTACCTCAGAGGCTCATAAGTTTGAGGATTAGCCATGTCTAAGCTCAATTTCGATAACAGCTATGCCCGTTTACCTTCTCACTGGTATCAGTCGGTCTCTGTCACTCCGTTAAAGAACACGCATTTAATCAGCTTCAATGCACCTCTGGCTCAAACATTAGGGCTAAATCCCTGTGAATGGGCGCCCAGTCAGTTGGTGGATACCTTCACCACTGAGCAGGGCCCTGAGGGTGCTGAACCCTTGGCCATGAAATACACAGGTCACCAGTTCGGTGTCTATAACCCAGATCTCGGTGATGGGCGTGGTATCTTGCTCGGCGAGCATCTAGACCCTGCTGGCAATCGATGGGATTTCCACCTTAAAGGGGCAGGTAAAACCGCCTATTCGCGCTTTGCTGATGGTAAAGCGGTACTTCGCTCCAGCATTCGTGAGTACCTTGTTAGTGAAGCGATGTTTGGTCTGGGTATTCCCACCACACGTGCGTTGGCTATTTTTGGCAGTGAGGAGTTTACCCTACGAAATGGGGCAGAGCCCTGTGCTCAAGTGCTTAGGGTGACACCTTGTCACATACGTTTTGGTCACTTTGAGTACTTCTACTATTCAGGCCAGCATGAGGACCTGAAACAGCTTGCCGATTACGTGATCGATCGTTACTACCCTGACGCGAAACAGGCTGAAAATCCCTATCTGTTCATGTATCAACAGGTGGTTGAGCGAAGTGCCTACCTGGTTGCACAGTGGCAGAGTTACGGGTTTGTTCATGCCGTGATGAACACCGACAATATGTCGATCATAGGAGAGACCTTTGACTATGGTCCGTTTACCTTTATGGATCGATATGAGCCGGACCACATCGCAAATAAGAACGATGACAGAGGTCGATACGCGTTCAGTAATCAACCGAGCATCATGCAGTGGAATCTTGCGGCCTTAGCTCAGGCGTTAATCCCTCTGATTGATAAATCCGACTTGGAGGCTCAACTCGAGAGATTCTCAACGCTCTATTTTGACGCCTACTACACTAAGTTCTCTCAGCGATTGGCACTACCGAATCCAGGGGTTACTCATAAAGCGCTGATCGATGAGATGCTCGCGTTGTTAGAAAAACAGCAGGGTGATCTCAATCGTTTTATTCTAGCTTTAACTGATCTAGAGAAGGGCGACGCTTTGGGGGCTGAAGTAGATAGCCCCGAATCCTATTCAGAGTGGTTAAGCCGTTTTTATGCGGAACGTCATACAGAAGAGGAGACAATAAAATCACGTCTGGATTACGCAAAAACCTTAAACCCTGTCTATATTTTACGTAACTACATGTGTGAAGAGGCGATTCGCGACGCTCACGAAGGTGACTATCAACGCGTGAATCATCTGCTTGCCATGGTTCGTGAACCCACTAAGTACTATGTGCCACTGGCAGACTATGCAGATGCTCCACCGAAGTGGGCAGAGGGAATCTTCTTAACCTGCTCGTCATAGCAACCTAAAGCGCACAGTACTTTTAAAAACGATAGGAGAGTCTGGTGCGCAATTTACTGCTGGCCTTTGATGGTACTTGGCAAAAAACCGATTCGGATTTGAGTGATGGCGATCAAAACAGCCATGTTGTGCGCTTAGTTGAGGCTCTTCACAATTCAGACACAGATATTCCACAACAGGTTCATTATCTCCCCGGCGTTGGTACTTCAGCCTGGCAACAGATTAGAGGAGGCATCTTTGGTTGGGGGCTCTCTGACAAGATAGCCGAAGCCTATCTATGGTTGATGGAGCACTACCAAACGGGCGATCGGGTCTACCTGGTCGGCTACAGTCGAGGGGCATTTGCGGCGAGAAGCCTGTCGGGTCTTATTGATCGATTGGGTCTGCTTAAATTTGAGCATCTAGAGCAATTCGATTCCTGCTACCAGCTCTACAGACGCGGCACCCGTCGTGAACAAAATCGATTCAAAGCCCAGTTTGCCACCCCGATACAGATTGAGGCGATTGCCGTTTGGGATACCGTCGGGTCGTTGGGCATTCCATTGGGTAGCTTTAAACAGTTAAACCACTATTTGTGGGGCTTTCATGACACACGCTTAGCTTCCAATGTGAAGCGGGGCTTTCAAGCACTAGCCATTGATGAGCATCGTGCAGATTTCATACCGACACTCTGGTCACCCAAGCTTGAAGAGAATCAGATCGTTGAGCAAAGATGGTTTGCCGGATCGCATGGGGATGTTGGCGGAGGGACAGACTCAACGCTCTCAACCCACTCTTGCCAATGGATATGCGAGTCACTGATTCACTCGGGTCTGAAGCTGGATGCTGAGTCTGTGAAGACTCAAACCTCTAACTTTGAACTGCCTCACGACTCCTATGATCTGTTTTTGGGTGGGCTGTATGACTGGTTTAGCGATCGCCATTGGCGTCCAATAGGTACTTGTCAGAATCGCTTTGAGACGATCGATTCGAGTGTGTTTGAGTTAATGAACAACACCAGTTACCGTCCCAAAAATCGAGTAGGGCCCCATCTGACTTCCCCTATCTCTCACCAATTGTGTGAAATTGATCATCTATATCAGTTTCAGGCTTGTTTTCTCGACGGGGAAGAGGGGATACTGAACGCTTCTTAGATTTCAAGGAATGAGTGTGAAAGTTTGGGTTGATGCGGATGCGTGTCCTGTGGTGATTAGAGATATTCTCATCAAGGCAGCACTTAATCGAAAAGTAGAGATGGAGTTCGTTGCAAACCACTTCTATCAGTTACCTAATTCCCCCTATTTAAACTGGCGTCGAGTCCCTCAGGGTGCCGATCAGGCTGATCAAGAGATCGTTGATCGAGTGACCGCTGGTGATCTTGTCATCGCTACAGATCTGCCGTTGGCTAATGATCTGATCGATAAAGGGGCTCGCGTACTTACCCATCGTGGCGAGGCCTTAACGAAAGAGAACATCAAAGCGCGCCTCAATCTGCGTGACTTCTACGAAACCATGCGCGCTAGCGGTATTCAGTCTGGTGGCCAATCGGGTATGAGTCAGGCAGATCGTCGTGAGTTTGCCAACGCGTTGGATCGCGCCTTAACGGCAGCACAGCGTCAAGCGAAGCAAGGAGGCAATGCATGAATTCATTTTGGGATATGCTGATTTCACTCAATCTGGACCTGGTCGCGTTGATCTGGTTTTTGATCTGTTTCAACGGCTATTTCATATACGCTAAGCGAGCCAGTTATCGTGTCACCTGTCTGGCTAGCCTAATGCACCTCTATCGTAAGGAGTGGATGCGCGCGGCGCTGGATCGTGAGGTGAGGGTGGCTGATACCACAACGATCACCAATCTTGAGCGCGGTGTCACCTTCTTTGCCAGCACCACCATGCTGATTTTGGCCGGCCTTCTGACCCTGCTCTCTCGCTCTGATATGGCGATCGACCTTCTGTCTGAACTGCCGTTCACAGAGCCGATGACTCGACTGCAATGGGACCTGCGCATCATCGTGCTGATGGTGATGTTTGTATACGCCTTCTTTAAGTTCACCTGGTCTATTCGCCAGTATGGATTTGTCTCGGTCATGATTGGTGGCGGCCCCAACTCCAAAGAGAATGCCGATCCACGGACTCTCGATATGTACGCAGAACGCTCGGCTCGCATGGCCAGTATGGCAGCGAACAACTTTAATGCCGGCCTACGAACTTACTACTTTGCCATCGCAGTGCTAGGGTGGATGGTCAATACCTGGCTCTTTATGTTCTTGTGTGCAGTGGTTGTCTGGATTCTCTATCGTCGTGAATTCAGCTCTTCGACGCTAAGAACCTTAATGATGAGTACTGATATCAACGCCAAGGGTTGAAATTAGATCGGCATCCCCCATATCTGATGGAGTGTTAATCAGTAACTTGGGAATTCAGGTCTAAGCTATGACAACCGAAACGAAACAAGAAACTCTTGGCTTTCAAACCGAAGTGAAACAGCTGCTGCAGCTGATGATTCACTCTCTATACTCTAATAAAGAGATCTTCCTACGTGAATTGATCTCCAACGCTTCAGATGCGGCTGAAAAGCTACGCTTTGAAGCCTTGTCTAACGCCGACCTCTACGAAAACGATGGTGAACTGCGTATTCGCGTCTCTGCTGATGAAGAGAACAATACCATTACCATCGAAGATAACGGCATCGGTATGTCGCGCGATGAGGTCATTGAGCACCTAGGTACCATCGCTAAATCAGGTACCGCTAGCTTCCTGCAAAATCTGACCGGCGATGCTGCAAAAGATTCACAACTGATCGGTCAGTTTGGTGTCGGTTTCTACTCGGCCTTTATTGTGGCTGATCAGGTTGATCTATACACCCGTCGTGCTGGTCTAGACGCGGCAGAGGGTGTTCACTGGTCCTCTAAGGGTGAAGGCGAGTTCGATATCGCAACCATCGACAAGCCCGAGCGTGGCACGCGTATCGTCATGACTCTGAAAGAGGATGCGAAAGAGTTTGCCAGCGATTGGCGCCTTCGCTCTCTAGTCACCAAATACTCAGATCACATCGCGATGCCTGTGCAGATGGAGAAACAGCCCATGCCGGCAGAGGGTGATGAGGAGTCATCAAAGGATGCGCCTGAGATCGAAACGGTTAACAGCGCAACGGCATTGTGGACTAAGAACAAGTCAGAGGTGACCGAGGAGGAGTACAAAAACTTCTACCAGCACGTCTCTCATGATTTCCAGGAGCCAATTAGCTGGGCCCACAACCGCGTTGAGGGTAACTTAGAGTACACCAGTCTTCTCTACCTACCGTCCAAAGCACCGTATGATCTTTGGAACCGTGAAGCACCTAAAGGGCTTAAGCTCTACATTCAGCGTGTCTTTATCATGGATCAAGCGGATCAGTTCTTGCCGCTCTACCTGCGCTTCATTAAAGGTGTCGTTGATTCGAAAAACCTATCACTAAACGTCTCTCGTGAGATTCTTCAGAAAGATCCAAACGTTGATAAGCTGAAGTCCGCTCTGACTAAGCGAAGCCTCGATATGATCGAGAAGTTCGCTAAGAAGGATGCCGAGAAGTACCTAGAGTTCTGGAAAGAGTTTGGTCAGGTCTTGAAAGAGGGCCCTGCGGAAGATCATGCGAATCGTGAGCGCATTCTTAAGCTAATGCGTTTTGCATCGACCGAGAACAGCAACGGCGATCAGAACGTCAGCCTAGACAGCTACATAGAGCGTATGGGCGAAGATCAAGAGAAGATCTACTACCTAGTCGCCGATAACTACAACGCGGCTAAAGCGAGCCCACATCTAGAGATCTTCCGTAAGAAGGGCATTGAAGTGCTGCTTCTGACTGATCGCATTGATGAGTGGATGATGAGCCACTTGATGGACTACTCAGGCAAGTCGTTCCAAGACGTCACCAAAGGCGAGTTGAAACTGGATGGTGAAGAGTCTGAAGAGAGCAAAAAAGCTCAAGAGGAGCAGAACGAGCAGTACGCATCACTGATTGAACGTCTTGGCGGTGTATTTACCGACCGTGTCGACTCTGTCCGTGTCTCACAGCGTCTAACCGACTCTCCAGCCTGTCTGGTGCTTGGGGATTACGATATGGGTCTACAGATGCGTCGTATCATGGAAGCGGCTGGCCAAGCAGTTCCAGAGACTAAACCCGTCTTTGAGTTCAACGCAGAGCACCCACTGATCGGTAAGCTTGATCAAGAGTCCGATGAAGATCGTTTTGCTGATCTGGCAATGATTCTATTGGATCAAGCTCAACTAGCGACCGGCGGTCAGCTAGAGGATCCAGCAGCTTACACAGCTCGTCTGAACAAACTGCTGTTAGAGTTGAGTGCTTAAACACTCCACTTGAAGCAAAAAGGCCTGACACTGTCAGGCCTTTTTTGTTCGCGGCCTTTCCAAGACCGCTCCAACAAAATTAGGCACAGTTGGAGCGGTCTTGAAAAGGCCGCGATTACTATTTCAGGTGACTGGCCTTCAGCCTGTCATCCGCTGGTCAACATTACTGTTCATCTGGAAGACGCGGAAAGAGTGGATGTCAGGCTAAAGCCAGACACCACCATTAACTCTTAGCCTTACGAAATAGATCGACACTGAACACAATCAGCCCCACCCAAATAAAAGCAAAGCTGATAAAACGATCGATGCCGAAGGCTTCGTTCAAAATGAACACAGCGCTAAGAAACTGCATGATCGGGGCGATGTAGTTTAGGAAGCCTACGGTACCTAACGGAAGCTTTCTGGCGGCAGAGGCAAACAGCATCAGTGGAACAGCGGTCATGACGCCGGCACCGATTAACTCCCAAGTGAATGCTCCGAAATGATCAACACCCTGGGTGGCTAGCAAGCTTAGGTAGATCAGAGCGATCGGCAACATGATTAGGGTCTCAATCAACAATCCGCTGACTGAATCGACCGCTATCTGCTTACGCACGACGCCGTAAAAGCCGAACAGCAGCGAGAGGCTAACAGCGATCCATGGGAACTCGCCAATGGCGACTATCTGCCATAAGACCCCGACAGAGGCGAAGAAGACCGATGTTTTTTGTAACCTGTTGAGTTGCTCTTTAAAAAAGATAAGACCCAACAACACCGCAACCAAAGGCGACAGAAAATAACCCAGACTGGCCGCGATCACTTGGCCACTGCCTACCGCCCAGATATAGATCCACCAGTTACCACTAATGAGCAGTGATGAAATGGTTAACCAGAACAGCGTCTTCTTGGACGTTAACATCGTCCAGGTGGAACGGATTTTTTTCTGTAGAAGAATTAGCAAGCCAACAAAGAGCACACACCAGACAATACGGTGTGCTAACACCTCGTCGGCGGGTACCTCGGCGAGTAGGGTAAAGTAGAGTCCAAAGCAGCCCCAGATTAGATAAGCTAGGGTGCCTTGGAAGAGTCCTTGTCGATACTCTTTGTGTGAGTCCTGTTGTGACGCTATTGATTGGTTCAAGCGTCTAGCTCGACCATATCAGGGTGCGATTTGAGTGCGTCGATCAATGCATCCATCTCAGCATCGGTACCAATGGTGATGCGAAGGAAGTTCGCGATCTCAGGGCGACTGAAGTGGCGAACTAACACCCCTTTAGTACGTAAATAGCCCATCAACTCACCCCCCTCAATAAACCGGTGCTCGGCAAAGAGGAAGTTGGTTGCTGATGGAAGTATGTTGAAACCTAGCTTTTCAAGGCGATCACGAGTGGTCTCGCGCGTTGCGATGATTTTGTCACACATCTCCTTGAAGTAGGCGCTGTCTTTCAATGAGGCAACGCCAGCTGCGATCGCGAGCATATCCATAGGGTAGCTGTTGAATGAGTTTTTAACTCGATTCAAGCCGTCGATCAGATGGGGTTGTGCGACTGCATAACCGATGCGCAAACCAGCAAGTGAGCGCGACTTAGAGAAGGTCTGTGTCACCACAAGGTTAGGGTATTGATTCACTAGCTCAATGGCCGATTCGCCACCGAAATCGACGTACGCTTCATCCACCAATACCACCGTTTCAGTGTTGCGATCGAGTAGGTTTTTGATCTGATCTAACGGCAGAGCTAACCCAGTAGGAGCATTCGGGTTGGCAAAAATGATACCGCCATTATCCAGTGGGTAATCCTCTAAAGAGATTGAGAAATCATCATTAAGTTTTTGATTCTTAATCTCAATTCCATATAGATCAGCATAAACATCGTAGAAGCTGTAAGTGATGTCTGGTTTGACCAGTGGCTTCTCTTGACGGAAGAAAGCCATAAACGCATGAGCCAACACTTCGTCTGAGCCATTACCGACAAATAGATTTTCGTTAGGCACACCCAGAGTGGTTGAAAGCTCGTTGATGAGCGCAGAAGACTCAGGATCTGGATAGAGGCGTAAGCGATCGGTCTCAAACGCGTTTAACACTTCCTGAACCCCATGTGCAGGGGGGTAAGGATTCTCATTGGTGTTGAGTTTAACTAAGTTGGCAACCTTAGGTTGTTCACCGGGTGTATAAGGAACGAGATCATGGATCTGCGGGCTCCAAAACTTACTCATAACGAAACCTTACAAATGGATAAATTTGAGCTGAGATAGTATCAGAAGCGAAGTAGGGAAAGAAGAAGAGGTCGACCGGTGTCAGCTATTGATACTGCCACCGGTCGGGTGTGCCGAACTTGCCCTCAATAATTAAGGTCAACTTCAGTCAACTCCATATAAACAAAGTTAAACTTTGACCACAACCTTTTTTATTAAGACTTAGGTGGTATGGGGAGCCTAGTAAAGTTCGTCGTAAGCGTCACGTATCTGACTGGCGAGAACGCGATCCTCCATAATATCTTCGATCTGACGTCTGCGCTTAGCATTGTATCTGGATCGGTTACGTTGGCTCTCTTGCTCTTCGAATTGATCATTCCAATCGTCGAGGTCTTCGATCTTTTCATCGACACGGACTTTGCTGCCCATCTCTTAATCTCACTCTATAAAATTGATCGCTCAGTTCTGACGCTAGTCACGGTCGAGGGTTACCGTTAATGCGGAATATAGTTCATGCTTAGAATTTTGAGAAAATTAATTTTTTCAATCTGATTTCAATAAAAATCGATATTTTAACTATCTATAAAGTTGACCTGATCAAGAGCCTGAGCGAGGATCGCTTTTTTACGAGAAGTGAATGCATGCATCTTTTTAGACTCTCATTGCCGGTTCTATTTGGCTACCTTCCACTTGGGATGGCCTTCGGCGTGCTGTTTGTCACCGAGTTGGGATTGGATTGGTATTGGGCCGTCGCATTCAGCGTCATTGTGTTTGCCGGCTCTGCCCAGTTTTTATCGGTGGGTTTGATTGCCAATCATGCAGGGCTGTTAGAAGTGTTTGTGGCTGTTTTCCTCCTGAACAGTCGCCACATCTTCTATGGCCTGACACTGCTATCTTCGCTAAAGCTTACTGGGTGGCGTAAGGCCTATATGGTCTTCGCATTGACCGATGAGACCTTCTCACTGATTACCGGGCTGCCAAAAGAGAGCGGCCTGCAGCAGCAAGATTATTGGCGCTTGGCAGGCATCAATCAGAGCTACTGGGTTTTCGGTACATTGATTGGTGCACTATTGGGTGCTCAACTGACACTGCCCGATTTAGGTTTGGAGATAGTGCTGCCAGCACTGTTCGTGGTACTGGCCGTTGAACAGTATCGAACGCATAGAGCGGCGGGTTTGATGTTGATAGCCTGTTTGATTGGGCTGATTGCCATTTGGCTTTGGCAAGATCAGATGCTGTTGCTATCGATCACTACCGCACTGGTTCTAATGTTAATTAACTACTTGAGGCAGCGATGGACCAGTCACTCTATCTGATCAGCTTTATAGCGTTAGCAGCGTTGGCAACAGTGGCAACACGTGCGCTACCGTTTCTCTTTTTATCGCGTCACAGTCAGCACCCACTACTGGAGTATCTGGGTCGCTATCTGCCACCGGTTTTGATGGTGCTGTTGGTGGTGTATGCGGTCTCTGATCTGCCGATGGCCAATCAACAGTGGGTAATCAGTCTGGGAAGTTTAATACTGGTAGCCGTGACTCAGTGGTTGAGCAAAAATGCGCTGCTCAGCATTGCGCTCGGCAGCCTGTTGTACATGCTATTGATTTAAATACCGCAGTACATACCGTGCAGAGTGCTGATAATTCGTTGTGCACGATCGCCTTCAAGTGAGTAGTAGATCGTTTGCGAATCTCGACGAGTTTTAACTAGGCCATCACGACGCAGCACCGCTAGGTGTTGTGACAGGGCAGACTGGCTAAGATCCAGATGCTCGTTTAGTTCGGTGACAGAGAGCTCTTTACCTTCCAAGTAGCAAAGAATCATCAAGCGACTACCGTTCGCGAGTGCCTTCATCAAGCGCGCGGCCTCTTTTGAGTTTTCACGCATTAGCTCTAATGTGTCTGCGGGTAGGCGTTGTGTATCTGTCATAGTTGAACTCGGTATTGATCTGTCCCAAAAGGGATGTGAATTTGCTTAATTAGCAGTTTTGAATATAACGACTTGATGGGTGTTTGTAAATTTTTATTATCCTATCGCATCGTTTAATCGCCCTTAATTGCGCTGAGTCAGGCTCATTTCGACAGTTAACGCTATACTGCAATTAATCACATAGTAGAGGGTAGGAGAGTATTTATGTTCAAACGAGTACTGGTCACCAGTGAAGAGTCACACTACTCCCCGCAGCCACTGTTAAAAGCGTCTGCACTCTGTGCAGAGTCGTCTCATATTGAGTGGTTTCAGTCGGTCTATAACGCTGCGTTTGAAACGGCGACGGCGGAAGATCAACCATCACAAGAGGATGCGTTGGCACTCTATGTGACGCACAGGCTCAACCAAGCTGAGCGGCACATCGAAGAGTTAGACCTACCACAGGATGTAGCGGCTGATATTCGCTGGCACCCTAGCTTTCTTAAAGCGGCACTGGAGGAGTCAGATCGTTACCAGCCTGACTTGATGGTGGTACCCCGTGTCAGAAAACATGATCTGTTGGATTGGCTAATCGGTGGCGATGAGCAAGAGCTGGTCCGCCGACTCCATGAACCGGTTCTGCTAGCCAATGATCAACCCTGGCAGGCCCACCCAAGGATTGCCGTAGCCATTGATCCTTTCCATCTGGATAGTCGCAATCACAAGTTGGAAAAACGCCTGCTTGAGGTGGCTGATCAGTTTGCACAACGGCTGTCAGCTGAGCTTCATGTCGTTCACTGTTTTCAAACGCTTCCGCAGAGTGTCATCTACGATGAGCATATAGTAGAAGATTTTGAGTCGCTTCAGAAACAGGTGGGTGAAGAGCATCGCCAAAGAATTGAATCGTTGATTGAGCCTCTAAACCGTCCATTGGGTTCGCCACTGCTTAAATTGATTGTGGGGGATGCGGATGAAAAATTGCCTGAGTTCTGTCAGCAAGAGAAGATCGATCTGTTAATTCTGGGCGCACCCGAGAAAGGGTGGGTGGAGCGCTTCTTAATGGGCAGCACCACCGCACGCCTTTTAAATCGAATAGAGTCCGATATTTTGGTCATTCACGACCAATAAAGTATTTAAAGATCGAACTTAGCCCAGACAGGTGCGTGGTCAGAAGGCTTCTCCATACCACGAATATCAAGATCGATGCCGGTATCCACGCACTTTTGCATTAGAGGTTTGGTCGGCATGATCGCATCGATACGCAGACCTCGTTTAGGCGTATCCTCAAACCCGCGACTGCGGTAATCGAACCAACTAAACAGATCATTGGTCTCTGGATGTTGCTCACGGAATGAGTCAACCAATCCCCAGTCATATAGACGCTGTAACCACTCACGCTCTTCGGGTTGGAAGCTGGTTTTACCGGTTTTCAGCCAGCGCACACGGTTGGGTTCACCGATACCGATATCCTTGTCGGTCGCAGAGATGTTCAAATCCCCCATCACTAGAAGATTGCTGTTGGGATCATTATCATTTTGCAGGTAGTCACTGAGATCCGCGTAGAATTTGCGTTTAGCAGGGTATTTTGTCTCGTGTGCTATGTTCTCACCCTGTGGGAAATAGCCGTTAATAACACGCAGCGTATCGCCCTTGGCTGTTTTGAAATCCCCGATGATCATGCGGCGTTGAGCATCCTCATCATCGGTGATAAACCCTTTTTGAATTGATAAAGCCGGCTCTTTGGAGAGAAGGCAAACCCCATAGTGGGTCTTTTGACCATGGAAATAGGCGTGGTAACCCAGTTTCTCCATTTCTTCGATCGGAAACTGATCATCATGCACCTTGGTCTCTTGAATACCGATGAAATCGGGCGAGTGGCTATCCACCAAAGCCTGCAACTGATGAAAACGCGCACGAATGCCATTGGTATTAAACGAGACAACAAACATAACAACCTCCAAAGTTTAGTGGCTTGGATGCTACCGAAAATGGGGGAGGGTTAAAAGAATAACCCTGATAATTAACCAATCGCGGCCTTTTGAAGACCGCTCCAACGCGGTCTAAATTTGTTGGAGCGGTCTTGAAAAGGCCGCGATCAGATCTTTTTAGGCGAGTAGAAAATTTTAAAAACAAACGTTAGTCCAATAGCCCCACTCAATCACATCATTTGCGCTTCTTAATTGGATGCAGCCTCTCACACAGGGTAAGCTTAAGTGATTGAATATTAATGATCTCAGATAGGTAGAGCATGAGCGGTTACGATTACGATCTTTTTGTTATTGGTGCAGGGTCTGGTGGTGTGCGTGCGGCGCGTATGGCGGCGGCGAAAGGGGTTAAAGTGGCCGTGGCAGAGGATCTCCATTTGGGGGGGACCTGTGTCAACGTCGGTTGTGTGCCTAAAAAACTCTACGTCTATGCATCGGAGTACATGCAAGAGATCGAAGAGAGTCGCGGCTTTGGTGTCAATGCAGACTCCGTCAGCTTTGATTGGGCGACACTGCGTGACAACAAAAAGCACGAGATCGCTCGCCTCAATGGTATCTACGGTAAATTGTTGGATAACTCGGGTTGTACCCGCATCAATGGACGCGCAACGGTGACAGGTCCTAATTCAGTCAGCGTGAATGGCGAGACGATCACGGCTGAGCGTATCTTGGTGGCTGTCGGTGGTTGGCCATTTGTGCCCGATATTCCCGGTAAAGAGCACGCCATCACATCAAACGAAGTCTTTGATCTAGACAGCTTCCCACAGCGCGTCATGGTGGTCGGTGGTGGTTACATTGCCATTGAGTTCGCCGGTATTTTTGCCGGTCTGCAAGCACAAACGGAACTGGTCTACCGAGGCGATCTATTCTTGCGTGGCTTTGACCAAGAGGTGCGCGAGTTCACGGCAACTGAAGTGGCTCGCAAAGGCATTAAATTAAGCTTTAATACCGATGTCGCCAGCATTGAGAAACGTTCTGATGGTGCACTCGATGTGACCCTGTCTAACGGTGAAGTCCGTGTTGTTGATCAGATTCTGTACGCCACAGGTCGTGTGCCTAAAACGGCCAACCTTGGACTCGAATCAGCCGGCGTTGCGATGAATAGCAAAGGTGCTATTGAGGTTAATGATCATTTCCAAAGCTCAGTGCCATCAATTTACGCCTTAGGTGATGTGATCGATCGTGTTCAGTTAACGCCTGTCGCGCTCGCTGAGGCGATGTCGTTGGTTGATCACCTCTATGGCAGCGGTGAGGGCGAACTGCCTAACTATGAGTTAATCCCAACGGCGGTCTTTTGCCAGCCTAATATTGGCACCTTGGGTTTAACGGAAGAGCAGGCGCGTGAACGCTTCGATAGCGTGGATATTTACGTCTCTGATTTCAGAGCGATGCGCCACACCATCTCGGGTAGTGAAGAGCGTACGTTGATGAAACTGATCGTGGAGTCTGCCACTGACAAAATCGTGGGCATTCATATGGTCGGCGCGGATGCTGGTGAAATCTTGCAAGGTCTTGCTGTTGCGGTTATTGCTGGTGCTACTAAGCGTGATTTCGATCGAACGATCGGCATCCACCCAACGGCTGCTGAAGAGTTTGTCACAATGAGGCAGAAAACCCGTTAACCATTAAAGCCACTGGTATCGGTGTGTTTAATGGCCGATACCAGTGTGTTACTTCTTATTGTGCAACCACCAACACTTCTAGATGGTGAAGCCAACTGTGTTTGCTTAACGTCTCTTTAAGCGCCTGCTTCAACTGACTGGGCGTCAGTGATTTCTCATCCAGTAACGGCTGCATAGCCGGTAGTAGACGAATCTCTAAATCAACCTTCTTCGGCGAATAGTAGAGCTGCAGCTGATAACCACTGCTGCTGCCAACGGCATCGTTCAATGCAGCATCAACCGCTTCTCGAATGGTGCCACGAGTCGGCATGATTGGGCAGCTCAACTCATCTAAATGCTCATCATTGTAGGTATCGATGTGGAAGATCACTTGGCTGATCTCCGGAAACGCCTCGGTCAACGCGCAGACAGCTTGGTCCCCTAAATAGTGGCCTTCGCTGGCGCTTAAATGCGGAGCAACCTGAAGGTGCATCTCTAGAATGATCTGGCTTCCCATAGGACGCGATTTGAAGTCGTGAACATTAATGATGCCCTCAACCTCATTCACAACGGCACGAAACTCGGCGGCTTGCTCTTCGGGTAGGGCGGTATCAACCAACTCAGTAAGACTGCGTTTAACCAGTCCCCAACCGATCTTAGTGACTAGGCCCGCTACCAATACTGCCGCCACTGCATCAAGCCAAACCCAGCCGAGCATGGCCCCAATGAGTGCAACAAACACCACAATCGATGACAGTGCATCGGTACGAGAGTGCCAGGCGTTCGCAATCAATAGATCCGACTTAAGGCGCTTGCCCACCGCAAGGCTGTAGCGGAAGATCCACTCCTTAGAGATGATCGAGATGGCAGCAACAACCAGAGCCGGCCAGGTAGGCACCTCGGCAGGGACACCTGAGAATAGATTGCTGATTAACTCGTAGGCCATACCAAGACCGACCAGAATCAAGACAACACCCAACGCCGTGGTACCCACCGTCTCAAAACGACCATGACCCCAAGGGTGATCTTCGTCGGGCTCTTGATGGGAAATGCGCAGAACCGCAATCACCATAAAATCGGTGGCAAGATCTGAGAGCGAATGAACACCGTCAGCAATCAGGGCAGCCGAGTTGGCAAAAAAACCAACCACAATTTTAGTCACCCCTAAAAAGAGGTCGACGGCTGAACCAATGAGTGTGACTTTTTCGGCCTCTTTACGGCGGGTATCCAATTCGTTTTGCATGAAAGCTCCCAGAGTTAACTCTGATAAGGATAAGTGACTAAGGCATTCAGGGCCAGAGTCTCTGTAAAATGAATGTGATAAAATTTTGTCTATTCATTCATGACTATTGGCCTAGCGACATGTCTTCAAAGCCGTCAGATACGACACCTAACTCAAGTAGAGCGTCGTTTAATAAGTTACCCCAGCTTGTGCTATTAGGTATCGCCGTCGGCGTCGTTACCGCATTGGTGATGGGGCTGTTCCGTTGGCTCATTACGCTACCGACTGAACTGGTTAGCGGGCTTGGGTTGTCGACATCTGATCCTTGGGTTCTTTTTGCTCTGCCTGTAACGGGTTCTGTGCTCTTATGGCTCTTTTGGAGTGGTCAATCTAAAGACAGCCGCCGAGTGGGCATACCGCATCTTTTTGAGCACCTCTCTTACCAACATGGCGCCTTACCCTTTAAAAACTTATTGAATCAGATCGTGGGTGCGACCTTGGCCATAGGCACCGGACAACCCGTAGGTCGTGAAGGGCCTGGGGTTCACATTGGTGCGGCGTTCAGTAGTTGGTTGGGCACCAAAGTGGGCGTCTCTAACAGTTATCAAAGGCTGCTGATAGGCTGCGGCTCTGCGGCCGCCATCGCTGCGCTCTTTAATACCCCGTTAGCCGGTGTTCTGTTTGCGATGGAGGTCATTCTTCTTGAATACAGCCTGGTCGGCTTTACCGCCATTATTGTCGCTTCCATCAGTGCCGATGCCATCTCCAGAGCCCTATTTGGTTCTCCAGAACTGTTGGGTCACAGCCTGAAAAGCAGTGACCTGTTTGCTCACCTGCCAGTTCTGGTGCTGTTGGCAGTACCCATCGGTGTCGCGGCGTTTCTGTTTCACGAGATCGTCACGCGATTAGCAAAACAGCGTGGGCAATATTGGCCAGCGAAATTGATCTTCTCAGGCCTGTTAGTTGGTGCGCTGGTTGCATATGAACCGATCCTGTTCACCCCAGTACACGAAGTGATGCTGGGTACCCTTGATCAAGCCTATGCTGAACAAGCCCTCTATCTATTACTTCTCTTCTACCTATTTATACCGCCTCTAGTAATCGGCCTAGGCATACCAGGAGGAATGATAGGGCCCTCGCTTACCTTAGGCGCCTTGATTGGATCCATCCTTGGGTATCAATTACTCGGTACCGATTTTGAGATTGATCAGGCGAGCCTGTCCCTGATCGCGATGGCTGCGATGTTATCAGCGGTCATACATGCACCACTGGCAGCGCTACTGGCCGTATTTGAACTCAGCGGCAATGTTCATACTCTAACGCTAGCCCTCACAGTAATCGTACTATCAGACCTGATCATGCGATCGCTGTTTAACCGTCCCTCGATCTTTGAACGACTGCTGTTGCTTCAAGGGTTGAGTCGAAATACTCAAATTTACAGACGCGTTATGACCAGCCACAGCGTTAAAGAGTTAATGATTCAGCTGAGTGAAAGTGATGCTGATTTTGGTACGGATGAACAGGTTGTGATTGAGTCCAAAGCGACCCTGTTACAAGCGATGGAACTGATGCAATCGAGTGGCCAAGATGAGTTGCTTGTCTCTAGAAAGGGTCGACCCATAGGCAGGGTTCTAAGAGACGATATTGAGCGCTTTTTTAAAGAGGCGAGTGAGTAACAATCACCACCACAACCTTACATAAAGTCTCGGCCAATACTCTTTTTTGCAAGGACCTCCTCGTAGAGTTCAAGGATTGTTTGGCTATGTTCTCTTGCAACATCAGTCAAACTTTCCTTAGCCATAATGACTTTCTCGTCTCTGATCGCTTCGCGAAGCTGTTCAGGCGTCCACTGTTCCGCGTAAGACCTAAGGGACTCGATGTAGCTATGTGGTTTTACTTTAATCATACATAAGCTCTAATGTGTATATTTATACAGTATATTGGTTTGTGCCATTGTAATAAAGAGCTTTTGAGGCTTATTTGATTTGAATCTGGAGTGGATGCTGATTGAAGCGTGGCTTTTAATTAGGTGGCCAATAGGTACTGTGTACTAAAAAAATCTCTAATCGATATTATAAGATCAAGACAGCTTATCAAAATTTGGACTCACCTATGAATGACACAATGCAGCAAGTTGGTATTTATGAACAGTTAATTACTCAATTGGTCTCCAGTCGTCTAGATAGAGATCATTACTACGTAGGTGAACGCACTCTAAGTGGAGACGAAGCATCTCTGTGGTTGTCGCGGTTTCTGGGCCAGATACTAGAATATGCGATTGAAGCGGTGCCCTCGGGTGACGATCGTCTCCAGCAGCAGATTAATCTATCAAATGAGTTATTGCTTTGGCTAAAAAAGCAGATTCAGGATGATGGTTTCTTAGATGATAATTTATTGGCAAGCCAAGGGAAGATCCTGACTGCTCTTTACGAACTCGATAATCCTGTTGCCGCGGACTTGAGAAGCTATGTTGACGACATATTCCCAGTGACTGGACTTACACAAAGTGAGCTGTTCAGCGGCAGTAATGCAGGGCTGTCGCTAGAATCTGAATTGAAAAGAGAGATTCTTTCAGCCGATAAAATTTATTGGCTCGTTTCGTTCATCAAGTGGGCTGGGATTCGTATTTTCCGTAAGGAGCTGGAGGCGTTCACTGCTAGCGGTCGGGAGCTCAACATCATAACTACTTCGTACATGGGCGCGACAGACGCTAAAGCAATTGAGTATCTAGCTGGGTTGCCAAATACCAAGATCAAATTAAGCTACAACACTGATCGAGAACGCCTACATGCAAAAAGCTATCTATTTCTACGCAATACTGGCTTTCACACTGGATACATAGGGTCTTCAAACCTGTCGCGCTCAGCGCTGACCAATGGCCTTGAATGGAACCTAAAAATCACCTCTCAAGAAATACCCCATATCATCCATAAATCGATGAGTATGTTTGAAACCTACTGGGCCTCTAACGAATTCGAGATATTCACCGGCGATCTTGAAAGTGTGCAAAAGCTTAAAACAGCACTGCGCCGGGAACGTGGTACTGAAGAATCAAGTCCGAATCATTTTTTCGATATAACACCGTTTCCGCATCAGCGAGACATATTGGAACAACTGACGGTTGAACGCGAGATTCACAACCGCTATCGCAATCTGGTAGTTGCCGCAACCGGGACAGGCAAAACTCTAATCTCAGCTTTTGACTTCGACAGATTCTTGAAATCAAAGCCAGACGCCAAGTTTTTGTTTGTTGCCCATAGAGAAGAAATACTGAAGCAGGCGCGGTGGGCCTATCGGGGTGTTCTGCGCAACGGAAATTTCGGGGAGTTATGGGTCGGCGGTCACACCCCGGAACACTATCGCCAGTTGTTCGTGTCGATCCAAACCCTCAACAACCAAATTTCTAATTTACAGCTCACTTCTGACTACTATGACTATATCGTGGTCGATGAGGTACATCACATCTCAGCTGGGAGTTACCGAACACTACTTGAACACTTCGCCCCTTCAATTTTACTAGGTCTTACTGCCACACCCGAGCGTCACGATGGTGGTGATATCCTCGGAGATTTTTGTGGTGTCATAGCCGCTGAAATTCGATTGCCAGAAGCCATTAACCGCCGGCACTTGTGTCCATTTCAATACTTTGGCATCGATGATGATACCGATCTTCGAACGATTCCTTGGAGTCGAGGACGCTACGACATCGCGCAGCTAACGAACCTGTACACCCATAATCATGCGCGATTCGCGAGAATTTTACTGAGTCTGCAGGAAATTATTACTGACCTCAGGAACATGAGAGCGCTGGCATTCTGTGTTAGCAAAGATCACGCTGACTATATGGCGAAACAGTTTTTGCTAAAGGGCATCAAAGCTGATGTCTTAACCAGTGATAACAGCCATGAACGTCAACAGAAGCAGCAGGCAATTCGATCGGGATCGATCAACGTTCTTTGCGTAGTTGATATATTTAACGAGGGTATCGACATTCCCGAAATTGATACGCTTCTATTTTTGCGACCTACCGAAAGTTTGACCATTTTCCTACAACAGCTGGGCCGAGGTTTGCGACTCTCGGATGGAAAGGACTGTTGTACTGTGCTCGACTTCGTAGGTAATTCTCGACCTGAATATGATTTTGCAAACAAGTTCCGCGCCCTAGTAGGTAAAAGTAGCAGTGCGATTTCAGACGAAATTAAACAGGGCTTCCCACATGCTCCACTCGGTTGCCGTATAGAGCTAAGCAAACGAACTCAGGAAATGGTTCTGACCAATATTCGTCAGGCCACACTCACAACACAGCGTCTTTTAGGAATGATTCGACAATTCCCACAGCATTCTTCTCTACCGTTAACGCTTGGCAATTTCCTGATCCATAACCCTCATATTGACCTTGCTGACCTATACAAACGCGGCTGCTGGACTGATCTTGTGCAGCAAGCACAAGACAAATCTTTTCCGGAAAATGTGGAATCAAGCCAACTGAGTATGCTCCGTAAAGCCATACACAATCGTATTCTGACGTGCGACGATCATGCCTACTTAAAATACTTGCAACAGCTGTGTCAAAACGGTTTTACACCCCCAGACGACCCAGGCCGGCATGGGCTTATGGCCCACTATGATTTCTGGCAAAAAACAGGACCAGAGAGTGGATTCAGCACACTCTCAGAAAGTTTAGGGGCATTGAATATTGATCCCCTAAGAAATGAATTAATCGACTTACTGAATTGGCAGATTTCAAGAATAAAGCATCAGCAACCCATGATAGCTGGACTCAGTATAGTTCCGTTGAGATTGCATGCGCGTTATGCCCGTGAGCAGATCTTAGTCGCCTTTGGAGCAACAACCTTTGAGCGCCAGCCTCCCGCACGAGAGGGCGTCTTTGTGATTCAAACTGAGAACATCGAGCTCTTGTTCGTCACGCTCGACAAGAACGAAAAGCAGTTTTCGCCCACAACGATGTACCATGATTACGCCATAAATGAAGAGTTATTCCATTGGCAGTCACAAAACTCAGCAAGACCCGATCGAGGGCGTGGCCTCGATTACATCCGTCACCGGGAGATCGGCAAGCGGCTGTTCCTTTTTGTGCGTGAGAACTCGAAAGACGCGATAGGGCGCACTATGGGATTTGTTAACTATGGGGAAGTTGAATACGTGTCACATACGGGTTCGCAGCCAATGAATATTACTTGGCGGTTGAAAGAGCCGATGCCGAACTTTATGTGGCATCAAGCCGCAAAGCTGGCTGTCGGTTAGATTTAGTTGATATGCATAAAGAGCGGTCAAAGTAGCTATGAAGAATGTGAACGGGGTTTTGTGCCCTTGCAGTAGCGGTAAGTTTGAACACCACTGCTGTGCGATCAAGGATTACGCAGCAGACTATGAGGACCTCGAAGCGTATTTAAACGCGCGATCTCACAATTCGATAGATGACCTGCAGCGGTCAGCGGATGAATTCATGAAAGGCAAGAACAACGTGCCCTTGCAGGAGTTCTGCGGCTTCTCCGCCAGCCAAATGGGTTACTTGTTGTACGAGCCGTTTACGTCTGACAGTACGATCGTATTCAACGAGTCCATCTCGCCGCCGATGAACTCTCCAGTCATGATCGCGCTAACCGAACTGATTGAAGGCATCCCCACGGATGGTGTGAAAGCCACGACAAAGGGAAATTTACCAATGGCTATCTGTCGTCCAGTAGCCGCCAAACTGCTTGAGCAAACACCTGAGCGTGGCCGCTATCGCTACGAGAAGTTTCGGAACGAAGAAGATTTGATGCCCTTGCTTTTAGTTCGACTTCTGTTGGGCATTGGTGGCTACTTAAAGAAAACGAAAGGGCGGTTTAACTGGACGAAAAAAGGCAGAGACTTTATCGGTCACTCTGCGGGGCATTGTTATCTTGAACTTTTCAAACTGGCAGCTTCGCGCTTCAACTGGGGCTATTTTGACGGTTACCCTGATGTCCCTATTATCCAGCAAGGGTTCGCCTACACACTCTTTCTCGTGCAGTCGTACGGTGATTATCCTAAACCAGAATCGTTCTACACGCAGCTGTTTCTAGAGGCCTTCCCAATGGGTTTGATGGAGATCGATGACAGTGATCACCGAGAGGCGAACGCTCGTTTCGAAAGCTGCTACACCGTGCGCAGTTTCGATCGTTTTATGGAGTATTTTGGTTTAATCGAGTCGCAGCTTATACCTGCTGAGATGGGTAAAACTGTGGCACTGAGAAAGACCCATGACCTAGATGGTCTAGTTCGTTTTTGTATCACCTAGCACCCGAACTTGAGTTTATATTTTCAAATATATAGGTATTTTAAATACCTATAATCAAATAATATTAAACCTTCTTCTTGCTTTAGTTTACATTGTTTAATATATTGGCATCATGAATACCGATAATCGAAGTAAATTAAACCGCCTTCTGACATCACAACCCGATGGGGTTGTGATCGCATCTGCCTGGCTGACGACACAAGGCTACAGTCTTGATCTGCAGAAACAGTATCGGAAAAGCCGATGGTTTGATTCGATCGGACGTGGTGCCTTGGTTCGTCACAATGACTGTGTAAGCTATCTCGGCGCAATCTACGCACTACAAACGCAGCTAAACTTATCCGTTCATCCCGGCGGACGAACAGCGCTTACCCTACAGGGCAAGGCGCACTATCTGGAACTTGCCCTGGATGAGGTGCGTCTATTTGGCAGAGTGGGAGAAACACTCCCCTCATGGTTTCAGAAATACGACTGGGGTGTTCGACCTCAATACACCCGTTCTGACTTTCTTCCGCCCAGCATAGGGTTAATCGAACATACGTATGAAGGTTTCTCTGTAAAAATATCTTCCGCTGTGAGAGCCATCCTTGAATGTCTATATTTGGCTCCCGCTGAACAGTCACTGCTCGAAGTTTATGAACTAATGGAAGGGCTCAATAATCTGCGTCCAAGCCGTGTTCAAGAATTATTGGAGAGTTGTACCTCAGTAAAAGTGAAGCGCTTGTTTTTATACTTAGCTGACAAAGCAGGTCACGAGTGGTTCAACCATCTGAACGTCGAAAAGATCGACCTTGGGAAGGGCAAGCGCGCCTTAGTGAACGAGGGCGTCTATGTCCCCAAATACCAAATAACAGTTCCACCAGAGCTGGAGCGTGCCCAATGAATAACGGTTACAAACGCCAGGTAAAGCTGCTGTTAGACGTGCTCCCGGAGGTTGCCAGAGAGTCCAGCTTTGCGCTTCATGGTGGCACGGCTATCAACCTTTTTATTCGGGATATGCCGCGGTTGTCCGTAGATATCGATCTCACTTATATTGGATTTGACGATCGAAATACCGCCCTGCAAGGCATTAACGCGGGGTTAGAGCGAATCAAAACTCGAATCGAAGGTTTGCGTAGTTCGATCAAGGTTCAGCATCGTAGTGATGTTTGTAAGCTCTTAGTCGATGATCAGGGTGTAAAGATCAAACTTGAGGTCAACACAATTGGACGAGGACTGCTCCACGAAGCTAACCGGATGCCGCTGTGTGACAGGGCGCAAGAAGAGTTCGATGTGTTTTGCGCTATACCCGTTGTACCTCTATCTCAACTCTATGGTGGAAAGATATGTGCAGCATTAGACCGCCAACACCCGAGGGATCTGTTTGATGTCCGCCTTCTCAGTGATGAAGAGGGAATCGGTGATAATGTGAAATTAGGCATCATCTACGGACTGCTCTGCTCTAATCGCCCGACTCATGAAATGTTGAATCCTCGCTTGAGCGATCAACGTGCGGCTTATGAAAATCAATTCAGAGGCATGAGTGACGTCACTTTCTCTTATACAGATTTCGAAGAGACACGAGCTCTGCTCATTGCCAGAGTCAAATCACTACTGAATGATGTTGATCGAGAGTTCTTACTGGGTGTTAACCGACTCGAGCCGGACTGGTCTCATTACAATTTTCAGGTATTCCCCGCCATCAAGTGGAAGTTACTAAATCTACAAAATTTTAAAAACCAGAAACCTGACGTATACCGTGCACACTTATCAGCATTGGATGACTACTTGAAGAGATAGAGATGTCAGAGAGGTTTACATGAACACTATCGGTCTACTGGGCGGCATGAGCTGGGAAAGTACGCTTAGCTACTACAAAGCCATCAATGAAGGCGTTAAGAAAAGACTCGGTGGTCTTCACTCCGCTCAAATTGCACTTTATAGCGTCGACTTCGATCCGATTGAGAAACTCCAGCACGAGGGTAACTGGGACGGTACAGCTGAAATTCTGACAGAGGCTGCTCAGAGAGTTGAAGCAGCAGGCGCTGATTTCTTACTTATCTGCACCAACACAATGCACAAAGTGGCGCCACAAATTGAAAGCGGCATCAATATTCCGCTCATCCATATCGCAGATGCAACAGCGGAAACACTGGTATCCAGAGGTATCCAAAAGGTCGGTTTGCTCGGAACTGCTTTCACAATGGAGCAGGACTTTTATAAAGGGCGTCTCACAGATAAATACGGGCTCGATGTCATTGTGCCCGATGCTAATGACCGCTCCTTTATTCACCGAGTTATCTACGAGGAACTTTGTCTAGGCACAGTCACTGCTGAGGCGAAGGATGGATATTTACTTGTCATTGATCGACTTGCAGCAGAAGGTGCGGAGGCAGTTATCCTGGGCTGCACAGAAATTGGCTTGCTAGTAAAACAAGAAGATACAGAGGTCGATCTTTTCGACACGACAGAGATTCATGCACAAGCTGCAGTGAATGCTTGTTTGCGATAATGAAGTTTACAGGTAAAGAGTTAATGACCCCATTGGATCCTTGCCTGATGTCTCCGAAGCATTCCATTCCAGATAAGCCAAGCATTTACTCAAAAAAAACCGCACCAATATTTAGTGCGGCTTTTGGAGTAGGATTACCAAACGGCTATTAAAGGTTTGGTACGGTTTCCATCGATTTATCGATAACGGATTGTTCTAGATCCGCATCAACCATTTGACCCGCCAAGAAGTTCTCATAAGCGGCTAAATCTAAGTGACCATGGCCACACAGTGCAGTCAGAATGACCTTCTCTTCACCTGATTCTTTACACGCCAGTGCCTCACGAATAGCAGCGGCAATCGCATGAGTAGGCTCTGGCGCAGGAACAATGCCTTCAGTGCGAGCGAATTTCAGCGCTCCTTCAAAACATTCCGTTTGAGGAATATTAATCGCTTCGACCATACCCAACTCATAGAGGTGAGAGACCAAAGGCGCCATACCGTGATAACGAAGACCACCCGCGTGAATGGTATCTGGAATGAAATCATGTCCAAGCGTGTGCATCTTCATTAACGGTGTCATGCCGGCTGTATCGCCAAAGTCATAACGGAACTCGCCACGTGTCAGGGTAGGGCATGCAGAGGGCTCAACACAGCGTATGGTCGGATTCATCTTACCGGCCATTTTCTCTCTCAAGAACGGGAATGCTAAGCCACCAAAGTTAGAGCCGCCACCGGTACAGCCTACTAATACGTCTGGTGTCTCACCCACTTTAGCCAGCTGTAACAGTGCCTCTTCGCCAATAATAGTTTGGTGCATCAACACGTGATTAAGAACGGAGCCAAGTGCATAGCGTGCTTCTGGGTTAGCCGCAGCTTCACCCACCGCTTCAGAGATCGCTATACCTAGAGAGCCAGGGTGGTTTGGATCCTCAGCCAATAAGCTTCGGCCGTATTCCGTTCGATCTGATGGGCTTGGATGAAGTATTCCACCATATATCTCCATCATTGTTTTACGGTAAGGCTTTGAACGGTAAGAGGCAGCCACTTGCCAGATCTCACACTCCATACCAAATTGCGAGCAGGCAAACGCTAAAGAGGTACCCCATTGCCCTGCACCCGTCTCAGTAGTGAGTTTTTTGATGCCCTCTTTGTAGTTGTAATAAGCCTGAGGTACGGCTGTATTAGGTTTATGAGAGCCTGCTGGGCTAACACCTTCATATTTATAATAAATCTTAGCCGGTGTATCTAGCAGTTTCTCTAGACGACGAGCACGGAAGAGAGGCGAAGGGCGCCATAGTTTGTAAACGTCTAGAACCTCACCAGGAATGTCAATGAAGCGCTCTTGGCTCATCTCTTGCTCTATTAACGCCATCGGAAATAATGGTGCAAAGTCCTCAGCCGTTGCTGGTTGCATCGTGCCTGGATGAAGCGGTGGAGCCATTGGTTCTGGGAGGTCGGGAAGAATGTTATACCATTGCGTGGGCATTTCATCTTCGGTTAGTAAAATCTTGTTATCGTTCTCGAACATATTGCCTCTCTTTTATTTTTAGGATTCAGCTATATGAGGTTAAACGATTTTAAAATGTAAGTTCAACCATCAATCTAATGAGGATTTAATTGGGATACTGGTAGTTATTGAGTCGTTGAAATGACAAAATAAAGTGTCTCAATATTTGTACTTGTGCTGATTGTAGCGTTTACCCACTGGGACTGTTTACTCAGAAACCTTGGAGTTTTTATGAACGAAATCATCTGCCCACATTGCGATACGGCTTTCAAAATCGATGAAGCGGGCTACGCTGATATCCTGAAACAAGTCCATGACAGTGAGTTCGATGCCGCTCTTCATGAACGCCTCGCTCTGGCAGAGAAAGAAAAACAAAATGAACTCGCCTTAGCCAGTGAGCGTGCTACCGCTCAGGTACAACAAGCCACGGCTGAGAAAGACGCTCAAATACAAAAACTTCTGTCACAACTTGAGCAAAATGAAACTGCCAAACAACTGGCCGTCTCAGAAGCTCTCAAAGCCGTTGAGAAAGAGCGTGACACTCTAGCCAACACTCTAGAGCAAGTTAAGAAAGAGGCCGATACCGCCCAACAACTCGCCTCTGCAGAGCTCATTCGCCAACACCAAGAAAACGCTGCAGCACAAGAGCGGACCATTGCCGAGCTCAAAGCTCAACTTGAGGCGAAAAGCACTGAACAGCAACTTGCAATCACTCAAGCTGTCTCAACTGTTCAACAAGAGAGAGATCAGCTGAAGTACTCCCTCGATCAAGCTGAAATGCAGAAACAGATCTCTGAGCAGAACCTCAAAGAGAAGTACGAGACGCAGATCAAAGATCGTGATGAAGCCATCGAGCGATTGAAAGATCTAAAAGCGAAGCTGTCCACCAAAATGGTGGGTGAGACCCTTGAGCAGCATTGTGAAGTCACGTTTAACCAGTTCAGAGCGACTGCATTCCCAAACGCTTACTTCGAGAAAGATAACGACGATCGCAGTGGCAGTAAGGGCGATTACATATTCAAAGACTTTGATGAGTTAGACACTGAGATCGTCTCAATCATGTTCGAAATGAAGAATGAGAGTGATACAACGGCTACTAAGAAAAAAAATGAGGACTTCTTCAAAGAGCTCGATAAAGACCGCACCGAGAAGGGTTGTGAATATGCTGTGCTTGTCTCTCTGCTCGAGCCCGACAGTGAGCTATACAACTCAGGTATCGTCGATGTTTCTTACCGATATCCAAAAATGTACGTCATTCGTCCCCAGTTCTTTATTCCGATGATTACGCTACTACGAAACGCGGCGACCAATGCGTTGCAATACAAACAAGAGTTGGCACTGGTGAAAGCACAAAATATTGACGTCACCAATTTTGAAAACGACTTAAATAAGTTTAAAGATGCCTTCTCACGTAACTATGATCTTGCTTCTCGACAGTTCCAGACTGCGATTGATGAGATCGATAAGTCGATTAACCACCTGCAGAAAACACGGGAAGCTCTGCTGAAGTCGGGCAACAATTTGCGCTTAGCGAATGATAAAGCCCAAGATGTCACCGTAAAAAAGCTCACTCGTAAGAATCCTACGATGGCAGCAAAATTTGCGGAGCTCGATAGCCCTGAGACGGAGAATGAATAATGCCCGTTCTCCCATCAGGCTTGAAGGTCGCTATCTACAAGGACCATATCCTGCCACCCGACAAAAATTGGTTTAAAGCACCCGAGAATCATTTTTGGTACTGGACACCTGAACCGGAGAATCCACCACCCTTTAAGCCCACCGATGTCTGGGAAGCAACACCTGTCACAGCACCAATACCTGAGACACGCGAAGAGATGATGCAGTTCGTTCGGGTGGTCATAGGCCTTCCCGATGGAAATATGTATTGGGAAGGTGACTTCATGAATGACTTCCCATTCTTTAGAACGTTATCGCAAGAAGATATTGATGCTTGGGAGGCTTGGAAAACTCAGGGGTATGTCGGAGATTTTATGGATCATGGCATCGCACAGTGTATCGAGCAGTACATTGCGAACCAACAAGCTCAGGGTTATGTGGTGACTAAAGCCGATGGCAATGGTGAGTACAAGCAAAAAGAGATCATTCCACCTGATCCTGAATTTAACAAACAGTAATGAATGACTCATGAAACATATTTTGATTACAGGCGCCTCACCTGGCGGTATTGGCTACCACTGCGCTTTACGCCTAAAGGAACAGGGGTATCGCGTTGTTGGGACCGTTCGGACTGCTGAAGATGCTGAAACACTCTTATCTAGAGGTATCCCAACGGTTCACATGGAGATGTCCGACTACGCTAGCATCAACTCAGGCTTTAATGATGCTATGGTGTTACTTGATAACCGTATTGACGTAGTTTTTCAGAATGCAGGGTTTGGCCAAGCAGGTTTCGTAGAAGACTTACCCGTCGAAGCGTTTGAAGAACAGTTCAAAGTGAATGTTTTCGGATTGCACCAACTCAATACACTTGTTATCCCTTACATGCGTCAGCAGGGGGAGGGGCGAATCGTCATTCACAGCTCTGTATTAGGCTTTGTTGGTATGGCCTGTCGTGGGGCTTATGTCGCAAGCAAATACGCCCTTGAAGGCATGGTTCAATCCATGAGAGTGGAGATGAAAGGCAGTGGTATCGAGTTCAGTCTCCTCAATACAGGTCCCGTGGAAAGTAGATTCAGGGCTAACGCTTTAAAAGCGCTATTGAAACATGTGAATGTCGAGCGCTCTGTTAACAAAGATATTTACAATGAAACTGTGTTACCACGCCTGAATAAGCCTGATCATGAGAGCACTGGAAACTACCCACAAGAATATGTTTTTAAAGCGCTAGACCATGCCATCAATGCACGAAAACCCAAAGCGAATTACTACATCACACCACCAACCAAAGCGCTGTTCTGGTTAGAAAAGCTGCTTCCTAAGCATCAGCTTGATCGTTTGCTAAGAATAGTGGATCGATAAATAAATCTAAGTGATGTTACTAATATAAGAGCAAAGGTATTCATCAAGGCTTTTGACTAGTTCTTGGAAGAGTAAGTCCGTACCAGTAAACCCTAGTTCCTTGTCTTTATAACCTAAGTATCAAGCTTAATTTGAATTTAAATATTAGGTTTTTTTAATATACATCCACAGCCCTCTCCAATGCACAGCTTTAAATTCAAATAATGTTGATACCAGTATCAAACTTAGTTTGAAATAACATAATTCTGCATCAGTGTCGCCAAAGTACTAACTTAAGTTCTATTTTCGACATTATGAACAAGTTAGGCCCAAAATAGACAATTTAAGATTACATTGCCAATGTAAGTTATTGTTTATTATAGGCTTAATGGTATTGGTTAAATTTTAACCAATTTTCTGCTTTTACCTTTTAATGACGCTTTAGTTCACCTTTGATGACTCTGTGCACAGGGTTATCCACAGATAATGTGAGCACACTTTGCTAGCCCCCATGGTTACTGGGGTGGTCGATTTTAGAGAATTAAAGGTTAAAAACGATCAGTCGATGTCAAGGATTTTGTGGGTCTGAATGCTCAATTTCCATTGAGGATTTTGCATACAATATTCGATACAACGTGCACGATTTTCAAGCGCGTTTTGGTCATCCAGGGGTTGGATGTAGAAGTGTTCGAAGCTTAGATTTTGGAACTGTTCTGGCTGTGCTCTGAGCTCTTTTTGCGGGTAGACCAGCTTCAACTCGTGGCCCTCTAAAAGAAGAATCTCGGAGCTCCCTTTGGGGCTGACACAGACCCAATCGATTCCGTTTGGAAGCGGTAGGGTGCCGTTGGTCTCAATGGCGATCTCAAACCCTTGGTTATGTAGAGCATCGATCAGATCGCTGTCCATCTGCAGGGCAGGCTCGCCCCCGGTGATGACGACAAAGGGTTGTCCTTGCTTAGGATCTGGCCAGAAGCTAGCGATCCTTTGTGCCAGGGCTTCGGCGGAGGTGAACTTGCCGCCGTTTTGACCATCCGTACCCACGAAATCGGTATCACAGAATTGGCAGACTGCAGCCACTCGATCGGCTTCACGACCACTCCAAAGATTACAACCGGTAAAGCGACAGAACACCGCAGGGCGTCCTGCGTGAAAGCCTTCGCCTTGTAGGGTGTAGAAGATCTCTTTTACGGAGTAGGTCTTTGCCAAAATTAAGCCTCTTCTGCCTCACCGCCCAGGGCTTCCAAAAGCTCAGGGAGTAGGCGGGTAAATTCAATGCCCAACAGGGCTAGATCAGCATCCAGTGCCAGTGCTTCGTCCTCTTGCTCGCGGTCGCTCTGTTGCTCTTGGTACTGATCCGTCATTTTAATCGAGTGCAGGGTTAGATCCGAGTGCATGACAAACTGCAGCTGATCGCGCCACACCAGTTCTAGGCGCTCTGCTAACATGCCGCCGCTAAGGTGCGCTTGGATCTCTTTGTCAGTCAGGTTTTGGCCTTTAATCTTGATCTGGCTGCTGGTCTCTAAAGGATCGGTAAACTCGGTGACAGCGCCCAGCTCAAGTGCACGGGGTAGATCACGGTTCTCTAGTAGCCAGTCGCTGAACACTTTGTTGGCCGGAAGCGCGGTCGAGGTCAGTTTTACCGATAGTGACCCTAGATCTTCACGCAGTGTGCTTAGCAGCTCTTCTGCGCGCTTAAAGCTGCTGCCCTCCACAATCAGTAGTTTATGGTGAGGCGCGATAAGAGCACGTGTGGTTTTACGGCGTGTAAATGCACGTGGCAATAACGTCAGGGTAATCTCGTCTTTAAGCTGTACCTTCTCTTTACGGTAGACCTTACGATCTTCAGTCGCCTCTATCTGCTCTACCTTCTCGTTGAGCTGATCTTTAATCACACTCGAAGGGAGGATCTTCTCCTCTTCACGCAGTGAGATTAGGTGAAAACCGTGACTGGTCAGTACCGGTAGATCTATGACACCAGGCGCCACTTCACCCCAACCCACTGAACGTGGTTCAGCGCCTTTACAGGGTACGAAGGGTCTGGCTTCTAGCGCCTCCATCAGTGCGGCTTCATTAAATGAATCACTGGGAGAAAAACGGTACCAAATGGCGTTACGAAACCAGAGCATAAAACCTCTAAATGCGGATTAGGTGAAGGGGCGCTATTATGTTGCTCTGATAGAAGGGATGCAAGCAGAGAGCCCTCTGCTTGCGGTTAGTTTCTGTGGTTAAAAGCTGTTACGAGCCGATTTAATCGCTTCATCGATGTAGTAACCGTAGAACTCTGGCGTGTTCACACCGACGATCTTTTTAGCGCGAGTCTCGCCCTTTGCATCGACAAATAGAATGGTCGGGGTGAAGCGTCCACCCAAGCTCTTAGCGACCTGTTCTGCCGAGCCCGTTGAGCCATCAAAGTTGATGACGGGAGTAGGGTTGCTCAGATCCAGTACCTGAATAGGGGGTGCATCGTTCGTTTGTAAAAGAGGTTTTAGGAAGTCCTCTTTGACGGTAACACAGAAGGCACAACCATCCTGAGAGACCAACAGAACAATCACTTCATTTGGGTTCGCTTTACCAAGCGACTGAAGATCTGTGGCTGTCTTAAGTGTTACCTCGGCTTGGGCGCTTATCATAAGGCCCAAGCTGAGAAGAAGTGCACTACAGGTTTTCGATAAAATCGACCGCATATTCCACCGCCTCGTCGGCAAACAGATCTAAGAAGAAGTGATCTGCATCCTCAACGACTACTAGTTCAATGTTCTCTTTGTCGATACTTTCCATCTTTTCAGGAAGATCTGCAACCACGGTATCCAAGCTGCCTGCGATGACCAGAGTAGGGATGTTAGTCTCTTTTAACACGGTGGGTGTGTCGTACTCAGGGTAGTTACCGTAGTAGCTTAAGACCGCTTCAGCTGACGCACCGCTGTTCTCACAGTAGATGATGCTGATGCCATCGATCATCGCCTTAGGGTCCATTCCCTTAGCTTTTTCTAGAATCGGCTCGATAGGCGTTTCATAGCGTTTGCCATAACCCTCTATGGTCTTAGTGTAGTCCCAAGTTGCAGGTGCTAATAGAACTTGGCCTTTGATCTTATCTTGGTTAGCTGCAGCAAACTGAGCCGTCTGGTTGCCGCCACGCGAGTGACCCATTACCCAACGATCGCCTGCGCCCTGTCCATCTAGCCAGGTTTGCCATGCATCCATTTCAGCCAGTGCTTGCTGCATGGTGTGTTGAGCCGGAAGGGTACAGTCATACATCGCTGATTCGCGGTTATCCAGGCCGTAACTTAGGTTGATGGCTAGAGTAGAGATGCCATAATCGACCATCTGTTCCTGCACGTAGCTGATGATCTCCATCTCGTTGTGAGCCAGGGTGCCGTGCGTCAGCATCAGTATACCGTCTGCTAAGGATTTATCAGCAGCCAGTTCAAGATTGCCGTTCAGTGTTAAACCCTCAAACGGTATCTGAACCTGTTCAGCTTGTGCAGCTGTCGCCATGAGTGATGCAGCGAGTAGGGTGGTCGATAGTCGAAGCATTTAAAACTCCATTAAACTTAAATTTTTTATCGTTTGTAGGTATAAAAAAACCGAGGTGGCTAAACCTCGGTTTCTATTAGAGACCGTCGTAGGCCAGTAATCAGTATACGGGGACGCCGGTGTCTTGGATTTTTTGTGATCCGTTAAGGTCTGGCAGGTCAATCAGCGCAGCCACCTCAACTACGCTAGCCCCTAGACCGTTGATCAGTGTGCAGGCCGCCAGAGCTGTGCCACCAGTGGCAATCAGATCGTCGATTAGTACCACTTTATCGCCAGCGGTAACGGCATCCTTCTGAATCTCCACAGAGGCGGTGCCGTACTCCAGCGTATAGTCTTGGTGAATCGTTTCACCAGGCAACTTGCCTTTTTTACGAACCAAAATTAGAGGCTTGTTCAGCTGGTGTGCAATAATCGCACCAAATAGAAAACCTCGAGCATCGATACAGGCTATGTGGGTAATATCCATCTGCATGTAGCGATCAATAAAGGCGTTCGCAACCATGCGAGAGGCACGTGGATCTTGAAAAATCGGTGTAATATCACGGAACAGAATGCCAGGCTCTGGCCAATCTGGAATAGAGCGGACAACCGATTTTACATAGTGCTCGTCGTAAGACATTAAAGATCCTTATTTAACCGTGGTGTTGATTGCACTCTGGGCTAGGTGCTTCACCTGCCGCATCCAGCAGCGCTGCTTGATCAAGAATTTCCAGCTCTTTACCTTCAACACGAATCAGCTCTTGTGAAGAGAAGCGTGTAAAGATTCGACTGACCGTCTCGACCGCTAGGCCAAGGTAGTTGCCTATTTCGTTACGTGACATCGAAAGTCGGAAGGATTGTGCAGAGTAGCCACGCAGGGCATAACGTTGCGACAGCTTGAAAATAAAGGTTGCGATACGTTGTTCAGCCGTCTTTTTAGAGAGCAGCATCATCATCTGTTGGTCATCGCTGATCTCGTGGCTCATAGAGCGCATCACAGAACGACGCAGCTCTGGCATTTGACCTGCCAGATCGTCCAAGCGTGAGAAAGGGATCTCACAGACAGTGGTCGTCTCAAGCATCTTAGCCGACATTGGGTAGCTGCCTGAATCGAATCCGGCTAGGCCAACCAGTTCACCTGGGAAGTAGAAACCGTTGATCTGCTCTTCTCCCTCAGGGTTTACAGAGTAAGTTTTTAACGACCCCGCACGAATGGCGAACAGTGACGTGAACTCTTCACCCTGTCTAAACAGGAAGTCGCCCTTGTGAAGTGGTTTGCTCTTATCAACGATATCGTCGAGGCGAAGCGCCTCTTCGTCGTTTAGAGAGACAGGCAAGCAGAGTGTACTCAAGCTGCAGGTGTTACAGCTTACCTGGCCGATGCTGGCGAGTTTGATGTTTTTGGTGTCAGACATAACTGCTCCTTAGTTGCCTGACAGTATATCCAAAAGCGCTTTATTGACCCAAGTCAATTTAGATAAAAAAGTGGACTTTTTAACGGTCCACTTTTAGTGAAATTTACTGTGCAAAATCGGATTAGATGATTTTAGAAAATCGCTGTTCTGAGTGATCGATATAGGCATCAAAGGTCATGCAGATTCGACGAATCAACAAACGCCCAGCGGCGGTGACATCCATTCCATCCTCTCTTAAATGAATCAGGCCATCCTGTGCCATCGGCTCAAGCAGTTTTAATTCGTTAGCAAAATACTCTTTAAAGTCGATATTGAGCGCTTTGGATTGATCGGCAAAATCGAGTTGGAAGTCACAGATCAGGCGGGTAATCACCGCTCTGCGAATTTTGTCATCCTCATTGAGGCAGTACTCTTTGGTTAATGCTGAGCCCTGAGATTCAATATCCTGAGTGTAGCGCTCAATGTTAGGGCTGTTCTGTAGGTAGTAATCGCCAATCTGACTAATAGATGAGACGCCTAAACCAATTAGGTCACACTGTGAGTGAGTGGTATAGCCCTGGAAGTTACGGTGCAGCGTTCCATCATCTTGGTGTTGTGTCAGTGTGTCGTCTGGCAGAGCAAAGTGATCCATACCAATGTTGCGGTAGCCCGCTGCCGTCAGCTTCTCAATACTTTGATGGTGAATCGCAAGTTTAGTGAGCGCGTCGGGTAACTCATCGGCATTGATGCGACGCTGCGGTTTGAAACGCTCGGGTAGGTGAGCATAGTTAAATACCGAGAGACGATCGGGTCGTAGCTCTAGAATTCGGTCCAAGGTCTCGGCAAAGCTCTCTTCAGTTTGCAGCGGCAAGCCATAGATTAGATCGACATTGATTGAGCGAAAGCCCAGTTCACGCGCCTCTTTAAGAAGGTCCGTTGTCATCTCTAGAGATTGCACGCGGTTTACCTTGATTTGAACCGCTTCGTTAACATCCTGAACCCCTATGCTGATGCGGTTGAAACCTAATTCACGCAGCAGTTTTAAGCGGCCAGGTGTCATCTCACGAGGGTCGATCTCGATGGCGTAGTCACCCTGATCATCATCACGCAGTTTGAAGGCCTCTTTAAGTGCCTGCATTAAGCGAGCGGTCTGCTCATCATCGATAAAGGTGGGTGTACCACCGCCCCAGTGAAGCTGATCCACTTGTACGTCACTGCCCAGTTCAGAGCTGCGCAGTTTAATCTCTTTTAACAGCGTCTGAAGGTAGGGTTCTGCGCGGGAACGATCTTTTGTGACCACCTTGTTGCATCCGCAGTAGTAGCAGACGTGTGCACAGAAGGGGATGTGAATATAGAGTGATAAAGGCTTACGACTGTCGCGCTCACTGATCGCTTTAGAGAGCGTTTTGACACTGTCTGGAGTGTCAGTAAATTGCAGTGCGGTTGGGTAAGAGGTGTAGCGTGGACCTGCTAAATCATAACGGCGAATCAGGTCGGTATCCCACTGGATGTTGGTCTGTTGCAGCACAGTAATATTCCTTAATCATCAGATGTAAGAATATTAGGCAATAATAGAGGTTTATGTGTTGATACGGGTCAACCGCTACGCGCTTAGCAGTGTCCAAATGCCCATCATTATCAACAGCAGCCCCGAGAGTTTGCGTACCAAAGTGTGGGCGACCAGCTCGCGTAGTTGTTTAGCCAGTAGTCCAGTGGCGAGCATGGCTGGTAATGTACCCAAGCCAAAGCCCAGCATGAGTAGAGTGCTTTCTGTAACGCTCCCGGCGGCTGATGACCAGATCAAGGTGCTGTAGACCAGACCGCAAGGTAGCCAGCCCCAGCCAATGCCCAGTACTAGGGCTTTAAACGGGGTATCGGCAGGCATAAAGGGTTTAAGGAGAGGCGCTATCTGTTTCCACAATAGCGAACCAGCCTGTTCCAGTTTGGTTAAACCAAACCACCACTGTGCGATGTAGAGGCCCATGCTGATCAGTAGAAGGCCTGCAATCCAGCGAAGCGCAAAGGCTATCTCTGTCTGTTGTAGGGTTGCACCTAACAGACCAAGAATGGCACCCGCTGCACAGTAGCTAGCGATACGTCCAAGATTGTAGCTAAACAGACCTAATAGGGAGTTGGCTCGACCTGTTCCACCTATACTGAGACTCGAGGCAAGTCCACCACACATGGCTAGGCAGTGTGTTGTGCCAAGAAGGCCAATGATGAATGCCGAGGTGAAGCTAAGAGAGGCGGGCAGCATGCTCAATCTTTTGGTGTTTCAGAGGATGGAGCTTCAGGCTCTTTTTTGACGCGCGCGTCTTCAGGAATCATATCTTCATCATCGTCGTATAGAATGCGATGAGCAGGGGACTCTAGGTCATCAAATTGACCAGAATTAACGCTGTAGAAGAAAGCCCAGGTCGCAAAGGCTACCAAGATGATCGCGACAGGGATAAGTAAATAGACGATTTCCATAAAAACCTACAGCTGTTTGGTTAGACGAAGGGCATTGCCGACAACAATCAGCGAGCTAAGGGACATGCCAATAGCCGCCATCCAGGGGGCAATAAAACCACTTGCTGCTAAGGGTAGCGCGATTAGGTTGTATAACAAAGCCCAGCCAATATTTTGACGAATGATGTTTCGTGTTTTACGAGCCATGTTAAGGGAGCCAGGGATGCGTCTTAGATCAGAGCTGACCAACACAGCATCAGAGGATGTTTTGGCAAGGTCTGTCGCGCCGTTCATCGCAATAGAGGTCTGCGCACCGGACAGAACGGGAATGTCGTTGATACCATCGCCAATCATCAGGATGCGTTCACCGTCGTTTTGCATCGCCTTTACACGAGCTAGCTTATCTTCTGGCGACAAGTGCGCTTCAACATGATCGATCCCTAACTCAGAGGCGATGCGTTGTGCATTCGCTTCGCGATCACCGGTTAGCATGCCAACAGGTAATCCCAATGCTTGGATCTGCTTAACCGCTTCAATAGCCTCAGGTCGAAGTTGATCGTCAATCGAAAACCAGGCGAGAGGGCCGGAGCTATTACCCATCAGAAGAAAAATCCCAGTCCCTTCTGGGTGAGTGGGAGGTTGGTTTCCAAAGAGTTCGGATACAAACCCGGGTTTACCAATACGATAGGTGTTTCCGTTAATCCTTCCCTCTACGCCTCTACCCACATGGTTAGTGGCCTCTTCAACAGAGTATTCAAAGTAGGGAGCAAAAGCGGACGCGATGGGGTGCTCTGAGCGGCTCTCAATTGCTGCCGCTAGTTGATTGAGCTCATCAACGGACTGCTCACAGAGAGGGGTGGTCTCACGCAACGTCAGTTTGCCGGTGGTCAGTGTGCCGGTTTTATCAAAGTAGACGGCCGTGCACTGTGCCAAACTCTCTAATACATGCCCGCGAGTAACCAGCAGTCCCATTTTACGCAGAGAACCTATGGCTGCTGTTAAAGCCGTCGGTGTAGCCAAGGATAGTGCGCAAGGGCAGGTAACTACTAGGACAGAGAGTGTCACCCAGAAAGCGTCTGAAGGGGATATCTGCCACCAGATAAGACTGACAACGACAGCCGTTAGAAGAACACCAGCGACAAAATAGCTCGCAACCTTGTCGGCAATCTGAGCCGCCTTGGGTTTATCAGCCTGAGCACGATCCAATAGATTCAAAATGGAGGACATGCGCGACTGTTCAGCACTGCTGGTGATCTCCATCTCAATCGCTTGCTCCATATTGATGGTACCGCCTACTAAAGGGTCGCCAAGCGCTTTGCTGACGGGCAGAGGCTCACCGGTGAGGGCCGATTCATCAATGCTGGTGTGTTGCGTAAAGAGTATGCCATCAGCCGGTATGGAGTGACCGGGCTTAACCAGTACGCGATCCCCTGGATTGAGTTCCGATACAGGGACAAGCTGTTCGCCGGTCTCGGTCAATCGCGTAGCGCTGGCTGGAAGAATATTGGCCAACTCATTGCCAGCCATACCCGTTCTGTGGCGAGCTTTCATCTCGAAGAAGCGGCCAATCAACAGGAAGAAGGTGAACATCGAGACCGAGTCGTAGTAGACCTCGCCGCTCTGTGTGATCGTAGCCCATACGCTGGCTATATAAGCGCCACCAATAGCGATAGATACCGGCACATCCATACTGAGGTGTCGGGTGCGAAGATCCCGTCGGGCCGCGTTGAAGAAGGGGCGCGCGGCATAAAATACAACAGGGGTGGCAACAATGAAGCTGGTCCAGCGAATAAAGTTCTGGATGTGCTCCTCCATGAAGAAGGCGTCACCTAGGTAGAGTGCCGATGACATCATCATCACCTGCATCATGCCGACACCGGCCACACCGAGTCGGCGCATCGCCTTTTTTTGCTCCTGTTCGTAGAGCTTCTCTTCTTGGTTGGGCGTAAACGGGTGAGGTGTGTAACCGATCGAAATGATGGCGGCCATCAGTTCACTTAAGGGTTTCTCTGACGGGTTCCAAACGAGTCGAGCGCGGTGGTTGGTTAGGTTAACGGTAAAGCTAGTGACACCAACCTGTTCGGTCAGATGCTTCTCTAAAAGCCAAACACAGGCAGCACAGTGGATCCCTTCAATGACAAAGAGGGCCTCTTTGCGATCGGAGTCTATGGTTCTGACGAAGGGTGCTTGAATGGATTCATTATCATAGAGTGCGAGTTGATCTTCGGACTCTATTTCAGTGGGGCGTTCTTGCTGTTGATTGCCGCGGTGCTGGTAGTACTTCTCTAGACCTGATCCCAGTATTGTTTGGGTGACCGCGCGGCAGGCGGGGCAACAAAATGACTCTTGCTTTCCATCAATTGAAAGCTCAACCTTCACCCCCTTAGGAATAGGGGTGGCACAGTGAAAACAAGAGTCTTTTGGATTACTCATTTTGGTCTGTTAGAACTTACCCACCTTGAAGGTATTTTGATCGTAAGGGGGCAATATTTCGCGACGTAGACGCCAGTTACCCTCAGTGTTGGTAATGATCAGGTAGCGTTTGCCGGTTAGTGTGCTCTGTAAGTTGCCAACGTAGACGCCTGTACCGCCCACTGAGCGAACCGTTAGGCTTTGATCATACTTCTGGTGGGTAGGGTGAACCAGGTCAACGGATAGTTGATCACCCAAAAAACTGTTCGATTTAAGATCCAAGCGAATATCACCGGTCAGTGTGTCCAACAATACTTCACCATGAATGCCTAAGCGATCCGCTTCATCTGAACGGCTGGTGTCGACATTAGTACCACGTGCCTCTTTGTAGTAATCGTCTTTAACCACGCCATCCATAGTCGTAATAGCAAGATAGAGGAAGGTTGTTCCATAGATAACCACAGCGATCAACGGCGCCAATACAAACCATAGCCATTTCTGCTTGTACCAAGGGCCAATGTCGTGAGTCTGTTCAGTCATGTAAACCTCAAAATAGTGACTAAAATAAAGCGCGGATACCCCTAAGAATATCCGCGCGCGAGTATATCACAGATTCTCTGTGACACTGTCTTAACGCTTAGGCGCAGGACCTATGAAACGACTTTCTGATTCAGCTTCAACGCCTGAGCCATCAGTCGCTGTTACGATAAAATCGATCTCATAGTTTGCTCGCTCCATAGCGCGAGGATCCAGAATGATCGACAGGTTGTGATCGAGTAGTTCACCAACGGCTACGTTTACAAGGGTATCACCTTTGATGATGGCATCCTCTAACCCTTCAACACGGATCTCGTACTGGTAATCACGTTGTGATTTGTTTGCCAGTTTTAGTGTGTAGGTGTTACGGATCAACCCATCATTAGTAGTGCTGTAGAGCTGACCGCGTTCACGAATAACGTCCACCTCAAGCGGCACTCGTGTAAAGAGTACATAACTGAAGGCGATGAACATGGCACAGATCGCGACGAAGTAACCGATCAAGCGAGGGCGGAAGATATGGGTTTTTTTACCGTTAAGCTCATGCTCGGTGGTGTAGCGAACCAGACCTTTCTCATAGCCCATCTTCTCCATGATGTTGTCACAGGCATCGACACAGGCACCACAAGCGACACACTCATACTGAAGACCATCACGGATATCGATACCGACAGGGCAGACGTGCACACAGTGACCACAGTCGATACAGTCACCCAGGCCTTCAGCCTTGTGATCGATGTGGCGTTTACGAGCACCACGATTCTCACCGCGTTTCTCATCGTAAGAGATGATCAAGGTATCTTGGTCAAACATAACACTCTGGAAACGAGCGTATGGGCACATGTAGATACAGACCTGTTCGCGTAACCAGCCAGCCGCACCGTAGGTACCAACCGTAAAGAACGCCAACCACCAAAGTTCCCAAGGTCCAAGATTGAAGCTCAGAATGTTTGGAACCAGTTCGCGTACCGGTGAGAAATAGCCAACAAATGCAACGGCTGAAACGGCACCTATAGCAAGCCAGATAAGGTGCTTAGCCAGTTTGCGCAGAACCTTGTTCGCACTCCAAGGCGCTTTGTCCAGCTTCATGCGAGCGTTGCGATCACCCTCAGTTAGTTGCTCGATACGAATGAACAACCAAGTCCAGACAAACTGTGGGCAGGCATAGCCACACCAGAGACGACCGGCAAACACCGTAACAAAGAAGAGGGTGAAGGCCAGAATGATCAGCAGCCACGAAAGCAGCATGAAATCTTGTGGCCAAAACGTGAAGTTAAAGACATGGAACTGGCGGTTTGGCAGATCAAATAGCACGGCCTGTTTGCCATCGTATTGGATCCAAGAGAAACCGTAGAACATCAGCAGCATGATCGCACTTGAGATGTTTCGTAGATTCTTGAATAGGCCGGTCGTGTACTTGACGTAGATCTCTTCACGCTTCGCGTACAGATCGTAGGTTTCAGTAGCGCCAGAGCCCTTTTTTGGGGTGACATCTTTAACTGGGATATTAGACATGCAACTCGCCTGTGCTTATATGACTTGATTTAATTGTCTATTATAAATGGAATAAAAAAAAGGCGACTTGATATATATCAGGTCGCCTTTTCTTCTGCGGGGGGTCTATTAGTTGTTAGACAAGCTGTAGACGTATGCAGAGATCAGTTTGATCTTATCTTCTGAAAGAAGATCTTTGTGCGCTGGCATTACGCCTGCACGGCCTGCACGGATAGTGTGAGCGATCTGCTCAAACTTACCACCGTAAAGCCATACATCGTCAGTTAGGTTAGGTGCACCCAGTGCCGTCATACCTTTACCTGTTGGCATGTGACATGCCGCACAAAGTGTATTGAACTGAGTTTGACCACGTTCAGCGGCTGCTGCGTCGTGCTCTGAACCACTCATGCTAAGAACATAGTTAGTTACGTCTTGAACACCATCTTCACCCAGTACCGCACCCCAAGCAGGCATTGCACCGCGACGACCGTTAACAATCGTCATCATAATGGTTTGTGGCTCGCCACCGTACAACCAATCTTTGTCGGTTAGGTTAGGGAAGCCGTAAGCACCCTGACCGCCAGTACCGTGACAAACAGAACAGTTGTTGGCAAACATGCGCTGACCCATTTTTAGGCCTGCTTCGTTACCTGGTTGGTTTAGCTCTTCAATTGATAGCGAAGCGTATTTAGCGAAAACAGGTTTGTAGACCTCTTCTGCGTGTGCCACTTCCTCTTCCCACTGGTTAGCCGACGTCCAACCAAGCATGCCTTTGAAGTTACCAAGGCCTGGGTAAAGCGCTAGGTAACCGAGTGAGAAGATAACCGTACCAATGAATAGTTGGAACCACCAGCGTGGTAGTGGGTTATCAAGCTCTTCGATGCCATCGAATTCGTGGCCCGTAGTCGCTTCAGTTGTTTCTTTGTGTGTTTCACTTTTGCGCGTTGCTAGAAGCAGCCAAGTACAGCCGATAATAACGGCTAGAGTGATGACTGTGATCCATGCGCTCCAAAAAGCACTCATCTTTCTACTCCTTACTCGACGTCTTTGTCAGTTTTTCTGGTGCGTTCATCAATCTCCTCATCCTGGAAGGGGAGGTTGGCTGCATCGTCAAACCGTTTGCGGTTTTTCGGATTCAGTACCCAGATGAACAGAGCCAGAAACGTTACCAGCATTACTACTGGAATGTATGGACCGTAGACGTCGTAGCTCACTATTAATTACCGCTTGTTGTTGTACACAGTATGCATCTTGCCTAGCGCTTGTAGGTAAGCAACTAGAGCATCGATCTCATATTTGCCTTCTACGTTTTCACGCGCTGAAGCGATTGTTGCATCGTCAAATGGAACACCTAGCTTACGAAGAGCTTCCATCTTAGCTGCAGTGTCTTTACCAGTTACCTTGTTCTCAAACAACCATGGGTAAGCAGGCATTTTTGATTCAGGTACAACGTCACGTGGGTTGTATAGGTGAGCACGCTGCCAGTCATCTGAGTAACGACCGCCGACACGAGCTAGGTCTGGACCTGTACGCTTAGAACCCCAAAGGAATGGGTGCTCGTAAACGTGCTCGTTAGCAGTAGAGAAGTGACCGTAACGCTCAGTCTCCGCACGGAAAGGACGGATCATCTGAGTGTGACATACGTGACAGCCTTCACGGATGTAGATATCGCGACCTTCAAGCTCTAGAGCTGAGTAGGTGCGAAGACCTTCGATTGGCTTAGTCGTAGAGCTCTGGAAGAACAGAGGTACGATCTCAGCCAAACCACCACCACTGATCACGATGATGATCAGTAGGGCAAGGAGGCCGACGTTCTTTTCAATAGTATCGTGTTTAATCATCTTAATGTCTCCGGTACTAATTACGCAGTAGCTGCTGATGGATCTGGGTTTTCAGCTTTAGCTACTGTGCTGCCTGCACGTACGGTCTGCCATACGTTGTAAGCCATTAGAAGCATACCGGTTACGAAGAAGACACCGCCTAGGAAACGTACAAAGTAACCTGGGTGGCTCGCTTCTAGGGCTTCTACGAAGCTGTAAGTAAGCGTGCCGTCTTCGTTAACTGCGCGCCACATTAGACCCTGTAGGATACCGTTAACCCACATTGCACAGATGTAAAGAACTGTACCGATTGTTGCCAACCAGAAGTGAGTGTTGATTAGGCCGACGCTGTACATCTGAGCCTTACCAAACAGCTTAGGAATCATGTGGTAAACCGCGCCGATAGAGATCATTGCAACCCAACCTAGAGCACCAGCGTGTACGTGGCCGATAGTCCAGTCAGTGTTGTGAGACAGTGCGTTGACTGTCTTGATTGCCATCATTGGGCCTTCGAATGTTGACATACCGTAGAAGGATAGAGAGACAACAAGGAAGCGAAGAACTGGGTCTGTGCGAAGCTTATGCCAAGCGCCAGATAGCGTCATCATACCGTTGATCATACCGCCCCAAGAAGGTGCAAGAAGGATCAAAGACATAACCATACCGACTGACTGAGTCCAATCTGGAAGCGCAGAGTAGTGTAGGTGGTGACCACCAGCCCACATGTACGTCGCGATCAGTGCCCAGAAGTGAACGATCGATAGACGGTATGAGTAGATTGGACGCTCTGCTTGCTTAGGTACGAAGTAGTACATCATGCCTAGGAAGCCTGCCGTTAGGAAGAAGCCTACTGCGTTGTGTCCGTACCACCACTGTACCATCGCGTCGACAACGCCAGGGTAGACTGAGTAAGACTTCCAAAGTGTAACAGGCATAGAGATGCTGTTAACGATGTGAAGCACTGCAACAGTGATAATAAATGCCATGTAGAACCAGTTGCCCACGTAGATGTGCGACGTTTTACGGTTCTTAACGGTACCTAGGAACACGATTGCGTATGAGATCCATACGACCGCGATCAAGATATCGATAGGCCATTCAAGTTCAGCGTACTCTTTAGTGGTTGTCAGACCCATCGGCAGCGTGATTGCTGCTGCGACGATGACTGCTTGCCAACCCCAGAAAGTGAACGATGCTAAACCGTCAGAGATTAGACGCGTCTGACAGGTGCGCTGTACAACGTAGTAAGACGTTGCAAATAGTGCACATCCGCCAAAGGCGAAGATAACTGCGTTGGTATGCAACGGACGAAGACGTCCGAAAGAGAACCATGCAGTGTCGAAGTTAAGTGCCGGCCAGACTAGTTGTGCGGCGATGAGTACACCCATCGTCATACCAACTATGCCCCAGACTACAGTCATGATGGCGAACTGGCGTACAACTTTGTAGTTGTAGGTCGTGTTTGCTGTTGCAGTGCTCATTTCATGCTCTCATCAAAGCTAAGTGAATTGATAGTTTTTGAAACCGTTGCGAATTATCAGTTATGAGGCAAGATTTTTCAATGCAAAACGCCCTTAAATAGGGCGTTGTAGCTATCCATTAGTATTATCTAATAAGGCTATTGTCGTGAATTTTAAAAAGGCGGATATGATTCTTGGTTAGTATAAGTTACTGATATTTATTGATTTAATTGTTTATTACGATTGGTTCAAACTATATATCTGTTTATTATTTGTTCGATTTTAGTCAATTTGTTGATTCATCAAAAATAACGCTTTTTTGATATGTATCAATTTTCATGAATGTGACTGATTTTTGCTATTACGACGGCTAACTCGTTAAACTGTCGCCTCTGTTTTAGGGAGAGGTTCCTTTGAATCACATTATTATCTATTGTCGCAGTGGCTTTGAGAGTGAAGCCGCCAGTGAAATATCAGTGAAAGCGGCGGAGGTTGGAGTTTACGGTTATCCGAAGTTTGATGATTTGGCGGGTTATATAGAGTTTGTGATCAATTCCCCTCACAACGCACTGCAGTTGATGAGTAAGTTGCGCTTTCGCGACCTCATCTTTGCACGTCAATGGATCGCCTGTGAGCCTATGCTACAGGGCGTTTCGTCAAAAGATCGTTTAACACCCATCAGTGAAGCGGTTGCTAAGCTGCCCAAAGCCTCTGAGTTGTTGGTTGAGAGTGCTGATACTACTGATGGCCGCAACCTTAATGGTTTGGCTAAAAAACTCGGTAGTGCTGCAGCAGGCTTTTTACGACAGCAGGATCTTTTATTGCCGAGAAAATCGAAAGCGGATTATCGCCTACATATCTTCCTGCTCGAAAATAATCAGATTTGGGTCGGTGTCAGTCCGATCAATAACAGTTCCAAATGGGAGCAGGGGATTAAACGTCTTAAATTCCCAGCCGATGCACCGAGCCGCTCTACATTAAAACTTGAAGAGGCGTGGCACTACTTTATCCCACAAAAAGCCTGGGATGAGAGGTTGCAGCGCGGTATGAAAGCAGTGGATTTGGGGGCGGCCCCCGGTGGTTGGACCTATCAGCTGGTTAAACGCGGCATGTTTGTCACAGCGGTTGATAATGGGCCCATGAAGGGTGATCTAATGGAGACCGGTCAGGTTGATCACCAACGCGAGGATGCCTTTACCTTTGCCCCCGCTAAGCCAGTGGATCTGATGGTGTGTGATGTCGTTGATAAACCGACACGTGTCATTGAGTTGATGGCAAAGTGGGCCATTAATGGCTGGGCTGATCGTTTGATCTTCAACTTAAAGTTGCCAATGAAAAAGCGCTACATTGAAGTATCAGATCGAATAGAGCAGTTGGAGATGATTCTTCAGGAGCATGAAAAACCCTACCGTCTGGTCAGCAAGCATCTCTACCACGACCGTGAAGAGATCACTTGCTACCTGGAGTTAGACGTCTAATCAGTGCTCGTAGATTTTGATCAGCTCGTCACGCTCTAACATAGGGCGGAGTTTGTTCATCAGTTCAAGACGTTCTTGAGATTGATACCAACGCTCCCAGTCAGCCAGTGTGCTGTAAGTGGCAATGACTAAGCGGTGCTCTGGGTCATTGATGTCATGCATGACCTCACCTTTGATAAAGCCTGGTGAGCGCATAGACGCTTGCAGAGTCTCTTTAGCAATGGCCGTGTATTGTGGCTCTAGTTCGGCAGGAACCTTGCGGTTTATAAAAACCTTGATCATCGATTTGTCCTCTAACTACTTGTTATACCTTGAGAATAGCGCTCGGATTTGTCTAGGTAAAGGTGAATCGGGCTTAAACTCGTTGGAGTTTTTAAAAACTATTTGCGACAATGCGCGACTTGATTGAAAGGATAGTGCAATGAGCATTGAAAAACCCATTGAACAGCTGGATGCGCGCGGCCTCTACTGCCCAGAGCCAGTGATGATGTTGCATGGTAAAATTGCTCAACTTCAAACGGGTGATCTCTTTGAAGTGATCGCGACGGACCCCTCTACAGAGCGTGATATCCCAAAGTTTTGTAACTTCTTAGGGCACGAGTTGGTCAGTCATGAAGTGAAGGATGATCTTTTCATCTATCGAATACGGAAAGGTGGATGAGTAAAATCATTCAACAGATAGCCTCTGATACAGAGCGTCTTCTGCAAGAGGCAGAAGAGATTTTAATCAGAGTTGAACAACAAGTTGATCGAACTGAACCTCGTCAACTTCAAGAGAATAAAACAGTGACAGAACAGAACACAGCTAAGCCTCGCAATAAAAACCGTGAAGCTAACCAAGCCGCAGTCGAACTGCTTATTGCCGCTTACCCCAACACATTTAGCCTGGAAGAACCCAAGCCTCTGAAAATTGGTATTCAAGAGGACTTAGTGGCGGATGAAAAAGTAAGTCGCGGTAAGATTAAGCGTGCGCTAGCGACTTATGTTCGTAACCCACGTTACCTTCAGTCAATGGTTGTTGGCGCTCAGCGTGTCGATTTGACCGGTGCTGAAGTAGCTGAAGTGACTTCTGAAGACGAAAAACACGCTAAAGCTAAGCTAGACGAATACAAGCAGCGCCGTAAAGAGCGCCATCAAGAGGCTCGTAAACAACAACGCGTTGCTCAAAAAGAGGAGCGTCTTACCTCTAAACTAGAAGCTCTCGTTAAGAAGTTCTAATCGCTTAGCCAGGGCAGCGGTGCTCGCTGCTCTGTCTTGCTCTCCCCTTGAACTCTGAATTTCTGCCTATATATTAGTAGTTAATGATATAGGAGATGTTATGAGTCAATCAGTTAATCTCAGCTGCCCCCACTGTTTAGCAACCAATCGAGTGCCTAAAGATAAGCTCGATAGAGGGCCTGCCTGCGGTAAATGCCGAAAAGCGATTTTTACTCAGCAACCGATCGCCCTGAGCGAAGAGAATTTCGCTAAGTTTATTCGCAATACGGATATTCCCGTTATTGTTGATTTCTGGGCAGGTTGGTGTGGACCCTGTCGAATGATGGCACCCGCGTTTGCCGAAGTGGCAAAACGCACTGAACCAAACGTGCGCTTCGTTAAAGTTGATACCGAAGCCAATCAACAGTTGGCCGCTCGCTATAACATCAGAAGCCTACCAACCGTTGTCCGTTTTGAGGGCGGTAAAGAGGTTAAGCGTCAGTCGGGCGCAATGAACATCAGCCAGCTGCAGCAGTGGGTGGGTTAATTCAGTTCTGATTACCCGGACGAAGTCCACACTGATCCAAAATATTCTGCCAAGATTGGGTGTGGTTCTCTCGAGCTTTTAGATACCTAGACCAGACCTCTCCTTCGGGATGGGTATAGGTGTCTAGCCATCGGCTTTGAGGGAGGTTGAGTGACGCGATGATGGCTTGATGAAGGTTACTCCATTGGCGGCCTGTACGTTCAACCTGAGCGATGTAGGGTTGCAAACTGTTGACGTAAAACTTCATAAAGACGTTCCAGAGTATCTCTGACTTCTGGTTTTGCCTCTGATTAAAGCAGATCGGTCTGTCATTGAGTCTTTGGTTAATCGCTTCTGAGGTCTGCTCTAAAACCTGAGTTAACAGTGCCATGCTGGCGAGCCACTCTGATCCGAAATTGGATCGATAGAGCGTTTCGTAGTCACGCTCTAGCTCATTGGCAAAAGAGGGTGTTTGCCAGTCTGTATTGTTTTGGGTTTCAGCGATCTCAGCAAAGCGCTGCATTGTCAGCATTAACTCTGAGGTTGAGTAGTCTGCATCGGGTAACAGTGGTGCAGCCCCCAGTGAGAAGTGTTGTTCCATCTCTGGGCTGCTGTATAGGCTGTTCCATATCTGCTTTGGCCAGTTATCGCTCTTGATCTGATTGATCTCTTGAACACGCGCTAACACATCAGTTTGACTACTGTCACCTGTGAGCAGCTTCTGACAGCTGCGTAATTTTGGGATGAACCCCAGTTCGTAAATCAGTCGTTGTGAGCCACCGGCCAATTTGCCAAGGCTGGTGTTTCTCTGTGCGATTAGATCGATCAGCCCGCACTGCTTAAGATCGAGAACATCGATCAGGCCTTCGGTAATGGGTCTCAGGGTTTCAGTTCGCTCTCTTCGATCGGGAAGAATGGGGTAGAGCTTAGAGGTTTTGTTCAGTTGAAGATCAAAATCGATATCTATGGCTCGACTGGTCCGCTCGGCATAGGTCTCAACCAGGGACTGGGCTGGATCGGTATCGATACAGCCCGCGATAAAACTAGTTGAAATTAGGAGGGTTAACCAGTGCTTCATTGGATAGCTTATAGAGTCGTTTTATCAGTAGTACGGCGGCAAAGCTTAAGCCGATGAGTATGCCTAACCAGTAACCAACAGCCCCCATCTCTAAATGTTCGGCAATGATATACCCACTGGGTAGCCCAAGTATCCAGTAAGCGATAAACGCGATCAGCAGTGGGATTCGAGTATCCTTGTATCCGCGCAGTGCGCCATTCGCGGTCAGCTGGAGCGCATCGGAGAATTGGTAGAGTGCAGCGTAGCTAAGCAGGGTTGAGGCGATGGCGATGAGTTCAGCATCTTTAGAGAAGAGTGCAGCAATGCCATCGGACAGGATAAACAGAATCGTTGAGCTGAAGCAGGCGATCAAAAGGGCGATGCGCAGTCCCAGGAATCCTACTTGCTGGGCGTCAGCAAAGCGTTTAGCGCCATTGAGCTGGCCAACCCTAATGGTGACGGCCAAGCAGAGTGAGAGCGGCATCATAAAGATCAGGCTCGATATCGAGAGTGTGATCTGGTGAGCAGAGATCACCGTTGCACCGTAATCGGCCAAATAGAGCGCAATCAGGCAGAACATGGTGGTCTCAACACCAAGGCTCGCGGCAATCGGTATGCCAATAGAGAGCTGATGTTTGATCTTCTCTCTGTTCGGTTTGAGGGTCTGTTTGAAGAGGTTCAACGGTTTGAAATAGCGGCTGTAGATCAGATAAGCAGCACCGGCTATGAACATGTACCAGAATACAATCGTTGTCGCCCATCCACAGCCCACGCCGCCCATTTTAGGCATACCCAGTTTGCCGAAGATGAGTATGTAGTTGAGAGGTAGATTGAGCAGTACAGCGCTGATGCCAATTTTCATGACGATCTTTGTCTGCCCATGTCCCTCAGCAAAAGCCCTGATCGATTGATAGAGCAGCATGCCTGGTATGCCCCAGCTGATCGCAAACAGATAGTCATTGGCTGTGGATTTCAGAGCCGGTTCTACAGACAGTAGGGTAAGAATCCAGTCAGAGGCGCCATTGATGAAAAGCCAGCTGAGCACGCCGATCGCAAGTGTGATCAGAAGATTGTTAAACAATTCTGAGGCGGTCTCCTCTTCACGTTTTCCGCCAACATGATGTGCCACGATCGGAGTCAATGCCATCATAGCGCCTGCTAAGGATAGCGAGAGTGGCGTCCATATACTGGAGCCCAGAGCGATAGCTGCCAGCTCTTCAGCGCCCGCCCAAGAGGCCATCAGAGTATCGGATAGACTCATCGCTGTTTGCGAGGACTGAGCCAGCAGCATGGGCCAGGCAAGGTGTAGTAGCTGCTTGATCTCTACTCTGGAGTTGGGCGGAAAAAATGACATGCTATTTCTTGTATCAGGGGCGCTTAAAGCTCTCCTGCCTCCTCAAGCACTGTCCGTGCAATACGAAAGCACTCAACGGCTGCAGGCACACCGGCATAGATGCCGACGGCATGAATAGCTGCTCGAATCTCGTCAACACTGCAACCATTATTCAATGCGCCCTTGCAGTGGGTTGCCCATTCGTGACTTTTGCCCATGGCGCCAAGCATCGCTAGATTCATTAACGAACGTGTTTTGGGATCAATGGCATCATCGCCCCAACCAAATCCCCAGCACCAAGCGGTCATCGCCTCCTGAAAGGGGCGGTTAAAGTCATCAGCAGCGGCTAGGTTTTTATCAACGTATTCAGCACCCAGTGTGCTGCGACGCATCTCTAAACCCTTATCAAAAAAGTTATCCATGTTGATCTCCTGATCGTTTCAGTCACACATAAAAAAACCGGGCACACAGTGTCCGGTTTTTTACATCGATTTGGAAGATTAATCGATACGAACTTTTACATAGCTACCAGGTGCGGCTTCAAGCGGTTTGTTCTCTTTGCTACCCAGAGTTTTCGGTGCATCCACTTTTTTACCAGCACGACGACGAACCCACTCAGCCCAGTTTGGCCACCAAGAACCTTCAACTTTTTCAGAGGTTTCAAACCAGTGGTCAGCGCCTTGGCCCTGCTCACCTTTAACCCAGTAGTTGCGACGGTTTTTAGAAGCTGGGTTGATTACGCCGGCAACGTGACCGCTTGCGCCAAGGACGAACTCGATCTCTGAACCAAAGGTCTCTGTCGCTTTGAAGGTCGCTTTCCAAGGGGCAATGTGGTCTTCAATGGTCGATAGGAAGTAACAAGGGATCTTGATCTCGCCAAGATCGATCTTTTCACCACAGATCTCCAGTGCATTCGGCTCAACCAGTTTGTTCTCTAGGTACATCTTATTGATGTAGTAGGTGTACATGGCCGCTGGCAGATTGGTGCTGTCCGAGTTCCAGTAGAGGATATCAAACGGCGGTGGTGTCTGACCTTTTAGGTAGTTGTTAACAACGTAAGACCAGATGAGATCGTTCGAGCGCAGCATGTTGAACGACGTCGCCATTTCGCGTCCGTTTAGGAAGCCTGCTTGGCTCACTTTCTGCTCCAGCTGTTTGACTTGATAGTCATCAATGAAGACGCAGAGATCACCTGGATCAGAGAAGTCAGTCAGCGTAGTTAAGAAGGTCGCGCTTGCGATACTGGTGTCTTTACGCTTCGCCATTACTGCTAGTGCAGTTGCTGTTAATGTGCCACCGACACACCAGCTCACCGTGTTGATCTTATCGCTGCCAGAGACCTCTTTGGTCACACGAACGGCTTCGAAGATACCCTCTGATACAAGATCATCCCAGCTGAGGTTTGACTGTTCGGAGGTTGGGTTGCGCCAAGAGACTAGGAACGTATTTTGGCCCTGTTCAACACAGTACTTAACGAATGAGTTGTGTGGCTGAAGATCAAGGATGTAGAACTTGTTGATGCTCGGTGGAATGATCAAAGTCGGGCGAGTGTAAACCTGTTCACCCTCTGGTTTGTAGTGAATCAGCTGAATGACATCGTTCTGGAAGATAACAGAGCCTTCGGTTGTCGCAAGGTTCTCGCCCAGCGTAAACGCGCTCTCGTCAGTCATTGAGATGCGACCTTTCTCAAAGTCGGCTAGCAGGTTTTTCATACCATCAAGCAGTGACTGACCCTTAGTATCAAGTGCCTGTTGAAGAACTTCAGGGTTGGTTGCTGCAAAGTTGGTTGGCGACATAGCATCGATGAACTGGCGTGTGTAGAACTCCAGCTTGTTCTGCTCTTGATCCGATAGGTTCGCGCTCTCAGCCATCTGAGTCAGCATCTTAGAGCTCAACAGGTAAGACTGCTTGATGTAGTCGTAGATAGGGTTCGTTGACCACTCTTCAGCCTGGAAACGACGATCGCCACGCTCTGGCTCAGCAACCGGTGCTTCAGTAGTATTACCGGTTAACAAGTTGCGCCATAGGTTAAACTGCGCAGTCTGGTAGTCGGCGATTGCTCGCATCCACAGTGTTGGATCTTGCAGTGAACGCGTCGCAAGTTCAGTCCATGACTTGGTGAATTGAGAGAACATATCCTCAGCACCCTTGCCAGAGAAGTTTTCAAGCATCTTGCTTGTCTCTTGACTTACGTAGTTGATGAACTCTTGAGGATCAGTAGGTCCGTTACCTTTATTCGCCATGGTAAAACTCCAGTGTGAATGACGTTTAATGCAGTCAATGTTGCACCGCAAAATATTATCGTAGAATAACCCCAAGATTCGTAGGGAACAAGTTAGAGGTTAGTCTTACTCTATGGCTTTAATGTTAAGGGATTTTTAAATCGTGAAATTGTTGGAACTAATGACGACAGAGGGGTGCCATCTGTGTGATCAAGCACTCCCTCTGTTGGTCTCGGGTATCGATCCGTCAAAGTACGAAGTGGATCTGGTCGATATAGCCTTTGATGATGAGTTGATGAATCAATACGCCACCCGGATACCGGTATTGGTCGATCCTCAATCTAAGCAGTCACTCGATTGGCCGTTTGATGCTGAGCAGTTGAGTCAGTTTATTCAATCAGTTGAGTGCTAGTAGAGCCTGTTCGGTCGGTGTAAGCATCTGTCGTGGTTGGCCTTTACGCTGTGCGTAGATGACAGAGAAGCTGAGAACATTCTGCACAATAGGTACGCGTCTCATCAAAGGGGATGAGCTCTATGAATATCTCCAACGGCAAATCCTCACGGCCCTTTAGCCATCGGCTGACACGATGAGGCCCCGCATTATAGGCTGCCGTTGCATAGATCCGGTTCTTATCAAATTGACGATACATCTGCGCTAGGTAGGCCGTACCCAGCTGTACATTAAAATCGGGATCGTAGAGGCGGTTACTACTTTTATACTTCACCTTGATTGATTTGGCAGTTCGCTTAGCCGTTCTCGGCATAAGCTGCATGAGCCCTCTAGCACCAACACTGGATCGAGCCCAGGGGAATAGGGCGCTCTCCTGTCTAGCAAGAGCCTGTGCCCAGATAGGGTCTATATTTCGCTTATTGGCATGTTTGATAAAGAGACTCTCAAACCCCTCTGGGAAGCGAAGGTCCATATCATTCCAAAACTCATGGTAAGCGGCGGCTAGAATTCCCTGTTGGTACCAACCTAGCTCATTCATCAAGTGCGCGGCGTGTTGGATCTCATTCGAAGACATCGTCTCTATCCAACGATTAAACTCAGATCGTGAAACTGTATAGCGATCAAGCGCTGTCAGCTCTTTAATGCGCAGATAGTGTTTGGAGTCTCTTAATTTAGCTAGCAGGGTTGGATCAAGCGTGATCGGTTCATGATTCAAATCAGCGGGTTGCCCAAGATGATCAGCTGCTAGAAATCCGTAAAAACTGCGTTTGGTACGAAGTGTATCTAATATCTCTGTTCGCATTGGATTATTGGGGAGTGCGGCTAGCCAATATTGCCAACGAGGGGAGTCTTGCAGCTCTTTAGGGAGCTTGGCAATCAGGGTGGCGACCTCCTGCCAGTCCTGTTCAAGCAGGGCTAAGCGTATGCGCCATTCAGTGAGTTCAGCACTGGCAAAGGTTGGATCAAGCTTGGCGAGTTTGATTCGATCATGTGCATCAAGCTCCTTAGCGACCCTTACACCAACACGCGTGAGCTCTTGTAAATTATCCGCCAGACTCAGATCAAATCCTTTGCCCAGTTTTAGCAACAGATTTAACGCTTCATATGGGTCGTGACGATACGCACGTTCAATCGCAATGCGTTGAATTTTGGCGAGCTGCTTAGCTGAGTAACCGCTGCCCATTCGAAGGACTTTAAAGGGTGATCGATAGACCGATCGAGCCGCATCAGCAATGCGACGATCAGACTCTGACTTAACAAAGCGCAGCGCATAACCCGACAGTCCCCATTTGTTGGCATCCAACGCATTGAGAACCCGTTTGAGTGCGACATCGCTGGTCAGATCACCATTGGCTCTAAACAGTCTGAATAGATCATCACAACTGTCTGGCTGAGAGCGGCCCACACTCCAGAGTGATGCCGCAAGTTTAGAGGCTTCAGTTGTGCGCTTTTGTCGATAGAGAGCTTCGGCATAGCGACACTGCATCTCAGTATTAGGGGAATCGATCTCAGTGTAGTGGCTGAGGAATGCCCCCCAATCTCTCTTTTCCCCTAGATGCTCTGTGTAGTTGAAACGCAATAGCCCCTCTAAGTGTGAATCAGGGTACCGGTTGGCAAACTGTTGAATATCCTCTGGCTTGAGTCGATTCAGTTCGGCACTGTACTGATTGAAGACTAGGTAGGGGTAGAGAGGGTAAGACTCGAGCTGTTTAGCGGCGGGGTCATCAAGATCTAAGCGACCCAGTTTGGCGAGTCTCTCGGCTTTTAGAAATGCGAGTTGCTCTGCACTCTCTTTACCTTTGGCCATGGATTCTATGCTGATGGCAAAAGTGCTAAAGAGAATGGGGGCTAAGTATTTGTTCAATTTATTCGTTGTTAACAAAGCTCGCACTCAAATAAGTCTCTGCACTAACTATGGTTTAAATCTGCAAAAATTTCACCCCTTGTCAGGTTAATTTTTAGCAACTGAGTTAAACTACGCGACCAGTTTTACAATTAAGCGACTCACATGGCATTTATTCGATTTGATCAGGTCTCTCTGGCCTTTGGTACCCGAGCAATTTTAGACAACGCAAACCTGCAAATTGAGGCGGGTGAGCGAGTAGCGCTGGTCGGTATTAACGGTACGGGTAAATCAACCCTACTAAAAATCGTTTCGGGTGAAATGGACGTTGATAGCGGTGTCATTTGGCGCAGCCCAACCGCTCGAATTGCTCAGTTACCACAGAGCCTACCCGCGGCCGATGAACGATCGGTTCGCAGTGTTGTAGAAGCAGGTTTGGCTGATCTGGTTGAGTTGCGAGATCGCTACGAGACATTACTGGCTAACAGTAATGCTTCGCTCGATGAGTTGGAGCGTCTTCAGCATGATCTGGAAGCCCGTGATGCTTGGTCACTTGAGACGCGTGTGGATCGCATTCTTAGTCAACTTCAGCTACCTGGCGAAAAGCTGATGTCTGAACTCTCAGGTGGCTGGCGCCGTCGAGCTGCCTTAGGGGCTGCACTGGTTCAAAGCCCTGATCTGTTGCTGCTGGATGAGCCAACCAACCACTTGGATATTGAGACCATCGAGTGGTTAGAAGAGGTATTAGCCGCTTACAAAGGCGGGCTTCTATTTATCTCGCACGACCGTGCTCTAGTCGAGCGTTTAGCAACCCGTATTATTGAGTTAGACCGAGGTCAGTTGGTCGACTTTCCAGGCAGTTATGCAACCTACCTTACGCAAAAAGAGAAATTGCTCGAGGAGGAGGCCAAGCAGGCTGCTCTGTTTGATAAAAAATTGGCGCAGGAAGAGGCGTGGATACGTCAAGGTATCAAAGCTCGTCGTACCCGTAACGAGGGACGTGTTCGTGCTCTGAAGCAGCTGCGTGTTGAGCGATCCGAACGCCGTGAACGTCAGGGTAAAGCCAAGTTCGATGTGGAAGAGGCGGTTCGCTCGGGTAAGTTGGTGGCCGAGCTGCAGAATGTCTCGCTGAGTTATGCGGGACAGCCAGTCGTTAAGGATCTGTCAGTGCGTATTCAGCGAGGCGATCGCATCGGTCTGATTGGTCCGAACGGTATTGGTAAGAGTTCGCTGCTTAAGTTGATTTTAGGGGAGCAGGCTCCGGATCAGGGGGATGTGCGCCTTGGTAGCCAACTGGTGGTGGGTTATTTCGATCAGCTGCGTGGCCAAGTGGACCCCGAGAAGAGCATCATCGATAACGTCTCAGGCGGTCGTGAAAGTATCGATATTAACGGTCGATCACGTCATATCATCAGTTATCTTCAAGATTTCCTGTTCACACCAGAGCGTGCGCGCACACCGGTTAAAGCCCTGTCCGGCGGCGAGACTAACCGCGTGATGTTGGCTAAGTTGTTCAGTCAGCCCTCGAACCTGTTGGTGCTCGATGAGCCGACCAATGACTTGGATGTCGAGACACTGGAGCTGCTCGAAGAGATTCTGCTCGACTATCAAGGGACTCTTTTGTTGGTGAGCCATGATCGTCAATTCCTCGATAACATCGTCACCAGCACGCTTGCGTTTGAGGGTGAGGGTGTCATTCGTGAATATGTGGGCGGTTACAACGACTGGTTACGTCAGCGACCTAAAAATGTAGTGACTCAGAGTGTTGTACCAAAATCTGAGCCAGCTAAACCGGGTAAAAAGGAAGCTGCAGAGGCTAAAAAGCCCGTTAAACTCACCTATAAACTGCAGCGAGAGTTGGACATGCTTCCAGAACAGATGGAGCAGACTGAAGCGGCCGTTGAAGCGCAGCAGGCCGTTTGTGGTTCAGCGGACTTTTATCAGCGACCTCATGAAGAGGTCACCGCTGAACTTGAAAAGTTAAGCACTCTAGAAGCCCAGCTGGAGACGCAGATGGAGCGCTGGATGGAGTTAGAGGCGATGGCTGAGGGTTAATGCCCCAATCGTACGGCCAGAATATCGCACTCTGCGCCGTGCAGAACGCCATTGGAGGTGGACCCAAGTAACAGCGATAGACCATGGCGACCGTGAGAGCCAATCACGATGAGATCAGTTTTAAGATCTTTCGCGACGGCATGAATCTCTGAACCAGTGTTGCCCGTTGCGACAATCGCTTTATTAACAGGGTAGCCAAGGCTGGTGGCAAGGGCGCTCAGTTTAGACTCGGCGTGGTTCTCAATTTGAGTTTGGATGTCGGCAATGTCGACAGGGATCTCACCGCCATAGGCGTAGCTGACAATCTCGACCACATGAATCAGATTGAGCTCAGCTTGATTCTGTTCGGCTAGCAGTTTGGCTCTTTCAAGCACAACACCAGACTCTTCAGAAAGGTCGATGGCAACAAGAATACGATTGTAGTGACTCATGGTGATTCTCCCTGTTTAGTCCCTACTACTATTAATAGCAGACAAGAAGGTTTTTAACATATGAAGTGGGCAATTATTGTTCTGATCATGCTCTCTTTGATCGGTTCTATGATGTGGGTCATGCCAAGTCCTCGTCAGCGCTTCCAATCTAAGCTCAGACTAGAGGCACGCAAGCTCGGTTTTCAGGTGCAGCTATCGCGTCTAGAGATACCCAGAGCCAAGGGCGAGATGGAGTCAGAAATTATCAACATGGCGGCTTACCGTATGCTGCGTGGCAAATTGGATCGATCAGCAAAAGAGCAGTGGGTTGAGTGGATGGTGGCTCGAGTCGACGCCATGGCCGCTGATGGCCTTCCTGAGGGCTGGTCCTGGGCAAAGGGTGAAAGATCTTTGAGTCCTACTAAGCTGAAAGCGCTCAGTGATTGGCTTGATCAGTTGCCTGAAGAGGTCGTTGCGGTTGAATCAACCGCCATTCACCTGACGCTCTATTGGCGCGAACCCGAGCGGGCTGGCGCACTGGATGAGCTAGGTGAAAAGGCCAATCAACTGTTAACGGAGATGATTTAATGAGCGGCGAGTTAACCCCAGGGATTTACAGACACTATAAAGGCAATGACTACGAAGTGATTGGAACCGCCAGACACTCAGAGACAGAAGAGTTGATGGTGGTCTATCGAACACTCTATGGCAACTTCGATCTCTGGGTGCGTCCCTATGAGATGTTTGTTGAAAAAGTGCGTTTAGAGTCTGGGGAAGTGGTTGATCGATTTTCACTGATCTAAACAGCTCTCTTAGCACTTATTATTAAGGCGTTTATTTGCATTTATTTTTTAGCGCTGTATTGTTGCGCCGATAAATTTTTTGCAATGCTCACTTGACGCTGAAGTCAGTTTCCACGTATTTGTAAAAAAAGACAGAGTTTTGAATAGGTAGATAAAAATGGGTAAAACCCTGGTAATTGTGGAGTCACCAGCCAAGGCCAAGACGATCAATAAGTATCTTGGTAACCAGTACGTGGTTAAGTCCAGTGTTGGTCACATCCGTGATCTGCCGACCAGTGGTAGTGCCCAGAAGTCTGATCCTAAAGAGCGCGCTAAACAGGCTGCTTTGACACGCAAACTCTCGCCAGAGCAGAAGGTTGAGCATAAAAAGCGCAAACAGAAAGAGCAGCTTATTGCCCGTATGGGGATTGATCCCAACAAGGATTGGGCAGCTCATTATGAGATCCTTCCCGGTAAAGAGAAGGTCGTTGATGAACTGCGCAAACTGGCTAAGAGCGCTGATCAGATCTATCTCGCAACCGATTTGGACCGTGAAGGGGAGGCCATTGCATGGCACCTTCGCGAAGCGATTGGCGGTGACGATTCACGCTACCGTCGTGTTGTCTTTAACGAGATTACCAAGAAAGCGATCAATGAAGCGTTCGAAAAACCGAGCGATCTAGACCTAAACCGCGTTAATGCGCAGCAAGCGCGCCGTTTTCTTGATCGCGTTGTTGGTTATATGGTCTCTCCACTTCTTTGGGAGAAGGTCGCTCGTGGTCTGTCGGCGGGTCGTGTTCAATCCGTTGCGGTACGCCTGGTCGTTGAACGTGAACGTGAAATTCGTGCCTTTATTCCTGATGAGTATTGGGAGTTGCATGCGGATGCGCAGACTCAAGGTGATAAAGCGGTTCGTCTAGAGGTCGTTAAACAGGCCGGTGCGGCATTTAAACCGACCAATGAAGATCAGGCGATGGCTGCAGTCAAAGCGCTGCAAAGTGCCTCTTATGAGGTTGTTAATCGTGAAGATCGTCCAACCAGTAGCAAGCCCTCTGCGCCGTTTATCACCTCTACCGTGCAACAGGCCGCCAGCACCCGTCTAGGCTTCGGTGTTAAGAAGACCATGATGCTCGCTCAGCGTCTCTATGAAGCGGGTTACATTACCTACATGCGTACCGACTCGACCAACTTGAGTAACGAGGCGGTTGAAGCGGCACGAGAGTTTATTGGTTCTCAGTTTGGTGGTGAATACCTGCCACCTCAGCCGATTCGTTATAGCTCTAAAGAGGGCGCACAAGAGGCGCACGAGGCGATCCGTCCATCTGATGTCAATGTTACCTCTGACTCATTGAACGGTGTCGATGCCGACGCAGTTCGACTCTACGACCTGATTCGTAACCAATTCCTAGCCTGTCAAATGACACCCGCTCGTTACCTAAGTACCCGTGTCACAGTGAAAGCGGGTGCCTATGAGCTGACCACTAAAGGTCGTGTCTTGCAGTTCGACGGTTACACCCGTGTGATGAACTTCCGCGGTAAATCGGATGAAGATCAGATCCTACCTGACATGCAGGTGGGTGAATCACTAAAACTTAAAGCCTTGGACCCTAGCCAGCACTTTACGAAACCGGCACCGCGCTACACAGAAGCGAGTTTGGTTAAAGAGCTTGAGAAGCGCGGTATTGGTCGTCCGTCCACCTACGCAGCGATTATCTCGACAATTCAAGATCGTGGTTACGTCGAAGTTCAAAACCGTCGCTTCTATGCACAAAAAATGGGCGATATCGTTACGGATCGTCTGGCTGAAAGTTTCCCAGACCTTATGGACTTCAGCTTTACCGCGCGTATGGAAGAGAAGCTGGATGATGTGGCAGATGGTGACATCAACTGGAAGGATCTTCTTAACAACTTCTACACACAGTTCGAAGGCGAACTGGAAGCGGCTCAATCAGCGGATGGTGGCATGCGTGCCAATGATCCAACCGAGACCGATATCAGCTGTCCAGCATGTCAGCGCCCAATGATGATTCGTACGGCAACGACGGGCGTCTTCTTGGGTTGCTCTGGTTATGCTTTGCCACCTAAAGAGCGTTGTAAAACGACCATCAACCTGATTCCTGGTGATGAGGTTGTCGCAGTGGATGCAGACGATGAGGCAGAGTCACGTCTGCTTCTAGAGAAGCACCGTTGTGGTAAGTGTGGCTCCTCTATGGACTCCTACTTGATCGATGAGAAGCGCAAGTTACACATCTGTGGTAACAACCCAGATTGTGACGGCTTTGAGGTCGAAGAGGGTAACTACCGTATCAAGGGCTATGAAGGCCCTGTAGTCGAGTGTGATAAGTGTAGCGCTGAGATGCACCTTAAAACGGGCCGTTTCGGTAAGTTCTTTGGTTGTACCAACTCAGAGTGTAAAAACACACGTAAGCTGCTCAAGAATGGTGAAGTGGCTCCGCCTAAGATGGATCCAGTTCCGATGCCGGAGCTTAAGTGTCAGAAGGTTGACGATACCTACATCCTGCGTGATGGAGCCAGTGGTCTATTCCTGGCAGCAAGCCAATTCCCACGTAATCGTGAGACCCGTGCACCTCTGGTCAAAGAGTTGATTCCACATAAAAATGCGATTGACCCTAAATATCACTTCTTAATGGAAGGACCTCAGCAAGATGAGCAGGGTAACCCCGCTCAAATACGTTACAGCCGCAAAACCAAAGAGCAGTACCTTATGACGGAAGTTGACGGTAAGGCGACTGGTTGGAGAGCTTACTTCACCAATGGTATGTGGCAAATTGAAGCAGCCAAAGCTAAGAAGCGTTAATGGCTGACCTATACTCCCAGCGTGTGAATCAAACACTCGCGTTTGCACAATACGCGCTGGTGGGTATCAACACTGAGTTGACCGGTGAATCGACCAATCGTATGAAGCTTCGTGGCCTGCAAGAGGCTGCGCTGTTTCATTTAGACAGCGCCTATAAAGCCTATCTTAATGAGTTGGCTGAACGTGAGCGTGTCCTGCTGACCCAGTCGACACCCTCTGAATTGAGCAAGGCTTTTAAGCAACAGGGAATCCATTCCAGTGAGTTGGATGAGATGGAGCTGCTCTGTCAGGATTCCGGTAGTTGGTTGTCTAAGTTGATCAGTGCCATCAAAGCTATTCATAAACCCCTACCTCCCTCGCAAGAGAGCGCTAGCCAATCTGACATAGCAATTATAGATTTGGCCAAAGAACCAAACCTTGAGGAGCAACTGGAGACTCAGTTGCAGGGTTGGTTTGAGCAGTTACGAGCGATGATTCTAAGACATCGCTCTAACGCGCAAGAGTGGTAAACTCAGTTCATTCCTTTTGTTTCAACACCCTTCACAAAGAGATGATCATTCAGATAGTGTCTTGTTGCATCCGCAAGAGGGGCTGATTTGCGACTGCTCACATCCATCTGAACAATGGTCGTCTCTGCCGTCGCGACACAGACGTCATCTTGGAACAACACCTGGTAGAGCCCAAATGAGCTGGTACCCACCCGAGTTACACCGGTGCCAATATCCAGACGTCCTGGCCAAGTGATCTCACCTAGAAAGTTCAAATGCAGACTGGCAATGACAAATTCGCAATTGTCATTGGCCAGTGGGTCTTTTGGATCGTAGAGAAATTCGACACGGCCTGTCTCTAGGTAGGTACTGAATGCGGCATTGTTCACGTGGCCCTGACGATCGGTATCGGCATAACGGATCTTATCAAATGTTTGGATAGGGAAGTCGGTTAACTGATACGGCTGCTGATTTGGCTTGTGCGATCCCACACTATTCTCCTTGTAAGTGGTACTCCTCTATTGAGCCTATGATGGTTCAGGGTCTGATTCAAGCTAAATAAAAAAGCCGCTCAAAGAGCGGCTATGGGGGTCTTTGCTACAACGCAGCAAAGGGGGAGGCTAAATTTTTTTACGTACCAATAGACACTCTGTTTCGCTACAGATCTGAGTGCGTTTCAGTTGGCTGACTAACGCGTCATCGGCAGGGTCATTGTGCCAGCAGATCAGTGTGTGACAGGTTCCCGCTTGCAGTGCGCGCTGAGCCAGTTTGTCTAAACCATGGCGCTTATCACGACGAAGTATCCACACTTTTTTGAGGTCGACACCTGCATCCGCCAGCACCTGCTTAGTCAAAGATTTTGGCGGCTCTAACATAACCAGCCAGCTCTCTTTTTGACTTAATGCGGCAAGCATCGGCAGAAGCATGGTGTTCAGATTTACCTCTGAGGTGTGCTGAACCAGCTCAGTCAAAACCAGTGGTTTAAGACCCGCATCATTCTGTGCAAATTGATTGTAAGCAATCATGGTGATTACCTTTAAAAGTCATTCTGTTGACGAATTACGCCAACACCCAAGCCTTCGATGGTTAACTGCTCTTCACGAAGATCAACTTTAATCGGGTCGAACTCTTCGTTCTCTGCTATCAAGTAGACCATGTGACCATCGCGGTGGAATCGTTTTACCGTGACATCTTCACCGACACGAGCAACGACTATCTGACCCTCACGTGCTTCACGTGTTTGGTGAACTGCTAAGAGATCACCATCCATAATGCCGATGTCTTTCATACTCATGCCGCGGACACGGAGTAGGTAGTCTGCTCTTGGGCGAAAGAAGTCTGAGCTGATGGTGCAGTAATCATCGATGTGTTGTTCAGCGAGGATGGGTTCACCTGCGGCAACCTGACCGATGATCGCTAGGCCCTCCTGCTCCTCCTCTTCACCGACGATACGGATACCGCGAGAGGTGCCAGGGATCATCTCAATGGCCCCTTTACGTGCTAAGGCCTTTAGGTGCTCCTCTGCTGCATTGGCAGATTTAAACCCTAGATCGCGAGCAATATCGACGCGTGTAGGTGGAAATCCTGTTTCATCAATATGGCGACGGATGCAATCCAGCACCTCTTCTTGACGATTTGTAAGCTTCATAAACGCCCCCTATGACAGTACTGATTGGAATTTAAATGACTGTCTGTTTATTCAGTATTTGTATTTTTATACAGTATTTTAAATGTCGTCAAGTTTTTTCTGTTTGTATATCCAGTATTTTTGTATGATGGCCAACTAATTCGGAGGCGATGTGCTTAACAAAGAGACCCAAACCACCATACAGACAGCTTATCGCGCATTTCTAAATGCTCGCGATTTAAAGGCTCGTTATGCACAAAAGCATATGATTGCAGCGGTCGCACGGCAGTTGGGTGGTATCTTGTCGGACGATGCGGGTCAGCGTCTGGGTGAAAATCATCTGGTCGCCGTAGAGGCTGGAACGGGCACCGGTAAAACCATTGCTTATCTGCTGGCCGCACTTCCAATAGCGCAGGCTAAAGGTAAAACGCTGATCATTTCGACCGCTACCGTTGCGCTTCAGGAGCAGCTTTTATTAAAAGATCTTCCTGAGTTGGCTGAGCACGCCGGTATTGAATTTAAGTACGAAATTGCTAAAGGGCGTCGGCGCTACCTCTGTGTTAGCCGATTAGAGTCTCTTCTTAGTAATCAGCAGGATCTTTCACAGTCAGCCCTGTTTGAAGATGAGTTGGCCCAAGTTTTGGGGCCTGAACAGATCAAAGAGTACAGCGGCCTGTTGGATGAGTTTGCCAGTGGTCGTTGGAAGGGTGATCGTGATGAGCTAGAGCGCAACCTGGATGATGAGACCTGGATGCCGCTTACCTCAGACCATATGCAGTGTACTAATCGTCGCTGTGCGCATTTCAACGCCTGTCCGTTTTATCGTGCTAGGGCCGATATTGAGACAACCGATCTCTTGGTGGTCAACCACGATCTTGTACTGGCTGACTTGGCGTTAGGCGGTGGTGCGATTCTTCCTGAACCGGCCGATTCAATCTACATATTTGATGAGGCGCATCATCTGGGTGATAAGGCGACTAACCACTTCGCGCTCTCTATGCGAGTTAAAGCGAGTGAAAAGGCCTTCAAAACCCTGGAGCGTCAGTTAAAAGGGCTGTTGGATGAAGCGGATTCTGCATTGGTTTTGCAAGATCCAATCAGTCGTATTCAATCCAGTCTCAATGTGGTTCAGGGGCATTTGCAGCGTCTGGACGATCTAGTCTCTGAACAGTTTTTGCCACTCCCGGTGGATGAGCGCAGGTTGCGCTACCCGCAAGGCAGGGTACCCGACAGTTTGGCTAGCCTGACACGTGAATTGGCTCAGTTTTTATCACAGGTTGATCCTCAGTTAGAGAAGATTATTAATGCCCTTAAAGGGGCGATGGAAGATGAAGAGTCTGCACTCGATAAGGGTGTAGGGGAGCGCTGGTTGCCACCGCTAAGTACCCAGTTTAGCCGTGTCCAGAAGATGATGTGGCTGTGTAGAAGTTTTTCGCAAGATATTGAAAATGAAGAGGATAAAGTTGCAAGGTGGTTGGTTCGTCATGAGTCTGAAGCGGGTCGCGATATTGAACTTCACAGCGCCCCTGTCTCCGCTCAAAACCATCTTCAAGATCTGCTCTGGGATCAGTGTTACGGTGCGGTTTTAACCTCAGCAACGCTAACGGCCCTTGGGCGGTTTGATTCCCTCTTTACTCAATTGGGTCTCCCTTTGGATACGCCAGCACTGCGAATGCCTAGTCCTTTTGACTACGCCAATAAGGCCGTTTTGCATGTCCCGAAAATGAAGTTCGATCCTTCAAAAGCGGATCTTCATACCGAAGAGGTTGCTGATTGGCTTAACCGAGAGTTACCCAATTTAACCTCTGTATTGGTTCTGTTTACCTCTTGGCGCCAAATGCGTCGAGTCGAAGAGTTAATGGATACCAAACTGCTGTCGCGTTTAACGGTTCAAGGTGAACTCAGTAAGCAAGCGATGCTGATAGAGCACAAAGCGAGAATCGACCGTGACGAACCCAGTGTTATTTTTGGTTTGGCGTCGTTTGCAGAGGGTGTAGATCTACCCGGTCACTACCTAAAAGATGTTATCATTACCAAGTTGCCTTTTAGTGTTCCAGATGATCCTGTGGATGCGACCTTGGCTGAGTGGATAGAAGCCCGCGGTGGTAACCCTTTCATGGAGATAAGTGTACCCGCAGCCTCTATCAAACTAACTCAAGCGGCAGGCAGATTACTGCGTACGGAGAATGATTCCGGTCGTGTTGTTTTACTTGATAGGCGTGTCGTGACACGTCGTTATGGACAGCAGTTGATCGATGCGCTTCCTCCTTTTGCGCGCCATTTTGAATGATCTATTGATTGAGAGATCCCGATTTTGACTACAGATACCAACCCTGAACAGCAACAAGGTAATCAAGATTCAAATGAAAAGCGGCGTCGCACCCAGCGTCGTCGTCCCCGCAAAAGCCGTGACGACAAACCTCGTCGCTCGCAAGAGTGGAGCCTTGATCAGTTTGTTGTAGAGCCTCAAGAGGGTAAGGATCGTTTCCACGATTTCTATCTGCCAGACTCATTGATGCGTGGTATTCATGAGCTTGGCTTTGAGTACGCAACACCGATTCAAGCGGCAACGATTAAGCCGGCACTTCAAGGCCGTGACATCATTGGTAAGGCTCAGACCGGTACCGGTAAAACTGCAGCTTTTCTAATCGGGATCATTACCGATCTTCTCGACTTCAAGTTGGATGTTGAACCGCGCAAGGGTGAACCCCGTGCATTGATCATTGCACCGACACGAGAGTTGGCTCTGCAGATTGCAGCCGATGCAGAAGGCCTATGTAAATACACTGGTTTAAGTATCGTCTCGCTGGTAGGTGGCATGGATTATGACGTGCAGCGTGCAGCACTCGCCAAAGCGCCTGTCGATATTTTGGTCGCGACACCGGGTCGCTTGATCGACTTCGTCAGAAATCAGGATATCGATCTCTACAACGTAGAGGTGTTGGTGCTGGATGAGGCTGATCGTATGTTGAGCATGGGCTTCATTCCCGATGTGCGTACCATCATTCGTTCAACACCGCGTAAGGGCGCTGAGCGTCAAACACTGCTCTACAGTGCAACCTTCACCGATGAGATTATGCGTTTAGCGGCGCAGTGGACGCGTGATCCGGTCACGATTGAGATCGAATCAGAGCATCAAACTACGGATAACGTTTCTCAAACGGTATTTCTTGTCTCAAGTGATGAGAAGTACAACTTGCTGCGTAACTACTTACGTATCAATGGCGTCGAGAAAGCGATCGTATTCTGTAACCGTCGTCATGAGACGCGTAAGTTGGCAGAGCGTCTAGAGAAAGACGGTGTCAAAGCGGCCATGATGTCGGGTGAGATCCCACAGAACAAACGCATCAAAACCCTAGAGGGTTTCCGCAGTGGCAAGATCGAAGTCCTAGTGGCTACCGACGTTGCTGGTCGCGGTATACACATTGATGGTGTGAGCCATGTTGTGAACTATCAGCTTCCTGAAGATGCGGATGACTATGTTCACCGTATTGGTCGAACCGGCCGTGCAGGCGCTACCGGTGAATCAATCTGTTTTGCCTGTGAAGACGATTCGTTCCTTATCCCAGACATTGAGTCGATGACCGGTGTTAAATTGAACTGTATCCACCCTGATGCTGAATTGCTGGTTGATCCAAACAGTGTTGTAGTGGAAGAGGCTGTTGAAACAGAGTCGACCGAATTGGAAGCGACAGAGACTGAAACTGAAACCGTTGTTGACGCGCCAGTGGCGGAAGAGCCTCTAGCAAATGAGTCAGTCGACCTAACGGAAGTCTCATCAGAAGAGACGGCTGGCGAGATTGATGTGCTACCCCTTGAAACAGCTGCTGAGACAAGCGAAGAGCAGTTAGATTTAGAGATCAATGAAGAGAGCGACGATAAGGAGTCTCGCAGTTAATGAGTGGTGATCGTCACGGCCTAGCGGGTATTCAAAAAATAGTGGCCATGATTGTCAGTGCGTTCTTCGCAGTGATTGGCTTGCTAGGCTTTAGCAATAGTGGAGATCCGGTTCAGCTGATCCTCTTTTTCGTTGCAGCAATCATCTCTTGGTATGTGATTGGAATGCTGTTCAAGTTGGTTGAACGAATTTTAGACTCCTTAGGTTGAGTTAGGTAAAGGTAATGCAGACAGTGACTAAGGTTGCCGTGTTAGGCGGTGGGAGTTTCGGTACCGTCATCGCCAATATGACGGCTGAAAAAGGTATCCCGACCTCCTTGTGGGTACGTCGAGCTGAACTGGCTAATGATATTAACCAGCAGCGTTGTAACGATCGCTATGTGCCCAACTACCCATTAGCCGACTCCTTGGTTGCGACTGATGATATCGAGTCCGCATTAAAAGACGCTCAGGTTGTCTTTATTGCGATTCCAAGCAGTGGCTTTCGAGCGGTTCTGAATCAAGCTAAACCCTACCTCAGCGATGATCAATTGATCGTCAGTACGACTAAAGGCATTGAAGCCGTTAGCTTCAGTCTGATGAGTCAGATCATGGAGCAGGAGTGCCCAACACATCGATCTGGGGTGATCAGTGGCCCTAACCTGGCCAAAGAGATCGCCAAGCGTGAACTGACCGCTACGGTCATTGCCAGTAACGATGAGAATCTTCGAGAGACGGTTCAAGAGCTTCTTCAGTCTAGCTATTTCCGTGTCTATGCCAGCGCTGATACCTTCGGTGTGGAGCTCGGTGGCACCTTGAAGAACATCTATGCCATTGCGTCCGGCATGAGTGCTGCATTGGGTATGGGGGAAAACACTAAAAGCATGCTGATCACGCGCTCTCTAGCAGAGATGAGTCGTCTTGCGGTGAGCATGGGCGCTAATCCTTTGACCTTCCTTGGCTTAGCGGGTGTGGGAGATCTGGTCGTGACCTGTCTATCACCTCTGTCACGTAATTACCGAGTTGGTTATGCGTTGGGGCAGGGTAAGTCGTTGGATCAAGCAGTGGCTGAGCTGGGAGAGGTCGCTGAGGGTGTCAATACACTGAAGTTGGTGAGCGAGCACGCAGAGCAGCAAGATGTCTACATGCCTCTTGTGCGTGGCCTCTACGAGGTAGTCTTTAATCAGGCGCCCGTCAAAGTGGTCATCGGTAAGATGATGGAAGGTGCCCACAGTGCCGATGTTGAGTTTACACTCTCGGGTTCCTGAACATGCGAATCCTATTGATGCGTCATGCGGAGGCTGCCCCTGGCTTCCCAGACGAATCACGTCGCTTAACCCCTTATGGGGAGGCGTCACTGCAAAATCGCCCTGAAGGTCTACAGCCTTTCTTAGATGAATTGACCCACATCTTTGTCAGCCCCTATCAGCGTACTCAGCAGACATTAGCTAACCTTCTGCCCAATCGGGAGGCTCTGCTTCTTGATCTGATTACCCCTGAGGGTGAGCCTGAAGCCGTGTTTAACTATCTGCAATCTCTGCCCGATGAGAGCAGGGTTCTATTAGTGACACACATGCCCTTGGTGGGTCGTCTATTCAGCTCGCTCGTTGAGGGTGAAAGTCGCTTTGGCGTTGGGTTTATGCCCGCTCAAATCGAGGTGGTCGATTGTGATCTGCCTGCAGCGGGGCTGGGTCGCTCCATTGCTCAGTTTACTCATTACCCCTGAACCTACCGCTTACATTTGATAGAAAACAGCATGATTCATCCAAGAGAGATTAGGTTTACCGTTCACAGTCGAACCATTACTGCACTGCAGTGGGGTGAGGATGACCAACCGTTGATTTTGGCACTACACGGTTGGCTAGATAATGCCGAGAGTTACTACAAATTAGCGCCTCACTTGGCGGGTTTTCGTGTTGTCGCTATCGATATGGCAGGGCATGGTCAGTCAGATTGGCGCAGTGCGGATTCGGGCTATCCTGTTTGGGGTTATGTAGAAGATCTTCATGCGGTTAAGCGCCAACTTCAACCCGATGGGGCAATTCGAATACTGGCTCACTCTTTAGGTGCTGGTGTGGCGTCTCTCTACGCCGGGACATTTCCGGATCAGGTGTTAACACTTGGCTTGATAGAGAACCTAGCTCCGTTTACAAACGCCCCCGATCAATTTGCTGAGAATTTAAGCCAGTCGATAACGGATAACTTGTCGATTCAAAAACAGGCTTCTGCTAAATCCAAAGCATTGCTGACCAAGTTAAGAGCAACGGGTCGCTTCCCTGTGCCAGTGGATGCGGCTGAGCGCTTAGTGGTGCGCAGTAGTGAACAACTGCCCAATGGAGAGCTCAGAATACGAGTGGATCCCAGACTCAAATTGCGCTCTTCAGTACGTTTAACAGAAGAGCAGGTTCGCATCACTCTTGCTCAGATAGAGTCACCTGTTTTGGTGATTGCGGGTCAGTCAGGTTTGAGCCAGGAGCTGACCCAAGCACGCTTACCCTTCGTAAAAAATATCGAATTTAGATGGATGCCGGGTGGGCATCATCTACACTTAGAGGATGAGGTCGTGCCACAGATGGCTGCGGCATTTAATGAGTTTTTTGGTTGAGTGAGTGTGTTGAATGATTAGGCTAGTGTTACATCGACTGTTACCCCTGTTTCTATTCTCCTCCATGGCGTTTGCGAATGGGGCTGCTCCTCTGCCCAATGGCATCAGTATTGACCCATCCGCTGAGCTCGATAAACAGATCACTCAAACCGTTCGAGATTATCGCTTTCCTTTAGGCGCTGTCGTTAAGATCAATCGAGATGTTCGCATCGATAAAGAGCAGCAACTGTCGGGCCAACTCACGCGTACAACCTGGGAGATGCCAAAATCATTTGATCCCCATGAACTGCTGCAGGTGCTTCGTGATCAGGTAATTACCCAAAAAGGTGAAATCCTGTTTGAGTGTGATGGTAGAGATTGCGGAACCAGTAATATCTGGGCGAATGACCTATTTAATAATGCCGACCTCTATGGTCGTGATGACTACCAACGCTATTTTGCTGCTAAGCTGGATGATCAATACCTTGCGGCTTACGCGGTAAGACGGGGTAACCGACGTGTTTATCTTCACCTCGATCAGATCACTGAAGCGGAACAGGCGGTGCCTTGGTTGGTGCTACTAGAAGAACGTGGCTGGGTTAAATTACCCAACATCGAAGAGCCAACCCTTAAGCTGTTAGCTGATCATCTGCAGCAAAATCTTTCGCCAATTCGATTGGTCGGTCATCAGCAGGGCAGTGATCAAGGAATTGCTGAACAGGAATCAATGCGCTTAGTTGAACAGGTGAAGGCTTACCTGGATAGGGCAGGCGTAGCCACTGGCCAACTCGAAGTACACGGAATAGGGGCATTAGCACCCAGTGTGCTGGGTGCCGACCAATCTGCTGTGGTCGTGATCGCTAAATAGAAGATCCGATTGGGTGTCAGACTGGAAGTCAGACACCAAACAGCTGAGGTGACTAGTTTACCAGTGACAGGAATTCAGCACGTGTTGCGGGATTAGATCGGAAGCTTCCCAGCATCATTGATGTCTTCATCATCGCGTTTTGCTTTTCGACACCGCGCATCATCATGCACATGTGTTGCGCTTCAATCACAACGCCTACACCCAGAGCACCGGTCACCTCTTGAAGTGCTTCGGCAATCTCTTTGGTCATGTTCTCTTGGATCTGAAGACGGCGTGCGTACATGTCTACGATGCGCGCTATTTTCGACAGACCAATCACTTTACCCTGTGGAATATATGCAACGTGGGCTTTGCCAATGAAAGGGAGTAGGTGGTGTTCACACATTGAGTAGATCTCAATATTTTTCACGAGCACCATTTCAGAGTTGTCTGATGGGAAAAGCGCTCCGTTAACCACCTCTTCAAGCGACTGGTCGTAGCCTTTGGTCAGAAACTTCATCGCTTTTGCAGCGCGTTTAGGCGTATCTAACAAACCTTCGCGGTTAAGATCTTCGCCAATCGCTTCAATGATGTTTTCGTAGGCTTTTTCCATGACTCTATTCCTTTCTCGGGCCTATTTATGCCCGTTAACAACTAAGCGGGCAAACATACGCCAATGTCACCCTTGGGTAAAGGTTTACCGATTGGATTTATGACGCTCATCCGATTTAAGAAGCAGGTAGAGTGCTCCGGTTCCGCCATCTTTTGGCTGAGCAGAGCAGAACGCTAGCACGCCCTCTGTCTGTTGCAGCCACTCGCTGACGTAAGTCTTCAAAAGGGCAGGTTTGTTAGGGTCAGTATAGGATTTGCCATGAACAATCAGTATCGATTTGAGGCCCTGCTTACGACAATCCCTAATAAACAGATGCAACTCGTTGCGTGCTTGGTCGACGGTAAATCCGTGCAGATCAAGACCAGCATCCCAACCTAAGTGACCCGATTGCATCCGTTTGATTAACTTCAGTTGAACACCGGGTACTGCAAAAAGAATGCTCTCTTCGGCACTGAGTAATTCGTGATGAATAGAGTTTAGCCCATCGACGATAAGCTCCTCTTTTTCGGCGGCCGCCAGTCGACGATATTCAATCGATCCCTCATCGGGTTTGTTGACGGGGCGTTGAATATCAGCGCGATTCTGCTCAATCGGCGTCACATCCTTAAAAAGCTCCTTTAGAGAAGCGAAATCACTGATCTTATCACTCTTATCAGACATGTTGATTACAGGTAAACTATGGCAACTTTTGATTCGGATATTATCAGGTTAGCCATGAGCTCAGATCAAGCAGTGATCGAACAACTTCTCACTCTTCGCGATTACGTTCGCTGGACACTCAGTGAGATGAACCGTCACCAAGTCTATTTTGGTCATGGCCATGTAGACGCTTGGGATGAGGCGCTGCAGTTAGTGTTTAATGCGGTGGATCTTCCGTGGGATAGTTCAGCTGAACTGTTAGACGCAAAACTTCTGCCTTCAGAAAGAGAGCGTGTCATCGATTTTGTGCAGCAGCGCTGCCAGCAACGTAAACCACTACCGTACATCACCGGTGAGGCTTGGTTTATGGGACTGCCATTCACTGTTGATGAGCGTGTCTTGGTTCCGCGGTCGCCGATCGCACAGCTGATCGAACAGCAGTTCCAGCCCTGGCTTGGCGATGTGGATGTAGAGCGCGTTCTGGATCTTTGCACCGGAAGTGGTTGTATCGGTATCGCTTGTGCTTATGCATTTGATCAAGCTGAGGTAGATCTTGCCGATCTATCAGACGATGCACTTGCGGTGGCTAATATCAATGTGGCACGTCATGAGATGGAAGAGCGTGTGCGCGTTGTCCACAGTGATCTGTTTAACAATTTAGAAGGTGAGGTTTACGACCTAATCGTCACCAATCCCCCGTACGTTGATGCTCCGGATGTAGCCTCAATGCCTGCTGAATATCAGCATGAACCTGAAATGGCGTTAGGTTCAGGTGATGATGGTTTGGATATTACTCGCCGGATCTTGAGAGAGGCGGGTCGTCATCTGAGTGAACAGGGGCTCCTGGTGGTGGAAGTGGGCAATTCAGAGGTGCATCTAATGCAGGCTTACCCTGAGCTTCCACTAATATGGGTTGAGCTCGATCAGGGCGGTAATGGTGTCTTTGTTATTGATGCTCCCAGTCTTCGTGCACACCAAGAATTTATTTAATGACTGAGCTGAGGCTCAAACAGAAGGATTAGGACCATGTCCGGTAATACATACGGAAAGCTTTTCACAATCACCACCTTTGGCGAGAGCCATGGCCCAGCACTGGGTGCCATTGTCGATGGCTGTCCTCCTGGGATTGAGTTGTGTGAAGAGGATCTTCAGCTGGATCTTGATCGTCGTAAACCAGGAACCTCACGTCACACGACGCAGCGTCGCGAACCGGACCAAGTGAAGATTCTGTCTGGGGTTTTTGAAGGTAAGACCACCGGTACATCCATTGGTTTGCTGATCGAGAATACCGATCAACGTTCAAAAGATTACGGCAACATCAAAGATCAATTCCGTCCTGCTCACGCCGACTACACCTATCATCACAAGTACGGTATCCGTGACTACCGTGGTGGTGGTCGATCTTCGGCTCGTGAGACTGCGATGCGTGTAGCAGCCGGTGCTATTGCGAAGAAAGTACTAGCGAAGCAGGGCATTGAAATTCGTGGCTACCTGTCACAGCTCGGTCCTATCGCTATTGATCACACTCAGTTTGATTGGAATGAAGTGGGTAATAACCCCTTCTTCTCACCTGATGCTGATGCTGCAGCCAAAATGGAAGTCTACATGGACGAGCTACGCAAAGAGGGTAACTCAGTGGGCGCTAAGATCTCTGTTGTTGCTTCGGGTATTCCTGTCGGGCTGGGTGAGCCTATTTTCGATCGGTTGGATGCCGATCTGGCCCACTCACTGATGAGTATTAATGCCGTGAAAGGGATTGAGATTGGTGATGGGTTTGCATCGGTTGCGCAAAAAGGGACTGAGCATCGCGATGAGATGACGAAAGAGGGTTTTCTCTCGAATCACGCGGGTGGGATCTTAGGCGGTATCTCCAGTGGCCAAGATATCATTGCGCACATCGCGCTTAAGCCAACGTCAAGCATGCGTCTGCCTGGTCGCAGTATTGATAAGTTTGGTAATGAAGTGGAGGTGGTAACCAAAGGCCGTCATGATCCCTGTGTCGGTATTCGTGCCACACCCATTGCAGAAGCGATGATGGCACTGACTTTGGTTGATCATCTGCTGCGTCATCGCGGCCAAAATGCGGATGTATCGGTTGATACGCCGGTGCTGGGTCAGCTTTAAGATGTTAAAGACCCCTTACTACCTTATCGATCGATCGAAACTCCAGAAGAACCTGGAGAAGATCGCCTACGTACGTGAGCATTCGGGTGCTAAATCTCTGCTAGCACTGAAATGCTTCGCGACCTGGTCCGTGTTTGATCAAATGTCGCAATATATGGACGGTACAACCTCATCCTCACTCTATGAAGTTAAGCTAGGTCATGACAAGTTTCCCGGTGAAACACACGCTTACTCGGTCGCCTATGACGATCATGAGATAGAGGAGGTGCTCGCTAACTGTGACAAGATCATCTTCAACACCATCAATCAGTTTGAACGCTTTGAAGAGCAGAGCCGTGACAAGACGCGTGGCTTGCGCGTGAATCCGGGTATTTCAACCTCTGAGTTCATCATTGCCGATCCAGCACGTCCGTATAGCCGCCTGGGTGAATGGGACCCTGAGCGTATCGAAACGGTAGTCGATAAAATTTCTGGTTTCATGTTCCACAACAACTGTGAAAATGGCGATTTTGAGCGTTTCAGTGCCATGCTCAGTGATATCGAAGCGCGCTTTGGCCACCTGATTGCCAAAATGAAATGGATCAGTTTAGGTGGTGGTATCCACTTTACCGGGGATGACTATCCGCTTGATCAATTCTGTCAGCGTTTGAAGTCATTCTCTGAAACCTATGGTGTTCAGGTCTATTTAGAGCCTGGTGAAGCGGCCATTACCAAGAGTACAACGCTCGAAGTATCGGTATTGGATACACTCTACAACGGTAAGCACCTAGCGATTGTTGATAGCTCGATTGAAGCGCATATGCTCGATCTTTTGATCTATCGAGAGGACGCTCGTATGCCACCTTGTGATGGTGAGTACAGCTATCAGCTGTGCGGTAAGTCTTGCTTGGCAGGCGATATTTTTGGTGAGTTTAATTTTAATCATGAGCTTAAAGCCGGTGATCGACTCTCAATAGAGGATGCGGGTGGCTACACCATGGTTAAGAAAAACTGGTTCAATGGTGTGAAAATGCCCTCTATAGCCATTAAAGAGTTTGATGGTTCGATCAAACTTGTTCGTGAATTTGGTTATCAAGACTTTGTCGATAACCTCTCTTAATAGTGTTAAGTAACGCATCGGAGTGCGCGATCTTATGAAAAAGAATGTACTAATTATTGGCGGCGGTGGTGTTGCCCAGGTGGTGGCGCATAAATGCGCCCAACACAACGATATCCTCGGTGATATAGCGATCGCTTCAAGAACCAAATCGAAGTGTGACGCGATCATCGACAGCATCCATGAGAAGGGTGCAATGAAGGTGGATGGCAAGTTAACGGCTCATGCACTGGATGCAATGGATACAGCCGCGACGGTTGCATTGATCAAAGCGACGGGCTCTGAGATCGTGCTTAATGTCGGTTCAGCTTTCGTCAATATGTCGGTACTTGAAGCCTGTATCGAAACGGGTGTCGCTTATCTAGACACCGCTATTCACGAAGACCCACTTAAGATTTGTGAAAACCCACCTTGGTACGGTAACTACGAGTGGAAACGTCGCGAGCGCTGTAAAGAGACAGGCACCACGGCTATTTTGGGCTGTGGCTTTGATCCAGGTGTCGTAAACGCTTACGCTGCATTGGCTAAAAATGAGTACTTCGATACGCTCGAGTCAGTTGACATTATCGACATCAATGCGGGCGATCACGGTCACTGGTTCGCCACCAACTTCGACCCTGAGATCAACTTCCGTGAGTTTACCGGACGTGTCTACTCTTGGCAGAACAATCAGTGGCAAACCAACCAGATGTTTGAGATCAGTCGTACTGACGATCTGCCTGTAGTCGGTGAGCGCACAAGCTACATGACGGGTCACGATGAGATCCACTCTCTATCAGCCAACCTAGGTTGTCCTAATGTACGTTTCTGGATGGGCTTTGGGGAACGTTACATCACCGTATTCACGGTTCTGAAGAATCTGGGTCTTCTCTCTGAACAGCCAATCGAAACGGCTGAAGGGCAGAGTGTTGTCCCTCTTAAAGTGGTTAAAGCTTGTCTTCCAGATCCTGCGTCACTTGCACCCAACTACTCCGGTAAGACCTGTATTGGTGATCAGGTGAAAGGGACCAAAGATGGTCAAGAGCGTGAAGTGTTCATCTACAACGTTGCTGACCATAAAGATGCCTACAATGAGGTCGGTAGCCAGGGTATCTCCTACACCGCTGGTGTTCCACCGGTTGCAGCTGCGTTATTGATTGCAACAGGTGAATGGGATTGTAAAACGATGGTCAACGTAGAGGAGTTGGATCCACGTCCATTCCTGAATCATCTTAACCACATGGGTCTACCCACATGGATCCGTGATGAAAATGGAGAGCGTCCGCTCGATTTCTCATAATATCGACTAGCTCCCATCAAGCCCAGATGTTATAACGAAAACTTGTTATCCCACTGGGCTTTTTTAATGCTTGAACTCTTCCCTTGGGCCGCGTTTCTTGTGGCCATTACCCTATTAACACTAACCCCCGGTGTCGATACGATGATGGTATTGCGACGCTCTGTAGGCAGTCGAAGCCAGGGCTTTTTGGCCAGTCTTGGTATCTGCCTGGGACTGTTTGTGCACGGAACATTGAGTGCATTAGGCGTGGCTGCCATTCTGGCCAGTTCAGAAACACTGTTCTTTTACATGCAGATGTTAGGAGCAGGCTATTTGATCTTTCTTGCACTGAAAGCGCTTAAAGATCTATTCATAGGACGCGCATTTATTTTGGAATCTGTTGCTGAGCAAAGAGCTTTACGCTCGGCCTTCTATCAAGGTTTTCTCAACAATCTGTTAAACCCGAAAACCTTACTCTTCTATATGGCTCTGTTACCGCAATTTCTGGTATCGGGCTATTCACCACTCCTGCAGTCTCTGATGATGGCGTTAATCCATTTTTGTATCGCCATGGTCTGGCAGGGTGGTTTGGTATTGGGTGTCGATCGAGTACGTCATCTTCTGTTCAATAGAGGTGTGATCAGAGCTTTAGATGGCTTAAGTGGAAGCGTTTATCTGCTGTTCGGACTACGCCTGTTGCTTGGTGAGCGTAGTTAACGATGCGCCTTGAGCTAAGACTTTCACTCTTCTACTACACCTTCTTTTCACTGTTAGGCGTGGTGATGCCATTTTGGGCTCCCTATCTTAGCCATGAAGGTTTCAATGCTGAGGAGATTGGACTTCTATTAGGCGCGTTTCACCTCTCTAGGCTTTATGCTCCAAGTATTTGGGGCTATGTGGCCGATCGTCATATGGAGCGCATGCGGGTTGTTAAACTGGGTGCACTGCTGGCCGTATTAGCCTTTGTTCCGGTGCTGTTCATTGAGGGGTTTTGGCCGCTGCTGCTTGCGATGCTCTGCTTCTCATTTTTCTGGAATGCGATTTTGCCGCAATTTGAAGTAGTGACCTTAAGTCATCTAGGTGAGAAGCGAGATCGCTACGGGAAAATTCGTTTGTGGGGGTCCGTTGGGTTCATTGCGGCTACCTTGATCGGTGGTGAGTTGTTCATAGACGATCAGATCGAGTGGGTGCCTATTGGGTTGTTGGTGGTATTAATTGCTATCTACTTTGCAACCTGGACGGTTCCCAAGCCGGCTGCCGCACCGATCAATTCCGCCAAATCTGTCTCTGTTGCAAAGGTGATGAGACGTCCTGAAGTGATACAGTTCTTTGCACTGATCTTTTTTGCACAATTGGCTCACGGCCCCTACAACGGTTTTTACACCCTCTTGCTGCAGCAAGAGGGGTATAGCGGCTTATCCATAGGTTTATTGTGGTCTTTAGGCGTTCTGGCTGAGATAGCGATGTTCGCTGTGTTGCACAAATTGTGGCAACGCTTTTCGCTCGTAAGTGTCTTTATGGCGAGTTTAATGCTGGCAGTGCTGCGCTGGTTAATGATGGCAACCCTGTCTGACTCACTGCTAATTATCATACTCTCTCAACTGCTACATGCTGCCAGTTTTGCGGTGCTGCATGCCAGTGGCATTCGTATTGTGCAGCAGCTCTTTCCCGCTGGAAGCGAGGGCAGGGCGCAGGCTCTGCACTCTAGCCTCGGCTTTGGCTTAGGTGGTCTGTTTGGTTCCATCATTGCTGGCTACCTTTGGCACCACTTCGGTTCTGGCGTTAGTTTCATCTTTGCGGCGGCAGCCAGCTGCGTAGCTCTGTTGTTGATATCCTTCGGTAAGTTGCCGGCAAAAGTGCAGCAAAATAGCTAAAAAGGTTTTTTTGCAGTGCGAAAATAAACGCGTTATGCTCAAGCCTACAGGCTTCTTAAAAGTGCTGGATGGAGATCGTTATGAAAATCAGTGTAGATGTTGATTTAACCCCAGAAGAGTTTCGCCGCACCCTAGGTCTACCCGATGTGTCCGAAATTCAAAAAGAGTTAGTTGAACAGTTTAGACAGCAGATGCTTAATGGCGCAGATGGTTATGACGCTCTCTCTTTAATGCAGCCCTATCTAAATTCAGGCCTAAATTCGATGGAGGCCATGCAAAAGGCTTTCTTCGGAATGATGACCAGCAATACCAGTGATAAAAACGATAAATAATTGTTGAGGTACTTTTGTGCGCATTCTTCGTAAATATACAAACCGCCGTCTCTACGACACCTCTCGCAGCTGCTACGTGACCCTTGAAAATGTGAAGCAGCTGGTAATGAACGGTGAGACCTTTCAGGTTCAGGATTCTAAAACAGGCCAAGATTTAACGCGCAACATTCTCCTGCAAATTATCTCTGAGCAAGAGGCTGATGGGGGCGGTACCTTGCTAACCAATCAGGTGCTTCAGCAACTCATCCGCTTCTACGGTGATAGTATGCAGGGCATGATGAGCCAGTACCTAGAACAGAGCATCAGCGCCTTTCTAGAGCACCAAGATCGTATTCGAGACCAGATGGAGACGATGATGGGCGCCGCCAATCCATTAACGATGATGAACAAATTGACGGATCAGAACATGGCGTTTTGGAATATGTTCAATCCAGCGGCTAAGCAAGAGGGTGAGAAAGAGGAAAAATAGCGCTTTCTTTCGTTCTGCATACTTTAGAAAAGAGAGCCTGCGCTCTCTTTTTTTGTGTTCAAACTAAGCCTATTTTTGGTTCAAGTGCGTCTCGATGGCATCAATCACTTGGCCACGACAGCGATCACTGATGAAGGCGCCGATGTGACCGGCAGGAAGAGCCAACTCTTGGTAGGGGGTGTTGGGAGTAATGGCTGTTTGTAACGCTTGGCTTGAGGCAGGTGGTACCAAGTGGTCTTTAGTGCCAAATATATTCAATATGGGAGATCGGATGGACGTTAGTTTTACGGCTTTGGAGTCGACATAGAATGAGCCTTGAATCAGTCCATTCCCTTTAAAAAATGTCTCTGCAAACTCTACAGCGGCCCGGCCTGCTAGATCAGGACTGTCATTGATCCACTGCTCCATGCGCAAGAATAGCTCGGCGCTTGTCGGGTCTTGAATCGAGCGGCTCAGGCCCATCTCTTTTACGACACCCAGTTGCAGTGGTTTAAGCGCAGCGTAGATCTGATTGAGAAACTGACCCGGAAGGTTTCCATAGGATTTGACCAGCTGTTCAATGTTCGTCTCTCGGACCATTTCGCTAAGCGTAAACCCCTCGACATCAGTATCCACGGGTGTGACCAAAGTGACCAGTTTACGAACACGCTCTGGTTTTAAACTCGCATAAGCGAGAGAGAATACGCCACCCTGGCATATGCCCATTAGGTCAATCTGTTCAAAACCGGAACGCTCTATAACGCACTGCACGACGCTATCTAGATAGTCGCCAATGTAGTCATCAAGTCCAATATGTCGATCACACAGATCGGGATAACCCCAATCGATCAGATAGATATCACGCCCTTTGGCTCGTAAATCTTGAACCAGTGAACGGTCGGGGGCTAAATCGAGAATAGTGGGTCGATTAACCAGCGCGTAACAGATAATCAGCGGCGGCTGTCTGCGTCGTCCAGACTGTTTAAAGTGCAGCAGTCTCATCTTATCGAGGGTTAACAGCACCTCGGCTTTCAGTGAGCTATCCTCCAAAGGGGGGAGTTCACTGAGTACCGCCATAGCCTTAGCCAGCTCTTTTTGTGAATCGAGCAGGGCTTGGTTATAGCGATTAGCCATTGTGATCACCTGATTCAAGGGCAGAGAGTCGCTTCTCTAACTGTCGAATGCGTCTGCGTTGTTGATCGAGCTGTTCAATCATTCTATCGAGTTGCTCAGGTGAGGGGAGTCCCGCTTGCTCTGTAAGTTGCGTCAGAAGTTGTTTCCATGCCAGTTTTAGATCGGCCCATCCATTCAGCCACCCGCTTTGAGCTAGCTGCATCGAGGGCTCTTGGAATTGAACCTGGTAGGTGCTGTCGTAGATCTTACCCCAGAGCTCAATCTGATCCTTGGCAGAGAGTGAGTCATCGAATTGCTCTTGCCAGGTCTGGGTTGCCAACTCAGTAATCTGATTCATCTCTTCGGTCAGTGTTTGGCCTGCTTGCTGCCACTGCATAAAGGATTCAATCAGTTGGTTAAGTTTTTCAAACTGAGGAGTGTTCAATGAGGATTTTAACTGCTCAAATTTAGCGAGTTGCTCCTCATTAAACAGGGTCGATAAGTGGGTGTGAGTGAACAAGAGCGGTGCCATCTGCTGTGGCAAACTCGCCTGTTGCAGAAGAAGTTGGACGTTGAATTGGTGCAACTCTTCTCTTAGCTTTTTCAGTTGCTCGCTGGAGTCGGTCGCTTGATCCTGCAGTGCTTCAACCACACTCATCATCGCTTTGGAGTTTTGAGCAAGCGTTTTGATCCACTGGGCATGATTACTGGAGAGTTGTTCAGGGTGCGTTTGGAACTGATCCATTAGATGGTTCCACTCATTTAAACGAGTGGTATCGATAACAGATCCCGTCTGCTCGAACTGCTGCAGCCATTGATTGAACTGATCTAGAAGCGGATGGTTCACGCTAAGCCCTTATTTACTCTTTGAATCATAGTAATTCACCCTGATTCAGTTATGAACCCTTCTGCGCATCCTCTTTTAGTAGATTGAGCAGTTTGCCCGCCGCATTAGAGAGTGTTCTGTCACGGTGGTAGATAAACCCAAGTGGGCGTTCAATGGCGTCACTGTCGATCACCACCTTATGCAGGCTGTTATCAATCATCGACTCTGGAAGTAGGCTCCAGCCTAAACCAACACTGACCATCATACGAATGGTATCAAGGTAGTTGGTGCTGATACCTAAATTGGGTGTTAGACCTCGCTGGGCTAACTGTTCGTGCACAATCAGAGAGGTGAAGGTGTTCGGGGCAGGCAAAATACCCGGGTACTGGTTCAACGTTTCAAAATCGGTTGTGCCATGCTGAGCGATAGGGTGGTCGTTGGAGACACAGTAAAAGAGTCGATCTAACCACAATACTTCTGAGTGGAGACGTGGGTCTGACTCTGGCGAGAGTGTGATCAGTGCCAGTTCAATGTCACCATGCAATACCGCCTCATAAGCCACTTCTGACTCATAAAAGCGCAGATCTAGCTCTACGTCAGGGAATTGGGTGGTGAAGGTGCGCAGTGTGTTGGGAAGTCGGTGAAGGCTAATATGGTGGCTTGCTGCGACCGACAGGCGACCTGAGATATCACCCTTTATATTTTCAACGACGCGCTTGGCGTCTTCTAACTCCGCCAGAATGCGACGTGCCTGGGGGAGCAGTGCTTTACCGGCATCGGTCAATGCTATGGTTCGACCAATTCGATCAAACAGCCGAGCTCCAACCTGCTCTTCTAGCTGAGCCACGCGTTTGCTGACTGCTGACTGAGTTATAAACAGTCGCTGTGATGCTTGGGAGAAACTGCCTAGCTGAGCGGTTTCAACAAAAGCCTGTAGGGTAGAGGTATCCATAAGCCTAAGCTTACAAGAGAGCGGTTGAAATAGGCATAAAAAAAGCACCACAGAGGGTGCTTTTTGATCAAAGACTTATCTCAGGATTCGTCTTCTTCTAGTAGCTCTTCGCGAACAATGTGCACATCTTTTGGTGCTTCAATGCCGAGACGAACACTGCCGCCACCTGCTTCAACCACCATTACTTCAATGTTGCCATCAATAATCAATTTTTCGCCGACGTTACGTGTAAGTACAAGCATGGATAAGAGTCCCTTCTTAGGAAAAGTTAATCTGTTTTTTGTGTTACCAATGAAATGTAGACCATATTTTGAACTTTACAAAAAAAAGATTAATTTTTTTCAAAAAATTTAACTATTCTCATTTGGAATGGAAATTATAAATAATAAGAGTTTGTCTATTGAAAGAGGTGTGGATAAAATTTAGCCACTTTTAAATCCTTACGGATAGGTCACCAACCAGGAGAGAGAGATGGCTGGTAAAACACTCTATGACAAATTATGGGATGCCCATTTGGTGCGTCAGAACGAAGATGGCAGTTCATTAATCTACATCGATCGTCAAATTCTTCATGAGGTCACTTCACCTCAGGCTTTTGAAGGCCTGCGTATGGCGGGTCGTAAACCCTGGCGTATCGACGCTAACCTAGCAACACCTGATCACAACGTACCCACCACTGAACGTGCTGGTGGCGTCGATCAGATTGTCGATCCTGTTTCTCGTATTCAGGTAAAAACACTGGATGAGAACTGTGACGAGTACGGCATTGTCGAGTTCAAGATGCTTGATGAGCGTCAGGGTATCGTTCACGTTGTGGGCCCAGAGCAGGGTATGACTCTGCCAGGTTCTACCGTTGTCTGTGGTGACTCGCATACCTCTACCCACGGTGCTTTTGGTGCGCTAGCGCATGGTATTGGTACTTCTGAGGTTGAGCACGTTCTTGCGACTCAGTGTCTGATCGCTAAGAAGATGAAGAACCTTCTGATTAAAGTAGACGGTGATCTTGGTGTTGGTGTCACCGCTAAAGACGTTGTACTTCACGTGATTGGTGTTATCGGTACGGCCGGTGGTACAGGTTTTGCGATGGAGTTCGGGGGTTCGGCGATACGCTCGCTCTCTGTTGAGGGTCGTATGACTATCTGTAACATGGCGATCGAAGCGGGTGCTCGTGTAGGTCTTGTAGCGGTTGATGATAAGACGATTGAGTACTTTAAAGGTCGTCCATTCTCACCAACTGCGGATCAGTGGGAAGCGGCTGTAGCAAACTGGAAAAATCTAGTCTCTGATGATGATGCTCAGTTCGATAAGGTCGTTGAGATCAACGCCGCTGATATCAAACCTCAGGTGACTTGGGGTACCTCGCCAGAGATGGTGGTTGCTGTCGATGGCACTGTGCCAAATCCAGCGAACGCTAAAGATGCAGATGAAGCGAACTCTATTACTCGTGCGCTTGAGTACATGGGCTTGAACGCGGACCAGGCGATTACCGATATCAAACTTGATCGTGTCTTTATCGGTTCTTGTACTAACAGCCGTATCGAAGATATGCGCGCTGCCGCTGCAGTTGTTAAAGGCCGTAAGGTTGCAAGCACAGTGAAGCAGGCGCTTGTTGTTCCTGGTTCTGGTCTTGTAAAAGCGCAGGCAGAAGCGGAAGGTTTGGATAAGATCTTTGTTGAAGCGGGTCTTGAGTGGCGTGAACCGGGCTGTTCAATGTGTCTTGCGATGAACCCAGATAAGTTGGGTAATGGTGAGCACTGTGCATCAACCTCTAACCGTAACTTCGAAGGCCGTCAGGGCTTCGGTGGTCGTACCCATCTAGTGAGCCCAGCAATGGCGGCGGCTGCTGCGATTACAGGCCACTTCGTTGATGTGCGCGATTTTGAGTTGAACTCTTAAGTTAGGGCGGAGATAGAGATATGAAAAAGTTTACGACTCACACCGGTGTTGTTGCTCCGCTTGATCGCGTCAACGTTGATACCGATATGATCATTCCAAAGCAGTTCCTTAAATCGATTAAGCGCTCTGGCTTTGGTCCTAATCTATTTGATGAACTTCGTTACCTTGATGAAGGTCAGCCAGATCAAGACTGTTCTGGACGTCCTATCAACCCAGACTTTGTTCTAAACAAACCAGAGTACGCTGGTTCTAGCATTCTGTTAGCACGCAACAACTTTGGTTGTGGTTCTAGCCGCGAGCACGCTCCTTGGGCATTAGATGACTACGGTTTCCGTGCAGTGATTGCACCAAGCTATGCCGATATCTTCTTCAATAACTGTTTCAAGAATGGTCTATTACCGATCATTCTTACAGAGGATGAAGTGGAAGCGCTTTTCCAAGCCGTTGCTGCAGCACCCGGTATGAGCCTAACGGTTGATCTTGAAAATCAGAAAGTGGTTAGCCCAGACGGCAAAGAGTATAGCTTCGAAGTTGATGACTTCCGCAAGCACTGTCTGCTAAACGGTTTGGATGATATCGGCTTAACGCTTGAGCATGCTGATGATATCCGTGCGTACGAAGCGAAACGCCGTGCCGAAGCGCCTTGGTTGTTTGACGCGATTAAATAATTGATTTGTTCGCGGCTATTGATGGTAACTGGCTTTAGCCTGTCATCCGCTATTAATTTACGCTCGGTAGTCTGGAAGACGCTGAGAGAGTCGTGTCAGGCTGAAAGCCAGACACGGTAAATAAGGAATAGAAAAATGAACGAAAACAAAGTTTTGATTTTGCCAGGTGATGGCATTGGTCCTGAGATTGTTGCTCAGGCGCGTCGTGTGCTTGAACTGGTTAACGATCAAGATAACCTTGGTCTTGAATTTGATGAAGCACACGTTGGTGGTGCTGCGATCGATGCGACAGGTGTACCTCTTCCAGAAGAGACCCTAGCTAAGGCGCATGACTCCAAAGGCATCCTTTTGGGTGCTGTGGGTGGTCCTAAGTGGGATACAAACCCTGATTTTCAGATTCGCCCAGAGAAGGGGCTTCTAGGTCTTCGTACTCAGCTTGGATTGTTCGGTAACCTGCGCCCAGCGATTCTTTACCCACAGTTAGCTCACGCGTCTACTTTGAAGCCAGAAGTGGTTTCAGATCTAGATATTCTTATCGTTCGTGAACTAACGGGTGGTATCTACTTCGGTCAGCCACGCGGCATTCGCACCACTGAAGATGGCCTACGTGAAGGTTACAACACTTACGTATACAACGAAGATGAGATCAAGCGTATCGGTCGTGTCGCTTTTGAAGCGGCAATGGCACGTGGTAAGAAACTCTGCTCTGTCGACAAAGCAAACGTACTAGAAGTGACGGTGCTTTGGCGTGAAGTGATGGAAGAGTTGAGCGCTGAGTACCCTGAAGTTGAACTAAGCCACATGTACGTAGATAACGCTGCAATGCAGCTAGTACGTGCACCTAAGCAGTTCGATGTGGTGGTAACAGGTAACATGTTTGGCGACATCCTTTCAGATGCTGCTGCAATGCTGACGGGTTCCATCGGTATGCTGCCTTCATCGTCTATGAACGTGAAGGGTCAGGGTATGTTTGAACCTTGTCACGGTTCTGCTCCGGATATTGCGGGTCAAAACATTGCAAATCCATTGGCAACCATCCTGTCTGCCGCTATGATGTTGCGCTACTCGCTTGATAAGGGCGAAACTGCGGATCGAATCGAAGCCGCGGTAAGTAAGGTTTTGGATCAAAACCTGCGTACTGCCGATATCTTCTCTGAAGGCATGACGAAGGTTTCGACAACTGAAATGGGTGACGCGGTGATTGCTGCGCTAAGCGCATAATCAAACGTTAACCGAGAAGGCCGGTTAGATCCGGCCTTTTTTGATAGAGCTATTGAATAGCGAAAAAGTTTTTTGAGGGTAAATATGAATCGTGTAGGTTTTGTTGGCTGGCGCGGTATGGTGGGTTCCGTTCTTATGCAGCGTATGCAGGAAGAGCGTGACTTCGATCAGATCGTTGAACCGGTATTTTTCACCACTTCTCAGGTAGGTGCTGCTGGTCCAGACATTGGTAAAGAGATTGCTCCACTTAAAGATGCATCTGATATTGATGCGCTAAAAGAGATGGACGCGATTATTACCTGCCAAGGTGGCGACTACACGAAAGAGGTTTACCCTAAGCTTCGTGCTGCTGGCTGGAATGGCTACTGGATTGACGCTGCTTCTGCTCTGCGAATGGATGATGAAGCGATCATTGTTCTGGATCCAGTCAATAGCGATGTAATTGAGAAGGGTCTAGCGAAAGGGATCAAAACTTACGTTGGCGGTAACTGTACTGTCTCTCTCATGTTGATGGGTCTAGGTGGTCTATTTAAAGCGGGTCACGTTGAGTGGGTCTCTTCAATGACTTATCAGGCTGCATCAGGTGCTGGCGCACGCAATATGCGTGAGTTGATCACTCAAATGGGGCAGATTCGCGATGGTTCAGAAGCGCTTCTGAATGACCCTGCATCGGCAATTCTTGATATTGATCGTCAGGTTGTTAGCACCATGCGTAACGATCTAGCCGTTGATAACTTTGGTGTGCCGCTTGCGGGCTCGTTGATCCCTTGGATCGATGTACCTGTTGCCGATGGTCAGTCTAAGGAAGAGTGGAAGGGCTATGTTGAAACAAACAAGATTCTTGGCCGTAACTCTAACCCGATTGCTATCGATGGTACCTGTGTTCGTATCGGTGCAATGCGCTGTCACAGCCAGGCATTTACAATCAAACTGAATAAAGATCTTCCAATGGATGAGATCGAGCAGATGGTTGCTGAGGCGAACGACTGGGTGAAAGTGGTGCCTAATGATCGTCAGATCACTATGGAAGAGCTATCACCAACCAAAGTGACCGGTACATTGAGTATCCCTGTGGGTCGTCTTCGTAAAATGAAGATGGGCAAACAGTACCTAAACGCATTCAGTGTGGGTGATCAGTTGCTTTGGGGTGCTGCAGAGCCTCTTCGCCGAATGCTTCGTATACTTCTGGCTCAATAAGCGTAACGAATCAATTAACGGCCCGCTCATTTGCGGGCCGATCTTTTTGGAAAAGCTATGAAACTATTTTTTGTTGGTGTCTCATCTCTAGTAGCCGACCAGTTTTTTGAACTCTTCGAAGATCACCCTCTAGCGAGCGAAATTGAGCTCTCTTTATGGGATGACGAGAGCGAAGCGGGTCGTTCATTGATGATTAACGGGCACTCCACACTGGTGCGTCCCGTTGATCAAGCTCCGTTTGCTGAAGCGTCTGTGGTTATTCTGGCTCAACCTGAGGCGAGTGCAGATCTCTTGGAGCGCGCTTCCTTGGGTGCTACATTGATCGATCTCTACTCTAACCTGTCTGCTGAATCGTCTCAGTTGGCCGTCGCGGGTCGTGACCGTCTGGAGTCTGGCGAGTGGTATCAGCTCGCTGAGCCTGTGCTAGTAGCAGTCTACAAGTTCTGCCAGGCGATTAGCGCTAAAGTTGAGCCTCTTCGTATGCACATTGCCGCGACTTTGCCTGCCAGTGTTCATGATCGCAAAGGCGCTGAGGCTTTAGCACGTGAAACAGCCGCACTGCTTAATGGTCGTGAAGCGACAGAGCAGTTTTTAGATGCAACCCTAGCCTTTAATGCATTGGCTCAGCCGTTTGTATTGGACGAACAAGGTGAATCAGGGTTAGAGCGTCGTATTGCTGAGGGTGCTGATGCACTGTTTGACGATGCCGAAGTAACGGTATCAACCGTTCAAGTGCCGATGTTCCACGGTACCTCTGCAATGCTGATGGTTGAGACACAAGCGGACCAATCGGTCTCTGATCTAGTAGCGCTCATTGATCGAGATAATGCGTTGCGTTTCAGTCACAGCCCCAACGCCTCTACTCAATCGATGATTGGGCAGACTGAGTGTTTGGTATCGCGCCTGCGTGTCGATGCACGTGTGGACCAGACGATTCAAGCTACCCTGATGTTTGATGAGAACCGTTTCGGCCGTGCCTCAGCACTTTTAGAGCTGCTTGCTACATTGGTAACTAAGCACTAATTTAAAAAATCTGCCCGGTAAACTTGACCCATTACCGGGTAGCAACAATACTTCATTCAATAGAGAGAGATTAATCCTTTCGGATTAATAGAGTGGAGTGAAGTTATTGTGCGTCGTTTAGCACTCAGTATTGCCGTTTCATCCGCATTGTTAGCCAGTCAGGCTAATGCCCTAGGCCTAGGTGAACTCAATGTAAAATCTGCATTGAACGAGCCGCTTCAGGCTGAAATTCAACTGCTACAAGTTCGTGATTTAAAAGCATCCGATATTCGTCCTAAATTGGCTGATGATGACGCCTTCAGTCTGGCTGGCTTAAGCCGATCTGGCGTGTTGAGTTCGGTTGATTTTGACGTTGAGCTCAATGCCCAGGGTGGTGCTAAAGTCGTCATTAGTTCGGACACCCCTGTTCGTGAGCCCTTTATCAGCTTCTTGATGGAAGTGAATTGGCCCAATGGTCGTCTTGTTCGAGAGTACACCCTGTTGTTGGATCCTCCTCTGTTTGTAGAGGCTGCAGCTCAACCGACACCCATATCCGTGCCGTCCACTCCAGTAACTGACTCACTTCAGAAAGAGGGTCTTAAGGCTGAACCGGAAAAGGTTTTAAAAGCGAACCCGGCGCAAACTGTCCAAACCACACTGAGAACTGAGACCTCATCAGCGAATCAGGTTTATGTCGATGTAAATGATACCCTGTTTGCATTGGCTCAAAGTAATCTTCCTGATGAATCCGTCTCGGTCAACCAGATGATGCTGGCGATTCAGCGTCTAAACCCTAGTAGCTTTCCGACCAACAATATCAATGTTCTTAAAGCCGGTACGGTCGTCACGCTGCCCAATAGTGCGCAAGCGAATGAGCTATCAGTTAGGCAAGCGGCTATCGAAGTTCGCAAGCAGTATGAAGATTGGAAAAATGGCAGACGTTCCTCCGCTTCTGCAGCTATTGAGAAAGCGGACGTTACTCCAGTTGCTAAACCAGAGAGTGAAGCTCCCTCGGCTCAAACCTCTGAAGTGGTTAATCCATCAGAGGCTAAATTGAAGTTGGTCTCTGTTGACGAGACACAAGATCAACCTCTATCAACCAGCAGTTCAGAAGCTGAGGCTAGTCAGACGGTATCAGATTCAGTAGAGGTCCGAGCTGATAGCGAACCCTCTAACTCTGTGGTTGAAACTGAAGAGGAGGGAGCTTCTCTCTCTTTAGATCAAGATTCTGTTGCTACGCCCGTTGAATCAACGCCTCGCGAACAGGAGCTTCAAGCACTCAATCGAGACTTGGAAAATCAGCTGCTTGTAACTCAGGAGAGTGTCGAGAAAGTTGAACGTGACAATGCTGATCTCTCTGCAAAATTGGACTCTATAGCTGAGCAGCTACAGACCATGCAGCGTCTAATTGAGCTAAAAGATCAACAGGTTGCGCAACTGCAACAGCAGTTGGAACAGCAGATGCAGCTAGCTCAACAGCGTAATGAGGACCCAGTCGCTGCTGTGATCGACTATGTTCGAATGAATCCTGAAATCGTTGGTGGCAGTGCTGTAGCCTTTCTATTGTTGCTGCTGTTGTTAATACGATCTTCAAGAAAGCCTGCGCCTTATCGTGAACCCGCGAGCAGTGCGGCAAAAGAGGATGAGGTTATCTCTGAAGCGCCTCTAGTACCTTCAGCATCGTCGACCCCAACTATGGCTGTCGTTGAGCCATCAGCTGTTGAACCCGCTTTGGAAACGTCGATTGAGCCAGTCATCGATCCAAAGCCTGATTCTGATTCAGAGAGTATCGCTAAGGCTGAAGCTGAGATTCAGTCGATGATCGATGAGGTGCTTCGAGCTCGTGCCAGTGAGCAGGCGGCCCAAGCTGAGATGGAAGCGATCAGCGATGAGGTTGCTGAAGAGTCACCGCCAAATGAATCCGTTGATGAATCATCAAATACAGGTGATCTCGCTTCAGTTGAACCTCAGCCTGAGGTCATTGATGATAATGAACTGGAAACAGAAACAGAAACAAGTTCTGACGCTGATGATTTCCTCTCCAGAGCTAATGCAGCTATGTCATCACCTGAAGAGCAAGAGGCGATGGTTAACGAAGCCGATGAGTCGCAGCCGGAAGATGATGATTTAGAGGAGTTTCTTGACTCTGAGCTAGAAGCCTCACTGGCAGATGCCGATTCGGTTGAATCGATTGTGGAGCCTGTAGAAGAGGAGAGTGCAGAGCTGCAAGACCTCGATTTTGTTATCGAGCCGTTTGATTCAGAATCTGACGAAGAACCACAAGAGAGCCAAATTCCGGGCGTTGATATGCCGCAAGCAGACTCAACGGATGAACCAGCGCACACTGACTCCATTGATGAGGACCTGGTCGCTCTAGAGGCAATGATGGGCGATGCCAGCGTTCCCGATGAGGCATTTGATATCGAGGTGGATCAAGATGTTGAAGCTGACGGACAGTCTGACGATCATTGGGAATTTGTCGTAGAAGAGAGTGATTCTGGGGCGCTGGACGGGGAGATCGAAAAGATTTTCGATGAAGTTGATGGCGATCTAGAGGTGGTAGAAGAGATTAATGACACCGCAGAGTCAGAAGATTTTGATACCCACTTCTACAGTGGTGCAGATGAAAACGAAACCCGATTAGATCTAGCAAGAGCTTACATTGAAATGGATGATTATGAGGCTGCTCGTGATATCCTTGTCAGTATGAAAGACAAAGGCTCTTCTGCTCAGCAGCAGGAGGTCGCAAACCTCTTGGATCAATTGGATAAAGCTTAGTTAATGAGCGATATTGAAAACATCAAAGGGGCGACGGAAGTCGCCCTTTTTCGTTACGCCCTTGGGATTGAGTACGCTGGTGCAAACTATCATGGCTGGCAGATTCAGGCAGATGAAGGGGTTGTCACGGTTCAGGAACGTCTGCAGCAGGCGTTAGCAAAGATTGCGAATCACGATGTGCATCTGGTCTGTGCTGGCCGCACCGATACCGGGGTGAATGGCTGTTATCAAGTTGTTCACTTTGATACACCCAATCAGCGAATCGATCGTGCCTGGGTGATGGGTACGAATCGACACCTCCCTGATGACATTGCGGTGCTTTGGGCAAAACCGGTGTCGGATCAATTTCACGCCCGTTTTTCTGCTCAAGCAAGACGCTACCGCTATCTGATCTACTCGGCACCTGTTAAACCGGCGATTCTCTCTAGAGGGGTTACTTGGACTCACAAGAGTCTTGATGTTGGGCGAATGCAATCGGCAAGTCGTTGTCTGATCGGTGAGCATGATTTCAGCTCTTATCGAGCGGTTGCCTGTCAGGCGAACAGTCCCGTTCGTACGGTGCATGATCTGCAGGTTTATAAAAGCGGTGAGATCATTGTGATCGATATTCAAGCCAATGCTTTTTTACACCATATGGTTCGAAATATTGCCGGTGTGTTAATGAAAATTGGTTCTGGAGAGGCTGAGGTAGAGTGGGCGGCTGAGGTGCTAGAGGCCAAAGATCGTCGCAAAGGTGGGGTGACCGCTCCGCCTTGGGGACTCTATTTTTGTGATGTTGAATACCCTGAAGAGTTTGCACTGCCGAAGGGTGGTACAGGGCCATATTTCTTGGGCCATTAGACTGACTAACTCTCTCTGTTTTGGTAGACTTTCCAACCGATAAATTGAGTGATCAACTCAGTTGTCTTTAACGACCTAATTTAGAGCCTCTATTGTGCGAACTCGTGTAAAAATTTGTGGTATCACCAATATAGATGACGCGCTATCGGCCGTTGATGCTGGGTGTGATGCGCTTGGCTTTGTTTTTTACGCTAAAAGTCCGCGAGCTGTTACTCCAGAACAGGCTGCTGAAATTATTTCCAAGCTGCCTGCGTTCGTTACCAGTGTGGCTCTGTTTGTGAATGAATCTGCTGAGGTCGTTAATCAGGTTATCGCCACAGCAGGTGTTGATCTATTGCAGTTTCACGGTGATGAGAGTGCTGAGTTTTGTTCCAGATTCTCTCGACCTTACATCAAAGCGCTTCGCATGAAGCCGGAGTTAGATCTAACGGCTCAGTTTGAGACGTACGCATCCTCACAAGGGATTCTTTTGGATGCTTATACCCCTGGGATACCTGGGGGTACTGGTGAAATGTTCGACTGGTCCAGAATACCAACTGAACTGGCAACCAAGATTATTTTGGCGGGTGGCTTGTCGGCAGAGAATGTTGCTGAAGCCATCGCTCAGGTGTCTCCCTACGCTGTTGATGTGAGTGGGGGTGTTGAGGCATCTAAAGGGATTAAAGATTCAAATAAAATGACAGATTTTATGAACGAGGTTTACCGTGCCAACAACAGATAATACACAGGTGCAGCTACCCGATGAGAATGGACACTTTGGCCAATTCGGTGGTCGATTTGTCTCTGAAACGTTAATGGGTGCTCTGGAAGAGCTTGAAGAAGTTTACAAAAAACTCTCTAACGACCCAAACTTCCAAGAGGAGTTTGATAAAGACCTCGCTCACTACGTGGGTCGTCCCTCGCCACTCTATTTTGCTGAGCGCCTCACAGACAAAGTGGGCGGTGCTAAAATCTACTTGAAACGTGAAGATCTTAACCATACCGGTGCACACAAGGTGAACAACACCATTGGTCAGGCACTTCTGGCTAAGTTTATGGGTAAGCCGCGTGTTATCGCTGAGACAGGTGCTGGTCAGCACGGTGTTGCCTCGGCAACGGTTGCTGCTCGTCTGGGTCTTGAGTGTAAGGTCTACATGGGTGAAGAGGATGTTCGCCGACAAGCGCTAAACGTCTACCGCATGAAGCTGTTGGGTGCTGAAGTGATTCCAGTTACTTCGGGCACTAAAACGCTTAAAGATGCGATGAACGAAGCGATGCGTGATTGGGTAACCAATGTCGATAATACCTTCTACATCATTGGAACTGCTGCTGGTCCGCACCCCTATCCAATGCTTGTGCGTGATTTTCAGTGCGTCATCGGGCGTGAAACAAAACAGCAGTGTATGAATCAGATTGGTCGTCTACCGGATGCTGTTGTGGCTTGTGTGGGCGGTGGCTCGAACGCCATCGGTATGTTCCACCCATTCATTGAAGATGAGTCGGTTCGTATGATCGGTGTTGAAGCGGGTGGTCACGGTCTTGAAACGGGTGAACACGCAGCACCGCTAAGTGATGGTCGTCCAGGCGTACTGCATGGAATGCGTACCTACCTGATGGAAGATGATAACGGCCAGATTATCGGTACACACTCTGTCTCGGCCGGTCTTGATTACCCAGGTGTAGGTCCTGAGCACAGCTACTTGAAAGATATTAACCGTGCAGAGTACGTTGCGATCAATGATGACGAGGCACTCGATGCATTCCGTACGTTGACGCAGGTTGAAGGTATCATGCCAGCACTTGAATCCTCTCACGCGGTTGCTTACGCCATGAAGATGGCAAAAGAGATGAGTCCAGATCAAGTGATTGTTGTAAACCTATCGGGTCGTGGTGATAAAGATATACATACCGTCGCAGGCATCGACGGCATTGAGATGTAATTGGAGAGTTAAATGAGTCGTATTGAAGCCTGCTTTGCTGCCATGAAGGCAGAGGGACGTAAAGCGATTGTCCCTTATGTAACCGGTGGTGATTCAAACCCAAGCGTTACCGTGCCTCTAATGCATGCACTAGTTGAAGCGGGAGCGGATGTCATTGAGTTGGGTGTGCCTTTCTCGGATCCAATGGCCGATGGCCCCGTGATTCAGTTAGCCTGTGAGCGTGCCCTTGAGCACGGCACCAGTTTGACCGATGTATTGGCAATGGTTGCTCAGTTCCGTGAACAGGATCAGACAACACCGGTGGTTCTAATGGGCTACCTTAACCCTATCGAAGTGATGGGCTACGAAACCTTTTCTAAAAACGCTAAAGCGGCAGGTGTCGATGGTGTGCTAGTGGTCGATATGCCACCGGTTGAGTCTGCTGGCCTAATGGCGGCAATGAAGGCTGAGTCACTTGATATCATCTTCCTCATTGCACCGACAACCTCTCCAAAACGTCGTAAGGCGATCTGTGAGCAGGGCAGTGGTTATCTCTACTATGTATCCGTTAAAGGTGTGACTGGATCAAAAGCATTGAATGTAGATGAAGTAGGGGCCTACATCAGCGATATGCGCCAGGATACAGATCTGCCGATCTGTGTAGGCTTCGGTATCCGTGATGGTCAGTCTGCTGCAGCCGTCTCTAAAGTATCCGATGGTGCCATTGTCGGTTCCGTGCTGGTTAATCAAATTGCAGAACTGGCAAACACGCCAGGGAAGATTCCTGCTGCAGTTGCAGGTATAGTTAAAGAAATGCGTCAAGCGATCGACGCTTAAGTCGATCATTTAGGGAGTACCATGAGTAACTGGTTGGAAAAGATCGTACCGTCACTGGCACGTAATGATGAGAAAAAACGCAACAGCATTCCAGAAGGGCTTTGGGAGAAGTGTCCAAAGTGTGAAAGTGTGCTGTACAAGCCAGAGTTAGATAAGACCTTACATGTCTGCCCTAAATGTGATCATCACCTACGTATTGGCGCCCGTCAGCGTTTGAACTACTTCCTTGATGAAGGGTCAACGAAAGAGATTGCAGCTGATATTGAGCCAATCGATCGTCTTAAGTTCAAAGACTCTAAGAAATACAAAGATCGTCTAACGGCTGCTCAGCGCGATACCGGTGAGAAAGACGCATTGGTTGCGATGAAGGGTACCTTAGAGGGCAACCCAGTTGCTGCGGTCGCTTTCGAGTTCCGTTTCATGGGTGGTTCAATGGGTACAGTTGTAGGTGAGCGCTTTGTACGTGCTGCTGAAGTCTCATTGGCTGAGGGTATTCCTCTGGTCTGCTTCTCTGCTTCAGGCGGTGCTCGTATGCAAGAAGCGCTATTCTCCCTTTTTCAAATGGCTCGTACATCGGCCGTACTTGAAGAGATGCGTACCAAAGGTATCCCTTTCATCTCTGTGTTAACTGACCCTGTCTACGGTGGTGTCTCTGCCAGCCTTGCTATGCTGGGTGATTTGAACGTTGCTGAGCCTCGTGCACTGGTTGGCTTTGCAGGTCCACGTGTTATCGAGCAGACCGTTCGTGAAAAACTTCCTGAAGGGTTCCAGCGCAGTGAGTTCCTTCTAGAGCATGGGCAAGTTGATATGATTATTGAGCGCGGTGAGATGCGTAGCCGTCTTGCTAAAATGCTTCGTCAAATGCAGGGCCAGCCTGCTCAACAACTCGCCGACTAAGCGCTCAGAAGACGATTGGGTTATGAGCAAATTGAGCTCAACTAACAGTTTGGAAGAGTGGCTCGAAGTCATTGAGGCCGCTCATCCATCTGAGATTGATTTGGGTTTAGATCGTGTTGCTGAAGTGGCCGGTCGCCTGAATCTGGATTTTTCTCGCAGTAAAGTCATCACTGTAGCGGGTACCAACGGTAAGGGTTCAACCTGCGCGATGTTGGATTCTATTCTTCGCGCATCAGATTTTACCACCGGTGTCTACAGCTCCCCTCATTTTTTAAACTACAATGAACGGATAAAGATCAACGGATTAGATTCATCTGATGAAGTCATTGTTGATGCATTTTGTCGGATAGATCAAGCTCGAGAAGAGATCTCTTTAACCTACTTTGAGTACGGCACACTGGCTGCGCTGATCATCTTTTCAGACCTGGCTCTTGATTATGTGATTTTAGAAGTTGGGCTCGGCGGGCGATTGGATGCCGTTAACATTGTCGATGCTGACATCGCTGTGATTACCTCCATTGCGTTGGACCATATTGATTGGTTGGGCGACGACATCGAGTCCATCGCGCGCGAAAAAGCGGGTATTTTTCGACCTAATAAACCAGCGGTCTGTGCGATGTCACCGGCAGCTCGATCGATTGTTCAACACTCGGCTGAACTGAATGCTCCGCTCTACCAATTTAACCAAGATTATCGATTAGATGACGCTCAGAAGGTCTGGAACTGGTCGGGTGTCGATCTGAAGGGTGAGCATATCGCTTACTTTGATCTGCAAGTGCCTCCTTTGCCACTGATTAATGCTGCAACTGTTCTGCAAGTATTGACGTTGATTGCTCCTGACGTTTCCATTGAGTCGATCGCTAGTGGATTAGAGAGTGTACAACTCACCGGTCGCATGCAGAGTGAAACAATCGGTGTAACCGAGTGTCTTCTTGATGTGGCACACAATCCGCAAGCGGCTGAGTACTTAGCGGATCGATTGCAGCAACAGCCTAAGCCGTCGAAACGAACCCTAGTGCTGGGTATGCTTAATGATAAAGATCGACAGGGTGTGATTGAGGCACTGAGGCCGATCACCGATGAGTGGTACTTGGTTTCACTGCAAGGACCGCGCGCCAGTCAAGCTGAAGAGCTTGTGAATCTGGTTGGGGCAAACAACCCTCATCAATGTTTCGCGTCTGTATCCGAGGCGCTTGATCAATTATCAAACTCTACTTCAGAGAGTGAGCAGGTTCTGATCTGCGGCTCTTTTCTAACCGTTACGGAGGCCCTTAGTTGGCTCAAGACGCATTAATTCAGGCAAGTATTCGCCGTCGATTGTTAGGGTTGGGAGCGCTCTTGGTAATCTCACTCTCTATCGCTCCGCTGATCTTCGATGCCGCAGGCTATAAAGAGCGTAAAATTGTGGATCGTATTCCTCCTGCACCGACCTTGCCGCCCGTTATGGAAGCGGCTCCAGCGGTTGTTTTGGATGAGACAATCAACGAACCCGAGGTGATTAACGAGCCAGCGCCAGTGGCTCAGCCCGTTGTGATCAAAGCACCGCCAGTAGAGGTGGTCGAAAAGATGAAGCAACGTGCTCCTGAAGAGGTCTCGCCGGCAGAAGATATGCCAGCTTTGGATGAGAACGGAATTCCGGCGGCCTGGTCTTTGCAGTTAGCAAGTTTCAAAGATGAGCGAAATGCTAAGTCTCTTCGCGCTGATCTGACAAAAGCGGGATACAAGGTCTATATCCGTCGTGCCAACGACCTAGTTCGTGTCTACATCGGGCCAGAAATGCAACGTACCCGTTTAGAGTCGCTAAAAGAGTCGATCAAAGAGCAGTACTCATTGGATGGTATGATTGTGCGCTTTACAACTCAGTAAGCGATGATAAATAGATCAAGAGTTCATTGGGTAAACCGATCCACTCTGATAAAATGCAGCTGTTTTTAACTTTGGATAGAGAAGATGATCTGGACTGATTGGCTAATTATCGGCATCGTTGCCGTGTCCAGTCTATTAAGCCTCAAGCGTGGATTCGTGCGAGAAGCTCTATCACTTGTCACTTGGGTCAGTGCTTTTATAGTGGCGCGCCTGTTTTCAACCAGTCTGAGTACCTATTTGGTTGATTACATCGAGACCCCATCCCTCCGTATGTTGGCAGCCTTTGCCGCTCTATTTGTATTAACACTGATCGTGGGTGCTCTTGTCGGTAAATTGATTACCGCTTTGATCAGTGCGACTGGTTTGTCTGCAACCGATCGTATCCTTGGAATGGGCTTTGGTGCCGTTCGTGGCGGTCTGGTTGTTGTTGTCATTGTTGCTCTGTTGGGGCTAACCCCAGCCGTTGAGGATCAATGGTGGAAAGATTCTCAGCTCATTCCTCACTTCGTTTTGATGGAGGAGTGGACCAAAGAGACTGCAAAAGAGATAGGTGGTGTAATCTGGACACTCAGCAGTGATCCAGCCAGCGCCAGTGCCGTGAATTAGTTCGATATAGGTAGATCGGATGTGTGGAATAGTTGGCATCGTAGCCAAAACCTATGTTAACCAGACAATTTTTGATGCGTTAACAGTCCTACAACACCGTGGCCAAGATGCTGCGGGTATGGTTACTTGTGAAGGTAACCGCTTTTATCTGCGTAAGGATAATGGCTTAGTCAACGAAGTCTTCCGTACACGACACATGAAAAAACTGAATGGCGAGATGGGTATTGGCCACGTGCGCTACCCAACAGCCGGTAGCTCAAGCTCAGCAGAAGCTCAGCCATTCTATGTCAACTCACCTTACGGTATTGCGTTGGCACACAACGGTAACCTAACCAACTCTGAGCAGTTGGCTGATGAGGTGTTCCGTTCTGATCTTCGCCACATCAATACCACCTCTGATTCAGAAGTGTTACTGAACGTTTTTGCCCATGAGCTGCAGTTGTTGGGCAAGTTACACCCAACCTCTGAAGATATCTTCAACGTCGTGGAAACGGTCCATAAGCGTTGTCAGGGTGGTTATGCCGTTGTTGCGATCATCACCGGTCTGGGTCTGGCCGCTTTTCGTGATCCTTTTGGCATACGCCCACTGGTTTACGGTAAGCGTGAAACCGAAGCAGGCGTTGAATACATGGTGGCCTCAGAGAGTGTTGCGTTGGATACTGCCGGCTTCGAGATGGTGCGTGATGTGGCGCCTGGTGAAGCGATCTTCATTACTCAAGAGGGTGAGATCTTTACCAAGCAGTGTGTTGAAACACCCGTGCTTGCTCCTTGTCTGTTTGAGTACGTCTACCTAGCTCGTCCAGACTCGATCATTGATGAGACACCGGTTCACAACGCGCGCATGGCGATGGGTGTGAAATTGGCGGATAAGGTGCGCCGTGAGTTCCCAGAGCACGATATCGACGTCATCATTCCAATCCCTGATACCAGCCGTACAGCGGCACTTGAGATGGCGAAAAGCCTGAAAGTGACCTACCGCGAAGGCTTTATCAAAAACCGTTACATCGGCCGTACCTTCATCATGCCTGGGCAGACTCAGCGTAAGAAGTCGGTTCGTCAAAAACTGAACCCGATTCAATCTGAGTTTAAAGACAAAGTGGTTATGCTGGTTGATGACTCTATTGTACGTGGTACTACGTCCGCTCAGATTGTTGAAATGGCACGTGATGCAGGTGCGCGTAAAGTCTACTTTGCCTCAGCAGCCCCTGAAGTTCGTTACCCCAACGTATTCGGTATCGACATGCCCAGTGCCAGTGAGTTGATTGCACATGGTCGTACTGCGGAAGAGGTGGGTAAAGAGATCGGTTGTGATTGGATGCTCTACCAAGATCTTGATGATCTAAAAGCCTGTGTCACAGAACTAAACCCTGCGATTACTCAGTTCGATACCTGTGTCTTCAATGGCGAGTATGTCACTGGAACAGTGACCAGCAGTTACCTTGATAACATCGATGCTAAGCGCAACGACGGTGCTAAGGCGAGTGCTGATGATGAACAGACCGAAGGAAACGAGTCTACCAACCTACATAAAGCTTTTTAAGGATGAAGCATGGGAAGTAAGCAGTTCGAACGACCTGAAAGGATTCAGTTCAGTGATGATCACTACGCGGTAGAGACGCTCGCAGTTAGAGCGGGTCAGTGGCGTAGTGAAGAGGGTGAACACTCCGACGCAATCTTCCCAACCTCTAGTTTTGTCTACAGCTCAGCAAAAGAGGCTGCTGATACCTTTGCCGGCAACATCGAAGGCAATGTCTACTCACGTTTTACCAATCCAACGGTTCAGGCCTTTGAGCGTCGTATTGCGGCGCTAGAGGGTGGGGAGCGCGCCATCGCGACAAGTTCAGGGATGGCGGGCATTATGAGTCTCTGTTTGTCATTAATGAAACAGGGCGATCATGTGGTCTGTTCTCGCTCTGTGTTTGGTTCAACCGTATCACTGTTTGAAAAGTACGTGAGTCGAGCGGGGATCGAAACGACCTTTGTTGATCCTAAAGATTTAACCGCATGGCAATCGGCTGTGCGTCCAACAACCCGTATGTTTTTCCTAGAGACGCCCAGTAACCCTTTAGCCGAGGTGACGGACATACAGGCCGTTGCTGACGTGGCACATGCAGCGGGTGCTAAGTTAGTGGTGGATAACTGTTTTCTAACACCCGCTTTGCAAAAGCCACTGTCGTTGGGTGCGGATATTGTCATGCACTCGGCCACTAAACACCTTGATGGACAGGGGCGTGTTGTCGGTGGCGTTGTGGTTGGTTCAGACGCTGATATGGAAGAGGTGTTCGGGTTTATCCGAACAGCGGGCTCTTGTCTGAGTCCATTCAACGCATGGGTTTTCCAAAAAGGCTTAGAGACACTTCCACTGCGAATGAGAGCGCACAGCGAGGCTGCACTAGAGATTGCACAGTGGCTAGAGGCCCAGCCTAAAGTAGCCAGAGTCTACTACTCAGGTCTCGCTTCGCATCCACAACATGAACTGGCTGCTCGTCAGCAATCAGGATTTGGTGCGGTACTTGGATTTGAAGTTGCGAGCGATACCCTGAGCCAGCAAGAGGCGGCTTGGTCGTTTATCGACGCAACCGAAGTCATCTCGATTACCGGTAATCTAGGCGATGTTAAGAGCACAATCACTCACCCTGCAACGACGACTCACGGACGTATGTCAGCTGAAGCTCGTGCAGAAGCGGGTATTCAAGATAGCTTGATTCGTCTCTCTGTCGGCCTAGAGAACGTTGACGATCTCAAGCGCGATCTACAGCGTGGCTTAGACGCCATTTAAAATCGACTTTTTATGCGTCTGATTGTTGCCCCGATGGAGGGCGTTGTTGATTACAGCATGCGTCGCCTCATCGCTCGAGTGGGCGGAGCTGATCAGATGGTCTCCGAGTTTGTGCGTGTTAATGACACGCTGCTCCCCCCTAAAGTCTTTCATAAACTGATCCCAGAGCTGAAACAGGATTATTGCGGTTACGGCGATACCCCTCTGGTTGTTCAGTTATTGGGTTCTGATCCTGAATCCCTGGCTAAAAATGCTTTAACTGCACTTGAGTTGGGCGCGCCTGCGATTGATATGAACTTCGGCTGCCCCGCCAAAACCGTTAATAAGAGTAGGGGTGGATCGATTCTCCTTAAGGAGCCCGAGGTCGTTCATGATGCCGTTAAAGCGGTGCGTGATGCGGTTCCTAGCCATATCGAAGTCAGCGCTAAAATGCGCCTAGGGTATGAAGACAAATCATTGGCAATCGATAATGCGCAGGCGATCGAAGCGGCTGGTGCGAGCTATCTTACTGTGCATGCCCGCACAAAGGTAGAAGGGTACAAACCGCCGGCACACTGGGAGTGGATCGCCAAGATTCGAAATGCGGTCTCGATCCCGGTGATTGCCAATGGCGAAGTCTGGAACGTCGAAGACTATGACCGATGCCGAGAGGTCAGTGGGTGTGAGGATGTCATGATTGGGCGAGGCTGGGTCGCTAACCCACTGCTACCGCTTCAGATTAAAGATAGAAGCTACCCGACCGATTTGGATGAGTGTTGGCAGCTGCTAAAGCCGAATATCCTTGAGTTTTATGATGATGTCTTCTCGTTAATTGAAGAGCGTCATGTGCATGGTCGTATTAAACAGTGGTGCAATATGCTAGGCTGGCACTATCCGCAAGCCAAAGAGCTATTCCAAGAGCTAAGAACCGAGCGGGATGCTGTGAAGATTGGGGATGTTCTTAAAAGCCGACTCCAGTAATCAGTTTTGGCTTTCATAACAGATCGCGGTTTATCGCTTCGCGCTAATTCGCTCCTACATCTCGTGACGGTGACTGGCTTTCAGCCTGTCATCCGCTGGTAGATTTTGCTCTATCTTCTGGAAGAAGCGGCAAGGGTCGATGACAGGCTGAAGGCCAGTCACGGTTAAAAAACGCGGCAAATGCCGCGTTTTTTTAAGTCTATTCTTAGCTAATCTCAATCCGACGAGCTTTCATCGCTTCTGGAATTTCACGGATCAATTCAACGTGAAGCAGTCCATTTTCCATCGACGCATTTTCAACGCGGACGTGATCGGCTAGTTGGAATCTGCGCTCAAAGTTACGGGCTGCGATGCCTTGGTAGAGGTAGGTACGCTCTACTTGATCTTCCGCTTTGTTACCACGAATCACTAGGTTGCCGCTCTCGCTGGTAATCTCAATCTCTTCGCGAGTAAAGCCGGCTACAGCCATAGTAATGCGGTAAGAGTTCTCTCCGGTCGCTTCGATATTGTACGGAGGGTAAGCTGATTGTTCGCTTCGGTTAGCGGTATCAATCATGTTGGCTAGGCGATCGAAGCCAATTGCTGAACGGTATAGGGGTGTTAGGTCAAAATTACGCATGGTCATATCCTCAAATTAAGCAATATGTAGTTCAAAGTTAAACCACCCAAGCGGCGTGGTTAGGAAGTGCAGTACCTCATGGTCACTGCCTACATAGATTATTTGGGGATAGTAACTAGAAAATTCAAGAGCGGAATTTAACTGAATCGCGACCCAAGGGAGTAGGGTAAAAAGGGTCGCGATTAATAGAGATTAATCAGTGGGTTGTTTCGTTACCGAACTGATCCACATCATTGGTGATCTCGACATCGACGTTAGCACTTGGAATCTTATAGTCGTAGACACGCTCCCAGCCTTCGGATTCAGGTGCACGCTCCCAGACAGTGCCAGCGTTGTACTCAAGCAGGGGCTCTAAGGAGGGGTCTATTTTCACGACTTTCTCTGTGGGCATGGGAATCATATTCACCTGTTCGTTGGCTAGAAACTCATCATCTTCATACCCAGTGAATAGTCGCCATCCGGTATCATTTAGATGCTCAGGGACGGTTTTATACATAAAACGAACCGGCAACTTTTCATCAATTACTAAACGAGACATCAGTGTTAAAAAGCCATTTTTGGTCTGGTTGGTTTCACCTTGGTAGGGCTTGTTGTCATCGTTGCTCATAATGGATCCTAGTAGTCTGTTTTCTTTTTGAATTCACACAAATCTTCAATGTTACAGGCGCCACATCGAGGCTTTCTAGCGACGCAGACATAGCGGCCATGCAGTATCAACCAATGGTGGGCATCGATTAAATACTCCTTTGGCACAAGGCGCAGCAGTCGCTTCTCGACCTCTAATACATTTTTACCTGGGGCGATCCCGGTCCGGTTGGAGACACGGAATATATGGGTATCAACTGCCATGGTGGGTTGGCCAAAGGCGGTATTTAGAATGACATTGGCGGTCTTGCGTCCAACGCCTGGGAGCGCTTCAAGATCTTCTCGGTTGTCTGGAACCACTGAGTTATGAAGATCGACCAGCATATGGCAGGTCTTCATCAGATTCTCAGCCTTGGTATTGAATAGGCCGATGGTCTTAATTTTCTCTTTAAGCCCTTCAATGCCCAAATCAATGATCGCCTGCGGTGTGTTGGCGATAGGGAATAGCTTGCGAGTCGCTTTGTTCACTCCAACGTCAGTAGCCTGAGCCGATAGAAGCACGGCTGCCAGCAGCTCAAACGGCGAACTGTACTCTAGTTCGGTTGTTGGATGTGGATTGTCCGCTTTTAGTCGCTCGAAGATCTCGATGCGTTTTAGTTTGTTCATCGCTTAGCCTGTTACGCGGACCCGTTTCGAACCCGTACTTACGGGAGCTTCGGTTGGCTCAGGGATTGGTTGTCGCTCTTTGATTCGCTGATCAATCAGGTTTTTCAGTGCGATCAAAAGGCCTAAACCGAGGAATGCGCCCGGCGGTAGAATGGCAAATAGGAAGTTAGGGTAGTCATCTGCCAGTGTAATATGCCAGTTCGTTGCCATCTCTCCGAATAGAAGATCCATGTTGGCAAACAGAGCACCGGTGCCCAGTAGCTCACGCATCGCGCCGAGAATGACCAAGACCAGCATAAAGCCAATCGACATAAAGAAGCCGTCAATAAACGACTCTTTGATCGCATTTCGAGAGGCAAAGGCATCGGCGCGACCCATAATCACGCAGTTGGTGACGATGAGCGGAATGAAAATACCCAAAATGGTATAGAGTTCATAAGTGAAGGCCTGCATCAGTAATTCGATGGCGGTGACAAAGGCGGCAATAATCATCACGAAAATGGGTAGACGAACCGTTTCAGGTGTTAGCTTGCGGAACAGTGATACCGTCAAGTTGCTGCCGGTCAGAACGACCAGTGTCGCCAATCCAAGTCCTAGCGCGTTAACCACCGAGTTGGTGACGGCGAGTAGTGGACAGAGTCCAAGTAGTTGAACCAGGGCTGGGTTGTTAGTCCATAACCCATTCTTAATCAGTGTCTGTGTTTCACTCTGCATAGCTCTTCTCACGATTCGCGGGTGACAATAACAGATTCTTGTGGGTCTCAAAGTAGTCTAACGCAACGCTGGTTGCTTTGACGACAGCCCTAGGTGTGATCGTTGCACCGGTAAATTGATCAAATTGACCGCCATCTTTTTTCACGGCCCAGTTTGAATCATCTTGACCCTGTCGACGAGTCCCTCTGAAGCTTTCTATCCAATCTGATTTAGCTCTATCGATTTTATCGCCAAGCCCTGGGGTCTCTTTGTGGGAGATGACTCGCACACCAGCAATGGAGCTGTCCGCATTGATTCCGACAATCAGATCAATGTCGCCAGAGTAACCCTGAGAGGAGGTGACCGGTAAAATAACCCCCACTACCTGATCGTTTTGTATCGCTTGGTAACCAGTGGTCCCAGTCTCGACGTTCAGCTGTCCTGCATCCAGTTCAATGCGATGGTCATACAGCTGTTCATCAATGCTCGCAGGGAAGATCTCATAGAGTGCCTTCGATTCAGCTTCACGAACGTTGGCATCAATACGATCGACCGTCGTCACTTGGGTAATGGCGATCACAGCAGCCGACAAAACGGCAAATAGACCAATACCAACCGCGCTCTTAGAGATGGATTGAGTGGTGGTAGGGTTCTCATTGATCTCCATACTCACTCTCCTTTGGGTCCAAGACGTGCACGTTTATGGCCGTAACTACGCGGTTGGGTGTAGTGGTCGATCATTGGCGCCGCTAGATTCATTAGAAGAACCGAGAAAGCAACCGCATCAGGATAGTTACCCCAGGTTCGAATAATGAAAATTAACAATCCGATACCCATACCAAAAACGATTCGACCGCGGTTACTGGTAGCGGATGAAACCGGATCCGTAGCGATAAAAAACGCCGCTAACATAGTGGCACCCAGTGTTAGGTGATTAAACGGGTCAACAAAATTACTGGGATCGACACCATAAGCGATGGCACTCACCAAGCCTAGGGTGGCAAGAATGCTGACAGGGGTATGCCAAGTGAATACCTTTTTGTAGATCAGGTAGATGCCACCCATAAACCATGCGGCCGAAAGGGCGTGATAGGCTGCGGCACCCTCAATCAAGGTTTGATTGCTGCGCCACATCTCTTCTGTCGTAAAACCATCACGGTTGCGCAGAATATCCAAAGGGGTCGCCCCGGTGTAGGCATCCATCATCTCTGATGATCCGGCAAAGATCAGTGACAGTGACTCCGATATAGCTGGAATGGACCAACCCTCACTGCCACTTAATACGTAGGGAAGGTTCCAACTGGTCATCTGAACCGGGAATGAGACCAGCAGTAGGGCGTAGGCGACCATTGCTGGATTAAAGGGATTATTACCAATGCCGCCATAAACCTGTTTAGCAAATAGAATCGCAACAAACATCCCAACAATACCGATCCAGAGCGGTGCTGAGGGCGGTATAGAGACTGCTAATAGAAGTGCCGTTACCGTGGCGGAATAATCACCTAGGTAGCGTGAAATGGGCAGTCCGCGCATCTTCAGAGCAAGCGCTTCAAACGCGAGCCCTGAGGCTAGGCAGATCGCAACCTGAATCAAAGTACCCCAACCGAAGAAGAGGGTCAGCGCGAGTATGCCTGGAATCATCGCCAGAATGACTAGCTGCATGACACCAGAGCTGGTATTGCTGCGGGTAACGTGGGGTGAACTCATCCGTATCAGTGACATCTGTTAATCCTACTCGTACGGTTTAAGTTGTGATTCAAGTTGAGCGAAATGACTTTTGGCTGACTCAAGATCGGTTTTCAGAGCTTCTTGCTCTGTCACGTCATCACTCTTGCTGATCGCACGTTCAATCTTGGTTATGGCAACCTTCGCCATGGCAACATCAATGCGCAGCTGTTTAAGATCAATTCCTGCGCTCTGGGCCAGTTCAATCAGAGCATTGTCAGCATCAGTATGGGCTTTGCTTGCCTCTTCTAGGCGAGACTTCAACGCTTCGATTACGCTTTCGTCTTTCTCTTCGGCGGCTTCTGCCTTCTTCAACTTGGTGCGCATGATCGAAACTTGCTGCTTCAGCGCTTTTAGATCCGGTTTAGTCTCTTTCGGTTCGCTCTTAGTTGGCGTTGATTGGACTGCTTCCGTTGTAGAGCTGTTCTGAAGGGCCTGTTCAGCCTCAGTCGCTGCCTGTTTAAGTTTATCGACAGTCGCTTGCAGAGTTTCAACGCCATCCAGACCTTTATCTTGGGCATTTTTGAGGGCGATTTCGGCTTTCTTCAATTTGGTTCTGGCAACGGCCGCAGCTGTTTTCAGTGCCGCTGTGTCATCTTGCGCAGTTTCACTGCTGGACTGTTTCTTACGTTCTGCTTGAGCTTTAGCCGCTTCAGCCGCGCGTGCTTTACGTCGTTCCGCTTTCTCGATTGCCTCGCGTTCTAGGCGAGCTTGTCTCGCTTCGAATCGCTCACGAGCATGGTCAGCTTTGCGTTGTTCAAGTTCCTCTGCACGGATCTCAGATTTGGCAAAACGGTAGAATTGCACCAGAGGAATGCTGCTAGGGCAGACGTAGGCGCAAGCTCCGCACTCTATACAGTCAAACAGGTTATGGTTTTTCGCCTTCTCAAACTCTTTGCCTTTTGCAAACCAGTAGAGCTGCTGCGGAAGCAGTTGTGCAGGGCAGGCCTGTTCACACATTCCACATCGGATACAGGGCTGTGCCGCAGGCGCTTCGGGCATCTCGCTATCGGTCGCCGCGATCAGACAGTTGGTTGTTTTGATGACCGGAATTGAATCGGTTTCTGCGGCAACCCCCATCATTGGACCGCCCATCACCAGACGATGCATGGCGCCCGGTTTTAGATCAGCCGCCGAAAGCAGTTCTGAAAAAGGTGTTCCGATCAGTGTCCAGAAGTTCCCAGGGTGCTCAACTGCCTCACCGGTTACCGTCACAATACGTTGTATTAATGGCTCCCCGTGATTGATCGCGCGATGCAGCGCCTGAGCCGTCCCAACGTTTTGCACCACAATGCCAATGTCAGCCGGTATTTTGCCACTCGGTACTTCTACACCGGTTAAAAGCTGAATCAATTGGCGTTCACCACCGGAAGGGTATTTGGTCGGAACCACGACGAGATCCACATCGATATCAGTTTCAGCGAGCGCCTCATTGAGGGCGCGAATCGCGTTGGGCTTGTTATCCTCTATACCAATTAGGGTATGAGTTGGCTCCAACAGATGCTGAATGATTTTAATACCTTCTAATATTTCAGAGGCGTGCTCACGCATCAGCATATCGTCAGCAGTAATGTAGGGCTCACACTCAGCCGCATTGATAATCAAGGTGGTGACAATGTGATCTGAACCCAAGTTCAATTTCACATCGGTCGGGAAGCCTGCACCACCCATACCTGCAATACCCATTTGGCGAATCTGTTTAACCAGTGCAGAACGCTCTATGCCCTTATAATCAATTGCCTGATGTTCAATCCACTGATCTAGGCCATCTGATTCAATCACAATACACTCAGCGGTTAGACCCGACGCGTGCGGCACGGGTTGTGCTTCGATCGCGGTAACGGTGCCGGAAGTAGGTGCATGCAACGACGCACTTATGCGCCCTACGGGTTCAGCGATGATCTGTCCTTTAAGTACTTTATCTCCAACAGAGACAACAGGGTCAGCGGCTAGGCCAAGGTGTTGCTGGGTTGGAATGACCAAGTTTTTAGGAATGGGCATGGTCCGCACTGAAGCGCGAGTAGACTGCTTCTTATTTTCTGGCGGGTGAATGCCGCCGTGAAAACTGAATACCTTCACGATGGATTCTCCTCAAAGCGAGGCTGTCTATCCGTCGCAATCAGATTATTGGTTTGAGGTGGTTCTGGCCACTTCCAGTTCAGTGTTGTCGTCGCCACTGGCAGCATATCAATACAGTCGACAGGGCAGGGCTCAACACAGAGATCACAACCGGTACACTCATCGACAATGACGGTGTGCATCTGTTTTGCTGCACCTAAAATGGCATCGACTGGGCAGGCTTGAATACACTTAGTACAGCCAATGCACTCATCTTCACGAATGTAAGCGACCTTACGAACATCCTCGACCCCGTGCTCTGAGTCCAGAGGAATAGAATCAACGTTAAGCAACTCGGCCAATTGGTCAATGGTGGTCTGCCCACCAGGTGGACACTTATTGATCGCTTCACCTGCTGCGATACCTTCAGCGTAAGGGCGGCAGCCAGGGTGACCACATTGGCCACATTGAGTTTGTGGTAACAGGGCGTCAATTTGATCAACAATCGGGTCACCCTCCACTTTGAAGCGGACGGCTGCGAAGCCAAGAATGACACCAAAGATCAATGCCAGAATGGCGAGAACAAGAATGGCTAGTGCAACGCTACTCATGCGGCCACCTTAGAACTGAACCAGGCCAGCAAAGCCCATGAAGGCGAGTGACATAAGGCCAGCCGTAATCATACCGATGGCTGGACCTTTAAAGGCAACTGGCACCTCAGCAACAGCAATGCGCTCACGCAGCGCCGAGAAAAGAATCAGTGCCAACGAAAAGCCAACTGCAGCACCAAAACCATAACCAATGGATTCGATAAAGTCGTTCTGTTTGCGAATGTTCAACAGTGCTACACCCAATACCGCACAGTTGGTGGTAATCAGTGGCAGGAAGATACCCAGTAGCTTGTAGAGCAGTGGACTGGTTTTATGTACGACCATCTCCGTGAACTGCACAACCACCGCGATCACGAGAATGAAACTGACCGTCTGTAGATAGATCAGATCAAATGGCAGTAGCAGGTAGGTGTAGACCAAGTAGCTGCAGACAGAAGAGAGCGTCAGTACGAAGGTGGTCGCGAGCGACATCCCCATAGCGGTCTCTAGCTTGTTGGATACCCCCATGAAGGGGCACAAGCCTAGAAATTGAACCAGTACAAAGTTATTCACCAGTACGGTACTGATTAAAATTAATAGAAACTCAGTCATCGTCTATCGCTATGGCGTTGAAAGCAAAAAGAAGCTTAATAAAAACGGTTTAGAGTGTACCCTAAACCGCCTCTATAACCCAGTATCAACGGTTGTTTCAGGTCAATTAGACGTCGCTAAAGTAACTTTAGTTCAGTCAGTGACTGCAGAATCAAATCAACCTGTTTTTCGGTCGGCAGGGTGATATCGAGATAAACCTCACATTTTGCATGCGGTCCTATGACAATATCACTTCCATCTTCGATAGTACTGAGAACAACGGTGCCTGCCTCTTTTAACAGTACTGCATCGTCCAGTCGGCTGCTAACCGCCGGTAGAAGGCCTCTATCGAAGAGACATTTCTCCAGCGTGAACAGCACCGAATTTGAGACATTCGGTAGCCCAACTATCAGAGCGTTATGGCCCAGGCGACGAGCTCGAAGGCTAGCATCAACCACCGTTTCAGAGTGTATTTCGTTGTTCTCAATCGGCTGCTCAGCTTCAACCATCATGCCTGCGGCAATGGTTCTATTGGTTAAGCGGTCAATGACAACAAAGGATCCGGTCGAACCATTCTCTAGGTAGGGATCCATCTGAATCGCGCGATCGAGTTGCAGACTGACTTCGGCAATTTCATTAAGCGTCAATGAATCTGCAGGTAGAGCCTCTTGGCTATTCACATCCACTTTGAAATGAATATCAGTGACTCGGCCAGAGGATTTCGCTGCTGTTGTTTTAATGAGAAGGTTGTTGCCTAGCTTAAGGGGAGACTGGTCCATCCAGATCAGTTTGGCTCTAAAGGCGTTAATCGGCTCAACCTCATCTTTCGACATCACCAGAGTGTCACCGCGTGAGATATCGATTTCATCTTCAAGCGTCAGCGTGACGGCCATTGGAGCGAAAGCACGTTCAAGATTCCCATCCATCGTAACGATCGATTTAACCTTGGATTGCTTGTTACTTGGGAGGACCTTGACCTCTTGACCGACCTCTATGGAGCCTGACGCGATGGTTCCCGCATAGCCACGGAAGTTTAGGTTAGGGCGACTGACATATTGCACGGGGTAGCGAAAAGCCTCAGACGTTGCACGTCCAGTATCTACATCCTCTAGCAACTCCATAAGAGTAGGACCTGAGTACCATGGAGTGTTGATGGATGGATCGACAACATTGTCCCCCTGCAGTGCAGAGATAGGGCAGAAGTGAATATCGGATAAGCCCAGTTTATCGGTCAAAGCGAGATACTCTGACTGAATCTCGTTAAAACGATTCTGATCGAACTCTACGAGATCCATTTTGTTGATCGCGACGACAATGTGTTTAATGCCCAGTAGGGATACGATGTAGCTGTGGCGACGTGTCTGTGTCTGAACGCCGTATCGGGCATCGACCAGAATAATCGCCAAATCCGCAGTTGATGCGCCGGTCGCCATGTTGCGTGTGTACTGCTCATGGCCGGGTGTATCGGCGATGATGAACTTACGTTTTGCAGTAGAAAAAAAACGATAAGCCACATCAATGGTGATGCCTTGTTCACGCTCGGCCTGAAGGCCATCAACCAATAGCGCTAGATCAGGTTGATCGCCGGTTGTGCCAACACGCCTACTCTCTTTATTGATGGCAGCAAGTTGATCCTCATAGATCATTTTAGAGTCGTGAAGTAGACGGCCGATCAAAGTGGATTTGCCGTCATCGACGCTGCCACAGGTGATAAAACGGAGCAGCTCTTTATTCTCGTGCTGCTCAAGGTAGGCGTTAATATCACTGGCAATAAGGGATGATTGATGACTCATAATATCTATCCTAGAAATATCCTTCGATTTTCTTCTGTTCCATGGACCCTGCACCGTCATGGTCTATAGCGCGGCCCTGCCTTTCAGAGGTGGTCGCCAATAGCATCTCTTGAATGATCTCCGGCAGCGTTGTGGCTGTAGATTCAACGGCGCCCGTTAACGGATAGCAGCCTAGGGTTCTAAAACGGACCGATTTTTGTTCAGGTGCTTCACCGTCATTAAGTGGTAAACGCTCGTCATCGACCATGATGGTCATGCCATCTCTTTGAACCACTGGCCGTGGCTTAGAGAAGTAAAGTGGTACTAAAGAAATATTCTCTAAGTATATGTATTGCCAGATATCTAGCTCTGTCCAGTTCGATAAAGGAAAGACACGAATGCTCTCGCCTTTATTGATCTCAGTGTTGTAGATATTCCAGAGTTCTGGCCTCTGGTTCTTTGGATCCCAACGGTGGTTTTGGTCCCTAAATGAGAAGACGCGTTCCTTGGCGCGAGACGCCTCTTCATCACGACGAGCACCCCCAAATGCAGCATCAAACTGATACTTATTTAGAGCCTGCTTAAGACCTTGAGTCTTCATGATGTCAGTATGTTTTGCGGACCCATGGACAAAGGGATTGATGTTCATATCGACGCCCTCCTGATTGATATGAACCAACAGTTCCATACCCGCATCTTTTGCCATCTGGTCTCTAAACTCGATCATCTCTCGGAATTTCCAAGTGGTATCGACATGAAGCAGTGGAAAAGGAGGATTGCCAGGGTAAAAAGCCTTACGGGCTAAGTGCAGCATGACTGATGAATCTTTACCGATAGAGTAGAGCATAACAGGGTTATTAAACTCAGCAGCCACTTCACGAATGATGTGAATGCTCTCTGCTTCAAGCTGTTTGAGATGGGTCAAACGATCCGAGCTAATAAGATTCATAGCGCCTCCTTAATTTCGAAAACGCATTATGCATACAAATTTATATAACCCAAAAGAATATATAAAAATTAAGATAGTAGTTTTGGTTATATAAATTTAAACATCTATAAATATTAGCTATATAACTGATTCGGATAATATTACGTCTAAATATTATTTTGAGTTATATAGAAAGGTATATATATTCCATTTCGTAATTTCTATTCTTATCTTTATAACGGAGCAACCACATGGAATTTGGATACTCTTTTGCTGGCCTTTTGGTTGGTTTCGTTATTGGTTTAACCGGTATAGGTGGTGGCGCGTTGATGACGCCTATATTAATTGTCGGTTTTGGTGTGCCTTTAATAGTGGCTGTGAGTACGGACCTTCTATACGCAGCATTTACTAAAGCGGGTGGCATCATTAATTACGCAAAGAGACAGTTGGTCGAGTGGCGTGTAGCGGCATTGCTGTTGTTGGGGAGTTTGCCAAGCTCATTTTTGACGCTGATTCTCCTCAGTCAGGTTGATTCGGTGGCAACTCTCGAATCAACCATCAACTTAACGCTTGGGATCTCTCTGTTACTCACCTCTATTGCAGTCTTCTTTCGTGAGGCAATTCGTCGTTTTTCAGACAAGCAGTCCGATACGCCTTTTGCGCAAACACTTGTAAAGCTGCGTCCCTATCTAACGGTGTTATGTGGTCTCTTTTTAGGTGGGTTGGTCACACTTTCATCAGTAGGGGCAGGTGCGCTTGGAACCGCCATGCTGATCTTACTCTATCCGCGTTTTTCTATGGGTACGATCGTTGGAACGGACTTAGTCCATGCCGTTGTGCTTACGGCTTTCTCAGGGTTTGGTCACATGCATATGGGTACAGTGGATTTGGAGCTTTTGGCCTACCTATTAGTGGGCTCACTGCCCGGGGTTTGGTTAGGCAGTCGATTAGGGGCGAATCTATCTCCTAAATTGATGCAGCCGATCATCGGCAGTCTGTTGATGGCGATAGGTATCCGTTTCGTTTTAGCGGTTTAAAAGAATATTTCAGTAAAGGGTTAGGGTAGACGATGTATATCTATAACGACGTTGATCAAAAGATCGTTGATGAGCGTGTTGAACAGTATCGCGATCAAACCAAGCGGTATTTAGAAGGGCGCTTGAGTGATGACGAGTTTCTGGCACTCCGTCTGATGAATGGTCTCTATATCCAGAGACAGGCACCTATGCTTAGGGTGGCTATTCCCTATGGAACGATGACATCGACTCAGTTAAGAGCTTTGTCTGCGATCTCTAGAAAATATGATAGAGGCTATGGTCACTTTACGACGCGTACCAATATTCAATTTAACTGGCCAAAACTTGAAGAGGTGCCTGATATTTTGGCGGATCTCGCAAAGGTTCAGCTGCATGCGATCCAGACTTCAGGCAACTGTATTCGAAATACGACCACTGATCACTTTGCCGGCGTTTCCGCAACTGAAATTTCTGATCCTAGACCCTGGTGTGAGCTGATTCGACAGTGGTCGACTCTGCATCCTGAATTTGCCTATCTTCCACGAAAATTCAAGATCGCCATTACCTCAGGGCCAGAAGACCGTGCAGCCACTCAAGTTCATGATGTTGGGTTGCACCTCATTAAGAACGCTCAAGGCGAGCTAGGCTTCGAGGTATTAGTTGGCGGTGGTTTAGGGCGCACACCGAAAATAGGTAAGGTGATTCGTCAGTTCTTACCCGCTAATGAGGTGATCTCGTACTTGGAGGCAATCCTAAGGGTTTATAACTTAAAGGGGCGTCGTGATAACAAGTACAAAGCTCGAATTAAGATATTAGTTGATGCGCTGGGTGCTGATGCGTTTCGTGATCTTGTCGAAGAGGAGTGGCTGCATCTCAAAGGGAGTGATTTGCAAATTACTCAAGAGGAGATTGAACGGGTCAGTGACTTTTTCACGCCACATGACTACAACACTGAAGCTGCTGCTGACACGACATTGGATCACTATCTTGAGACCCATTCAGAGTTTAAACATTGGTATCAGAGAAATACGCATCAGCACAAAGTGCCTGGCTATCGTGCAGTGACCGTCTCCCTTAAGCCGCAGTTGGGAGCGCCGGGGGATATCACAGCCTTGCAGATGGATCTTGTGGCAGAGTTGGCGGATCGTTTCTCCTTTGGACAGGTTCGTTCAACGCATCATCAAAATCTTCTATTGGCCGATGTTGATCAGAGAAATTTGTACTCCGTTTGGGTAGCCCTCAGAGATGCAAATTTAGCTCGTGCCAATATCGGCACGCTAACCGATATGATTGTCTGCCCCGGTTTTGATTTCTGTTCTTTGGCCAATGCAAAAACCCTGAACATTGCTCAGCAGATTAATGATGCCTTTGATGATGTTGATTATCTGCATGATCTTGGTGATATACGCCTCAATATGTCGGGATGTATTAATGCCTGTGCCCATCACCATGTGGGCCATATCGGTATCCTAGGTGTCGATAAGAAGGGTGAGGATTGGTATCAAATCACACTGGGAGGATCGAGCGAAGCCGATGCATCACTCGGTAAAGTGCTGGGACGCGCTGTCGCTGCTGATGAGGTGGCCGATACGTTAAAGCGTCTTCTGGAAACCTATGTGGAACTACGAAAGGGTGATGAGCTGTTTATCGATTGCGTGCGCCGACTAGGTGTTGAGCCGTTTAAGGAGAGAGTCTATGCCGTTGCTTAAGCATAAAACCTTAGTCAGTGATGATCCTTGGGTTTTTCAGGAAGAGTTTTCAGACATTACAGAATCATCCATCGTTGTGCCATTCACTCAGCTTCTTCAGCAAGTGACGATTGCACAACCTCAGGAACGATTAGGCGTCAGACTCAGCAGTGAGGAGTCACTGGATGATCTGATTCCACATTTAAATCAGGTATCGCTGGTTGAAATCTATTTTGAAGCGCTACGCGACGGTAGAGGCTTCAGTTTTGCTCGCCTGTTACGTCGAGAGGGTTTCCAGGGTGAGATACGTGCCAGCGGTGAGGTGAGCCGTGATCGACTGGATTATCTCTATCGGTGTGGCTTTGACTCGGTGCTGTTGCAGGCTCCGATCGATGCTGAGCAGGCCCAAACGGCCTATCAAGAAATTTCCGTGCACTATCAGGCTGATGCGCGAAACGACCAACCTATCTATAGGCAGACATTATGAGCTTAGATATTAATAAGGCTAATCAACAACTCGCCGGCGCAACCCCTCAAGCGATTGTCGAGTGGGCACTAGAGCAGGGCGATAACCCAATTATTACGACCAATTTTCGTCCCTATGAGTCGGTCATTCTGCATCTAGTGACCTCAGTTAAACCGGATATTAAAGTGCTTTGGGTCGACTCAGGATACAACACCTCGGCGACCTACCGCTTTGCCGAAAAACTGATACAAGACCTAAATCTTAATGTGATTACCTATGTGCCAGCACAAACAGCAGCGCATCGAAATGTGGTCATGGGTGGCATCCCTGACGTGGATAGCCCACTGCATGAAACCTTTACACAGCAGGTCAAAATCGAGCCATTTCAGCGGGCTCTAGCCGATCTAAAGCCGGACGTATGGTTTAACGCCATTCGCAAAGATCAGACCGAGTTTAGACAGTCACTGGACGTCTTAAGCCAATCAAAAGATGGTGTGCTGAAGGTGGCCCCACTCTTTGAGCTGACTGAGGCTCAACTTGAGTCCTATCTGCTAGAACATAATTTGCCGAATGAGCATGACTATTTCGACCCAACCAAAGCGCTAGAGACCCGTGAATGCGGACTTCATACGCAACTGTAGAGCCACTCTAATGGAATATTTACCGCTCTTTTTTGATCTTAAAAACCGACCTGTTCTACTGGTAGGTGGCGGCGACGTGGCTTTGCGTAAAGCACGGCTATTAACACGTGCTGGCGCGCTCATTCATCTTATTGCACCAGAGGTGTGTGAAGAGGTGAAAATGCTGGTTGAGCAGAAGGGTGGTCAGATTGAGCTGGGTAAGTATCGTAAATCTCTACTGCAAGGCAGAGTCTTGGTCGTCGCCGCGACCGATAATCAATCGCTCAATGAGTCGATCTCTTTTGACGCGCGTTCTGCTAATGTTCCGGTCAACGTCGTAGACAGTCCTGCACTCTGTACGTTTATCTTTCCGGCTATTGTCGATCGATCCCCAATCGTTGTCGGTATCTCCTCGGCGGGTAAAGCACCGGTCTTAGCGAGAAATCTTCGAGCACGATTGGAGACTCTCATCCCTCAAGGCTATGCCGATTTAGGTGCTTTGGTGGGACGATTTAGACAGCAGGTGAAACAGAAATTTTCCACCGTTGATGGTCGTCGCCTATTTTGGGAGAAGATACTGTCAGGCCCTGTCGCCGAAAAGGTATTTGCAGAACAGCAGGATGAGGCTGAGCAGTTACTTAGGTCGGCGATTGAAGCGGCCGAAGATAAAGCACCAATGGGTGAAGTCTATCTGGTCGGCGCGGGGCCAGGGGATCCTGAACTACTGACCTTTAAAGCACTGCGTTTGATGCAGCAGGCCGATGTGGTGTTGTATGACGCCTTGGTCTCGCCGGAAGTGGTGGATCTTTGTCGTCGAGATGCCGATTTAATCTATGTGGGTAAACGCCGTGATCAACATACCTTGTCACAAGAGGGGATTAACGAGCTGCTAGTCAAACATGCGAAACAGGGGAAGCGAGTGGTCCGCCTAAAAGGGGGGGATCCGTTCATCTTCGGTCGAGGCGGTGAAGAGCTTCAAGCCTTGTCAGAGCAGGGAGTGCCTTTTCAGGTAGTGCCTGGCATTACAGCGGCCAGTGCCTGCAGTAGTTACTCTGGCATTCCATTGACTCACCGTGATTATGCTCAATCCGTTAGATTTGTAACCGGGCAGTTGAAGAGCCGACAAGCAGAATTAGATTTCTCAGATCTATTAGCTACGAATGAGACGTTGGTCTTCTATATGGGATTGCACACTTTGCCAGATATCTCTGCGGGATTGATGGGTGCGGGTCGTTCAGCCTCTACACCGGTCGCCATCGTCTCTCGCGGTACCTGTAAGGATCAAAGAGTGTTGACCGGAACCTTGTCGACGATATCCGATCTACAAGAGAGTGCACAACTGCCCGCTCCATCCATCATCATCGTCGGCGAGGTAGTTAAGCTTCATTCAGAACTGGCCTGGTTTGGTGAGGTTCATCAAGAGGCTAATCATGCTTTAGAGCAGGTACAGCAACTTTCCGCTTAAAAGTTTGTATGTTGGCATGGCATTTGCTTAATCCACAGTAGATAGGCATCTATGTTAATGATGCTCGAAACTGTTTAGGTTAGGTGTTGGATTGATCATGCTGAACTCTTGTTTTTATTTATGCGTCGCGTTTTGCAAATTTTTTGCAAAAACCAAATCCCAGTTGTTGTTCTCTCTACTGATCTCAATTCCATTAACGGCGACTTCGGCGTCTGACAAGCCTGTGGATCCTAATCGGATATTGATTCTGTTTACTGGCCACGAACAGATCCCTTTTCAGCAAGAGGTTTTTCAGGGGTTTATTGATGAGCAGTATCAGCTACTCTTTGATCAATCTGAGTTATTCACAAAAGAGGTTTACATCCACCGATTGGATGCTTTCAGAAGTGAGCCCGAATACCTTCCGCAAAAAATCGAGTCTATTTATAAAAATTACCCTAAACTACCCGCAACGATCATCGCCGAAGGCAATTTTGCCCTGCGAGTTGCTCAAGGACTTTCTAGCAAACAACCCAACGAGATAAATATTTTTGCTGTCAACACCAGCATGGCCGCTCTTCCCGGATTTTCGAAAGGGGAGCTGTTTGATAAAGAGGCAACACTTGATTTGATACCTGAGTTGTTCCCAAACATCAAAGAGTTGGTTGTGCTTGCCCCAGGCTCACGTCGAGTAGAGGTTGAAGATCTATGGGATCTTAACTTTGCCGATCAATTTGATTTAACCCTTCTTGATGAGTCGTTAAGTTTTGACGAGACCCTATCTAGGTTAAAACAGCTTCCTGCAGATCGAGTCATTCTATGGTTAGGGCGTGGTACTGGGTCGGTCTCTGAAGATGGTTTGCCGATACAGCTAACTAAACAGATTGTTGAACTTGATGTGGCCCCCTTGATATCGATGCAGAGCTCAACTCTTAAGGCTGGTGGTTTGGGCGGTTATATGACTCCTTCTAGAGAGTTGGGCCAAAAGATAGCACAGCTGGTTTACGGTCAATCTGAAGGGTTTGAACCACCTCAAAAGCGCTATATTTTGGATTATAACGAGCTAGAGCGTTGGAAGGCTGATACGTCTAATCTTAAGGGGCCAATCTCGATCATCAATGAGCCTCTCTCTATATTTACCGAGAGACAAGTTCAGACATACATCGGCCTACTTTTATTGATGGCTGCACTGTTGTCAGCTCTGTTTGCCTGGTGGATCTGGCATCAGTTAACCCTTCGAAATCGCCAGCTATCGAAGATAGAGTCTCTAGATAGACAGCTCCATTTAGCTTTAACTACCTCTAAATTAGCGCTAATAGAGGAAAACGTTAATCATCAGACGGGTCAATGGATAATTGAACCCCCTAATGAGAATGTTGCTCCGCTTGTCGGTGAGGCTAGATTAAATGCTACTGAGCCTGGATATCGCAATCAAATTACAGACGCGCTTGCTCAAATAGGAGCGGTCGTTGAGTACCCGCTCTTCATAGAGGCGTTGAATAGAACTAAATGGGTTAGAAACTCGACGATTGCGGAGCACACCAATGCAAAGGGTGAGCTGATTCGAATTCAGCTGTCACAGGATGTAACGGACATCAAAGAGAAGGAACTGGCGCTTGCTGAGTCGGTAAAACGGACCGAAAAAGTACTGCAGCAGCTTAACGATGTGTCTGAATATGGTGATATAGGACTCTTTCACAGTGATTTGATCAAGGGGGTCGTCACGGCGAATGATGTCTTTAGATCCCTCTATGATCTCCCAAAAGATCAGTATCCGACGATTACTCAAGAGGATATCAGCACACGTATCGCTGCGGACAGTGGAGAGGATCAGCTTAAAAATCAACTCCACAATTGGCAATCAAATAATTTTCAAAAGATTCAGAGAGAGTTGTTACTCCCCTCTGGTGAGAGGCGTTATCTTGAGTTAAATGCACGCCCTGAAGTGAAAGAGGATGTGTTGCAGGGGTTTAGCGGCGCAGTCATCAATCGTACTGATGATGTTCTGCTCAGGCATCAACTGGAAGTTACGCTTTCTGAGCGCAGTCAGGCTGTTAAGCGGTTAGAAGAGACACTGCAAAAACAGAAACAGATGTTTGCGGTGATTGGTCATGAACTTCGAACACCGGCTGCGGCACTGAATATGATGTTGGAAGCGGACGATGCGGCGATTACAGAGTCGTTTGGTGATATTCGCTCAACCAGTCAGCACCTGTTAGCGGTATTGGATGATTTACGATCGGTGGTTGAACCAGAACTGATTCAAGAGAGAGCGCTCTCTAATGCTCGTCCAATAGAGATAATAGAGCGATCACTGACACCACTTAAAACGATGCTCGATAATAAACAGATTCGATGCTCGGTAAAATCGAATGATATGGCAGGTCATCAATTCAATCTCGATCAGCGGGGTATTCGACAGGTTTTAACCAACATGGTTAAGAATGCCGTTGTGCACGGGCAAGGATCTACGATTCAAGTTCAGGTCGATGTGATGGCTCCTATATCAGCCAATGAGGAGACTATGCATCAGCTTCGTATCTCGGTTGAAGATGATGGTCGTGGAATTCCTACCTCTCAGTATGAGTCGATTTTTGAACCCTTCGAAAGAGGTGACACAGAAGCCGATGGAACCGGATTAGGGCTCTCAATCTGTCGTGAGATCATTCAAGCTAATGGCGGTACGCTCAATGTTAAAGAGAGTGTAGCGCTAGGAGGTGCCTGCTTCATAGTTGATATTCCGGTTGAGCCTAGGCAGTCAGCAACCCCGGATGAGACTGCATCGATGGTATCACTAGAGGGATTGAGTGTTTTGATGGCAGAAGACAATCTGATGCTCAGAAAGCTTAGTGAAAACTTACTGCAAAAATTGGGGGCTAACCCCGTTCTTGTGGAAAATGGCCAACTGGCTCTAGATCTGTTTAATGAACAAAAATGGGATCTGATCATAACGGATATCTTTATGCCGGAGATGAACGGTTATGAATTGGTCGAAGCGATTCGTGCGACAGGAAGTGGTGTGAAGGTGCTAGGGGTAACCGCTGCAACGGTTGGTAACGAACGAGACCTGTTGTTAAAGGCTGGCGCTGATGTCGTTATGGGTAAGCCCATCACATCAGATTCTTTGCAAAACGCTCTGTTGCAGTTACAGCTAAGGGTGTGATTATATCTAGGCTTTAATGTTTATTAAGAGCGTTTGGCTTGTCTCACTGGTTTGTTTACGTCGTTCGTTGTTCCGATAAAACCCTTTATACAGGGGTAAGCACGGATCCAGCTAGACGACTCCGTCAACACAATGGTGAACTGGTTGGCGGCGCTAAATACACACGAGCTAGACGACCTGTGGAGCTGATCTGGCATGAGCAACATGCAGATCGTTCAAGTGCCATTCAGCGCGAGTACGCAATTAAGCGGATGACTTTACAGCAAAAAAATCAATTAATAGGGTTGTGTCAGTTAGGATGATCTTAGCTTACTGAATGGAATTTTTTTCAGTTGAACTCCAGACCCATGGGTCTAAACTAAATCGTGAAAAGTCTGAAGCTGATATCCAGTGGTTGGCTTACCTGGCCCGGGTTTGAAGGGTATTACGAGTCGAAATATTGCTTTCGGCCAAGCGGGCGGCAACTCACTGTTTAGAAGTTATGGTTAACAGTAAGAGTGTCGCCCGTTTTCATTACGCGTTAGACGAAATAGCTACCTAAAAGATAACTACTAAGGTAACCGACTAAAAACGCAATCGATAGATAGACGACGTAGCGTGCATAGCTTCCGAAATTTAGGATATCCACTTTAGACATTGCAACGATGCCGGCTGCTGACCCAATTGCCAACAGCGACCCCCCAACACCCACAGAATAAGTTAAGGATAACCACTCGGCTTTAGACATCTCTACTCCAGATTTGAGCAGTGCCGCTGTCAAAGGTACGTTATCGACAAAGGCTGAGAAGACACCCATCGCAAAGTTTGCAACGGTGATGGGTAGGACCTGATAGATGCCTACTAAACTGTCTAGGGTTCCAATCTCTTTGAGCATCCCCACCAATAGCAAAATACCCAAAAAGAACATCAATGTATCGAACTCGATGCGTCTAACGTAGTCCAACAGGTTTTCACGAGTGTCCTCTTCGTAGAGAAAACGGCCCAGCAGAAACATGGTGGATAGTCCAAAAAGGAAGGTCAAAACCGGTGGGATGCCCGCAACAATATTGAGAATAATGGTCGAAATAATGGTTGCTAGAAATATAACCGCAATGGCTTTACCGACCTTGTCGTCCTTGCGAGGGGTAGGGGTAATAATCACCTGACCTACCAAGGGTCTAGAGAGCATGGCCGCTAACAGCATGGTGCTTACGAAGGCTGGTACTGAAAGTAGCAGTAGGTCAGTAATCTCTACCTTGCCGGCTAGAAATACCATTAATGTGGTCACATCGCCGGTAATCAGCGATACACCACCAGAGTTGACTGCAAATACAACCAGTACAGAGAGTCTAAGGGTTTTACGTCTCTCTAAACCAAGCGATAGTACCAAGGCAATGGAGACCAGGGTGGCTGTGATGTTGTCACAAAGACTTGAAAAGACAAAGGAGAAGATGCCAACCAGAAAGATGAGTTTGCGTTCACTGATTTGACTGGGCAGTAGTCTATATATAAGCGTCTCAATCAGTCCTTGATGGTTTAAAAAGGCGACAAAGGTCATCGCGGACATTAAAAATAGCCAAAGCCCTGCGATATCTAAAAGGTTTTCATTGAGCATACCCCTGAGTTGCTCAGGCGTAACACCTTGTTCAGGAAACAGGAAGATCAATATCCAAGAGAGCGTGCCTAGAAACAGAGTCGATTTCGCTTTGTTCAGATGAATCAGCTCTTCAAACACAATGGCTAACAGAGCAATCAGAGCAAAAGCGATGAGAGTGTAGTGGAGCATAGATAATCCTTATCAGATATTGGCAAAGTTGTGCCTCTAAAGGATCGTCAGTTTACTACTTTAGTTGGATTTGATTATTAATAAATCAACGTATTAGGTCGGTTTTTAAGACTGGTTTTGCATAAGCTTATAGTTGGGTAAAGTAGGATACTCAGCCCCTTAGGCTGAGTATCGGATACCGTTAGGCTTTTTCTGCGCGTGGTTTGCGATTGCCTTTAGGTTTGCTGTTGCGGTCGCGCGGTGGTCCTTTACGACGCGTTGGTTTACCTGACATCTCATCCTGCCATGGGCGAATCGACAACTGCTTGCCGCAGACACGAGCATCAGCAATTTTCTTCAATTGTGCATGCTTAAGATCATTTGGAAGATCAATCGTTGAGAAGTTCTCACTGATGCTGATTCGTCCAATCAGATCGCTGCTGATATTCGCTTCGTTTGCGATCGCACCGACGATGTTACCCGGCTTAACGCCTTGTTGGTGGCCAACGCCGATCCAGTAACGGGTCTTACCTTCGTCTGCACCAGAGTCACGACGAGGTTTACGATCACCTCTTTCACCGCGCTCGCCACGATCAGAGCGTTCACGACGTGGGCGCTCTTTAAAGCTGGGCTCTTTCTCATCAAGATAGAAGGGCTTATCTTTGTAGATAAGCTGAAGTGCAGCAGCGGCCAGGGCAGAGGCTGTGATACCGCTCTCTGTCACTAGTTCAGTGATCAGGTTATGGAAGTCAGCCGTCTGTGGTTTATCAATCGCATTAACAAGACGCTCTTTTAGGCGCTGTGAACGCAATTGGTTCAGAGCTTTAGCATCGGGAAGTTCAAGTGTTTCAAGTGTTGAACGCGTGTGGCGTTCAATCGACTTAAGCAAGCGGCGCTCACGATGAGTCACAAAAAGAACCGCATCACCTTGACGACCTGCACGTCCTGTACGACCAATTCGGTGTACGTAAGACTCAACATCGTAAGGGATATCGAAGTTAATAACGTGGCTAATACGCTCAACATCCAGACCGCGTGCTACGACATCGGTCGCCACGACAACATCAAGTTTGCCAGACTTTAGACGGCCTACAACGCGTTCACGTTGTGCTTGCTGAATGTCACCGTGCAGTGCAGCTGCATAGAAGCCTGCCTGAATAAGCTGTTCTGATAGCTCTTCAGTCGCTGTCTTAGTTCTAACAAAGATCAGCGCTGCATCGTGCTCGTGCATCTCGAGTAGGCGAGTTAGAGCTTGGAACTTAGAGAGGCCACGAACTTCCCAAACGCGCTGGCGAATGGTGCTGGCTGTCTCAGTCTTGCTTTGAATCTTTACGTGCACAGGGTTTTGTAGGTAACGCTCAGTGATCGTTTTGATTTCACGTGGCATCGTCGCCGAGAACAGTGCGATCTGACGAGTAGGTGGCGTGTGCTCAAGCACCCACTCTACATCGTCAATAAAGCCCATGCGTAACATCTCATCCGCCTCATCCAGTACCAAACACTTTAGTTTGTCTAGGCTAAGAGTGCCGCGACGAACATGGTCCATGACACGGCCTGGTGTACCAATAATGACATGCACACCCTTACGTAGAGAGCGAAGTTGTGTGTCGTAACCCTGTCCACCATAGATTGATAGTGTACGTAGACCAGGGATGTACTTAGAGTACTTTTCGCAGGCTTCAGCTACCTGAATGGCGAGTTCGCGAGTTGGAGCAAGTACCAATACCTGTGGGTGGATCTTGCTAGTATCGACGTTCTGTAGAAGCGGCAGAGCGAAGGCGGCTGTTTTACCAGTACCCGTTTGCGCTTGCCCTAGAATATCACGGCCATCAAGAAGGGCTGGAATAGCGCCGGCTTGGATAGGAGAAGGTGTTTCATAGCCTACGTCAGAGAGTGCGTCGAGAATAGGCGTGCTTAAGCCAAGATCACTAAATGTGATCGGCTGATCAGTATCAGACATCAGATTTCCTGCTTTTAGGGGATCCCGTTACCCGCGGCCCATAAGTCAAAAGCAGGTGGAGGATCGTTGAAAGAGGCGCAAATTATACAGACTTTAGGCTAATAAGCCAGCTGTTTATTTTTTAAACAACAAAAAGGCCCGCCATGAAAGCGGGCCTGAACATTATGTGCTAGGCATCTCTAGCCCTTTAGAGACAAAGTCAAAGGACTTCATTCGCTCAATATAAGCGGCCACATTGGGGTATTGATCAGGTTCTATTTTTTGAAATTCAAAGCGATTTGCCCATGGAAAGATTGCGAAGTCAGCAATCGACAGTTGATCACAAACAAAGTCGCGTCCTTCCAATTGTTTATCCAGAACACCCCAAAGACGATGCGCCTCTTTGCAGTAGCGATCAACCGCGTAGGGGATAGGTTCCGGTGCAAATTTATTGAAGTGATGTGCCTGTCCAAGCATAGGTCCAAATCCACCCATCTGCCACATTAGCCACTGCATCACTTGCCAGTAGGCTTTAGGTTCTGTGGGCATAAACTGGCCACTTTTCTCGGCGAGATAGAGCAGGATAGCACCGGTTTCAAATAGGGAGATAGCCTCGCCATTAGGACCATCATGATCAACGATGGCGGGTATCTTATTGTTGGGACTGATGGCTAGAAATTCAGGTTTGAACTGTTCATCGTTAAGAATATCGACTCTATGGAGTTGATATTCGAAACCACAGGCTTCAAGCATGATTCGGATCTTATGGCCGTTTGGTGTGCCCCAGGTGTAGAAATCGATCATCTGATTAGCCTCGTGTGAAGTGTTGGTAAATTTTAATCAGCTCCTCTTCACTATAACTAACAATCACCAACTGTTGACCGGGTTTAATCAGGTCTGGATCCTGACCCAGCATTCCCTGTTGGTAGTTGTAAATGTAGATGTCGTTCACCTTAGAGTAGAGGAACTCGCCTAAGAAAGAGGAGCGTTGATTCTCAAGCACTTCGTCAGCAAGTTCTGGAATCTCTGCGATGAGCGTTTGTCCGTTCTCACCACTGAGCTTGATCCCTTCACGGAAGGTGTTGGTAAGGCCACGCTGCAATATGCCCCAGAGCCCTTGCATGTCGTTGGGGGTTACCGCATGAATGTAGAAGACACTGCCGGCAGCGATGTCGGGATTAGATAGAAGCTCTTTAAGACGAATTTTGTCTCCGGGTGACAGTGTTTTGGTATTGATAACATTGTCTTCAGAGATGAGTTTCATCATCTGATCAGGCTTCACCGATTCATTGCTGACGAGTGGCTGCTTCACAACAAGGGTTGAGGTTTGTACACCCTGGGTTTGAGCCTCATCAGCGGCCTCCATAGCTGTCTGAATGGTCTCTACTTGAGCGGCCTCACTCTTCATGTTGGGTAGTTCTAGCAGTTGATCACCGGTAACAAAGTTATTCGCTTGTTTAATATCGAGCGCTTCATCTTTGGTCTCTTCGGTCAGTGTTTTAATGACCTTTTTGGCCGCTTTTTCTGTCTCTGCAAGGGGCTGTTGTGAGGGGGTGCTTTGTGGTTGCACACTTTCGCCGGTTTGGGAGTCAGTGGATATTTCCGGTTTGTTCAGGAAAAGGTAAGTCGATACTGCAATGATAATCAGAATAAGAGCGATAATGACGCGTTGCATAGTGGTGTGTCCTTAACAGGCGACTGATTCGAATCAGGGTTGTTATTCGTTATTACAGCAACAATAATCACTTTATTGACCGGTTTAAAGTCTTTCTGCCGGTTTTGAGGTAATGAGTGTGTCTGATCAAGAGATTACAAACGATTTCACATCGTTAATGCTAGGTGAAGGAGTTAAACCGATTAAGGCAGAGGCTAAGGTCTCTGCGCGCGAGCACTTAAGACGTGGTGATATGCAGGCTCTTGAACAGCGTCGACGTGAGGCCGAAGGGGTTGATGAGCGCTTTCGATTTACTGACAATCAACTGTTGAACCCCTTGGACCCTGTCGAGTGGAAACGCGATGGCGTTCAAGAGGGGGTCTATCGCAATCTCCGTTTGGGTAAATACACTGTCGATGCGCGCCTTGATTTGATTAACAGAACGCTCTCTGAGGCCTGTGAAGAGGTGCCTAATTTTGTAAAGGAGTGTTACCGATTGGGTCTACGCACAGTCATGATTACCCATGGACGTGGCAAGCATCTGCAGGCACCTCAGAACAAGATGAAAAGTGCACTGACACTCTGGCTGCCAAACATTGATGAGGTGTTAGCCTTTCATAGCTGTCAGCCCCAGTATGGGGGGCTTGCAGCGATCTATCTGTTGTTACGTAAGAATGAAGAGCAGCGCCTCGCCAATCTAGAGCGTCATCGATAGTGGCCATCAACGATCGAAAACTGGTTTGGCTTCAGTGTGAGTCAGAAGTAGAGGCAGGTCAGGCGATCAATCAGCTTAAGGATCAACTCCCTCTCAACTCTATGAAAGGGTTGTTAGTCGGTCAGTCGCAAGAGGGTTTTAGTTCGATTAGAGCCGATCGATTAGCGACAGAGCTTGGTCAATCCATTGACTACCTTATCTTCAATGCTTTTGACGGCTTCACACCTAATGCTCTGGCCCAAGGGGCGGGCCTTGTTCGGGCTCCTGGTGTACTGATTTTGATCACTCCTAAAGCGTCTGTTTGGCCCAATTATGCTGATCCGTTTTTACAAGCCTTGGGGCAGTCTGAAAGTTATTATTCAAACTACATACAATTATTAATCAATAGTTTAAATCATAGTAGTAATATTATTTGTGATATTGACGCCGTCGAGCTCAATAGTACAACTAGCACTCAATTATCTGAATCAATAGCCCTAACTGCTGACCAACAGGCTGTGGTGGATAACCTGCTTGATGACTGGTCTCTATCGACCTCTACCAGAGTTATTACAGCAGACAGAGGTCGCGGCAAATCCTCAGCTTTGGGCCATGCGTTAAAACAGTCTGATTGGGAGTCCAATCAGGTCATTGTGACGGCACCGGATAAGCGCGCCGTTTACTCTCTCTATCAGCAGAGCGATGAGTTTCAGCCGCGCTTCCTCCATCCTGCTGAAGCCTTACAGGAGCTGCGTACCAACCCCGATATTCGACTGTTGGTGATTGATGAAGCCGCCGCGATTGCAACGCCTCTGCTTGATCAACTGGTTGAAATTGCCAATCATCTAGCAGTCTCGACAACGGTTAATGGCTATGAAGGATTTGGGCGTGGTTTCTCTCTTCGTTTTCTACAACGTTTGGGTCTACAGCGAGAGGGTGTTAACTACTCCCAGCTGGCTGAACCGGTTCGATGGTCTCAAGGGGATCAGCTTGAAGAGACGATCAATGAACTGCTGTTTCTGACTGAAGGCGAGCCGTCTAAGGCGTTCTCAGGCTTTGATGACTGCGTGTATGGTTTAGAACTCGATGGCCTTGTTAGCCATCCTGATCGATTACAGGCGATCTATCAGCTTCTACACCTAGCTCACTACCGAACCTCACCCAACGACCTACGAGTTCTACTCGACTCCCCAGGGCAATCTATTTTCGCGACAGTGCAGGGCGGAGTGTTGGTTGGTGTTGCGTGGATTTCAGAAGAGGGTGAGCTGTCTGCTGAGCTCTCTGAGGCGATCGCTCAGGGTGTTCGACGGCCAAATGGCAATCTACTTCCGCAAACACTCATATTCTCTGAGGGTATGGTCACACTAGGTACCAAGCGCTTCTGGCGAATTGCACGTATTGCGGTCGTGCCAGATTTCAGAAGATCAGGCATTGCCGCAGCTATGCTCCGTTCTATTGAAGCGAAAGCGATTGCGTCTCAGATCGACTTCATGGGAGCTAGCTTTGCTGGATACCAAGAGGTGTGGCAGTTTTGGAACGCTTCTGGCTACAGAGCGATTCGTATGGGCGATCGTATCGATCCGGTGGCGGGTGAGCCCGCATTGCTGGTTATGAAAGCGTTAAACGCCAACGCCACAGACGATATTCAGTTTCTATGCGAGCAGGCAGTTTCTCGTTATCAATTTGAGATTGAGAGAGAGTTGAGGTCGGCAATGCCAGTTGGTTTTGAGGCTCTACCTAAAACGCTTGAGCAGAGAGCTTTATCGTCTCATCAGATTGAGTCTTTAAAGCGCTTTGCTCAGGGCAGTGCGCCACTCACACTAGTAAGACCTTGGATTGAGTTGTTAGATAAGGGGGTTGCGCATAACGAGGTTGGTCACCTTGAACTTAAACCGAACAAGCATCAACTCAAGGCTTTACGACATAGGGTGTCCCAGTTCATCGACTAGGGTCACTTTATCCCCAAGAGAGACCTTTCCAGGCTTTACCAAGCTAATATTTTGGCCAAAGTTGATCTCCCCATTCGGTCCAGAGTGAATTGCCTGCAGTGTGCGGAGCGGTTCCTGATGGCTATCTTTCAATCCAGTGATGGGATCGCGTGTGACTAAAACACAGCGTTCGCATGGCTTGCGACGTTCAAATATGGCCTCTCCGATTTGAAACCGACTCCAGCTATCTTCAATCCAGGGTATTGAACTGTCGATGACAAGGTTAGGTCTAAATCGAGCCATTTCAAACAGCCCGCCTGATGCATGGTTAAGTGCATCCAGTGAGGCGGTATTGGTCAGTAGAATAGGGTAACCATCACTGAGTATTGGGCCCCACTCATAGCGCTTTTCTGCAAGTTCTGTTGCCTGACTGTCGTTAAACACTAGGCAGACTTTGCGTTCGAACAGGGAATCCAGCGTCTTATTATTGAGCCTGATTCGTTGTACTGAGGTAATCCGACTCCAAACAGTCACGCTGAGTCTCTCCGATGAGCTGAAATCACCCTTCGCAATCATCTTGTTTTTGTAGAGGATAGAGAGAGTCTGACCGTCTGACTCGATGTTCAGATCCAGCAGAATCGGATCTTTTCTAGCTGTTATAAACCGCCCATCCTCTTCCGCTAGCATGAAACGACGGTCGCCAACGATCCCTTTAGTTTCTATGTTCGCTTGCTCTAAATGCACGGCCTGACCCGACTTGATCGGGTAGCGGATGATGTCGACGAGTTTCATCTCTGGTTAGTCCTTTAGAAGCGTCTCTTTGGCCGAGTTAATGCGAGAGGCAAGCCAATCACTGCCACCGCGATCAGGGTGGGCTTTTTGCATCAATCGCTTATGCGCAGCAAGGATCTCCTCTTTTGATGCTCCCTCTTTAAGACCCAATATTTCATAGGCCTCCTGTTTGCTTGGGTTTCCGGAGGGTTTAGGGCTGTTCTTTTGTTGCTGGCGTCGAGCCCTTAGAAAAGGGAGTAGGCGCAGCAACCAGGGAAACGCACTTTTAACAAAGGGAAGTAGGCCGGCAATCAGAGCGCCTAGCCAGTGCATCCTGCCGGTAATGGCTAAAAAGAGCATCACCAGCGCTAGGGTGATGAGTCCGGCTTGAAGCCAAGCTCTGCGTCGATGCTCTTTGGGTTTAGATCTCACCCAGCCGAGTATCAGCAGAATCAGTATAACGACAGCAATAAAAGAGATTGGATTCACAAGGTCTTGTCTCTGTACTTATATTGGGTTTGAAGGTTTGGCATGAATGCTTGGTCCGAAAGAGTATAGCTGACGTAACCTGAAAAGTAGATTTAAGGAAGCCATATGAAAGTAACTATCGAGCAGCTCAATCGTGAGCGTCCGGTTATATCTGAATTGAGATTGAAGTCCTTTGAATGTGAACACTATCTGGTTCAATTAACGACTGAGACTGGGCAATCAACCCTAGTTGACGACACTGGGCGCCCTCAGGTGTTTCGATCTCAGCTAGCGGCCAAGATTCCGTTCAAAGGATTAAGGGTTGAAAGGGCGGTGCTAGAGCATCAATCCTATTATGACGAAATGATTGGGTTGCAGGGCGACAAGGTTGAACCTCTGCTGGTTGATATCAGCCTTCCTGATAATGATTACTCATAAAAAAAACGGCACCCGAGGGTGCCGTTTTAGTATCAACTCTGGATTAGCTAATCGCTTTAAGGATTTGATCCAAACGCTCTTTAGCATCACCGAATAGCATGCGTGTGTTCTCTTTGTAGAAGAGTGGGTTATCGACACCCGCATAACCAGTACCCATAGAACGTTTCATGACAATGGTCTGTTTACCGTTCCAAGGCTCAAGTACAGGCATACCTGCGATAGGGCTGTCTGGTACTTCCTGTGCTGCAGGGTTGACGATGTCGTTGGCACCGATAACGATAGATACGTCAACGTTAGGGAAGTCTTCGTTGATCTCTTCCATCTCGTAAACGATGTCATAAGGTACTTTCGCTTCAGCAAGCAGTACGTTCATGTGACCAGGCATACGACCCGCTACAGGGTGAATACCAAAGCGAACGTTGATGCCTTTGTCGCGAAGTTTCTTAGTGATCTCGAATACGGTGTGTTGAGCCTGAGCAACCGCCATACCGTAACCTGGTAGGATCATGACCTCTTTAGCGTTAAGAAGCATGTCTGCCGCTTCATCCGATTCAACCGAGCGAATGTCTTCAGCATTACCCGCAGGGCCTGCTGGACCACCGCTTGAAGCTTTCTGACCAATACCACCAAAGATTACGTTTAGGAACTTGCGGTTCATCGCCTTACACATGATGTAAGAGAGGATAGCACCACTTGAACCGACTAGAGCACCGACGACGATGAGTAGATCGTTACCTAGCATGAAGCCCATCGCTGCAGCAGCCCAACCTGAGTAGCTGTTCAGCATTGAGACTACAACAGGCATATCAGCACCACCGATCGCTGCCACCATGTGCACACCAAATACCAGTGCGATGATGGTCATAACCGTCAATTCAAAGACACCGCCAGTTGCCGCTGTATCCATGTACTGAATCATGAAGTATAAAGCGATCACACCGAGTGCAATGTTGAATAGGTGACGACCTGGTAGTTGAAGAGGGCGTCCGCCAATCTTCCCGCTTAGTTTCAAGTAAGCCATGACGGAACCAGAGAAGGTCATCGCACCGATCAGAATGCCAAGGTAGGTTTCAACGGCGTGAATCGACTGAGCAACACCGGTGAGTGGTGCATGCTCTAGAGCATTCGCCCAACCCACAAATACGGCTGCTAGGCCCACAAGGCTGTGAAGAATCGCCACTAGCTCAGGCATAGAGGTCATTTCTACACGTTGCGCCAGAATGTAGCCAATGATACCACCGACAACAATACCACCGACCAGAAGTCCGTAGTTGTTAGAGACTAGGCCAACGATGGTAACACCGACAGCAATCGCCATACCCAGCATGCCATAGAAGTTACCGCGACGTGCAGACTCCTGATGCGCAAGACCGCCTAGTGCCATGATAAACAGGGCGCTGGCTGCAATGTAGGAAGCTGTAATAATTCCTGAAGTCATCGATTATCTCCTTACTTCCTAAACATGCGAAGCATGCGTTGTGTTACGGCGAAACCGCCCACAATGTTGATGCTGGTAATGAACACAGCCAATCCGGCAAGCGCCATCACCACTGGATTGTCACTTGAGATCTGAATTAAAGCGCCAATCACAATAATGGAACTGATTGCGTTGGTGACAGACATCAATGGTGTGTGCAGTGAGTGCGATACGCCCCAGATAACCATGTATCCGATAAAACATGACAATACGAATACGGTTAGGTGGCCAATGAACTCAGGTGGAGCAACAGAACCCAATCCAAATAGAGCGCCACCGGCGATCAGTAGAGGGATCAGGAACGCAAGTGGGTGAGCCGGTTTTTCAACCTCTGGCTCAAGCTCTTGCTTCGCTTTAAGGCCGACGTCCTCTTTAGGTGCAAGCGAGATACGAGGCGCTGGTGGTGGCCAAGTGATGTTGCCCTCTTTGACAACCGTCGCACCACGAATCACCTCGTCTTCCATGTTGATGTCGATTTCGCCGTTTTTCTCTGGGCAAAGTTCAGTCAACAGGTTCAACATGTTAGTTGCATAGAGCTGAGAGGATTGCGCTGCAAGACGGCTCGGTAGGTTGGTGTAGCCGATGATAGTGACATCGTGCTTCTTAACCACTTCGTTAGCGACGGTAAGTTTACAGTTACCACCCGCTTCCGCTGCAAGGTCAACAATGACAGAGCCAGGCTTCATGTTAGCGACCATACGCTCAGTGATCAGCTCAGGTGCCTCTTTGCCAGGGATCAGTGCGGTAGTGATAATGATATCCACTTCTGCAGCCTGAGCCGCGAATAGATCCATCTCTGCTTTGATGAACTCAGGGCTCATGGTCTTAGCGTAACCGCCAGAACCGCTGCCATCTTCGTCATCTTCGAAATCGAGCATCAGGAATTCAGCATCCATCGACTCAACTTGCTCTTTAACCTCAGGGCGAGTATCAAATGCACGAACAATGGCACCCATGCCTTTCGCAGCACCGATAGCGGCAAGACCGGCAACACCGGCACCGATAACCAGTACTTTAGCTGGGTTGATTCGACCTGCTGCGGTGATCTGACCAGTGAAGAAGCGACCGAAATGCTGCGCTGCTTCAACAACAGCACGGTAACCCGCGATGTTAGCCATTGAAGATAGGGCGTCCATCTTCTGTGCACGTGAAATACGTGGTACAGAGTCCATAGCCAGTGCATTGATACCATGATCAGCCATCTCTTTGAGCATCTCAGGGTTCATCGCTGGGTATAGGAAGCTGATGATGGTTTGATCCTTCTTCATCAACTCTACGCCATTGAAACCAAGTTCAGGGTGGGCTTTAGGTGGGCGAACCTTCAGGATAATGTCTGAATTACCCCATAGCTCTTTAGGATCTTTAATGATCTCTACACCAGCTTTCTCATACTCTTCGTCCGCATAGCTAGCATCTGCGCCAGCGCCGCTTTCCATCGAGATGTCGAAACCCAGCTTTTGCATTTTAACTGCAACGTCTGGAGTGAGGGCGACGCGTTTTTCGCCTTCTTCGTTCTCGCGGGGTACACCGATTCTCATCGATTTCACCTCTCTTATAGTATCCACCCGAGGATGGCTGTTGATAACCCTGGCTCAGCATAGAAGCTAAGCCTATATAATATGGCCATTCCATAACTAAATAGAATTAACCTAAAACTAATCTTTATAATCTACTACGAAAGTTATTAATAACCAAACTGAATTAACTTATACGGATTATTAAAATTTTTCAGGATGCTTAAGATTTAGCTTAATTCTCTTCTTATTGGGATGTAATTTAATCAACAAGAGGTAATAAAAAAGGAGCCGAAGCTCCTTTTTAAAAAGACGCACTGTTCGAAAACAGGGCTTACATGATGCGCATTCCTGGCTGAGCGCCGGCATGGGGTTCTAATATCCAAAGATCCTTACCGCCAGGTCCAGCCGCTAGTACCATCCCCTCAGACATTCCAAACTTCATCTTACGCGGTGCAAGGTTAGCGACCATAACGGTCAGTTTGCCTTCCAAGTCTTCTGGAGCATAGGCCGATTTGATACCTGCAAAGACATTGCGTGTCTCATCGCCTAGATCAAGCGTCAATCGAAGGAGTTTGTCAGCACCTTCAACATGCTCAGCTTTAGCGATGCGAGCGACACGAAGATCGACTTTGGCAAAGTCTGGAAATTCGATGGTCTCAGCAATGGGCTCTTTACTAGGCTCAGCCTTTTTAACAGGCGCAGCGGCTTGTAGATTCTGTTTTGAATCTTCGATGACCGCCTCGATCTTTTCAGGCTCTACACGCTGCATAAGCGGCTTGAACTTGTTGATCTTTTGGTCCAGTAGAGGTGTTTGAATCTCATCCCAAGCAAAGCTTTCAATATTAAGGAAGCCTTTAGCTTGTTCAGATACCTCTGGAAGAACTGGAGTTAAGTAACTAATGATCACTCGGAATAGGTTAATGCCCATGGTACAGCAGGCTTGAACCTCAGCCTCTTTACCTTCCTGCTTAGCCAATACCCAAGGCTCAGCTGCATCAATATACTGGTTGGCTTTATCGGCTAATGCCATGATTTCGCGCATCGCTTTGGCGTACTCGCGCTTTTCATAAGCATTTGCAATCGAATCACCAGCGGCAACTGCTTCGTTATAGAGCTCTGGTTGAGCCAGTGTGCTATCCAGTTGGCCATCAAACTTCTTAGTGATAAATCCTGCACAACGGCTCGCAATGTTGATGACTTTGTTAACTAGATCGGCGTTAACACGAAGACGGAAGTCCTCTAAGCTTAAGTCGATGTCATCAATACCTGAGCCCAGTTTCGCTGCAAAGTAGTAGCGTAGATACTCTGGACGTAGGTGTTTCAGGTAGGTCTCGGCCATAATAAAGGTGCCACGAGACTTAGACATCTTCTGTCCATCGACTGTCAGGAAACCGTGACAGAAAACCCCTGTTGGTGTTCTAAATCCTGCACCATGCAGTTCAGCAGGCCAGAATAGGGTGTGGAAGTAGGCGATGTCTTTACCGATGAAGTGATAGAGTTCAGCGCTGCTATCTTCTGACCAGTACTCATTGAAATCGACGCCATTTTTATCCGCCCAATTTTTAAAGCTAGCCATGTAGCCGATGGGAGCGTCCAACCAAACGTAGAAGTATTTGCCAGGGGCGTCAGGAATCTCAAATCCCCAGTAGGGCGCATCACGTGAGATATCCCACTGTTGAAGACCGGATTCGAACCACTCATTCAGCTTGTGTTTCATCTGATCCTGAACGTGTGTGTCTACCCAGCCTTTAAGGAAGGATTCGAAATCTTCAAGCTTAAAGAAGTAGTGCTCAGACTCTTTCTCGATCGGTTTTGCACCTGATACAGCAGAGTAGGCATTTTTCAGTTCAGTCGGGGCATAGGTTGCACCACACTTTTCACACGAGTCGCCGTACTGATCTTCCGCACCACATTTTGGACAGTCACCTTTGATGAAACGATCCGGAAGGAACATCTCCTTTTCAGGATCGTACGCTTGAGTGATGGTGCGACGAGCAATGTGACCTTTATCTCGTAAACGCGTGTAGATCAGTTCAGAAAACTGCTTGTTCTCTTCCGAGTGCGTCGAGTAGTAGTTGTCGAAGTTGACCAAAAAACCTGAGAAGTCACGCTGGTGCTCTTCACTGACTTTGTCGATCAATGCTTGAGGTGAGATACCCATCTGATCCGCTTTCAGCATGATCGGTGTACCGTGAGCATCATCTGCACAGACGTATGTACATTGATGGCCGCGCTGCTTTTGGAAGCGAACCCAAATATCGGTTTGGATGTATTCAACTAGGTGGCCCAGGTGAATAGGTCCATTAGCGTAAGGCAGGGCACTGGTAACAAGAATCTTGCGATTAGAATCAGTCATCTAGGTTAATCACTATCTACTACGAAAAAATTGAGCGTCGATTTTACGCGTTTACTTCGATTGATTAAAGGTCTCAGGTTTGGTCACTACTCAATGCACTGTTACACTGCGCCCCAATTACTCTTTTTAGACGTTTAAAGGCACCCATTGCATGTCATCTTTACCGGTTATTGATCCTGCCCTCTACGAACAGCAACTTGCTGAAAAAGCAGAAACAATGCAGCAGTTATTCTCAGAGTTTGATCTTCCCGAGCTCGAGCTGTTTCGCTCCCCACCAGAGAACTACCGTATGCGAGCAGAGTTTCGAGTTTGGCATGATGGTGATGAGATCGACTACGTGATGTTTGAACCGGGAGATAAGCGCAAACCGGTCAAGGTGACAGAATGCAAAATGGTCGATACGCGCATTGAATCGATGATGTTCGATTTTCTCGAGCGTTTAAAAGGTGACGTTGAGCTGCGTAAACGTCTATTTCAAATAGATTTCCTAGCGACCTTAAAAGGGGAGCTGTTGGTCAGCATGCTCTACCACCGCGCGATCGGAGAAGAGTGGATTGAGGCGGCAAAACCCCTTCGTGAAGAGTTTGGCATTGATATTGTAGGCCGTTCACGTAAAAACAAGATTGTGTTGGATCGTGATTTTGTTATTGAAACGATTCAGATCAATGGTCAGCCCTTCACCTACAAACAGACCGAAAACAGTTTCACCCAACCCAACGCTAAGGTGTGTGAACAGATGATCGAGTGGGCGTTGGATGCAACTCAAGATGCTAGGGGCGACCTGGTGGAGTTCTACTGTGGTAACGGTAACTTCAGTCTGCCGCTAGCGCAGAACTTCGATCGAGTTGTCGGTACTGAGATCTCTAAAGAGTCGGTACGCAGTGCGCAGTACAACATTGAGGTAAATGGTGTTGAGAACGTCTCTATTTTGCGCCTCTCTTCAGAAGAGTTTACTGAAGTACTTCAAGGCACTCGTACTTCTCGTAGAACCGAAGGGTTGGATCTGACCAGCTTTGATTTTCAAACCGTACTGGTTGATCCGCCTCGTGCAGGTTTAGATGCAGAGACCGTTAAGCAAGTGCAGACCTACCCGGCGATTGTCTATATCTCCTGTAACCCTGAAACCTTAAAAGAGAATTTAGAGATACTGTCTCAGACTCACGACGTGCAGCGTTTTGCTCTGTTTGATCAGTTCCCATACACCCATCATGTCGAATGTGGCGTATACCTTACTAAGAAGGTCTAGTTAATCGATCCTCTTTTTGAAATAATCCTACTAAATTACTTGGTTATTATGTTTGGGTGGTACCGTGTCTCAGAAACTTGAAAATCTTGCGGGTGTTAAAAAAATTGTCGCGATCTCCTCTGGTAAAGGCGGAGTGGGTAAGTCGACGGTCACAGCTAACCTGGCAGCTGCTCTATCTGTACAGGGTCTTCGTGTCGGCGTGTTGGATGCTGATATTTACGGTCCCAGCCAAGCAATGATGTTTGGTGTACCTGCAGGTACTCGCCCGAAAACAGCTGAAGAGAAGTACTTTATTCCCGTCGTCGCGCACGACATTCAGACTATGTCGATCAGTTATTTGATCGATGAAGATACACCTATGGTGTGGCGTGGTCCCATGGTAAGTAGTGCGCTTCAGCAGCTGTTGATGCAGACACAATGGGATGATTTGGATCTTCTGCTGATCGATATGCCGCCTGGTACAGGTGACATTCAATTGACGCTGTCGCAAAAGGTACCGGTCGATGGTGCCATCGTCGTAACCACGCCTCAGGATATTGCGCTGCTTGATGCCAAGAAGGGCATTGAGATGTTCCGTAAGGTCGATATTCCAGTGCTAGGCATCATTGAAAACATGAGCGTGCACGTCTGTTCAAACTGCGGTCATGTTGACCCCATTTTTGGGGAAGGTGGCGGTGATAAGATGGCAGAGCAGTATCAAACCAAGCTCTTGGGTCAGTTACCTTTGGCAATGCCAATTCGCGTGCAGGCCGACTCGGGCACACCCATCGTCATTGCCGAACCTGAATCTGAGTATGCCAGCCTCTATCAAAGGGTTGCGGCTTCCGTCAGTGAAGTGCTTGCCAATCACACACAGGCTGAGGCGCCTTTCATCAACATCATGGATGATTGATGTGTAAAGAAAAGGCTCTATTTCTGGAGCCTTTTTTGCTATTATTTCGCGGTTTTCTTTTTAGGTGATAAGTAATGGGTATCAAAGCCGATAAGTGGATCCGTCGCATGGCGGAACAGCAACAGATGATTGATCCGTTTGAGCCGGGTCAGGTTCGTGAAGTGAATGGTGAAAAGATCGTCTCATACGGTACGTCTAGCTACGGCTATGATGTTCGTTGTGCTGACGAGTTTAAAATCTTCACCAACATCAACTCATCGGTTGTCGACCCTAAAGACTTCAACAGCGAGAGCTTTGTTAATGTGAAGTCGGATGTCTGTATCATCCCGCCAAACTCCTTTGCACTGGCTCGCACTGTTGAATACTTCAAGATCCCCCGTGATGTGCTAACAATCTGCTTGGGTAAAAGTACCTACGCACGTTGTGGCATCATTGTGAACGTCACACCGCTCGAACCAGAGTGGGAAGGTCACGTGACACTTGAGTTCTCTAATACCACGCCGCTGCCTGCTAAGATCTATGCCAACGAGGGTGTAGCTCAGATGCTCTTTATTGGCGGTGATGAAGTGTGTGAAGTCTCCTACGGTGATCGTGGTGGTAAATACCAGGGTCAAACGGGTGTGACCTTACCACGCACTTAATATGCAAGAACAAGTCGATAGTATTAAAGCCTTTTGGGATGATCTTGCGATTACCCTAGATGCCCTTCAACACGCCACGCTCGAGCAGCTCGCTGAGCAAGGTGAGCGTGTGCTTATGGATTACAGACCGACACTGAAAGAGATCGACTCTAACCTGACGTTCCATTTTGAGCGTAATCAAGAGGATGGTCCTGTTCAGTTGGTCTTTGGTTGTGATGGCTACCCAGAGTCGATTCACAGTGTGTTAACACTGGTCGGTGCTGCGCCTAAACTGAATGGCTTCCAAGTACGCGCCTTCAATGAGCGTCATGATCCTGTGCCACGCACCGTCGATCTGGGCGGAGAGCTCTGTGAGATCAACGACTACTGGTATTCACTGCGCACCATCAATGGCAAGTTAGAGCTCGCAATCTACATGGAAGATGCACCGACCGTGCTCGATATGGATCCGCGAGTTGAGGCAGTCATGATTCTACTGGATGCGCTGATTGGTGAGTACGAGATTATGGTGCGAATTTGGGCCTTGGATTGGTATGAACTTCCAGCCTGTCCACGTGATTTTGGGCTATCGCCGCTATCCCAGCTCAGATCTGAATTTGATCAGATTAAATCTGACATTAAACCCATTGGTATCAATCTGCACTAATATGAGTGACAAGTTGACCGAACTGCTTGATGACCTTCGCGAAGCCTATCTCAAAGAGATGGAGGCTAACGGCCACAGCTACCCCTTTAAAACGGCTCACCAGCTTGCTCATAGGCGTTTAGCCTTGCCAGCTGACGAGTTAGTAGAGCTCATTCAATCAGCGCCACGCCTGTTGGCTTCACGTGCCGGTGATCTGATCGAGAGTGAAGAGGAGGGTGCAAACCCGACCATCGGAGCGATCATCAGTGCCAATCTTGTGGCGGCGGGTATGGATGGTCTAATGATGGTTGCGACCAAGCGCGACTGGTTAGAGCGTGATGAGCATGGCGATCTGTTGGTTGATGCGCATGAACTGGACCTCTGCAAACCCGTTTTAGGTGTCGATTACACGAAAACCCCTAAAGAGTTCGTTCCGCAAAGTGGACGGAGTCAGCTCTCTGATCTGTTCGCTGCGGCTGAAACAGCCTTCGAAAGTGCGCTGAGCAGTGAGACGATGGATGCCTATCAGCTCAGTCTTAAAATTGCGTCGGACTATGCTGTTTTTGCTCCAGATGATTTGGCACCGCTGTTGGCCGAAAACCCTTTAATGTTGGGGTTACGAAACGATGGATTGGTGGATCCCGAGATGTTCAATCAAGATCCACCCGCTGGCATGATTCTTAGTGCACATCTGACTGAGATGATGGTAGCTCAAATGGTGGATCATGCCATTGAAAAGGGCGCCATCGGAATGGATTCAGAAGGTCAGCCTCTATTTGTCGATGATGAAGAGCCACCGACACTGCATTAATAAGGTTGGGTTAGATTGGCAGTTTTCGGCTGAGCAGCGCCGCTGCTAAAACCATAATCGCAGATCCAGCAAGGCAAGCCACTAGCCCCGCAACGCCTAATCCAGTCCACTGAAACAGTGCACCCGATAGCAGGGTGCCGATCAAGCGCCCCATGGCATTAGCCATGTAATAGAACCCCACATCTAACGAGACACCGTCTGCTTTGGCATAGCTAACAATTAAATAGCTGTGAACGGCTGAGTTGAGGGCAAAGATCAGCGCAAACAGCGCTAAACCCACCATTATGACCCAGGTGGGCTCGACCTCTGCGAAGAGTAGAGCAGCAATCGCGGTTGGAACTAGGGTTAACAGGGCTGCTAGTGTGACGGCTCGGTCACGACTGGGTGGGTGCTCTCTGTTATTCAGCAGTTTTGGCGAGGATGCTTGAATAATACCGTAGCCAATAATCCACATTGCCATAAACGCCCCAGTTGCCTCTTCACCCCAGTTAAGGGTATCGGCAAGAAAGACGGGCAGTGCAATCACAAACCAGATATCTCGTGCACCGAATAGAAAGAACCGGGCAGCAGAAAGTCTATTAACGGAGTCACTTTTAGAGAAAATCTCTCTGAATTTAGGTTTGTAGCTCGCTTTACCTAACTCCTTTTTTAGCAGCAGTAGAGAGCTGATCCAGACAATCAGTAAGACCGCGGCCATCGCGGTAACCGCCCCTTGAAACCCTAGCCAGACTAGCAGGGCACCACCCATAAAGAAACCCACACCTTTTAGCGTGTTTTTCGATCCTGTAAGCAGTGCGACCCATTTAAACAGTGAGCTTTCGGCGTTTTCAGGAACCAGTTGCTTGATGGCACTTTTCGCACTCATTTTATTCAGATCTTTAGCAATGCCGGAAAGCGCTTGGGCGGCCATCACCCAGGGAATGGTGAGATAGGCTGAAGGAACTGCTAGCATGGCTAGTGCGCCAATCTGTAAGGCGAGCCCAATGTTCATGGTCCTATTCAGGCCAATACGAGCTCCGAGCCAACCACCAACTATATTGGTGACGACCCCAAAGAGTTCGTAGAAGAGGAATAGAAAGGCGATCTGAAGAGGAGAGTAACCGAGTTGGTGGAAATAGAGCACCACCAACATACGAAGGGCGCCATCCGTGAGGGTGAACGCCCAGTAATTACCCGTAATTAGCAGGTACTGACGGACAGCACCATTCATACACTTAACCTTCTAGCCAGCTATCAAGAGACTCAATGTCTGCAGGGCTAAGTGTACCTAGAGTAGATTTCATTTCTGTGACAAGCGCGATGTGATCGATACGCGCTTCAGCGTAGTCTGTTTTAGCAGCGTAGAGTGCGGTTTCAGCGTTAAGTACATCAACGATGTTACGTGTGCCGACTTCAAACCCTTGTGAAGTTGCTTCTAGAGCTTTTTCACGAGATTCCAGTGCGACTTTGCGAGCTTCAACGGTTTTAACACTCGCTTCGATGTCACGCAGTAATTTGCGGGTGTCGGCTTTAACCGTTTTAACTTCACCTTCGTAAGCGAAAAGTGCTTCGGTGTGTTTGTAGGCGTACTTGTCTTGGTTCGCAGTCGTTTCAAAACCGCTAAAGATCGGAATGCTTAGCGTTAGTGATGTGTTGTAATCACCACGTGTTTCATAAGCAGTATCACCGCTCAGTGCGTTGTAACGGAATGATAGAGTTGGCAGGTGAGCAGATGCATAGGCTTCTGCTTCATAGCCGGCTGAAATCTCTGACAATTTCTTCAGACGAAGGGCGATATTACCCGCCAACGCTTTCTCTACCCACTCTGATTCTGACCCTTCAGTAATGCCCTCGATAGGGTAACTCGCTTTAATCTTCTTAAGATCGACACTGCTAACGCCCGTCATCTTCTCCAACGAATCGAGAGCACTTTCGACACCGCTCTGTGCTGTAAACAGGGATGCGCGCGCATCATCATAAGAGGCGCGAGCTTCTAGCACATCGGTAATCGCAATTAAGCCCACTTCGAACTGTGCGTTCACCTGATCTAGACGGCGTTTCAATGCTCGCTCCTGCGCTTCAGCGACCTCTAGACCGTTTTTGGCTTTAAGAGCACCAAGATAGGTCGAGACAAGGCGGAACATCAAGCCCTGATCAGCAGCCTCTATAGAGAGCTGAGTGATCTCTGGCAGCTGATTGGCTGCTTTATAACCGTACCAAGCGGGCATACTGAAAAGAGTCTGATCGATCGTCAGAGTCATGCCTTTAGTCGTAGAAGAGTTGCCTGAAGGGTTCGATGTAGATCGAGTAGCGGTCATACCAACCGTTGGGTAGAGATTAGACAGTGCGATGTCATACCCAGTCTCTGTTGCTAGTGCAGATGCGCGACTCTCTTGGTAAGAGGCGTCATTTTTAAGGGCGCTGTTGTAAAGATCGGTCAAAACACCAGCCTGTGTTGACGCTGAAATCAGGGTGGCAATCGAAATCGCAAGTGACTGCTTTGCAAAGCGAGCGTTCATAAAAGATCCTGTTTAATTCGTTAAATGGTCATTGAAGGCTATATTAGCAACTTCTAAATTAATAACAAAGGTCTGTACATAAAAAAACCGGATACGAGATCCGGTTTAGTGTAGTTCAGTTAGACCTGTTTAGGCGAGTGCTTTCGCGATTCGCTCTATCGCATCGGCCAGTATCTCTTTGCTAGTTGCAAAGGAGAGGCGCATATTGCCAGGCGCGCCGAATGCAGAACCAGGTACCAGTGCTACACCAGCTTCCTGAAGTAGGTATTCAGCCAGTTCAATATCATCATTGATATCTGAACGAGCATCGATGACACCTTGGAAGCTTGGGAATGCGTAGAAAGTGCCATCGGCAGGGATGCACTCAACACCTTCGATTTTGTTCAGTTCTGAAACGACAAATTCATGGCGCTCTTTGAAAGCAACAACCATCTCAGCAACACAACCCTGATCGCCTTCCAGTGCAGCACGGGCCGCTTCCTGTGCAATTGAACAAGGGTTTGAAGTCGATTGAGACTGCACCTTTTTCATCGCGCCGATGAGTTTAGCGGGACCTGCGGCATAACCGATACGCCAGCCCGTCATAGAGTAGGCCTTAGAGACACCGTTCAAGACGATGGTGCGATCGTAAAGCTCTGGTGCTGCATTAAGAATGTTCACAAAAGGTTGGTCATTGAAACGAATGTGCTCATACATATCATCCGTCGCAATCAGAACCTCTGGGTACTCTTTCAGTACGTCAGCCAGCGCTTTCAGCTCATCAAGCGTGTAAGCAACGCCTGTTGGGTTTGAAGGGCTGTTAATAACAACAAGACGAGTCTTGTCCGTTAGAGCCGCTTTTAACTGCTCAGCAGTCATTTTAAAACGCTGTTCCTGAGTCGTTGGAACAATGACCGGCACACCGTCAGAGACCAGAACCATATCAGGGTAAGAGACCCAGTAGGGTGCTGGGATTACTACTTCATCACCTTCATTGATCAATGCCAGTGATAGGTTGAAAAAGCTCTGTTTACCGCCTGATGAGACCAGAATCTGGTTTGGCTCGTAAGAGAGGCCGTTGTCTTTTGAGAACTTCTCAATAATCGCTTTTTTAAGCGCTGGTGTACCATCGACAGCGGTGTATTTGGTCATACCCTTGTTAATGGCTGCAATAGCAGCGGCTTTGATGTGTTCAGGAGTATCAAAGTCAGGTTCACCTGCACCTAGGCCAATAATGTTTTGACCAGCAGCACGAAGCTCAGCAGCACGGTTAGTGACAGCCAGAGTAGGTGACGGCTTAATGTTGTTGACGCGGTTAGAGAGTCGAACGTCCAATCGAAATATCCTCAAAAAACGAAATGTTCGTGTGGCTTTTATAAAGCGTTGCACATTATATAGGAGTTTGAGTTCCGTTATAATCCCCTGAAACCCTTATAACTCCGCGTTTTTTAATATTTTAGGTCTGATGAATGAAAACTCCGTTTAAAGTCTCATCCAAATTTGAACCTGCAGGGGATCAGCCAACGGCGATTGCAGGCCTAGTGGATGGTTTGGAGTCGGGTCTTGCGTCGCAGACTCTATTGGGTGTGACCGGTTCGGGTAAGACCTTTACCGTTGCCAACGTCATTGCTGAAGTTCAACGACCTACGATCATATTGGCGCACAACAAAACCCTAGCGGCCCAGCTATACGGTGAATTTAAGGAGTTTTTTCCAAATAATTCGGTAGAGTATTTTGTCTCCTACTACGACTACTACCAACCTGAGGCCTATGTTCCATCGTCGGACACCTTCATCGAGAAAGATGCGTCGGTTAACGATCACATTGAGCAGATGCGACTCTCTGCAACCAAGGCTCTGTTAGAGCGAGACGATGCCATCATCGTGGCCACCGTCTCAGCCATTTACGGTTTGGGTGACCCTAAATCCTATTTGGCGATGATGCTCCATTTAGACCGGGGCGATCGAATTGATCAGCGCGGGTTACTGCGTCGACTGGCGGAGCTCCAATACACACGAAACGATATTGATTTGCACCGTGGTACCTATCGCGTCCGAGGGGATGTGATCGATATCTACCCAGCAGAATCGGATCGTGATGCGCTTCGCATTGAACTGTTTGACGATGAGATTGAGGAGCTCGCCTGGTTTGATCCGTTAACCGGTGAAGTATTGCGTCGCGTGCCGCGTGCAACGGTCTACCCTAAAACCCACTATGTTACTCCGCGCGAGACACTGCTTGAGGCGGTCGAGCATATCAAAGAGGAGTTGCGAGAGAGGCTCAAGCAGCTTCGCGACAACAACAAGTTGGTGGAGGCGCAGCGGTTAGAGCAACGCACGCTCTATGATATTGAGATGATCCTCGAGCTAGGTTACTGCTCAGGTATTGAAAACTACTCGCGTTACCTGTCAGGCAAGCCTGCCGGTGCACCGCCACCGACACTGTTCGAGTACCTTCCAGATAATGCGTTGTTGGTGATCGATGAGTCTCATGTCACCGTTCCGCAGTTGGGTGCTATGTATCGTGGTGACCGTTCACGAAAAGAGACGCTGGTTGAGTACGGTTTCCGCTTACCCTCAGCGCTGGATAACCGACCGCTTAAGTTTGAAGAGTGGGAGCATCTAGCGCCCCAAATGATTTTTGTCTCTGCCACGCCCAGCAAATATGAAGCGGCTAATGCTCAAGCGATTGTTGAGCAGGTGGTTAGACCGACGGGCTTAGTCGATCCAGTGGTTGAAGTGAGGCCGGCTCAAACGCAGGTCGATGACTTGCTTGGGGAGGTACGGAAAACCGTCGCTAAAGGTGAGCGAGTTATTGTAACTGTGCTGACTAAGCGGATGGCCGAGGATTTAACAGAGTATCTAGCGGAACATGATGTCAAAGTGCGCTATTTACACTCTGATATCGATACCGTGGAGCGTGTTGAGATCATACGAGATCTTCGAATAGGGGAGTTTGATGTCCTTGTTGGTATCAACCTGCTGCGTGAGGGTATCGACATGCCGGAGGTCTCTCTAGTGACGATTCTTGATGCCGATAAAGAGGGCTTCTTACGATCGGATACCTCTATGATTCAGACCATTGGGCGGGCCGCGCGTAATGTAAATGGTCGTGCGATTCTCTATGCTGACCGAATTACCGGTTCTATGCAGCGCGCGATGGATGAAACCGCGCGCCGTCGTGAAAAGCAGATCGCTTTCAACGAAGAGCACGGCATTACGCCAAAAGGCATTCAGAAGTCCGTTGCTGACATAATGGAAGGGGCAACCATTCCAGGTAAGAAGGTGGGTAAACAGTCGGCTCGTAAAGCGGCCGAACCAACCCCAGAGTACCAGCTCTCTGCCAAAGCGATGTCGCCTAAAGAGCTCTCTAAAGCACTGTCGACACTGGAAGATAGAATGTATGAAGCTGCGAAAAACTTGGAGTTTGAAAAGGCGGCTCAGCTACGCGATCAGTTGGAACAGTTGAAGCACTCGGCAATTGATACCGGACAAGACTAGCCTCTAAAATATTGGATCGGTCTGTTGGAGCGGTCTTGCAAAGGCCGCGATGGGTTAATCATCTCATCTTCGACAAGACTCCAACAACCAATAAAAAACCCCGCAAAAGCGAGGTTTTTATAACACAGAGACCGACTATCGCTTAGCGATACCCTCTTTACCAGGGAAGTCAGGTGCACACTCTCGTGCGTTCGGCATCTTCAGCCAAAGTCGTAGGAGATGACGCTTCTTATCTTCCTCTTCGTAATCTTCAAAGCCAGTACGAGAGTGGAAAATTGTATAGTTATTAGCAAACTGAATATCACCCGGTTCCATCATCATATCCAAGCGGATATCGGGGTCATTCAAGATCGAATCAACCAGATCAAAGGCTTCTACCTCTACTGGTGACAGTGGCAGTCCAGCTTTCTCTTGTGCAATTTCAATGTACTGGCGCAGATGCATCGCACTCAGTTTGCCTTTGTAGTAACTGAAAATTGGTACCGGGCCGGCATCACCATTATTGATGTGCTCCATTAGGAAATGGCGGTGCAACAGGCCAAGGTACTCGGTATGGTTTTCTAGAATCTCATTGAAAAGAGTAATGGCGCTAGACAAGCTGCTCATGCCGCCGGATTTGGCTTTGCGAAGACTTAATAGTCCGACAACGTCAGAGAGGTCTGCGTGGTAGGGTAGATACTCATTGGTTTCATAAACACGGACCGATTTAGGATCTTTTGCACCGATATCTTTCACGTGGCCGATCATATCGCCTTTGATGTTCTGTGATACAGGGATACCCATATGAAGGCCAAGGCCGTAGTAGATAATTGCGGTCTCTTCGTCAGTGTAACGCTCAATAGGTAGGCCGCGGATAAGTATGAAGCCTTTGCCATCCTCAAGCTCGGTATTGAAGTAGTTGATCTCTTCCGCAAGCTCGGTGATCGGGAAATCTTCTTTAGTGAAGTTAGGTGTAGTTAGGCCTTTCGCTTTGACTGCGGCAAGTCCTTTTTCAAGAATGGCGATTGACTCATCGGACCAGTGGTAGATCCAAGATCCATCATCTTTTATATCTTTGCCTTTCCAAGCTGATGGGCCTTCGAATTTCTCTTTAAGAATGACTGACACTCTAAATTCCTCTGTACGAAATAGTATTAATTATTGTGATAAAGCTAAGGCCAATAGATTAGGCCAAGTATTAGAAATAACTGCTGTTACAATTATGATTGTTTAAGTCTATAACAATATTCAACTTTTGTATGGGGTATAAGTTGGAGCGGTCTTGAAAAGGCCGCGATAGGGTATCGTCTCATCTTCGATAAGACTCCAACAGAAGAGCACAAAAAAGCCCCGCTGATGCGAGGCTTAATGTCTGGTACGACCGGGCAGATTCGAACTGCCGACCCCTACCATGTCAAGGTAGTGCTCTAACCAACTGAGCTACGGTCGTATTTGGCTGCGTATTTTATGGTGTGAAATTTATTCTGCAAGTAGTAAAGTGACGGATGCAGATTATTTTTTTATAACTTTCCCTTTTTTACATGATTCAACTATTCTGAATCTATAAACACTGATACTAGAGGTCTGTTTTGGATAATGTGAATGATTCTCGGCGACCTGCCGAGTTGTCTGATGGTTTAATTGTTGTAGCTTTGGGGGCATCTGCTGGTGGCCTTGAGGCGATTACAGCCCTTCTAAGAAGCTCCCAACCCAATAACCATTTAGCCTTTGTTATTGCCCAGCATATGGCGCCTCAGCATCGCAGTCTGTTGGTTGAGTTGCTCTCTAAAAACTGTGATTACGAAGTGGTTGGCGCTGAAGATGGGGTCGAGATTAAACCCAGCACTGTCTACGTTAATACTCCCAATACCGATATCTCAGTGGTTGATGGTCGATTACATATCTCGTTACCTTCTGATGATGTGGGTGCTAAGCCCTCTATCGATAAGCTGTTTAAATCCTTAGCCATCAATTATGGTAGCCGTTCCATTGCGGTGGTTCTCTCGGGTACCGGCTCTGATGGTACGCAGGGTTTTCGTGAAGTGCGTGATGCAGGTGGTATTACAATTGCTCAACAACCGGATACGGCTAAGTACAATGGCATGCCAAATTCAGCGATCCGTGCGCGTTTGGCTGATCTAATCCTTTCCCCAGAAGAGATTGCTAATTACCTATCCGACAGTCACCACCGTCCTGAGGTGTTGAAGTCTGTTGGTAAAGATGAAGAGACGGTTGTCTCAGTCGACACTCTTATTGAGCGTATTTTGACAGAGACTGGCCTGGATTTCCGTCAATACAAACGCGCAACGCTTGAGCGCCAACTTCAGCGCCGTATGTCAGCGTTAAGGCTCAACTCTATCGATGATTATTTTGCGCATGTAGACAAAGACCCTGATGAGTTGGAGGTAGTTCAGCGTAGCTTTCTGATCTCAGTCACCAGCTTCTTTCGTGATGAAGAGGCGTTTGAAGCACTTGGTAAAGTTCTTGATAACATCATTAAACAAGCAGAACAGAGTGGTTCCATTCGTATTTGGGTTCCTGCTTGTGCTACCGGTGAAGAGGTCTACACCATCGCCATTATGTTGGCGGAGCGTCTAGGGGCAACTCTAAGAGGATTTAACGTTAAAATCTTTGCTACTGATATCAATGAGCTCAATCTAGATGTCGCTAGGCAGGGTGTCTATGTCGATGCTGCGGTAGAAAACCTTACACCTGAAGTGTTAAGTACCTATTTTGATCTAGAGGCTAATAAGTATCGGATTAAAAAGTGGGTTAGAGACATGTGTATGTTTGCTAGGCATGATCTAGTAAAAGACCCCTCTTTCCTCAGAATGAATCTTGTAAGTTGCCGTAACTTAATGATTTATTTGAATAACCCTCTGCAGGATCAGTTGGTCAATAATTTCCACTACGCTCTTAACCCTGGTGGCTACCTATTCTTAGGAAAGTCTGAATCCATAGGTTCAACGGGTGACAAACTGTTCGATTTTGTAGATAAATCGAACAAGCTCTACAAGCGTAAACCAGGTGCCGTCTCTTATGGTCGCTTCTCTGGTGCATTGGTGAAAGGTATTAACAATACGGTTCAGTCATTAAAAAACACCAATAATCCAACGCCAGCTCACCGGATAGAGGAGAAGGTCTTTTCAGCACTGATCGACAGTTTTGCCCCTCCTAGTATCCAGTTGAGTGATCAGTTCCAACCAATTAAGTACTTTGGGGATATCTCTCCCTACCTAAAAATCAATCCAGGTAAAGCTAACTTTGACATAGTCAGTCTGTCACATCCTCAGATACAGACCGAGGTTCGCGCTTTGATCAATAGGGTCTCCCGTGGCGAGCAGGACAAAATTGATCACATCGTGCGATTTAAGTTTCCTGATGATGTTACCTCTACCGTTAATATTTCGGTTCAACGCGTGGTTGATAACATCAGTGAAACTCAGGCCTACCTCATGAGTTTCAACCGTATTGTAGAGACTCCTGCCGTCAGCACCGATAATCCACCTAAGGCTTCTGCGGATGCGGGAGTGGTTGAAGAGTTAGAAGAGGAGTTACAACGTACTCGCGATCACCTTCAGGCTGTTGTTGAAGAGCTAGAAACCTCAAATGAAGAGCTTCAGGCTCTAAATGAAGAGTTGCAAGCGTCGACCGAGGAGCTGCAGGCTTCTAATGAAGAGTTGGAAACGACTAACGAGGAGTTGCAAGCCACCAACGAAGAGTTAACTACCGTTAACGACGAGTTACAGGCTAAATCGATTCTGTTGACTGACAGTAATGAAACCTTAGTGAATATTCAGCGCTCATTGGATATGGGTTTGATCGTGGTGGATACTGATCATCGCGTCGCTCGATTCACACCGCAAGCCGTTCGACTCTTCGGTATTTTGCCGGACGATGTAGGCCATAAGTTGACTAAGCTGCCTCGTCACATTGATGTTCCAGATTTTGAAAAGCTTCTGGATAATGTCATCCAGTCAGGCTCTCCTGTGCGCCGGGAGTTGGAAAGTAAAGGTGAAAAATACCTTATGAACATCAGCCCATATCGCCGTGATCAAGGAATTATTTCGGGTGCTGTACTGACCTTTACCGAAACCACCAAATTGAGTGAATCGATTGATCATGCCTCTCTCGTAGATGCCATGTTAAATGAGGTCGGTAAAGTTATTTCAGAAGGCGTTATGATCCTAGCACCAGGCTTTGCAAAGATCCTGCATGTATCTCAGCGCTTAGAGCAGATCACAATGCGTAACTCTGATGTTCTCTTAAGAGATTCTGAAACCTTCCTAGATATCGTTGATCATGGTGATAGGGAGCGTGTCGCTAATCACTACAAGGACAGTGAGACGCAAGGCTGGGACATGACCTACAAGATCAAACGTCGAGATGGCTCAATCGTCAAAGTTCATGACGTTGCTAAACGTGAAGAGGTTGATGCCCATGAGCACGATATCATCACTTCAATCATTAGGGTTATTGACTAGTGCTTGACTAATTAACCCTATGATTCTAAAAATGAAAGCCTCGGCAGTGCCGGGGCTTTTTTATAACTAAAAAAAACAGGGTTTTACCATGAAAAAAACACTTCTACTCGCTGCAGCTTTAGTTTCAACTTCAGCGTTCGCTGACACTCAACGTCTCGCAATTCATGTTGATGAAAACGATCCTAAAGTAATGAACTTAGCACTAAACAATGCGCAAAATGTTAAAGCTTACTATTCAGCGAAAGGTGATGATGTGATTGTTGAACTGGTTGCCTATGGCCCTGGTTTAAACATGTATCTTGAAAATTCGCCGGTAAAAGAGCGTCTGGAAACTCTAGGTATGGATGAGAGTTTCAAGTTTTCGGCGTGTAATAACACTTATACAAAAATGAGCAAGAAAGCTGGCAAGGATTTGGTGTTGCTGAGTGAAGCCAAAAAAGTACCCTCTGGCGTCGTGCGTTTGATGGAGCTTCAGAAAGAGGGTTATGCTTACTTACGCCCTTAACGCTAAGGGGCTTCGGCCCCTCTATTGAGATTTCACATGCAGCTTCTGATTGCTGATGACAGCCCAACGTTTAGGGCGCAGCTTGAATTTGTAGCCAGACAAATTGGCCATAACCCTAGTGTTTTTGAAACCGGTGACCAGTTGTGGGAGCACATTCAATCACATGGGCTCACTCCCTCTCTACTACTACTCGATTGGGAGATGCCAGGTCTGTCAGGCCCAGACCTCTGTGAAAAGATACGCTTAGCTTATCCCCATCTAGCAATTCACATCATTCTTGTAACCAGTCGAGACGAGACAACCAGTCTTGTTGATGGTCTCTCTTCAGGGGCCGATGATTACGTAACCAAACCGATTAATCGTGATGAGCTAGCGGCTCGCTTGTCCGTTGGGCAGCGAAATATTCTGCTTAGACAGCAGTTGCTAACCATTAATGAGCAACGCATTGCCGCTGAAAAGCTTTCCTCTGTAGCACAGCTAGCCAGCGGGGCGGCACATGAGATCAATAACCCCTTAGCGTTTGTGCGATCTAATTTGGATTATGTTTCGAGTCAAACATCACTACTATCAACACTGAATGAGCTGCTTAACTCCTCTGAGACCAGCTTGCCTCAGTTAAGAGATTGGTTTAACAGGCACCACTTCTCTGAATTGATTGATGAACTCGAAGAGGTTTCCCGTGAGTCACTGCAGGGGGTAACCAGAATACAATCGATAGTCGAGGGGTTGCTCAGATTCAACTCCGAACAGGGTTTGCAGCGACAGTCTGTTGATCTGAATAGTTTGCTGACTCAGCTTCTACCTAAAGGAGCTACATTGTCGCTTCCTGAAGCCTTGTTTGTTGTGGCCGATCCAAAACAGTTAGAGAAGATGTTTGCCGCTGTAATAGAGAATGCTGTGTTGGCGTCTCAAGAGGTGAGCACGATCAGGATACAAGGTCGCTTAGTGGGTGGTGAGATAGAGATATCGGTTAAAGACAGCGGTGTTGGCATTAGTGATGAGCAGAGAGCGAGAGCCTTTGATCCCTTCTATACCACGCGATCTATTGGATCTGGATTAGGGTTGGGGTTGAGTTTGGCGCAGGGTATTGCACGACAACACAATGCTGAATTAACGCTAGACAGTCAGTTGGGCATAGGTACTACCGTGATCTATCGTTGTCATGCTGCCTAAAGAGATCTATCGCGGCCATGATGAGTTTGGCACTGTCATTGTTTTGGATGATGGAAACTGTCGCTATTTGAGCTTTGGTGAAACCGATGAGCAGAGCTGTATCCTTAAACAGTCTCCAGAAGTGCCTCAATATGCCTTTATAAGGGCGATGATCTATCCTCTTCTATATCTTTCTCCTAACCGTGCTCTCTCGCTAGGTTTGGGAGCTGGCTCTCTGAATGGGGCGCTTCACTCCATTTTGCCAAATGTGAAACAGGAGATTGTTGAGATCAGTCCTGAGGTGGTTGAGGTTGCTCACAGGTACTTCTATCTGCCTCGGTCTAAACGAATCAACATTGAGGTGTCTGATGCCTATGAATATCTGCAAAGACCAGTAAAACGTAAGTTTGATCTGATCACTGCGGATTTATACACCTCTGAGGGATTAAATGAGATTCAAGTTGAAGCGGTGTTTATCGATGCGGCAGTGGCACGAATGACTCAAAAGGGTTGGTTGGTGCTTAACTGCTGGAGTGATCATCGTGAAGTGGAGATTTTAGACAGGCTGCGTGAACGATTCGATTCTCTTTTTAGTTGTACTACGGGCGATGGTAACTGGGTTCTTTTTGCGACGAACGGGCCCGTTGATGTTAGCAGCTCTCAGATGAAGAGTCGGATTAAAGAGCTGAGTTCACGTGCTGGCTTTGCTGTAAACACCATCGCTAAACGAGTCAGGCAAATCGTCTAAATGCTTGTTTTTTCTATCCTGATTGAGACAATGGGAGATCTTTATCAGGGAGAGTGAATGGATCAGTCATACGCCAGTCAAAACCGACCAGAACCGGGTTTGGTTATGCTTCACTCAAACCGTCAAGAGACTCTGAAATCAGTCTTGGTTGAGTGGCTTGCCAATCATCCGTTGGATCTTTTCGATAAAGAGGAGATGCTGGTTCAAAGCAACGGTATTGGACAGTGGATTAAGTTTGCCCTAGCTGAAGATAGAGAGCAGGGCGGTGTGGGTATTGCCGCTAACATCCAATTCTCTCTACCCTCTATGTTTATCTGGCGCGCTTATCGAGCGGTACTGGGTGAAGAAGCCGTTCCTAAAGTCTCTCCATTTGATAAACCACGCTTAAGCTGGCGTCTATTCAGATTACTCAATCGCTTACCTCAAACCGCACCTTTCGAACCTCTCATTCAGTTTCTGAAGGACGACACTGATCAACAGAGGCGTTGGCAGTTGGCACAGCAGTTGGCGGATCTTTACGATCAATATCAGATCTATCGTGGCGATTGGCTGAACCATTGGGCAGAGGGTGGTGAGCAGGTTACTGACGCCCAAAATCGTTCATTACCCCTTGCGGCGGATGATTGCTGGCAGTCGCTTTTATGGCAACTCATCTGTGACGATTTGGGTTTAGAACAATCACTCTCTCGTCCTGTTGTACACCAACGCTTTTTGCAAATCTGCTCAGAAGGTCATGTTGATCGGACAAAACTGCCTAAACGATTGATCATATTTGGCGTCTCGTCGCTGCCTAAACAAGCCCTAGAGGCGATTGATGCCTTATCACAGCATATCCAGATTCTTTTCTGTGTTCTTAATCCTTGTAAGCACTACTGGGCCGATATCATTGATGGTCGCGACCTGTTAACGGCTAAGAATCGAAGACAGTTAGAAAAACCTGCAGAGGATCTATTCGCCATTGAGCATCCATCCCAGCCACTGCTAGCGGCCTGGGGTAAACAGGGGCGCGATTTTGTTCGTCTGTTGGATCTCTATGATGAGAGTCACTCTTTCCAGAGTCAGTTTGGTTTAAATCGAATCGATCTGTTTGAAGATGAAGCCACACCTAACAGTTTGTTGCACCAAATACAGCATGACATACTCGAGCTTGAGTCACCTCAGTTCGAACCAAGGGTATTAACCAGTGGTGATCAGAGTTTGCGTTTTGTTGAAGCTTACAGCGCACAACGCGAGGTAGATATCCTGCAAGATCAATTGATCGGCGCGTTGAGGGATGATCCAAGCTTACGTCCGCGCGATATCTTGGTCATGGTACCGAATGTGGATGATTATCGTGCTCAGATCGAAAGCGTGTTTGGCCGACTTTCAACCAGTGATGAACGCTTCATCCCCTTTAGCATTAGCGATCAAAGTCGCTCTTCAACCCACTCAATGATCGGTGCACTCGAGCGTCTCTTGACACTAAACACCCAACGCATGGGCGTTACGGTCCTATTTGAGTTGTTAGATGTGCCTTCAATACGGCGCAAGTTCCAATTTGATACTGAGTCTTTAGCGACACTTCAAGAGTGGATCAATGATGCGGGTGTTCGATGGGGATTAAATGCACAACATCGATCTCTATTGGGTGTCACTACTGGAATAGAGCAGAACTCTTGGTTGTTTGGCTTGCGCCGATTGCTGACCGGTTATGCCTTAGGCGAATCTGACGGGGTCAAAGGCGTGGTGCCTCTGACGTCAGTTAAAGGGGTCAGTGCCAATGCCGTAGGATCGCTGGCGCAACTCTTAAGGGTGTTCTCTGAGTGGGCCAGTTTTATCGAGAATCACCATACACTTGACCTGTGGGTGGAACGAATTGAGCGCCTGATGACGCAGATATTCGATTGCATCGAACCTGATGAGCAGATGATTGAGTCGTCGCTGTTGACTGAACTTAAGGCGATACAGGAGCGATCCGCCTCAGCTGAAGTATCAGAACCTGTCCCGCTCCATCTGTTCAGTCAGCTTCTGCTTGATGCTTTGGATGCCCCTGATCTTAACCGTCGGTTTATGTCCGGCGGCGTCACTTTTGCGACCCTCATGCCAATGCGTGCGATTCCCTTTAAACGGATCTATCTACTGGGTATGCAGGACGGCGCTTACCCTCGACCCCAGGTTAGAAACGACTTTGATTTAATGGCGCGCTCGTCACTCTTTAGACCGGGTGATCGTTCTCGCAGGGACGATGATCGATACCTCTTTCTTGAAGCCTTGCTATCAGCGAGGGAGTCGCTTTCAATCAGTTGGGTAGGGCGCAGTGCGGTGGACAATAGTGAACGACCACCCTCGGTCTTGGTTGCTCAGCTGCGAGATTTTATTGATGCGCATTGGGTCAATCCTGACATGGCAGTACCTATATTAGACCTGTTAACGGACAAACACCCTCTGCAGCCATTCGCACAGGACTATTTTGATCAAAACTCTGCCTTAAACACCTTTGCTCATGAGTGGCTAGCAGTGCATCAGCCTGATTCAGACCTGAGCTCTGTTGCAGCATCGGTTCAGCTAGATCTGCAGCTGTCCATTGACGAGCTCAATCGTTTTTACAAAGCACCTGCCCGATACTACTACCATTCACTGATTGGAACCTCACTGCCACAACCGAAAGAGCAGTCGCAGGAGAGTGAACCCTTCGTGATCTCTAAGCTTGATGATCATCTGCTCAAGTCGGCAGCCTTAGAACTGCTCGGATACCCCAACAAAGAGGATCGTGAGGTCAAGATAGAGTCTGTTGTTGATCGGTTGAAAGATCTAGGTACTTTACCCTGGGGTGGTTACGCGGAAAAACCTGTTAGGGCTATAAAGAGCCACCTGGGATCGATCTGTCGACATCTTGATTGGCTCATCGATCGATACGATTGGCAGCAGCTGGACAGTCTTAAGCTTCATCTTGCGTTGAGTGGTGCGACTATTACCGGTGAAACTGGTGCTCTTTACCAGCTAGAAAAGCAGTGGGCCACTGTGGTTGAGCTTAGCGGAGCAGCCATTGAGAAAGGAGCGGTCAAACAGGATCGCATGTTGGGCAGTTGGCCAAAACACCTTCTCTTAAATGCCTGCTTAGGGCCTACGACCACTTATTTCATTGGTCCTGATGCTGTGACCTACCTTAGAGTAGTTGAGTCTCATGAAGCGATCCGGTTGCTTGAAGCCTTAGATCAAGCGCGTCGAGAGATGCTTGAAAGCCCCAAACCGATCGCGGCTAGAACCTCGCTGGCTCTGTTAAATAAGGGCGAGTCACAGGCTGCCACTCAGTTTGAGGGTGAGTTCACCTTTAATGAACGGCAACGTGAGCCTGAATTGGCTCAACTCTGGGAGAGTTTTGAACAGATCAAAGAGGCTGGATTAGCGGATTTTGCGGCGCGCCTCTACTCGCCACTGATTGATTACAGTGATATTTGGCGCGAGGGTAGCCGATGATTCCTATGCCACTGAACCCACTAGAGTTCCCATTCTCAGGCGCATCCTTGATCGAAGCGAGTGCGGGTACTGGTAAAACCTATACCTTGGCGGCCCTCTATGTTCGCTTGGTGCTTGGTCATGGCGGCGATCAGGCTTTCACAAGAGAGCTACTACCACCCGAAATTTTGGTCGTAACCTTTACCAATGCCGCGACTCTCGAATTGCGAGACCGTATTCGCAGTAACTTAAGCACGACAGCACGGGTGTTTAGGGAACTAGAGCAGAGTGACGATCACTTTACCTCTGCATTGATGCAGAGTTATCCCCCTGAGGAGTGGGAAGGCTGCGCATTGAAATTGGAACGCGCCGCTGACTGGATGGATGAAGCGGCAATTTTCACCATTCATGGTTGGGCGCAGCGCATGCTGACAGCACATGCGTTCGACTCTAATACTCTGTTTGATCTCCAACTGGGTGATGATGGCTTGTCCCAACTCGAAGAGGCGTGTCGAGATTACTGGCGTATTCACTGTTCAGTGTTAGAGCCCAGAGTGGCTGAACAGATAGGGATGCTCTTGAAGTCACCAGAGGCTCTCTACAGTTGGATCTATCGATCACTGTCAAGCGATGCCAAACTGCACTGGAAAGGGGAGCCTATTGATAAGAGTGTTGATCCTCGCACTGTCGCTCAGTCCATCAATGAGTGGCTTAACGACTTAGAGAGCTGTAGCACTAAACTGCTGACTATTTGGCGCGACAATATTGATCAGATTGAAGCATCACTGAGAGGCCAGTTTGAGGCTAAACACTTTAATGCTGGGCGAGTTAAAGAGCCTGGTTTCAGTGATCAGCTTCTGGCGATGCGACAGTGGGCCGTTGATGGAGAGGTGCCTGACAGTCCGGATTCATTGATTCAATATTTGACCTTTGAAGGCAAACTAAACAAAGGCAAGCCTCTGCCTGATCACCCAGCAGTGGATCTACTTTCTGCCTATACAGACCGTCTTCAGTGTCGCCCAAAACTCGAACCCATTTTACTGCACGCCTTAGACTGGGTATCAGAGCGTTTTACAACCCTCAAGGAGAGCACAGGTGCCCTCGATTTTGATGATCTTTTAGTCCTTCTAGAGAGGGGGCTTAAAGGGCCACTAGGGAGTAACTTAGCTTCCAGAGTGCGTGCACAGTATCCAGTTGCGTTGATTGATGAGTTTCAAGATACCGACCCATTGCAGTTCAGTATATTCAGTACGCTTTATCGAAATGTCGATGGTTGCGCGTGGATCATGATTGGAGATCCAAAACAGGCCATTTACAGTTTTAGGGGGGCCGATATTCATACCTATCTCGAGGCGAGAGAGGAGAGCCAAGATAAACTCTATACCCTTGGCACCAACTATCGTTCGAGTGAATCGGTCATTTCTGCGGTTAATGGACTCTTTGTCGATGCTGATCTCAAAGAGAAGGGGGCTTTTCTCTTCAGAGACGTCCATGGTGTGAATCATCTGCCGTTTTATCCGGTTAACGCCAACGGCTTAAAGAGCAGCCTAACCTCAAATAATCAGAGGCTCGATGGTCTACATCTGTTCTGCTTGGACGATGGCGAGTGCATTAATAAGCCTCGTTATCATCAAGCGCTGGCCACTCATACCGCAAGCAAAATCGCTTCGTTACTGAACCGGTCAGATGCTGGCGAACTATCAATGGGTGATGAGCCTATACAGCATGACGATATTGCCGTGCTAGTGAGAAATTTCACTGAAGCTAAAGTGGTAAGAACAGCACTCGATCAATCAGGTATCTCTTCAGTCTATCTGTCTGATAAAGAGAGTGTGTTTGAGTCACAAGAGGCGGAAGATCTTTGGCGAATTCTAAATGCCATAGCTCATCCACGGTCAAAATCGTTAATCATGGCTGCGTTAGCCTCGCCGGTTCTCTGCTTAACACGTGACCAACTCTTGCATCTGAATCAATCTGAGTCTGAGTGGGTCGATATTAGTCAGATCTTTGTTGAGCTCAATCAGATCTGGAAGCGAACTAATATTGCGGCCGTCATTCGAGCTCTGATCACCGAGTTTGATCTACCTCGTAAATTGAGAGCGACTCGAGGCAATAGGGTAGAGAGAAGTTTAACGAATCTATTGCACCTGGCTGAATTGCTTCAGAAACAGGTATCGGTTGTGGATGGTGAGCTGGGTATTATTCGTTACCTAGGCGAGCAGATCGTCAATCCGAGCGGTACAGGTGAGGAGCAGCTCATTCGCATGGAATCGGACTCCGGGCGAGTTCAAGTCATCACCATGCACAAATCCAAAGGGCTAGAGTATCCGATTGTATTTATCCCCTTTGGTGTCAGCAGCCAGTCCATAAAGGTGAGTGATAAGGGCTTAACCTATCGTCTTAATGGGCAAAAAGTTCAAGAACTGAATAAAGATACTCAGAAACACGAGAAGCCATTCAGTGAACGGGAGATGCTTGAAGAGGAGGTGCGGCTAATGTACGTCGCACTCACTCGAGCAAAATATGCCTGTTGGATAGGCTTGGGTGCCGTTGACGGTTTTGAGAAATCCGCAATGGCAAGCCTTCTTGGAATCAACGAGGCACTTCCTAAAAAACCGTCCAAAGAGGATCTCTACGACGCACTCAGTCAGGCCATTCTCAATGTGACCCAGCGAGATGGGGTTTTTCTGGAATCGGTCTCTGATCAAGTTGAACAAAGAGAGGTTAAAACGGATCGTGTGTTCTCACCTGAATGCCAACATTTATCTCTACCCGTTAATCGTGAATCTTGGTGGATGACCAGTTACTCTGCCATCGCAAGTCGCACTCAATCTCATGCAGTCGACTCTAAGATCGAAGAGAATTTGTTGGATCAATCGATTGCTGAAATGGAGCCGTTCGATCATTTAATTCGCTTTGATCAAGCCAAGACCGGAACCATTCACGCCTTTGAGCGTGGTGCGATTCCAGGTAATTTTTTGCATGAAGTATTAGAGCGAGCAGCAGAGCAGAGTTTTTCTCAAACCGCGACCCATTCCGAACTCATAAAGAGTGCCGTATGCATTGAGCAACAGCCAAGTCGATGGCATCAGAGTGGATTGATGATAGAGCAATGGCTTGAATCGATGCTAACCACACCCATTGTTCTTGGCTTTGAGCTGACACTTGCAGGCTTATCTCACTACCAAGCTGAGATGGAGTTTATCTTCAGTGCCCATCATCTCTCTGTCGCGGAACTGGATCAGCTCTGTATTGAGTCAATCTATCCTGAGTTAGAGCGGCCGAGATTGGAACAGCAGACGATCAATGGCCTGTTAAAAGGGTTCATTGATCTTACATTTGAAGTGAATGGGCAGTACTGGGTATGTGATTATAAATCCAACTGGCTAGGACCTGATGCCTCCTATTACACTGAGTCCAAGATGCAAGAGGCACTGGTGGAGCATCGTTATGATCTGCAGTTGATGATCTACCTGCTCGCCCTGCATCGACAGCTGTTGGCCCGCGATGTTGAATATAGAGAGAATCCAGTCAAAGGATTTAATGAGAAAGTGGGCGGGGCACTCTACCTCTATCTTCGTGGCGTGCCAGAGGGAGAGGGGTGTTTAGCAATCAAGCCAAGCTATGAACAGATCGAGCGTTTGGATCAGTTGTTTAAACAGGGAGCAGACAGTGCAGCAAGTTGATTTATGGTCTGACTCAAACACTGATTTGAATCTAAATCAGATCTTAGAGCTTTGGTTGGAAGCAGGTTGGATTCGTTCTATTGATATGGAACTCGCACTTCACCTATCGGAACTGTATGACAATCAATCGGCATGGGCGGGTTTAGCCTTAGTCTTAGTCAGTCATCAGCTAGGGCGTGGGCACAGTTGTGTCGATGTTCACTCCCTCTATAAGGATCCTGATCGTTACCTGGCACTTCCACCGGAGTTTGCAAAATTAGCCGGTATACCGTTACCCAGTGAGCTGTTTAAGCAATTAACAAAGAGTGAGTGGCTTGACGCAGTTCATCAGAGTCCGTTGATGGGCCTGCCCGATGAGAATACCCCCCTAATATTTGATCATGAGCGTCTCTACTTAAGGCGCATGTGGCAGGTAGAGTCTCGCGTTGCAGAGCGGTTAAAACAGCGTCTATCGAAACCCTCCAGCAACACGGACTCGTTAGAAAAGTATCTGAACCAACTGTTTCCGAACGATGACGCCAGCATTGATTGGCAGCGAGAGGCCTGTGCAAAGTCTGCAATTAAGCGTTTTTCAGTTATTACCGGTGGTCCAGGTACCGGTAAAACGACGACAGTGGTTAAATTGCTGGCGCTACTTAAACGTCTAGCGGATGACCAAGGTGATACCTTTGACATTGCACTTGCAGCGCCAACTGGCAAAGCGGCGGCACGTTTGTCATCCTCAATTGGGAGTGCACTTGAGCGCCTTCCAGAAGGTTTTGGAGAGGGGTTACACGCTCAAGTTGATACGGTCCACCGACTCATTGGTGTCTCTTCGGCTGGTCGAAGAAATCGTTATCATAAGGGGCATACTTTGGCGGTTGATCTGTTGATTGTAGATGAAGCATCCATGTTGGATATTGAGCTGTTCGATGCGCTGCTTGATGCATTGAGTGATCGCACACAGCTTATTCTATTAGGCGATAAGGATCAGTTAGCCTCAGTTGAGGCAGGCTCTGTCTTGGCAGACCTCTGCCGTGTTGAGAGTGATACAAACCCAGAAGGCTTTGTTAGCCAACTTAAAATCAGTCACCGCTTCAACAGTGAGTCTGGCATTGGTCAGCTAGCCAAGGCCGTCAACCAGGGGTCTTTAACTGACTACCAAGCTGTTTGGCGACAGACCTACAGCGATATTCACTATCAAACGGGAGCTGACCTGCGTCAGCAGATCGCTGATCGAGTCTTAAGTAGCGATCCACAGATACCGGGTTATACGAGCTACTTAGGAAAACTCACTCAGCCATGTTGCGACCCACTTGAGGTGCTTAGGCTGTTTGACCACTTTAGGTTATTGACCCCTCTGCGTCGCGGACCAGAGGGTGTTGAATCGCTTAACCATATTTGTGAGACCCTATTAGCCAGAAAAGGGCTAATCGATCTGAGTCAAGAGTGGTATATCGGCCGTCCAGTAATGGTTACTGCCAATGATTACGCGGTAGGTCTAGCGAACGGAGATGTGGGTGTCTGTTTAGAGCGAGAGGGCAAGCCTAGTGTGGCGTTTATCAACGAATGCGGAGATGCGGTACGATGGATCGACCCCCTTCGTTTAGAGTCGGTAGAGACGGCTTACGCCATGACGGTGCACAAATCACAAGGCTCGGAGTTCAAGCACGTTGCGTATCTGTCACCTAGTCGAGCGAATCCTGTACTGAGTAGAGAGCTTCTCTACACCGCCATTACACGTGCCAGTTCACAATTTACTCTTATCGAGATGAACAGCAGTGTGACACAGCAGACAATCAGTACACAGACCGATAGAGCCAGTGGGCTTTATCATCGCTTAACCGATTAAAGGGCTAATTCAATCTCTTCTAAAGAGGGAATAGCATCCGCTGTCCCTGGGCGTGTCACCTGTATCGCCGCACCGGTAACCGCAAAGTGAAGTGATGCTTTAAGATCCCCGGTTTGGTCATAGCGCGCGAGGAAAAGCCCCAGAAATGTGTCACCGGCCCCGGTCGTATCAACGGCGTCGACAGTGGGTGAGGGCAGTATAAACTCATCCTCTGAGCCTATATATCGAACACCACGACTACCCAGTGTCACTAGAATATGATCAACGCCGCACTCTTTAATCGGGCGGTTCAATGCGCGCTCTAAATCCTTGGCCTCAATCTCATTGACGACCAACATATTGATTAACGGGAGCATCACTAGGGTCTTATCTGCGTCGAAGGGGGCTGCTGAATAGCAGAGCTTCATCCCTTTAGCCTTTGCGCATTTCATGAAGTGTTCAGTTTGCGAGGTCTCGTTTTGACAGAGCGCCCAATCAGACGCGGTTGCATCCTTTAAGCCCTCATCTACCATCTGTTCGGTAATAGCAAAGTTAGCACCTGGGTAGACAAGGATTTGATTCTCAGCCGACTCTTCATCGACCATAACAATGCCATGACCTGTTGGCGTTTCCGACATAAATAGGTGGGTCGTATCGATATTTAACGCTTCTAATTGGTCGAAGTATCGTTTATCTGCAGGGTGCATCGCACCTATATGCTTAACGCGACCACCCGCTTTAGCAATGGCAACACTCTGGTTGGCACCCTTGCCACCCAACCCCTGTGTAAAGTTATTGGCTGCGAGTGTTTCACCCGGCCTAACTAGGTGGGGCAGTGAGTAGAAGTAATCTATGTTGACTGAGCCTAGGTTGTAAATGGCCATTCACGAATCCTTAATGAGTTCAGCCAACGATATCTAAAAACCTACTTAGTGCAAAGCTTTTGAGTCAATGCAGCGACTCGGCGACCAAAAATTAGGATCACAGAGAAGGCAATCGGCCAAGCAACCAGATAAGCGTAGCCCCAACGAGCCATAAAACCTTCATCTAAACCGGTATTCACCGTGGTAATCACAAAGGTCATGATCGTTACCATCACCAGAGACATTAACACTGATTGAACAAGAGGAGCGCGTTTTTTAGGAAACATAGATAAGCCTATTAATTAGTAAATTCTAATATTGGCAATGATACGGGATTAGCTTGTAAATATTAAGAGCAGAATTCTACATATCTAAGAGATTAAGACCTACTTAAACAGTTAAATGCTCAATAGCTTTAATTTTCAAGATAAGAGAAAATATAGGCTAATAGATACAAATGGAGCCTAAGGGTGGAAAACCAAGAAACCCCGTCAACCTACCAACAACTGCGTACCGATATTTTAGAGGGCAATATAGAGCCTGAATCGAAGTTATCGATTGCTGTCTTAGCTAACCGTTATGGATCCAGTGCGGCTCCGGTTCGTGAGGCACTCTCAAGGCTCGCCGCAGAGGGGTTGGTAACTCGTCGTGGTCAGCGTGGTTATTGGGCTGCACCTATTTCAGCGGATGAGTTTGTTGAGGTGAGTCGTCTGCGGGAAATGCTTGAAGTGGATGCTTTTAAGCAGTCGATCAAGCTAGGTGATCTCGATTGGGAGGCGGCCATTGCAGGAGCACGCCACCGCGAATTAGCGGTTAAGTCACAGTCTGCTGGGCAAGAAGATGATCAGGTACTTGCGCGTACTCGTGAGAATCGCCGTTTTCACATGGCACTCATTAGCGCCTGTCCCTCTGAGTGGCAGTTACGCTTCATATCGACGCTGTATGATCAGGGTGAACGCTTTCGCCGTTTGGCATTAACCAGCCAGCCATTGAATCAACCATCAGGTAAAGATGAACACGAAGAGCTTATGAATGCCGCATTTGCGCGAGATATTAAAACGGCTACAGAACTGCTTAGACTGCACATCCGTTCATCCAATGAGAAGGTGATGAATACGCTCTTTCCAGAGCGGTAAAAGCAAGTCGCGGTTTGTCGCTTCGCTCCAATTCGCTTCTACAGAAGAGCTACGTAGATAATTTTTTCCGAAGTCCTACTGTAGGAGCGATCTCAGCCCAGCTGAGACCGCGAAAATAATCCGAATCATTTCGGCAAGAAAAAAGCGCCAACAGGCGCTTTTTTAGACCATCACGCAGAATCAATCTTTAGGCACAAGAAGCTGTACACCAGCCGCAGTGTTTGATATTGGAGCGATCAAGACGTTAACCAACTCATCAACAGGGCCAGAACAAGCACCGCGCATTGCTAACCACATGGCGAGCTCGACACCCTGTGCACCGGCAATTTCCGTGAGTTCATCATTGGTGTAGTGGGTCAGTGACTCTGGATCAGTGACCAGTTTATCCATACACATCTGGTCGAACTCAGTATTTAGGTAGCCTGCACGCTCGCCATCTAGCTGGTGCGATAGACCGCCAGTACCCAGAACAACAACTGTCTGGTCACTATCCCAAGAGCGAATGGCATCACCTATCGCTTTACCAAAAGCATATGAGCGTGATGGTTTAGGCATAGGGTGACGTTCACAGTTAATGGCGATGGGAATCACCTTAGTGCCTTTGTAGGTATGGCCTGGGTAGAGGACAGACATAGGAACTGTCGCGCCGTGATCCACTTTGATGTCCTGACAGACAGTTGGATCAAAGTCGTTTTCGATCAGGTGGTTAACGATGTGCCAAGATAGATCTGTTTCACCCGTTAGAGGTGGAATTGGTTTGATACCCCAGCCCTCATCAGCGTTGCAGTACTCGTCTGCACAGCCGATAGAGAAGGTTGGTTTCTTATCCAAGAACATCTCAAGACCGTGATCGTTGTAGAACAGTACAGCGATGTCTGGCTTGTTCTCGTTGATCCATTCGCGAACTGGTACATAAGCAGCGAATAGGTCTTTCCAGTAAGGGGTGTCCTCAATGCCGCGATCAACTGCTACACCAATAGCAGGAACGTGTGATGTGCCGATAGCACCTAAGATTTTAGCCATTCGTTTTGCCCACTCCCTGACTGTCTAAATATGCTTGGAACTCTTCAGTCGTTTGGCCGGTCATGATGCCGCCAACGTCCTGTACGTTAAGCCCAAGCGTGCCTGCAAATTTTGCAAGGTAGTAGATACTGCCGCCATTACGAAGTAGAGCGATGATGTCGCGTTTTAGGATCGCCTCTTTCTGTGCAGGGTTCAGCTTAAACTTATCGCAGTAAGCCGCTTCGTCTTGACGAAACTCTTCGCGACAGCTCTCCTCGTTGAAAGAGAAACACATCTTATTGAGGTTGTAGCCGAGTTTTGCTGCTACGCCATCAAATTTGTATGTTCCTTCAATGATCGGTTCAATCATAAGAACTCCTTATCGTTCCCAGTACAAACGCATTGGGTTGTCGATCAATAGTTTACGCTGTAGCTCTTCAGTTACGGCAATCTGTGGAATCACGTCAACCAGTGCACCATCATCAGGTGTGTGTGATTTCATGTTCGGGTGCGGCCAGTCTGTACCCCAAAGTACGCGATCTGGGAAAGCTTCAACGAGTGCACGCATGAACGGCACAACGTCAGAGTAGTCCGGTGCCTGTAGCGTCAAACGCTCAGGACAGCTGACTTTCGTCCACACCTTATCGTTGTTACGCATAAGATTCATGAAACGCTGGAAGTCAGGGTGATCAACACCATTAGCCACGTCTGGACGACCCATGTGGTCAACCACGATGGTTGTGTTTAGCTCGTTAAGGAACGGGATTAGATCTTCTAGATCTGGCGCTTCAAAGTAGACAACGATGTGCCAGCCTAGTGGTTTGATCTTCTCAGCGATCGATAGGAATACCTCTTTAGGGGTTGTATCGACTAGACGTTTAACGAAGTTAAATCGAACACCGCGGACACCCGCTTTATCCATCGCTTCAAGTTCTTCTACCGTGATCGCTGGGTCAACGACCGCTACACCGCGTGCTAGATCGCCTGCAGTCTCAAGTGCGTCAACCAGTGCTGCATTGTCTGTGCCGTGACAAGAAGCCTGAACGATCACGTTACGACTGAAACCAAGGTAATCACGCAGAGCAAAGAGTTGATCTTTAGATGCATCGCAAGGTGTGTATTTACGCTTGGGGTGGTATGGGAATTTATCCGCAGGACCAAATACGTGGCAGTGTGCATCCACTGCACCAGCAGGCGCTACAAAGTCAGGCTTTTTAGGGTTGTCGTGAAACGGGCGGTAATCTGCATCCATGTTCTTTATTCCTAATTATTCAGCGAAAACTTCGCCATCAAATAGTTTTCGCGCTGTGCGTAATAGTGCAGCGCTTTTCGGTTGGCCATCCTGATCGATATCAATAACGACCGTCATTTCTCCGATCGGGTGCTCAACGGCTAAGGTTTTTCTAGTGCCTTCAGGTAGAGTGGCCACTGAAGCGGCAGGTGAGTTCGGCAAAATAGCTGCCGTAGCAACGCTGACTGCACCCAATACACCGATAGAGGCGTGGCAGCGATGAGGGATGAATGTACGTGTAGATAGCGCACCACCATCGGTTGCTTCGCTCACCATACTCATCTTAGGTACAGACTTCTCAGTCACATCGCCGAGATTCATCATTGGACCCGCTTGTAAGCGAATGGCTTCAAGCTTGGCGCGAAGGTCGCTATTAGCTTCTAACTCTTCACGAGACTCACTGCCTGTAATACCCATATCCGATGCCCGCATTACGACTACTGGCATGCCGTTATCGATCAGGGTGCATTCAACACCGTCGATCAGATCAACTGCGTTACCGGTAGGAAGAAGGGCGCCACAAGATGAACCCGCTGTATCAAGGAACTCTAGAGGGACCGCAGCCGAAGTGCCTGGTACGCCATCAATCTTTGAGTCGCCTTTATAGGAAACCTGGCCGTTTGGTGTAGCTACTGTCGCGATAGCGATCTGGCCCGTGTTCTCCATAAAGATACGAACCTGAGTCTCATTGCCCGTTGCTTGAACTAGGCCACGCTCAATGGCGAAGGGACCGATACCTGCCAAGATATTGCCACAGTTCTGCGCATCGGTAACGATTGCTTGATCAACAAATACCTGTAAAAAGAGGTAATCGACATCGGCGTCGTCACGATCAGAAGCGCTAACAACGGCAACTTTCGAGGTCAGTGGGTCAGCACCACCGAGACCATCAATCTGGCGTGGATCTGGAGAACCCATCATGCCAAGAAGAAAAGCGTCTCGTGCGGTAGTATCTGAAGGTAGGTCGCTCTTTAGGAAGTAACCGCCTTTAGATGTACCGCCGCGCATCCACATGCAGCGAATGCCATTAGACATACTTAAGGCCTTTCTCTTCAAGGCGAGGGCGCATGTTGTAGATATCAAGACCTAGCTCACCATTCGCCATGCGAACACGCTTCTCCTCTTCACGAGCTTCACGCGCTAGCGCCTCTTTAAGAACCTCTTCGGCTTCATCGCGGCGAACAACACAGACGCCATCATCGTCAGCAACAATGATATCGCCTGGGTAGATCAATGCTTCAGCACAGACCAGAGGGATGTTCACTGAGCCCAGAGTCTCTTTGATGGTGCCCTTGGCGTAAACAGCTTTAGACCAGACTGGGAAATCCATCTCTTTAAGGATAGCAGTATCACGAACACCGCCATCAATGATTAGGCCCTGTACGCCACGCGATTTAGCTGAGGTCGCCAGTAGATCACCAAAGAAGCCATCTACAGAAGGTGAAGTTGGCGCAAACACCATGATGTCGCCGGGTTTACACTGCTCAATAGCAACATGCATCATCCAGTTATCACCGGCAGCACCAGAGATTGTCACTGCACTGCCTGCAATAGAGCGACCTGAGTAGATTGGGCGCATGTAGTGCGCTAATAGACCGCGACGACCCTGAGCTTCATGAACGGTTGCAACGCCCAATTTAGCTAGACCTGCGATTACTTCTGAATCAGCACGTTCAATATGTTGAACAACTACGTTCTCTGCCATAATCCTCTCCTTAAACCTTCAAACGACTGAATACACGTTGAGCATTGCCAGAGAAGATCATCTCTTTCTGCTCAGCATTCACTTTAGTTGTCGCGTCGATGTATTGTTTAGTGTCATCAAAGTAGTGACCTGTCTCTGGATCGATACCACGAACCGCGCCGATCATCTCTGATGCGAAAAGGATGTTTTCAGTTGGGATGACATCTAGAAGGCAGTCGATACCTTTCTGGTGGTAGACACAGGTATCGAAGAAGACGTTATTCAATACGCGCTCTTCAAGTTCGAAACCTTTATCCAATGCCATCCCGCGGAAACGACCCCAGTGGTAAGGAACTGCACCGCCACCATGAGGGATGATGATCTTAAGTGTTGGGAAGTCTTTAAATACATCAGACATCATCAACTGCTGGAATGCCGTGGTATCAGCACCTAGGTAGTGTGAACCTGTCGTATCGAAGTTGTGGTTGCAGGCAGCTGATACGTGGATCATTGCTGGAATGTCGTATTCACACATCTTCTCGTAGATAGGGTAGAACTCTCGAGCCGAAAGGCGGCTGCCATTCCAGTGGCCACCTGATGGATCTGGGTTAAGGTTAATACCAATAAAACCCATCTCTTCAACGGTACGAACGATCTCTGGTACAGATTTAGCTGGATCAACACCTGGAGATTGAGGCAGCTGAGCAACAGGAACAAAGTTCTCTGGGAATAGGTCACAGACACGACGAATGAGATCGTTTTGGTTTTCAGTCCAGAATTTAGAGGTGTGTTCATTACCCACATGGTGAGCCATCCAGCTAGCACGAGGTGAGAAGATAGTAAGATCAGTGCCACGCTCTTGCTGAAGTTTTAACTGATTGTTGATGATCGACTCGCGGATCTCATCATCAGTAACACCAAAGTCGCCTTTTTCACCAACAAAATCTGGATTCTTTTCTACTTCTGCTTTTTGAGCTTCACGCCAAGCGCCAACACCAGGAGGTGTGGTTGTGTAGTGACCATGGCAATCGATAATCATGTCTCAAACGTCCTTTTATAATGAATTGGATTTCTATTTTTCTATCCTCTCTATATCGCCTTTTTTAAGCTATTTAGTTTTTACTTTTTAGGTATTTGTTTTTGATATAGGTATTTAAATCACATCAGGTTACAATGACCCTTATGTTCAAGAATCTTCCTAACATACGACATCTTCGGGTATTCATTGAGGTCTCCAATGCAGGAGGTATAAGTCAGGCTGCAGAGCGTGTCTTTCTCTCTCAACCTGCGATGACTCAAGCCATTGCGAAGTTAGAACGCTTGCTGGGTGTAAAGCTGTTTGAACGCCAGTCCAGCGGGATGTATCTGACTGAAGCTGGTGGCGTCTGGGAAGCGAGGGTCAACAGCGCCTTTGCTATTCTAAGATTAGGTCTGGCCGATGCACTGTCGTCCATGTCGAATCGTCGTATGGAGACGATTGAGCGCATCATGACGCAGCTGACGACGACCCAATTAAAAGCACTAGTAGCGGTTACCGATGCGCAAAACTACAGCGTTGCAGGTCGTAATCTGGGTGTATCACAATCTTCACTGCATCGATCAGCTCGTGAGCTCGAGTCACTCATGGGGCTGTCGCTGTTCGAAAAGACCAGTACTGGCATTGCGGCAACACGAGCGGCCAAAGTGTTCTCCAAATCAACCAAGTTGGCCATTTCAGAGATTCATCAGGGGCTTCAAGAGTTGTCAGGCCTTGGTGATGGTCGTGAAGTGGGACGGATGCGCATCGGCAGCATGCCACTAGCACGCACCTCTCTGTTGCCCAAAGCGATTAATGAATTTACCAAAGTTTATCCTGGTATCACTTTAGAGTTGGTTGATGGGCCCTATGAAGATCTTTTAGCCCATATCCTTCAGGGGGATGTGGATCTCTTGGTCGGTGCGTTGCGTTTCCCGATCCCAACCAGTGATATTGTTCAAGAAGAACTCATAGCGCCTCCATTAGCAATTGTGGCACGCAAAGGGCATCCCGCTCTCAATATAGATCAGATTACTCGAGAGGACCTTCTTAACTACGGTTGGGTTATCCCAAGAAGTGGGGCGCCAACCCGCAACCTATTTGAAGAACTGATTCTGCAAGGTGAGGAGAGGGAAGGTCTATCCATCGTCGAAACCAGTTCCCATGTGCTGATTCGAGAGCTGTTACTTGGCGGTGATCGACTCACATTAATCTCTCAGCATCAGTTGGAATTTGAGTTATCCAAAGGGGATTTGGCGGTGCTTCCTTTTGAGATGTCAGGCACTAAACGCCCAATCGGCATTACCCGTCGCAGCTCATGGAACCCCACTAATGCCCAGCAAAAATTTATTGATCTACTGCGGCTGGCCGTATCTTAGAAGCGGTTTTGTCTAAGCTTACATTCACATTTTTGAATGACGTCTAGAATTTTTAACGGTTCTATGAAAGATCCATTTTGATAATCTTAGGGACAATATTTATCCATTCGAATTAGGGAGACACTAATGAGAGTTTGTGTTGCAGGCGCTATGGGCGCATTTGGTCTAAAACACTTAGATGCATTGAGTAACATTGAGGATGTTGTTGTGACGTCAGTCGTTGGTACTAAACCTGATGCCATTGCTGAGTTTGCTAAAGAGCGTGGTATCGCTCACGCAACAACAGATCTTGCTGAATCGCTTGCGCGCGATGATGTGGATGCGGTCATTCTTGCAACACCGACTCAAATGCACGCCTCTCAGTCTATTCAGTGTCTTGAGGCAGGCAAGCACGTCATGGTTGAGATTCCGATGGCGGATAACATTGAAGACTCAATCAAACTGGTGGAGGCACAAAAGCGCACGGGTTTGGTAGCCATGTCGGGTCAGACTCGCCGCTTCAACCCAAGCCACCAGTGGATTCATAACAAAATCCAAGCGGGTGAGCTTAAGATTCAACAGATGGATGTTCAAACTTACTTCTTCCGTCGTTCTAACAAGAACGCTCTGGGTAAGGCGCGCTCATGGACGGATCACCTGCTTTGGCACCACGCTTGTCACACCGTGGATCTATTCCAGTACCAGACTGGCGAGAAGTGTACAAAAGTACAAGCGATGCAGGGTCCGATTCACCCAGAACTTAACATTGCAATGGACATGTCGATTGGTATGAAATCAGAGAGCGGTGCACTGTGTACACTCTCTTTATCTTTCAATAACGACGGTCCATTTGGTACTTTCTTCCGTTACATCTGTGACAAGGGTACCTACATCGCCCGTTACGATGATTTGGTTGATGGTAACGAGAACCCAATTGATCTCTCTGGCGTTGCTGTTTCTAACAACGGCATCGAGCTTCAGGATCGTGAGTTCATTTCTGCAATTCGCGAAGGCCGCGAGCCAAACTCAAGCGTTCAGCAAGTATTGCCTGCGATGGAGACACTACACCAGCTAGAACAGCTTTTGGATTAAGTGTTGGCTTGTCGTTAAAAAGGCCGCTGTAGCGGCCTTTTTGTTGTCTTCTTCACTGGAAGACGCTGAGAGAGCAGGTGACAGGCTGAAGGCCAGTCACTGGCACGAAGATGTCAAGGCAAGCACCGGTGACTGGCTTCAGCCTGTCATCCGCCCTCAAATTACGCTCCAACCTACAACACAAACGCCAAAACAGTGTTTAGCGTCGCGTAAGACGCGACCGTAGTCAGCAGCAATGAGCTGGAAGCCGTCTTTGCTGCGCCATAAGGTGCAGCGAGAATAGGGTAGATGGTGAACATGGGTGAAGCGGTGATGACAATTAGAGCTATCTGCCATTGTCGATCAAAGTCCCACCAGAGGGTAATCAGCAGAAGGGCTAGAGCAGGTTGAATCAACAGTTTTGCCCCTGCAATCATTCCTAAAGTACTCAAATCATCGCGAATAGAGTTTCCTACTAAAGATCCTCCAATAACGATCAGTGCTGCGCCACCAGCCGCTTTTGCGAGAACCCCTAAGCTTTCGTCGATGAACAACGGCAGCTGAAAGCCGCTTAACGATAAGATTAAGCCAACCGCTATTGCGATGAGTATGGGATTGTTGATCAGGCGTTTAAAAATAGAGCTTAGTGAGCCTAACAGCGTTTTGTCTTTATGATCAGCTGAGAAGTATTCAGTGGTCAGGAGCGCTACCGGTAGCACCACTAGATTTTCGACCAGTATACAGACAACCAGTACTTGAGCGGCCATATCGGGCATGACCTGGAGCAGAATAGGGTAGCCAACAAAAATACTGTTGGGCATAGCGGCCCCAATGGCTAATGCTGATGACTGTTTAGCATCACCTTGTCTGACGCTCCGAATCAGACCCAACGAAATGAAGAAGGTAGCGACTGCAGCAATAGCGTATATCGATACGTAATCGCTATTAAAGATATCAGCAGGGCTATTCTTAGATAGATTGCCGACAATGATCGCCGGTATGCAAAATACCAAAACAAAGCGGGCTATTCCAGGGATAGCCTCTTTAGACAGTGCGTTATATTTAACGGCTAAAAACCCAAGAGCCATTAACGTAAAGAGCGGTGCGGTAATCCCGAGAACGTTCATCATCTAAACCTGTCATGAAAGAGATTCTATCTTATCGATCCCTGAGACTTGGTGGTAGCGATTCGCCCCTGATTACCATAAAATCAATAATCTATTCGAAAAAGTGATAGCTAATGCAAGTTCGAGACTACAACCGCAATAACTGGTTCAAGAACCGTCGAAGCCTGTTTAGGTTGCTGATTAATGCGTTGTTGTTGATTTCATTAGCACTTTCACTTTTAACTCTGCTTCAGCAGCTTTTCACAGATTCATTGACGGGCTCCTACTTTTACCCGCTCACTCTCTCTTTGTTAGTCATCCAATATTTTGTGCACCGTATTCATTTAAGCTGGGGTGGAGCTGTAGCTTTCCTTACTATGGGAGGTGGTTCAATATCGCTAGCCTTAGTGTCGGATGATATAGCATTAGCCTATTTGTCAGGTGCGCTTTTGCCAGTATTGCTTCGCTTTGTATTGGCTCAAAAATGGGTATTACTCTTCATACCTATCTGGCTCTCTCTCCTCTTATTTATTCACTCCTATCGAGTACAAGAGGAGCTGATTTCTGAGCTCTATACCCATCTAATAACGCTCTCTTACTCCTTGCTGGTCTATGGTTCAGTAGCGGTGCTGTTTAATCGTATCTACTCTCTTGTTTTTGATAAAGAGTGTAAAGAAAACAGCGACTTAACGTCTGAATTTATAGACAATTATCAAATTCATCAGCATTTTGATTGGCTCAAAAATAAGAATCCTGACGGTGTTGTAAGAGTCTATGGTGTCTACATTAAAAATATCTTGGATAGTGTAGGAAAAAGTTCAGAAAGTTCGATTGAATTTAAAGAGAGCGTTACTCAATTTAATCAGTTGTTAAGGGAAGTTTGTCCTGCAGGTGCATCCATTGGCAGGCTTGATAACGGGGTTTACGTTCTGATGTCAGAGCGACGGTTTTGGGACGCATTTGAGCGTGGACTTCGTCAGTTAAAAAAAGAGGCAACGGATCTCTCGCCGATTGTTGTTTCAACCGATACCCCTAATGAGTCAACTGATCTGGATAGTGCGCTGCATAACTTGGATACAGTATTTGTGCGTGCCACCAAAGAGAAGACAGATTTTGCTCGATTCAATTTGAAAGATCGTGATCATCTTAACGGTCAAACAGATATTCAATCTTATGAAGTCTCTCAGGCATTTGCTAACCATGAGATACAGATGTTCTTTCAGCCTAAGGTCGATATTAAAGATAACAATAGACTGGTAGGTGCGGAGGCACTGGTCCGCTGGATTCACCCTGAGAAGGGCTTGCTAACACCAAAAGATTTTGTCGATCTTCTTGAGTCCTCCCCATACAGGCTTACATTTATAAACAGTGTCATTGAGCAATCCGCACATTTTTGTGAAACGATGAAACAGTCGGGTCTACCGATCTCGGTTTCATTTAACTTAAGCGCTAATGATCTTCAGGATTTGCGTGTCACCTACGAGTTGAGTCAGGTCCAAGAGAAGTACGGTTTTAGTGCAGGTGAGTTACAGATTGAGCTATCTGAACAGGAGACAGACGTCTCTTTGGATAACTTAAAGCGCTCCTTAGATGCTGTGAAAGAGCTTGGTTACTCAATCGCTTTGGATGATTTCGGTACCGGTATGAGCTCACTCGCCTATTTTCAAAACCTACCCGCCGATACCATCAAACTAGATCGAGCCTTTATCAAAGACATTCATCTAAACCCCTCGTCGGAGCATTTAACGAAAATGGTCGTTGGTTTGTCCAAAGCGGAGGGGCTGACAGTCGTAGCAGAAGGGGTTGAGAACGCCTCGGAGGCAGATAGACTGCTTAAATTAGGTGTTGATCAGGTGCAGGGGTACCTATTTGGTAAACCTATGCCGGCTACTGAGTTTCTTCAATATTACGGCTTAGAATTAATTGAAGATGATGATTAAAAAGCGGCATATATCTTGCTAGTTTTTATCTAACTCTTACCAATCGTTAATGGTTTAAACCTAATCTATATGTGGTCTTAATGAATAGAAATGTCATCACAACAACACCGTACTCTGGTCAGAAACCAGGTACGTCTGGCCTTCGAAAAAAGGTTAAAGTATTTCAGCAACCTAACTACTTAGAGAATTTTGTACAGGCTGTTTTTGACTCTTTAGAGAGCTGCCAAGGCCAATCACTCGTGATCGGTGGTGACGGTCGTTATTTTAACCGTGAGGCGATTCAAACCATTATTAAAATGGCGATTGCCAATGGCTTTGAAACCTTAATCGTGGGTCAATCAGGAATTCTGTCAACGCCAGCAGCCAGCTGTGTGATCCGTAAATATGGTGCAGTCGGTGGACTGGTGCTATCAGCCAGTCACAATCCAGGCGGCCCTGATGAAGACTTTGGCATTAAATTCAATCGTGCCAACGGTGGTCCTGCAAGTGAGACCCAGACGGACAGTATTCACCAAACGACGGAAACCATTACTCGATACTTTACGATTGATGCTGAACCTGTAGATCTTGATAGTGTTGGAGCGGTTAGCATAGGAAATGTGCTGATTAAGGTGATTGATCCTGTCACAGATTATGCCGATCTGATGGAGGAGTTGTTTGATTTTAAAATCATGAAACAGCTCTTGAGCGGTTCCAATTTCACATTTCGTTTCGATGCAATGCATGCCGTGACTGGGCCTTATGCACAAGAGATATTCATCAACCGGTTGGGTGCACCAAAAGAGAGCGTTATTAACGCGATTCCAAAAGAGGATTTTGGTGGTCATCACCCCGACCCCAATCTTGTTCATGCAGCCGAACTGGTCAAACAAGTCAATGAACAAGGGTTAGATTTCGGTGCCGCTTCGGACGGGGACGGCGATAGAAATATGATCATTGGCAACCATTTTTATGTAAACCCTTGTGACAGTTTGGCTGTTTTAGCCGCGAACGCACAAAAGATTCCCGCCTATGAAGATGGATTAAAGGGTGTCGCTCGCTCAATGCCAACCAGTCGTGCAGTTGACCGTGTGGCTGAAAAACTCGGTATCAACTGTTATGAGACTCCTACCGGTTGGAAATTCTTTGGCAACCTGATGGATGATGGCCGTATCAGCTTCTGTGGTGAGGAGAGTTTTGGTACCAGTTCAGATCATGTTCGCGAGAAAGATGGACTTTGGGCTGTTCTATGCTGGATCAATATTCTGGCCGCGACCGGTCAATCGGTCTCTGAACTGGTTAAGGATCATTGGTCTCTATTCGGAAGGGATCTATTTACTCGCCATGACTATGAATCAATCGATTCAGACAGTGCAGCCAATATGATGCAGCAGCTAACAGCCTCTTTAGGTAGTCTTGCAGGAGGGGCATTTGATGGCGTTACCGTGACTCTGGCAGATCAATTCAGCTACTCAGACCCTGTTGACGGCTCCGTCAGTCATAATCAAGGTGTGCGTATATTGTTCGATAACGGAGGTCGTATCGTTGTTCGGCTATCTGGAACCGGCACGGCCGGTGCTACGCTCCGTGTCTATCTTGATCAGTTCACTCAGGATGAGTCGATTACAGACACACAAGCAGCTTTGAAACCTTTAATCGAGTTGGCGAATCAGTTGATCGGTATTAAGCAATTTACAGGACGCACAGAACCTGACGTTATTACTTGATAGAAGGTGTGGCCCTATGGATCGCGGTTTGTCGCTGCGCTCCAATTCGCTCCTACAATTTAACGCTCCGTTTGTAGGAGCGAATTGCCCGAAGGGCAAACCGCGATTGACACCACAGTTTAACTTCGTTGCGAAGATGCACGGATTTATATGTAGGAGCGAATTGCCCGAAGGGCAAACCGCGACAATTTAACTTTTGGCTCTTTCGATCGCTTGTTCTAGACGATCTTGTCCCCAGAACGGCTCATCATCAACGATGTAGAAGGGGCTACCAAACACACCGGCTTCAATCGCTTCATCGGTCTCTTTGTCCAGTTGATTATCTAAGTTTTTAGACTGCTCAAGTAGAGCAGAATCGATGTTCAGCTCTTCCAGTATTTGTGCCAGAACTGACATATCAGCAATATTCAGATCCCGTTGCCAGACAGCTTGTAAAAGCGCCTGTGACAAGCTGGCAATATCTTCACCACTGTCACGGACCGCAAGCATCAATTTGGCAGCAGGTCGGCCATCTACGGGGAAGAACTGAGGCTTAAGATTGATGGTTATGCCACGTTGCTTTTGAATTCGGCCAAGTTCAGCTAAACGATAAGCTTGACGCTGTGGCGAACGCTGAGGAACAGGTACACCGCCTGTCGCAGCAAACAGGCGACCAATATCGAATGGGTGATAGACCACCTCGGCAGGAGCCTCTCTCTCTAATAGATTGCCTGCTAGACAGGTAAACGGCGAGATTGGTGATAGGTAATAATGAATGGTATGACTCATAAACGAATCCTTTTGTTTTACTGAGTTACGAATAGCAAGTCGTTGCGGATCTTAATTTAACCCTTAGCTCTCTTTAGCCACAAATGCAGGGTGTGGTTTTTCATCAATTGGCCAGTGAAGTAGTACAGCCATCAAACCAAAGAAGATACCGGCCCACCAGATGTACTCATAATGGCCATAGGTTTCATAGAGATAGCCACCTAACCAGACGCCAGAGAAGCTACCCACTTGGTGGCTAAAGAATACGAAGCCATAAAGGGTGGCCATGTATCGTGTACCAAACATGTTCATAACGATGCCGGAGGTTGGAGGAACAGTGGCCAGCCAGAGAAGCCCCATCACAGCACTGAAGATAAGTACCGATGTGAGCGTGATAGGGAATATCAAGAATAGGGCGATAGCAATTGTTCTTCCACCGTAGATTGCCACAAGTAGCTTCGATCGTGAGTGCTTGCGACAGATATTGCCGGCCCAGAACGCCCCAGCGATATTGAACAGACCAATCAATGAGAGAGACCAAGCACCGACCTGATGCGCGAAGCCTAAATCTGATAAGTAGGCCGGCATGTGCGCCGTAATAAAGGCAACGTGAAAGCCACAAACAAAAAAGCCAAACACCAGAAGCCAGTAGGATTTGTGACCAGCGGCTAATCGCACTGTTTCAGCGAATCCTTGATCAGTCTCTGTAATGACAGAACTTTTTTTAGCATTCAGAGGAATGGCTAACAACATCATCAACAGGGCGATAGCCGTTAGAATATGCAACGAGTTGATCCAGCCAAAATCAGAGATAAACATCTGAACCAATGGAACAAGCGCAAATTGACCTGCAGAGCCACAAGCAGTGCCCAAACCAAGTACCCAGTCACGTCGTTCTGGTGGAACGGATTGAACTAAAGCAGGAAGAACGATGCCAAACGAAGTACCGGCGACGCCAGCACCCACAAGAAACCCTAATCCTGCATTAAGCGTGAAAAGATCCGACACACCAGCTGTTAGATAAACACCTAGGGCATAGACCAGTGCGCCACCAAACAGGACGTTGCGATTTCCGAAACGGTCGGCAAGCCCGCCAGTGAAAACCGACATAATTCCCCAGCTAAGGTTTTGCAAGGCTAGGGCAAAGCCTATGATGTCCCGCCCCCAGTCGGTTGAAGCCTCAATAGGGCGCATGTACAAACCATAACTCGACCGTATACCAAAGGAGATCATCAATAATAGGCAGCCACTGGCGATCAGGAAAATCGTTGAAGGGGAGAGTCTCTGAGTCATGTTTGATCCAGCATAAAGAAGAATCGCTCAATGATAGTTGCCTATCTATTTTCGGACAACTGTATAATCATCATCCAACATTAAGATAGTGACTCCATGTTTACAGCTTTTATCTCTGCTATTACTCCGGTTTTTTTGATCGCTGCGCTTGGTTTCTTTCTGGCACGAAAAACGGACTACCTAGAACACCCTGGGTTGGCTATGCTCTCCAGCCAGATCGCCTTGCCCGCTCTGGTGTTTACCTCGGTGACTCAGATGAAAGTTCCCGTCACAGAGATGGGGTATTTGATGGGAGTGACCGCTCTCTGCTTAGCGGTCGGTGCTACTCTGATAGCCATTTTTTGCAAGCTGCTTAACACCTCACCGCGCTTCTATCTCTCGACACTGGTCAACCCCAATACGGGCAATTTAGGTATTCCACTGGTCTTTGCACTGTTGGGGCCTGAGGCTCTGGCATCTGCGGTCATCATTTCAACAACTGTGACGCTTAGTCACTGGACATTAGGAACCACCGCCATGTCAGGCCAATACAATTGGCGCTCACTGGTCACCAATATGCCTCTGTTAGCACTCTTGTCAGGTGCAATCGTGGTATCGATGGATTTGACGATTCCTGTGCCTATCAGTCGTGCTTTAGATTCTATCTCCGGTATAGCCATACCGATTATGGTCATGTTGTTAGGCCTCTCATTAGCCCGTTTAAAGATAGGGGGTGCCCGTCAGGTTGGCATCATTGCAGGTTTATCCATCTACCGACCCTTGTCGGGTTTTTTGATTGCCTGGCTGGTTGTATCCCTAATTACTATCGATACCACTGCAGCGCTCTCACTGCTGATTCAGATGTCGATGCCAGTTGCTGTAATGAGTTATGTTTTAACCGTTCGATATGGTGGCCCAGTCGATCGTATTGCCGCGCTTACCATTACCAGTATTCCTGTTAGCCTTGTAATACTGGTGTTGATCTTCAACTTTCAGTCAGCACTCCTTTAAAAGGGTAGGTCTGGCTGACTCTTTTTTGTTATAATTTCACGCTTATTTTTTTGTCGATACCGACTGCCTGTTTTTCGAGATCTAACTCGATATGGAGAGATGAATGAGCGCCCGCGTCGCAATAGTTATGGGGTCTAAATCAGACTGGCCAACCATGGAAGAAGCAGCCAAGATGCTGGACATCTTGGGTGTTGAATACACTGCTGAAGTGGTGTCAGCACACCGTACCCCTGACAAGATGTTCCGTTTTGCTGAACAAGCAGCCAATAATGGCATCAAAGTCATTATTGCCGGTGCCGGCGGTGCTGCTCACCTCCCAGGTATGATTGCCGCTAAAACGATTGTTCCTGTGCTGGGTGTACCTGTGCAGAGCAAAGCGTTGAGCGGTCAAGACAGTCTTCTATCCATTGTTCAGATGCCACGTGGTATTCCTGTTGGAACCCTGGCTATCGGTGGAGCAGGTGCATTTAATGCCGCGCTACTGGCCTCTCAGATGCTAGCAACAACCGATGCAGAGCTCGCCGTTCGTCTGCAAAATTGGCGTAATGAACAGAGCCAAACGGTTCTAGATAATCCAGATCCACGAGGTTAAGCATGCAGTTGCCACGTATTGTCATTGCCGGTAATGGTCAACTAGGTCAAATGCTTCAGCAAGCAGGTGCACCCCTGCAGCTTGAAGTACAACCTATTCACCCGATAGGTGATCAACTGGTCGAGTTGAATGACGACGACGTTATCTCGGTAGAGATTGAGCACTGGCCTGAGAACCCTGTCGGTAATCAGCTTAAATCTCACCCAAACTTTCGCAACGATGCGGCTCTATATCAGGTCATTGATCGTTTTCGTCAGAAATCGACCTTAGATCGCCTTAATGTCCCAACGGCCCCTTGGGTTGATTTAAACAGTGCCGATGCATCCATTGCCGAGTCGCTATCCTCTCTGGGTGAGCGTGCCGTCGTAAAGGCTCGTATGGGTGGTTACGATGGGCGTGGTCAATGGCGCTGGACGCAGGGTGATGAGATTCTTGCTGAATGGGATGGCATTGCCATCGCTGAAGCGATGATCCCGTTCTCACATGAGGTGTCGTTAGTTGGCGCACGAAATGCACAGGGTGAGAAGGTCTTCTACCCATTGACGCGTAACTGGCATCAAGACGGCATTTTGCGTGCGAGTATTCCTGGGTTAGATAATGACCCTGCGATGCAAGCAAGTGCTGAAGGTTGGCTGGGATCGATCATGGATGACTTTGACTACATCGGCGTCATGGCGATGGAGTGTTTTGTTGTCGATGGTGAATTATTGGTTAATGAGTTAGCGCCACGTGTCCATAACTCCGGACACTGGAGCCAAGAGGGTGCTAGTGTCAGTCAGTTTGAATTGCACCTAAGAGCGCTTGCTGGTTTACCTTTGATCACCCCTGAGTTTCGTGGTGTCTCTATGATGTATAACTTGCTTGGACGAGACTGGAAACCAGAGTGGCTGGCGGTGCAGGGCGCTCATGTGCACTGGTACGGTAAAGAGATCCGTCCTGGTCGTAAGGTGGGTCATCTCAACATCGTTAGACCGACTGTTTCTGGATTGTTTGAAAGCCTGTCCGAACTCGAGGCTCACTTGGATGAGGGTGAAGCAGTCGTAGTTGACTGGGCAAAAGCTCAGCTTAGCTAATTTAACAAGCTAATCTCAAAAACTAAAAAGCCGCTTGAGGTATCTCAAGCGGCTTTTTTGTATCGACTGATCGATTAAGCAGTTGCTTTTGGAGCAGCCGCTTTACGAGTTGTTTTTGCAGCTGGTTTAGCCGCTTCAACTGAAGGCATGAAGTTTGAAAGATCAAAGTTTTTCATGTCGAATTTAGAAAGGTCGAACTGTGCTAGATCGAATTTCGCTAGGTCGAACTTAGAGAACTGAGCCATCGCTTCTTCTGTCATCTCTTGTGTAGACTTTTCGAAGATTTCAGTGAGTTCAGCTTTTGCAGCCATTAGAGCAGAGATCTCTTCTTCAGCAACAGTGTTTAGTTTTGCTTCCATCTCTTTAAAGAAAGCAACCTGAAGTTCTAGAGCAGCTTTTGGCTCTTTTGATTCAGTCAATGCTTTAACATGCTCAAGACCACGGTTTAGCATCTCTGTAGCAACAGTTTGCTGCATGCCGAATAGTTTTTCAGCAGTTTGTTTGTTGATTTCAGCTGCTTTAGTGAAAGGAGCCATCTGTGCTTTGAACTGGTTCATCATTTCGTTGTACATGGTGACCTCCGAGGTCTTTAAGTTTCTATCTAAAAAGTTTGTTGCACTGCAACATTTGACGCCATATTAGACATTGACTAAAAAACAATCAACACTTTTTTGTGCATTGCACAAAAATAATTATTCTGACCATCTCATATCATTCTGCGTTAAACTTATTCGTAACTTTAGATCTGTATTTGACGATTAATGAATCCATATGAACACGCTCCGATTGGAGTCTTTGATTCAGGAGTGGGCGGGTTAAGTATCTTATCCGCTTGCCTTAACAACCTACCCAATGAGTCCTACCTGTATATCGCTGACAGTGGCTATGCACCCTATGGTGATAAGAGCGATGCAGTGATCCGTGAGAGGGTGGTTCAGATCGTCTCTTACCTCATTGAGAAGGGCGCCAAGGCGATTGTGATCGCGTGTAATACAGCAACCGCTGCTGCTGTTCACGAGTGCAGAGAGCTATTCTCCTTACCGATCATTGGTGTTGAACCCGGACTAAAGCCTGCCATTAAGATGAGTCAGTCAAAACGCGTTGGCGTTCTGGCAACTCAATACACGGTAGAGAGTCAGAAGTTCCAACGATTGGTCTCCCAGCTTAAACAGCAAGCAGAGTCGATTACAGCACTTGGCTGCCCTGGATTGGTCGAATTAATTGAAAACCCAAACACCACCAATCAACAACTCAGCACACTACTAACCACTTATATTGATCAGTTTGAAGCAGCCGATATTGATACCTTAGCGCTTGGATGTACGCATTATGGATTTGTTGAGAAAGAGATCAGCGAGTTGTTCAGTCATCCAGTTAAGGTGATCGACACATCGGAATCGATCGCGCTCGAAGTTAAACGTCGTTTAACTGAACAGAAATTACTCTCTCTCTCCAATCAAGCGGGTAAATTAGAGATACTGACCACAGGACGAGACAGAGAGGCTCTCTCTGAGTTATCTAAACGTTTAATCCAATTTGAGGGGGTCGTCACCCCTGTAGAGGTATCCAGGTGATTGAGTTTATAAAAAAACTTCTCCGTTCAGACCCTGTTGAAGAGCCGGTGGCTTCGGAGTTTGAATACAAAGGGTTCAAGGTTTCAGTCAAACCGAGAAAAGTGGATGGCGGCTATGGTGTGGGTGGCATGATCTCCAAGGAGATTGATGGCCAATGGTTGGAACAGCCGTTTATTCGTGCTGACAGCATGGCATCAAAAGAGATCTGTGTAGAGGTCACCACGAACAAAGCAAAAATGACGATTGATCAGATGGGGGATGCTCTGTTTAGCAAATCTGGCCATCGATAAGGAGCTCTTCAGATTTTTCAGAGTCAGAGTGTATTACAGAATCATACATCACGACCTGATTTCGGCCTGAGTGTTTGGCTGCGTAAAGTGCTTTGTCACTATCGCTGATCAGCCCCAGCATGATCTCTTTTGTTGTCATTGTGCTGATGCCATCAAAGGTCGCAATTCCGACACTGACGGTTACTCCTAAAGAGAGATCGCTCTCTAAGAAGGGCGTTGATTCAATCACCTCTCTGAATCGCTCGAAAATCGCTTTAGGATCTGATTCAAGCGCCGTACAGCAGACAACAAACTCTTCACCGCCGTATCGTGACACTAGATCATAGGGTCTAAATGTCTCTTTCATTCGATCAGCAAACTCTTTAAGCACTCTGTCGCCAACGGGGTGTCCATAGGTATCGTTTACCCGTTTAAAAAAGTCGATATCGCAAATGGCCAGTGCTAATGGCTCACCGGTTCGTTTAGTTCGTTCAATTTCATTATCAAGATGCTCGATCAGAGAGGCGCGATTTTGCAAACCGGTCAGCTCATCATGCTCTGCCTTGTAGGCGAGCATCTCATTGGCAATATTGAGTCGATTTTGCAGCTCTAAAGTTCGTAAACCAACGCCCAGACGTGCGCGCAACTCAACGGGTTTAGTGGGTTTGCTGATGTAGTCGTTAGCTCCGGCTTGCAGTGCAGTTGCCAAGTGCTCTTGATCGGAGTGTGCAGTGACCAACACAATGTAGGGTGGGTCATTACTCTCAAGCGCTCTGATTTTACGACAAAGCTCTATGCCATCCAGATTGGGCATCTCCCAATCAAGAACGAGCATACGTGGAGGTTCTGCTTGTGTTGTCAGAATTTCAAATGCCTCTTCACCATCCTGCGCGGTCATTACGTCAAAGCCCCAACCCTGAAGTTGACGCTCCATCAGCATTCTTAAGACTTTATCGTCGTCGGCAATCAGTACTTTCATAATCTCTATTAATAGATTGAATTTCATTCATTGTAGCAGGGCATTCAGAAAGTACAGAAAATATTAAAAAATCTTTTATATTAGTTTTACCTAATATATTATTACCGGAACTTAACCCTTATAAACGAATAGAGTGTTTGATATGCAGATCAGAAAGGCCGTTAACCTAGCAGTGACCGCGTGCACCCTAGTGACAACCATTTCACTAACGCAACTTGCTTCAGCCCAAGAGCTAGCGTTAACTGAGACCAAAATTATTCAGCAACCGATCAAGGTCGAATTCGACGGGACTGTGGAAGCGGTTAATCGAGCTATTGTTGCCGCACAAACTTCTGGTCGTATTCTAGAATTACCTTTTGATTATGGCGATTTTGTTGAGCAGGGCAGTGTGATAGCTCGCCTAACACAGAGTGAACAGCGCGCAGGGCTGGATGCTGCAAGAGCTTCTCTCAATGAAGCACAAACCGCTTTTGATGAAGCTACTCGTCAATTGGATCGTTTAACCGCACTGTTTGAGCGCAAATTGGTCGCGATCGCGCCTGTAGACAGCGCTCGCCAACAACGTGATGCAGCCAAAGCAAGACTTGATGCAGCAAAAGCTCAGGTTTCTAATGCCCGTGCTCGTTTTGATTACACTGAGGTAATCGCGCCCTATTCAGGTGTAGTGGTTAACAAGCTAGTTTCTGAAGGGGAGACGGTACAACCAGGTACACCATTGATAGAGGGGATTGCACTGGATAGATTACGTGTTCGAGTTCAAATCCCGCAAGCCAACCTGGTCGATGCCAAACAGAGTCAGTTTGTTAATGTTGTGTTGGGTGATCAGGTTGTAGAACCTGTCGATCAACGCTTAATTCCGACAGCCGATCCACTAAGTCATACCTTTACACTGCTTCTAACGTTACCAGCGGGTGACCCTGCTCAAATGCCGCTTCCAGGTGAGTTAGCACGTGTTCAATTTACCATTGATGAAGAGCCTGTGCTGACTCTGCCTAAGTCATCTATAGCGACTCGTGGTGAAGTGGAAGGTGTTTATGTGGCTTCAGGCGATTCAGCTCTCCAATTTAGATACATCAGAACCGGTCAAACTGCTGGTGAACAGGTAGAAATTATCTCTGGTCTCGCAGAGGGCGAAACCGTAGCACTTGATCCTATTAAAGCGGCCTCAATTTATAAGGAGGCGAATCGTGCAGAGTAATGACACTCAAACACTGGGCATATCGGGACGAATTGCCAAGAGTTTTTTAACGACTGAAATTACCCCGCTACTGGCGATCGTGGGTCTTCTGCTAGGTCTTTTTGCCGCGCTGGTGACACCGCGTGAGGAGGAACCACAGATCAACGTCACCTTTGCCAACGTGATGATTCCTTTTCCAGGCGCAAGTGTTGCAGAGGTAGAGTCGCTTATCACCACATCTGCTGAGCAGGTGGTTTCAGAGATCAGCGGCGTCAAAAACATCTACTCTGTTTCCAGCCCAGGCATGGCGATGTTGACGGTTCGTTTTGAGGTCGGCGAGCCAAGAACTGATGCGATTGTCCGTCTCTATAACGCATTCTACTCGAACAGAGATATCTTCCCGCCGAATATGGGTATTGGTGAACCGGTCATCAAACCTAAGGGCATTGATGATGTGCCGGTTCTCGCTGCGACCTTATGGAGTCGTGATGAATCAGTTAGCAGTGCCGATCTATTGAACGTCGCTCATACGATTCAGTCAGAGCTTCAGCGAGTTGAAGGAACCCGCGATATCACAGTGATTGGCGGTGCTAACCGTGCCATTCAGATCGATTTCGATCCAGTTAAGATGGCGGCACTCTCAGTTACTTTGGATGATGTGCGAGCTAAGCTGCAATACGCCAATGTGACGGCTGATACAGGTGATCGCGTTAAAGCGAATAGCGCCATCCGAGTTCAGGCAGGTCAGCTGCTACAAGATGTCTCGGAGGTTAAAAACCTAGTCATTACGGTTCGTAACGGTGCACCTGTCTACCTTCGTGATATTGCAAATATCTACGATGCACCAGAGCAACCGAACCAATACGTCTCTTTTGGTACTGGTCAAGCTGCAGCAGAACAAACCTCTGTAACCCCAGCTATCACTATTGCTGTGGCAAAGAAACCGGGTGAGAACGCGGTTGAAGTCGCGGACGCATTGATCAAACGATTTGATGCGATTCAAGGCATCTATGTACCGGATAACATTGAGACAACGATTACCCGTAACTATGGTGAGACGGCGGATGACAAGGCTAAAACGCTGATAAAAAAACTAATCTTTGCAACGTTATCGGTCATCGTCCTAGTGCTGTTTGCACTGGGTGTTCGTGAAGCCATTGTGGTGGGCATTGCCGTTATCGTAACCTTGGCTATTACACTCTTTGCGTCATGGGCGTGGGGCTTTACCCTTAACCGAGTGTCGCTATTTGCGTTGATCTTCTCGATCGGCATTTTGGTTGACGATGCCATTGTCGTTGTAGAGAACATACACCGTCATATGTCGATGGGGGTTAAATCACTTCGTGAAGCGATTCCCCTAGCAGTCGATGAAGTGGGTGGCCCAACAATATTGGCAACCTTTACTGTCATTGCAGCGCTGCTACCCATGGCTTTTGTCAGCGGCTTGATGGGCCCTTACATGTTACCGATTCCGATCAACGCCTCAACAGGTATGTTGATTTCACTAGCCGTCGCCTTCATTTTGACACCTTGGCTCTTTTTGAAGCTGTTTAGACGTCATGTTGAATCTGGTCGTTCAGCTGATCACAGCCACTCTGAATCTCGATTCAAAGGTCTCTTTGTTAAGCTACTGACACCGATGCTACGTCAAGGCAAAGGTGCGTTGAACCGTTACCTATTGCTGGTATCGATTCTTGCGATGATCGGTGGATCGGTCTACTTAGTTGTTAATCAGTCGGTCATTCTTAAGATGCTACCCTTCGATAACAAGAGTGAGTTCCAGGTCATCGTTGATATGCCAGAGGGAACTTCTCTAGAGCAGACGCAGCGTGTCTTAACTGAATTGGCAGATGATCTACAGGCACTTCCTGAGCTGAAAGATTTCCAAATCTACTCAGGGTCTGCCTCGCCGATTAACTTCAATGGCTTAGTTCGTCAGTACTACCTGCGTTCAGCACCTCATATGGGTGACATTCAAGTTAACCTCAGTGATAAGGCGTTGCGTGATCGTAAGAGCCACGAAATAGCGCTTGAAGCACGTGCTCTGCTTGCCGACACGGCTAAGCAATTCAACGCCAACGTGAAGGTTGTTGAGATGCCGCCAGGGCCACCGGTTATGGCACCGCTAGTGGCAGAGATCTATGGTCTGGATAAGCAGGGTCAAATTGACGTAGCCAAACAAGTTCGCGCGCAATTTGAGTCTACCGAAGGGGTAGTCGATGTCGATGACAGCATTGAAGCCCTACAGACTAAAGAGATCTTCGCGATTGATCGCGTTCGTGCAGCGCACTTTGGTGTAGCAGATGCGACCATTGTTGCTGCACTAAACAGTGCGATCCGCGGTGAAAGCTTGGGATACCTGCATGATGACAACTCACGCGTTCCCGTGCCATTAACGCTTAAGCTAGGTGACCAAGATAAGGCAAACCTCGCTAAGATTGAGTCTATTCAGGTTCGATCAGATAAAGGCACCTTGGTCTCTTTAGCTGATGTTACTCAGCGTATCGATACACAAGTAGAGCAGAGTGTTTACCACAAAGATCTACTGCCTGTTGTTTACGTCACCGGTGATGTGGCAGGTGATACTGATAGCCCGCTCTATGGTCTGTTTGAGATTGAATCGAAGCTGGATGACGTCGCACCCAGTGGCAATCCTATTGAGCGTTTCTTCTTCTCAGAACCTTCTGATCCCTATGAGTGGAGCTTGAAGTGGGATGGCGAATGGCAGATCACCTTTGAAACCTTCCGTGATATGGGTATTGCCTACTCAGTCGGTCTGATCATGATCTACCTACTGGTGGTTGCTCAGTTCCGTTCATACGGTATTCCATTAATCATCATGGCACCAATTCCATTGACGATTATCGGTATCATGCCGGGCCACGCGATACTTGGACAGCAGTTCACTGCACCTTCTATGATCGGCATGATCGCACTTGCGGGTATCATCGTCCGAAACTCCATACTGCTGGTGGATTTCATTCAGCAACAAGTGAAAGAGGGCATGAGCTTCCAAGAAGCAACGATTAACGCAGCAGCGGTTCGTTCATTGCCTATCGCGCTAACCGCTGTCGCAGCAATGATGGGTGGCTTCTTTATCATTGATGATCCAATCTTCGGTGGCCTAGCGGTATCGTTGATCTTCGGTTTAATGATCTCAACTATCCTGACCCTAGTGGTTATCCCGGTGGTCTACTACCACTACCACTGGAAGAAACACGCTTAATTGATGTTTGAATTGAAAACCCGGCTTTTGCCGGGTTTTTTATTTTGCAAAAGTTGGCATACCATTTGCTTAACCTAATCAATCGCACCAACAATAATAAGGGGATTGATATGCAACTTTCACAAAACGATTCAAATTACTTAGCAAGCTTCGAACTAGAAACGCTGATGATGGACGCTAAGGATCTTAAAGAGGCAATGTCTAAAGAGATCGCCATTCTTAGTGATAAGGGTAACTACTCGTTAAGAGCCATTAAACGAAGCTCACTGCGCCTATTAGCTTACCAAACAGCTTTGCACAGCCAACAAAATTCGATAGAACGATATGCACGCGTTCATGCACCACTATTGGTGCATTAAGTCTGGCTGGCAATTAACGACCCTTCTCGGCCATTTATTGCCTGATCAAAGAGCGCTTCTCAAGCCTACTTGGCTAGCCTAAATGGTGTATTTCGTGCGGGGTGTTTTCGTGTTCATACTGTGAGCAGACGGAGTTTAAAACTCCAAGTTAATGTCTCGGTGGTGCTCAACCGGCATAGACAATTACCCCTGTTCTGGGAAAAGCGCTGGCATCCAGCGATTGGCTAGATTCGCCGGAAACGCTATCTGCAACGGAGCGCGGGTGGATTTAGATTGTATAACGCCAAACTGTTTAAGCTCCGACACATATCGTCGTGCTTGTCGGTCTGTTGTGCCTACAATGTCAGCGATTTCTGCTCTGGGCAGCTCTCCTCGGTATAGCAGGGCCTGCAGAATTTTGGGTGTCGGCTTTGAAAGGTTCCCAAGGCTAACTTCGTCTTTGGCCCAGGCCATAATTCGTGTGTTCAGGCGGCTGGGTTCGATCAGTTCGCTCATGAACGCTACCTGATCAATACAAGTCTTCAGAAAGAACTCGGTAAAGCGCACGAGCGCTCTTTCGCTTCTTGCGCCTCGGCCGTCAAAGTCACCTTGGCGAACAAGATCGCACTCAACGAGATGGGATTTGTACTGAGCGTGTTGCCGGGCAAGCCCTCTGGATATCGACCAAATGCCACCGCTGTTTAGTCCATCCAGAAGCGTTGCGTAGGACATTAAACGAGCAACACGTCCATTCCCGTCTAAAAATGGGTGGATCCAAAGTAGTCGATGGTGGGCAGCAGCGGCAGATAAAATTTGCTCTACCTTACTCGTTGTACAGTAGACCTGCTCAAACCTCTCCATAAAGCGGGGGATTATGTCAGGGCGTACCGGTATATGATTTCCCACTTTGACGTACTGCTCACGTAAGATTCCGGGGCTTACCTTAATTCGGTCGCCGGTCTCTGGATTAGAAATCCACAGCAGGTCTTCAGGGAGGTGTTCATAAAAGCGACGATGGATCTCACATATTCCGTCGAGAGTAGTGGAGCGATCCCGCAAACCACCCTGATCAATCCACTGCTGTACTAGTACGTGTGCGCGAGCTTCCAGCTGAAGGTCTCGTTTCTCCCGGTCCTCACTGTAGTCATTTAATAGTGCACGCTCGATATCGACCGGATGGGTATTGTGCCCCTCAATCAAATTCGAGTAGTAGCAGTTCATAGCTCGCACGAGATCAGACAGGGCATCTAGCAAGGGCTCCGGAAGGCTGCTTCGAAGTTCGGCCGAGCTACGAGTGAGCTCAAATGCCAGTTCGGTAAGTTCTGGGTGCTTACCATCAGGGATTCGCATGGGCTCCATGAGCGCTATGTGCTCAGTATCGTGCATCACTTTTGTCCGATTTGATGTCCGTTATTCTTTTTCATAATGACATGAATCTATTGATAAAAATATAAATAATCTGAATTAATAGTCCTTTGAATGTCCGGTTTTAAGTCCGGTTAATGAAGGGCTGTAAGGCCCTTCCGTTATTGTAGATGTTAGATTTCAGTCTCCTCAGCCAATACCAGCGCGTCGTCGATATCGACACCAAGGTAGCGTACAGTGCTTTCGATTTTGGTGTGGCCTAGCAGCAACTGGACCGCGCGCAGGTTGTGAGTGCGTTTGTAAATCAGTGAGGCTTTGGTTCGACGAAGGCTGTGAGTCCCGTAATCCTCTGGGTCTAATCCGATCGATTCAATCCAGCCGTTTACGATACGCGCATATTGACGGGTCGAGATGTGGTCCGAGTGCTTGGTGCGACTTTGGAAAAGAAAGTCATTGAAACCCAAGCGAGCCTCCTCGATCCACAATGTCAGGCTTTTGCGGGCTTCAGTCGCAATCTCAAAGGTTACTGGCTTGCCGGTCTTCTGTTGTATGACAGTGGCACGCTTGGAAACACGGCCGCCATGCATAACATCGCTGACTCGCAGTTTGACCAAATCACACCCTCGAAGCTTGCTATCGATCGCTAGGTTGAACATCGCAAGTTCTCGCGCGCTAGGTTTCAGTTCTAAGTGAAATCGCACTTTCAGAATCTCAGGCAGTTTCAGGGCCTTTTTCTGACCCGTAAGTCGTCCCTTATTCCAGGGAATCCTCTCAGTCTGTATCTCTATGCTCATCACATACCTCCTTTTAGTGGCTTGATATGACGTAAACAGTGGCTAATGTCATAGCCCTGCTTTGAGCTCTACAGTAGTAAATATAGATCATTTCCTATATCGCACATTGATTAAGTGTGTTTTGGGGTAGTACCCTCAAGGTCGAATCAATGAATCCACACTAACGACAGGGTGGCGCATCAGCGCAAGTTTGTGATGGCTAACGGCATATTTGGTAACGCTTAAGCGTCATCTGAGGACTAAATGACGGCACCTACACACGAGCAGATAATGGCAACTGAACAGGCTGAGATTAGCGGCGCTGCGCAAGAAGTTGAGAAGGGAGTTCCGCTTGGCATTCATTTAGCTGCGCTAAGAGAGCATATGGATCTTACCCAAACAGAGCTAGCAACTGCTCTCGGCGTGAAGCAGCCAACGATCTCTGATATGGAGAAGCCTGGTCGAGATATTCGACTATCATCACTGAAGCGTTACGTAGAAGCCTCCGGAGGAAGGTTACGCGTGGATGTGGAGTTACCGGACGGCACGCACTTTCTTCTCTCGATCTAAATTCAACCTTTAGCAGAAATTGCGCATTGAGAATTTTCCGTTGCTGCAACTGGCGAAAGTTCTATTTGCGACTATAGTGACAGCGTATAGCTAGAGCGATGATTGGTGAATTTCGACCCATAAGAGACATTCGTAGAGAGACTCTAATTGGTGTATAGCGTTTTTCTTGGGAAGAAGGTGCTTGATAGTATTGAATATTAGAATTATCTAATATAAAGTATCCGCAGTTGTGAAGTTCTAGCGATTAAGCGGTATATTGCTTGTACATTCGCAGAAACATTATTTGAAATCTTTATAAAGATGAGAAGGCGCTATGGTTAAGCAACAAGATTCGGATCTGCCCCTACAAATCAATTACCCAGAAAATGCCCCTAAAACTCCAAAGATGAGTTTTAAAATGAAATATTTAATCATTCTGATTCTCCCTTTATTTATGTTTTTAGGTGCTGTCTTAGGAATGTATTTCCAGCCACCAGGGCTTCAAAAATTTTACATTTTGACAGGCTTAGAGCCTGGTGCAGGATCTAAGTCACCAATTGCAATTCCTCCAGAAATCAACCTTCCTAAAGAAATGGAACTAACCTTACTTCCCAGTGATGTGGTTGGTTTAGCTAAAATCATACCTCAAGGTGATATTGCGATAGTTGCATCTCCATACGGTGCAGGTGATGCACGAGTTGCAAAAATTAATGTCTCGATTGGTGATGAAGTATCTAAGGATGATCCCTTAGCATATCTCGATAATAGAGATACTCTTGAAAGTGCAGTATTACTTGCTGAAGCTGGACTGGCTGTTCGGGAAGCTTCAGTTATACAAACTAAACACGCTGTTCAAGCCAGTAGAGATGAAGCTCAAGCGAGCTTAGATCTGGCTAGGGCTTCAGCTATAGATGCTCAAGCCAATTTTGAACGTACACAGGCATTAAAAGATAAAGGCTTAACAACCGCTGCCGCACTTGATTCTGCTAAATCTCGCCAGCTTGAAACACTGCAATCAGTCACTCGTGCGGAGGCCACATTGGCTAGATTTTCATCGATAGACATTGAAGAGCAACCTGATGTAGTGGTTGCAAAACGAAATTTTGAATCTGCAAAAGCTGAATTGGCACGAGCTAAACTAGATCTAAATCGTTCCGTTGTTCGAGCGCCTATAGAAGGTACCATTCTGGATATTCATGTAACTCCAGGTCAGCGCCCGCCTGTCGATGGGATAATGGAAATGGGGAACACGAGACAAATGATGGCTGAAGTTGAGATTTGGCAAGATCGTATTGTTGAGGTAAAGGTTGGACAGCCTGTGGAGCTGACTGCAAATTCTTTAAAAGAAAAATTACTAGGAACAGTCCAACAGATTGGTATAACTGTTGGACGACAGGGACTTATATCAGATGACGCTGCCGCCAACTCTGATGCCAGAGTGTTTACAGTGTTGGTTAAGCTTGACCAAGCATCTTCTAAAATAGCTTCCCGTTATACCAACCTTGAGGCTATAGCTCGTATTGATAGCGGAGCAAGTATTAGGTTGGATAAATGAGTAGCTTACTTCAGCGAATACTTGGTCGACTACCTGTAGGGTGGTTACAGCTAACTTATAAGCGTAGCCGATTTGCTTCAGCACTAGCTGGTGTGGCCTTCGCAAATGTTCTGGTGTTCGTCCAACTAGGCATTATGAATTCTGTGGAGATTGCCACATTAAGACCTTATGAGTTTTTTCAAGCGGACATTATGATTTCTGCTGTTGATGCAAATTCACTAACTGAAGGTGGAAATGTCGCTCGTCAATGGATGCTGAAAGCCTTATCAGATTCTGATGTAGTAGGCGCTACAGGATTGTTTGTCGGCAATGTTCCTTGGGATAGGCGAGAAAAATCAATTTCACTGACTACGTTTGGTGTTGACCCTCTTAAACCCGATTTTATTTCAGATGATGTTTCTAAAGATTTAAGGTTGCTTCAGATTCAAAATTCAGGAGTTTTGGATCGATTGGCGAGAGGGTTGTCTTCTGAAGAGGCAGCTGCAATCAGACCGCAAACACCACTTAATTTTGAAACTCTTAATAAAACACTTACGGCTATTGATACATTTTCAGGGGGTGGTGGATTTGGTGGTGATGGTTATATGTTTGTATCTGACCAGACGTTCCTATCCCTTTTTTCATCTCGGAGTTCGTCAGCGCCCGATCACATCTTACTGAAACTTCGCGCAGGAGCTGATACCGAAGTAGTTGTAGGTCGATTAAAAACTCTAATCTCAGATAAATCCCTCAGATTGCGTAGTTACTCAGAAGCCTCAAATGAGGATGTTCAATACCAGCAGACTCAGAAGCCTACAGGTCTGATCTTTGGCTTTGGTGTTTTGATAGGTGTGTTGGTTGGAATAGTGATTGTTTATCAGGTTCTATCCGCTGATGTTGCAGACCACTTGAGAGAGTATGCAACGTTTAAAGCGATGGGCTATGGTAATAAGTTCTTCCAAAGCATTATTGTTGAAGAGGCAGTAATTCTAGGTCTTTTTGGTTTTGTGCCAGGGTTAATTGTAGGGACTTTCATTTTAACTTTCATGGGGAAAATGACGAATCTACCATTGACCATGACGCCTCTAATGGCGGTATCAGTGTTTATTGGTACTGTAATTTTCTCAATTTTTTCTGGTTTGATCGCCACTAGGCGTCTAGCAGCTGCTGATCCAGCCGACTTATTTTAAGGGGAAATCATTGTGGATAAGCCAGTCGTTGCTGTTAAAGATCTGAACTTTTGGTTCGGGAGTGGTGAGGCAAGTAAGCAAGCTCTCTTTGATATTAATTTAGAGTTACCAAGGGGAAGCTTAACTGTATTGATGGGGCCATCAGGCTCAGGAAAAACAACGTTATTGACATTGATAGGTTGTTTGAGATCAATTCATGAGGGATCAATTAACTTACTTGATCAAGAGTTAAATGGAGCTTCCCATGAAAAACTAACTTCAATTCGTCAGCGTTTAGGTTTTATTTTTCAGGCTCATAACCTGCATGAAAGTTTAACAGCGATCCAAAATGTTGTTATGGGTGTTCAAGTTCGTTCGGGCGTGTCTGATGAATTAGCATACAAAGCCGCTGAACAAGCGTTACATTTGGTAGGTTTATCAAGTCGGTTACATTATCTCCCTGCCAATCTTTCAGGTGGACAAAAGCAAAGAGTGGCTGTGGCAAGAGCATTGGTAGGGAATCCTACATTGGTACTTGCAGACGAGCCTACTGCGGCATTGGATAAAGATAGCGCATCAGATGTGGTTGACCTTCTTAAGCGGCTTGGTGCAGCTAGAGGAACAACAACACTTCTAGTTACACACGATGATAGGATTTTGGATCGTGCAGATCGAATCCTTAAGTTAGAAGATGGAAAAATCGTAGATATAGTATGAGCTGATGCTATGTGCCGATAACCGAAGCCTAGCTGAGTAGTCAAAGACGACCCTTATCGGTCATCTTGAAATACTGATAAACTCTTAACGCCTTCCGTTATGAGAGAGTCCCGATGTCTTTTGTATCTCCAGTTGTGTTGAAAGGAGCGAACGTGCTCTTAGAACCGCTGTCACCAAATCATCTCGATGAATTAATTGATGCTGTTTCTGACGGGGAGCTATGGAAACTCTGGTTTACAACGATTCCAAGCCCAGACGGAATGGCAACCGAGATAGAAAGACGGTTAAAACTTCAGAACGAAGGATCAATGCTGCCGTTTGTCGTCCGTTTTATCGAAAATGGGAAGCTATGCGGTATGACAACTTTTATGAATATCGATGGGGCCAACAAAAGAATGGAAATCGGTTCGACTTGGTATTCTAAAAGCGTCCAGAGAACCAGCGTGAACACTGAGTGTAAGCTTTTGATGCTTACACATGCGTTTGAGCATCTGGAGTGCATAGCTGTGGAGTTTCGCACTCATTTTATGAATCAGAGATCCCGTAACGCGATCACCAGACTAGGCGCTAAGCAAGATGGAATTCTCAGGAATCATCAGCAGCTGGCAGATGGATCGTACAGAGACACAGTGGTTTACTCGATTATCGCTCAAGAGTGGTTAGCGGTGAAAAATCATTTGACCGGTAAACTCAAGCTCTAGAGGCGAACGGCGACTTTGTGCCTTTCGGAGAAGGAGTACGTTTCGGCAGAAACCGACCCTTTTGAGACCTTAAGTATTCTCTAATGCAACTACGTGCCGGATATTTCACTCAATGGCTTTGGGAGGATTACACTATGGTTTCCTTCTTGATGGATTCGCTGGGGTGGTTATATTGTATTTATGCAACGCGTAACTTCATTGCTGGCTTACGTTTAGTCTCTGCTGCATCGGCCATCGCATCAAGACTTGCTCTAGCCACGTTCATACGCGCGTTCCACCTCTGCGGGCGATTAAAATATCCGCATACGGCTGTTCAGATCTTTTTTTTTTTTATAATTTGTACTTCTTGCAGTTAAACGAGTTTCCGAGCAGAGGGTTATGGTGTACTTACGCTATACAGTGTTATTGCTGGTGATGATTCTGAGTGGTTGTGCTTCCACTGTTGTGATTCAAAACGAAGCACAAGAGCTTACGCTGTCTGAGTCGAGTTACTCATTAAAAGAGGTCTACGGTCAACGAGAAGATACCGGCGTCAGTATCATCCTCGCGTTTTCCGGAGGGGGTACAAGAGCGGCCGCGCTTTCGTACGGTGTACTCTTGGAGCTCCGCGATACTGTTTCCAGTGCGGGTAATGGCCAGCGTCAACTGCTCGATGATGTGAAAGTGATCAGCGCTGTATCGGGTGGCAGTTTTACGGCCGCTTACTATGGTCTTTACGGTAATCAGATCTTTACCGATTTCGAATCGAAGTTTCTATACCGTAACATCGAAAAAGAGATCACAGACCGGCTGCTGAGCATAAATCGCGTGCTTTCGCCTCAAAGTCGTGGCGAAACAGCCAGAAATGTCTATCGAGAGTTTGTGTTTGGTGATTCAACCTATGCCGATATGCGTCGCGTCAATGCACCGATGATCTTGATCAATGCGTCGGATCTTAGCACTGGCGCACGCGTCTCATTCGTTCAGGATTTCTTCAATCTGCTCTGCTCGAATTTGAATTCCATGCCTGTTGCAAATGCGGTTGCGGCATCGGCGGGTGTACCTGTTCTCTTTGAGCCTGTCGTTGTAGAGAATTACGATACCTGTGACATATCGCCGCTAGTCAAAACAATGGAGCGTGCAAAGGATAACGTCGATAACCAGGAGATCAGTCAGGCTCTATCCGGTATCGTAAAACTGGCACAAGACAAAGAACATTATCGTTATCTTCACCTCGTCGACGGTGGGATCACCGACAACCTTGGATTGAGGTCGTTATATGAAGTGGTTGAGCTTCATGGTGGTATAAAATCGTTTTTCAAAGAGATGGGCCGGCGCAGCGACTCTAAATCGGTTTTGATATCAGTGGATGCGTCGACTGATGCGACGTACGGCATTGGGTTGTCAGAAAAAGAGCCAAACCTTCAGCAGACGTTAAATGCGTTGACCGATATCCAATTGCATCGCTACAACGCCTCTACCATTGAGTTGATTCGAAAACTCTTTAAGTCGTGGAACGACGCGTTATCGACGCGCGATCATAGAGTCGATAGCTATTTTGTAACGGTGGCGTTAGCTGATATTGAAGATATGGAGGATCGGGCTTTCTTCAACCAGATTCCAACCAGCCTGAACCTGATGCCAGAGGAGGTCGATAGACTTATAAAAGCGGGCAGATCTCTTTTGCGAAACAACGCTGAGTTCCAACGATTGGTTAAATCCTTATAGGACGCGATTCTTTGTGATAGGAGCATCCTTTGGCCATCAGGTTTAAACCTTGTACCTATAAAGGGGGCTCAGCCTGTTCTGACTACATTTAAGAAAATGTTTGTTCTGTGTCGTTGAACGAAGTGCCCCAAGCGGAGCAGAACAGACCCAAGTGATCAAGTCTATATTTCTATATTAAACCTTGTTGAATGCAATCTATATTAGTCTCCAATAGAATTCTAGAGGAATTGCGTTTGTTTAGGGACTCTTTCAGTTTATGCATTATGATTGCAGTCGGTTTGGCGCCTATTATTGGTCTTTTGTTAAACGCATCTATCGTTGATTACTACGAAAAATACCTACTGTTATGTGTCGCTGTGACTGCATTTGCAACGGTGGATCAGCTCTATCTACTTCATCGAGATAGTCACAATGAACGCGATTAGATAGACTTGGGACGTCAATTTAACCGTTATCTATCAAGTTAGAACTGCTGCTTTGTGCCGTTAAGAGACAAAAAAGAGAGCCGTAGCTCTCTTTTTTAAAATCACAGCATTCTGCTATGCAAAGTGCAGTGATGTTTAGTTGCTCATTATGCTTTAGCAGACATGAACTTTTTTAGTTCTTCGAACATTGGAGCTGAAGCGTAATCTTCTACACTCTGTTCCATCAGTTCAGTCAATTCAGCTTTAGCGGCTGCAAGTGCTGCGATCTCTTTCTCAGCAACTTCAGTCATTTTAGCTTCAGCTTCTTTCAAGTATTTAACTTGAAGTTCTAGAGCTGCTTTTGGATCTTTAACTTCAGTTAGAGATTTCATCTGTGAAAGAGATGCGTTAACAACCTCTGTTACATAAGATGATTGAAGACCAATTAGGGCTTCAGCAGTCTTCTTGTTGATCTCAGCCATCGCCATCATTGGCTTCATGCTATCTTTTAGTTCGTTCATCATGAGTCATACTCCTAATTTAATTTATTGTGCACTGCACCATAGGGTCAATATATTGTGGTTTTTGCTAACTGTCAAACCTTTTTGTGCACCGCAACAAAAATATATTTAGAAACTCCCACTGTGGTTTTTTTCACGAATAGGTATCATGGCGGCAACACAAGGAAACCGACATGCAACTCTCTATACTCTTCGAAGATGACTATCTTATAGCAGTAGATAAACCCTCGGGTTTATTGGTTCATCCGAGTTGGATTACAAAGCCTGATGAACCCACCTTAATGGGCCTGCTGAAAGAGCACTTTAATGCTGAAAAGCTGCATACTATCCACCGACTTGATAGGGCAACTAGTGGGGTTATGTTGGTTGGTAAAGAGCTTGAGTCATCGAAAACAATGCAAGAGCAGTTTCAGGCCAGAGGTGTAAAAAAAGAGTACGAGTGTCTTGTAAGAGGGTGGTTTAGTGAACCCCAGGGCAGAATTGATCATGCATTGGTGCCCAAATACGATAAATATGCAGATCCCCTAGCAAGCCAGGATAAAGAGGCCAAAGAGGCGGTAACCGACTTTGAAGTCATCGCGCAAACTGAGCTGGATATTCCGGTTGGGCGCTACTCAACATCCCGCTACAGCCTTGTAGCCTGTTTCCCGCACACAGGGCGTAAGCACCAAATTCGCCGTCACATGAAGCACCATCTTCACCCCATTATTGGCGATACCAAATACGGAGAGGGGCGTCATAATCGTATGTTTCGAGACCATTTCAACCTTCATCGATTGGTATTAATGGCGAGATCGATTCAGTTTTCCCATCCAGTGACTGATGAACTGATGACAATTCATGCCGATCTACCTGTTGATATAGAGCGGTTATACGAAGCGATAGGGCTGAATAAGTCCTAATAAATCGTGTTAGAATTTACACCTTATTAGTCCAAACCTTAAGAGTTCCTGATGAGCCGTCCTGACGATATCAATGCCAAGATCCAAACTGACAATGCCACTTCATCCAGTTTAGAGAGCGCACTTAAAAATAGCCCCGTCATCGCACTGATTGGTGCCATGGATCAGGAGATTGAACGCCTAAAAAACAGTATTCAATCTTTACAAGTAAGTGAAATCGCAGGCTTTACTTTTTTTTCAGGGCAGATCGACGGTGTCGACGTGGTGCTGCTTAAATCGGGCATCGGTAAGGTCAATGCTGCAGTGGGTACCACCTTGCTGTTAGATCACTTTAAACCAAGCTGTGTGATTAACACAGGTTCTGCTGGTGGCTTTGATCCAACGTTGAAAGTAGGGGATGTGGTGATCTCTGATGAGGTTCGTCACCACGATGTTGACCTAACCGTATTTGGCTACGAGATCGGTCAAATGGCTAGAATGCCTGCCGCTTACCTAGCGGATGAGTTGCTACTTAAGGTGGCTGAAGAGTCTATAGCTCAGTTTGAAAACACCGCATGTCAGCGTGGTTTAATCGCGACCGGTGATGCCTTTATGAGCGATCCAGAGCATGTTGAGAAGGTTAGAGCCAACTTTCCTACGATGAAAGCTGCAGAGATGGAAGCGGCTGCCATTGCACAGACCTGTTACCGCTTTGAGGTTCCGTTTCTAGTTATTCGGGCGTTGTCGGATATCGCAGGCCAAGAATCTAATGTCAGCTTTGATCAGTTCATCGAAACGGCATCAGAAAATTCGGCTCAGATGGTTTTAGCAATTGTTGCCAGACTTGCAAAACTAAGCTGATCCGAAGAGTCGCTGGTTGCTATTCAGCAGCCAGCTCTTTCAGATAGTTGACGACCGATTCACTGTCCCATTCGCGCTCACCGATCACCTTATCAATCACTTCGCCCTCTTTATCGAGCACCAATGTCATGGGTAATCCCTCAAGACGCAGAGTCATAAAGGCCGCTCCCGGCTCATCCAGCCAGATTTCGGGTTCTGCGCCATCAAAGTTCTCCAATACGAAGGCCTCCACCTGATCACTCATATCACCTACATTGATAGCTACCACTCGCGCGTGACCTTCAACAGCCTCCTCTAAACGCCCTAATGCAGGCATCTCACGAATGCAGGGCGGGCACCAGGTTGCCCAGAAGTTAATCAAGCGTACTTCACCTTGGTACGCATCAAGCGTGATAGGGTCACCCTCTAGGGTTTTGAAATCCAGCGGTGGAAGTTGCGCGGCCTGTGAAGTGACCGAACTAATCGATAAAAACAATCCTAGCGTATAGGACTTAATACTGTGTAAGCTCATAGTCATTATTACGAATCATATAGAGAATAAGGATCATATCATGGCAAACGTTGCTTTTATTGGCTTAGGTACAATGGGTTACCCAATGGCAGGGCATCTTACTAAGGCAGGACATGAAGTCACTGTCTACAACCGAACCTTTGCTAAAGCAGAAGCCTGGGTCAGCGAATACGCGGGTAAAGCAGCTAAAACCCCACAAGCAGCCGCTGAAGGCTGTGACATTGTATTTGTGTGTGTCGGTAATGATGATGACCTGTATCAGGTTACTACGGGCGAAGAAGGTGCGATTAAAGGCATGAAGCCTGGTGCAATACTCGTTGATCACACAACAGCATCTGCTGAAGCGGCGAGAACACTCAATGCGGTCTGTGGTGAACAGGGATTGGGATTCATTGATGCCCCTGTGTCCGGCGGACAGGCGGGCGCTGAAAATGGCGTGCTTAGTGTGATGTGTGGTGGTGATTCAGAGGTCTACAAACAGGTTGAGCCTGTTATTGATGCTTATGCAAAATCACAAAGCTTATTGGGTGATGCTGGAGCAGGGCAGCTGGCTAAGATGATGAACCAGATCTGTATTGCTGGTTTGGTGCAGGGGTTGGCTGAAGCGATCCACTTTGGCCAGAAGAGCGGGCTTGATGTTGCCGCCGTTATTGATGTTATACAGCACGGGGCAGCCGGTTCTTGGCAGATGGTTAATCGTCACCAAACAATGATCGACGAAAAGTATGACTACGGTTTCGCTGTTGATTGGATGCGCAAAGACTTAGGAATTGTCCTTAATGAAGCGCGCAGCAATGGCGCACGCCTTCCTGTGACAGCGATTGTTGATCAATTCTATTCGGAAGTTCAGGCGCTGGGAGGCAATCGTTGGGATACCAGTAGCCTTCTCAAACGACTACAGTCGATGGATAAATAGTTGTATATATCTTGCAGGAATTGATTTAGATCAATAAAATGCAACCTGTCTTAAATAAACAAATTAATGAGGTTTAGTCTGATGGGCTCAATCGATAAATACAACATGATTTCTCTAGCTCCAAGCCTAGTGATCATCGGTGCAATGCTTGTTATGACAGTAGTCGGCATTAAGCTTCTAAAAGGTGCAATTGCTAAAGATGCGGCGAAAGCTGGCGAATAAGCGCCCTTGTTAAAAAAACCGCCTTCATTGGCGGTTTTTTTATGTCTGATTGATCATCGACTCTGCTTTATCTACCCAGGCCTCTGGCACAATAAACAGCCTTTCCACTAACTGTCTTGAACGGCCTTCACCCAACACCACGAACAGTTGTTGTGGTCGGTCGATCACACACTCTGCTCTCTTTAACAGGTTGCTTTTACTCACTTCGATGTCATGGATATGTGAAGGGGAGATCAACCACTCAGATCTCGATGGTATTAAAAAACGAACTGAGTCTGGGTATTCATCTAAAAAGCCTTCCAATTCGTTGACGCAAAGCCAGCGGCCACGAGGATGCTGTGGGTGAATGTTATTCGGTATCTTCGATTGGTTATCGCTGACATGGTAGAAGAGCCAGCCAAATATTTGTGCATAGCTCTCCACCGCCGAATCGACTCCTAACGATTGCAGAGTGCGTTTTGCTGGCTCAGACTCAAGAAGCTTTAACTGCTTGTTTTCTATATGTTTGATTTTTCTATCCAGAGAGTCCGTCAGACTAGGACCTAAATAGTCACTCATCTGGCCGCTACTCCCAACACGAAGATAAAATTTTATGGCGACCTCTATATGCTGCCAAGCGCCATCTTTGCAGACTAGAAAATCTGCTTCGCCTAAGGTTTTCTTATTCTCAATTATTTGAATATGACTTTTTAAATCAGTAATTTGAGGAAATGTTTTAAGATGAAGCTCGAATAGATCCTCAAAGTGAACACCTAGCCTGTGATGATGTTTAAGCTTCGAAATCAAGGAAGCGTTAATAGCGAGAGGGTCACGTCTAAACTGGTTTTCACCCACCAGTGTTTGGGCTTGGCTTAACCAGGCAAGTTCACTCACTGTCTGCTCTGTTGTGTAGACGATCTTTTTCATAAAACACGCTGGCTGAATTTTAAATTCAAATTAACATTCTAGCGGCCAATACGGTACTCTATAGTCTCAATTTTAGTGAGCGAGTTAAGGAGCAGGGAATGGCTTTAATGACGAAACGTCAAGCTCAAGAGGCTGAAGCGGAAGCACGAATGGAGAAAACCACTCGTAGTCCACGTCTCTCTGATACGGATATTAATTACATACTCATCAACGGTGCTCAAATTGCATTGAGCAAAATGAAACGTGCCGATGCCTATGATGATCGTCTCTACTATCATGCGCAAATCAGTGCTTACCTTGAGGTGTCACTATCACGCGGTGCAGGGATCACCGACGATACTCGCGATGATTTAAACAACCTCTACAAAGAGGCCACTTACATCTACATGGAATCGAAACGTAACCGTGCCAGGGATTAATTGATTGACGACGTTTGATCCTAAAGCCTTCTTAGCAACACTCCCTAACAAAGCTGGCTGTTATCAGATGTACGACAGTTCTGGTGAGCTGTTGTATGTCGGTAAAGCAAAGAACTTAAAGAACCGGGTCTCAAGCTATTTCAGAGAGACCGGTCTCTCTATTAAGACCCAAGCATTAGTCAGCAAAATCCAATCCATTGAGATTACGTCAACCGGTTCTGAGACAGAAGCACTGCTGCTAGAGCAGAATTTAATTAAGCAGTATCGACCGCCTTACAACATATTGTTGCGTGATGATAAGTCTTACCCCTACATATTGATCACCGATAAAGACGAATTTCCAGCCGTTAGATATCAACGCGGAAAACGTTCTCCCAACGGCACTCTATTTGGCCCTTTTCCTAGCGGTGGCGCGGTAAAAGAGAGTCTGAATCTTCTACAGAAGCTGTTTAAAGTACGTCAGTGTGACGACAGTTTTTTCCGTAACCGTTCTAGACCCTGCCTGCAGTACCAAATAGAGCGCTGCAGCGCTCCCTGTGTGGGTTTAGTTGACGATGCGGATTACCAGCGTGACGTGCGTCATACCAAGCTTTTTTTGCAGGGTAAAAACCCAAAAGTGATGAGTGAGCTCGCATCCGAAATGGAGGCTGCCTCTCGTCAATTAGCGTTCGAAAAAGCCGCTCAGCTTCGGGATCAATTGGCTCGCTTGCAGCACGTACAAGAGCAGCAGACCGTTATCGGTCAAAAAGGTGAGGCGGATGTCTTTGGCGTAGCCGTTCAACCTGGCGGCGTTTGCGTACACGTTCTTTTTGTCCGTCAGGGGCGAGTTATTGGCTCCAAAGTGTATTATCCCCGAATTGCTATCGAAGACAGTGCAGAGGATGTCTTAAGCGCTTTTATTGCTCAGTTTTACTTGGCTGGCGGGCGCGAGATACCAGAGTCTATTATTACGGCGATTGAACTGCCCGAGTCTAACCTTCTCAGTGAAGCTCTTAGTCAAATGCGCGAACGTAAAGTCTCTATTACTAGTAAAGTGCGTTCTGATCGCAACAGTTGGCTTAAGTTAGCTCAGCAAAATGCCGAACAGAATTTACAGTCACAGCTGGCCAATAAACAAAATATCTATAACCGATTCCTAGATCTTCAGTCAGCGCTAGGCATGGAGGAGATCCCCTCAAGACTTGAGTGTTTCGACATCAGCCACTCCAGTGGAGAGGCTACTGTGGCCTCTTGTGTAGTGTTTGATCGCAATGGCCCGCTGAAACGTGACTATCGTAAATATAATATCGAAGGTATTACTGGGGGTGATGACTACGCCGCCATGAACCAAGCCTTGCACCGTCGTTTTGAAAAGGCGACCAGTGCGGATGCAATACTCCCTGATATCCTGGTTATTGACGGGGGTAAAGGACAGGTAGCTCAGGCTGTTGAGGTGCTTAATGAGCTCAATATTCAAGGGATCAAGGTAATTGGTATCGCGAAAGGCCCAACACGTAAAGCGGGCTTTGAAATTCTGATTGATGCCGAAACAGGCAGCGAGAATATATTGCAGTCTGACTCTCTTGCGCTTCATTTGTTGCAACACATCCGTGACGAATCCCACCGATTTGCCATCACGGGTCACCGTGCGCGTCGTGCTAAAGCGAGAAAGCAGTCACTACTCGAAGGCATTGATGGCGTCGGCCCTAAACGCCGTAGAGAGCTACTGAAACATTTCGGAAGTGCGAAAGCGGTTGAGTCAGCAAGTGTTGAAGAAATCGCAAAAGTCTCTAGTATTAGTAATAGTCTTGCAGAGACGATCTATCTCGCTCTGCACCCCGATAGCTAAAGGTGCTTCTCTGCATGAATCTACCCAACGTATTAACTCTGTTACGTATTGTTTTAATTCCATTTTTCATCATTGCATACTACTGGCCGACACCTTTTGCCGGTTGGATATCAGCAGGAATCTTTGCCTTAGCGGCCGTTACTGATTGGTTGGATGGTTATCTCGCTCGCAAATGGCAGCAAGAGAGCAGCTTTGGGGCATTCCTTGACCCTGTGGCCGATAAGTTAATGGTCGCTGCGGCTTTGATTTTACTGGTCGATACCTATGGACGTCTCTTTTCTGATTGGCCTGCCATTCTCTCGATTCCAGCCATCATCATAGTCGGTCGTGAAATCGTGATCTCTGCATTGCGTGAATGGATGGCTGAAATAGGGGAGCGCGCTCAGGTTGCCGTCTCTATGATTGGTAAAGCTAAAACAGCCCTTCAAATGCTAGCCATCTTTATCATGATTGGTGCTGCGCCCGGAACGACTCTGGCCTGGATCGGGGTCGGTATTCTCTATGCTGCTGCGCTACTAACGCTATGGTCTATGTTTGTCTACCTGCGTGCTGCTTGGCCACACCTTAAACCTAATCAGTGATAGGCCTTAAAGTCGAGTAAGTGGTTATTTTTTAAGCAGATCTAATTTCAATCTAGCGATTGACAGGGTGGGTGAAGCGTCTATAATACGCGCCACTTGTTCAGCAAGTGCGGGAATAGCTCAGTTGGTAGAGCGCAACCTTGCCAAGGTTGAGGTCGCGAGTTCGAGCCTCGTTTCCCGCTCCAATATGGCGAGTTGGCAGAGCGGTGATGCAAATGATTGCAAATCATTACTAGGCCGGTTCGACTCCGGTGCTCGCCTCCATATTCTCTTCCTAAAGATCTCTCTTTAGGGATGTATCAAACGATACACATCATCAATGCCCTGGTGGTGGAATTGGTAGACACAGCAGACTTAAAATCTGCCGGCCGTTAGGCTGTACCGGTTCAAGTCCGGTCCGGGGCACCATTTTTATCTACTTTTTCTTGTCTACTTTCAACTTCTTGCTAAACTGAATTTACTTTTAACATTCTTATTAAGCAGTTGAGATATGTCCAAAAAAACCATCCTTTGCATTGACGATGACTCGTTTACCCTTGCTCAGATCCGTGATGCTTTGGAGTCTGATTATAAATTGGTCTGTGCAGTTGATCCTGAAGTGGGACTTTCGTTAGCGGTCAAACGCCAACCCGATCTGATTCTGCTTGATGTCAATATGCCGGGAATGAATGGATTAGAGTTGGCTGATCTGCTCGACAAAATCACTATGACCAGCAATATACCCGTGATTTTCCTGAGTGCATTTGCTAGCCCTGAGATACAGGAGCGTGCAGAGCAGTTAGATGCGAAGGCGTTTTTAACTAAGCCATGTAACGGTCGTTACATTAAAGAGATGGTCGCTAAGTTTTTAGAGACTGAGTAGATACTTTGTTAGATCGCACTCTCTAAGCTGAGTAGCGATCTAACATCTCCTGCGAACTTAACGGTTTGCTGAAATAGTAGCCTTGAATGTAATCGCAACCCAGCTCTTTGAGAGCAAGCAGTTGCTCCTCTTGTTCCACACCCTCAGCGATCACTTTGATTCCTAGCGATTTTGACATCTGAATAATCGCTTTACAGACGGATAGGTTTCGACTGTTTTCGGGTAGTCCGTCGATGAATACTTTATCGATTTTCAAATAATCAATTTTAAAGTCCAGTAGATAAGATAAGGCAGAGTAACCGGTTCCGAAGTCATCCAACGCCAGCTCAATCTGATTTTGTGAACAGTATCCCATTAAATCATTGAGCTTTTCAGACGGAAGAAAGAGCGAGCCTTCAGTCAATTCAAGCCGTAACTTGAGCAGTTTTCCATGGTTTAAGTTAGAGAGGAGATTGATGATATCTGAACTACTATTTTCACCAGTATTAAGGCTTCGTGCAGAGACGTTCACAGAGAAAACAGGCAAAGGGTCGATAACGGTTTGCCACTGCTGAGCGGCCTCAATCATCTTATGAAAAACTCGCTCATCCAACTGCGCAATAATACCTATCTCTTCTGCAATTTGAATAAACTCATCTGGTGAAATCTGGCCATAGTAGGGGTGATGCCACCGCGCTAAGGCTTCAACACTGTATAGCTGCTCTGTATCACAACTAATAATTGGCTGATACATCACCTCAATTTGTTCGTCTGCAACCGCCTGTTTTAGATCTGCGATCAGTGTTTGACGCCTAATCGAAGCGGTCGTCATTTCAGGTGAATAGAAAACAAATTGATTGTCTCCGAGCTGTTTTGCTCGATAGAGCGCCTGCTCAGTAAACTTCAGCAGGTCGGTTGCATCAAGCGCATCTGATGGAAATTCAGCCGCACCAATACAGCAGGAGATATCGTATTGCTGATTTTGATAGAAAAATGGTGCTTGAATGTTGGATCGAATTTTAATCGCTAAATCGACTATGTTGGTTTTATTCTTTTGATTATCGATGAGCAACAGGAACTCATCACTACCGACTCGCGCCACTATGTCATGGTCAGACACATTATTATGAATGCATTCAGCAACATGAATCAGTATCGCATCGCCGCAACCATGACCGTAACTGTCATTAAACGATTTAAACCGATCTATATCCAGTGCAAGTAGTGTGTAGCGGTGCCCAGTATTAGCCTCGTGAATAGATGAATTCAAACAACCCACAAAGTAATTACGATTAGGTAGTCCAGTCAGGGCATCATAGTTTGTGTGTTGCCAGATGAGCTTTTCACGACGCTTATCTTTGGTGATGTCTCGACCAAAACCAATCAACCCGACAATGTTTCCATCACTGTTCCTAAGGGGTAACTTTGAACAAAGATTAAATGTCTCACCGCCCTTAGGCCAGGTTTCAGTATAGAGTTTGGCAAGCAGTGGCTCACCAGTCTGCATAAGGTCCAACTCTTCCTGTCTCATCGCTTCTGCATGTTCAGCAGTGTAAAAGTCAAAATCACTCTTGCCCAGTATTTGGTCAACCTCTTTTAGCCCATAATGTAGGGCTAGGTTCCTATTTGCGTAAATCAAGGTTGACGAGAGATCTTTAATAAATACCTGATCGAAACAGTTTTCTAGTATCACGTTCAACAGTGGCTGATCCCTGAACCACTCAGTCGTTAGGGAATCCACAATTTGTGTTGTGTAGCGCGACATATAATCAGCCTTGATGGTTAACTACCTTAAGCATAGTCGATTATTAGAAAGTTGCTTACCTCTTTGCTAAGAGAAAGAGTATTGTCTATTCGCGCTGGTCACTAATGGCTGCGGTGGGAACTCATTTGGTAGTAGGGGTGCATCAAATAGATAACCTTGCCCCTCGTCACACCCCATATTTACGAGCATTCTGTACTGCTCTTTAGTCTCTATACCCTCAGCGACTACCACCAGATCAAAGGTATGCGCTAAAGCAATGATTGCTTGAACTAAGCGTCGCGATTTTTCAGAAAAAGTCATCTGATCGATAAAGCATCGATCAATTTTTAACGTATCCAAAGGTAAATTTTGAAGATAAGAGAGAGAAGAGAAACCTGTCCCAAAATCATCCATCGCAATGGATATGCCTAATTGACGAATCTCATTAAGAACTGAGATTGCATAGTCGACATTAGAGATGAACATAGACTCTGTAATCTCAATTTGAATTTGAGAGGGTGAGACGCCATGTTTGACCAATGTTGATTGCACAAATGATATAAAGTTTGGGTTGAATAGCTGAATAGGCGATGCGTTTATCGCCAATGTAAAGTCCATGCCGACTCGTCCCGATTTAAGCCAGCTGTTAAGTTGTTTGACTGACTCATCAAACGCCCATTCACCAATTTCATTGATCATGCCAATTCGCTCAGCAATTTGAATGAACCGATCTGGGGAGATATTGCCAAGGTTGGTATTTTCCCATCTTAATAACGTTTCAGCGCCGATGACAGATCCCTTGCTGATCGAAACCTTTGGCTGGTAGGTTAGATAGAGCTCTTTATTGATGATGGCACGTCTCAGTTCAGATTCAATCTTTGCTTCGTGATTGTTAGAGTCATCCATCAGCTGGTCGTAGGCATTATAATCTAGGCCGCTATTAAGGCAGGGAACAGCCAATACCGCTCTTCGGATTAATTCACCAGGTTGTTTAATCAGTCCTTTAGATCCAGCAAAGCCAATTCGTACAGAAAGTTTATAGTGCAGTGTGCCGATTTCATGAATACCGGTTAACAATCGATGCATGCGACTTGCGAATTGCTCTTCGAAAGCTGGGTCAATTTCTGTCTCTTTTATCGCGACAAATTGATTGGCATTCCAAGCACCGATCATTGCGACCTGATTAGCAGGTGACTCCGATATAAGCTTGGCGAGCGTTTGCATGGCTCGGTCGTATATCTCATAGCCGTATGTTTTTGCTAAAGCATCCGCTCCATCTATTTCAATAAAGTAGGCCGTTAAGTCCTTCTCTAGCGCAAACTCTTCAAAGATATGTTTCTGAATTGCTCTTCGGTTAGGCAATCCAGTGGTTTCATCGGTGTAACCCAGGGCTTTCAGAGAGGCAATATCATCATCCGCTATGTAAGCATTGATATAAGTTGAGTCAGAGGCTGTTCTAACCGAACCCAATGTCGTTTTTAGAATATTGCTGATGCGTTCAATAATCAGCTGATGATCAAAGGGTTTGTTTAAAAACTCGACCGCCCCTAATGCCAGCGCTTTTGTGCGGGTCTCCATATCAGTTTGCGCGGTTAGCACTATGATGGGAGGCCGTTTGTTGGGCATTGCTTCGTCCAATTGTTGCATGACTTCAAAGCCATTCATGCCAGGCATTCGAATATCTAGAAGTATCAGGTCTGGCAGGCTCTGTTTTGTCTCTTGAAGAACCTGTAAGGGGTCTGTTAAAGACCTTAGGTGGGTAAAACCCTGATCCTCTAATAGATCTTCTAAAAGAAGTACGTTCGCTTCGTTGTCATCAACTATGAGGATATTGGCGTCAAGAATGTTTTCGCGGCTCATTTAATTTACCTCCTCAAAGTAGTCATCAATTAGGTCGTAAAATTTAGGTATATCGATCGGCTTGGTTAGGTAGTGATCAAATCCCTCGTTTAAGCCTCGTTTAACATCGTTTGGCATAGCATTGGCCGATAGCGCGATGCAGGGAGTGCCCTCCAAACTTGGCTCCTGTTTGAGGCGTTTTAATAACTGAAATCCATCCATTCCCGGCATATTGATATCAAGAATAATAAGATCAGGCCGATGGGTTTTAGCCATCTCTAAACCCAGGAAGGGCTCATGAGCAACGACAAGATTTATGCTTTCAAAATCTTCAAAAATATCCTGCATGAGTCGCTGATTGGCTGGATTATCTTCAACGTAAAGAACAACCTTTTCTGATTGGCTGGTTAGATCAGTATTGAGTTGATCATTTTGTACCTTGCCGGATGTGAATGAGTCACTCTTAACCTGGCAGTTAGCCAGTGGTAGCGTTACAGTGAAGGTACTTCCGGTGTGATCGCTTTTCACATCGATCGTACCATTCATATATTCGACAACCTTTCTTGTTAGCGCTAGCCCGACACCGGTTCCCTCTATGCCAGAGTTTTCTGCATTGCTTCGATTGAATGGCTCAAATATATGATCAATCTGATCATCGCTGATACCGATCCCGGTATCCTGAACATGCACGAGTACTGATTGGTCAACCACCTCCCAAGACAATTCAACTGAACCTTGTTGGCGGTTGTATTTAATGGCGTTGGAGAGCAGGTTGATCAGTACCTGTTTGAGTCTGGTGTAGTCTGCCATCGCCTCAATATGCTGTGCGTTAGCTTTAACCAGAATAGAGATACCACTCTTGTCCGCTAGTGGCTGCAGCACCTCTAGGGTTTCATTGGCAACGCTATCGACCAGCGTAGGTTCTAGTGAAATTGAGAGCTTACCCGCTTCAATTTTGGCAAGATCTAAAATGTCATTGATCAGTGTCAGAAGATGCTTACCACTCGAGTTGATTTGGTGCACCTGTTTTGACTGCTTCTCATTGAGAGGGGTCTTTCTATTAGCTTGGAGCAGTTCTGAGAAGCCAATGATTGAGTTCAGTGGTGTTCTTAACTCATGGCTCATAGAGCTTAAGAATTCACTCTTAGCACGGCTTGCATCTTCGATTAGATCCTTCGCTGCTTCAAGCTCCGCTGTGAAACGTTCCCGCTCATTCATCTGACGGTAGAGCTGAATCAGTAAAGAGCAGGTGGCAACAAAGGGTTCTAACCAATTGACCAGCTCATCATTCAGCTCTGATTCTGAGTTGGCAATGGCGATCATGCCTAGCGTTTTATCACCTTGTTTAATAGGCATTCCTAGCAAATTATGCAGAGGAGGGTGTCCATCAGGTAGACCGCGTCGACCCGGTGCTGTGGCGGGTGATTCTGTTAAGACCACCTCGCCTTGAGCAAACACACGACCTAACAGGGATTTCGTGTTAGTTACCCGACTCGAACCTGCTAAGAATTTTTGCATCAAACTTTTCGACTCTTTATCCCAGGAGAGATCAGTTAAAGAGTGAACGATCAGTTCAGGTTCTGACTTGCTTGGATCCACCTCACCAATCAGCGCATATTCGCTATTGGTTAACTCGCGTAATGACTCCTGCAGAAAAGACCATATAGAGTTACCACTGATCAGCGCTTCATAATCAGTTAGACCTTTATGAAGCTTATCCAACAGCATGCTTTGTCGCTCTAACTCACGCTCTTTGCGCTTAGTTTCACGAAGATCCGTCACTATCCCAATGAACTCATTTTGAGATTGGTCATCAATAACCACTTCACTGACGGCCAGATGTATGGGTATCAGCTCGCCACTTTTACTGATGGCTGATACTTCACGACCTTCACCGATCACCGAACTGTTGTGAGTGGCATTTTGGCGCTTATCACGGTCGTAATGTTTTAGGTATCCATCATGGTGTTTAGCAATATCCTTAGGCATCAACATTGATATGTTTTGACCTACAAGCTCGTCGATAGAGTAGCCAAATAGAGATTCAGCTTTTTTGTTAGCATCCTCGATAATGCCGCGGTGACTGATCCGAATAACGGCAGCGGCTGCATTCGATACAAGGCTTGATTGCCTAGCCAATTCACGGCGAAGAAGATCACGTGAACTAATAATCTCTCTGTTTTTCTCTTCGTTATCTTTTTGTCGCACATGTAAGGCGATGAGAGCCTCAGCCTGCAGGGCAAAAGAGTTTAGAAGCTCCTTCTGCTCCTCAGTAAACTGGCGTGGCTTTGTATCAATGACACAGAACGAACCTAGACAGAAACCATTAGTGTCGTGTATTGGGGTGCCGCAATAGAAGCGTATGTTTGGCGCTCCGATCACCAGTGGATTATCATGAAAGTCAGGATGTTCAAGGGCATTACGCACCTCGAGTAGTTTGTGATCGTGAACCACATGGGAACAAAAAGCTTCATCACGACCGGTTTCACAAACATCTAATCCGTAAATGGATTTAAACCACTGTCGCTTACTATCTATTATTGAGACAGCGCAGATAGGGGTATTAAAAATATGAGCCGCCTGAGCTGTAAGCTGATCGAAATAGAGGTCACTGGGCGTATCGAGTAGACCAATGGATTTTAAGCTAGCAATGCGTTGAGTTTCATCTTCAGGGTGAGCGGCGATTCTCATAAAACACCTTTTATCAATCGGTTTAAAGTTCACCCAAACTGCATGTGTCGTAAATTCACATATAAGGTGTTTATTAACAAATTAGTACAAAAATAAACAAGTGCTAAAAAATTTTGAGGTAATTATGTCTAAGATCTCTCTTCTTGGGATTGGCCTAATGGGCTTGCCTATGGCAAAGCGCTTGTTGAGTGAGGGTGTAGAGTTAACCGTCTGGAACAGAACGCAAGAGAAATGCTTGCCCTTAAAAGAGGATGGCGCCGCTGTTGCCGAAGACCTTAGCGAAGTCGCACAGAGCGATATCATTATTACCATGCTAGCTGATGGCCAGGTCGTCGAAGAGGTTATCTCTATGCTACTGCCTCAACTCACGAAACAGCATCTGGTGATCGATATGAGCTCAACATCGCAAAAAGAGGTCATCAGCATCGCTGACAAAGTTGAATCAACCGGTGCACGTTTCATAGACGCACCTGTGTCAGGAGGAGTGAAAGGCGCCGAAGAGGGTACACTGGCCATTATGGCAGGAAGTCGTGATGAGCGAACATTCGAAGAGGCCAATGTCGTTTTTTCATCAATGGGGCGAGCCACAAGAGTAGGGGATGTAGGATCTGGTCAGCTATCTAAACTGGCCAATCAGGCTATAGTAGGCGGTACCATCTCTATTGTATCGGAGGCTGTATTGCTGCTGGAACGAGCAGGCGTTGATTCTGAAGCCTTTAGACGCGCACTGTCAGGCGGGTTTGCTGATAGCACCATCCTTCAGTTACACGGTAAGCGTATGAGCGAACGAACATTTGAACCGGGCGGCAAAGTCACAACTCAACTCAAAGATGAGAAAAATGTTCTCGAAGCTGCGCAATCATTGAACTTAGAGCTGCCTGTTACAAAAGCCATTTATGAGCGGTATCAAGATCTTTCTGAGAATATGGGTAAAGGTGACTTAGATCACTCTGCGCTTTTCCTACAGTTACTCAAAATTAATAATTTAGGCTAGAATGCAATAAAACACTCTAGGGGAAATAGCATGCAGGGCAGTAAAGTCGTAAGTAAAAGCGCTTTGAAAGTGTATGTCCGTATGCATGATGGGGCCCGTCTAGTCGGAGCATTCTATCTAGCCCCAGGGGAGCGACTTCAAGATATTATGAATGATGACCGCTCCTTCATCCCACTCTACCTAGACGACACAAAAGAGAACAACCCGGTTGTGATGATATCTAAACGTTATGTCTCTCAAGTTGAAGAGATAAAGGACAGTAGAGACAATTCATCAACAACCACGAACACCAATCGTCCGATGAACTTTACCCTAGCGGATGAGCAAAACTCGCCTGACTCAATAAAAAAATTAGAGCTCGAGTAGCGATTGGCATAATTCCTGCTATGTTTTAACTAAAGTTATTAGTTAAAGCAGTGACCATTGAAGCAGAATCGATCAAACAATCATCAAATCGAGTCAGACACGCAATATACAAAGTTGTGTAAAGCCTTTGATTCACTCGATGAATCTCAATTTGATATTGTCATAGACTCTAGTACTGAGAAGGTTCATTTAGATGCCAGGGCTCAGCAGTTTTTTGTCTTATCAACACCTCTACCTCTGAATCAGTTCGACGCTTATTTCACCCCAGCTAATAAACTCATTGAAACGGCACCAATACGGTCTGGCACCAACTTTCGATACAGAGGAATTGAAAAAGAGGTGCATCATCTGTCAGCCTATGAAACGAGAACAGAAACTGCGCCTCATTTAAAACATATTCGCTTTAAGCGTATCGATCTCTTTGATCCATCAAAACTGACCGAAATCGAAGAGAAATTGATCAATCAGAGACAATTGTTCGCCATCATCTCTCACGAGATGAGAACGCCTGTCGCTACCCTGCAAATGCTTATTGAAGATCTAGAGCAGGGTGCTCCTAGTTCAAAACATACAGAACAGATGAAAAATACCGTTGATCATCTGATGTCTGTACTGCAGGACATGACGCAAGCCGTTAATCCTGAAAGGGCGCTGCCAATAAGCAAGACAGCATTCCATCCTAATCAGCTATTAATCGATGCTCACTCACAGATGACAAGGTTAGCTGAGCTCAACGGCATGGTTGTGAAATTAGAGCTCATCGATAACGAAAATATAAGGCTTGAGTCAGATAAACAACGCATAAAAATCATAGTGTTAAATCTGATAAAGAATGCAATACATCACTCTAAAGGCAGCACAATTAATGTGAAGGTTGAGTGGATACAAAGAGTAGATAAGGGTTACTTGGTGCTCACTGTATCTGACGATGGCCAAGGAATACCGAAAGAGGCAACCAATAAGATATTTGAGCCGTTTGAAAGGCTGGGCACAAAGGTTGATGGCAGTGGCCTTGGTTTGTTTATTGTAAGGCAATCACTCAACGAGCTGCATGGCGACGTTGATGTCGATCGAAATGAGCAGGGTGGCGCTCGTTTTGTTGTCAAGATACCTATGGTTGATCTTAATGCAAAGCAGTCTGAGCCAGTGTTTAGACAAGAATCTAAAGATACTGGAGATCTGCTTAAGCGCCTTAACCTACTGGTCGTTGAGGACGACCCCATCATAAGAATGGTCTCTAAAAACCTACTGGGTAAATTAGTAAACCAGGTGGATGTCGCGGAAAATGGCCATCTAGGATACGAAATGGCGACTCGCAAAGAGTATGACCTCATTCTAAGTGATTTCTTTATGCCGGTACTGGATGGCCGGCAAATGATCCAAAAGCTAAGAAAAGAGGGTGTGTCTGTACCCATAGTGGCAGTGACTGCCGCCGTCATGGGGCAGGAGTCTGAGGCACTACTCGATGCCGGTGCGAATAAAGTCATCGCAAAACCCATATCAATGAATACCTTTCTGGAAGTTGTTGAGCAGTGTGTTGCTAGATAACAGCTCGTCTTATCTATATAGTACGTATTTTAAATATGTATTATGTATCAAATGACCAGTATAACACGCGAACAAGTCTACGAAATTGCCGACGAACTGCTAAGGCAGGGCATCAAACCCACCCAACAAAATGTCAGAGACAGACTCGGGTCTGGCTCATTAACCACAATTAACAAAGCACTCAATGAGTGGTGGAGCGGGTTAGGGCAGAGATTAGACGCGCAAGCCAGTGGCTACGATCTTCCAGAGCCTGTTATTAAGCTCGCCAGCAAGATCTGGACGGATGCGATTGCCTACGCAAACCGAGCCAGTGAAAGCAAGCACAAAGAGGCTGACGAAGAGCGCAAGAAACTCACAGAAGAGCTGTCAACAATTGACAGTAAATATACCCAACAAATAGTTGATTTAAATACTATTATTAGCGAAAGAAATAACGAGATCAGCAAGCTTAAAATGGAATTGAACCAGGCTGTAACCAATCTTGGTAATGAGCGAGATCAGTCATACAGGGCAGCCAAAGCCTTAATGGATGCTGAGACCAAGCTAAAGCAATCCGAAGCGGGCGTACACAACAATGAGGGCTTGCTTGAAGCACAAGTACGGTTGAAAATACAGGCCGAAGAGATTGCGCGCCTTAATGCTGAAGTGTTGAGATTATCGACAGAAAACGCGCAGCTGAAGCTTAAATAGAGACCGGAAATAGCATGCTCATTCACGTTAAACCCTGTGCGGACACCGATAAGCTCAAGAAAATTGTTACGAACAGCAATCCTGGAGACAATATCAATGTCTCTAGCTTGCAGCAATTTGAGCAGCTCAAAGGTCTAATCATTGATGCAAGGGCGATAGATCTTAAGCTATCACTGATTGATGATGATGGTTATGTGCTAAAACAGATCTCCACTAAGCGTCGAGATATCCAGAGTAGCGCCGCAAAGAGCCCAGGCTTCACAGCACGTCAAATGTCCGTTATCTCTGCGCTAGAGCGCGTCATGATGCTTCTCGACAAGGAGGGGATCAACCTAATCGGCTACAGTGACGAGCTGGTCGCAACCATTGCAGATGACTCATCATTGCAAACTGGTGAGCTTGCTATCGACATAGACACCAAGGGCATCTACAAAGGCGCTTTGTAAGGTTCTTATTCGCTTTGTGGCAAAAGATAGAGGTAGGGATCTCCTGCCTTTTATTTATAATACTATATTTAACATAATATATATTATACGTATCTTTATATATCGTTATTGCGGTAGCTATGTTTAGGTAATTATTCGCTAACCTATTACTGAAAGACCGATAAAAACCATCAGATCAACACATCTAATAGCGCCTAAAAAGAATCAATCACCACCCTTAAGGCTTAATAAGCACTGAAAACCGATTGACCCCAACCAAACCATTGGCTGTTGATAGTTGTGTTAATCAATCTGAGGATCACTTGTGTGCAAACAATCACATTCAGAGCTTGTAGCGCCTTCCGTCATATATTTGCGTAAGGGTTAAAAACAGTTGAGCTTATCTAACCTTTAACGAAAATTGCCTTATCTCCTTTATTTAAATATTTAAAAACAGCTGTTTACCGAACAAAACAATAATCAACCTTATTTTTATACCCCTTTATCTTCGCGCGTATCTAAGCCTGCTAACCGCCGTTATTTGGCTCTATTAAAATGATTCATGATGCTTTTAGGTGAGGATTGATGCGGTTTTTCAGTGTGGATAACTTTTATGAACTGCTTTAAATCAGGTATGATTAATCCCTTATTTTTATTAAGGAATTTCCGATGTCAGACTCATACCCAGCTTGCCCTGAATGCTCCTCTCCATATGCCTATGAAGATCAAGGACAACTTGTCTGCCCTGAATGCGGACATGAGTGGGATCCCAATGCAGCGGCTGAGTCTGAAGACCTGCTGATTGTTAAAGATGCAAACGGTAATCAGCTGCAAGAAGGTGATTCTGTAACCTTGATTAAAGATCTTAAAGTCAAAGGTGGTGGTACAGAGAAAGTTGGCACTAAATTCCAAGTGCGACGTTTAGTAGACGGGGATCACAATATCGATTGTGGCAAATTGATGCTGAAATCAGAGTTCGTTAAAAAGGCCTAAAGTATTAAGGTGTCAGGCTTTTGGCCTGACACCCTGCCCTGACTGTTTAGTTCCCAGTTTCAACACCCCTATTGGGATCTCTAATCCACTCAGACCAGGATCCTGGGTAGACACTGACTGGTGGCAATCCCGCCAACTCAATGCAGAAACGACTTAAACAAGCGGTTACACCAGAACCACACATCAGGATTGGGTCCTGCGCTTTATAGTCACCCAGCTTGTGGCGATAGATCTGTTGTAGTTGGTCTGCAGATAGAAATTGTCCTTCAGCGTCGTAGTTATCAGACAGTGGAATGTTCTTTGCGTTTGGAACATGCCCTGCGACCGGATCAATGGGTTCTACCTCACCTCTGAAGCGCTCGGCTGCACGTACATCCGCAATAATACGATCCTTCAGTTTAGAAGCCTTAATAACATCATCAACATCAACAACGGATTCCAAACTCTCCTTAACCGTCAAATCACCCTTTTGATTTATATTAGGCGCTTCTGTTGTGACCTTTCCGCCCTGCTGTTTCCAAGCGTTAATGCCACCCTCAAGAATAGCCACTGATTCATGGCCTATCCATCGACACATCCACCAGAAACGAGCCGCAAACAGACCAGCCGAATTATCATAGGCAACCAGCTGTGTATTCTCAGAAACACCGCAGGACCTTAGAAACTGTGCGAACGACTCCTTTGATGGCAATGGGTGTCTTCCGCTTGTGGATGTGATTGGAGAGGACATAACCTCATCTAAGTTAACGTAAATAGCATCTTCAATATGCCCTTCATCGTACTCTTGCTGCCCTGTTTCTGGAGTCATCAGATCAAAACGGCAATCAAAAATAACCGTTTCACAATCCAATGAAATCAACTCTCTCGTACTCATTAACGTCGTCAAAGGGTTAGTCACTTTCTGTTCCCTGCTCTATGATAAATGGATAAGAAATTTAACATTTGATTAATCTCTTCGTGTTAAGTTAAAGCAAATAGATTGAGGTGTATATGGGTATTATTACTGGTTTTTTTGATTTCATTCTGAGCTATCTACCGGGCGTTATCCTTCTGATTTTTGTCTCTGGCCTTATCTTGCTTTATGTCAGTGATCGTCATCAGGTTGACCACACCATTCGTCGTAACTACCCCGTTGTTGGGCGACTACGTTACATGTTTGAGGAGATGGGCGTCTTTTTCAGGCAGTATTTCTTTGCTCAAGATCGTGAGGAGATGCCCTTTAACCGTGCCGATAGAACTTGGGTTTATCAGGCGGCTAAGCAGGAATCTACTCTTCAAGCCTTTGGTTCTACGCGCCTTCAACATGAAGGGGATGTTCTCTTTGCGAACTCGGTCTTTCCCTACACGGGCAATGAAGAGCCTCAACAACAGGTATTTGGCCCCTACTGTCCCAACCCCTACGCCACAGACAAGGTGTTTCATATTTCAGGTATGAGCTTTGGTGCTATTTCAAAACCCGCTGTCAAAGCGCTCGTTGCAGGCGCACGTGAAGCCGGTATCTGGATTAACACGGGTGAAGGAGGAGCTTCCACAGAGCATCTTCAAGGTGGAGCGGATGTGGTCTACCAAATTGGTACCGCAAAGTATGGCGTACGTAACTCAGATGGCTCATTAAGTGAAGAGAAGCTGAAGGTGGTTGCAGAAAACTCAAATGTGAAAATGTTTGAGATTAAGCTCTCTCAGGGCGCCAAGCCCGGCAAAGGCGGCATACTGCCGGCTGACAAAGTGACTGCAGAGATTGCTGCACAGCGAGGCATTCCTGAGGGTAAAGCCAGCATTTCGCCTCCTACCCATCAAGAAATTCAGAGTTATGACGACCTTTACAATTTCATAAGGCACGTCAGATTAGTGACCGAAAAACCTGTAGGTATCAAACTCTGTGTGGGTAATATTTCAGAGTTCAGGGAGATGCTTACCGCCTTAACGAGTAGAGCTTCGGCGGCTGCCGCAGATATAGCTGATAGCCAATCAAAGCAAAGCGCGTTTGATGATGTGATTAACGCCTATGCCCCTGATTTTATCACTCTAGATGGGGGTAACGGCGGTACAGGGGCAGCGCCCATGTCTCTTATCGATGCCGCGGGTATGAACTTGCAAGAATCACTCCCCTTAGTCTCTAACATTCTGACTGAGTTAAACCTAAAAGAACGGATAAAATTGGTCGCCTCAGGCAAGTTGATTACTCCTGTTGATGTAGCTTGGGCCCTTTGTGCCGGTGCAGATGCTGTCACAACAGCCCGAGGCTTCATGTTCTCGTTGGGATGTATACAAGCTTTGCAGTGTCATAAAAACTCCTGTCCAACCGGAATCACGACGCATGATAAGCGACTTCAAGCGGGTCTAGATCCCGTCAACAAATCAGTTCGTGTTGCTGCTTATGCTAAAGAGATGCACAAAGAGCTTGAGACCATCGCTAAGAGCTGTGGGGTCTCTTCCCCCTCTAAACTGAGCCGAAAAAATGCTCTGATCTACACCTCTAATCAACACGCTAAGCCAATGGATGAAGTGTATCGATAGTTTTTGACCTGATATTGATTTTGATCATACATCTAATCCTTGATACACATTAGAATTATCTAATATTAATCAATTAAAGGGATTTTTATGTCGAATCGCAAAGTCGATACCGTCATCATTGGTGCTGGAACGGCTGGTTTATACGCTCTTTCAGAAGTCAAAAAGAGCGGTCGTTCCTGGCTGTTGATTCAGGGTGGTGAAGATGGAACCACTTGCGCTCGCGTTGGCTGCATGCCTTCGAAAGTACTGTTAAAAACCGCTGAGTTATTCAGTAGTAGAGATCAGTTTGAAAGCCAAGGTATTTTAGGCAGCTCGCATCTTGAGTTGGATCCTGTCGCTGTAATGACGCACCTTCGGAAGATGCGCGACATGTTCACAAATGGTGTACGCGGACGCACCACTGAGAGAATGGATGATAACCATTTAATCCGTGGTTATGCTGAATTCACAGGTAAAAATAGCCTTAGGGCTAACGGCCAAGATATCACGTTTAATAATGCTATCGTCGCTACTGGGTCATCCCCTGTTATACCTAAACCTTGGCAGGACTTTGCTAACCTATACACGACAGACACTTTTTTTGAGATCGAGAAACTCCCCTCATCAATTGCCATCATAGGGATGGGTGCTATAGGCCTAGAAATGGGTCAAGCTTTAAGTCAATTGGGTGTTCGTGTTGCAGGTTTTGATCAAGCTCAAACGGTTGCCGGAATTCAAGATAATGAACTACTCGAGGATGCACTAGAATCACTCTCCACGTATTTCCCAATCCACCTTGGGGAGCCCGTGACCCTTAATCAAAATGATTCTGGCGGTGTCAATGTTATATGCAACGGCATTGAAGAGTCGTTTGATGCGGTCTTGCTCGCACTGGGTCGACGCTCAAACAGTTTGAAAATGAACCTTGAAGCAGCGGGAGCAGCTATCTTAGATGGACAGGTGAGCTTTAATGAGCAGACAATGGGCGTCGAGGGTACATCACTTTATATTGCAGGTGATGCAACCTCAGAACGCGCGGTTATGCATGAAGCTGCTGATGAAGGTCTGATTGCAGGCTATAACGCTAATCAAACAACCGCTAAAAGGTTTAAACGCAAAACAGCGCTTGGCATTGTCTTTACACAGCCAAACATTGCACGTGTCGGCAATTTAGTCGAGGATGAAACGACTCTCTCTTCTCTCGTTAAACTGACAGCTAACGGGCGAGCAAAGGTTAAACACGCCACTGTTGGCGGTATAAAGATAATCGCAGATAGAGAGACAGGGACTATTAGAGGGGCCGAGATTGTCTCGGTTGATGGTGAGCATCTGGCCCATTTAATGGCCTGGGCGATTGAGCAAAAACAGACAGCAATGCAGCTATCCAAAATGCCGACATACCATCCTGTGGTCGAAGAGGCTCTATCAGCCTGTATCGACTCACTCACTCATCAATTAAATCCTAACAAGAGCATAGCCGAGCAAAAATTAAGCATTTTGGATTAATGGGTTGTTCTATGCAGTTCAGATACCCTCTCCTCTAAGGTTTGGGTATCTATCTGCATCAACAGATCCCAGCTTAAGCGGCGGTACTTGTAAGTCGGTAGTTTAAAGCCATATTCATCAAGAATGTGCCCATTCATAATCGATGGCTGTGAGCGGTAGTCGGCCCATATTTTACCGGGGCAGTTTGGATCAAAACGAAAATTGATCTGAAGTGCGAATTTCGCTCCCTCGCCATTCACCCATGAAGATATAGTCGTCAGGATATCTTTACCATCTTCATCGATCTGCTCCGTGATCCATACATCGTTCAGGTTACATTGGCTGTTAGTTAAGCTATCAACATTAAAAACCGCTTGATCCGTTAGCGACTCACAGATTTGTCTATTCATAATGCACCCTTAAATTCGTCCAATATCTCTGTTGATCTATACAACCCATCAACTAGCAATCAGCGTGCCAACTTTAATTATTTAAAGAGGACTAGAACTGATTGACGCTCTAGACCGTTCGGTCTAGTATGGCTAAAAATTGGCTATACACTTTGCTATGAATGACTTAAGCGCTAAAGAGAAGCTGTTACGAATAGGCACCGAGTTAATGACCTCACAGGGTTTTGCCTCAACGCCGCTCGACAAGTTACTTAAACAGTCCGGGGTACCAAAGGGCTCTTTCTATCACCACTTTGGTTCTAAAACTGGCTTTGGGTTAGCGGTAATCGAAAGTTACAACGAATTCTTTAAGCATCAACTGAATAAGCAGTTTCTAAATGCCGATCTATCCCCTATTGAGCGATTAAAAGCCTTTGTTACCTCCGCCGCTAATGGAATGCAGAAGTACAACTTTCAACGCGGCTGTTTGATTGGCAATTTAGGGCAAGAGATTAGCGCGTTGGATAATGATTTTCGTAATGCGATTGAATCGATTTTTAATCAATGGGCTGATTTAACAAGTGATCTATTTGAGCTAGGTAAACAAGCGGGACAAGTTGTTCGAAGTGCCGATTCTTCTCAACTCGCTCAAGCGTTTTGGATCGGTTGGGAAGGTGCTGTGTTGCGAGCAAAACTTCAGCAGTCAGCCACCCCGCTCTACCTGTTTTTTAATCAATTTATATCCAGTCGAACCTTTCTAGAGGAGTATCCATTCGATGAAAGCCATTCTCATTAACAAAGACGAAACAGCTGGTTACACCTGCAAACTCTCTGAGGTAGATGAAGCGCAGCTTCCAGAGGGTGATGTTCTGGTGCAAGTTGAGTACTCAACCCTTAACTATAAAGATGGTTTAGCCATTACGGGTAAAGCGCCTGTAGTCCGCCGCTTTCCAATGGTTGCCGGAATTGATTTTGCAGGCACCGTTATCGAAAGCACAAACAGTCGTTTCCAAGCCGGCGATCAAGTCATTTTGAATGGCTGGGGTGTTGGCGAAACCCACTGGGGTGGTCTAGCAGAGAAAGCGCGAGTGAAAGCCGATTGGCTAATCAAGAAACCTGAAGCACTCAGCGCAGCCCAAACAATGGCCATTGGCACGGCAGGTTACACTGCAATGCTCTGTGTACAAGCGATTCAATCAGCAGGTATTACACCCGAGTCGGGTACGGTGCTGGTGACGGGTGCCAATGGCGGTGTCGGTAGCTTTGCGCTTCGCATTTTGAAACAACTTGGGTACACCACCTGTGCATCAACAGGACGCCCTGAAGAGGCTGAGTATCTTAAATCATTGGGCGCATCTGAAATTATTGATCGTGCCGAGCTCTCTGAGCCGGGCAAACCTCTGCAAGCTGAACGCTGGGCAGCGGTTATCGATAGCGTGGGTAGTCATACTTTGGCGAATGCCTGTGCTCAAACCCAGTGGGGTGGCGCTGTGGCTGCCTGTGGCCTGGCACAGGGCATGGATCTGAAAATGACCGTTGCTCCGTTCATCTTGCGCGGGGTATCGCTTTTGGGTGTCGACAGTGTGATGCAACCTATCGCTCAACGTGAATTCGCTTGGGCGGCTCTTGCAGAGATTATCAATCAAGATGATCTTAACACCATGACCAACGAGATCACTCTAGATCAGGTCATCGAAACAGGGGCTGCTCTACTGGAAGGTAAAGTGCGTGGCCGCGTTGCAGTGAAGATTTAAAACATGGAAAACAGATCACTCATCTATGTTATGGACCCGATGTGCTCCTGGTGCTGGGCCTTTTCAAAGACGTTAGATAACTGGCTGCAACAGCATCCCGATCTCGACGTACTTTGGGTGATGGGTGGTCTGGCACCAGACTCTGATGAGCCTATGCCGCAATCGATGCGTGAGGCGATCGCATCGACCTGGCAACGGATTGAGTCTCAAACAGGTACTCGCTTCAACTACGATTTTTGGACTCGCAATACACCAAGACGTTCAACCTACCCTAGCTGTCGAGCCGTCATAGCGGCAGGTGAGCTTCATCCAGAGGGTCGGCAATTGATGAGCCAAGCCATTCAAAAGGCCTACTATTTGGATGCTAAAAACCCCTCTGAAACAAGCACCCTGCTTGAGTGCGCAGAATCGATTGGGCTTGATGCTAGCCAGTTCGCTGAATTACTCAGCAGCGATAGGATAGAATCAAAACTGAACAGTGAACTGGAGTTTTGTAGAACCCTTGGCATTCAAGGATTTCCTGCCCTACTTCTGGTCAACGACGAGGCGGTAATACCCTTAGCCTTAGGTTATTCAACCCTCGATAAAATCGAGAAGCGTTTCCGAGAGACGCAATAAGCGTTCAATATCATCTAAGACTCTAACCCTTTAATCTACCAAACTTCTAGCTAAAACGACTCATCTCCATTAGCATTATCGATCGCGAAATTTCAGACTCTTTTATTACCCATGGAAATTATTAATTTCACACCTTACAGTGCACTCCTTGGTGGTGCCTTAATTGGCCTGTCGGCTGCCGTTCTTCTGCTTTTTAAAGGGAGGATAGCGGGTATTTCAGGGATAGCCGGTGGTGTTATTCTTCCCGAAAAAGGTGATATCCCATGGCGTATTCTATTTTTAGTCGGCTTAGTTGTAGGCGGTGTGCTTTACCAATTATTTGGCATCTCACCTGGTGTAGAGAGCATTCAGCCCGTTACTGGAAAAGTGGGTTTGATCCTTGCCGGTCTTTTGGTCGGCATCGGCTCAGCACTTGGCACTGGCTGTACCAGCGGCCATGGCATATGTGGTTTGGCTCGTAGAAGCTTTAGATCTCTTGTAGCAACGCTGATCTTTATGCTGACAGCGATGATAACAGTGTTCATTGTTCGCCATCTTGTAGGGGGCGCTTAATGAACATTAAATCCTTACTAGTCGCTTTGATATCAGGCACCCTATTTGGTCTTGGTCTCTCTGTAGCCCAGATGATCGATCCCGCCAAGGTGGTCAACTTTCTTGACGTTACAGGGCAATGGGACCCCTCATTAGCCTTTGTCATGGCAGGAGCCTTAGCTGTAAACATAGTGGCTACACCCTTGATTCTAAAGCGAAATAAACCGGTCTGTGACACACTATTCAGAACGCCACTTAAAGAACAGATTGATCGCCGCCTGATACTTGGCGCGGCTCTGTTTGGCGTGGGTTGGGGAATCGCTGGCTACTGCCCAGGCCCAATGATCACCGCGGTCAGCTTTGTTAACAGTGATATTTTGATCGTGTTAACAGCTTACGTTATCGGCACACTGTTAACACGCCTGTGGATGCGCAAACGAGAATCACACCTGTCTGAGCAAGAGCGACAAGCTCAATCCTGTATTGAGTAGTAGATATTTACTCTAAACCCAGGAAACCGCCGGTTTGATGGGCCCAGAGTTGCGCATAGATCCCACCGGAATTGAGTAGCTCTTGGTGTGTCCCCTGCTCCACAATTTGCCCTTCATCGATCACAATCAGTCGATCCATTGCTGCAATGGTTGATAGACGGTGCGCAATGGCGATGACGGTCTTACCTTGCATCAATTGGTAAAGACTCTCTTGAATAGCGGCCTCCACTTCAGAGTCCAAGGCGGACGTTGCTTCGTCTAGGACCAAAATAGGCGCATCTTTAAGCAGCACACGCGCGATGGCGATGCGCTGACGCTGCCCGCCGGATAGTTTGACGCCACGTTCACCCACTTGCGCATCCAAACCACGATTACCCTCAGGGTCTGTTAGGTCATTAATGAACAGATCCGCTTGAGCCTGCTTTAAGGCTTTCAACAGCTCCTCCTCACTGGCATCAGGGCGTCCATAGAGAATGTTCTCGCGAATCGTTCGGTGCAGTAGAGATGTATCTTGAGTGACCATGCCAATCTGCGCTCGAAGCGAGTCTTGCGTCACATCGGTAATGTCGACACCGTCAATTTTAATCTGACCAGAATGCAGGTCGTAAAACCTCAACAGGAGATTAACCAGCGTTGATTTACCGGCACCTGAGCGCCCCACAATACCGACTTTCTCTCCCGGATTGATGTGTAAGCTCAATTTATTCAGCACAGGCTTTTCGACATCATAGTTGAACTGAATCGCATCAAACTCAATCTCGCCATTCACGAGCGCCAATTCAGACGCGTCAGGCTTGTCAATGATATCGATCGGTTTAGAGAGCGTTCTCATGCCGTCAACTGAGCTTCCGATATTCTCAAACAGCATGCTGATCTCCCACATAATCCAGTGAGAGATGCCACTTAATCGCAGAGAGAGACTCACCGCGATCGCTATCGCACCCACTGTAACAATTGAGTCTGACCAGAGATAAATGGAAACGCCGGCAACACTAAAGGTCAGAAGGTAATTGATGAGGTTAACCAGCACGTTAAACCCGGTCCCTAAGCGCATTTGGCTGTAGACCGTTTTTAGGAAGCCATCCATGCTCTCTTTGGCATAATCTGACTCACGCTGAGTGTGGGCAAACAGCTTTACCGTGCTTATGTTGGTGTAGCTGTCGACAATACGGCCTGTCATCACTGAACGAGCATCGGCCTGCTCAGTCGCAACCCGCTTTAACTTAGGAATAAAAAAGAGTTGAATGCCGATGTAGCAGATCAACCAAACCAGCATGGGAATCATTAGGCGCCAGTCTGATTGAGCCACCAGCACCAACATACTGATAAAGTAGACCAGCACATAGACCATCACATCCATGAGTTTCATCACTGCTTCCCTAACGGAGAGCGCTGTCTGCATCACTTTGGTCGCTATACGACCCGCAAAGTCATTCTGATAGAAGCTGACACTCTGTTTAAGCAGGTATCGGTGAGACAGCCAGCGAATCGCCATTGGATAATTACCCAACAGTGATTGGTGCATCACCAAAGAGTGGATTAGCGTTAGCAACGGGAACAGGATCAATAGCACAGCTGCCATCATCCAGAGTTCTGAGCTCTTTTCAGAGAGCAACTCAGCTGGTGTCATGGTCGAAATCCAGTCAACCAAATCACCCATAAAACTGAATAGAACCGCCTCTAGAATCGCAATGGAAGCGGTACTTAACGACAGGATTAACAGCGGAATCTCAAACCCTTTGGTATAAAAACGCATGAACGCAAACAGCGTTGAAGGGGGCTGTAATTCACCCTGTTCTGGGTAGGGCTGAGTAAAACGCTCAAAGAGTCGAAACACAGTAAAAACCTTAAGCTAACAGATTGAGATCGGTAAAAACTTGACCCACAAGATCAAGTCGTTAGAGTAACAGAACAGCCCATCAAACGGGTGGTATTTATACCCTTCAGTAGAGATCTACTATGAACCAAGATTCAAACACCGGCGCCATTCGTCAACGTAACCGCCAACTCATTATTAACGCTGCGGTACGTGAATTTGCCCAAAAAGGATTTTCAGGCACCACCGTTCAATCCATAGCGGATAGAGCCGAGCTTCCAAAGCCCAATGTACACTACTACTTTGGCTCTAAAGAGGCTCTCTACCAAGAGGTGTTAACACACATTCTTTCACTTTGGGATGGATCCCTCGATCTACTGGTCGCCGAAGATGATCCTAAAGCCTTCATCACGGAATATATCTCTAAAAAGATCACCTTTTCACGCGAAAACCCAGAAGCTTCGCGTATCTTTGCAGCGGAAGTGATCAACGGCGCACCGCATATGAAAAAACGCTTCGGTAAGCAGTACCATGAGTGGTTTACCGGCCGTTGTGACATCATCAAACAGTGGCAATCAACAGGCAAGGTTAATCCTGACCTCTCTGCAGAGCATCTACTCTTTATCATCTGGGCATCTACCCAACACTACGCCGATTACGAACTTCAAGTGAAGGCCGCTCTGGGGCAAAGACGACTCAATTTAGAGGTCTATGATCAGGCTGAGAAAACGCTAACGGCATTGGTTCTTGCAGGTATGCAGATCAGCTAAACGCCTTAGTTAAGGTTGTTTTCATTCTCTTTTGGCCCAATAACCAAATTGAGCATTCACTACCAGGGAGCTGGCCATGCGCGTACTACTCGTCGAAGATGAATTGGCATTAGCTAACGCTTTAACAGAGCATCTGGAGCTTTCAGGCATGGCAGTTGATGGTTTCGATCATTTGCGCCAAGCCGAAACCGCTCTACTAACAACAGAGTACGATATTGTTCTTCTCGATCTACAGCTGGTAGACGGCGATGCCATCCCATGGCTTAAAAAGCGTCGCCAAGCAGGCCTTACAACCCCTGTCATCATCCTGACAGCGCGTGATCAAATCAGCGATCGAATTGCCGGTCTTGATGCCGGTGCCGATGACTATGTGATCAAGCCTTACGATTTGGATGAGGTCAATGCCAGAATTCAGGCGGTAACACGCCGAGGAGCCGGATTAGCGACCAATGCGGTCACCTTTGGTCGAATCACAGCCGACCTTCAAAAACACTCACTGCAGGTCGACGAGCAAGATGTCGAGCTGACGGCTCGTGAGTGGAGTATCTTAGAAACACTGATTAAACGACCCGGACACATTGTCAGCAAAGAGCAGATCGAAGATCGTCTCTACGCCTTTGGACATGAGGTAGAGAGCAATACCGTCGAGGTCTATATCAGTCGCTTACGCAAGAAACTGGGTAAAGAGCTGATTAAAACGGCACGTGGCCTTGGCTACCGTTTAGAGGCCTAGCGTGTTTCTAAAACCCAAAACCTTAGCCGCTCAGCTCGGCGTACAAATTGCACTGAGCTTGGTGCTGGTTTGGTTATTGGCAACGGTGGTCGCGCTATGGGTACTCGTTAAGGAGCTCAATTCAACCTACGATCAAAGCCTAAAAGAGACCGCACAACGTGTTTTGCCTCTCGCTATATCCGACTACCGACTTAACCAATTCGGCCTGCTTGATCTAAGACCTGAGCTAAGCTTACTGGGCACGCTCAATCTAAGCGTTGGTCCAAGAATTTTGGGCGATCAACCCGAATACCTGATGTATCAACTGCGTGACTTTAAGGGGCGAATACTGGTGCGTTCGAATAATGCGCCCATGACGCCAATGCTTGATAGTTTGCAGACAGGCTTTACCCATGGCAAAAATTTCAGCATTTATACAGCTTCATCGCTAGATGGTCGCTACCATCTTCAGGTCGCGGAGACCGTCGATCACCGCTACGGCGTCCTATTTGATACCGCCCTGCTCTTTTTACTGGTCTTTACCATTGCGCTACCATTGAGCGTTTTGCTGGTCTACATCGCAGTGAGACGACGTTTAGTGCCCGTTCAACAGTTTGCTGAGAATATGGCGACACGTAGCGGCAGTAATTTAGAGCCAATCGCACAAGCTGAGCTACCACAGGACTTTTTAGAGGTTCAAAGGGCCACTAATGCCCTACTTGATCGACTTAGAACCGCTCTGGTAGCGGAGCGTGAGTTTGCGGCCAACAGTGCACATGAGTTAAGAACCCCACTGGCTGTAGCGTCCGTTCAACTGCAGAGACTCTCTGATGAGCTTGGTTCGACGGATCAAGCTGAGCGACTCAAGATTGTTCAATCCAGCTTAGCACGCCTAACTCGTCTGATTGATAAGCTGCTTCAACTCGCACGTGCCGAATCGGTAACCCTATACAAGGGTGAGCCAACCAATCTTGAGCTCATCGTTAAGATGATTGCTCGCGAGCTAGACCCTCGTAATGATCGAGTCGAAATCATCAGCGAATCACCGCCCCTGTTAGATATCGATCCTGACGCCTTAGCCGTCATACTCAGTAACCTAGTCGAAAACGGCTTGAAGTATGCGCCTAATGAGAGCCCCGTCATTATTCGATTAGAGTCGAACGGTGCCTTTAGTGTTGAGAATTTGGCACCCGATTTAGCGCCAGAAGATCTAAACGGATTGAAGCAGAGATTTGTTCGCGGTAATCAGCGATCGCAACCAGGCAGTGGTTTAGGCTTGGCCATAGTCGGTGCTATGGTTGATCAGTTAAATGGCGATCTGGATTTAAAAATCGCTGGAGAAGGTCGCGGCAAGCGGTTGATAGTAAAAGTAAAGATATAACCTAAAGGGCAGGCTCGCCCATCACATAGGTCTGTGCGATTGATCGATCATCCCCCAGAATAGAGAGTGCAAATAAGACATCTTCAATCTGATCAGCCCGTTTCATCCGCTCTTCGATCACCGGTGTAGAGGCCAAGTCGAGCAACACCATATCGGCCTCAAACCCTTCTGCTAAAGCGCCAATTCGATCATCCAGCCCCAATGCCTTAGCACCGGCCAGAGTGGCCATATAGAAGGCTTCTAAAGGTTTAAGAAGATGTCCCGCCATCTGCTGAATTTTATAGGCGTCACCTTGGGTGCTCAGCATAGAGAGCGACGTACCACCCCCAACATCAGTACCCATAGTCACATTCACGCCAGCCTGTTGCAGACGCTTCAAAGGAAATAACCCCGATCCTAAGAAAAGATTGGAGGATGGGCAGTGACAAATAGCGGAGCCACAGTCATGAAGACGTTGCATCTCAGCGTCATTGAGGTGAATGCCGTGAGCAAACACCGAACGATCGGTCACGAGTCCAAAGTGATCATAGGTATCTAAATAGCCCTGGCGATCAGGAAATAACTCCCCTACCCATGCGATCTCATCGACATTCTCAGAGAGATGGGTGTGTAGGTAGACATCACTATTCTCTTTCATTAGAGCACCAGCGACCTCTAATTGCGCGTCGGTCGATGTGGGTGCAAAGCGAGGTGTTACCGCGTAACCCAACCGTCCACTACCACGCCATTTGTCAATTAACGAACAGGAGTCGTCATAGGCCGATTGAGGGGTATCACACAGATCATCTGGTGCATGCCGATCCATTAAAACCTTGCCGCTGACCATACGTAGATTACGACGTAGGGATTCTGCAAAAAAGGCATCCACTGAGTTAACCGAAGAGGTCGCAAACACCAGGGCGGTTGTCGTTCCGTTCGCCAATAACTGGTCGAGAAACCGTCCAGCCTGCTCTGTCGCGTAATCAATATCGCGATACTTTAATTCCACAGGGAAGGTGTATCGATTCAACCAATCCAAGAGTTGAGTCCCGTAAGCACCGATCATTTCAAGTTGTGGGTAGTGAACATGGGTATCGATAAATCCAGGAATCAGTAGATGCCCAGGACGATGCTCGATTTGAAGATCAGAGGGGATATGCTCTCTTAGATCAGTGTAACTGCCTACCCGTTTAATCAATCCATCGACTATCCAGATAAGCCCATCTGAGTGATAGAACCACCCTTCATCATCTTTAGGTTGAGAAGTACAACTCAGGATCTGACAACGTAACGCCCAGGATTGACTCATAATTCACCCCGCTGTTGCTGCAGCCGAGTCATGACATCAGCCGCAACCGAAATCGCAATCTCTACCGGCAATTTAGTATGCAAATTCTGCAAGCCTATAGGCGAGTGAATGGAGTCAATGATTTCCTGAGAGATACCCCGCTGAGCAAGACGCTGTCTGAATTTCAATGCCTTAGTTTCTGAGCCTATCATGCCAGTATAGGTCGGCAGACCTCCATCGATAGCTGCCAGTAGAAGATCCAGATCCAGTTGATGATCATGGGTCATAATCAACATCCATGCATCATTCGGAATATCTCGCGCCACATCAATGGGATCACGTTCAATGCGGGTCACACCATCTGGAATAGGCTGAACAAAGAGCTCATCTCGGTCATCCACCCAGTTAACGGCAAAATGCAGTTGCGCGAGCAGAGGCACTAACGCTTGAGCTATGTGGCCGGCACCAAATAGGTAAAGAGGCTGTAGAGAGGTATTAAAAACCTCAAACAGCACCCTAACCTCTCCACCGCAGCACTGCCCAAGATTACCGGCCAGAGTGTACTCAAGTTCGTGCAGACCATCTTTCTGCTCTGTCAGTAGCTGTCGTGCGAATTCAATCGCCTGATGCTCAAGATTACCCCCACCGAGTGAATCCACCGTGGCGTTACTGGTGACCAACATCTTGGCACCTGACGAACGTGGACTGGAGCCTCTCTCACCGACCTGTGTGATTAAAACAACCGGTTGCCCCCGCTTTAACAGCTCAGCAAGTTTGTAGCTCCAACGTTGAATCACAGAGAGTCCTCAAGGGTAGTAATGGCGTTTAAAATGGCCTCAGGGGTTGCCGGTGCATCTAAGGTAGGCGATATACCATAGCCGGAAATACTCGAAATTGCATCGCGAATTGCACACCAGACAGAGATGCCAAGCATAAAGGGTGGCTCACCGACTGCTTTAGATCTTGCTATGGTTGCCGCACTGTTCGGTTTATCCAGCAGTTCGATACTTAGCTTAGTGGGTCGATCACTAATCGCTGGGATCTTATAAGTAGCTGGGGAGTTTGTCAGTAGACGCCCTTCGTCATCCCACTTAAGCTCCTCACTGGTTAACCAACCCGCTCCCTGAATAAACCCTCCCTCTATCTGACCCTTGTCCAAGGCTGGATTCAATGAGTTACCCGTATCGTGCAATATATCGACACGCTCGATATGAGTGGCGCCCGTTAATCGGTCAATAATGACCTCCGAACAGGCGGCCCCATTAGCGTAGTAGAGAAATGGGTTGCCTTGTGCAGAAGCTCTGTCATACCAGATATTGGGCGTTTTGTAGAAGCCTGTGGCAGAGAGCTGAACACGATCCATATAGGCCGCTTTTACAGCCTCGGCAAACGTGATTGAACTGGCACCCCAGCTCAACAGCCCCTGTTTGAATTCAATCTCTTCGGCATTAATCGATTCGCGATTGGCAATGAATTCTGCAATCCGACTTTTCAGTGTGGTCGCTGCGTCATGGGCTGCCATACCATTCATGTCGCTACCGCTTGAAGCAGCCGTCGGTGACGTGTTGGGAACCTTGTCAGTTCGAGTGCTGCTCATCTTCACTCGATCGATCTCAATGCCCAATACTGAGGCAACCACTTGAGCCACTTTAGTGTAAAGTCCCTGCCCCATCTCAGTACCCGCCTGACTGACCAGAACGGAACCGTCTGTATAGATGTGAACAAGCACGCCCGCTTGATTGAGATGCTTAACGGTAAAGGAGATACCAAACTTGACCGGGGTTAACGCCAGCCCTTTAAGATAACGAGATGAGGCTAAGTTATGTTTAGCAATTTTCTGTCGACGACGGTCATAGTCAGCACTCTCTCTAAGGCGGGTCATGATCTCCCGCAGCGTTGTTCCGTCGACGGTTTGACCATAGTGTGTCTGCTGACCTGAATAGAGGTTCTTAAGCCGTGTATCTAAAGGATCCTGTTTACAGGTGCGTGCAATATCGTCCAGCATCGCTTCTGCCGTGATGACCCCCTGAGGCCCACCAAAGCCACGAAACGCCGTGTTGGAAACCTTATCGGTTCGCCAACGCTCACCAGTGATTTTTGCAGCTGGGTAATAGTAGGCGTTGTCACTGTGGAACATCGCGCGATCCACAATGGCATCACTTAGATCTGGAGAGCAGCCACAGTCGCCATTAATGTCGATCTGTACCGCTTCGATTTGACCATCATTACGGAATCCCACTTGATATTGGTTAATAAAGGGGTGTCGTTTCCCCGTCACCGTCATATCCGTTGATCTAGGTAGACGAAGTTTTACCGGTTTACCTAGCTTGTGCGCCGCCAGTGAGGCTAAACAAGCCCAAGGAGCTGCCTGTGTCTCTTTACCGCCAAAAGCGCCTCCCATGCGTCGTACTTCAACAACCACCTCATGAAAAGGAAGGCCCAACACTTCAGAGACTAGGGTTTGCACCTCAGTTGGGTGCTGAGTAGAGCAGAGAAGATGAATACCTCCCTCCTCTGTTGGCACTGCCAAAGAGGCCTGCCCTTCAAGATAGAGATGTTCTTGACCGCCAATTCGCAATTCACCAGAGATCTGATTTTTAGATCTGTCCATTGTGGACAGATCGCCTCTCTGCATCACATGAGGAGGACGTACTCGATACGCCTGGGACTTGGCCTCTTCAATAGAGAGGATTGGCTTAGACTCTTCGTATTGAACCTCAGCCAAGAATGCCGCAGAGCGAGCTTGCTTCTCATCCGTAGCCACCACAAGAAAGATCGGTTGACCGTGAAAAAGCACGTCGCCATCCACTAAAAGTGGGTCACCCGGAAAGACAGGACCGATATCTTTGATTCCAGGAATATCACTGGACGTCAGCACGGCAATAACACCTGGAGCCTCTTGCACTGCACTCAGATCCAAAGATAACAGACGGCCTCGGGAGATGGATGCTTGCCCGATGGCAGCAAACAGGGTGCCTTCAGGTAAGGGAGTATCATCCACATATCGTGCTCTACCCGTCACATGCAACAACGCACTGTCGTGAGTGACTGAAACGCCTACAGGTTTCATACAGACTCCTTCGCACTGATTAGATGGAAGTGAATGACACGGGCACAGGCTTTGAGGCGATAATCAGCACTGGCCCTGAGGTCTGATAGAGGTGTTAACTCGCCTAACGCATCAGTGACCTGATCCAGGGTAATGGATGAGGGTTCTTTACCTTCAAAAGCAGCCATCACACCCAGTGCCAAAACCGGAGTGGCCGCCATACCTCCTAACCCTATTCGCAAAGAGGTTAACTGTCCCTCATGCATCCTGTAATGAGTCGCTACAGCGACGGCAGAGATATCATCATCCAGGCGCTTGGACACCTTCTCAAAATGCACTTGGGCCTGATCAGCAAGGTTGAAGTTAATCTGACTGATCACCTCATCCGAACTCAACGCGGTCTGCTTATAGCCTAAGAAGAAATGTTTTAGCGCAACCCTTCGCTCTTGTTGAACAGAGCTCAAAACCAACTCTGCATCTAAAGCGAGCATCAACGGAGCTAAATCGCCAATTGGAGAGGCATTTCCGATAGAACCACCCAAGGTCGCGCGATTACGGATCTGTTGTGATGCAAATCGACTGAGCAACTGATCAAGAGCATGAAAACCAGACGCTTTTGCCTGATCTTTAATTCGACTCAAAGAGACCGCTGCACCGACTGACCAGTGCCCAGCCACAAGGGTTAACTGATTTAAGCCGGCAACCCTATCAGTACTGATAAGCGTCTCGACCTGTTCAAGCCCCTGAGTCGCCCGCAGCATCCAATCAGTACCACCGGATAACAAAATGGCCTCTGGATGCTCCGATTTCAATTCACAAAGGGCTTCTAATGTTCGAGGTTGATGGAAACCGACAACGGATGCCGTTGAGTTTTGTAGCTGCTTTAGGGAGTTGATTAACTCAACTTCACACTGAGCAAATCGATCTTGGCTGCAATCGGCCAACTGAACCGCTTTAACAATAGGTGAGTAGCCGGTGCATCGACAGAGATTACCGCCTAGGGCTTCATCGATCGCCTCCACATCAGGATTGGATTCATGCTTTTTCAAAGCAAGAGCAGAAAGAATGAACCCTGGGGTGCAAAATCCACACTGCGATGCGTGCTGATCTATAAACGCCTGTTGCAGAGGGTGTAGATCATCGCCTTGCGCTAGATCTTCAATCGTAATCAGCGCTTTACCAGCCAATTCCGCAACCGGCATCAAACAGCTATTGACCGCTTCATACTTAAGCCTTTCATTATCATCTAGAGAGACAAGCACAACCGTACAGGCACCGCAGTCACCAGAGGCACACCCCTCTTTGGTCCCTGTGAGACGTTTAGATTCACGCAGGAATTCCAATAGAGTCTCGGTATTGGAAAGCGGACTATCCTGCTCAATGGAACCATTTTTCCAGTAACTGATCATATGAATGCTGCCTGAAGGGTCATATATAATAGACTTATTGTGCTAAAACCTAACCAATCGGTCAAATAAATAAACTGACCTTGAAGTTAATTTTTATTTGATTTTTGAGTCAAATATTGGGTTCAATAGACGACTATTTTTCAATTATTAACAAGCTTTGAGATCCGCCAAAGTATGACAGACAACCTTCGCATCTGGTTATCCAATCCATTAGCCATCTACACGGGAAACGATGAGGATGCTTCTGGCGGTATTGTTGTCAGTGGCAAGGCGATCGTAGAGCTGGTTGCCAAGGGCGAAACACCCGTTAATATTGATCAAACGATTGATGTCAGTGATCAGGTTCTGATTCCCGGTCTGATCAACACCCACCACCATTTCTATCAGACACTGACTCGCGCACTGCCCGCAGCACTCAATAAAGAGCTTTTTCCTTGGCTTCAGACGCTCTACCCTGTCTGGGCGAATTTAGATCCTGAGATTCACCGAGCCGCCACAAAGCTGGCACTGGCCGAGTTACTGTTGTCCGGCTGCACAACCGCTTCTGATCACCACTATCTGTTCCCAGCCAATCTCACTGACGCCATTGATCATCAGATCGAAATTGGTCGTGAGATGGGTGTGCGTATGGCGATGACCCGAGGTTCTATGAGTCTTGGCCAAGACCAAGGTGGATTACCGCCTAATACCGTGGTTCAAACAGAAGATGAGATCTTGCAGGATTCTGAACGTCTGGTCTCCCGCTATCATGACAGAGAACCCTATTCGATGTCACAAATCGCCTTAGCACCCTGTTCTCCCTTCTCTGTGACGACCGAGTTGATGCGTGACACAGCCAGTCTGGCCAAACAACTCAATGTACGACTCCATACGCACCTAGCAGAGACCATCGACGAAGAGAACTTCTGTGAACGCTCTTTTGGTATGCGAACGGTAGATTACCTAGAGTCTGTTGGTTGGCTATCCAGTAACACTTGGTTGGCGCACGGCATACATTTTAATGACGAAGAGATTGCCCGATTGGGTAAGGCTGGCGTCGGAGTCTGTCACTGCCCAAGCTCGAACATGATGCTCGCATCGGGCATTGCTAAAGTGAAGGAGCTTGAAGCGGCCGGTTCACCCGTGGGGTTGGGTGTCGATGGTTCTGCGTCGAACGATTGCTCGAATATGATTCAAGAAGTTCGCCAAGCCATGTACATCCAGCGCCTGCGTTACGGATCCTCTGCGGTCACCCATTTTGACGCCTATCGTTGGGGTACCAAAGGCTCAGCACAGGTATTAGGCCGTGACGATATTGGTGAGCTCGCGGTGGGTAAAGCTGCCGACCTAGCTCTATTTAAGCTTGATGAGCCGCGCTTTAGCGGTGCACACGATCCATTAGCCGCCCTGCTGTTGTGTGGGGCGCATCGCGCAGAAGCCGTTATGGTGAATGGCGAGTGGCGCGTTAAAGCCGGTGAGTTAGTCGGTCAAGATATTGAACGGATCATGCATGAACATAAAGAGGCTGCAAATACACTTGCGGCTCGTGCGATTTCTTAGGAGAAGATAATGACACCCAACAGCAAAGACTTTCCCGTAAGCTGGGATGAACTGCACCGAAATGCACGAGCGCTGAGCTGGCGCCTTCTAGAACAAGGGCCTTGGAAAGGCATTATTGCCATCACTCGCGGCGGCTTAGTACCAGCAGCCATCCTAGCTCGAGAGATGGATATTCGTATGATCGATACGATCTGTGTCCTTAGCTACTCAAACTCAGACACTGGTGAAGCTTCTGTTCAGGGGCAGATAGAAGTACTTAAAGGCATAGAAGGTGATGGCGAAGGGATGATTTTGGTCGATGACCTGGTTGATACCGGCCGCACCGCAAAATACGTTCGTGAAATGCTTCCTAAAGCGCACTTTGTAACACTCTATGCAAAACCGGCTGGCAAACCACTGGTTGATACCTTTATTACCGAGGTCAGCCAAGATACTTGGATTCGTTTCCCTTGGGATATGGTGCAAACCTTTGCACAACCACTATCAGAAGTTATCGATAAGTAACTGATTTCAAATAAACTATTATTTTGATTGGACGTTCTGTTTTACATAAATTAAACGTCTAAAAAAATCCTGCAAAATCAAAATCCTCTGCTAGGCTTAAGCTTTCATTATGTTTGGAAGAGTTTTGTATGGGTTTTAGTTACCTAGTTTCCTGCCTATCTTTGTTACTCATTAGCCAACCTCTTTGGGCTAATGAGAGCTCTCTAATGGCTGAGATAAGACTCCACCCCGTCATCTTTTTAGTCTCTGTTACCCTTATCATCATTGTGCTGGCCACAATGACTCGAACCCTGCAGCTTCTTCGTTCACGTGGACATAAGCAGTTTAGACAGCTTAAGCGTGAGCGTCACAAGACACAGCGACATCTTGCCATCATCGACAAACACATCTTAATGGTGAATACCGATCCAAACGGCAAGGTGACTAAGGCATCTAGCGCCTTTTGCGATCACACGGGATATACAAAAGAACAACTTAAATCAGGCACATTAGCTCGTTTAATTCCAGACGAAAACAGCGCACGCCTTTTGCAACAACGATATCAAGAGGCAAGTCAGAAAGGGGTCGTGAGTGTTGAAACCCAAGAGAAAAATGCCTACGGTGGACTCTATTGGGTCAAGCTTCAGATCGAGCCTCAATACGACCGAAACGCTAATCTGATTGGATTCACCGAGATTCGCGAAGACATTTCGACTCAGAAAAAACTGGAAGAGCTATGGATGACGGACCAGTTAACCGGCCTCTACAATCGTTCGAGGCTAGATGAGCTATTTGAAGCAGAGCTGCGACGTGCAAACCGATACGGCACTCAATTTTCGCTGTTGCTGTTAGATATTGATCACTTCAAACAGATCAATGATACCCACGGGCATCTTGTAGGCGATGACGTTCTCTATGCCGTCGCTAACCTACTTCAGAATAATATTCGTGATGTGGATATATTGGGTCGCTGGGGCGGTGAAGAGTTTATGATCATTTTACCCAACACCAACCAATCTGAAGCGTTGATTCTTGCAGAAAAACTTAGAAACACACTAAGAGATCACCCATTCACACCCGTGAGTAAGGTAACGGCTAGTATCGGTATCAGTAGTTTTATTGCCGGTGTCGAAGCAGATGAGCTATTTAAACGGGCGGATGATGCGCTCTATCGAGCCAAAGCAAAAGGAAGGGATCGGGTAGAGTTAGGCATGGTCAGCATACCTAACCCTAATGAACAGAGTCGCGATCGCAGCGCTTAACTCCAACCCTTTATTTTGCGGTAGAGTGTAGAGGGGCTAACCTCAAGTAACGCGGCCGCTTTAGGGACATTGCCTTTACAGAGTTTGACGGCATTTTCGATGATTTTTCGCTCTAATACATCCAGAGGTTCAATCTCGTCTAAACTCTGAGCCATCACTTTCGAATAGGGTTTAGACTTCTTAGCGGATTTACTCGTTTGAACCTCTTCTGGCTCTTCTGTTTTGACGGGTTGTGGTGCCACAATCTCCTGCAGCGAATTTAACGGGGCCGGGAAATCGGCCACACCGACCATACCCCCCTCGTTTAATACAACGACATTACGAATCACATTCTGAAGTTCGCGGACATTACCTGGCCAGTGGTACTCCAGCAGTCTACGCTTAGCTTCATCTTCAAAGCCCTCGAAATACTTGGTCTCTTCACGCGCGTAACGGTTAAGGAAGAATTCGGCAATCATTAGAATATCATCACCGCGATCCCGTAACGGCGGCAGGTGAACAGGAATCACATGCAGGCGATAGTAGAGATCCTCTCTAAAACGACCCGCTTGCACCTCAACCAGAGGGTCTCGGTTCGTTGCGCAGATGAATCGAACATCGACCACCTCATCTGAATTACTTCCTACTTTTTGGATAATGCCGGTCTGAATGAATCGTAGCAATTTGGTTTGCAAATCAAGACTCATTTCACCAATTTCATCTAGAAAAAGTGTACCGCCATTGGCTTTGCTGGCTGCGCCCTCACGATTGGCACTGGCCCCAGTAAACGCACCCTTCACATGGCCAAAGATCTCACTCTCCATAAGATCTTTAGGAATAGCGGCACAGTTAATAGCAACGAAAGGACCTTCAGAACGCGCGCTCTGCTTATGCAGGGCTTCTGCAGTGAGCTCTTTACCTGAGCCACTCTCCCCTGTCACAAAGACAGATGCCTTACTGGGGCCCGCACGCTCGATAAGATGATACATATCTTGCATCGCAGGACTGGCACCAATAAAGCTATGGAAGGTCTCACGCTCCCTCTTCTCTGCCAAATCGACAGGAGCAAAGTTGAGTTTTGCCACCTGTGCAAATGCTGAGCTGATCGCTACCTTTAGTCGACGCGCATCAAAAGGTTTTTCTAGAAAATCATAGGCGCCTACACGAATGGCATCGACGGCCACATCGATCGAGCCATGCGCGGTCATAATGATCACCAAAGAGTTAATCTGATGCTCAATAATTCGTTTAAGAAGCTCAAAGCCATCACCATCAGGCAGGCGCAGATCCAGAAGAACGACCTGATAAACCTTGGAATCAAGTGCGGTGTGAGCTTCAGCCAGTGTGGCGGCGGCATCAACTAATACCCCCTCCTTCTCAACGTACTGTGCATAGATACGTCGCAGACTGGCACTGTCTTCAACAATTAATACTTGATTCTGAGACATCAGAAATTTCCTCAATTAACTCTATTAAGCCGATAGCGATGATGAAAACCGGTTCAACTCTGCAAGGACAGATTCCAGCTGCGAGGGTACAGAAGGCACAAACTGATCAACCGTCGCTTGATCGCCAGATTTGGCTGCTTTTTCTATGCGCTCGGCGGTAGAACGAAGCGTTTCGGCACCAAAGGTTGCTGAGGTACCTTTCAGTGAATGTGCTTCGATACCTAATGTCGCTAAATCATTTTCAGACATCGCTTTACTGATGTTCTCTAAACGCTGTGAAGATTCTGATTCGAACACTTCAATAAGGCTTGGCAAGAAATCGATCGACGTGTCCTCTAAAAGACGCTCCAGTACTGCAAGATCCAGTACTTCAGAAACCTTTGAAGCAACCGCCTGATCCATTGAATCGATGATTTGTCCCATTTAACTATCTCCTTAAAATAATCCTTCTAAACAGTGAAGGCACATCAAGAGAAAGCAAGGTCCATGCCAACTCTTCTTACCGCTTATAAAAAGATCTATTCATAGTGATTCGCAAAATGCAAAAAGTCTAGATATTTGATTCAGAGCTGTTGGCACGGTTTGTGCTTACCCTCATGCAATAGGAACTAAACAGACCGAGTTTTAAAATGAATATTGCAGTATCAGTTAAGAGTAGCGAACAAGACCATTTTGATATCAATAGAATCCTAATGGTTGATGACAGCCCTACCGAACGAGCTCGCCTTGGCGCGATGTTAAAAGACCTAGGCTATGAAGTCGTTGAGGCCTGTGATGGTAAAGAGGCACTCGCACTGCTGGAGAGAGACCAATTTCAATTGATCCTCTCAGATCAAGTGATGCCAGAGATGGATGGCAAAACACTCTGTCGCACTCTGAGAAGCAACGAGCGTTACGGATCACCCTACGTCGTTATGCTGACCGCAGAGAATGATCAAAATGAGCTGGTCACCTGTATGGATGCAGGCGCGGATGATTTTTTGCGTAAACCCGCTGTTAAAGAGGAACTTCGTGTACGGCTGGCTGCAGGAGCTCGCTTGGTAAGCATGCGTAAAAGTGTCACCGACCAGAACGAGCAACTCAACGAAACCGTGACTGCACTGGAAGCTGCGCAGAAGCAAAATGAGGAAGAGTTGCAATTTGCGACGCATCTTCAAGAGGAGTATGTACCAAAGAATCAGTGGTTATCACCCACCCTAGAACTCGCTACACACTTTAAAACAGCACGTGGCATTGGTGGTGATTCAATGGGATATGTCACAACCAATAACAATCAAGTACTGATCTATCAGATCGACGTAATGGGACACGGGGTCGCATCGGCTATGCTCTCCTTTACCTTACAAAATGCCATTCAACAGATGCTGGGTTACTACATCAATCAAAGTGTCTTGCCACCACTTCATCAAATCGTTCGCAGACTGAATGAGCGCTTTCCTAGTGAGCGTTTTTCAGGCCTCTACTTCACTATGTTCCTTGGCATGATAGATGAACAAGCCAATACCCTAAGGTACTGCCAAGCAGGACACCCTCACCCCTGCGTGTTAAGCGAACAGGGTGATATGATGCAGATAAGCCGCGGCAGCTTTCCAGTTGGAATGTTTGAGTTTGCCGACTTTGAAACACGATCCCTTCCCTTTTTACCAGGTTCTTCATTGCTGTTAAGTAGTGATGGACTGTTTGATATTGTTGATGAAACAAACTCAGCCATAGGCCGTAATGCGATCGAAAACATACTGAAACGTGAACGCAGTAAAGATGCCGCAACTCAGTTAGATATCATTAAGCAATTTGCCTATGATTGGGGTAACCAAGAGACCCCAGAAGATGATGTATCGGTCATGTTGATTAAACGCTCCTCGGAAAACAACCAAGAGACAGAGTTGAACGTCCAGCCATTTCTGACCAGTTTACGCCCTACAGAGAGCGACGTAGAAAAGACACTGGATCATATCTATCTTCACTTAAAACTGCTTAATACCGATGATCTAATCCTCTCTAAGATCAGAACCGCGCTAGCTGAACTACTGAACAATTTTGTTGAACATACTGTTTGGCCTGAAGATTATGTGGAGCTTCCAATAGAGATCATCACAACGACCTCTAAAAGCTGGATTGAGTTCAATATTCAAGAATATTCCGTTGAGCTTCCTCATCTATGCCCACCTAAGCCCTATTCAGGTGAATCAGAGTCAGGGCGTGGCCAACACATCATGATGAGTTGGATCGATCAAATCAGCTGTAAGCGTGCCAATGATGCAAACCTATGGCGACTGCGTTTTAAAAACAGCTAATAAAGTCACTCAAAATAAGCCGCATCTATTGCGGCTTATTCATTTCCAGCACTGATCTCTCTATAATCTGAGCACATTTTGAACCGATGGAATTGACGTGAAACCTCTTTTGATTGCCGTTGCCGGTGCTTCTGGATCTGGGAAAACCACCGTAGCTAACGCCCTGTTGCAGGGCATTCAATCACAGGGATTAACGGCCACGCTGTTTAGTCAGGACAATTTCTACAACCCTATTGGTCACCCGCTCAGTAATTACGATGAGCCTCAAGCGCTAGAGCTTGATCTATTGGCCAAAAAACTCAACGAGCTTAAACAGGGGTTGGCGACCGAAATTCCGACCTATGATTTTGTCGTTCACAGACGCCAGCATGAGACTTTGATCATTGAACCACTCGATGTGATCCTGGTTGAAGGTCTTTTTCTACTGTCACAACCGAATTTAGTCTCAGCCTTTGATATCAAAATCTACTTAGATGTCCCTCAAGAGATCTGCTTCCAACGCCGTTTTGAACGAGACCAAATTGAACGAGGTCGTGAACCTGACGACATTCGTCGTCAATACAACGACCAAGTGCGACCTGGATTCGAACGTCACATTGCCCCATATCGCGATCAAGCCGATATTAGAATTGACGCTCTCCCCTCAGATGTAAAAAGTTTTATTAAAAATAGACTAAAACTGCCTCGATAATCGGAACAACCCCCTAAGTTGGCACACCTATTGCTAAGGATATATAGGTACATAATTAACTTAGGAGTTACCGATGAGTTTTACAGTCAGTTCTTACGATTCAGCTAACGTCGTTCACATGCCAGAGAAACTTACTATGGCTAATGCGAACAGCGTTAAACAGCAGCTTACCGAGATGATCGAACAGGGAAAAACCAACCTTGTCATCGATTTGGCAGGCATGAGCTTTACCGATTCAAGTGGTTTAGCCGTGCTAGTCGCTGTCTACAAAAACATTCAAAAATTGGGTGGTTCAGCGGTGATCTTGTCGCCTCAACCAGCCGTGCAATCTCTGTTAGAACTGACACGCCTTCAAGAGCTATTCGAGATCTATCAAGATCCGAATGCTGCCATTGAGCGAGTCAGCAAAGCAGCTTAACCAATGTACGAGGCCCTTCGAGAACACCTAGACTCCGCCGTGCTTACACTGGCGGAGTCAAAAGGATCAGAGCTGCCCAATGCACTTATTGAGTCGCGCATCACCTCAATTATCTTCTATAAGGCGGCCATTGAGTTGATTGAACGGTTCAATAATGGACAGATAAACATCCTGGAAAAACTTCCAGAAAATATCCGTCGTTCGCTCCTCACGCCCAACTGCATGATGAGTTATGAGCACTGGTTAGATGCCATCTCTAATCTGCATCTTGAGCTAGAGAAGGTCTACTACAGTGACACCCATTTAACGCACGAATCTTTGGCTGATATTCACCGCAATGCGATCGATATTGAGCAGTTTGTACTCAGTGCGCCCTTTAGCGGCAGAGCCAACCTGTTAATGCCGGGTTTAATAAAACGGGACCAGAAACTTAAGTGTTTAGCGGCACCCTTTTTAGTCTTTAAGAGACTAGGTTTACTGACCCCGTTGAAATCGGTTGTGAACGGATAGGAGTGATCATGAAAAAATATGACGGCCTCATGCTAGGGTCATTGGTCAGTTTACTCCTGTCTGGTTGCAGCCAACAACCGATACAAAACGAAAACGAGACAATCTATTTTTCGCACTCGTTGCCGAATATCGCCACGCCTTTACAGCCTCAAGCAGTAGTCAACATTGTGCTACCGATCATCTACTTCGCCAACGACAGTCATGAAGTGACGCCAACCGAAAGGGTCAAACTCAAAGAGTTTGTTAAGACACTGGGTGAGCAGCGTCCGTCAATCATTTTGAATGGGCATACCGATTGGAATCGAAGTGAACAATACAATGATCAACTGGGGTTAAATCGATCCGAGTCCGTCCTACTAACACTGGTTGATATTGGCTATCCAGCTGAAAAACTGGCCACAGCCTCCATGGGCGAATCCCAACCCGTTGCAAATAACCGAACCGAACAGGGCCGTCAACTGAATCGACGAGTCACTCTATCACTATTCTAATAGAGCCAAATCATGACACGAGAAGAAGCGATTGCACGTGATCTAACGCGAAATGTATGGACCGTTATGGGCCTGCCGTTTGACTGCACAACAGAGCAAGAGACGACAGATCATCTGATTGATGCGATGCTAAAAGAGGAGCGCTGCTTCTTCACTACACCGAACCTAAATTTTGCAATCACTGCACAAAATGATTCGCAATTTAGAGATTCAGTCATCAACTCAGATTGGGTGGTCGCAGATGGCATGCCGCTTATCTGGATTGCAAAAACTCTAGGGATTCCTTTGCCGGAACGTGTCGCCGGTTCTTCAGTGTTTGAAAGGATTAGGCAAGAGTATGGAAACCCAGATCGCCCCATCCGAGTGATCTTTTTTGGTGGCCCTGATGGAACCGCATCTGAAGCGTTTAAAAAGATCGCGGTAGATAACAGCAGCATGGAAGTCGTTGGTTTTTACAGCCCCGGCTTTGGATCCATGGATGAGATGAGCGACCCCAAGGTTATTAAACAGATCAATCAGGCAGATGCGGATCTTTTAATTGTTGCGTTAGGCGCAAAACGAGGCCAGCAATGGATCGAACTAAACCGTGACCAACTGGAAGTACCAGTCATTTCACACCTGGGCGCGGTCATCAATTTTGTTGCAGGAACGGTTAACAGGGCCCCTCTTTGGATACAACGTAGCGGTTTAGAGTGGTTATGGCGTATATGGGAGGAGACGAGTCTATTTAAGCGGTATTGGCATGATGGTCGCGCATTTATTTGGCAATACCTCACAAAAATACGTCCCTATAAAAAACTAATGCAGAAGCAGTCTCAGCTACCGCAGATACCTTTGGAGTTTAGTTATCTAAACGACTCAAACACCCTACAAATATCGGGTGATGCACTTCACAGAAACTTATCAAATCTTAGAAGTGCATTAATTGAGTTAATTGAAGAGGAGAGAGTTCGGGTCATCGATCTCAAAGGCCTATCTCGGCTGGATGGTTCATTCATCGCCCTGCTACAACTGGTGCAAAAGCAGATCAATATAAACGGTCACAGCTTGACGCTTAAAAACCTTGATTCAGTTCATCTGCAACAGTTTGAATACGCTTGCGTATCTGATCAATTCACTATTATTCAACATCCAAGCCCAGTGGATGACGCTTCACTAGCGCCCACTCAATCATAGCGATCAATAACACCAGTGCAGTTGAGATAAGATAAACGTTTACGACCATATCAAGATGGGTAAAAGGGTCTTTCTCCTGTAAAAACTCTACCAATAAGATCACTGCGACAATCCCAACTCCGGGCAACCAAGAGTAGGCTAGATTTCTTAGCAGTCGATAGAGTCTGAACCGAACTATCTTCTTAGAGGGGTTTATTAGGGCAAAGCAGAGGTAATAACTGAATGTGTGGAACGCGCCAACACTGAGCATCAGCAGGCCAAGGTAATCCAGATAGTAGGTTTCATAAATTGCCTTCCCTACAACGAATTCGATGCCAAAAAAGATAAGCAACAGCATCGCCGATCTCATTAAGTATTCAACAATCAGCACAACGACCAATGGCTGATTCTTCAACTCACCAGCCTCCGCTTTTTCCGTAGTCTGTAGATTAGACGCTCGAGGTGGTCCGATGACGGATAGATATCCTAGAATGAATAAAAATTTCGACAGAGCTCTCATCTAATTCCTCTCTATGTGGCACACAAATTGCATTAACTAACTGGGTGAAAACCCATTACTTGCGAAGTGATAAGCAATTTACAGGCCAACTTGAGAAATATTATGAGTAAACAGACACTGTTAATGATCAGCATAGAGCTTCCCTACCCCGCTAATAGTGGTGGGCGAGTCAAGAGTTGGAATATGCTGAAGTACCTAACCAACCACTACTCTGTTGCCCTGGCCTGCCCACTTAAATATGGGAGTGAACATGTAACTGAATTTTCGCAGTTGGTCGATCTAGATAAGTTACTCTACGAAAAGGTTGAAGAACCCCGTTCGCCTAAAAACTTGATTAAGAGCTATCTTAAAGCGATCCCTCTTAATGTCTTAAGATCAGGCTCAAAAAAATTGAAAGAGCGTATTGCAGAGATCGCGAACGATTACGAAGTCATGTTGATTGATCACTACGAAGCCGCTCAATACATACCCGACCATTTCAGAGGCAAAGTGATATTTCATGCTCATAACGCCACCTACCTAATGTGGGATCGTTATGGCAAAGAGGGTAATAATTGGGTTATGCGTACCATCGCAAATTGCGAAGCCAAACGCGTTGCAAAGTTTGAATCTGAAATCTGTCGTCGATCTGATCTATTTTTTGCATCACCCAACGATATAGACAATCTCTCCAAAATTGGTGCAGATACCAATATTGCAAGAGAGACCTACCACCTTGGGGATGACACACAACTTGCTCTCCCTAGCATCAAATTTGAAGAGACAGAGAAGCGACTTCTCTATGTAGGCACACTCAGTTGGGAGGCTAATGTTGATGGCTTACTCTGGTTTATTGAACAAGTGTGGCCAGAGATAAAGGCCAACAATCCTAACCTGATTCTAGACATCGCCGGTGGTAACCCTGCACAACGTCTTGTCGACAGAGTTGCACAGGTCCAAGGCATTCAATTGCTAGGCTTTGTCGATGACCTAGAGCCACTGTTCAAGCGCTCTCGTGTGTTTATTGCACCGCTTACTTTTGGCTCAGGTATAAAAGTCAAAGTGCTCAACTCAATGTGCAGAGGACTTCCCATTTCAACCACATCGGTGGGTGCCGAAGGCATTGATGCGGACCACTTAACCCACCTATGCATAGACGATACCGCTGCAGATATGGCGAACTCAATTGATCGTTTGCTGCATGATCAAAAGCTATGGGAGACACTGGAACAAAAGAGTCGTGAGCGGGTACGTGAAAAGTACACCTGGGATAGGGTTCTAGGTTTCATGGTCAACGAAATTAACCTGCTATCGGCTTAATCAACCCTGTGTTCATCTCGACTCGAGCCCTTATCACCTTTGCACTGGTTGTCATCTTCTATACAGCGTTTAAGGGTGCCTATTACTTCATGGCCAATAGATTGCAGGAGGTCGGTTTATTACTCACCATGATTTTGTTTTGTTACTCTGCATTAGTAGCGGCACTTAATGTTAAAGAAAAAAACCTAGGATGGAGTAAATGGGTATTCACAACATTAATTTTTGTGGGGTATACATTTGTACTTCCAGCCTATCAATTTTCCGCAAATGCAAATGTATCGATGTTACCAAGTATGATGGCATCAAGAGAGTTTTTAATAGTATTCATTTGCCCCACTTTGTATTTTCTTACAAGAATCGGATATCAAATTGAGACTATAAATAAAATAATAATTTATACATTAGCAGCAGTAACTTACTCTTATGTTTTTCATTATTTTCGAATAGATTTAGCAACTGCATACAACTCTTCAGACCCAACAATCAAGGGAATGGTTACTAATGATCATCGAGGGTATAGATTAAAAGCACCGGGCACGGCTATTTTTTTAACTACAATAATTTCTGGATATCTATCAGTAACAGAAAAGAATATTAAAAATAAGGCCTTTTGGGTATTAACATTTTTGGTTTGTTTATGGTGCCATTCCGTTATTCAGTCAAGAGCAGGAATAGCTCTTCTTATAATTGGGGTGATTTTTTACAATGCTTGGTTTTCAAGAAAAAATAGAATTAATATATTTTTATTATCACTAACCCTATTAATACCAATATATGCATTTGCAATAATTAAATATTTTGAGTTTATGGAAGCTTCGGATGGCGGTGTACGTTATAAATCTTATATGATTGCTATTGAAACAATTATAAATCACCCCGCTTTCGGCTTTGGACAACAAAGTGCTGCAACCATAACCGAACAAGAATTGTTCTGGTATAAATTTTATAGCTCAGACCTTGGAATAATCGGAATTGCATTTCGTTACGGTATTGTTGGGGCTACATTCTACATAGTGATGCTAATAATTATTCTAAAAAAATCAGTAACAACTTGCTGGACATCAAGAGATGTTGACGGAGCCATAAATGCTTTGATGATGGCGTCAGTTGTTAGGTTGTCTGGTGACGTTTTCAATACTTTACTTGCTATAAAATATGCATCAATACAGGGATTGACGCACGCATCAATAATAATTGCATTTTGCGCGGTTTACAAAATCAAAAATAAGAGAAATCTATATGAAAAATGAAAGAAATATAAATCTAGATATCTTAAGATTTTTAGGCCTGTTCATAATAATGATTGCGCACACAGTGCCGCCGGGATGGTTATTTCAATTAAGAAATTTCGGAACCCCTTTGCTAGTGTTTAGCTCAGGTCTGACCTACGCATATATATATCGGCGTAGAGAAATACATGCTTTCAATTTTGTTAAGAAAAGAACTTTTAATCTTATATACTCTTCGTGGCTTTTTCTTTTGCTATTTTTTATGTTTTTCATGCTAACAGACTATATGGGATTCAGCAACACACAATTTAATATGAAAATAATTACAGATTCATTTTTATATAAAGGTGGGATAGGATATTTATGGATATTCAAGATCTACTTAATATTAGCCATATTTACACCCCTCTGCATAAGAGTAAATAATTCAAAAATATCGAATTTTAAAATTGGCTTAATTATTGTCTTTATATATGCATTATATGAGCTTGCTCTTAGCTTTCAAAAGCTAAAAACAAGCATGGAAATATTTTTTAATTTCATACCTTATCTATTGATTTATATTTGCGCATTTAGATTCAACACCTTAAGAACAAAAGATATTTTAATTATTAGCAGTATTTCCCTATTTATTTTCATTTACTTTTTGATAACTTTGTATCTAAAAAACGGACATTTCATTCCTACTCAAGAGTACAAATACCCCCCAAGACTTTACTACTTAAGCTATGCAATGTTTTTTATAACACTATTGTACGTCACAACAAGGTATTTAGTGATAAAAAAAGATTCAATTATCGCTTTAGTAAAGTGGCTTTCAGGAAATTCTCTAAAATTTTATTTATGGCATATTTTTATACTTTATGCCTCAACAGAAATATTTAATTATGAATACAGTACGAGCAACTTCCTCAGATCTTTATTGATGGTTATTTCATGCACACTGATTGCAACATACTGTCATAACAAGACCAAGGAATTGATGTCAAAAACAAAGTTTAAATAGCTTTTATTAATAGAGGTATGAATTAATAATAAATATTTATATCAGTTATCAATCCAAATATCTTCACTCTGATTTAGATTTTTAGAGTTTCGATCTTTTTTGTACAGAGAGATCGCCGTCTTCATCTTTCCAAAGATCACATTACCGACAACAAGAAACAGACCAAAAAAGAACACACCAAAAAATGTTAAAACTGTCCATTTTTTTCTGGAAGGGTAAGATTTGAATAGCGGAGAGGTCGCCGGCTGTATTATTTCTAATGGATAGTCATTTCTAGCATGAATGATTGACTCCATACCCAATTGCGCTTCAAGCAACCTATAAATTGATCTTTGCACTTCAATATTAGAAACCTCCGACAACCTTTTTTCTAAGTACCCCCTTCTCACGTTCATTGAATCCACAGTTTTATTTTTTAAATAACTATTAAAACTAATTGGAATTACGTTTGAAATTTTTGCCGACAAGTCAGGACTTAGCGATGTAAATTTAACTTTTAACAAACCGCTCTTTTCATCATAATCAAGTATTAAGTATTCGTCTTTTAGAATTTTTGACGCTAATCTATAGTCTGGTTCAAAATCATCTATCCATTCATTATTTGCCACATCCCATTTATCTTTAAAGATAATTTGTAATAGATTTTCTTTTACAATAAACGTTTTAATAAATTCAAATCCATTTATTTTTGCTAAAAGTCTATCTATTTCATTACTTGGCGCTGCATCTATAAGGAACTCATGCTCTAGCAGTCCAATTGTGTCATTTCCTCTATAACTCTCAGGTGATACACCACCAGGGTTTTCATTTATATTAATTGCAACAATTGATGTAGCTGTATACTTATCATCCACAAACTTTGATAAACCAAAGACAGCAGCTGCTGCAAAAATGGCCGCGATCATCAGACGATATTTCGAACGAAGAATAGCGTCTAAGTACTCTAAAAGATCCACCTGTTGATCGATATGAATAGGTGGTTCATTTGTGTTCTTCATAATTAATTACCGTTAAAAAGATAACTGACGCTTGAGGCTGATAACGTCAATTTATAGAACAGATCCACCCAAGATTGTGTGAACTCTCGACCATTGATTCGATCGACACTCAACGGCACATAGATAGTAGACCCTGGTGTCACTTTGACGTTTGAAGCACTACCTAACCATCCCCAACTTGATGCTTTAGAACGAACACTCATCACCTCTCCATTAGCTTGTACCACAAAAGCGTGCTCATGCTGTGCTAACTCTTTCATACCACCGCTTAGATTGATGTAGTCCAATGAGGCTCTATCTTTTCGATATTTATGGGACGTTGGAAAATAGACCTGACCGACGACAGAGACTTCATCTTGGTATTTTGGAACCCTAATGCGATCTCCAGACTCTAGAACGACATCGGACAACTCTGAGCAGTTTTTAACAGCACTCTCCATATCAACCACCATACGTCCTACTGCACGCTTAGGCGCCAGTTGTTTGATAATCTTCAAGGTCTCCGCAGCACCGTTATTATCAGGTTGTTTATCCTGCTTTTGATAACCTGGTGAGAGGTGTACATCCGCTAACAGATCATCAAGCTCGCCCATCATGCGATCCAGTGCCTGTTGTTCACGAATGCGAACAGATTCACGGGTGAATACCGTACCAAACAGATAAGCGTCCTCTGTAAAGCCACCGGCTCTCTGCAGCAAACCACACAGTGTTTCACGCTTATCAACGGTGTATGTGCCCGGGAATAAAACTTCACCTTCAATGGTCACCTCTTTACGGTTACTTATCCATTCAGGTTTTTGTCTGATGACCAGATGATCCGAGGGTATCAACACAGTGGTTAAATCTTCGCTTATACCTTCTCTCTGAGTTAAAGAGACATCGTATTGATCTATGCGTGAATAATCGCCCTTGATTATTGAGCGACGGGCTAGCGTCGCCTCTGAGTTATATGCTTGCTCTTTTAAGCCACCTGCTGCAACCACAAGATCCTCAATACGCATTCCAGCCACTAAGGGATAGAGGCCTGGCGCCCTAACGGATCCGCTCACTTTAACCACTTGTGTAGGCGTATTGATCGAAGCTTGCTGTCGAAGTTTCTCAAGTAGACCTTTTAAAATCTCAGATCGGTTACTGTCTCGGCCAAACAGGTAGACTTCATCCCCTGCTTTCAATTTAGGATTGTATCGATTGTCTGTTAAATCCAATGCCGTCACATCCACCTGTAAGCTGTCTGCATCGGTGCGCGACAAAATCACATAGGAACGATCACTACCTACCTGGAAGCCACCGGCATACTCAATCAAATCGGTTAAGCGCATCTCATTAGCGATTGGATAGGTTCCGCCATGACGAACGAATCCTTTGATCCGAACCAGAGGTGAAAGCTCTGATGCAGACGCTTCGCGCTCCATTCTCTTAACCAGATTATTGAGTTGATCTGCACGCTGATCGTGCGTATTAAATACGACAATCCGATCGCGTGCCTGCAGAGTCAGATTATCTTCTGAAAATGGGTTAGAGAGAGCGTTACCTAAATCAAAATAGAGGACTTCCGTTCTCTTACTAACAGGATTTTCCCTCTCAACCAGTGCGGTTGATAAGTCAGCGCCCTGTTTAAGGGTGGCAACATCCTTAATCAGATCAGTGACTTTAATACCGCTTTGCCACTGCATTGCACCGGGTTTAAGCAGATGACCATCAAGCAACACAACATTTTCAACACGATCTATCACCGGTAGCACCTTAACCAGATCGCCATTGATCAGACGAATATCCCCACCCTGCTTCGTCATATCTGCAGAGATCAATTCATAGGACTCGTTTGAACCTATACGTTCTATCATAACCGTGCTTTTAGCAGCCGTCGGTAACAGCCCACCAGCTAGTTTGAGCAAGTCGGTAACGCTCTGTTCTTCCTCGATTTCATAAATTGCTGGTCGATGCACTTCTCCCGCAATACCTGCCGTCATTCCGATAGGTTTGATAAAGATGATGTCCCCTTGGCGCAGATAAGCATTTCCGCTGTCATCACCCCGTAGAAGCAGATCATAGAGATCAAAATCTGCAACAACCCGCCCCTGACGCTTCACCTGAATGGAGCGCAGTGAGCCGGTTCGTTTAATACCCCCAGCCTGAATCAACGTATTCAGTAGAGAACTCATACCACTCACCGTGTAGGTGCCTGGTTGATTGACTTCACCGACCATTAGAACCTGAATGGAGTGAAGCTCAGCTAGCGTTACGATACTTTTCACACCGACTCGGACGCGATCAATGGACTCTTTGATTAACAGTTTAGCGTCTGAAAAATTGAGACCCGCAACTTGAATGGCGCCAATTTCTGGAACCAGGATTTGACCCTCACGAGTGACGACAAGTCGATACTCCAAATCGGTCACACTGAAAATCTGCAGCACAAAGGTATCACCTGGCCCAATGATGTAATCTTCAGGAACAGGAATACCTGCAACGGGTGCAAAGGTTGTGGCAAGCGTAGTGAACATGTCATAGCCAAATTGCTCAAGCGAAGGCTGAGTTTTCAAATCGCGGCTTTTCTCCGTTAACTCAACCGGCTTCAGCGTCTCTGCAATCTTTTTCTCTATCTCAGAAGGCTCTTGTAACTCATCGATGATTAAGCTTTTCACAACCCCCAAAGGGACCTCCTCTAAGGGTAAGTCCTGACCGGTTGGCGCCGCATTAATCGCTGCTTGACGCTGCTGACGCTCGGGCAGTGAATTGGCCGACGCGTTATTGACCGTGAATGCCATTAACAGACAGAGAGCGCTCAGAACAGAGCTATTCGTGTTAAACATATTCATTACCCTCTTACTCATCAGCAAACTTCTCGCAACCGTTAAAGTTGACCAGCGCATTTAAAGCGGTGCTTGGACACTGATCTTTGTAATCAAAAACACCATCGCCATCACTATCTTTAGGTCCTTTATAAAGTACTCTCTCAACAAAATGCGCCATTTGTTCAGGCGGCATTATTTTGTCTGCAGCACTTGAAAAACCACAGTCTCCGATCTGATCTATAAGCGATCTTGATAAAGAGTTACTGATTCCAATCAAATAGATACAGCTACCTTTTAACTCTTTTGGCGACATCCATTTAGGCGTTTTTGATTGAATAAGGTGGCCTTCTGGGTAGCGATATGCCTGACGCAATCGATTAATGGCATTGACTAAATTTTCATCAACGACACTCCAATCCGTCAGAATCACTATCGTTTGAAAACCCCTCACCTGTGCAGACTGTTGATGTAAAGCGTTTAGCAGAGAGATCAAATCCTCAGCGACGAACTGAAATTGCTCACTATCTAATTGATAAGGATCGAGCTTAGATAGTGGCTTAAAGCTGAAGTCCGAGGAGAATTGCGCCAGGTCATTGGCAGCTAGCAAACGGCTTTCAAGGTTTGTCTTGGGTGCCGTTACCAGAAAACGACGCACGACCTCTTCGGCATAATCTGTACTGGGCACACCTCGATACTCTTTACCCTTTAGGGTTGTCCAGTCAGCAATCAGGGTAAATTGGTCAGCTCTTCTCTCAAGCTGAAGTTGATTAACCCGCGGCTCAATATTGAGTGGATCAAAAATATGCAGTGAGCGTTTATTCAATGAAGTGTTGTATTCGTCAATCGACGTTAACAGTGTTCTCTCTGGTACATCGATGGTTCGTTCAAAACCAGAACAACCCGCTAAAAACAGCGTTGTTATCGGTAACAAAAGCTTCAGTAGATCACTTTTCATTTGACGTTCCTTTGAGACCTAACAGGTCCTTAGCCTCCTGAAACAGATCAAAAGGCAGATAATCACTAAGATGAGAATTGGGCATCAAATCGATACCAGCAAAGCTTTTGATTAGATAGAGAGCTGCAGCCAATACAATAAGAGCGGTCATCATTAAACTGCCAGACACCAGCAGGTAGACAGTTCGTCGTAAACCAATGGGCAAACGCTCGATCCGGTTCAACTCTAAATTGTGTGTTTTACGTCTTCGATCACGACCTGCAAACAGAACGAGATAGTAGGCTCTAAAAAAAAGCGGGAGTCGAATGCGGATATCTAGACTGTGTCGTGTTTCGGTGGACTGAGCGACCAGTGCCGACCTGACGTCGTTGAGTTGTTCAACACTGAGACTAGAGAGAGTTTTATGAGGAATTCGACTGATCGTAAAATCAGCAAATACTTCACTACTCTCTCGGGTTTTATCCTGCACACTGCTACCTAATCATTAATTCTCAGATAGCAATAAGCAAAAACCTTGCCAGTTTTGCAAAGTGCAAATCAAATAGCCTGATAGAGTTCACTGTATTTAGAGAGCATTTCTCGGTTAGAGTAATTTTTTGCTTGTTCTAAACAGTGCCTAGAGAGTGTTTCGTAATCCAACTGACCAAAGGTTTGCAGTGCTGATTCAAACTCTGATTGGCTGTTAATATCTATGACAAGACCTGTCTCCCCCTGCCTGACCAGTTCGAGCAATCCACCAGCCCCATGAACCATTACCGGTATGCCATGGGCATAGGCCTCAATAACAACACGCCCCATAGGCTCATACCATAAGGAGGGAACAATCAGCACATCGATCTCTGCAAAAAAATCAGCAGGTTTAGTAAATCCTCTGTAATCAATGGCAGGATCACTATCCAGCTGTGACTCAATCCTTTTCTCACCGGTTCCGGCAAAAACGAAGCGGTAATCACCCCCTTCAGGTAATTGTTTCACGCGATCAACCAACTGCATTACACCCTTGTCGTACTCCATACGACCAATGTAACCAAAGACTTTCGCCTCACTTGACCGAGGACATTGTGACTGTTCTTCAAAATTGTCATTAGGGGAGATGCTGTTATAAATAACTCGCTGATGACTCTTCTTAAAGTAACCGTCTTCAGTGTGGCTATTTAAGATGAAATTGCTAATCCCTACGATGCCATCGACTCGCTCAGATCCCCACTTTTTTGGCATCGAATAGCATTTACACTCTTTGCAAATTGCTTCGCAATTTATCTCATTTTTTCTTCTCGACTCTCGATGACACTGTATGTAGTAATCCCGCAAGGTATGAACGACCTTGCAGCCTCGTTGCTTAGCAATCTTCCAAACCAATACACTGATTCCTTTAAGATTGTTGGTATGCACAATGTCTGGCTGAAACTGATCAATGACGGACAAAATATCTTTTCGATAACGAAAATTACTAAGATCCAGAAGACGTTGTGCAAGCTTCTGAGCAACACGTTTAACTTTGTTGGGTGTTTCTAGCGTTACGAAAGGCCAGTAGATGTTTCTATCTGGGAAGTAGAAGGCTGTTACGCCATTTTCTAAACGCCGAGAACCAACCAAGCTGGGATCTTTCACGATACTGGCTACTGCCACCTCATAACCCATGGAGACTAGGCCATCCGCTAAGTTATAAACGGACTGTTCAGCACCTCCCAGTTTGGTAGGAAAGAAGACAGAATTAAACAGCAGAATTTTCATCATTGGGTTCCTGTTAAATCAACTACAGCGTTTGGATTTTTGGTAGACAAACAGGATTAAAGTCCCGTAGAGAAAACCGTTAGCAATGCTTAAATAGATGATCGATTGAAGGGGGCTTTGTTCTAACACGCCAAGGTAGATGGCTAACACCCGAACAGAGAGTGAAACGATCTCATGAGCAAGCAGATGAGCTTGCAGACCTAGAACGGGAACTGATGCAATGGCAGGTCTTGAGGCCAGCATCATCAATAACCACAGGGCAATCCATTGTGCAAATTCTCCCGACGTTTTCCACTCTTCGCCGTAAAGCAGAGCGAAAATGCTAGGTCCAAACAGAGCGATGAAACCAAAAGGAAATATGCCCAATAAGAATAAATTTCTCGTCGTTCTATTAAGAAGTGCGGTGATAGTCTGTTTTTGCTCTACCCTATCAACAACCTCTTTGTAGAAGACGTCCCCTACACTTTTCCCCAACAAGGTTGCAGGTACAGTCAACAACGCGAAGGCAATGGTGTAATAGCCTGCAGCCGCTGATCCGAACGCCCAGGCAAACATCAACGTAGGCGCAGCCAACGAGACTGAGTTTAATAACACCTGTGGTGCGCGATAGATTGGAAAATCGGAATAGCGTTTGAGCAAATCACGATAGGAATCTTTAGTGACATACTCAGTGGATAGACCAGATCGCTTCGCTAGATAGAGGTTTTGAATCATCATACCCAGGGTATAAAACACCACTAACCATCCACCGGTGGCTTTAATCAAACCCATCAAGGTTTGACTCATTCCAATAAACAGCGCCCTAATGTTGAGTGATTTTGCCAGGTTGGAGAACTTCTTAGTTCTAATCTGCCACTGTTCATTAACCTGGAATATCGCAGCAATAAAAATAGCCACAGGTAGTAGCCAACCCAAACCAATAAGGGACTCGGCATTTATTAACGTCAGGACCTCTTTTTCAAAGATCAGCAAACTTATGAGTAGAGTGGTCGAGAGAGATAAACTTATAAACAGTGATAGCTTAGCCAATTTCCAGGCCTCGGCATCGCTTTTCGCCAGCACGATAGACATAGGTAAGGTCAGAGCAATGGCAGGTGCAAACATATAAATTGAAGAGGTGAAAACACCTAAATATCCATACTGTTCAGGACCATACAGTCGTGTAATGACCAATGAAAATAGGAGCGTTAAAGCATTAGACAGCGCCGTGCCACTGGCCAGCACCAGTATATTTTTTAAAAAAGCATCCTTATTAAGAAAGTGCTTAAGTCGAGAAATCATCAGTCGTAAACCCAAACATTGATCGATTGAACCTCTACAGCATATTTCGTGCCAATGTATTCATATAAATGAATATAAGTTGGCACGATTAATGCTAATCACCAGTAAATGCATACTGGAGTGAGTAATGAGTTCAAACTCTCAATCTGATCAACTGGCGCTTATCACCTGTTCGTATGGTCCGGACTTGGATCGTTGTAAACGATTGTGTGAATCGGTGGATAGATTCGTTGATTCAATCTACGAACATGTCTTGATTGTTCCTAAACGTGATCTCAAAAAGTTTTTAACGCTCGCAAACGAGCGACGCAGAGTAGTCAGTGTTGAATCTGTCGTACCAGACTCATTTATTCAAATCCCATTTTCGAACAAGTGGTGGTTGGGGGCTTGGGGTTTTCCAACACGCGGTTGGGTCATGCAACAGATTACAAAACTAAGCGCAGGCTTCTCCACTAAGGCTAAAACCTTAATGTTTGTGGACTCAGATCTACAATTCATACGCCAACTTGACCTCTCTTTAATTGAACAGTCAGGACGCACACGTCTGCACTCTATTCCAGGGGATATGGACTACGGTGTTCACCTTAAATGGCATGCGAAAGCTGGAGAATTGCTCGGCTGCGACACAGCTTATGCGGGTTCTGATTACGTTGGACAGTTGATCACATGGGATCGAGAGACGTTGATGGCTATGTTAAGGGACATTAGCAGAGAAACGGCTACTCACTGGACGAGAGCAATTGCGCGTTCTTTGACCGTGTCTGAGTACATTCTGTACGGCATGTATGTGACACGAGTGCTGGGTATTGACCGATCAAACCACTACGAAACAAGCAAAGATCTTTGTCACTGTTGCTGGGATTCTGAGGCCGCTAAGGCAGTTTCCAATGGAACCGCAAAGGTTGACCCATCGGCTATCGCCGTTCTGATTCAATCAAATTTAAGCTTCACAACGGATGAAGAGGCCGAATTGATTGAGAAGGCCTCAAACATTTCAAACGCAAAGGTTGGTGCATGATATGCAGATATTAGAATCAATCACCCCAATCAATGAATCAGATTTTCGTCAGTACATTGAACTCGCACTTCGCCAAAGCAGTGGCAGTCAAACAGTCTCTTTCATTGACGCTGCAGGGCTTTCAATGGCGAATGAGCAGGCAGATCTCAAGCAGGCATTTTCATCAGTCGATCTGCTCATCCCTCGCGGGCGTGGTATCAATGTATCGATGAACCTGATTAATCGTGGACAAATGCCGTCAGCAAAAAGCTCATCACTCTATCGAGAGCTACTGCTATCACTTGAAGCGTTTGAAAAACCGGTCATTTTGTTCACAGACAATAAAAAAGCCGCACATAAAACAGAGCTCGAGATTACTAAACTTTACCCTAACCTAAATCTCCAGATCACTATTTGCGATACACAATACGATAAAAGCACACAATGGTTTTTAGATAAGATCAACGAGAAAAACCCAAGCTCAGTACTATTCGCTCTCGATACTCCCCTTCAAGAGCGTTTAATGTCTCGAGTAAAATCAAAGTGTGAAGTACCTCTGTTGGTCACTCTGGGGCATCCGCTGTTTGATGCTATTTTTGAGGTGAGTGAGGGCTTTAAATTATCTCGTCTAAGACACAGCGTCCTCTTCTCTCCAATGCGGTTTTTTAAAACCTTCGTAGGAACGCTTTATCAAACCCCTAACAGTGACGAGAAACGAAACTCACGTATCAATACGATTTTAAGACAGTGGGGATGGTCAACCCGCATTAAGCGCCTATCAATACGAACCAAGTCATCTCTGTGGCTATTGCGATGCAAAATGCAAAGCATTTTAAAACGATCTATTGACTTATTAGGCGCCGGTTTGGGGCTGCTATTTCTATTACCGCTGTTGATTCCTGTTGCTCTAGGAATAAAAGTCACTTCGCCAGGACCTCTCTTTTACTCTCAAGTCCGGGTAGGACACCGAGGCAAGCTGTTCAGAATGTGGAAGTTCCGTTCAATGTATATAGATGCCGATGCACGCAAAGCGGCACTGATGGAACAGAATGAATCATCGGATGGTGTCATTTTCAAAATGAAAAAAGACCCTCGCATTACTCCGATAGGTCGCATCATTCGTCGACTCAGTATTGATGAACTACCACAACTCTATAACGTGTTGATCGGTGATATGTCGCTGGTAGGCCCAAGACCTGCTCTAGAAGCTGAGGTCGCTCAGTACCCGGTGCTAGCCCGTGCTCGTTTGGAAGCTATGCCGGGTTTAACAGGTCTGTGGCAAATCTCAGGTCGATCAGACCTCCCCTTTGATAAGCAGGTTCTTTTGGACACTGCCTATGTTAACCAGCAATCAGCAATGAATGATGTAAAGCTGATCGCTAAAACCATACCTGCTGTAGTTAGCGGTAAAGGAGCCTACTAATGACCATTGAACGTGCCATTCTTTTCGCTGATCGCAAAGGGAAAGAGCTAACTCCTCTCAATGATCGCTACCCTATCTGTTTGCTACCCATTGCTGGTAAAACACCCCTAGAGTTCTGGCTTGAGCAGCTCTGTGATATGGGTGTTAAAGAGGTAGATATTGTGATCAATCAGTTCGCTGATCTGATTAAAAAAGCGGTACCCAATGGTGATCATTGGGGGCTAAAACTTAACTACCATTTATCAACCGGTGAAGAGCCGCCTATCGCTTTTTGGAGTAGGATGCATTTTTCAACGACAGGTAAGATGATTGCTGCCCGTGCCGATGTTTTGCCCGCCAAAACAGAACAGGGAGCGATTAGTAATCTTTTAACGCTGGACTCTGACTCGGTTGAACAGCTAAACACCCTAGAGTGGAATCGAAGTGAAGATAGACAGAGTGATTCCAACTCACTCGCGTCACTGGATGCATACATAAAAGCCTATTTTGCTCTGCTAAACGGCGATTATTCTGGCCTAGTTCCTAGGGGTTTGCGTGCAGACGATGACAAATGGCTAGCGACACCCACCTTCAGTTCAAGTCGCTCAGACTCAATTGAAGGACCTCTCTACATCGGCAGAGATGTAATGATTGATCAGAACGCAACCTTGTCTCAAACCGCGGTTGAGGCAGGCTCTATGGTCGATAAAGGCGCTCAACTTAATCGAGCTATTGTATTTCCAGGTACCTATGTTGGACAGGACGTCAGTTTAACGGACTCAATTGCGATGGGCAGTTTACTGGTCGACTTGAAACACCAGAGTGTTATACAGATTGCAGATCCTGCATTAATTAGCCCAATTATACCCAGCAGTTCACTGGTTAAAACGAATACCAGCGAACGATTAGTGGCATCTATGCTTATGATCTTATCAGCACCCGTCGCATTGCCACTGGCATTATTTACTCAAAAATCGGGGATTTTAAATAGAGAAGATCAGCTCTCAAATCGAGGATCTCGTCTACACCCGCTCTGGTTTACCAAACTCAACTTCACATCAAATATTGGCTGGGTAAAACGTTGGCCTGAACTTTTAGGGGTGATCGATGGGGATCTAAAGCTATTTGGAAGCGAGTATGAGTCCATCGAAGATGAGCGTCCCATAACAGACCTTCCAATTTCACAGGGTCTGTTTACTCCTCAATCGGTGTTTAAAAATCAATCACTCGATGAGTTTGAACGACAACTTTGGGGGTTAGAGCTGGCGAACGAGAAGCTTGGTCCTTTTCGACTCTTTGCAAGAGCCATCAAAGTAAGCTTAAAGAATATCTAAATAGGACCACTCTTTAACCGGTCCAGTAACAACAAAAAAGGTGGCAAGCTATTTAGCTGGCCACCTTTTTTATTAGTTAAAAACTAACTGTCGCTATTGAATATATCGCGGGTAAAGACTTTATCAAGAACGTCTTCTAACTCTTCATCCATCCGGTTACAGACGATGACATCAGCATCCGCTTTGAATGCATCCAAGTCTTTGTAAACGATGGAGTTGAAGAACAGATCCTCTTCAAGGACCGGTTCGTAGACAACGACCACTATGCCTTTTGCCTTCAGGCGCTTCATCACCCCCTGAATGGCCGATGCGCGGAAGTTATCAGAGCCAGATTTCATTACCAAACGATACAAACCAACTGTTTTTGGATTGCGCTTAAGAATAGAGTCCGCAATAAAATCTTTACGGGTGGTGTTGGACTGAACAATCGCACCGATTAAGTTACTGGGTACGTCATTGTAGTTAGCCAGTAGCTGCTTGGTATCTTTTGGCAGGCAGTAACCACCGTAACCAAAGCTTGGGTTGTTGTAGTGAGTGCCGATACGCGGGTCTAACCCTACCCCTTCTATGATCTGTCGCGTATCCAAGCCGTGTGAAAGCGCGTAGGTGTCCAACTCATTGAAATAGGCCACGCGCATTGCAAGGTAGGTATTGGCAAAGAGTTTGATCGCCTCAGCTTCGGTACTACCGGTAAATAGCGTGTCGATATCCTCTTTTAGAGCCCCCTCAACGAGCATTGCAGCAAACTTCTCTGCACGCTCAGAGCGCTCACCTACCACGATACGTGATGGGTATAGGTTGTCGTACAGAGCCTTACCTTCACGTAAGAACTCTGGCGAAAAGATAATATTGGGTGAATTGAACTCTTCACGCAGATTTCGAGTGTATCCGACAGGAATGGTCGATTTAATGACGATCGTCGCTTCCGGGTTAATGCGAATAACATTTGAAATCACCGCTTCAACTGAGCGAGTGTTGAAGAAATTAGTCACCGGATCGTAATCGGTGGGTGTCGCGACAATGACGTATTCAGCACCCGTATACGCTGTTTCAGGATCCGTTGTTGCAACCAGATTTAATGCTTTTTCGGCTAAATAGTGTTCAAGTTCAGTATCTTCAATAGGCGCTTTGCGGTCATTGACCAGTGCTACCCTATTCTCATCAAGATCTATGGCTGTCACTTCATTATGTTGAGCCAAAAGAACGGCGTTGGACATGCCCACATAACCAAGGCCTGCAACCGCTATCTTTGTCATATAAAAATCCTAATCGTTAAGTCTGTCTCTCTGCTAACAGCTAGTTAGAGTCACACACTCAAATTACAAATGCGTTAAGAACGGCCGTAGAGATCTTCAAAACGGACAATATCATCTTCACCTAGGTAAGAGCCTGATTGTACTTCAATCAACTCCAGTGGGATCTTGCCTGGGTTCTCTAACCAGTGAACACAGCCAACCGGGAGATAGACCGACTCATTCTCGGTTAGCATGATCTCTTCGTCATTGCGCCCGACACGAGCCGTACCCGACACAACAATCCAGTGTTCAGCACGGTGGTGGTGCATCTGAACCGAGAGTTTATTACCCGGCTTCACGGTAATGCGCTTAACTTGGTAGCGTTCGCCGTTATCAATGGAGTCGTATTTACCCCATGGACGATAGACTTCACGGTGCAGCTCATACTCACTGCGACCCTCTGCTTTTAAGCGCTCAACGATCTTTTTAACGTCTTGCACCTGATCCTTGCCTGCCACCAACACTGCGTCTTTGGTTTCAACCACAACAATATCTTTAACACCGACAGTCGCAACCAGTTTACTGGTCGATTTGATCAAGGAGTCTTGGGTGTTGTGGGTCATGACATCACCACTGACGGCATTGCCGTCGCCATCCTTAGGGGTAACTTCCCAAAGCGATGACCAGGCACCCACATCATTCCAACCGGCATCCATTGGCACGACTACAACATTGTCAGCTTTCTCCATCACCGCATAGTCGATCGACTCATCCGGACAGGCTTTAAACGCCTCTTCATTAATGCGCACGAAATCTAGATCCGGAGTAAGAGTTTCTAATGAAGCGGTGCAAGCATCTAGGATATCTGGACGGTGTTTACCCAACTCTTCGATGTAACGTGACGCTTTGAATAGGAACATACCGCTGTTCCAGTAGTAGTCACCCGAATCTACATAAGCTTGCGCACGTTCAAGATCTGGTTTCTCAACGAATTCCGCTACCTGATAGCCTTCTGCTTCAGCAGCGCCACGACGAATGTAACCATAGCCGGTTTCAGGACCCGTGGCGACAATACCAAAAGTCACTAAAGCACCCGCTTCAGCAAGGGGTTTAGCTCTGTTTACTTGCTGCTGGAAAACCTCGACATTCTCAATGACATGATCCGCCGCTAACACCAGTAGCAAAGGGTTATCTTCGGTAGTCAGTGCCTGCAGTGCAGCCAATGCAATGGCCGGTGCCGTATTGCGACCGACTGGCTCCAATAGAATATCGGCCTGGGCATCCATCGCACGCATCTGTTCTGCAACGATGAAGCGGTGCTCCTCATTACAGATCACCAACGGCTTTCCATCGCTGATACCGTCCACACGTGAAGCCGTTGTCTGCAGCATGGTTTGTTGGCCTGCCAAGGCTAGAAACTGTTTCGGATAGAGGGAGCGAGACAGTGGCCATAAACGTGAACCGGAGCCACCGGCCATAATTACAGTTTTCATTTAATCCATTCCTTTTATGATCTATCCAAAACACTAAGCAATGATTGTGCCAAAATTAAGTCTCCATTGCGCGCTTTAGTGCCAAATAAGTCCCATTCGTCCAACCGAAACCATCTTGAACGGCATATTCACCGCCACCGGCGATCTCACCGGGTGTGACTACATTGTACTTCTCCAACATTTTGCCCGTTTGGCTAAAGACTAGCTCTAGGGTGCTCAGCCAGCGTTTAGCGCCCTCTTCTGCCAACTCATCAAACTGGTAATGTTTTAAACCTTGGAAACAGATCCACTGCAAAGGGGCCCAGCCATTCGGCGAGTCCCACTGTTCTCCCGACTCAACATTGGTCGTTACCCAACCGCCCGGTTTTAAAAACTCTTCATTTAACTTAGCAACGACGCAAGCGGCTCTCTGTGGTGATGCAATACCTGCAAATAGCGGGAAACTCATCGCCAGTGACTGATGGTCTCTCAGTTTAAACCCATCTAGGTCCAAATCGACATAACAACCAAGGTCGTCATTAAAGAAGTAGTATTCAATCGCATCGGTACGCTGATTAGCCAACTGCTCATAGTGGCTGGACAGTTCTGGTAAACCTTTGATCGACGCTGCTTTTGCAATGACTCTCTCTACCATGACCAATAGCGAGTTAAGATCCACAGGAATAATGTTTGACGTTGAGATGGAACCGAGATCCTCACCATTGAACCATCGAGATGAGAAGTCCCAACCCGATTCAGCCCCCGCTCTTAGATCTCGATAAAGGGTCTCTTCATCTCTATCAGAAGCCTTAGCAAGCGACTCATCCTCTCTGAAGCTCTCCTGACGCGGTGTGGCGGCGTCATCCCAGTAGCGGTTCAATGGCCCTTTTTCGGTCATAACAACACGACGATTGGATTCACCAACAGAGAGGTTTGCAGCGCCATCCATCCAGAAGAGAAGATGCTCACGCATCATATGGGGTAGAAATTCAGCCAATACCGATTCATCGGTTTGATTCGCTAGCAGATCGACCATCAAAGCAAAAAACGGTGGCTGACTTCGTGTGGCAAAGTAGCTTCGGTTGCCGTTGGGTATAAAACCGAGTGTCTCGATAAGATGTGCAAAGTTCTCCACCATATGGCGAACAGTTTCCACGTCACCTGACTCTACTAAACCCAGCTGGGTGAAGTAGCTATCCCAGTAGTAGATCTCATTAAATCGCCCACCCGGCACGATGTAGGGATTAGGCAGTGGGATACAACTACTGCCCTCTACATGCTGATCTGACGGGCGCTTCAACACAGACCAGAGCTGTTCGATGTGCTCATGAGGATTGATACTCCCCCGCTCTGATACCGAGGATTCAAGGGCTTCTCGCTTAAAGAAACGTGGAATAAAGTCAGCCAGCTCAAACCCAACTTCACTCTTACACTCTATGAATGCTTGGTTTATTTCATCAGATGAGGCCATAGGCACTAGATCAACAAAGGTTTTAGAGTCAGGAAATAGACCTGAACGTTGAATGGCAAGAAAGAGTTCCGGAAACATAGCGTCCGGTGGGGTTGGCAATGACACAGTATCCCTCCAATAATCACAAACGCCATTGTAAATAAAACTTCGAGAAAACCCATAACAGGTCTATGCTTAAGTTATCTAAACAGTGCTTAATTTGTTCGAGAGACCTTTATGAGCTACGAAAACCCGAAAGATCTTCAACTGAAACTGCGCAACCTAACCCTGGACGATCTGGATCAACTGGTCGAGTTGATGGATCGCGTCTACGATGATCTGGGTGGCAGTTGGCCAAAAGAGTCCCTTGCTCTTCTTCTAAAACAGTTTCCTGAAGGGCAAATTGTCATTGAAGATCGCGGCACCATTGTGGCTGGCGCGCTCTCTGTTCAATGTGCTTATAACCGCTTCACTCGAGCCCACACCTACGACGATTTGATCGGTCGACGTGAGACCTTCCAACACGATAAGAAAGGCGATGCACTCTACGGTTTGGACCTATTTGTGCACCCAGACTATCGTGAATATCGATTGGGCAGAAGATTATATGATGCTCGAAAAGAGATCTGTATCCAATTGAATTTACGATCAATTTTAGCGGGTGGGCGCATCATAAACTACTACAAGCACGCTGAAGAGATGACGCCTAAAGAGTACATCGAAGCGGTGCGCAAACGTGAGGCTTATGACCCCATTCTAAGTTTCCAGTTTGCTAACCACTTTGAAGTGAAACGTATTCTTCGAAACTACCTGCCAGAGGATGAGCGATCTAAAGGGTTCGCGACTCTGCTGGAGTGGATCAACATCGATTACGAACCAGAAGATGAGTCTCTGCAAGCCGAAAACTTCAGAAAACGATCCGTTCGCGTCAGCGCCATACAGTGGCAGATGCGCACCACAGAATCCTTTGAACACTGGTTAACCCAGGTTGAGTACTTTGTCGACTCTATGGCCGACTACACGGCCGACTTCATTATGTTCCCAGAGTTCTTTAACGCCCCGCTCATGGGGCTCGGCAATCAAGAGAATCAATATGAGGCGATCAGATTCCTAGCAGGCTATGCCGAGAGAACCATTGAAGCGATCTCTGGCTTTGCCGTCGCTTATAACATCAACATCATCTCGGGCAGCATCCCGGTACTGGAAGGTGACACTCTCTACAACAATACCTACTTATGCCGTCGTGATGGCAGCATAGAGGTGCAACCGAAGCTCCACATCACACCGCACGAGCGTCGTGACTGGGTCATTGAGGGTGGTGACACACTGCAGGCCTTTGATACTGATGCGGGTCGTATCGGTATTCTGATCTGTTACGACGTTGAATTTCCTGAGTTGGGTCGACTGTTGCGTGATGAGGGCATCGACATTCTTTTTGTCCCTTTCTGGACAGATACAAAGAACGGATTTCTTAGAGTACAGCGATGTGCACAGGCGCGCGCTATTGAGAATGAGATCTATGTTGTCATCGGAGGCAGTGTCGGCAACCTACCGCAGGTACACAATGTCGATATCCAATATGCTCAGTCGGCTGTCTATTCGCCGTCTGATTTCGCCTTCCCGCACGATGCGATCATCGCGGAGAGTACACCTAATACTGAGATGGCACTGATAGCCGATTTAAACTTGGATTCGTTGTACGACGTCAGGGAGAAAGGGTCAGTGACCAACGGAAAGGACCGTCGAACCGACCTCTACTCCTTGGTGTTACGTAAAAAAGCGACCGATGCGCTGAAAGAGAGTGAATAAACTTGTTGGAGCATCGCGGCCTTTTCAAGACCGCTCCAACATGCCAACCTTATTGTAGGAGCTAGCCCAAAGGGCGAAGCGACCTGTTGGAGCCTTATCGAAGATGAGGCGAACAGGTGTCAAGCTTAGCAAGAAACCTTGAAGGAGAGCATCGCGGCCTTTTCAAGACCGCTCCAACAGGAACAGCCATGTTTCGACGCAACCTGTTGGAGCCTTATCGTAGATGAGGCGAATTAACCTACTTAGCCGTCAACACACCTTCAGGCAACTGAACACCAGTCCAACCAGACTTCATAAAATTACGAATATTGCCGTGATCGGTTCCTTCGGGATTACCCAACACATCATCACGGTAATACGTACCAAAACAGGCCAGTGTCTCTGATTCAGAAAGATTATTCAGTTTAGCAAAGCTCAAAATCTTAGCCGAGCCCTGGTTTTGCTCTGCTGAGTTTTCTAGATCACCGTTTACAAAAGCAGAAGGTTTATGGTCAAACGATGCATCAATGACCGCCATCACCTCAGCGAACTCGACGCTCTCAGGTGACTGTTTAATCTGTTCCAATAATTCATTCATGTTCATTCTAATAACCCTTAACCTGTAACCTGTGATTTATAGTGTGACCAGAGCATCTCAAGCTGATCGACCACCTGAATTGATTGAGCCAACCAGTGCGTCAACTCCTGCTCGTTAAATGCGTTCAATAGAGGCAACTGCATCAACTCACTCGCGGTGAAGCCTAGATCTCGAATTAACACCGCGTAATCCAACCATGCGACTCCAACGCCTGCGTACTCCCAATCAATAATGGTGGCGTCGCCATTCTGCCAGCAAATATTACCCGGGTGAAGATCATGGTGAACTAACACCCTAGGCATTTCAGGAAGAGAGATCAGTTGTTGCTCAGTCTCATCAACTAGCTGTTGATGCCCTGAATCACGCAACTCGTCTCGATACTGCTGAAATAGCGCAGCATAATCTAACATTGGCAATTCAGTAAGGCTCTGCATCTCAGTAAGAGCCTTCAATAGAACCGTTTTTTGAGCCGATGAGAGCACGCCTGAGCACTCTCCTGCGTGACGCATAATCAACAGACCCTGCTGTGGCTCGTTGATCATTAACTTAGGGGACCATTGAAAATGAGCAATGGCATCTAGAATATTTCGTTCACGCAACGGGTCCACACCCGGTAGAGTCTCTTTGTTGGGTTCGGCCCTAACAACAAACCGTTCCCCTTTTTCCTCAAGTAGATACATCCTATGACGCGTAGCAGACGTATCAAGAGGTGCTATCTGACTGTTCAAAGGAATTTTGTCTGAAATTATTTGCGACAAACTTCCCGAAACCGCCCTAGATGCAATGACAGCCTCTAGCTCACTTAGTATCATTCAACGCCTAACTTAATAATGGATGTTTAAGTTTTTTAAATTACAGGAGTTTCTTGATGGATTCAGCAACCACACTCAAATTATCTGTTGCCGGTGCAATGTTAACTGCTTCTATGGCTGCAATAGCTTCCGATAAGCTGGAACTTAACGTGTACACCTACGACAGCTTCGTCTCTGAGTGGGGTCCAGGCCCGCAGCTTAAAACAGCCTTTGAAGCAGAGTGTGGTTGTACTCTAAATTTCGTTGCTGCAGAGGATGGAGTCAGCATTCTGAATCGCGCGCGTGTCGAGAAATCCAACACCCAAGCCGATGTACTGCTTGGCCTTGATAACGGTTTAATGACAGAGGCTACGAAACTGGGTCTGGTTCAGTCTCACAGCGTCGACACCTCAAAGATCACCAGCGATTTAAACTGGAGCAATAATCAGTTTGTACCCTTTGACTACGGCTATTTTGCATTCATTTATGACGCGCAAAAGATCAAAGCGCCAGCAACAAGCTTTGCTGAACTCTTAGCTTCCGACGCCTCAGTTATCTACCAAGACCCACGTACGTCAACGCCAGGCCAGGGGTTAATGACCTGGGTTAATAAAGCGTACGGCGAGGAAGCGGCTACCGCATGGGCTGATCTAGCTAAGCAGACCGTTACCGTCACCAAAGGTTGGTGGGAAGCTTACAGTCTGTTCCTAGAGGGCGGTTCTGACTACGTTTTGAGTTACACCACATCGCCTGCATACCACGTTGTTGCTGAAGGTAAAGATCAGTACAAGGCAGCAGAGTTTACAGAGGGACATATAGCACAGGTTGAAGTGGCTGCGATCAGCGCATACAGCGATCAAACTGAGTTAGCCAACCAGTTCCTTGAGTTTCTAATCTCAAATGAAGCGCAGCAGATCCTACCAGTGACCAACTGGATGCTACCGGTTATTGATAATGTAGAGCTACCAGAAGCGTTTGAGCAGTTGGTAACCCCACAGCAGATCAACCTTGGCAGTGACGAATTGGCCGAAAACCGTGCTCGCTGGATTCGTGAGTGGCGTACAGCTGTTTCACAATAAAGCGAACGCGTGAACCACTTCTGATGCTACTAGGCCGCACTTTCACCCCACTGATGAGTGCGGTTGCTTATCTTGGCACCCTCTCTCTGACGGTGCTCGCCTTTTGGGGGTTGATCGGATTCGAAGAGACCCGATTCACCCCCGAACTGTTACAAGACACATACCTACAAAACATTTTAAGTTTTACCCTCTACCAGGCCCTGTTAAGTGCCTTGGGCTCTCTTCTACTGGCAATACCCATCGCAAGAGCCCTGCATCGTTTGCGACCCGCTGGTAGAGATCAGTTTCTTCGACTCTCACTGTTGGCGTTCGTGATGCCATCACTCATATTGATTACCGGCATCGTTAACCTGCTAGGACCGCAATCGCCTTTTACAGATCTGTTAAAAGAGTGGAAACTCTTTGGCCTCAATGGAATCTTAATTGCCCATATCTATCTGAACTTTCCGCTAGCCGTTCGTATTCTCTATCAGGGCTACAGCTCTATCCCTTTAAGCCGAGAGCAATTAGCCGACCAGCTTAAATTAAGTTTTTGGCAACGCCTTCGACACATTGAGTGGCCTGCAATCAAGAGCCAGGTCGCAACACTGGCGGGCTTAATCTTTATTCTCTGCTTTAACAGTTTTGCGATCGTATTAACGCTCGGCGGTGGACCTAAAGCCACCACCTTAGAACTGGCCATCTACCAAGCCCTCAAATACGACTTCAACCTCAACGAGGCGCTAACCCTTGCCTGGTTACAGTTTGCGATAGCCGGTCTTATCTATCTTGCCCTGATCTATGCCAGTAGAGTGAACTGGCTCGGTTCCACTCGAGAGCAGCCTGCCTATCGATTAGAGCAAGGGGTAAAAGTGCCTATTCAATTGGCTTTCTACCTGCTGGGGTGGGCCTATCTATTAGGGCCGCTAATTGCACTGTTCATGACACTCAATCAAGAGGACCTAATTAACTACCCCTACGCTGCTATGTTGAAAGCGATGGGCGTTTCACTGCTCATCGCATTAAGCGCATCACTGTTGGCACTTCTCACCGCCATCGCACTGCTGACACCCATCAGAAAAGCAGCCCAACAAGTTAAGCCGATACAAGAGACGCTATTCAGTTGGTTAGCCAATCAGTCACTGGTCGCTCCAGCCATGGTGTTATCGACCGGTAGTTACATATGGCTGATCAGCCGTGGGCTACTCGAGACATACGCCACACTGATGCTAATACTGCTTAACGCCTTTGTTCTGCTACCCTTTTTGCTCAGCCAGTTACGCCCAAGATTCATTCAATTTGATTCGCAATATGCAAAACTAGTAGGCAATTTAAAACTCACACCGATGGAGAGAGTGCGCATTATCTACCCGTTTATTCGACGCTCACTACTAGCCGCTTTCTCTTTGGGACTTCTGTTGGCCTTAGGTGATGTCTCCATTTTTGCTATATTTGGCAGTTATGAATCACCGACCCTCCCCTGGCTGATCTACACCTTTGCTGGTACCTATCGCATGTCAGAGGCCGCTATCACATCGGTTATTCTGTTGGGACTTTGCTACCTGCTATTAATTCTACTGGAGCGCAGTGTTCACCATGAGCAATAACCTTGGCCTGCAGATCAACAATCTCTTAGTCAGCTACCCCGATTGGGAGTACTGTTACGACTTGAATGTCTCTGACCAATCCAGAGTCGCTCTCCTCGGCCAAAGCGGCATTGGTAAAACAACCCTGCTGTTGGCTATCGCCGGCTTTGCACCGATCAAGTCAGGTGAAATGCGTTTCAATGATCAGGTCATTACTGATCAGCCTCCAGAAGAGCGTCCTGTCGCGATGCTGTTTCAGGAGGATAATCTCTTTGAACACTTAACCATCCAGCAGAACTTGAGATTGGGATTGGATAAACGTCAAAACCCGGACAAACGCATCCAAGAGGCGATGCAAGAACTGGATCTGCTCGGCTATCTCAACAAGATGCCTAATCAGCTCTCTGGCGGGCAACGTCAGCGTATTGGCATCATCAGAACCCTACTGCGTCCTGAACCGATTATTGTCCTGGATGAGCCTCTAACAGGCTTAGACAGCGAAACTAAGCAGAAGGTTTTGGACTGGATCGATAGACAATTAACCGAACAACAGAAGATGTTGATTATGGTGACCCACCAGCGCAGCGAAGCTGAGCGATTGGGGTGTGAAATCAAGAGTGTGTGACTAGCACCAAATAATGTTGGAGCGGTCTTAACAAGGCCGCGATTACCTTCCTAGAGGTGTCTGGCTTTAGCCTGACACCTATTTCGCCTCATCTTCGATAAGGCTCCAACAGATCATTTCGAGCTGTTGGAGCGGTCTTGAAAAGGCCGCGATGCTCTTTAAGGCAACAACACCGTTGAACCGGTCGTTTGACGCGACTCCAAATCGATGTGAGCTTGTGCCGCATCAGCCAAGGGGTAACGCTGATTGACCTCAATCTTCACCTGCCCTGATTCAACGCGCGCGATCAGATCCTTGGCCATACTCTCCAACATAGGACGATCATGAACATAGGTCATCAGTGTCGGGCGGGTCACTTTAAGGGACCCTTTTGCTGCCAACATGCCAATCTCAAACGCAGGGACCGCACCGGTTGCGTTACCAAACGAAACCATCGTGCCACGCGGCGCTAGGCAGTCGAGTGACTGCATAAAGGTATCTTTACCAATAGAGTCGTAGACCGCTTGCACCCCTTTACCGTCCGTCAGCTCACGAGTACGAGCAACAAAATCCTCTTCGGTGTAGATGATCGTCTCATCACAGCCAAAGCTCTTAGCCAAATCCGCTTTAGCCTGATTGCCGACCGTACCTATAACACGCGCACCTAATGCCTTAAGCCACTGCACAGCAATCAAACCGACACCGCCTGCTGCAGCATGAAGCAGGATGGTATCACCCGCCTGCACCTTGTAGCTGTCATTCAGTAGGTACTGAACGGTTAGACCTTGCAGCATCATTGCAGCCCCCTGCTCGAAGCTGATGCTCTCTGGTAGTTGAATCAACGTATCCTGCGGCATTACGCGCTTTTGACTGTAGGCGCCAAGAGGTTGCCCCGCGTAAGCCACTCGATCACCGACGCTGACATAGGTCACACCTGAGCCGATTGCTTCAACCACACCACTGCCTTCCATGCCAATCTTGCCTGGCATCTCTTGCGGGTAGAGACCGGTACGGAAGTAGACATCAATGTAGTTAAGGCCTACCGCTTCATGACGAACCAACACATCAAACTCACCCAGTTCAGGAAGTTCGACATCAACCAACTTCATCTCTTCTGGACCGCCATTCTGCTCAATTCGAATCGCTTTAACTGTCTCGCTCATTATTAATCCTTTATTTTTGACACTGGTAAGTCAAAGAGGCCCAATCACTGACCCAATCCATACCCTTAGCTCTTGGTTCAGATCCGTAATCAATACGAACGGCATTGATTAAAAATGGACCCTCTTGTGCAGTAAATCTTACTTTACCATTCCGGTTAGTACGGTACTGTTCTGTCCCGCGTTTACCTTTAACAAACCGTCTTACAAGGGCGCCCTCAAGCGGTTTACCCTGCCATAAGAGTTGGAATGTGGGGGCGGTGGAACACTGGGTGAAGGATGCAACCGGGATCAGCTCCAAACGGTGACCCAAAGGTTCGGTTAGCCATTCAGCCTCTTCACTGCCTTCAACAGAAAAGAGTGTTTTAGCATGGCGATAGTAGGTCTCTGTTACCCCCTCTCTGGACCTACCCTGCTCCTGATACCAATCGAGCACCCACTCGAGGCCTTCGCCGTTGATATAGTCGACAAACTTCTTCTCACTATCAAAGGTTAGGTCATAGGCCTTAGACTCAAGCGCCACCCAGCGAAAACCCATTTCTGGCATTTTAGAGGTGTAAGCCGGCTTATCTCCGGTGATGGCATCAACGTTACGCAGACCAGCTCCATCCCGCTCAATGAACTGCGCTGTCTCATGTTCAAGGTAGGGATAGGCGTACCCTTTGAAGTTTTGCCCAATCCGGATATCCGCTTTTATCGTAGCTTTCGGACGTATCTGATACTGGCTAGGCTCTAACCATTGCTCATGAGCACTTGCGAACGATGAACTAATCGCTACTATCAGTGCTAATGGTTTAACTATTTTCACATCCAGCTCCGTTAAGGAAATTTAATGACTCTACGTGCTCGTCTCTATTTTGGCCTTCTTGGCACTCTACTATTATTAGTCAGCACGTTAAGCCGAGCCCATGAAATTACTCCAACCATCATTGAGATGGAAGTATTACCCGACAATAGTTTGGAAATGCGTGTTGATACCAACTTAGAGGCTCTGATGAGCGAAATCGGGACTAAACATGCGGATACTGATAACGCCCCCACCGCTGAGCAGTATAATCAATTAAGAGCACTGTCCACCGATGAGCTTTCAACTAAAGCAGATCCCTTCGTTGTTAAGCTGTTTAATCAGATCACACTCGCCTCAACTGATGGGCCCGTGACTAAATCACTTCTTAGCACTGATCTAGCCGTTATCGATCAACCCGATATTGATCTGGCCCGCCAATCTTTGGTCACCTACCGCTTTACGGTCGATTTAGCCTCGTCAGAGATCACCTTCAGCTGGCCAGAGGCCTATAGCGATGCCGTCGTCCGGTTAAGTGAACAGGGTGAAATCAAAGGGGCATCTTGGGTAGCCGCAGGCACTCAATCGGAAGCGATCAATTTAAGTCGTCTTGAGTTGAAGCGCCAAGGGCTTTTGGATTACGTAAAGCGGGGCTTTGAACACATATTACCCTTAGGCCTTGATCACATTCTGTTTGTGCTCGGCCTCTATCTATTGAGCCAACGTCTCAAGGATCTTCTATGGCAGGTCACCGCCTTCACAGCCGCGCATACATTGACTTTAGCACTGGCCATTTTAGGGCTTGTGAACATACCCCCATACATTGTGGAGCCTCTGATCGCCCTGTCGATTGTCTATGTCGCTATTGAAAACCTATTTAAAGATCGAGTCTCTAAATCCCGAATTGGGCTGGTCTTTGGCTTTGGATTGTTACACGGACTAGGATTTGCGGGTGTGCTACGGGAAATCGGCTTAGAGTCGGATAGCTTCGTAGAGAGCTTAATCGCCTTCAATATTGGCGTGGAGCTCGGGCAACTCGCAACACTTGTGATTGCGCATCTGCTGGTTGGATACTGGTTCTCGTCCAAAGCTTTTTGGAATCGCTGGGTACGCATACCGTTAAGTTTGGGGATTTCGCTACTTGGAGCGATTTGGTTTGTTGAGCGGGTGTTTTATTAAAACTGATCGCTTCGCCCTGTTGGAGCCTTATCGAAGATGAGGCGAGCAGGTGTCAGGCTGGAAGCCAGACACCGCGAAGAGGAGCATCGCGGCCTTGGTAAGACCGCTCCAACATGACGAACCCAATCGTAGGAGCTAGCACGGAGTGCGAAGCGACCTATTGGAGCCTTATCGAAGATGAGGCGATTAGGTGTCAGGCTGAAGCCAGACACCACGAAGAAGAGCATCGCGGCCTTGGTAAGACCGCTCCAACGATTAAAGACCCGCCTTATCTAGCGCCTCTTTCAGGTAATCCAACGTACGATCAACGTTCATTAGCTTATCGATACCGAACAGACCGATACGGAAGGTACAGAAGCCTTCCGGCTCATCACACATGAGCGGTACGCCCGCTGCGATTTGGAAACCTGCTTGTGCAAAGCGAGAGCCATTTTGAATATCGCTGTCGGTCGTGTGGTTAACGATGACACCAGGCGCTCCAAAGCCATCAGCTGCTAAGCTCTTAATGCCGCGTGATGCCAGTAGTTCACGAGCCTCTTTACCTAAGCGTGCTTGAGCCGCTTTCAGTTCAGCAAAGCCGAACTTCTCAGCCTCAGCCATAACATCACGTAACTGACGCAAACCATCGGTAGGCATGGTGGCATGGTAGGCGTGGCCACCGTTTTCGTAAGCTTCCATGATCTGAAGCCACTTTTTCAGGTCGCAAGCAAAGGAGTTACTAGTGGTATTCTCGATCGCATCACGAGCTCGTTGACTCATCATCACAAGGCCCGCACAAGGTGAACCACTCCACCCTTTCTGTGGCGCACTGCAGAGCACATCAACACCCAGAGCCTTCATATCAACCCAGATAGCACCTGACGCAATACAGTCCAGAACAAACAGCGCACCCACTTCATGAGCCGCATCCGCAACCGCTTTAATGTACTCATCAGGCAGAATCATACCGGCCGAGGTTTCGACGTGTGGTGCAAAGACCACTTCTGGACGCTCGTTACGAATGGCATCCACCGCCTCTTCAATTGGGTACGGCGAGAGTTGCGCTTGCGCATCGTCTGAATCAAAACGGGCTTTTAAAACCAACTCTTCACGAGGCAAGCCAGCCATCTCAAAAATTTGAGTCCAACGGTAACTAAACCAACCGTTGCGAATCACCATCGCTTTTTTGCCGTTAGCAAACTGTCGAGCCACCGCTTCCATACCAAAGGTACCGCTACCAGGAATGATCGCAACTGCATCGGCGTTGTAGACGGATTTTAACTGACCCGAAAGATCACGCATGACATGCTGAAAGGCATTCGACATGTGGTTTAGGGAACGGTCTGTGTAAACAACCGAGAATTCTAGCAATCCATCTGGATCAACGTTTGGCAGTAGTCCTGACATAGTCTGTCCTTATCAATAATTATTGAGCACATAATGCGAAAGAACCGTTTTTGAATCAAGGCATAATCAGGCAAAGTCACATGATGAAATACTAGGTGAACAACCATCGGTTCCCTTATGATGGCAAAGCTTGCAAATAATTAGAGATCAACCAATTAGATGCCTACTTCACAACTGCTCAATCTTTTTACGCTGTCGCTGCTTTGGGGTGGCTCGTTTCTATTTATCGGCATTGCCGTTCAAGAGATAGATCCCCTTCTACTGGTTTTTTTAAGGGTGATGATTGCAGCATTGGTGATGTTAAGCCTGCTGCCTCTTTTCAAAGTTCCGCTTCCTAAAGATGTTGATACCTGGAAGAAATTTTTTGTTATGGGGCTGCTCAATAACGTCATCCCCTTTACCTTCATCTTTTATGCACAAACACTGATCAGTGTCTCATTGGCCTCCATCATCAATGCCATGACACCGATCTGCACCTTTATTGTGTTGGCGCTATTTAAAGAGGAGTTACTCAAACCCAATAAAATCATTGGCAGTCTTTTGGGCGTATTGGGAGTCGCGCTGCTTAGCGGCCTAACCCAATTGGCTCTACACACCGATCCTCTGGGAGTTCTGCTAAGCTTTTTAGCGACCGTAAGTTATGGTTTTTCAGGATTATGGGCGAAACGCCACCTCGCCGGACGCAACTCGATTCAGTCTGCGACATGCCAGCTTAGCGCCTCAAGCCTTATCATGATTCCAGTACTGATACTGACCTCAACCAAATTACCCGACACGCTACCCTCTTTCAGCGTGATCGCTTCAATATTAGCGCTGGCGGTGGCCTCAACATCCTTTGCTTACATACTCTTTTTTGAGTTAATCAGTAAAGCAGGTGCCGCTAACGCCATGCTGGTCACCCTTCTGGTTCCTATTAGCGGCACTCTGCTAGGTATCAGTGTTCTTAATGAGACCATTACACTGATTCAAGTGACGGGAGGTTTGTTCATTGGTTTCGGACTGCTTGTCATAGATGGGCGTATATTTTCTTTACTACAAAAGAAGTAAAACAACTCAGGATCTATAGACTATAGTTAACGAATGAGAAACAGATGTTTATTGAGACAGTGCGTTGATTCGAAACTCCATTAAAACTAAGACGATCCTAGGGGTAGCTGCTATCGAGGCAGTCCTTCTGATCACGCTGATCGTTATGATGCTCGGTTTTATTCGTGATACGAACTTCAACGAGATGGATAAGCGCGCAAACGCGACCGCAAAACTCTTTGCCATTACCGTTAAAGACGCTGTTTTAGCTTATGATCTAGCCTCTCTGAATGCATTTGTTGATGAGGTCATGAAAAGTGATGACATTCTGTACGCGCGTGTTCTCGATCAACGGGGTCGCATCTTAACTCAATCCGATACTATCTCTCCTGGTGACATCGACCTAGAAGCGTCAGAGGTTGATGACGGCATCTTTGATGCAAAAGCGGTCATTGAGGTCGAAGGCGATCAGTACGGTATGGTAGAGGTCGGGTTTAGTATCCATCCTATACTCAACACGATTGAAGAGGCTAAACGTTGGAGTTACGCCATCGCCGCGTTAGAGATGGTATTAGTAGCAATCTTCTCTTTTGTATTGGGACGCTATCTGATTAATAAACTCTCCCTGCTTCGTGATGCTGCAGAGACCATTAGCCGAGGCGAACTTAAGACTCAAATAGAGGTTAAAGGAAACGACGAAATCGATGTCGTGGCAACCGCTTTTAACCGAATGAGCTCCACCCTCAAAGCGACTCGCGAACAGGAAAAGACCTTAGAGCAGCAGCTGCGTAATTTAAATGAAGAGCTAGAAAACAAAGTTGAACAGCGAACTCTAGCGCTATCAGAAAAAAACCATCTGCTTGAATTAGCCAATCATGAAATCAAAGCCGCACAAGCCAAATTGATTGCTGCTGAAAAACAGGCCTCACTGGGAATTCTAGCGTCAGGCATTGCCCATGAGGTGAATAACCCGCTATCGATTGTCCGCTCTAACATCGACACCCTGCGCGATTACATAGAGCAGTGTGTCAGCGCGATAGAGCAGATAAAAAAAGATTCGATGAATCCTGAACAGTTCAATCCAATCCTAGAAAGAGCTGATTTTGATTACCTCTCATCAGACTATCCGTCACTGATAGATGAGTCCGAGGCGGCTATTTTGCGGGTAACACTGATTATCTCGCAACTTCGCAATCTGGAGTTAAACAGAGAGGAGTCAGAGTTAGAGTTGGTCAACCTACGAAGTCTAGTTGCACAAGGCGCTGAACAAGCTGTACAGCAGTTACCTGATCGCTCTGCAGGTAATTGTCAGATACTGATTCAACTGCCCGACTCTCTATTTGTTCGAGCGAAGTCACGCTTAGCAATGGATGCAATATCTGGCGTCGTTACCAATGCGCTACAGGCTGTTCCGCCTGAACAAAAGGCTCTGGTCAACATTCAATGTGAAAGAGAGGGATCAGAACTTAAACTGACGATCGAAGATAATGGCATGGGTATAGAGGCTCAAGACATCAACAACATCTTTGATCCCTTCTTTACCACACGTGAGATTGGGGCTGGAACGGGTTTAGGGCTATTTAAAGTGCAAACCCTGATGAAAAGTATGGATGGTGATATTGAGCTGGTTAGAGCGAAACCGAGCGCGCTTTTCCAGCTCAGGTTTCGCTTGGATTAAGTTCGCGGCCTTTTTAAGACCGCTCCAACAGTTCGAAATCTTTTCTTAAGTTCGCGGCCTTTTTAAGACCGCTCCAACGGTTCGAAATCTTTTCTTAAGTTCGCGGCCTTTTCAAGACCGCTCCAACGGTTCGAAATCTTTTCTTAAGTTCGCGGCCTTCTTAAGACCGCTCCAACGGTTCGAGATCTTTTTATGTTGGAGCGGTCTTGAAAAGGCCGCGATCGCTCAATCCAACAAACTATCCAACAGCGTTAGCTTCAGCGCACGTACATCATCCCAGTCACTGTCATTAGCGGCTCTAAGCGATTGAATACCTAAACCTGATAACGCAGCTTTACCCTCTTCAGAATTACCCATATCAGCCAATGCCGCTGAAACTTTCTTGGCTATATCGGCATCCACTCTTGGGTGGTTAGCAAAGGCATGGGGGGTGTACTCTTCGGTTTTCCAAAGAACTTTTAATTGGCTCTTAATATCATCTTTAGAGTTATTAAACGTGCGTCCTATGCCGCCTCCGGCCAAGAAAAACTCACGGGACACACCCAAATAAACCGAGTCATGCGAACTGACATAACGGGGAGTGATATTAATCCCCATTTTTGCCAACTCACCACGTGGAACCAACGAAGCCGCAAAGGCTGCTGGCGAAGGGAAAGCGACCTCCTTACCCTCTAACTGGCTTAACTCAGAAATGGAGCTGTCGTTACGCGTTACAAGAAGACCCTGAATTTTCTTATCCGCTCGATGCGCAAGCGCCGTGTAACCCTTGTGTTCATTAAAGAAGGTGAAGTGGTAGGGGTTCATGTAAGCAAAGTCATACACATCATCCATTAAACGCTGCTCAAAGGTAGGAATGTCGGTAGCGGTCGCAAACTGAAACTGCACGCCCGTTTTATCTTCTAAATGCTTAAGAACAGGCCCCCACACTTTAGCTAACTTGGTTGCTGATTGCTGAGGGACAACACCAAAGGTGAACGTCTCTGCCCAAGCTTGACCATTAATTGCCGTCACCAAAACGCCAACTGACACTAAACGCTTTAATAACTTATTCATCACTCACTCCTCTTAACTATTAACGATTTTGACAGATTGAGAGTGCAAAAACGCCTCAATGCTGTGGATTTTTAACGGTTTTGCCAACACAAGATCTGCACCCGCTTTTAATAGCTGATCTCGCTCCCCCCCAATGGTTGCCGCTGTTACACCGATAATGGGTGCATCAACATCCATAGACCTCAGGGTTTTAATCATCTCATCTCCATCCATGACCGGCATCATTAGGTCAGACAGCATAAGATCAAACGTCTGTAATTTAGCTTTTTGCAGACCCTCATCCCCGTTAGAGGCGGTCACAACTGATGCGCCTTTTGATTCCAGCATCTTTTTGGTTAACAGTTGTATTGTTAGGTTATCCTCAACGACCAAAACGGATAATCCTTCTAACACTGAGAGTTCCATCTGAGGTAACTCAGATGTTGGCAAAGAACTCTTAGCCTCTTCAATCGCCAATGAGAGTGTAAAGGTAAAACGGCTACCCGTTTTCCCGTCGCTCTCTAACACCAAATCCCCGCCCATATTAGTCACCAACTCCTTACAGACACTGAGTCCAATACCGCTCCCCTCAGTCTGGCTATCACCTCTAGTAAAGCTCTCAAACACCCGAGCCTGAAGCTCTGGCTTAATGCCCTTACCATCATCGGTAATAGAGACTTCAAGACGTGCAAAGTTTGGGTTAATGCGTTGCAGATCGGCCGAGATAGATAAGGTTTTACACTGGCTGTGAATGATGGCGTTTCGCATTAGATTTGAGACGATTTGACGCAGCGCCTTCTCTGATGTTTTAACCTGCGTCCCGGTAATCGCTATCTCATCGACTAAACGAATTCCATGTGCATAGGCTTGCTGTCGATAGCTGGTAATAAGACCACTGAATAGCTCAGCCAAATCGACTGAATCGACGTTCATATCACGACCAGAACCCGCTCGTGCGACCAAGCTCATATCATCAATAAGCGATAGAGTATGATCAACATTCGAGCGGATGAGATTGAGATTAATGGATTCTCTATTTTCTAACTCCATCATGATGATCGATATGGGCGTGCGGATCTCATGACCTAAAATGGCGAACACATCGGCTTCACGCTGTTTAGATTCTTCCGATAATCTAAGTGCCTGCTGAAGTTCTTTGGTTTTACTTTCGACTTGCTGAGCTAAGTTTTCCTGACTTTTCGCCATGACTGATTGTGCTTCAACTAACTTCTTGCGCATCGCTTCAAGCAGACTAGCAAACTGCGAGATCTCATCATGGCCAATAACCTTAACCTCTGTGTTTAGGTCACCCTTAGCAATCGATTGGACACTTTTAGAGAGCTCTCGGATACGACAAGTCAGGTATCGACCAAGCAGGTATGAAAAGAAAGCTACTAACAGAAGCCCGCCAATCGCGATTTGAAAACCTAACAGTTTGGCAAAATTGGAGTTATCGTCAACGATTGAGATGTCATAGGTAAACTCCACCCAGCCAAAGGATTGTTGATCAATAATAATAGGCATCTGAACATCGTATATGGATTCAAGCCCACTAAGCTCACTCTGTGTCTGGCTCGCCATGACTCGATCATTAGCTGCTATAACTGAAACGCCCAATACCGTTTCACGCTGCATGAATTGAGAAATGGCCGATTCTATCTCGGCAATATCAAAGCTGATGACCGCGTTGGTGATGGACGAGGCAAAGAGCTCTGATATGTCTCGTGCAGACTCTTCATAAAGCGCTTTATTCGTATCATGAACAATGGCTGACTCTGTCAGAATCAAGAAAGAGAAGGCGCAGATCTCGATTAATGCCACACCAATGATGGTTTTAGCACCAATACTTAACTTGGACACAAACTTAAAAATACTGCTCTCTACAAATTTTCGTTAGTAAATTTAGAGCAAGTATCGTGCCAACTATTTAGACGTTGGAGTTTGTCTGAAAAGCTATCGCGGCCTTTTTAAGACCGCTCCAACAGTGTCAAATGCACTTAGTGTTAGAGTCGACTTGAAAAGACCGCGATAAATACTGTTGGAGCGGTCTAGCAAAGGCCGCGATAATTTAAGGGCGAAGCGAATTAAGCGTTAAAACGAAGCAGACAGCGTATAGAAAAGGTAACCCGCATAACCTATATAGACGGCCACCAACAACCCACCCTCAATACGATTAATGCGACGACGCCCTAACACACCGTAACCCAAAACAAACAGGGATAGAGTTAACACGCCCATAATGGTCCAATCACGGTAGAGAGCTGCAGCTTCAATGCCCAAAGGCTGAATAGCACCGGCTATACCAACAACGGCAAGAGTATTGAATAAGTTAGATCCAATGACGTTACCCAAGGCTAAATCATGCTCGTTCTTCTTTACCGAAATGATTGACGAAGCCAGTTCAGGCAGCGAAGTGCCTATCGCTACAATGGTCAATCCAATGATCAGATCACTGACACCCAAAGCCATCGCAATATCGACAGCGCCCCAGACCAACAGGCGTGAGCTACCAATCAGAATCACTAGGCCTAACACCAACCAGAAAAGCGCTCGACTTAACGGCAGGTAGTCGTCATCTTCAAACTCAGATTCAAAGTCCGCAGAGAGTGCATCGTTTTTGGCTCTCATGCTGGAGTAAATCGACCAGCCCATAATCAGCGCAAAGACAAACAACATCAGAAAAGCATCAAAACGAGTAATCTCTAAATCGTAGATCAACGCACCCACAAGTAGGGTTGCAAGGGCTAGCAGAGGAAGCTCCGTCTTAAGAATCTTGGATTTAACGCTGATAGGACTTAACAGCGCGGTAATCCCCAAAATTAACGCAATATTAGTGATGTTTGAGCCAAAGCCATTACCAATGGCTAAGCCGGGGTTACCTTGGGAAGCGGCTAAAGCAGAAACCACCATCTCAGGTGCAGAGGTACCAAACCCAATAATGACCATACCGATCAATAAGGTTGGCATACCCAAATGTTTAGCGGTAGCAGCCGCCCCATCGACAAAGCGATCGGCACTCCAAACCAATAACACAAGACCCGCAACCACAGCCAAGATAGGCATCAACATCAATCAGTTCCTAATGAAAATATTAAATCTGTGTGTATTCTAAACGAAACCACCCACAGTAACAGCACAAGCCGCGATAAACCCTTGTGATTTAAACCATCTTTGCTAGAATCCGCGCTCGCGTTGAAGAGCACGCCTGAAGAGTGATGTGCCAATAAAAAGTTTAGGTCAGTTGTCCGAGTGGTCGACTAAAAACGCAAGGATAGCGTTTTTGAACGGACGAAGTCCGGCCCCAACGGGGTGTGCGTCAGGAGACGCGAATAACGAGCACGCCTGGAAAGTGTTGTGCCAAATTAAAGTTTAGGTTGAGTGTCCGAGTGGTCGAAGGAGCACGCCTGGAAAGTGTGTATACGGCAACGTATCGAGGGTTCGAATCCCTCCTCAACCGCCATCCAAAACAAAAAGCCTCGCACAAGCGGGGCTTTTTGCTTTGGGTTGTTTGGATAAGAACCCGACCAGAGGGTTCGACAAAAACGCAGGATAGCGTTTTTGAACAGCGAAGCTGGGCAGAGCCCGAGCGACAGGGATGTCGCGAGTTAATCCCTCCTCAACCGCCATCCAAATCAAAAAGCCTCGCACAAGCGGGGCTTTTTGTTGGAGCCTTATCGCAGATGAGGCGATTGGCATCATCGCGGCCTTTACCAGACCGCTCCAACAAAAGCGCAAGTACTATCGCGACCTTTTCAAGATCGCTCCAACAAAAAGGTTTATTCCAACAAAAAAGGCTCCCTAGGGAGCCTTCATTCAACGTCATTCTTTACAGTTGAACGTTGTGGTAAACGTGCTGAACATCATCAAGATCTTCTAGCATGCCTAAGAACTTATCAAACAACACCCGATCTTCTTCGCTGATCTCTGTGTAGCTGTTAGGTACCCACTGGATCTCTTCTACTTCAAGATCCGTAATGCCCATCTCAGTTAGAGCTGTTTTAGCTTTAAAGTAGTCGGTAGGAGCAACAAAGGCGGTTAGCAACCCCTCTTCGTTCTCAAGATCGGTTACATCAACGTCGGCTTCCATCAGCGCTTCAAGCACAGCGTCTTCATCATCGTGTTTGAATACAAATACCGCAGCGTGTTCAAACATGTGCGCTACGGCACCTTGGTTACCGATTTTACACTTAGTCTTAGTAAAGGCTTGACGAACATCACCAAAGGTACGGTTCGGGTTGTCAGTTAGACACTCAATGATCGCCATTGAGCCGCCTGGGCCGTAACCTTCATATCGAGCAGGTGCGAAGTCTTCACCGCCACCACCTTGCGCTTTATCGATCGCTTTATCGATAACGTGCGCAGGTACCTGATCTTTTTTAGCACGATCAAGCAAGCTACGCAGAGACAGGTTAGCATTGGGATCCGAACCACCGGATTTGGCACTCATGTAAATTTCACGGCTGTAACGACTGTAGACCTTAGCATTCTGGTCAGAAGTTTTAGCAATCGAGGCTTTTCGGTTTTGATACGCACGACCCATCGGGAAGTCACTCCAGTAGTTCAAAAAAGAGGCGTCAGTTTAATCCCCTAGCGCCCTTCAGACAATCCTAAAAAGCGCTGTTCACTGGAAAAGCATTGTGCTATCGTACTAGTACATGAATACATCTAGCCATTTTGATCAACTCATTACTCACCTCTTCTCTTGTCAAAGCGAAGAGACACTTTCCGTTGCGCTGCAGGAACTGTTAACACCCAGTGAAGTCACAGAGATCAGTAAACGATTACAGATCTTCCGACTTTTAGAGGATGGTGTTCCCCAACGCGAAATTGCGAAACAGCTAGGTGTAGGTATAGCGACTGTGACGCGCGGTTCGCGCGCATTGAAAGCCAAAGAAGGTAACGAATGATTAACCGTAAACCGGCCAAAATTGAGCTTCCCCGAAAACCTCAATACGTCAAAATGGCGGCCGACATCGATTTTTTCCAACTGTTTAAGAAGATCGAAAAGCGCTTTGATAACTGCGTGATGCTCGAATCTTTGGGTGAAGAGAGTTACATCTCACGCCACTCCATCATCGGTTTTGATCCTGAGCAGATTTTGTGGGCCGACGAAGGTTATCTTCATATCGAGGATCGCCAGGGCAACCGCGAGTCTTACGCCAGTGAAAACCCATACTACCTTCTACGTGAGATCGTTCCTCAAAACATCATCTCGCGAAAATATGCGGGTGGTTTGACCGGCTATATCGGTTACGACTGTATGAACTACTTTGAACCCTCACTGAACCTACAACACAGTGAGATGTTCGATATCTTCCGTTTTGGTGTTTTTAAAGACGGTCTAATTCTCGACAAAATGACCGGTGAAGTTTTCTACTTCTACTACACTGATAGCCGCATTGAGTTGGTCGATGAGATTCTCGCTTCCGACTGCCCTGCCAATGGCCCGCTGAAGATCTACAACCTCGGCGATACCATGACCCAACAAGATCATGCTGATGCTGTTATGAAGGTTAAACAGGACATCATTGAGGGTAAGATTTTCCAGACGGAAGTGGGCTTTAAAAAGCGTTTCCGCCTCGAGGGTGACACCATCAACATTTACGAACAATTGCGCGAAGTGAACCCATCGCCGCAGATGTACTACGTAAAGTTTGGTGAGCAGAAGCTAATTGGCGCAAGCCCCGAACTACTCTTCCGCTTACGTCAGGGTGAGATGGAGACCTTCCCACTGGCCGGCACAACAAAACGTGGCGCCGATGCCGTTGAAGATCAGCAGTTAGCTCGCGCCCTACTCAACGATCCTAAAGAGATTGCCGAGCACAATATGATCGTCGATCTACATCGAAACGACATCGGTCGAGTGGCACGCTTTGGTACGGTTAAAGTGCGTAACCTTATGGACATCAAACGATTCAGTCATGTCCAACACATCTCAAGTGAGATTGTCGGCATTATCTCTGATGAGCATGACATGTTCTCTGCTTTGGCCAGCAACTTCCCTGCCGGCACACTGACAGGCGCGCCTAAAATTGAGGCGATGACGATCATTGATGAGTTGGAAGCAGATGGCCGCGGCCCTTATGGAGGTGCAGTCGGGCACTTCTCCTTCAATGGTGATTGTACCTTTGCCATTCCGATTCGCACGGTATTTGCCAACGGTGAACAGGCGTATGTGCAGACCTGTGGTGGTAATGTCTACGACTCTAATCCGGAAGATGAGTACGAAGAGATTCGTCGCAAGTTTGCCGGTACTAAAAAAGTACTGGATCAATTTATGGTGGAGGAACAGGCGTGACCGATTCAACAACCATGAAGGTTTACATCATCGATAACTATGACTCCTTCACCTATAACCTCTACCAGTTCATTGGTGAGATTCTTGAAGCTGAGCAACTTGCCGGCCACTTGGATGATTTTGAGATCATTGTAAAACGCAACGATGAGGTCGATGTTGAGGCAGTACGTCAGGCAAACCCAGATAGAATCATTATCTCGCCCGGCCCTGGCTCACCGGATGACCCTAAATATTTTGGCGTCTGTGCTGATGTGATAACCAGCCTAGGCAAAGAGACGCCATTAATGGGCGTCTGTTTAGGTATGCAAGGCATAGTCCACTGTTTTGGTGGAAAGGTGGTGAAAGCCCCACTGCCGATGCACGGCAAGATCAGTCCGATCACCCACAACGCCGAGGGTGTATTCAAAAATATCCCCGATCAACTTGAAGTGATGCGCTACCACTCTTTGATTGCAGAGTCGGAATCGATTCCAGACTGTTTAGAGGTCACTGCAGCAGTCGGTGAGCTTCAGCAGAACGACCTGACCAACATCGATCGAATCCGCCAAGGCGGTGCCTTTGAGATTATGGGTGTGAAGCACAAAGAGTATCCAATACACGGCATCCAGTTCCACCCAGAATCCTTTGCAACCGAAGGTGGTAAAGAGCTGATTCGCAACTTTTTGTTTGTGGAGTGATCTTGTTGGAGCCTTATCGTAGATGAGGCGATCAAATCGCGGCCTTTCAAGACCGCTCCAACATTCAAACCGCTCCAACGCTCCAAAAAAAAAGGGGTCTGACCTTTGGTCTGACCCCTTTTTGTTAATACAAAATAACCTACTCTGCGTAGTCACTCACCGGTGGACAGGTGCAGACGAAGTTTCGATCGCCGTAGACGTTGTCGATACGGTTAACCGTTGGCCAGAACTTCGCTTGGCGAACCGCACTGACTGGGAACACAGCCTGCTCTTTTGAGTAGCTGCGGGTCCACTCTGCATCCACCAGATCTTCCAGGGTGTGCGGTGCATGTCTAAGAACAGAATCTTCCGCAGCGACTTCACCTCGCTCAACCGCCGCAATCTCTTCACGAATCTTAATCATCGCTTCAATGAAACGATCAAGTTCCTGAATAGATTCTGATTCAGTTGGTTCCACCATTAGCGTGCCCGGCACAGGGAAGGACATGGTCGGCGCGTGGAAGCCATAGTCCATCAAACGCTTAGCAATGTCCTCTTCAGTAATGTCAGAGACCTCTTTCAGAGGGCGGATATCGATAATACATTCGTGTGCGACAAAACCATTCGTGCCGCGGTAGAGAATCGAATAGTGATTCTCAAGACGTTTAGCAATGTAGTTAGCATTTAGAATCGCCAGTTCGGTCGATTCGCGCAAACCGCGATCACCGAGCATACGGATGTACATCCAGGTAATCGGCAGAATAGACGCCGAACCGTAAGGTGCTGCTGCTACGGCTCCATTGCTGCCATTACCTGGCACGGGCGATACACTGTGGCTAGCAAGGAATGGCGCTAAGTGTGCTTTCACACCAATAGGCCCCATACCTGGACCACCACCACCGTGAGGGATAGCAAAGGTTTTGTGCAGGTTAAGGTGTGATACGTCAGCACCAATCGTACCTGGCTTACACAGGCCTACCTGCGCATTCAAGTTAGCACCGTCCATGTAGACCTGACCACCATGCTGGTGAATCAGTTCACAGATTTCACCCACAGCCTCTTCAAAGACACCGTGCGTCGATGGGTAGGTAATCATCAGTGTCGACAGGTTGTCGCTGTGCTGTTCCGCTTTGGCTTTCAAGTCAGCCACATCCACGTTACCCACTTCATCGCAGGCAACCACAACCACTTTCATATCCATCATTGCGGCTGAAGCAGGGTTGGTACCGTGCGCCGACGATGGAATCAAACAGACATTACGGTGACCTTCACCGATAGACTCTTGGTACTTACGAATCGCTAACAGACCAGCGTACTCACCCGAAGCCCCTGAGTTTGGCTGCATAGAGATCGCATCGTAGCCGGTGATATCAATCAACCAACGATCCAACTGCTCTAGCATTTCAGCGTAGCCCTGTGCCTGCTCTGCAGGAACGAACGGATGAACATTACCAATTTCTGGCCAAGTGACCGGCGCCATCTCCGAAGTCGCATTCAACTTCATCGTACATGAACCTAGCGGAATCATGCCGTGAACCAGAGAGTAATCTTTATTCTCTAGTCGCTTCATGTAGCGCAGAATGTCGTGCTCAGCGTGGTAGCGATTAAAGACAGGGTGAGACAACACTTCATCTTCACGAATCATATCCGTTGGGATCGATAGAGCCGCATCGACATCACCTAGGTCCTCAACTGAAACAACCTTACCGTTAATGATACTTACAAGGTGCGCGACATCTTCAACGCTGTGCGTCTCATCAAAGCTGACACCGAAACGCGTCTCAGTGATCTTACGAAGATTGATATTGGCATCTAAAGCGCGCTGATGGACCGACGCGTCAGCATCAAAGCTCAAGGTGTCAAAGAAGTGGGTATTGGTCGTTAAGCCAGCACTGTTAAGCTGTTTCGCTGCAAGCTGAGCGAGGCGGTGAACGCGAGTGGCAATCTTTTTCAGACCCACTGGGCCATGGTAGATCGCATAAAACGCAGCCATATTGGCAAGCAGTGCCTGCGCCGTACAGATGTTAGAGGTCGCCTTTTCACGGCGAATGTGCTGCTCACGCGTCTGCATCGCCATACGGTAGGCTTGGTTACCGCGGGAATCGATCGAAACCCCAATAATACGACCAGGAACCGAACGTTTAAGCTTCTCGCTGGTCGCGAAAAATGCAGCATGTGGACCACCAAAGCCCATCGGTACACCAAAACGTTGTGCTGAACCGAGTGCAACATCTGCACCGAGAGAGCCCGGTGATTTAAGCAACATTAATGCTAAAAGATCGGTTGCCACTGCAACCAGTGCACCTTGTGCCTTAGCATCTTCAACGACGCTGGCAAGATCGATAATCTCCCCCTCACTGCCTGGGTATTGAACCAGACAGCCGAAACAGTCGTGTGAAGAGAGGTTTGTGGCATCATCAACAACGACCTCAATACCAAAGTACTCGGCACGTGTTTGAATAACATCCAAGGTCTGTGGGTGTACCTGAGAATCGACAAAGAAGGTGTCTGATTTCTTACGATTAGATCGCTTAAGCAGAGTCATTGCCTCAGCTGCAGCGGTCGCTTCATCAAGCAACGACGCGTTTGCCAAGTCCATGCCAGTCAGATCCATGACCATCTGCTGGAAGTTGAGCAGTGACTCAAGACGGCCTTGTGAGATCTCAGGCTGGTAAGGGGTGTAGGCGGTGTACCAAGCGGGATTCTCCAGCACGTTACGCTGAATAACACCCGGTACCAAGGTGCCGTAGTAGCCCATACCGATAAAGTTTTTGTTCAGTTGGTTCTTAGCCGCGATCTGCTTAAGTTCCGACAGGGCTTCAACCTCTGTCACCGGATTACCAATCGAGAGCGCATCACTCAGTAGGATCGATTCAGGGACGGTTTTCTGAATCAAATCAGCTCGATCAGAGACATCCAGGGTGCTGCACATCTGTAATTGCTCAGCATCATTTGAGCCGAGGTGGCGCTGAATGAATTGATCAGAATCGCGAAGTTCTTGAAGCGTACTGTGAGAGTGAGGCATGAAGGGTTCCAACTAACAATTAGAAAGTTTCAATTAAGGCCAATATTCTACTCCTTCAGCCTATTTCATGACACTTTTTGATAGATTGATTGAAAATAAAAAGGCCAGTACACATTTCACAATGCGAACCGGCCTTATCAATTAACGGATTAAATCAGTTGTTAGCGTCACTAAGCCGCTAGTTGTACAGCGACCTCTGATCGGTTGATGGCCGAGATCAGTGCCTTTAGAGAAGCCCCTAAACTGTCTGTATCAAAGGCCATACCGACGACACGCTGACCATCAACATTGATTAAGAAGTAAGCTGCTGCCAATGCATCGGTGCCACTACCGACCGCATGTTCAGAGTAGTCGATGACGTTGACTGCCTGCCCAGTCAACGAGGCCCAACCATCAAGGAAAGAGGAGATTACCCCTTCCCCCTGACCGATCAGTTCACGATCTTGGCCGTTGATCGATACTGTCGCTTTGAACTGCTCGTTTTGCTGACGATCAATGGAGAAGCCTTGCAACGCTACTGGCTCAGCCGATTTAATAAAGTTCGCTTTAAGGATCTCAAAAATCGCATCACTGCCCATTTCCGAAGCACTCTCTTCTGAAGCTTTTTGAACCAGCGGAGCCAATTCAGTCTGCATCCAGCGCGGCAGAGTAATGCCATAATCACGTTCAAGTACAAAGGACATACCGCCCTTGCCTGATTGACTGTTAACGCGAATAACCGCTTGGTAATCACGGCCAATATCCTTTGGGTCGATTGGCAAGTAAGCCACCTGCCAGTGCTCATCCTCACCCTGTCGGTGCAAACATTTCTGTATAGCGTCCTGATGGCTACCCGAAAAGGCCGTGTAGACCAACTCTCCAATCCAAGGATGACGGGGACTAACCGGCAAGCGCGTACACTCAGTAAAGGTGGTAATAATCTCATCCGGATTAGACAGATCCATTTTAGGATCAACGCCTTGGCTGTATAAGTTCATCGCCATTGTGACCAAATCCATGTTACCGGTACGCTCGCCATTGCCTAGCAACGTCCCTTCCACACGATCAGCACCGGCCAAAACTGCCAGCTCAGCAGCCGCCACAGCACATCCTCGGTCATTATGAGTGTGAACTGAGATAATCGCGCCAGCACGATTCTTCATATGGGTACAGAAGTACTCAATCTGATCGGCAAAAATGTTGGGCGTCGACTCCTCTACCGTTGACGGTAGATTGATAATGCAGCGGTTCTCAGCCGTTGGCTGCCAAACATCCATTACCGCATCACAGACCTCGATCGCATAGTCGATCTCAGTTCCGGTAAAACTCTCTGGTGAATACTGGAAGGTCCAATCAACTTCTGGGTAATCTTTGGCACCCTCCATGACCCACCGCGCACCCTGTGTCGCAATCGCTTTGATACCCTCGCGATCCTGATTGAATACGCGCTCACGCTGAATCGTACTGGTTGAATTGTAGACGTGAACCACCGCACTTTTAACACCACGAAGCGCTTCATAGGTACGGTCGATCAGCTCTTTACGGGCCTGAACCAGTACCTGAATCGTCACGTCATCAGGAATCTCACCGTTGTCGATCAACCAGCGAACAAAATCGTAGTCCGGCTGACTCGCTGACGGGAAGCCCACCTCAATCTCTTTTAGACCAATCTTCACCAACAGACGCCATAGACGCTGCTTCTGTTCTACGGTCATCGGTTCAAGTAGCGCCTGATTACCGTCACGCAGATCCACCGACGCCCAAATCGGCGCGTGGGTGATTGTGTTGTTAGGCCAAGTACGATTCTCAATTTGAATCTGTGGAGCTGGCTGATAGCGGCGGTAATCGAAGTTAGACATACAATCCTCAACAGTGGCTTCGAGTTAATTCATTGCTGCACAGTTTACTGGGGTTACGGAGGTGAATGATTGCGAATTAACTAAGAAATAGATGAATTTATTATCATTAATTGCTATAAATTAATTAATTAAGCAATTTTATTCTAATTTTTTGCGGATTGTAGAAATGGATCGTTACGATAAGGCTATTCTTCAGCAGCTTCAGCTAGATGGACGCATCTCAAACCAAGAGTTAGCGGATAAGGTCGGTCTCTCACCCTCCCCCTGCTTACGCCGTGTCAGAGCCCTTGAAGAGAGCGGCATCATTAGCGGCTATCGCGCCAACTTGGATGCCAAAAAATTGGGGTTAACGCTTACCGCAATCATTATGATTTCGATGGATCGCCACACCCCAGAGCGTTTCGCCAACTTTGATAAGGTCATTAATGATCTACCAGAGGTATTAGAGTGCTTGCTGATTACCGGTCAGGATGCTGACTACCAACTCAAAGTGGTGGTGCATGACATGGAAGATTTTCAACGCTTATTGCTCGAAAAGATCACCCGCATAGAGGGCGTGACCGGCGTGCATTCGAGTTTTGTCATGCGCAATGTTAAGAGTGAATCGGCACTACCCGTTCGATAAAAGCGTGTTATATTTCTGGTCTATAAAAACAGAACAAGGTGTGTGCTATGCCGTTAAAAGCCCTCTCTTTAAGTGTGTCAATTCTCACAAGCCTAGTGTCGACCTCAGCCTTTGCTGTGACGCCCGATGATAAGTACAAAGAGTCCCTACTCTACGATAAACCCGTCAAAGTCGCCGATGATGTCTACTCGGCCATCGGGCAGTTGAAGTTTTACACCTATGAGAATGCCGGCCACAACAATAACCTTAGCTTCGTGATTGGCGATGAGTCAGTCCTGGTGGTGAATGGTTCAAGTACTTACCTATTAGCCAAAGCCCTACATGATGAGATCAAACAACTGACCGACAAACCGGTTAAATACGTCGTTGATGAAAATGGCCAATCCCATGCCGCTCTAGGAAATAACTACTGGAAAGAGCAAGGGGCAACCATTATTGCCCACGTCGATGCCGAAGAGGAGATTCAAGAACAGGGATTTCGCGGTCTAGAGATGCTCAAAGAGACACTTAAAGAGCGCATCAATGGCACCGAATTGACCGAGATCGATCAAACCTTTGAAGAGAGCATGACGCTAGATCTTGGGGGCATCACGGCCGAACTTATGCACCTTGGCCCAGCCCACTCAAAAGGGGACATCAGTGTTGTGATTCCTGAGCGCAACGTCATGATTGCCGGCGATATCGCGTTTCACCAACGCATGCTGCCCGTCTTTCCAGAGACCAATACGGCTGAATGGATAGAGACTTGGGTGAATGAGTTTACACCGATAGCACAGGATATGATCATTGTTCCGGGTCACGGGGAACCCACTAACTTTGCCGAGGTCGATCGATATACTCGCGGTTACCTTGAGTACGTTCGGGGTAAGATCGGAGAGTTGATTGATGAGGGCGGCACACTCGATGACGCCTACAAAATTGACCAAACACCCTACCTTCATCTAGAGACAGCCGATGAGCTAGCGGGCAAAAACGCGGGGCGCATCTTTGAAGCGATGGAGTGGGAGTGACACAGCGCTTTACTCTTCGCCCCTATCAACAACAGGCGGTTGATGCGACGCTGACGCACTTCCGCCAAACCTCCGAGAGCGCCGTACTGGTGCTCCCTACCGGAGCCGGTAAAAGCCTAATCATTGCCGAGCTAGCCCGCCTAGCAAAGCGTAAAATATTGGTGGTCACTCACGTTCAAGAACTGGTCGAACAGAATGCTTCCAAATATGCGGCATTAGGGCTGACACCGGGTATCTACTCGGCGGGACTAAAGCAGCGTGACACTGAACATCAAGTGGTGTTTGCCTCGATCCAATCAATCGCCAGAAATCTCGATCAGTTTGATCATCAGTACTCATTGATCATTATTGATGAGTGCCACCGTGTCTCTGATAACGACGAATCGCTCTATCAACAACTGATCAGCCAGATTAAGAAGAGTAATCCATCGCTAAAGGTATTAGGACTCACTGCCACCCCCTATCGTTTAGGCCATGGCTGGATATACCATCGGGATTACCGTGGTTTTTTCCGCCAATCAGAGAGCACCATTTTCCAACACTGCATCTATGATCTGCCGATGCGCAACCTGATCAAACAGGGGTTCTTAACGGAGCCTAAGCTGATCAATGCAGCGACCGCACACTACGACTTCTCAGCACTGACACCCTCACCTAACGGACTGTTTGCAGAGCGGGAGGTCAATGAACTGCTGGCTAAATACCCCAGAGTCACTGAAGCCATTTGTGAGCAGGTCGTGGAACTTGCTAACGATCGGCAAGGCGTCATGTTGTTTGCGGCCAGTGTTAAGCACGCAAAAGAGATATTGGACTACCTCCCTAAAGGGGAAGCGGAGCTGGTGATAGCCGATACCGATGCTAAGCAACGTACAGAGATCATCAACCGCTTTAAACAGCGGCAGTTTAAATACCTCGTTAACGTTGCGGTACTGACCACCGGTTTTGATGCACCACATGTCGATCTAATTGCGATTCTTCGCCCCACTCAATCAGTCAGTCTGTTCCAACAGATGGTCGGTCGCGGCTTACGACTGAGTGAAGGTAAAAAAGAGTGTTTAGTCATCGACTACGCCAACAACGGAATCGATCTATTCGACCCTGAAGTCGGCGTACCCAAGCCAGCACCTGATACCGAGCCGGTACAGGTTTTCTGCCCTCTCTGCGACTTTGCCAACCTCTTTTGGGGAAGAACCGATCAAGATGGAGCCGTCATTGAGCACTATGGACGCCGCTGCCAAGGTCTCTCTGATGACGGGGAGCAGTGTCAATTTCGCTTTAAGTTCAAAAGCTGCCCTCATTGCGGCGCTGAAAATGATATCGCGGCACGAAACTGCCAAGGGTGTCATGAGGCTCTGATCGACCCTGATGATCTGATCAAAAAAGCTCTATCACTGAACAGCTGCAAAGTGATTCGCTGTGCGGGACTTAGAGTCAATCAAGAGGATATGGCGATACGAGTGACCTACTATGATGAAGATGCAAACACCCTATCGGAGAAGTTCAACCTCACCAACCCCAAACAAAGGGTGCTGTTTAATCAACTCTTTGGATCACGGGTGAATAGTGGTCAATCACCCACTCTTTTCAATAGCGTGGAATCAGTACTTGAGCTGAGCAGCGCTTTACCCGTACCGGACTTTGTCGTCTCCAGAAAATCGGGTAAGTATTGGCAAGTGACCGAGCGCATCTTTGACTACCAGGGGCGCTATCGTAAAGCGAACCAGCTGTAAAAAACCCTACCTTTTACAGGGTGTTAATTCTTCTCTATTTGCTATGATGCGCGCTCAAATTGAGAGGAGAGAACTATGCGTTTAGCCGAAATGGAAGCGATCATGTTTAACGTCGGTGTCACCGTCTTCGCTCTCTTCATCTTCTTTATCATCTACGATCTTGCTAAAAAATCGAACGCCGGCAAATTCGGTACTTTTATTCTTTTCTTTGCACTCGGCCTAGGCCTTGCTGCCTTTTTAGCAAAATCGATCATCGTTGAGTTTATCGGCGGCTCGATTTAAAGCAATTGCCGGATTCACCAGTGACTGGCTTTAGCCTGTCATCTGCTTTATCAGCGTTTTCCAGAAGATTGAATGTAATTCGAAAGCGGATGACAGGCTGAAAGCCAGTCACCGGTGCTAAAGTAGTTAACTTCTACAACATACCGGCTAGTTACTTTATAATCGCGGAATCATTTTTATAAGGAACAACAATGGAACAGCGCAGTATCAAAGTCGGTCAAATCGATGTGAATAACGATAAGCCGATGGTGCTTTTTGGTGGTATGAACGTATTGGAATCGCGTGATTTAGCAATGACCATTGCTGAGCAGTACGTTGAAGTGACGAACAAGCTGAACATTCCTTATGTTTTCAAAGCGAGCTTTGATAAGGCAAACCGTTCCTCTATCAACTCTTTCCGTGGCCCTGGCTTGGATGAGGGTTTGAAGATCCTTCAAGAGGTTAAATCGACCTTTAAGGTACCTGTTATTACCGACGTGCACGAACCCTTCCAGTGTCAGCCTGCCGCTGAAGTTTGTGATGTGATTCAGCTACCTGCATTCCTCTCTCGCCAGACTGATCTTGTGGTCGCTATGGCGAAAACCGGTGCGGTGATTAACATCAAGAAAGCACAGTTTTTAGCTCCTCATGAGATGAAGCACATCTTAACCAAGTGTGAAGAGGCCGGTAACGACCAACTGATTCTGTGTGAGCGCGGCAGCGCCTTTGGTTACAACAACCTAGTGGTCGATATGCTTGGCTTTAGCATCATGAAAGAGTTTGGTTACCCAGTTATCTTCGATGCTACCCATGCACTGCAGATGCCAGGTGGTCGTTCGGATTCAGCCGATGGACGTCGTGCACTGGTAGCACAGCTGTCACGCGCGGGTCTTTCACAGGGTATTGCCGGCCTATTCTTGGAAGCACACCCTAATCCAAATGTTGCGAAGTGCGACGGCCCATGCGCCCTGCCGCTATCCAAGCTAGAGCCTTACCTAGCACAGATGAAAGCGGTGGATGAGTTGGTTAAGTCCTTCCCCGCGTTGGATACGTCGGCGGAGTAACGCGATCCTGTAGGAACGAATTGCCGAAGGCAAACCGTGAACAATTAATTTGGCGGGTTCGTCCATTCGCGGTTTTTCACTTCGTTCAAATTCGCTCCTACAGAGTGCCGGTGACTGGCTTTCAGCCTGTCATCCGCTTTATCAGCATCTTCCAGAATCTACAATGTAATTCGAAAGCAGCTGACAGGCTGAAAGCCAGTCACTGTTGTCAAACCCCGGCATTTTGCCCAAGCTTCGCTTCCCACTGCTGAGCTCTCTCTAAATCAATCTCCCTACCCAGCTCGCCCTTGGTGTAGATATCCACCATTCGCTGAATGGCAACTGGGTGGCCCTGTTCCGCCGCAGCTTTGTAGTGTTCATAGGCTTTATCAGCCAATTTGAAAATCACTGGCGGATACCCAGACTCATAGAGCTTAGCCATTTGGTATTGTGACTTTGCATCACCGCGCTCAGCAGCAGCCTGAATATACAAAGCCCCCTGCTCTTTGCTGGCAGCATCGGCACCGCGAAAGTGCAGAAGAAACCCATAAGTAGAGAGCGCTTTGACGCTACCGCGTTGGGCCCCTACCCTGAAGAGCTTCATCGTCTTATCGTGAATCCATTTAGAGCGACGTGCGAATGGGCTTCTAAATATGGCGTAGGCACTCCAAGCCGCAAGATCTCCTAGCATTGTCATTAAAGTTGCTCCAGCCAGTTAATAGACGGTGCGAAATAGGCACTTCCAGTGACCGCGCGCGTGAAAAGCAAAAGGTTGTCGGCATCTCCATGTTCATCCCCCATTACCATCGAGGTGAGCATTTTTGTGAAGGGAACTGGGGAGGCTCCAAAAGAGATAAAGACAAGCCCTTTACGATGTGCATCCCCATACGGCATAGAGTGACGCAGTATCTCGATAGACTGTCCATTCTCATCTTTTAGTGAGGTGCGTTTAGTGTGAGCGTGTGGTGATTTATCAGCACTGGCAAACTCAACATTATCTTGCTTTGTGCGACCGTAGGTCTTCTCTTGCTCAGAAACAGGTAAACTTCCCCACGATTCGAGATCATGTTCATATCTCTGAACATGCAGGTAGGAACCTCCGGCAAATTCACCTTCACCCACCAGTGCCACTTCGGCTCGATGATCCCCTTCTGGATTTTCAGTGCCATCGACAAATCCGGTAAGATCTCGCATATCATGATATCTAAAACCACGAATCTCCTCGATCAACGTTACGTTAGAGCCCAACGTATTTTGAACCTCAGCCATTAAATCCATATTGATATCAACAGAATCTGAACGAATAGAAACATATAGATCAGTGGGTGTTGAAGGTGCCACCCGAATGCCGTTTTCCAATGCAGGAAAAGCGGTCAGCTCTGCTGGTTGAGTGGTCGATATTTGATGCCAATAAACAGAACCTACTGCGACGGTCAAAAAAGCACCATTACCCAATGAATCCAAACGAGATTGAATCACCGGAACATTTTTTAAAAAGGCCTTAACTGAGCTAAGAGCTTCGCTATTACGCTTAACGTTATAACTTAAATAAATGGCATGTTGACTAGACTCAGCAATAATACCGGGCTGTGGAATGGACATAAAAAAAGGACCTATTCAATTAGATCCTTTCATTTAAAAGCGCCGACTCAGATAGATCAAGCGACTAAATCAATTTTTGATTAATTGAGTAGCGACGCCCACTCAGCTTTAAGCGCTTCGAGCTCGTTTTCCGCTTTCTGCTTCGCTTTTTTCTTAAGGCCTGCAACCTCTTCTGTTTTCGCTGCAACAATCGCTTTAGCTTCTGCGGCAGGATCTTCTGCATTGGCTACCTGATCCAATTGAGGCTGTGCACCACGGAGAATGGCACGACGGCGCCCCTCTTCAATGCGCGCTAACTCTTCTGCTGTAAGCTCTTTCTGCTTGGCTTTCTGCTTTTCAGCCTTAGGTGCTACATAGGTCAACGGACGAATACCGGCCGCGATACGAACCTTTTCAAGCAGTGGAGCCGCTTCTGCACGTGCCTTTTCAGCCCCTTTGTGAAGCTCAGCTTCAACGGCATCAAGATTGTTCATCAGTTCATTGTAACGTGCACGTGGCGCTGACAATTTGGCATCCAGAAACTCAAACAGCTCTCGCTTTGCTTCACCCCAAGCGATGCCATTTTCAAACGCTGATCGCATTGTTGCACTTTCGTCCTTATTGGCGAACAGATTGTAGAGTTGGAAGATGGTGCTGTTATCGGCATCCTTTGGCTCACCGGGCTCACGCAGGTCGGTTTTAATCTGATTGATGAGCTTGCGTAGCTGATCAGTTGGCGCAAACAGAGGAATCGTATTGTCGTAACTCTTCGACATCTTACGACCATCCAAACCGGGGATCAGTTGAGTCTCCTCATCCACCTGAGCTTCTGGAAGTGCGAACAACTCTTCATAGGTATGATTGAACTTACCAGCGATATCACGCGCCATTTCGATGTGTTGAATCTGATCTTTACCCACCGGAATCTTATGCGCGTTGAACATCAGAATGTCTGCAGCCATTAGAATTGGGTAGCTAAACAGGCCCATGGTGATGCCATCGTCCAGATCCTCTGACCCAGCATCACGGTTAGCATCGACTGAGGCTTTGTAAGCGTGAGCACGGTTCATCAAACCCTTAGAGCACATACAGGTAAGAATCCAAGTGAGTTCTGGAATTTCTGGTATATCGGTCTGACGATAGAAGGTCGCTTTGTCGGTATCCAACCCAAGTGCCAACCAAGTCGCCGCAATTTCGCGTGTTGATTGCGCCACGCGTTCCGGATCGTGACATTTGATCAGTGCATGGTAATCCGCCAAAAAGAAGAACGAATTGGTGTTTGGATTAAGGGTCGCTTCAATCGCAGGTTTAATCGCACCAAGGTAGTTACCAATGTGCGGAGTACCGGTGGTTGTGATACCTGTTAAAACGCGTGTATTGCTCATGGAACACTCAAGAGTCTGTGTGAAAATTAAGGTGCAGATTCTACACAGTTGTGGCTGTAACGCCCACCCCAATCCATTTGCACTTACCGGTTAATGAAGGTTTAATTTAGGAACTGTTAATTTAAGGAATCTTTTGATGGATAGCCAACTTCCGTCCTACATCACTCTGCTAGGCTTTGTAGTGCCTGCTCTAGTCTTTATCATTCGTTTAGACCGATACCAAGCAGCGACTATCGTACACGCACTGTTGATGGCTCTGCTCTGTCTATTTGTTGGCTTCCTGTTCTCTGGGGCCGCCATCAAGTTATTGAGCCTTAGCAACCCCCTACTCACCTCAGGGATGGTGGTGCTTGGATCTACAATTGCCACCCTTGCGAGATTGATCTGGATAAAACGCTTCGCGTAACAGCTATCAAACCCTCTATTTCAAGTACATTATCTGAAGACTGTATCCATGCTACTACTGATATCACCTGCTAAGACTCTCGATTATGAAACACCGGCCAGCACCCAACTGAAAAGTGAGCCGGAGTTTACCGACCGAGCTGAAACGCTGATCAACAACTTGCGTGAATATGCGCCGCAAGATATCGCTGAACTGATGAAGCTCAGCGACAAACTGGCCTCTTTGAACGTAGCGCGTTACCAAAGCTGGGTGAAAGAGCATAATGAGACGAATGCTAAACAGGCGATGTTAGCCTTTAAAGGCGATGTCTATACCGGCTTGGATGCTGATTCGTTCGACGAAGCGGACTACCAATTTGCACAGAACCACCTAAGAATTCTGTCCGGCCTCTATGGTCTCCTAAAACCGATGGATCTGATGCAGCCCTACCGCTTAGAGATGGGCACAAAACTTCAAAACGATGCCGGCAAAAACCTCTACAGCTACTGGGGTTCAACAATTACCGATCGCCTCAATGACGAGTTAGCCAGTGATAAAACACCGGTCGTTGTGAATCTTGCGTCGAACGAGTACTTCAAGTCGGTGCAAGCTAAAGCACTTAATGCTCGCCTTATCAGCCCTGAGTTTAAAGACCTAAAAAACGGTCAATACAAGATCATCAGTTTTTACGCGAAAAAGGCTCGAGGTCTGATGACCCGCTACGCCATCAAGAACCGCATTGAGAATCCAGAGGATCTGAAACAGTTTGATCTAGAGGGTTATGCATTTAATGCGTCGATGAGTGAAGGAGATAAGTGGGTGTTTACGCGGGATCATGCGGAGTAACGGAACAACTTGGTGACTGGCTTTAGCCTGTCATCCGCCTGATCCGCCTCTACAATTTAGTTCGAAAGCGGGTGACAGGCTGAAGCCAGTCACCTAACACGGAGTAAAAAAAGACCGCCAATAGGCGGTCTTTTTTATTGCTTAGATCAAGCGTCCGGTGACGCTTTATCGAGCTGTTGTGTCTCGTACATCAGGATCGGATCGTTCTTATCTTTAATCACACCCTGATCGATCACCACTTTCGATACACCCTCTAATGAAGGAAGTTCGTACATGGTCTCAAGCAGTTTAGACTCTAGGATTGAACGCAGACCACGTGCACCGGTTTTACGCTCAAGCGCCAACTCAGCCACTGCGAACAGTGCATCTTCACGGAACTCTAGATCAGCACCTTCCATCTCAAACAGCGCTTGATACTGCTTAGTCAGGCTGTTTTTAGGCTCAGTCAAAATCTGAATCAATGCCTCTTGATCCAATTCAGAGAGCGTCGCGATCATCGGTAGACGACCAATGAACTCTGGAATCAGACCAAACTTAACTAGATCTTCTGCTTCGACGTCATGAATACGATCGACACCCTTCTCGTCATCTTTACTACGAACAGTAGCACTGAAGCCGATTGAGCTTCGCTCACTGCGATCGGCAATGATCTTCTCTAGCCCAGCAAAGGCACCACCGACGATAAACAGGATGTTAGAGGTATCAACCTGTAAAAACTCCTGCTGAGGGTGTTTGCGACCACCCTGTGGCGGTACAGAGGCAACGGTACCCTCAATCAGTTTTAGAAGTGCCTGCTGTACACCCTCACCCGATACGTCACGCGTGATCGATGGGTTGTCGGACTTACGTGAGATCTTATCGATCTCATCAATGTAGATAATGCCCTGTTGTGCTTTCTCTACATCGTAGTCACATTTCTGCAGCAACTTCTGAACAATGTTCTCAACGTCTTCACCGACGTAACCCGCTTCAGTCAGCGTCGTCGCGTCAGCCATAGTGAAGGGTACATTCAACATACGCGCTAGCGTCTGCGCCAACAGAGTTTTGCCGCTACCCGTAGGGCCGATCAGCAGAATGTTGGACTTGCTCAGCTCAACGTCACTGTTTTTACCTGTAGCTCGTAGGCGTTTGTAATGGTTATAAACCGCTACAGCCAACACTTTCTTGGCACGCTCTTGACCGATCACATACTCATCAAGATTGTCTTTAATCTGACTCGGCGTAGGGAGCGTTTCGTCATCCTGTGACTCTTCGATCTCCGCCATCTCCTCAGTGATGATGTCGTTACACAGATCGACACACTCATCACAGATGAAGACTGAAGGACCAGCAATCAGCTTGCGTACTTCATCCTGGCTTTTGCCACAGAATGAACAAAATAGCTTGCTGTCGTTCTGATCGTTGTTCTCTTCAGACATGTTAATTCCTCTAAAAAGATTAGCCTTCTCGGCTGCTAAGCACTTTGTCAGCTAGACCAAATTCCACCGCCTGTTCGGCTGATAGGAAGGTGTCGTGTTTCATGATTTCGTACAACTCTTCGTACGACTTACCCGCTGTGTTACGTTCAGCGTAGATCTCGGTCAGACGATCGTTAAGGCGCTTAGCCTCTTCCATGTGGCGACGAGCATCTTCAAATTCAAGCTCTTGTACATGTACAGAGCCACGTGTACCAGGCGTACCTGAGCTGACACGGTGAATCATTGTACGTGATTCAGGTAGTAAGAAGCGCTTACCTTTGGCGCCGGCCATCGCAAGGAATGAGCCCATGCTAGCCGCTTGACCCAATACCATGGTGCTGACATCCGGTTTGATGAACTGCATGGTATCGTAGATCGCCATACCGGCAGTGACCGATCCACCAGGTGAGTTGATGTACAGGTGGATGTCTTTTTCTGGATTTTCCGCTTCCAAAAAGAGCATCTGTGCAACGATCAGGTTCGCCATGTGATCTTCGACAGGACCGACCATAAAGATTACTCGCTCTTTTAATAGGCGAGAGTAAATATCGTAAGCGCGCTCACCACGGGAACTCTGCTCGACAACCATTGGCACCAAGCCACTGTCTGTTACATCAAATGGGCGGCCTGAGTAGATATCTGACATCAATAGTTTTCCTTATTCACGGCACTAATAACCAAAAAACGACAGCCAGCTTTCGCTAACTGCCGTTTTTTATAGGGATCTAAACGAGGTTTAGATCCATTACTCAACAATAATTACTGCTGAGCCGGCTTAAGAGCTTCTTCGTAGCTGACTTTAACTTCCTTCACCTTAGCAGATGCAAGAAGGTGGTCAACAACTTCGTCTTCTAGAGCAAGGCTACGGATCTGATTTAGCATCTGTTCGTTGCCTTTGTAGTAGCTGATCACTTCATCAGCATCGTCGTAGCTCTCTGCGATATCAGCAAGAATCGCATCAACACGCTCGTCAGTCGCTTCAAGGTTACCCGCTTTGATCACCTCTTGTACTAGAAGACCGATCTTAACGCGACGGATTGCCTGCTCTTCGAACAGCTCTTTAGGTAGAGTGTTTGGATCGATTTGAGCCTGGCCACCAAACTGCTGAACCGCTTGCTGACGAAGTACGTTCACTTCATCATCGATCATTGCAGCTGGTGCTTCGATTTCGTTCTGAGCGATCAGTGCATCGAATACAGCTGTTTTAGTCTTAGTTTTAAGCGCGTGGTTCATTTCACGAGCCATGTTCTTTTCAACTTCCGCTTTGAATTCAGCTTCGTCTGCAGAAGAGACACCGAACTTAGCGAAGAACTCTTCGTTTAGCTCAGGAAGTTCTGGTTTAGACACTTCGTTAAGCTTCATCTTGAAGGTTGCAGCTTTACCCGCTAGCGCTTCAGACTGGTACTCTTCAGGGAAAGTGACTTCTACGTCGAACTCTTCGCCTTTCTTCTTACCGATGATGCCATCTTCGAAACCAGGGATCATGCTACCAGAACCGATTACTAGGTCTTGGCCTTCTGCTTTACCGCCTTCGAACGCTTCGCCATCTACGAAACCTTCAAAGTCGATGTTAACTTGGAAGCCTTCTTTAACCATGCCGCGAGTCGCTTTAAACGTGCTCTGCTGCTTGCGAAGTGTGTCGATCATGTTCTTAACGTCAGCCGCTTTGATCGATGCTGTTGCTTTCTCAACTTCAACGCCCGCTAGATCTTTTAGTTCGATCTCTGGGTAAACGTCGAATGTCGCAACGTATGCAAAGTCTTCACCTTCTTTATCAGTTTTGAACTCGATAGAAGGAGCGCCTGCTGGCATTAGTGATTCCTGCTGAACAGCTTCGTAGAAAGTCTCTTGTACGACGCGGTTTAGTACTTCGTAACGAATCGCGTCACCGTACATACGCTTAATCACTTTTGCAGGTACTTTACCTGGACGGAAACCGTCCATACGGCGAGTGCGAGCCTGCTGTACAACCTGCTTCTCAACGTCAGTATCGATACGTTCGGCCGGAACAGTCACGGTTAGTTGGCGCTGAAGGCCTGAAGTAGTCTCTACAGAAACTTGCATGGAATTCCTCATTAATTCTTTTGAGAGTGTCAAACTCTTCTGTCATCAAAAATGACGCAGTCCGAGTCATTAAAATCAAGCGCGAAATTTTCCGGTAACTGAGCCCATTAGTCAAGTAAACAAGCCAACAGAACTGAAAAAGTTACAAGGTATAGAAAACGAAGATGAGCTTGGTAATGTGAGCGATAAAAAAGAGGGAACTTCTAAGGGGTGTTTCCAGATGGTGCGGTCGGAGAGACTCGAACTCTCACACCTTGCGGCACCAGAACCTAAATCTGGCGTGTCTACCAATTCCACCACGACCGCATCTGGATTGTTGCGATTCGGCTGAGCCGAACAGTGTTGCTCGTTATAAAAGTATGGTGCGGTCGGAGAGACTCGAACTCTCACACCTTGCGGCACCAGAACCTAAATCTGGCGTGTCTACCAATTCCACCACGACCGCATACTTTTATGATGTACCCAAAAATTGGGGTGGATGATGGGGCTCGAACCCACGACCACCGGAATCACAATCCGGGGCTCTACCAACTGAGCTACACCCACCATTGTGGTACATCTGGACAGGTTGCTTGGCGCGCCCAGCAGGGCTCGAACCTGCAACCTACGGCTTAGAAGGCCGTTGCTCTATCCAATTGAGCTATGGGCGCCTAACGTGCTGCCCGACCTCACAAGTGACTGGATGGAAGTCGTCATCTGCGAGGAGGTGCGTATCCTACGACCTGACCTGCAGGTGGTCAATACCCTGTTTTACTTTTTTAAAGATTTTTTTTCGTTTTGATTAATAGTTGATCAGAAACCGGGGATTTCGGTGCTTTAGCAGGGGTTTCTGGAAGACGGTGAGGTGGCGGATGACAGGCTGAAGGCCTGTCACCGGTGAATTAACTAAGCTACGGAGTGGCGGTGACTGGCTTTCAGCCTGTCACCGGAGAATTATGTTCGCGGTTTGTCGCTTCGCGCCAATTCGCTCCTACAGTCGAGCTAAGCAGAAAGACCGTTGCGAAGTCCTACTGTAGGAGCGCTCTGCCTCCAAGGCAGACCGCGATCAGGAGTGGCGGTGACTGGCTTTCAGCCTGTCATCCGCTCTCAAAGGCAACTACCCTTCCCTATACCAAGTCGTACCTTCTGGACCATCTTTAAGGATGACTCCCGCAGCAGCCAATTGATCACGAATTTCGTCAGATCGGGCAAAGTCCTTGTTTGCTCTTGCCTCTTTACGCTCTACGATCAACGCTTCCACTTCGTCGCCACTGATCTCTCCAGCACTGCCCTGCTGCAGAAAATCTTTAGGGTTCTGCTGCAATAGACCGACAACTCCGGCAAGCGCCTTAATCTGACCTGCCAATTGTGAAGCCGCTGCCTCATCTTTACCTTTCAGGCGGTTTAGCTCACTGGCCATCTCAAACAGCACGGCAAACGCCATTGGGGTATTAAAGTCATCATCCATCGCGGCAAAGAATCGATCGCTGTAGTCGTTTGAGGCGATCTCGACTTCAGGTATCTCTACCCCGTCGAGTGCTTGATAGAAACGATCCAGTGCCGAACGGGCCTCTTTAAGGCTATCCAGCGAGTAATCGATCGAAGAGCGGTAATGCACACTCGATAAGAAGTAGCGAACCACCTCTGGATTATGCTCTTTAAGCACTTCACGAATCGTAAAGAAGTTACCCAACGACTTGGACATCTTCTCTTTATTCACTCGCACAGGGCCAGCATGCATCCAATAGTTTACATAGGTCTTGCCATTAGCAGCTTCCGACTGAGCAATCTCATTTTCATGGTGCGGGAACGGAAGATCAGGTCCGCCACCGTGAATATCAAAGGTTTCACCTAGACAGCATTTAGACATTGCTGAACACTCAATGTGCCAACCTGGTCGGCCAGCTCCCCAAGGCGACTCCCAACTGGTCTCACCTGGTTTAGCCGCTTTCCAAAGTACGAAGTCGAGTGGACTCTCTTTTGCTGCCTCAACCTCGACACGGGCACCTGAACGAAGCTCGTCAATCACCTTATTGGTTAGGCGTCCATAACTCTCGAACTTCTCGACACGGTAGTAGACATCACCGTTGGCCGCTGCATAGGCAAAACCTTTGTCGATAAGGGCTTGGACCATGTCGATAATGTCTTGAATGTGATGGGTTGCACGCGGCTCTTGATCAGGACGCAGTACGCTTAGCGAAGCCTCATCTTCATGCATCGCCGCGATCATACGCTGAGTCAGCTGATCAGGAGTCTCACCGTTCTCAGCTGCGCGCTTTAGAATCTTGTCATCGACATCGGTGATGTTTCGAACATACTCAACATCCCAACCACGCGCCCGTAGGTAACGAGTGATCACATCAAACGAGACCATGACTCGCGCATGACCTATATGACACAGATCGTAGACGGTCACCCCGCAGACATACATGCGGATTTTACCCGCTTCAATCGGAGTGAAGGGCTGCTTTGATTTTGAAAGTGTGTTGTATAGTTGAAACATACTCTATCCGTATTAATGCATTTGAGTTGGCAGCTTAACCTCTGCCAACAACGCGCCACCCAGCGGACTGGTTTCGCGTGAAATCAATAAATGACCTTGGTACCAGTGAATCGCTTCCCACTGCCCCATCTTCGCCAGTGAGTAGCGCACCGCCTGATCAAACTGTGCCTGCCCCTGATACACTGGAACTATCCAGATGAAGGGCTGGGTGACGGCAAAGCCACTGCCATAACCTATAAGCGCTAAACGACGACTCTTTGCGTCATAATCAGCACCGGTAATTAAACCGGCCACATCAAAGCTCTGGTGCGAACTTACCGACTGTTGATCAGAGTTTGGATCGACTATATAGAGCCGACTCTTATGATCTCGCCAATTCTTAGTAAAGAGCCAGTAGTTACCGTCAACCTCTGTGACTGCTTCACAGTCACGATTGTGATCCTGGCGCTCTACCGCTGGCGTGACATCGGCCAATTTCACATTAATGGTATTGGCATCCACCAAGCCTTGGCTCTCCACTAGCTGATCCCAACTGATTGAGTGGAACTGAAACCAGATACGATCACCGCGATTATTTCCGCAATCAGCAATGACCAGCGCCTCACTGGTGGTAATCAGTGACTCCCAATCAAGATTAGCCGCATTCCTTAGGGTAACCTTTTCCACCTTTGTGGCTGAGTCATCCGTTAAATCAAACCCATAAAGGATGGGATCATTACCGCCATCATTAATGGACCATAGGGTCTGATTGTGAAGCGCCAAACCAGAGCCTTCTGGCAAATTTTCGCCTAAGGAGCGAATCGATGTTGGCATCAATCTCAGCTCTGACCACTGCGCTCGATTCACCGGTGACGATGAACAACCGATCAAGATCAGCAGTGGAAGAGCCAGAGAGATCCAGCGCATCTATTTCGCCATTTTCGCCCAAGAGTCACGAAGACCCACAGTGCGGTTAAAGACTAAGCGATCTGAGTTACTGTCTGGATCAACCGCAAAGAAACCCTGTCGCTCAAACTGATAACGGCTCTCGATTGCCGCATTAGCCATACCAACCTCTACACGTGCATTAGGGAATACCGATAGAGAATCAGGATTGATGAACTCCAAGAAATCGCGTTCTTTATCCCCATCTGGATTCGCTTCAGTAAATAGTCGATCGTAGAGACGGACTTCACAAGGAATCGAGTTGTCTGCACTGACCCAATGAATGACACCCTTGGGTTTGTAATCGGTTGGGTTTTCACCTTTGGTCGCCGGATCATAGGTCACTAATAATTCGGTTACTTCACCCTGCTCATTAGTGACCACCTCTTCACAGGTGACACAGAAAGCGCCACGCAGACGTACGGCAAACCCTGGTGCCAAACGTTTCCACTTCTTAGGCGCTTCCATCGCAAAATCTTCGCGCTCAATCAGAAGGTTCTTAGTAAACGGAATACGACGTACGCCCATCGACTCATTTTTAGGGTGTACAGGCACCTCAAACCACTCCTCTTTACCCTCTTCGTAGTTGGTAATGGTCAGTTTGATGGGATCGGTCACACACATAGCACGAGGCGATTTAGCGTCCAGATCTTCACGAATAGCCGCTTCCAGCATACCCATATCGACCGTTGAGTTAGAGCGTGTCACGCCGATCATGTCACAGAAATTACGAATTGAATCGGGTGTATAACCGCGGCGACGCAAACCAGAGATGGTTGGCATACGCGGATCATCCCAGCCTGAAACGTGCTGTTCATCGACAAGCTGTTTCAGCTTGCGCTTAGAGGTGATGGTGTAGTTCAGATTGAGACGTGCAAATTCATACTGACGTGGTGTTGCCGGTACGGGCAGATTGGCAACAAACCAGTCGTAGAGTGGACGGTGATCTTCAAACTCGAGCGTACAGATCGAGTGTGTAATCTCTTCAATCGCATCCGATTGACCATGTGCGAAGTCGTAGCTCGGATAGATACACCACTTATCACCCGTCTGGTGGTGATGTGCTTTGCGGATACGGTAGATAACCGGATCACGCATGTTCATGTTAGGCGATGCCATATCAATTTTGGCACGCAACGCCGCTTCACCCTCTTCGAAGCCACCATCACGCATCTTTTCAAACAGTGCTAGGTTCTCTTCAGGTGAGCGATCACGAAAGGGGCTGTTTTTGCCCGGCTCGGTCAAATTACCGCGGTACTGACGCATCTCTTCGCCATTCAGCTCACAGACAAAGGCTTTGCCCTCTTGAATCAGGTGAACCGCCCAAGCATAGAGTTGATCGAAGTAGTTTGAGGTGTAGCGGATGTCTCCATTCCATTTGTAACCCAACCACTCAACATCGCGCGTAATCGCATCGATATACTCTTGTGACTCTTTCTCTGGGTTGGTGTCATCAAAACGAAGGTTACAGACACCTTGGTACTTCTCAGCCGTGCCAAAGTTCAGACAGATCGATTTGGCATGGCCAATGTGAAGAAAACCATTGGGCTCTGGTGGAAAACGGGTAACAACCTTACCCTGATGCGTGCCCTGCTCTAGATCCTTTTCAACGATCTGATGAATGAAATTGGTAACGGTAACCGCTTCGTTTTTACTCATAATTCAACTTTGACGTGACTGTAAAATAATAAGCGCGGAATTATATGCCATCCGAACACGTCAATACAGGGCGAAACCCCTATTTGATCTGATATACTTCGCACAAATTTCAACTTAAAGGGAAAAACTGATGATCGTTCTTACGACCAACTTCGGCGAAATCAAAATTGAACTCGATTTTGACAAGGCTCCAAAAACTGCAGCGAACTTCGAACAGTACGTTAAAGAGGGTTTTTACGACGGTGTGATTTTCCACCGCGTCATCAGCAACTTCATGATTCAAGGCGGTGGTTTTGAGCCAGGCATGCACCAGAAAAAAACACGCGAACCGATTGAGAACGAAGCCGATAACGGTCTAAGCAACGAGATGTACACCGTTGCAATGGCACGCACAATGGACCCACACTCAGCCTCTGCTCAGTTCTTCATCAACGTAGCGGATAACGCCTTCCTTGATCACTCTGGCAAGAACACACAAGGCTGGGGCTACGCGGTATTTGGTAAAGTTGTTGAAGGCCAAGAGGTAGTCGACAAAATCAAACTGGTACCTACTACTATGAAAGTGGGTCACCAAGACGTGCCGGTTGACGATGTCATTATTGAGAAGGCTGAAGTTCAGGCTTGATCTTGAAACGTCTATTCATTTCAGACCTTCACCTACAAGCGGAGCGACCCGAGATCACTCGGGCGCTTCGTTACTTCCTCTCACATATCGCGCCTTCTAGCGATGAACTCTACCTACTGGGTGATATTTTTGAAGCCTGGATTGGTGACGATTTTGCCGACCCTGTTCTCAAAGAGATTCAACCCTACTTCGAAGCCTTAAGCCGAACGGGTACGAGCATCTATCTCATGCACGGCAACCGTGACTTCCTGTTAGGCAAGAAAAGTGCAAGTAAACTGTCAGCCGAACTACTGCCTGAACAGATCAAGATTGAGCTACCCAAACGCGGCACCGCCCTACTGATGCACGGCGATGAACTCTGCATTGATGATGCCGCCTACCAGGCCTTTCGAAACCAGGTGAGAGACCCAAACTGGCAGCAAGGCTTTCTAGCGAAAAGTATTGAGGAACGTCTCGCCATTGCACGCCAAATTCGCGATGAAAGCCAACAGCAAAATAGCAACAAAGAAGATTACATCATGGATGTAAATGTAGGATTTTGCGAAGAATTACTTACAAAAGAAGAGTGTCAGATACTGATCCACGGACACACTCACAGACCCAGCATTCATACCAATATCAATGGTAATGATTCGCTTACCAGGGTTGTTTTAGGTGACTGGAGCTCAAGCGGGTATTATCTTCTGAGTCACAAAAAGGAGTTCACACTCTCTAAGTTTGAACCCCCAGAAGATTTCACTTAATTGAGTGTAGGCTTACCCGAATGAAAGCGGAACAGATCATCTTCTGACTCCACTAACTCTTGCTCTCTCTGGCGGAAAAGTTCAATCCGATCGGTAATTGGCTCACCCGCATAATCTTCAGCCAGTGTTAGATAGTCCTGATAGTGACGGCCCTCAGAGCGCAGCAGTGAGCGATAGAACTTAGCCAACTCTTCATCAAGGTAAGGGGCCAATGCAGCGAAGCGCTCACAGGAGCGCGCCTCAATAAACGCACCGACAATCAACGTATCGATCAATCGACCCGGCTCTTCACGTCGAACCAACTCATGCAGACCACTGGCGTAACGCGACGCAGATAGGTTGCCATATTTAAAGCCACGCCTGTCCATCAGACCCAACACCTGTTCGAAATGGATCAACTCCTCCCGAGCGAGTCGTGACATCTTATTGAGAAGTTCTGGACGATCGACGTATCGAAACATCAGTGTCATGGCCGTAGAGGCCGCTTTCTTCTCACAGTGAGCGTGGTCGGTCAGTAGCAGAGATTGATGCTTAGGATCTTTGGCGACTTGGATCCACTGATCCGGTGTCTGGCATCCTAAAAAGCTTTGAATCTCGGTTAACGCGTCCACGTCTCTCTCCATATGATTGTTGGGTGGGGCGAATTATAACGATCAGCGCACCCGTCCGGTACCCTCTTAGATATGTTGCGCTGCAGCGATATACTTTTTCTTTGTAAAACAATAAGAAAAGGTTCTATAAACAGCCGGTTACAAGCCCAAAGTATAAAGGCCTTTTAGCCTTTGGGTGATTAACAGAGAATGGCGACTCCTGTAGAATAACGGCGTTTTTTTAATAACCATTGATATCGGGAAGATATCCTCCTTTCGCCTCACAAGGGTGTTAGGTGTAGCCATTAATGAGGGCCATATCGTGCTTGAAGCTTACCGTAAACACGTTGAAGAACGTGCCGCAGAAGGCGTACCGCCAAAGCCACTAGACGCTGATCAAACCAGCGCACTGGTTGAGCTACTTAAAAACCCACCAGCAGGCGAAGAAGAGTTTCTTCTAGACCTTTTAACTAACCGTGTTCCTGCCGGTGTTGACCAAGCTGCTTATGTGAAAGCAGGTTTCTTGGCGGCGATCGCTAACGGTGAAGCTTCATCTCCTCTAATCAGCAAAGTTGCTGCGGTTGAACTTCTTGGCACAATGCTAGGTGGTTACAACATCGAGCCAATGATCAAGAGCCTAGATGACGCTGAACTAGCACCTGCTGCTGTTAAAGGCCTATCACACACACTTCTTATGTTCGATGCGTTCCACGACGTTAAAGAGAAGATGGATGCCGGTAACGCATCAGCTAAACAGGTGATGGAGTCTTGGGCTAACGCTGAGTGGTTCACTAGCAAGCCTGAAGTTGCTGAAAAAATCACAGTGACTGTATTCAAAGTACCTGGCGAAACAAACACTGACGACCTATCCCCTGCTCCAGATGCATGGTCACGCCCTGACATTCCACTGCACGCTAACGCGATGCTTAAGATGGAACGTGAAGGCATTAACCCAGAAGTCCCTGGTGTTAAAGGTCCTCTAGCTCAGATCGAAGAAGTTAAAGCAAAAGGCTTCCCAGTTGCTTACGTGGGTGACGTTGTTGGTACTGGCTCTTCTCGTAAGTCTGCAACTAACTCAGTTCTATGGTTCTTCGGTGATGATATCCCGAACGTGCCTAACAAACGTGCTGGCGGCTACTGTTTCGGCGGCAAAATCGCTCCTATCTTCTATAACACAATGGAAGATGCTGGCGCACTACCGATCGAGATGCCAGTTGACGACCTAAACATGGGCGACGTGATCGACGTTTACCCATACGAAGGTAAAGTATGTAAGCACGGCACTGATGAAGTGATCTGTGAATTCGGTCTAAAAACTCAGGTTCTTCTAGACGAAGTACGTGCAGGCGGCCGTATCCCACTGATCATCGGTCGTGGTCTAACGGATAAGGCACGTGAAGCACTAGGTCTAGGTCAAACGGATCTGTTCCGTAAGCCACAACAGCCTGCTGACTCTGGCAAAGGTTACACTCTAGCTCAGAAGATGGTTGGTAAAGCATGCGGCATGGACGGTGTTCGTCCAGGCATGTACTGCGAGCCTAAGATGACAACGGTTGGTTCACAGGATACCACTGGTCCAATGACGCGTGACGAGCTTAAGGATCTTGCCTGTCTTGGTTTCTCTGCTGATCTTACTATGCAGTCATTCTGTCACACAGCGGCTTACCCTAAACCAGTAGACGTTAACACTCACCACACGCTTCCTGACTTCATCATGAACCGTGGCGGTGTATCGCTTCGCCCAGGTGACGGTGTTATCCACTCTTGGTTGAACCGCATGCTTCTTCCTGACACTGTGGGTACTGGTGGCGACTCGCACACTCGTTTCCCACTCGGTATCTCTTTCCCTGCAGGTTCTGGTCTAGTTGCATTCGCTGCGGCTACAGGCGTTATGCCTCTGGATATGCCTGAGTCAGTATTGGTTCGTTTCAAAGGCAAACGTAACCCTGGCATCACGCTACGTGACCTTGTACACGCGATCCCTTACTACGCAATCAAAGAGGGTCACCTAACGGTTGCTAAAGCGGGTAAGAAGAACATCTTCTCTGGTCGCGTTCTTGAGATCGAAGGTCTTGAAGAGCTAACAGTTGAACAGGCATTCGAACTATCTGACGCATCTGCAGAGCGTTCTGCAGCAGGCTGTACTATCACTCTAGGTGAAGATTCAGTCGCAGAATACTTGAAGTCAAACATCGTCATGCTTAAGTGGATGATCGCTGAAGGCTACGGTGATGCGCGTACTATCGAACGTCGTATCAAAGGCATGGAAGAGTGGCTAGCTAACCCAAGCCTAATGCGTGCTGATTCTGACGCAGAATACGCTTGTGTCATCGAAATCGATCTAGCGGACATCAAAGAGCCAATCCTTTGTGCTCCAAACGATCCAGACGATGCTCGCCTACTTTCAACAGTACAGGGCGAGAAGATCGATGAAGTATTCATCGGTTCTTGTATGACTAACATCGGTCACTTCCGTGCTGCAGGTAAACTGCTTGAAGCATCAGGTGCCTCTATCCCAACGCGTATGTGGATCGCACCACCAACGAAGATGGATGCGGCTCAGCTAAGTGACGAAGGTTACTACAACATCTTCGGTAAAGCCGGTGCTCGCATGGAGATGCCTGGATGTTCACTCTGTATGGGTAACCAAGCACGTGTTGCTGCGAAATCGACTGTAGTCTCTACTTCGACTCGTAACTTCCCTAACCGTCTAGGTGATGGCGCCGATGTCTTCCTAGCCTCTGCTGAACTAGCGTCAGTTGCTGCTCTAGAGGGCAAGCTGCCAACGGTTGAAGAGTACATGAGCTACGCTCAGAAGATCGACAGCATGGCAGGTGACATCTACCGTTACCTAAACTTCGATCAGATGGAAAACTACGTAGAGAAAGCCTCTTCTGTGATTCCAACGGTTCAAGCGTAATCGGTTGATTAACGCTTAAAAAACCCGGCTTTTGCCGGGTTTTTTGTTTAAAAACGAACCGCTCTGCGGTTGTTTCGCGGTTTACCACTTCGTGGTAATTCGCTCCTACAAACGGAGCATTAAATTGTAGGAGCGAATTGGCGCGCAGCGACAAACCGCGAAATTGTAGGAGCGAATTGGCGCACAGCGACAAACCGCGAAATTAAGATAGCGGATGAGAGGCTGAAAGCCAGTCACCGTCACTCCGTAGCTTGGTTAATTCTCCGGTGTCTGGCTTCAGCCTGACATCCGCCCTATCAGCGTTTTCCAGAGATCAACTCTTGAATCCCCTTCTCTCCCATCTCCCGCAACAGCTCCACATTACGTTCCGGCACCGAATCAATGTCAGGGTGTGTCTCGACGGCCCAGGCGACGCTCGCTTCGCGAAGCAGATGCATCATGGGATAAGGGGATCGATTGGTATGGTTTGCAGGGTCGATCTCTGCGACACCGTCAAACTGATAATCTGGGTGGAAGCCAGCCACTTGGAAAACGCCCGAATAACCCAGTGCGTCGATCAGTTCATCGACACCGGCCAGATAATCTAAGTAGGCATCAAAGTCTTTCGTAAAGTTGGGGTGGATCAATAGGGTCGTTTCGATACTCTTATCGTTCACTAGTCGCTCTAGCTCTTCGACCAACAGCTGAGTAATCGACTCAATGTCGTCACCGGTGTAGACAAGATAGCGTAACTGATTTTGATCGATACTTTTCTTGGCAAAGGGGCAGAGATTAAGCCCGACGACTATTTTATCCACCCAATGCTGGGTCGATTTGATTACTTCATTTTCAAAATCAGTCATTTACCAATACTCGTCGAAAATTAGTGGTTAGTTAATTATACCCAAGGGCGAAGTAAGACAGTATTTTGATCTCTCCCTGTCAAGACCAAAAAGTGTTTTTTTCACCGTTTTTATTACTCACAGAATCTGTGGATAACTTGGTGAATAAAGTTTGGAAGAAGTGCGCTATTACCGATGAACTGGGGCGTTCAGCAAATTGGTTCAATTTTGAACCGGTAAAAATAAATCCTTTAAATTCAATAAGTTATATTATTCAACAGGATTTTATAATTTTTTTTAAATATTTATGTACTTTTTTCTTATAAAAAACTTGCACTGTGAACAAAAATTATTTTTGACTCAATTTGGTGCGAATTTAGAGGGACTGTTCGGCGTCTGGAATTTCGATCTCTATATGCCCTTTGGGTCGACAACAGCAGGTTAAAACCTCCCCCTCTGCACAGTCCACCAGTGCATCCTGAACAGGTTCAACTTCGCCATCTAATAGACGCACCTTACAACATCCACAGTATCCACCGCGGCAGTTGTAAGGTGCAGGTATTTGTTGAGCTTCCAATGCATCAAGCAGTGAAAACTCATACTGGTAGTAGAAGGTGTGATGGTTGCTGACTTTGATGCGTGGGATACCCGACATCGTCAAACCCTCAAATTAAAGGTCAAAGCCTTCGAAATCCTCATCCCCTACTTCGTTGTCGATTTGACCGACCAGGTAGGAGCTGATTTCCGACTCTTGAGGAGCCACTTGGACGTTATCGCTGACCAACCATGAGTTCATCCAAGGCAATGGGTTAGCACGGTTCTCGAAGATCTCTTCTAGACCCAAAGCTTTCATACGGACGTTGGTAATGTACTCAACGTAATCGCCCAGAATTCGGGCGTTTAGACCGATCATTGAACCCTGACTGAAGAGGTACTCTGCCCAAGATTTCTCTTGTTCTGCCGCATCACGGAAGAGCTTGATCACTTCCTCTTTCTGCTCAATAGCGATCTGTTTGAAATCAGGGTCATCAGCACCGGAGGCCATGATATTGATCATATGCTGTGTGCCAGTGAGGTGCAGCGCTTCATCACGTGCAATCAGACGGATAATCTTCGCATTACCCTCCATCACTGCACGCTCTGCGAAAGCAAATGAGCAGGCGAAGCTGACGTAGAATCGGATCGCTTCCAAAACGTTAACAGATACTAGCGTTAGGTAGAGTTTCGTTTTGATATTGTAGAGTGTTGCATCGACCAATTTACCGTCGATTGTGTGCTTACCTTCGCCATGAATCGTGAAGACATTCACTAACTCAATCAACTCATCGTAAAGACGCGTCACCGCTTCAGCACGTTCAACGATCTCTGGGTTCGTGACGATAGTATCAAACACTTTAGACGGTTCAGTCACAATGTTGCGAATGATGTGCGTGTACGAACGGCTGTGAATGGTCTCACTGAACGCCCAAGTTTCAAACCAGGTCTCAAGCTCAGGGATAGAGACGATCGGCAAAAACGCGACGTTTGGCGACCGACCCTGCACTGAATCGAGTAGGGTTTGGTATTTAAGATTGCTCAAGAAGATGTGCTGTTCATGCTCTGGCAATGCCATGAAGTCTTTACGGTCAGTACTTAGATCAACCTCTTCTGGGCGCCAAAAGAAAGAGAGCTGCTTCTCGATCAGCTTTTCAAAGATTGGATATTTCTGTTTGTCGTAACGCGCAACGTTAACACTGCGACCTAGAAACATCGGTTCGCGAGTTGCATCGTGATTACTGGTACTGAATGTAGAGTAAGACATCTGCCCTAACCTCTTCGTAAAAGTTTAAACGGCCGCCCGAAGTACTGGGCGGCGAACTACAGATTTAAAGTTTACAAGCGCCGCCTTCACAGCCACCCATGTCATCGTGCTGATCTTTAGCACCGTCACGAGTGTTGTGGTAGTAAAGTGTCTTAACACCGTACTTGTAGGCAGTTAGAAGATCTTTCAACAACTGCTTCATTGGTACCTTCTCACCAGGGAACTTAGCCGGGTCATAGTTGGTGTTTGCAGAGATTGATTGGTCTACGAATTTCTGCATGATGCCGACCAACTGTAGGTAGCCTTCGTTGTCTGGGATTGACCACAAGAGTTCGTAGTTATCTTTCAGCTCTAAGTACTCAGGTACGATCTGTTTCATCACACCATCTTTACTCGACTTAACCGAAACATAACCACGTGGTGGTTCAATGCCGTTGGTTGAGTTAGTTATCTGCGAAGAGGTCTCACAGGGCATCAACGCCGTAAGGGTGCTGTTACGCAGACCAAATTCACGGATATCTTCGCGAAGTGTCTCCCAGAAGTAGTTCAATGGCTCTTCGCAGAAGGTATCAACTTCACGCTTGTAGGTGTCGATTGGCAGAATACCCTGAGCGTAGGTGGTCTCGTTGAATTTCGGACAGGCACCCAGCTCTTTTGCCAAGTTGTTTGATGCCTTCAACAGGAAGTACTGAATCGCTTCAAAGGTACGGTGTACTAGGCCATTAGCACTGCCATCGGAGTAACGAACAGAGTTCTTCGCTAGGTAGTAAGCCATGTTGGTGACACCGACACCCAGAGTACGACGACCCATGGTTGCAGTGTATGCAGCTGGAACAGGGTAATCCTGGTAGTCCAACAGACTGTCTAGTGCACGAACAATCAACTCTGATAGCTCTTCTAGCTCATCTAAGTTCTCTAGTGCGCCAAGGTTGAACGCTGACAGTGTACAGAGAGCAATTTCACCGTCCGGATCATTCACCTCTTTCAAAGGCTTAGTTGGCAGCGCAATCTCAAGGCAGAGGTTGGACTGCTTAACCGGAGCCACAGTAGGATCGAACGGACTGTGCGTATTACAGTGGTCCACGTTCTGAATGTAGATACGGCCAGTCGATGCACGCTCGGATGCAAGAATACCAAACAACTCAACCGCTTTGATCGTCTGTTTGCGGATATTTGGATCCTGTTCGTACTGCTCGTAGAGACGCTCAAACTCATCTTGGTCAGCAAAGAACGCATCGTACAAACCAGGTACTTCGTGTGGGCTGAACAAGGTGATATTGCCGCCTTTGATCAAACGCTGGTACATCATTCGGTTGATCTGGACACCGTAATCTAGGTGACGGACACGATTCTCTTCGACACCACGGTTGTTCTTAAGAACCAACAGTGACTCCACTTCCAAGTGCCAGATTGGGTAGAACAGAGTCGCTGCACCTCCACGCACACCGCCTTGAGAACAGCTCTTAACCGCTGTTTGGAAGTGTTTGTAGAAAGGAATACATCCAGTGTGGAAAGCTTCACCCTGACGGATTGGGCTACCTAGGGCACGGATGCTACCGGCATTGATACCGATACCCGCACGCTGTGATACGTATTTAACGATCGAAGAGGCTGTCGCGTTGATTGAATCCAGACTGTCACCCGTTTCAATCAATACACAAGAGCTGAACTGACGGGTCGGTGTACGAACGCCCGCCATAATCGGCGTCGGTAGCGACAGTTTAAACAGAGAACAGGCATCGTAGAAACGTTTTACATAGCCCAAACGCGTCTCTTGTGGGTATTTAGAGAAGAGACAAGCGGCTACCAACATGTAGAGCTGCTGTGGGCTCTCGTAAATCTTACCCGTAACACGGTTTTGTAGAAGGTATTTACCCTCTAGCTGCTTAACTGCCGCGTAGCTGAAGTTCATGTCGCGATCATGAGCAAGGTAGTCATTCAGCTCATTGAATTCCGCTTCAGTGTAGTCTTCTAAAAGGTGCTTATCGTAACGACCGTCATTCACCATGGCTTGGACATGGGCAAATAGGTGGGGTGGTTCAAATTCACCGAAAGCTTTCTTGCGTAAGTGGAAGATCGCAAGGCGCGCAGCAAGGTATTGGTAATCAGGTGCCTCTTCTGAAATAAGATCGGCAGCCGCTTTGATTAGGGTCTCATGGATGTCTGATGTTGAGATACCCTCAAAGAATTGCATGTTGGCACTCAGCTCTACTTGAGAGACAGACACAGTCTTTAGACCGGTTGCAGCCCAAGTCACAACTTTGTGGATCTTCTCTAGATCCAGTGACTCTTGGCTACCATCGCGTTTTGTGACCTTTAAACCCTGTTGCATAACGACATTCCACTTCTTAGTCGGTGTTATTATTCGTGCTGCCTGAGGGTGCTGATCGCTACTTCACACAACACTATATCTTGTGGTTGTCTATCCAACATAAATCACTATATATAGTTATTCGACAAACAACAGACACTAAATATAGTGATCTAGACGAACTTTGCAATAGCAAATATGCGTCAAAAATTTCTTGACTTATTGGGCAAGGGGCGAAGATTCAGCTGTGGTGCGGGCTAGAAGAAAATAGATAATTTCGTCACATTTATATGACATTTTTATGTAAAGAAATGGGTTGTTATATAAGCGGTGATTAGCGGGTTTGAATTGGCACTCTTAGCGTGAAAGTTGTGCCCTTATTTGGTGCGGAATCAACCAAAAGCTCACCGTGATGATGGCTAATAATGCCATAGGAGATGGATAGACCCAGCCCCGTACCTTTACCAATATCCTTTGTTGTGTAGAAGGGTTCAAAAATACGTTGCTGTATCTCTTTGGTCATCCCTTTACCGTTATCGGCTATCGATATCTCAACCCAGCCTTGGTTCTCTTTGGACGTGATCTCTAAGGTTGGTTCACGCTGACCCTCAAGCGCTTGTGCTGCATTAACAAGAATATTTAAAAGGACCTGATTGATCTCACCGGGGTTACAGAGCACTGGAGGAATCTCTTCAAGAGAGAGGTTGACCCGCGTGTTGGCACTGATCTGGTTGTTAATCAATTTAAGGGTACTTCGAATTCCCTCATTAAGATCGGCTTCTGTTCTAACCTGAGCATCCATTCGAGCAAAGCTTCTTAAGTTGCGAACGATCTCCTTCACCCTCTGGACACCGTCATTGGTATCAGAAACCAACTCATCTAATTCATCGGTGAAATATTCAAGATCTTCCTCTTCAAGGAACTTGAACACACGCTCAGCAAACGCAGGTCGTTCAGATTCATCTACCGCTAGAGATTCGATCAATAGAGGATAGAGTTTAGCGATGGCGTCACTGTGCTGACCCAAGGTGTCTACATTAGAGTGAACAAACGACAGCGGGTTGTTAATCTCGTGTGCCACGCCAGAGACAAGCGTACCAAGCGTAGCCAACTTTTCAGATCGAATCAGTGCATCTTGCTGCGCTTTTAACTGAACCAAAGAGGCTTCGAGCTCCTGGTTTTTTAGAAACAGTTCACGCGAACGAGTCTCCAGCACATCTTCTGCTGCAAGACGCGCTTTACGTTCTCGTTCATACGCTTGTTTGTACAGCTCTAACTCTTCAGACATTCACTTTACTTATGCTGAGTTCGCAGTGGTCAGACTCTCTGTGCATACAGATATCGTGCTCAATATTGATAGGGGTTTGATAGTAAGTGGCCGCCCCCTGGATTAACCCCTCTGCCAAAATACAGAGTTTTCGCGGCGAACGATAGTTCATTACCAGTCGATTGTTGTCACCATTGGCGCAATCAATTGTCGGAAGGTTAGCCTCTGTGTAGAGTTTTTGTACCTCTAAGTGAATCACAGGCTCGATACTTTTCAAGAAACCAAAAAGATCGCCCTCAGCTTCAACAAACATAGGGTAACGTTCCGCCAGCTTAGCAAACATGAAATCACCAAAACTGCGAATCACATCCTTTAGGGGAATATCGAGCGCCTGTTGGACTTCATGAACAATCTTAAAGAGTTCGGCATCTTCATAGGTATCCACTGAAATATAGCTACCCTCAACGCCGGCCCTATTAAGAAGCTGTTGCCAGAGAACAACACCGCCCTTTTCCACTACCATATCCTCAAGGATATTAAACACTACACCTTTCATTAATGATTTCTCTTTAAGCCCTATATGACAATTAGGTAATTAATGTGTTCAGTGTAGAACAGTTTTGAAAAGTTGCTAGGTAATCTCAGATTTATCTTAAGACCAGATAAAACATTGAGCGGCCACGCTGAAGTTGAATCAATAACTGATTGGCACTGCCAGAGAGTTCACGCTGGAGATCCTCTAGGGTTCGAACCGAACGTCGATTGATAGAGACAACAAGATCACCAGCGACCAACCCTGCCCGAGCGGCCCGACTTCCCTCTTCAACACCTTTGACCTGAACCCCTCTGCCACTGATCACTGGCTCAAAGACGGCACCGGACAGTAACGGATGAAGAGCCCCCTGTTCTGGATCAGATTTAGGTTGTTGATAGGCGACGATCAGCTTGGCGGATCGCGGCTCAGCATTGCGCAGTAGCTCCAGCTTTAGTTGATCCCCTTCGGCTGCAAATGCTACGGCGTTAAGAATGGTAGCCGCTGAGATCAGCGCTCTACCATCCAGTGCGGTAATGATGTCGCCGACTTGAAGACCGGCACGATCAGCAGGAGAGCCCATAATCACCTCTGAAACGATCACACCGTTTTGCTGATTATCAAGCCCAAACGCCTGACGTAAATCAGCGGTTAGCGGTTGCACCGAAAGCCCTGCCCAGCCACGTGTCACGCGACCCTCTTCAATCAATTGATCAGCAACACGTCGTGCCATATTACTGGGGATTGCAAAGCCTATTCCGACATTTCCTCCGCTTGGCGCAATAATGGCAGTATTAACACCCACCAGGTCTCCACTCAAATCGACTAGAGCACCACCGGAGTTGCCGGGGTTGATAGAGGCGTCGGTCTGAATGAAGTTTTCATAACCCTCAATACCCAAACCTGAACGCCCTAACGCACTGACAACACCCGTTGTGATGGTCTGCCCAAGCCCAAAGGGGTTACCGATCGCCACAACAAAATCACCGACTCTGAGTGACGAGGAGTCGCGGATCGATAATTCACTCAATCCCGTGGCATCGATATCCAATACCGCAATGTCCACTTCAGGGTCGGCCCCAATCAAACGGGCTTTAAAACTGCGCCCATCGGTAAGACCAATCTGTACCTCGTCAGCCCCTTTAATGACGTGATAGTTGGTAATGATCGTACCCTGCTCGGCATCGACAATCACACCAGAACCGGCACTGCTCTGACTGCGGCGCTGTTGCGGAAAGGCATCTCTGGGAATGTTGAAAAAGCGTTGAAAAAAGGGATCGTTCAACAGTGGGTTGATGATTTGTCGGGTCGAGAAGGTCGAGATGTTGACGACTGCTGGATTCACCCTCTCCAACATAGGGGCAATAGAGGGCAAAGATTGCCCCTGCGAGTCACTGACCGGCAGGCCAGCCTGACTCACTGAGCTTATCAATAGAGAAAAAAACCAAATAACCGCAATCCGCATAACAGACACCTTTAATCGATATAGTTAATTAATAGGAGCAGATCGTTGTTAATTCAAGCTGAAGGTGACGGATTAAAGGGGTCAGACCCCGTTTTAGCTCACTGTTGGAGCGGTCTTGAAAAGGCCGCGATCGGAAGAAAAATCGCCTCATCTTCGATAAGGCTCCAACCGTTTAAAACCGGTCGATACCAGAAGCGATTCGTAAAGCTTTCACACGCGCTGGTTTGGCAGCACCTGCAATACCTAGCATCAGATTGCGTACCAATTTGAGGGGCTTTTTCTGATTACTGAACAGGCGATAGAAGAGATCCATCGATTGCATCATCAATAGATTAGCTTTGCGGCGTTTCTGTTCGTAGCGTTTAAGTACATCAACTGAGCTGATCGACTCATTTCGAGACAGCGCATCATGAATTACCTCTGAAAAAGCAACGACATCCTGAAAACCTAAATTAACCCCCTGACCAGCTAATGGATTGATCTGATGTGCAGCATCACCCAATAGAGCGACGCCCTCTTCTACATAACGCTGGGCATGCAGACGGCGCAGCGGGAAGCTAGCTCTTGCTTGAATCGATTTGATGCCACCCAATCGATCAGGAAAATTGGCTTCGATGGTCGTTTTAAGTTGATCAAACTCCATCGACATCAACTGCTGTACCCGCTCAGGCGCGTCGTACCAAACCAAGGATGCATTTGATCCTGGCAGAGGCAGTAGCGCTCTTGGGCCTGACGGGTGGAACTGCTGCCAAGTGATATCTTGTTGAGGCAATAGCGTCTCAACGTTAATGACCATGGCCATCTGCTCGTAGTCCCACTGATGCGCACCTAATGCAGCAGCATCACGCACCATTGACTGTCCACCATCAGCGGCTATCACCAGAGGAGTCATTAACGACTTACCCGAATCGAGTTCAATGATGGTCGATGCCGCCGAGTAGTCGATCCGCTCAACTCCGTCAGTGATTAAACTGATATTACTCTGGCCACTCAATTGATCTAATAACGCCCGTTGAACCAGACGGTTCTCAACTATGTAGCCCAGCTCGGGCATCGAGATCTCTTGGGCAGAGAACTCTGTTGCTAAGTTACGTGCTGCTTGACCTGCTAGACCTGGCGCATCTTCGTCCATCTCCCAGACACGCATGCGTTGATAGGGACAAGCTCGCCAAGAGAGAATGGGCTGCCAAGCACCTAATTGATCCAACAGATCGATAGAGGCAGGACTTAAAGCAGAGACGCGCAAGTCCATAGGTTGATCAGCGCTGAAGGCCTCAGGCAGAGAGCGCTCTAGTAGAGCGATATTAAGTTGGGTATCGGCTAGAGACAGAGCCACCGCAGCACCGACCATGCCGCCGCCAACGATGACTAGATCAAATCTACCTTCCATCTCTAACCTACCCGATTCGATTAGGCGCTGAGCACCTCAGTACCACCCATGTAAGGTTTCAGTACTTCAGGAACAACTACGGAGCCATCGGCTTGTTGGTAGTTCTCAAGCACAGCGACCAGTGTACGACCGACAGCCAAACCCGAACCGTTGAGTGTGTGAAGCAGTTCTGGTTTACCTGTCTCAGGATTTCTCCAACGAGCTTGCATACGACGCGCTTGGTAGTCGGTCATATTTGAGACAGATGAGATCTCACGATACTTAGCCTGACCCGGTAACCAAACCTCGATGTCATAGGTCTTAGCGGCAGAGAAACCTAGATCACCGCCACACAGATTTACCACACGATATGGCAGGTTCAGTGCTTGCAGAATACCCTCGGCATGCCCACACATTTCTTCTAATGCGTTCCACGAAGTATCTGGCTTAACCATTTGAACCATTTCAACTTTTTCGAACTGGTGTTGGCGAATCATACCGCGTGTATCACGACCTGCTGAACCCGCTTCAGAACGGAAACATGGACTGTGACAGGCGTAAGCCATCGGCAGTGTTTCAGCGTCGACAATCTCATCACGAACTAGGTTAGTCACCGGCACTTCGGCGGTTGGAATCAGGTAGTAGTGACGTTCACCGAACGGCACTTTAAATAGATCTTCCTCAAACTTAGGCAGTTGACCGGTACCTTGCAGAGACTCACTGTTGACCATGAAAGGAACATTGATCTCGGTGTATCCGTTCTTCTCAATATGAGTGTCCAGCATAAACTGCGCCAGCGCTCGGTGCAGACGTGCTAGAGGCCCTTTGATCACCGCAAAACGAGAGCCCGTTAACTTAGCAGCTACTTCAAAATCCAGACCGCCTAAGCCCTCACCTAGAGAGACATGATCTTGAACATCAAAATCGAATGAACCAGGCTCACCCCATACACGCACTTCAACGTTATCATCTTCGCTCTCACCCGCCGGTACAGAGTCATCGGGCAGGTTCGGTGTGCTCAGCAGGATATCATCCAACTTAGCTTGTACTTCGTTTAGTTTCTCTTTGGATTGATCAAGCTTAGCGCCTAGCTCGCCGACTTCAGCCAACAGTGGTGCGATATCTTGCCCCTGTGCTTTTGCTTGGCCGATCGACTTGGAACGGGTGTTACGCTCCTGCTGAAGGTTCTCTGTCTCAACTTGAATCTGTTTACGCTCCTGCTCTAGGGCATTAAATGCCGCTAAAGGGAACTCGTAACCTTTCTTTTTAAGCTGTTCAGCAATAGCCTCTGCGTTCTCACGAACCTGGCGTGGATCTAACATCGATCAAATATCCTTACAAAATTTATAGCAGTCGAGTAAACCAAATGGCAGCAGAAAGTGCTGCGACTGATAATACGACGGACAATAGTACATAAAAGATGGCTGCCGTTACATGACCTTCGTTAATCAAGGTAACAGTTTCCAGCGAAAATGTAGAAAAAGTGGTGAAAGCCCCCAAAAAACCGGTCATTAACAGCGGGCGCATCTCAGGTGGCAACTTAGCTCGCTCCATCACCAAAACAAACAGCACCCCCATTAACAACGAACCAACAACGTTAGCCGTTAGGGTACCTACCGGTAACTTTTGATCAGCACTGTTGAGCCAACCACTCAACCAATAACGAGCCATCGCCCCCAGAGCACCCCCTAAAGCAACACTTAATAGATGGACCATCAACTACTCTCCTTAGGGTAACGCTTAGTCGGACTGGCTTGATCAGCCGCTTGTAAGCGGCGCATCTTCTCACTCAGTTTAATCTCTAAACCACGCTCTTCAGGATGATAGTAGGAGCGATCTGCTATCTCCTGTGGCAGGTAGGATTCACCAGCTGCATAGGCGTTGGGTTCATTGTGAGCGTAGCGATACCCTTCACCAAATCCCTGCTCTTTCATTAATCGGGTCGGCGCGTTACGCAAGTGCTCTGGAACCTCGTAACTTGGATCTTTAGCCACATCAGCCAAGCACTGATTAAACGCCTGATAGACAGCATTACTCTTTGGCGCCAACGCACAGTAAATAGCGGCCTGAGCAATGGCTCGCTCACCCTCGGCAGGGCCGACACGCTCAAAGGCATCCCAAGCACTCAACACCACCTGCATCGCCCTGGGATCTGCATTACCGATATCCTCTGAGGCGATGGCGACTAAGCGGCGCGCAATGTAGAGAGGATCGCAACCCGCATCCAACATACGACAGTACCAGTAGAGCGCACCATCTGAACTGGAGCCCCTCACCGACTTGTGAAAGGCTGAAATCTGGTCATAAAAGAGATCACCGCCCTTATCATAGCGGCGCACCCCTGCAGCAAGCACTTCGGAAAGTGCTGCGACCGAAACGTACTCTTTACCTTCGACTGTTTCAGAGAGATCCGCAGCGATTTCAAGCAGGTTTAACGCTCGACGCGCATCACCATCAGCCGCCTGAGCCAGTGCCGCTAAAGCACCCTCCTCAAAGGTCAGATCACGATCCCCCAACCCTCTAGGGCTATTGAGGGTCTGTTCTAGTAACGATTCTAAAGTCTCTGCCGTTAACGCTTTTAACGGATAGACGCGGGCGCGCGACAGCAAGGCATTATTCAATTCAAACGAGGGATTTTCGGTTGTGGCGCCAATAAAGATCAGCGTCCCCTCCTCAACATAGGGGAGGAAAGCATCCTGCTGAGATTTATTGAAACGATGAACCTCATCAACAAAGAGGATCGACTGACGACCACTCTGTTGGCGCAACATCTTGGCCCGTTCAACCGCTGCACGGACCTCTTTGACGCCATCCATAACAGCTGAGATAGAGATAAACTCAGCGTCTACATAGTGCGCTATCAGTCTGGCTAGTGTCGTTTTGCCAACGCCAGGTGGACCCCACAGAATCAGCGAGTGGATTGACCCCTGTTCGAGTTGGCGACGCAACGCCTTGCCTTCAGAAAAGAGGTGCTCTTGCCCTCGATACTCTTCTAGGGACCTTGGGCGCATACGAGACGCTAACGGTTCATAAGCCGTTACTGGAGCGTCTTCGAATAGATCGCTCATCCGTTTTGATCCATCAGGATCACATCAACCGATGCGGGGGGCACAAAACGAAACATCGTCTGATCAAAAGCAGCCGGAAAACTCTGTTCACTCAACATAATGAGGGAACGCTGACCTAGCCCATCTTGTATCAACAGTTCGGCAAGTAGATCACCACTAAAGAGTAGGCGCAGGGATTGGAACTCCGCACTCCCTTCCTCTTTTGGCGTTAACTCGAACAGACTGTTTCCGGCGCCGGCCTCAATCTGCTGAACATTAAAATAGCGATTCAACTGTTCAACATCACCACCCAATACGCGAGCCGGGGTCATCACTTCGCCCTCGCCCAATGGGCGTTGAGTCGCCTGTTCTAAATCCGGATCATAGACCCACAACCATTGGCCATCACTGATGATGGTTTGTGGAAAGGGGCTCTCTGTCTCCCAACGAAAACGATCAACCCCTTCAATCCACAAGCGGCCAGAAGCATTTTCAGACTTTAAATTATCATCACCTAGGGTGTACTGCTGAAACGCAGCAGAGAGCCTATCGTGGGACTGAAGCAGTGCTGATAACTGATCAGCCGTTTCGGCCCAGGCCATCATCGGCAGCGACAATAGAAGGAGCAGTGCGGTTTTAGTGAATCTCAACATCTCGTTAATCCCTTGGACCTGCCGGTGCCATAACCTCTCGCTGACCGTTCGATCCTGGTGGCGAGACAACACCGGCCGCCTCCATCGTTTCGATCATTCTAGCTGCACGGTTGTAACCAATTTTTAGCTTGCGCTGTACGGACGATATAGACGCTTTACGAGTTTCTAAGACAAACGCGACCGCCTCGTCATAGAGTGGGTCGGCTTCATCATCAAATAGGCCACCGCCACCGCCAGCTGCAGCGCCACCCTCTGCCTCACCGTTTAGGATAGCATCGATAAAATCAGGTTCACCCAGAGCCTTCCAAGCTTCAACCACACGGTGTACCTCATCATCACTTACAAACGCACCGTGAACACGATTTGGCACACTGGTACCGGCAGGCAGGTAGAGCATATCGCCGTTACCCAACAGGTTCTCAGCACCCGACTGATCGAGAATGGTTCTAGAGTCAATTTTAGAGGAGACCTGAAAACCTATGCGAGTCGGGACGTTGGCTTTAATCAAGCCGGTAATAACATCAACCGATGGACGCTGGGTTGCAAGAATCAAGTGAATACCAGCAGCACGGGCTTTTTGTGCAATACGTGCAATCAACTCTTCCACTTTTTTACCGACAATCATCATCATGTCGGCGAACTCATCGATCACCACCACAATGTAAGGGAGTGTCTGCAGTTCCGGCGCAGGGTCTGTCGGTGAAAGCCCCTGCTCCATCGGATTCCATAGCGGATCCCTCAAAGGCTGACCGGCAGCGGCCGCTTCACGAACCTTATCATTGAACCCGGCTATGTTTCGCACACCCACTTTCGCCATTAGACGGTAACGATCTTCCATCTCTGCCACACACCAACGTAGACCACCGGCCGCCTCTTTCATATCGGTAATCACCGGTGTTAACAGATGTGGAATGCCATCATAGATAGAGAGTTCAAGCATCTTAGGATCGACCAGCATTAAACGCAGCTCTTCGGGTGTCGCCTTATAGAGCAGACTCAGAAGCATAGCGTTTACGCCGACCGACTTACCGGAACCGGTTGTACCTGCTACGAGCAAGTGAGGCATTTTGGCAAGGTTGGCTACAACAGGATTGCCGGCGATGTCATTACCCAGCGCCAGCGTCAATTTAGAGGCTGCACCCAGATAGGGTTTAGAGTTAAGCACCTCAGAGAGACGCACCATCTGACGAGAGTGATTAGGTATCTCAATACCCATCACCGACTTACCGGGAATCACTTCAACGACACGCACGGCACTGACGGCCATTGAACGTGCCAAATCTTTGGCCAGATTTGAAATTTTGCTGGCTTTAACACCAGGAGCTGGTTGAATCTCAAAGCGAGTGATCACTGGCCCGGGATTGACCTCAACCACTTCAGCGACGACACCAAAGTCATTCAACTTCTGCTCAAGAAGACGAGAGAGATGCTCCAGCTCCTCTTCCGTATAGCCCTGATCGGTCTGTATCTCTGGTGGATCGAGCAGATCAAGACTCGGAATTTTCACCTTAGGCTTCACAGCGGCTTTGGGTTTCACCGGCTCAGCATCATCATCGCTATCTAAGGGTTTATGAGTCTCAGAGAGGGGCACGATTTTCGGTGTTCGCTTCTCAGCATCCTCGCGGTTAGCATCGTCAAAAACCGATTTCGACGCAGGCTTATCCTCCGCACCGTCTGACTTAGCCTCAGAACCCACAGTCAGATCATCCATGGTCTTGATCTCAAGCGGTTTAGAACGCGAAGAGTCAAACGAAGGCTCTCCGAAATCGACCACCGGAAGTGACTCCATGCTACCCGGCTCAACTTCAAAATCAGGCTCTACCCGTTGCATCGCTGCTCTTTTTGCAACACGAACTTCCATAGGGCGCTCAGAGACTGTCGCTTTTTGAGTCTCCTCTTCGCTCTTCGCAAAAAGACTCTGCCAGAGCGTCTCTAACCCACCACCGATAGAATCCAATACCTGACGCCAGCTTGAGTCAACATAGAGTGTTAGGCCGATTAACAGAGCAATCCACAATACGACGGTGGCACCGGCTACATTCAACCAACGAACCGCAAAATCACCCAGCGCTTGACCGGAAATCCCACCAGCGGAGAAAGGCAACCCAAGATCCGCATTGCTAATGTGAATTGAGGCTAGACAAGAGGCCGAAAGAACAAATAACAGCGCACCTAGGGTTCGCATTACCACAAAGGGCAACATATCTAGGGTGCCAATGTAGCGACGACGCAACCAACGGTAGGCAGGGACAACCAAAATAAAGGGAATAACAAACGCAACTACCCCAAACCAAGAGACCGAGTAGTCTGCAATCCATGCACCGAACCAGCCGGCCCAGTTGCTAATTTCTGATTGATACCCTTGATGTGACCAACCCGAATCACGCGTGTCGTAACTGATCAAACTCAGCATAAACAGCAGGTTTAAACCGATCAGTAACACCAGCAAGGTTTCGCGAACCACACGGTTCAACTGGGTGGTTAGCGTCAATGTTGACAGCGATTGATTACTACTCAAAAAAATACCCTTAATTCAATCAACTTTATGCTGTGGGAAAATACCATAAAGTGGTAGGTTAGGTCTTGTGATTGAAAAAAAGGGATTCACCCCCATAAACCCTTTAGACCCATTTTTATGACATCTTATTTGGAAACATTTCTATGAGTGACGTTAAACACCACAGTCTTATCATTCTTGGTTCTGGCCCTGCCGGATACACTGCTGCTGTCTACGCAGCTCGCGCCAACCTAAATCCGGTTGTTATCACGGGTATGCAAGCGGGCGGTCAGCTAACCACAACCACCGATGTCGACAACTGGCCAGGTGATGCTGAGGGTGTTCAAGGTCCTGAATTGATGCAGCGCATGCAAGCGCACGCCGAACGCTTCAACACCGAAATCATCTACGACCACATCAATAAAGCTGAATTGACGGAGCGTCCATTCCGTCTAACCGGTGATACTGGCGTCTACACTTGTGATGCTCTGATCATTGCAACCGGCGCCTCCGCTCAATACCTCGGTTTGGACTCTGAAGAGGCGTTTAAAGGCAAAGGGGTAAGCGCCTGTGCAACCTGTGACGGTTTCTTCTACCGCAATCAAAAGGTAGTGGTTGTGGGTGGTGGTAACACGGCCGTGGAAGAGGCACTCTATCTCTCGAACATTGCGAAAGAGGTGGTCCTTGTTCACCGTCGCGATACCTTGCGCTCTGAAAAGATCCTGCAAGATAAGATTTTTGAACGTGCCGAGAATGGCAACATCACTCTGATGTGGAACAATCAACTCGATGAAGTGCTGGGCGACGATATGGGTGTAACCGGAATTCGCGTGAAAAGTACCGAAACTGGTGAGACTCAAGAGATTGACGCTCAAGGTGTCTTCATTGCAATCGGCCACAAACCCAACACTGAACTCTTTGACGGCCAGCTGGATATGCAACATGGCTACCTTAAAATCAAAACAGGTCTTGAAGGTAACGCCACTCAAACCAGTATTGAAGGGGTATTCGCAGCCGGTGACGTCGCTGACCACTCATACCGTCAAGCGATCACCTCAGCTGGTTTTGGCTGTATGGCAGCCCTAGATGCAGAACGCTACCTTGACGATCTAGCTAAGTAATCTAATGATCCCCTGGCTCACTCCGGGAGAGCCCTATTTCCCAGACACCCGCCTCGCACTCGATGACCCAAACGGGTTGTTGGCTGCCGGCGGGGAGCTGAATGCAGCCTGGTTAGCTGCCGCCTACCCACAGGGGATATTCCCTTGGTTTAGCGAAGACGACCCGATTCTATGGTGGTCACCCTCCCCCCGCTGCGTGCTCTACCCAACACAATTCCATGAATCAAAATCGCTTAAAAAACGCCTCAGAAAAGAGCAATTCGCTGTCAGAATCGACTCTCAGTTCGAAGAGATTATTAGGCAGTGTGCTGCGCCCAGAGGTGAAGATGGCACCTGGATAAGCGAGCAGATTATTTCCGCCTACACCGAGCTACATCATCAAGGGATCGCCCACTCTGTAGAGGTCTACCAAGATGATCAACTTGTCGGTGGTTTATACGGCATTGCGATCGGGCGACTCTTTTTTGGCGAGTCGATGTTTTCGCGTGTACCAGACGCGTCTAAAGTGGCCACTAAAATTCTTTGTGCAGAATTAGAAAAAGCGAACTATGCTGTAATTGATTGCCAGATCTACAATCCACATCTGGCCTCACTGGGTGCAGTTGAGATCGAACGGACCGAGTTTGAGCAGCTGTTAACACATTGCAAAAGGACGCCTAGCCATAATCCTTGGGCAAAGCGAAATTGGTATCCCGATGTCGAATCTGCAAACGCTTAAGTTTTTTGTCACGCCTGATCATGACTGCAGCTATATAGAGCGAGCGACAGCCAAAACTCTGTTCGTTGACCCACAAGCCCCCCTGGATAAACCGACCTACTCGCAACTGACTCAATATGGCTTCCGACGCAGTGGCACCCACGTTTACCGCCCCCATTGCGATGGCTGTGCTGCCTGTATCTCAGCGCGCATTCCGGTCGATCGTTTTAAACGCTCAAAATCTCAACGTCGCATTTGGAATAAAAACCAAGACATCTTAGTTGAGACGATCGAACCTCGTTTCGATGAAGAGATTTACGATCTCTACGCCCGTTACATCAACGCACGCCATGATGACGGTGATATGTACCCTCCCTCACAAGATCAGTTCATCAGCTTTTTAGTGGAGAGCAACCAAAGCACGCAGTTTCACCTGTACCGTGATAGTGAGGGTGAACTGCTCGCAGTCGCTGTGACTGATCAGCTCGTTGATGGTCTATCAGCGGTCTACAGCTTTTTTAGTCCTGATCATGATCAACGCAGTCTTGGCGTGTTTGCTGTTCTCTGGCAGGTGGATTACCTGAAACAGATTAACCTTCCCTACAACTACTTAGGTTACTGGGTGAAAAACTGTAAAAAGATGGCCTACAAAACACAGTATCAACCCATTGAGATCTTGCTGGATGATGTTTGGGTTGATGCCACGGACGATATGATCAAGTGATTGTCTAGCCGACCAGAGTCTACGACCTAAACTATTTCACTTTTTTAGCAATTTAGTGCAGAATACGCGACCTTCAGGTCAAGTAACGCACAAAAGCGATCAATTCCACGCTAAGCGATACTTGGTAAAGAATTCCAAAGGTAGGTATTAATGGCTAAAGAAGACGCTTTTGAAATGGAAGGAACGGTAATCGATACCCTTCCCAACACGATGTTCCGTGTAGAACTAGAGAATGGTCACGTAGTAATCGCGCACATCTCTGGCAAAATGCGTAAAAACTACATCCGTATCCTTACGGGTGACAAGGTTAAAGTTGAATTGACTCCTTACGATTTGAACAAGGGTCGTATCACTTACCGCGCTCGTTAATCGAGACCTACAAAAAAATGGCCACTATACAGTGGCCATTTTTGTTTCTGTGCTGGTTTCAAGATCGAGTTCACCTTCAGGGTTCACTACAATCTCAACGGATCCGCCCTCTTCCGACAGTTCACCAAACAGGATCTTCTCGGCCAACGGCTTTTTGATCTTCTCTTGAATTAGGCGACGCATTGGACGCGCACCCATCTTCTCATCATAGCCATGCTCGGCCAGCCAATCGCAGGCTTCATCACTGGCATGAATACTGACCTTTTTATCGTCTAGCTGAACCTGTAGCTCCATAAGGAACTTATCAACCACACCACGCACGATCTCTCTCGTCAGCGCTTTGAACTGAACGATAGAGTCCAAACGGTTACGGAATTCAGGTGTAAAGAGTCGTTTAATCGCCTCCATACCGTCACTGCTGTGGTCTTGTTTAGCAAAACCAAAGCTGGCACGTCCCATATCCTCAGCACCGGCATTGGTGGTCATGATCAGAATCACGTTACGGAAATCAGCTTTACGACCGTTGTTGTCGGTCAAGGTACCGTTGTCCATCACCTGCAACAGTAGGTTAAAGACTTCGGGGTGAGCTTTCTCTATCTCATCAAGCAGCACAACAGCGTGCGGTGATTTAGTCACCGCCTCGGTCAACAGACCCCCCTGGTCAAAACCAACGTACCCTGGTGGCGCACCGATCAATCGGGAGACAGTATGACGCTCCATGTATTCCGACATATCAAAACGAATCAGCTCAATACCTAAAATACGAGCCAGTTGCGATGTCACCTCGGTTTTACCCACACCTGTTGGCCCGGCAAATAAGAAGCTACCGACCGGCTTGTTGGGCTCTTTAAGTCCAGCACGTGATAGCTTGATTGCCGCCGACAGGTTATCGATCGCTTCATCCTGACCCAAAACAACCATTTTCAAATTGGTATCAAGCTTAGCCAGTTGTTGCTTGTCAGAAGCTGAAACCGACTTAGGCGGGATTCGAGCGATCTTAGCGACAATCGTCTCGATTTCGGGCACATCAATCGCTTCAACTCGATCCTCTTCAGGAATGAGTCGCTGATAAGCACCCGCCTCATCGATGACATCGATCGCCTTGTCTGGAAGATGCTTCTCATTGATGTAACGATCCGCCATTTCAGCCGCCGACTTCAGGGCAGCATCGGTGTAACGTATCTCGTGATGCTCTTCAAAGCGTGATCGAAGACCTTTCAAAATTTGGTAGGTATCTTCGACACTAGGCTCTAACACGTCCACTTTTTGGAAACGGCGTGCCAAGGCGCGATCTTTCTCAAAAATGCCGCGGAACTCTTGGAAAGTCGTTGATCCAATACAGCGCAACTGACCTGAGCTTAATAGAGGCTTGAGCAGATTACTGGCATCCATAGAGCCACCCGAAGTGGCGCCGGCGCCAATAATGGTGTGAATCTCATCAATGAACAGAATCGCTTCGCGCTGATCTTTGATCTCGTTTAGCAGTGACTTAAGGCGTTTTTCAAAGTCGCCACGATACTTCGTCCCAGCAACCAGCGCACCCAAATCTAAGGAGTAGACAACTGAATTGGCAATCACATCAGGCACTTGCTCTTCAATGATTAGCTTCGCCAAACCCTCTGCAATGGCTGTCTTACCGACACCGGCCTCACCCACTAACAGCGGATTATTCTTGCGACGACGTGACAGAATCTGAACAACACGCTCAACCTCTGAGTCACGCCCCACCAGCGGGTCGATCTGACCAACCGCTGCCTGTTTGTTTAAATTGATCGCATACTTAGAGAGCGCACTCTCCTGTTTCTGCTCATCTTTCGCATCCGCTGCAGCAGACTGCTGCTCATTGTCTGACTCACTGTCCGAAACGCCATGCGATAAAAAGTTCACGACGTCCAACCGCTCTATCCCTTGCATCTTAAGGAAGTAAACAGCTTGGCTCTCTTGCTCACTGAAAATAGCAACCAGAACATTGGCGCCGGTGACCTCGGTCTTGCCCGACGACTGGACATGAAATACCGCGCGCTGAAGGACACGCTGAAAACCAAGTGTTGGCTGGGTTTCGGACGCTTCGACATTATCGGGAAGCTGAGGCGTTGTCTCTTTAAGGAAGTTGTGCAGCTGATTGACCAGTGCATCAAAGTCAGCCCCGCAGGCAGCCAGTACTTCAAACGCATGACGATTATCGATCAAGGCCAATAACAGATGTTCAACGGTCAAAAACTCGTGACGAGACGTACTGGCTGATTGAAAAGCCTGACTTAGAGTATCTTCTAACTCTCGATTCAACATAGCGAATCTCCTTATGCCTGCTCTACTTCACAGAGTAGCGGATGTTTATTGTCACGTGAATACTGATTAACTTGTGCCGCTTTTGTCTCAGCAACATCTTTAGTATAGACGCCACAGACGCCTTTGCCTTGGGTATGAACGGCCAACATCACTTGAGTGGCTTTCTCTTCGCTCATGTTAAAGAAGCCCATTAACACTTGAACCACAAACTCCATCGGCGTGTAGTCATCGTTCATGAGCAGCACTCGATAGAGCGAGGGTTGCTTCAATTCAGGTTTCGCCTCAGCCGTGGCCAATCCCGGTGGATGCTGTTGATCGTCGTCTTGATCGGACATTTCAGGCTGTGCATGACGCTTTGTAATACTCATTTTCACCAAATTAATCTAAATATAAAAAATTACCGCTTTAGAGTTTATGCGTTTTTCGAAAAGCGCTTCATTACCCAGCGCCCGCTAAATACTCTTTAAGTGTAACAAACAGTCAGTGTGTTGAACCCATTACGGATCGTTCATTTAACCAGTTTACGCACTCATGTTACAGATCAGATTGCATAGGAGGATGTCATGCATAGAGGTCAGGTGAAGTGGTTCAACAACGTCAAAGGTTTTGGATTTATTCTGTGTGATCAGTTTGATCAGGAGCTTTTCGTACACTTCAGTGCTATTCAGAAAGAGGGCTATAAAACCCTTAAAGCGGGTCAAGAGGTCGTCTTTGACGCTAAACCCGTCGAGAGCGGCTACCACGCTATCAATATTCAGTTCGACGTAGCCTAAAAGGGCTCATTCTGGGACTTGGGGCTGGCAGACTTATCGCGTACACTGCGCGATAAGTTTTGAGTACTCCTACCCTATGTCTACCCTCTATCTACTGAACAAACCCTTTAATGTCCTACCCACCTTTACCGATGATCAGGGTAGAGACACGCTTGCACAGTTCATTGATATCCCCAAAATCTACGCCGCAGGCCGTTTAGATTACGATTCCGAAGGACTACTGGTCTTAACCAGTGACGGCGAACTGCAGCACCGGCTCGCACATCCTAAGTTCAAACTCCCCAAAACCTACTGGGTTCAAGTAGAGGGCAGTATCACTGAACAGGCTTTGGATCAGCTAAGACAAGGGGTAGAGTTAAAAGATGGCTTAACCCGCCCCGCCAAAGCAAACATCATCCAGATCGATGAACCCTGGCCAAGAACACCACCGATTCGTGAGCGCAAAAACATACCAACCAGCTGGATTGAGCTGGTCATCAGTGAAGGGAAAAACCGCCAAGTCAGACGAATGACGGCGGCCGTCGGATTTCCAACCTTACGTTTGATTCGCTATGCCGTGGGTGAGTGGACAATCGATGATTTAGCACCAGGCGAGTGGCGAAAGTTGGACGTTAACCTAGCACCACTGCCTAAAAAGAGAACTCAACCTGCGAATAACAGGCGGACTAGCGGTCGCCCCAGCTCTTCGCGGCCTCGACGTCGCTAGCTTTCTGCTCGACCCAAACCGATCCTTTATCACTCACCTCACGCTTCCAAAACGGCGCGTCACGTTTTAGATAATCCATAATAAAGCTGGCCGCTTCAAATGCAGCATTGCGATGCGCCGAACTCACAGCCACTTGCACAACCTCTTCGGACAGCCCCATAGGACCGACTCGGTGCACAATATAGATACGTTTTAGCGGCCAACGTTCTCGTGCTTGAGTCGCTATATTGGCTAAGGCCTTTTCAGTCATGCCTGGGTAGTGCTCTAGCTCCATGAACTCTAAATCGGCATCCGGCAATTCACGCACCATGCCTGTGAATGAGACCAGTGCCCCCACCCCTTCTGGTGACTCTTTCAACCAAGTCAAACCATCTGAACTGTCAATCGGTTGCGTAACGACTTCAATGCGATCTTGCATTCTGACCTCAAAATTAAGAAACACCGCCTAGAAACGGCTTAAAATCTGATATGATAATCAGCTATTTTATTGCAGATAGTTAAACGATGCACGACTCCAAACCAAACCGCTGGTTTCCACATGCGACCGTCGCAACAATTGTTGAGAAAGAGAATCGCTTTTTACTGGTAGAAGAGATCATCAACGGCGATCAAAAGGTGCTTAACCAGCCAGCTGGCCATGTTGAAAATGGAGAAACTCTGTTTCAAGCAGCACTGCGTGAAACCGAAGAGGAGACCGCATGGAGCGTTGAACTGGATGCCCTACTGGGACTCTATGTCTACCGCGTGCCTGAATTAGATCTCACCTTCCATAGGGTGACTTTTATCGCGAATGCGCTGTCGCATAACCCTGAACAGGCATTGGATGAGGGGATTCTCCAAGCGGTCTGGATGACGCGCGATGAGGTAGCAGAGAACAAGCACCGTTTACGCAGCCACCTGGTACTGGACTGCATCGATGACTATTTGGCAGGCAAACGCTACCCACTTAATTTAATACACGATCAATTAGACTGACTTCATGAGCACAAAATCGATCACCGAGACAAAAGTTATTGTCGGCATGTCTGGCGGCGTGGACTCCTCTGTCTCTGCATACCTTTTAAAAGAACAGGGCTACCAAGTTGAAGGTCTGTTCATGAAAAACTGGGAAGAGGACGACGGTACTGAGTACTGTACCGCTCTTGAGGATCTTGCCGATGCACAAGCAGTGTGCGACAAACTTGAGATCAAGCTTCATACGGCTAACTTTGCTGCAGAGTATTGGGACAACGTCTTCGAACACTTTTTAGAAGAGTACAAAGCGGGTCGCACCCCCAACCCAGATATCCTCTGCAACCGTGAAATCAAATTCAAAGCCTTTCTTGAGTATGCCCAACTACTGGGTGCCGACATGATTGCAACCGGTCACTACACACGTCGTCGCCTGCAGGGTGAAAAGGGCGAGCTGTTAAAAGGTCTAGATCCCAACAAGGATCAGAGCTACTTCTTACACCAGGTGGGCCACCAAGAGCTGGCCATGACGCTATTCCCTGTTGGAGAGTTGGAGAAACCTAAGGTTCGTGAGATTGCAGAAAAGCTCGATTTAATTACCGCCAAGAAGAAGGACAGCACGGGTATCTGTTTCATCGGTGAACGTCGCTTTACCGATTTCTTAAAACAGTACATCCCCGCTCAACCAGGCAATATCGTCACACCCACCGGGGATGTCATCGGAAAACACCAGGGCTTGATGTACTACACCCTTGGGCAGCGTCAGGGCCTCGGAATCGGCGGCCTAGCCAACTACTCCGAAGATCCATGGTTCGTGGCGGGTAAAGATTTGAACGCTAATGAACTGATCGCAGTGCAAGGCATCGATAATGAGCTGCTCTACAGTGATTGGCTCTATGCGTCCGAGATTTTTTGGATCAACGGTGAAGAGCCTCAGCTACCGATGAGTTGCACCGCAAAAGTCCGTTACCGACAAGCGGATCAAGCCTGCCGCATTGAGAAGCATGATAAGGGCTACAAGGTCTATTTCGACCAACCTCAAAGAGCGGTTACACCGGGACAATCTCTGGTCCTCTATCAAGACGATCTCTGCCTAGGCGGTGGCGTTATTGAACAGAGTTCACGTGACCTGACTTGGGGGGATCGATAGATGTCGAGGGCAAAACAAGAACAAGCGATCGCAATGGCTGCCATCTTCCAAGCAGCTCACCTCGTCGATCAGATTGCGCGCCAAGGGAGCTGTTCAAGCAGCAGTTTCGAAGTCTCTATCGCGTCACTGTTCGAGATGAACCCAGCTACGACTGAGGATATATTTGGCGGTCGACAGCAACTCAAAATCAATCTCAATGATGGCTTTAATTCAATACAGCAAATTATTGATAAAAAAGAGAATACTTACTCACCAATGGTGATGCGCTACGCACTAAGCCTGATCACATTGGAGCGCAAACTGGCCAAGAACAGCGACTACCTGAACACCATTTCAGAGCGCCTGGATGAGCTTGCCAAAAAAGCGGACTACTTCTGGCTGAACAATCACCGTGATGACGAACCGACCGATGCCAGTCGATTCACTCACAGCTCAGTAATAGCTGGTATTGACGCTCTCTATCAAGAGACGATCAGCAACTTTAATTTCAGAATTCAGGTACAGGGTGACCCACGCAATCTGCAGAACAATGAAAATGCAGCCCGCATACGCGCCCTTCTACTGGCAGGCATTCGAGCGGCTATTCTTTGGAGACAGGTTGGCGGCCAACGCTGGCACTTGATCTTCTTTAGATCGCGCGTCGGTGACGCCCTACAAGAGCTGAAGCGTCTTTAAATAGAGATCTCTGCCAGATCCTTTCGCGGTTTCAGCTTTGCTGAATTCGCTCCTACAATTGTGCTTCGTAGAAATATAGTACGGAACTCGGATGTGGGAGCGAATTAGCGCGAAGTTGCGGTGACTGGCTTTTAGCCTGTCATCCACTGACGGGCTTCCAATGGAGGCGCTGGAAATTGCTGATAGAGCGGATGACAGGCTAAAGCCTGTCACCACAACCTTAGACACTCCCCAACCTCTGCTTTTTTCTATATAATCTCGACCCTTAAATTCACGCTATTCAAGAGACCCCATTCATGGAACTCACTGCTCTAACAGCCGTATCGCCCGTTGATGGCCGCTACGGAAGCAAAACCTCTGCCCTTCGTACTATTTTTAGCGAATTCGGATTGATCCGCTTCCGTGTTGAAGTTGAGATCCGTTGGTTGCAGCAATTAGCTTCACACCCGCAGATCACTGAAGTCCCTGCATTAAGCAGCGAAGCCAATGCACTGTTAGATACACTGGTTGCTGAATTCTCTTTAGAACAGGCTGAGCGCATCAAAGAGATCGAGCGCACAACCAACCACGATGTAAAAGCGGTTGAGTATTTCATTAAAGAGCAGATCTCTGGCAATGCAGAGCTAAACGCGATCAGCGAATTTGTTCACTTTGCTTGCACCAGTGAAGATATTAACAACCTGTCTCACGCACTGATGCTGAAAAACGGCGTCGCCGTAATGCGCACAGAGATGGAAGCGATTGAACAGGCCATTGCAAAGATCGGACAAGATTTTGCCACTCAGCCAATGCTATCGCGCACCCACGGCCAGACAGCTTCACCATCGACCTTAGGTAAAGAGATGGCTAACGTAGCTTACCGTCTGCGTCGTCAAATCAAGCAGCTAGACAGCATCGAGTACCTTGGCAAGATTAACGGTGCCGTTGGTAACTACAATGCCCACCTAAGCGCATACCCAGAGATCGACTGGGAAGAGAATGCCAAGAGCTTTATTGAAGGTCTAGGATTGAACTTCAACCCCTACACGACGCAGATTGAACCTCACGACTACATTGCTGAGTTGTTCGACCTAGTCTGTCGTTACAACACCATCCTGATCGACTTTGATCGTGACGTTTGGGGCTACATCGCCTGGGGTTACTTCAAGCAGAAAACGATTGCTGGCGAAGTGGGTTCATCAACCATGCCACATAAAGTTAACCCAATTGATTTTGAAAACTCAGAGGGCAACTTGGGCATCGCGAATGCAGTAATGGGCCACCTGACCATGAAACTGCCAATCTCTCGCTGGCAGCGCGATCTAACAGACTCAACCGTACTGCGTAACCTAGGTGTCGGGTTTGGCCACAGTCTGATTGCCTATGCATCGACACTGAAAGGCATTAGCAAACTTGAAGTGAACGCGGCACGCCTAGATGAAGATCTAGACAACAGCTGGGAAGTGCTAGCTGAGCCTATCCAGACAGTGATGCGCCGTTATGCGATTGAAGAGCCGTATGAGAAGCTAAAAGCACTGACTCGCGGTAAAGGGATGACTAAAGAGGTGATGCTCGATTTCATCGAAACACTTGAGATCCCAGAGTCCGCTAAAGCAGAGCTTCGCACACTGACACCGGGTACTTACGTCGGTAATGCAGCAGAACAAGCGTCTCGCATCTAATCGATGAAGCGCTGAATAAAACGCTCCTTATGGGGCGTTTTTATTGTTTAACACAACAGATCACCCATCATGCTGAACAACATTCGAATCGTTTTAGTCGAGACCTTCCACCCTGGAAACATTGGAGCGGCGGCTCGCGCACTGAAGAACATGGGACTGGGCCAACTCTGGCTAGTCAACCCTCGTGAGTTTCCAAGTGAAGAGGCCACTTCGCGTGCCGCTGGCGCTAAAGATTTATTGGAGAGTGCGAAGGTAGTTGCAACCCTCGAAGAGGCGATTGCAGACTGTCAGCTGGTGGTCGGCACCAGTGCTCGTGAAAGAACCTTCGACCTCCCCTTGCAAGACTTAGAGAGCGCTGCACAACAGATTCATACTGAATCACACTCCGGCGAAATCGCGATCATCTTTGGGCGCGAGACTATGGGTTTAAACAATAAAGAGATGCTGATGTGTAATCGACACCTGTTTATTGATGCCAACCCGGACTACCCGGTTTTGAATGTTTCACAGGCGATTCAACTGGTCTGCTATGAGTTACGCCGTGCCAGTCGCCTAGCACCTGAAAAAGTTGAAGAGGCACCCTACCCGCGCCAACATGAGATGGTTCTATTCTTTGAACACCTAGAGCGCGTGCTACGTCGAGTCAGCTTTATCATCCCTCAACACGAAGGACGCGTATTGGATAAACTGAAACGCTACTTCAATCGCACCCGTCCAGAGAAAACCGAGATGGGTATGTTACGAGGCATTCTCAACGCCGTCGAAGAGACCCTGGATCGCGAAAACAAGGGAAGCTAACGCGCGAAACCGGACATCGCCTCATCTTCGATAAGGCTCCAACAACAATCTATTGAACTCGTCTTCCCTTTCACACACGCATTAAGGCTTTTCCAAAAACGCCTCTAAACCCGCAGCGGCAACCGCATGATCCTCTGGCGCTTTAGCACCTGCTACCCCTAGCCCCCCGATGGTTTCATCGCCCAGCTTAACGGGTAGACCACCAGCGATCAGAGAGACTTTAGGATTTTGCGCTAGCCCCTGCATCACCAATGGACGCTCACCCACAATCTCCTGCCACTTAGCGGTTGGCCAGCCATAGCTCGCAGCGGTGTAAGCTTTACGCTCCGCAAACTCCAAAGAGGCATCCGGCGCCTTAGGGTTTCTGAGTACCACTAAAGGCAGACCTGAGCGATCGACGACAACCACATTCATGGCGAACCCTTGAGTATCCGCTTCAGCTTGAACGGTTTTAGCCAATTCAAGTGCCGCTTCCATTGTTAAAGAACGAACCGATTCAAACATAGCTTCCCTGGTTACCTCATACCACTCTATGACTTTGCTTGTGGTACTGATCAAAGAGCACAATGATCAGTAACAGCCCCAACAAACTTAAACTCAGGTATCCCAAGAAGCTACCTGCCATTGCAAGATTATCCCCAACGAAATACCCAAAACCAAAATAGATTAACAACCAACCAAGCCGACCTATTAGACAGTTTAGCCAGTATTTTGTTCGACCTAATGAAGAGGCACCTGCCATCAGGCTGACAACCGCACTGATGTGCGCCACCAAAGATCTCGACAGTATTAGTGTCAAAGAGCCCCAACGGTGAAAAAGATGCTCTACCCTGTGACGACTCTTCTTATTGAAACCAAATTTTGCGCCGTGCTTATCGAACCAAGCGGTATCCATTCGTCGACCCAACTCAAACAACAGAACATCACCTAAAAACGCTGCAACCACTATCCCAACAGCCGCAAAAAAAGCATCGAACAGACCTGAGAAGGCCATTAGCCCCACTATTCCGGTCATTGGACCCGCTGGTACAGGCAAACCTAAAGCACCAAGTAATACAACCGCTAGCACGATAGGAAGACCATAAAGAGCCAACCCCTCATACAAGAGCTCATTGAGCGACGCTGACCAAGAGCCATCATCACTCTGCTGCAAATCACCTGACTGGGGAACTAAAGACTGAACCTTAGCAATCAGAGTCAGTTCACTCATACCTCGACTCTCCGCAATCGATTTTAACGTTGAGCTCTTCTCTGGCAACGGCGCACCTAGCACCCCTACCAATCCCTCTAATGAAACCTGATAATGGTCAATTAAATCACTCAGTGTATCTTTAGCACGGATATCTGCAGCGGTCTCAGAACCCAACAACCTCGCATTGTTAAGCACCGTATAGGTTTTATAACTCTTATTCACATTGAACAGAGTAAATGCCGTCAATATTATGAAAACAACCAAAAAGCTCTTTTTAGAGAGCTTGGGGAGGATGATAAGAGGGATTTTCACGACAGTTTTTTCTGCCAAAAGAGGGCTTCACCCCCTAGTTCACCAAGATCGTAGCCTTTATAGCCCAACCGTTTGTAAGCAGACTGAGCAACGCCATTCGCCTCTAATACTTCCAAGGTAATTTTGCAGCAGTTCAACTCATTAGCCACCGCTTCGATAGCAGCAAAGAGTGCATCGACAACACCCTTACCTCTCGCTTGGGGTGCCACATAAACGTCGTGAATATTGATCAATGGAGCGGCATTAAAGGTGCTAAAGCCCATAAAGGCATTAAGCAGCCCCACTGGCTGATCATTCACATAGGCAATAAAGCTATTTGCACCGTCTACCTCAGCTAATTTAGCAGGAAGAGCCTGCTTCACTTCATCACTAAGCGGAGTGTCACCCCCCAAGGGATCCAATGCATAGGCATTTAATAGAGTGACAAGATCTTTACCCTGTTGCGGGTCTAGGTAATCGACTCGTGTAATCTGTAATTCATTCATCACTGAATAATAGTAGCTCACCCAGGATCGGTCTATCTAATTCATCTATTGGTGACTGGCCTTCAGCCTGTCATCCGCAGTTAGGTTGTTGGAGCGATCTCGAAGAGGTCGCGATTAATTTTCGTATGCATCTAGCTAGTAGCGACGGTGACTGGCCTTCAGCCTGTCATCCGCAGTTAGAATTTAATACCTATCTGGAAAACACCGATAAAGCAGATGACAGGCTGAAGCCAGTCACTGGAATTCTTAACAAAGTAGATATCACCCACCGGCCCTTTAATTTAAAATGAAGCCATCATTTTTAAAGGATTGGCTATGTACACAATTAACTGGGGTGATTTAACGGTTGAGACGTTTCTGCGTGACTATTGGCAACAGAAACCAGTGTTAATTCGCAATGCATTTCCCGACCTTGAACCCGTTGTCAGCTCTGATGAATTGGCAGGCTTATCCCTCGAAGAGGAAGTCGAATCGAGACTGATTCAATTCAAACCGGACAGCTCAGAATACCAGTTGGAATGTGGTCCTCTAAATGAGGAGACCTTCGCACATCTTCCAGAATCGCACTGGACGCTTCTAGTGCAAGCCGTAGACCACTACTCCCCCGAAGCAAAAGCATTGCTAGATGCCTTCAACTTTGTCCCTAACTGGCGCATCGATGATCTGATGATCAGCTATGCAACGCCGGGTGGTGGTGTTGGACCACACTATGACAACTACGATGTCTTTTTAATTCAGGCTAAAGGGACACGTCGCTGGGAGTTGGGTGCTATCGAATCCAGCCAATCACCCCGTTTACCGGATGCGCCGGTTATGATTCTGAGTGAATTCCAATGCCTAGAGAGCTTTGATCTGGAGCCGGGCGATATGCTCTACCTCCCTCCACAAGTCGCTCATAACGGCATAGCAACCAGTGAAGATTGCGTCACCTACTCTGCAGGATTCAGAGCACCATCCGATGCCGAGATACTGCGAACCGTATCAGACAGCATCGGTGAAGCCCTGACTAGCGAACACCGGTTTAGTGATCCTAAACGAACTCTTTGCCAATCGCCGGGGGAGATCGATCAAGCGTCCATCACTCAAATCGAACAGCGCCTAAAAGCACTTTTATCCAATCGGGAACAGCTTGAAAGCGCTTTAGGGTCCTTGTTTTCAGAACCTAAGTATCCTGATCAAACTGAACAGCTTGACCCAGAGGATTACGATGATTGGATACTGGGCGCCACCGAGGACGGTATCGAGCTTCTTCCAAACAACCGCCTGCTCTATTCTGATGGTGAACAGTTCAAACTCTTCTGTAACGGCGTTCAGCTAGAGGTCGATGACGCAGAGATAGAACTTGCTAAACAGCTAGCCAATCAAGGTTACCTATCAGCTAATCAGTACAAGATTGGCGAGTCATCGCTCATCAAACAGCTCTTTACTCAGGGAGCCATTCAGTAGGTAATCGTGCCTTCACATTAAACCAGCGGTTCGCCAAAGGACAGCTTATGTCGCTTTCATACTATTTTCCACCTACAACTTCTTGCCATGCACCAAAGGTCTTATAGAAGAAATTGGTATATAAAAAGAGTATTTAATCGCTGTAAAAACAGACAATTTACGACCATTTACTATTAAACTTAAGTCGCTAAACCATAGTCTATATTAAAGTAAGTTATTGTTTTATATAAATTAAAACAAATATCACCACATTGACTGCTTGTAGTTTAACTACAAGAAATACGACCACCCCCTAACTGACACCCTCCATTCTATGCTGCTATGCACAAAAGCACTTTGACAGCAGGTGCAGCAATCCTCATGATGTCGCCATCGGTCAGGTTTGATTTTTTTGAACCGACAGAGATTTAACACATTCGGGTGCACAGGTACCCATTATTGAGGATGAGATATGTCTACATACAAACAAGAGATTGAAGCTCAACAAGCGACTTGTAACCAGTACGGCGGCACTTGGTCAGCAATCAATGCTGAATCTGCTGCACGCATGAAACTTCAGAACCGTTTCCACTCGGGTCTAGATATCGCTAAATACACTGCAGCGATCATGCGCAAAGATATGGCTGATTACGATGCTGATACATCTAAATACACTCAGTCTCTAGGTTGCTGGCACGGCTTCATCGGTCAACAGAAACTAATCTCTATCAAGAAGCACTTCGGTTCTACTGACAAGCGCTACCTTTACCTATCTGGCTGGATGGTTGCGGCTCTACGTTCAGAGTTCGGTCCACTTCCTGACCAATCAATGCACGAGAAAACGTCTGTGCCAATGCTTATCGAAGAGCTTTACACCTTCCTTAAGCAAGCGGATGCGTGGGAACTTAACCACCTTTACCGTGAGCTAGACGCTGCACGTGACGCTGGCAACAACACTAAAGAGCAAGAGATCATCGCTAAGATCGATAGCTTCGAGACTCACATCGTTCCAATCATTGCTGATATCGATGCTGGTTTCGGTAACGCTGAAGCAACTTACCTGCTAGCTAAGAAAATGATCGAAGCCGGTGCATGTTGTATCCAGCTAGAGAACCAGGTTTCTGATGAGAAACAGTGTGGTCACCAGGACGGTAAAGTTACTGTACCTCACTCTGACTTCCTAGCTAAGATCAACGCTGTACGTTACGCATTCCTTGAACTTGGCGTAGATGACGGTGTAATCGTTGCACGTACTGACTCTCTAGGTGCTGGCCTAACTAAGCAGATCGCTGTGACTAACGAGCCAGGCGACCTAGGTGACCTTTACAACAGCTTCCTAGATGGCGACGTAATCAACGGTCCTGAAGACATCAACAACGGTGATGTTGTCGTTAAAGCGAACGGCCAACTAATGAAGCCTAAGCGTCTTCAGTCTGGCCTATTCCAGTTCAAAGCGGGTTCAGGCGAAGACCGTGTTGTTCTTGACTGTATCACGTCACTACAAAACGGTGCTGACCTTCTATGGATCGAAACTGAAAAACCACACGTTCAGCAGATCGCTGGCATGGTTAACCGCATCCGTGAAGTGATTCCAAATGCGAAACTTGTTTACAACAACTCACCTTCGTTCAACTGGACTCTAAACTTCCGTCAGCAAGTGTTTGATGCTTGGACTGCTGAAGGTAAAGATGTTTCAGCCTACGATCGCGCTAAACTAATGAGTGCTGATTACGATGAAACAGATCTAGGTAAAGAAGCGGACGCTAAAATCCAGAGCTTCCAGGCTGATGCATCACGTGAAGCGGGTATTTTCCACCACCTCATCACGCTACCGACTTACCACACGGCTGCTCTATCAACTGATAACCTAGCGAAAGGTTACTTCGGTGACGAAGGCATGCTTGCATACGCAGGCGGCGTTCAGCGTAAAGAGATCCGTCAGGGTATCGCGACTGTTAAGCACCAGGACATGGCTGGTTCTAACATCGGCGACGACCACAAAGAGTACTTCGCAGGTGATGCGGCTCTTAAAGCAGGCGGTAAAGACAACACAATGAACCAGTTCGCTAACGTTTAATCGTTAGACACTGCTCACAAAAAACGCGCCTTCGGGCGCGTTTTTTTTCTTATAAAAACCTAGATAAGACCAAATTGGTATAAATTCAGAGGGCCTCACTTCTTAAACTCCAACTATAATGAGTTTATAACAAACCGAAAAAGCCGAAGAGACACAGATTAGATGGCACAAAATTTGCTAAGAATAGTGTTCTTATTAACGCTTAATTACTCATAAGTATGCAGTCTATGAATTCATATCTAAGCAACCTGTTACGCCACCCAATCTACTCATTGGCTTTAGCGATATTCGTCGGATTAGTCAGTGCTGGGTTGACCCCTACACTTTTCTTCGACGCTTTTCATCGCGTTACTTGGTTCGATATTGGACTATTTTTACCCGTGGTGCTTGTCGCTGCCTCGGCAAAAGCGTCTAAAAGCTTAATCCTGCGTAATCGCCAAATTGGGCTATACCTTTTGGGTTATCTCCCACTCCTCTGGTATCTAACAACTGAATCACTAGAGCAAACTCTGATCAAAGGGGTCATAGTTGCCATTGTGGTTACCGTCGTTGTGCACACTAGCACCCCCATTTTTGATGACTGGAAGAGAGAGAGCCGAAGCAGGCGTTTACTGGGTGTGCTTTCGGTTATCATCGGATCGCTTTTCATAGCTTATCTTGATGGCAAACTGAGTTACATTAGTTTTGCTGAACAGTTCTTTCCGGCCTTTATCGCGATCTTAAGTGCCCGAATCTTCATCACTTGGCTAAACATCGATAAAACAGAGAGAGAGCCTTTTCAGATCTCTCATCTCATTCCGGTTGCACTCTTCATTGGACAATTACTCTTTGTAAACCTAGCACCCGACGCGTTTTTGAGGCCGGGCATTGTCATATCCCTTGCCCTACTCGCTGCTGCTATCACTCTACCCTACAGGTTATTCTGTCTCTTTTTGCCAATTGCCTTGCTACTGAACGCTGTAGAGTTTTCTATCAGTCCTTATACCCAAGCAATCGTAACCGATCGTGTTCTGCTTACATTGGCCGTGGTTACACTCGTTAGCAGCTTAATCGCAGTTAACATTCAACAGCTAAGGCAGTCTAAACAGAGACTTCTCCAAAACAGTTCTCTATTAGAGCAAGCCGTTAACCGCTTCGAGAAAGTATCCACTGTTTCAGAGATCGCTCTTTTCGAGCAGATGGATGCGCAAGGTTCTTTATGGAGTAACCAACAACTAAACAATTTGTTGGGTATTGATCAAGAGACCAACCTTTCATTGCAGGCTCTTTTAGACAAGATATCAATTAACGACCAACCGGCACGACTTGAGGATCTAACACCTCTAGATAACCAACCCTACAGAGCAATTGTCAGCATTAATGGCAACTCAGTGACTGCCAAAAAAGTATTACTTACTGCGAATGTCGATCAACAAGGTTTTCTATTTGGTTCACTGATTGATCAAACTGATACGCTTGAACGTGGACTGATAGCTCTAAAGGCTAAGCGTCAAGCAGAGCAATTTGAGAAGATCAGTACAGCATTAATGCAGACATTGGAACAGGCGGCTGAAAAGTCAGGTTTCGATCTGGCCACAGTGCACCAAGAGTCAGAGACTATCCACTTCGCTTTCAAGGGTCATAGCGTTAATTTTCCCTCTACCGATTTTGCAGTTCATCAATTAGTAGAGAGAGTAAAACCATCGCACAAAGAGGCAATTAACTATCTCTTACAGGGCAAAATTGACAGCTGCGAAATTCCATTAAACCTTTCGAAAACTGAAACCATTTGGTGGAAAATCGACCGTATTGGCGTTGACCCTGAGAACAATGACAACCTGTTTATTCAAGATATAAGCTTGGAGAAACGAAACCAAGATAGAGTTTTGAAGTCTCGATCTGATGCAGAACTGGCCATTCGAAAACTCAACATCACGACAGATACATCGGGCATTGGTCTCTTTGAGATAGACCCAATCAATGAAAAAGTGCGTCCATCTGCAACCTTGCGAGAGATACTAGATTTACCGGTTAGTGAATTTATCTCTATTAAGGGATTTTTAGGCCTCTTCGACGAAGAAAATGATAGTGAATTTAAATCGACACTTTTGAATTTGTATACCTTCAAAGGACCTAAACATTTTAACGTCACAATAGATAGTCAAAATGGTAAACGCTATTTTGATATTACAATGACCAGTCAGGGGTTATTGTCGGTTGACCGGCAAACCCTTGGTAGCATAATTGAAACAACAGATCGACAGAGGCTCATAGAGGAGTCAAAAGAACTCTTGCACCAGGCAAACCTATCGTTTGTTCAACTTCAGGAGCGCTTTGAGAGTGAAAAACGGCTATTTGGCATTATTGCACATGAGATTAGAACACCCGTCTCAGCAATAAAAATGATGCTTGAAGATGATAGCGACCACAGCCTAGAGATCAATCAGAGTGTAAACCATCTATTGAATCTAATAGATGATCTTCGAAATGTTGTTAAACCTGAACAGCAAACTGAAAGACAGAGAAAAACCGGTCGCATTTCACAAACTTTGCTAGAAGTGTGTAACTCAATGCAAATCTCAGCCAAAGAGGCTCAAATTGATCTAGTTGTGTCAGAGTTGGACTGGGAAGACCCTGAAACCTATTTTGACACGACCTCTCTTAAACAGATGCTGATCAACTTTTTGCGCAACGCTTTTATTCATAGCGGTGCTAGTCAGGTCTCTGTTGATCTCTACAGACCGACGATCGACACCAACATCGTCAACTACACCCTTAAAATAAGTGATAACGGACAGGGGATACCGAAGGAGTTTCAAGCCAATATATTTAATGCCTACTATCGCGGCGACTCAAAAGCGGATGGCAGTGGTATTGGCCTGTATCTCTGTATGCAAATTGCCCATGAATTGAGCGGCACTGTCCAATACGAAGATACCCCTGGTGGTGGCGCTACCTTCTTGATCAATCTAGCCGTGGATCTTATCTCAACGGACCCTAGCACTAGCGAGCCCGATTCACAGAAAACTTCAGAGCCAAACGAGTCAGCTCAATCAACTAAGGATTTGGACCTTACCAATAAGCGTGTTCTGGTCGCTGAAGACAATCTAATGATTCGCACGCTTACCAAAAAAATGATTGAGGGTCTTGGAGCCGAGGTGGTTGCCCAGGAAGATGGTCAGTTAGCTCTTGAGGCCGCTAAAGAGAACGACTTTGACCTAGTAGTGACGGATATTTTCATGCCAAACCTCGATGGATATGGCTTAGCATCAGCGCTTCGTGAGATCGGTTTCACCGGACCTATTGTCGGTGTGTCGGCTGCCACAATCGGTGAGGAGTGTGATCGATTAATCGAAGCCGGTGCTTCTGTGGCACTGGCAAAACCTATCTCTGTAGAAAAATTGACGGAAGCATTACAATCCATAGATCAACAAAACCAGAGTCTATGACATGTCGGACAGTTATCTATTTACGCCTCGCCCAGTAACCGCCCTAACGATTCGCGGGGATGAACGTCAATTTCCTGTGAATCGCATCTTTTGCGTTGGCCGAAGCTATCAAGCGCATGCGGCCGAGATGGGCGATAAGATTGATAAAACCACACAAGAGCCCTTCTACTTCATTAAAGACCTTAACGCCATTCAGGTGTCAGGAACCGATCTACCCTACCCTCCAGGAACCGAAGATCTACACTACGAGATGGAGTGGGTCGTCGCCATCGATCAGCCGGGCTTTGAGGTTGATGAATCCACAGCCGAATCAATGATCTTTGGCTACGCCTGTGGGTTAGATATGACACGCCGTGATCTGCAGCAGAAAGGCAAAGACAAACGTCGCCCTTGGGATCTAGGTAAAAACTTTGAAGGCGGTGCCATCATTACCGACCTGGTACCAAAATCGGTCACAGGAGTGCTTGAACGTGGCAGGATCGAACTGCGTGTGAATGGTGAAACCAAGCAGTCAGCTGACATCTCTGATCTGATCTGGTCACCCGCAGAGTTGGTCATGCACCTCTCTAAATATTACCACTTACAGCCGGGTGATCTTATCTACACCGGTACCCCAGAAGGAGTGGGCCCCGTTGTAAAAGGTGACCGTATCGAAGGCAGTGTTGAAGCGGTGGGCTCAATTTCACTTAACATCGTATAACGAATTATTAAAACCCTCTCAAAAGGAGATAGTGATATGAAATGTAATGTCGGTGGAATGGATCGCGCTCTGCGCATTATTGTCGGTTTAATCCTGATTGGACTGGCCTTCACTGAGACAGTGGGTAGCTGGGGTTACATTGGTGTAATACCGCTGTTAACCGGTGTGTTTGGATTTTGTGGTGCTTACACACTGTTCGGACTGAACAGCTGTAAAACTAAGTAACACTTCATGGGTTGGAGCGGTCTTTCAAAGGCCGCGATTATCGCCTCATCTTCGATAAGGCTCCAACATCAATTCAAAGCTTTAAGCGTTGGAGCGATCTCACAGAGGTCGCGAAAAAGGCATCGCCTCATCTTCGATAAGGCTCCAACATCAATTCAAAGCTTTAAGCGTTGGAGCGGTCTTTCAAAGGCCGCGATTATCGCCTCATCTTCGATAAGGCTCCAACAATTGAACTTAACTTGCCTAAACAACTTCGCCGGCGGCATTTCCTGATGCCCAAGCCCACTGGAAATTATGCCCGCCCAAGTGCCCTGTCACATCCAACGACTCACCGATAAAGTAGAGGCCTGATACGCTTTTTACTTCCATGGTTTTCTGGGAGATGGCCTGAGTATCTACCCCACCAATGGTCACTTCAGCTGTACGATAGCCTTCGGTTCCCGATGGTTTCACCCGCCATTGAGTCAGTTGCTTGGTGAGCGCTTCAATTTTCTCATTGGAGAAGTCACCCACTGCCCCAGCAAAGCCCCAGATTGAGCACAATACCTGAGCCAATCGCTTACTCATGTATTCACTGAGCACACGCTCAATGCTCTGTTTTGGAGTCGCTTGTCGAGCCTCTTTAAGTTGCTCGTCAATATCAATACCGGGAAGCAGATCAATTTCAACACTTTGACCTGGCTGCCAATAGCTCGAGATCTGAAGAACCCCAGGGCCGCTTATGCCTCGATGAGTAAACAGAATAGGTTCCAAAAAGCTCATACCCGCACAACTGACACGCGCATTTTGTGCAGTCCCAGAGAGCTCTTTGAGTGGTGTTAAAATGTCAGGCTGCAGCGTAAATGGGACCAGTGCGGCGCGGCGAGGGGTAACCGGTAGGTCAAACTGTTCGGCCACATCATAAGCAAAGCCGGTCGCACCACCATTAGGGATGGAGAGTCCGCCTGTTGCAATAACCAACGACTCACATTGAATTGAATCAGCCGAGGTTTCTACGAGAAAACCATGCTCATTTTGTGTAAGCGAATGGACACTCACCTCTGTCTCAATCTTTACACCCGCCCAATCGCACTCAGTGGTGAGCATCGTCAGAATCTCTTTACTGGATTCATTACAGAAGAGCTGGCCTGGGGTCTTCTCGTGGTACTCAATCCCATGACGATCGACCATATCGACAAAGTGTTGCGGTGTATAACGACTCAATGCCGATTTGCAGAAGTGGGGGTTATTCGATAGAAAATTGGCCGGTGTTGAGTGAAGGTGGGTGAAGTTACAACGCCCTCCTCCTGACATTAAAATCTTACGCCCGACTTTTTTAGTGTGTTCCAACACTAGAACAGAACGGCCACGATAGCCAGCCGTTAATGCACACATCAGACCGGACGCACCGGCACCTATAATTACGACATCAACCCTGCGTTTACTCATTCGCTGTCGCTGGTCTGCTCGCGGCTGTTATCGGCTTTTTCAGCGCTCTCTTTGTCAGCGTTGTATTGACGGATCTTATCCGCTAAGCGGCCACCCTTGCGCTCACCACGACGGCCGGCCTCGGTATCTCGCTCAATTGCTGATTTAGTCGGTTTCGCATTAATACGTTTCTGATCAACCGAAACATGCTTTTTTTTCTGTTTTTGCGCACGCTGTTTTCGGCTCTCATAGCTGTCGGGGTCGGCTAGACGCTCCTGCTTACGGGGCGTTTTATCCAGCACGATTTTGTTAGCCATGCGCTTCTGCTTTTTTAAACGGGTCACTTAGAACTCTCCTCTGCCTTGGCCGCTTCTTCGGCCTCTTGGGCAGCTAATTCAGCGGCAATACGATCTTTCTCTTGCCACTCTTCCACTGTTTCAAAACTGATGCGCCCTAGCTTACCACCGCGCATCTCGTTCATGAGTATCTCGGCCGCCTTGTGTATATCGACCACACCACCGGGTCGCAAGCAGCCTCGTTTACGGCCTATTTGATCCAATAAGCCTTCACCTAACTCCGGCAGCTCTTTCAGTTTATAACGCTCTACTAGTCGCTCAGGGTAAGCATTAAGGATGAAGTTAGCACCATAGACGGCCACCTGATCATAATCGATCGCAGTATCTTTAATTGCACCGCTGACCGCCAACCGGTATCCAGAGTCTTGGTCTTCAATTTTTGGCCACAAGATACCGGGAGTATCCGACAGAGCCATCCCCTGAAATACACTGTAGCGTTTATTCGCTTTAGTCACGGCAGGTTCATTACCCACTTTGGCAATGCGTCGGCCTAAAAGAGCATTGATCAGAGTCGACTTACCCACATTAGGAATGCCCATGATCATGGCACGCACTGGGCGATCTTTGTTAGCACGGGCAGGCACGGCATCTTTACAGATTTGCGGAATCGACTTGATGGTTCTCTTATCACTTGTCGTTAACTCGATGGCCGTAATGCCCTCTTGCGCATTGAACTCCTGTAACCAAGCCTTGGTTTTGTCGGGATCTGCCAGATCGGATTTATTCAGAATTTTAAGAACAGGTTTGCCTCGACGTAACGAGGTCACCAAGGGGTTCTCGCTTGAGCGAGGCAAGCGTGCATCCAACACTTCAATAACAATGTCGACCTCATCCATAAGTTGCGCAATCTCTTTACGCGCTTTATGCATGTGACCGGGAAACCAGTTAATACGTTCCATAATGACCTATGCCTTTAAGTTGGGCGCATTATACCTGTTTATTAAGAATGAATCAGAGACAAAAAAACCGGAGCCCCTTTCGGTGACTCCGGTTTTTTACAAAAGAGTGATTACTCTTGTGGGAAAGCCTTAAGCGTACAATTAGTTATCTCACGCGCTAGACGGATAACCTGACAGCTGTAGCCGTACTCGTTATCGTACCAAACGTAGAGAACACAGCTCTTACCGCTTGAGATAGTGGCCAATGCATCGACAACACCTGCAGCACGTGAGCCGACAAAGTCGCTCGAAACCGCTTCAGGTGAGTTAGAGTAGTCAACCTGCTTCTGAAGATCAGAGTGCAACGCCACTTCACGAAGGTAGTCATTCAAAGACTCACGCTCAGTCTCTTTCTCTAGGTTCAGGTTAAGGATCGCCATAGAGACGTTCGGTGTCGGAACACGGATCGCGTTACCAGTTAGCTTACCTTCCAATTGTGGAAGCGCTTTAGAGACCGCCTTTGCTGCACCCGTTTCAGAGATAACCATGTTAAGCGCTGCTGCGCGGCCACGGCGATCACCTTTGTGGTAGTTATCGATCAAGTTCTGGTCGTTAGTGTATGAGTGAACGGTCTCAACGTGACCATTAGCAACACCGTACTTGTCATCAATCGCTTTAAGGACAGGCGTAATGGCGTTAGTGGTACACGAAGCAGCCGATAAGATTTTATCCGATGCATCGATGTCACCATGGTTAACACCCATAACGATGTTTTTGATGCCTTTACCTGGTGCTGTAAGGATAACGCGATCAACACCTTTAGATTGAAGGTGAAGCGCTAAGCCTTTGTCATCACGCCAGATACCGGTGTTATCAATCACAAGAGCGTTATTAATACCGTACTGCGTGTAATCAACTTGATCTGGGCCATCGGCGAAGATCACTTTGATCGCATTACCGTTAACGATCAGGGAGTTCGTTGCTTCATCAACTTGGATAGTGCCTTTGAACGAACCGTGAACTGAGTCACGACGCAACAAACTTGCACGCTTCTCTAGGTCGTTATCGGCTTTGCCCTTACGTACAACAATCGCGCGCAGACGCAGCGTGTGACCTGCACCCGAGCGGTTCAACATGAATCGAGCCAGTAGACGACCAATGCGACCGAAGCCGTATAGGACGACGTCTTGACCACCAGTATCTTCTGTTGATGCGCCAGCAAGTTCAGACTCTAAATAATCATTCAAATCCGCTGCACCCGATTTACGGAAATTAACAGCCAATTTACCGATGTCGATGTGTGCGTTGCGGATGCCCATTTGAGACACCTTCTCAAGTACTGGGAAGGTATCTACGACTGAAAGCTCTTCACCCTCAACCTGACGAACGTAACGGTGATCTTTAAGTAGATCGATCACAGATTTACGAACAGACAGTTGGCCGAAAACAGAAATTTCAACGTTTGATTCACGGTACAAACGACCAACCACAGGGACCATCGCTTCGGCGATCGATTCACGAGCATTCCACTCTGCTAGCATCAGTTCTTGAGACACAGCACACTCCTTTATAAAGGTTAAGTAACCCGTTAATTATGACACAGATTGAAATAAAGGATATACAACTTACTGTTCATAAGTTATTGATATAACTTGTAAAAAACCAACAAATGTCGACTACAAAACTACAAAACCCCTATTTTTTTGTGAAAATTACGTAACTATTACAAAAGTTAATTTTTACTTATTATTGAGTTAAAAAATCGTCATCAATTGATACTAAACCACCCCTGATATCGATGTGAGTTAGCTGAGTTACTCAATCAACTCTCCAGCGACTGAATGGCGGCCTGTATTACAGAGCTACTAAAGGGTTTTTCAACAACAGGAACATTTGCATGCTTCTTCTTAAAGCCATCTTTAACGGAGCTATAGCCAGTGGCAAAGATGAAAGGCACACTCTTATTCCGAAGACAATCTGCGACCGTTTCACTCGACTCATCGCCCAAGTTGATATCCAAAACCGCCAAACCTGGAATCTTTTTATTGATCGATTCATGCGCCTCTTGAACGGTTGCAGCTAACTCAATATTTTTGTAACCCATTGCCTGCAGCATTCTCTCCAACTCAAATCCGATGATCATATTATCTTCGACTATGAGAACACTCTCCTTATCCGGTTGCCCCTTGTGAATGATAGATACTGCCTCACTCGATGTAGAGTCGCTCTTATGCTCTGCTTCTGCAGTCTCAAAATGCATCGCAGGTATGACAAATTCTGCAACCACACCGGATCGTTGATACTCAATCTTGGCTACCCCGCCCAAATCATGAGGAATAGATCGATTGATAATGACCGACCCGAATCCAAACTGTGAGGGTGACTGTTCGATCGTTACACCTGATTCGCGCCAATATAAATGCAGTTCCCCTTGGTGAATCTGCCAGTTCAAATTTATTTGACCATTTTCAGATTTAGCCGCGCCGTATTTAACGGCATTGGTTAAAAGCTCATGAATCACCATGGTCATAGTCGTGAAGGCTTTAGGACTCAGTTTGACCTCAGGACCTGATCGTTTCATGAGATTAGTCTTCGCCACTAAAGCTCTCTCTTCATTGTCGAGAATCATTGTGAGCGGAGCGAAATTCCAATTTTTTTCAGTTAAATGCGTCTGTGCAATGGCTAAAGATTGCACACGTCCCCCTAAAATCGATTGAAAGTCCTCAATTGATAAATCTTTTGTCGATGTTTGCGAGACAACCCCTGAGATCAACCCAAGAATATTACGAACTCGGTGATTAAGTTCGTGTATGAGCATATCTTTTTGACTTTGCGCTTCACTGGCGATGCGGTTGTAATCATCTAAGTTACGTACAATTATTTCCAACAGTACGGTCTTGATCTGTTCAGCTAAGGCGATTTGTTGATCTGTCCAAGGGGCTGAATACCCCTTTCTCATTTCGATCCAAGCTTCGAAACTTTTTCTTGGTGTTAAACGAATACCGTTTGGTCCTAGCTCAACTGGCTTCTCAGGATTGCCAGCCCAGCTCACCGATTGCGGCTCCTCTTTTCGAAGAAAAATAAGCAGATCCTTAGGCCTTCTAGACATCGGAACCACTAACATACCAGCAAAACGATCAGCGATTGTGAGGTCATCATCGAGCCACTCTTGCAGTGACTCCACACTAAAAATACCGCTTTGTGATGAACGATTGAGTCGTTTTACAAGCAGTTGGATATCTTCAGAACTAATCGGATCTCCGGCCACTTGGTATTCACCTCCGACCACCAGCACCATGGAATCGGAGGGAATGAGTTTATGAATAAAATTGACATGCGATTTAAGGTTATCAAAGAGTGATAGATCATTGTTTAAGCTTGTCACCAACTTCATATGCAGCTGTCGGGAGAGTTCAGTATCACTGTGACTTTGACTGTTAAGCTTAACTCTCAGTTCCAATGCCAACGACTCAACATAGAGCTCTGCTATTGTTCTATCACACAGCGATACGTATTTATTTGAATAGTGGTGACACGCGAATAACCCCCAAAGTTCACCGTCAACAAGAATGCTAATGGACATAGAGGCAGCAACACCCATGTTTTTTAGATACTCAAGGTGAACAGGCGATACTGAACGAGTTGAACTGATCGAAAGATCAATGGTGGCGTGCTGCGGATGAATCGGCACGCCCGAGTCATGTACATCAGCAATCAAACGGGTGAGGTTTCTTTTGTAAAGCGCTCTGGCTTGTCGTGGTATGTCCGATGCTGGGTATCTAAGACCCATAAAGGAATCGACGGATGCATTGCGATGCTCAGCGACAACCTCTCCGCTACCATCTCCATGGAATCGGTAGACCATGACTCTATCAAAGCCCGTTAACGTTGAGACGTGTTCGGCCGAAATTGAGAGCAAATCCTCTAAATTATCAGTGTCTGTTACTTTTCTGATCATCTGCTTGAGGACCTGAAGTTGATCTGAAGAACTATCAACACTCTTTTCAAGCTCAACCACTATGGTGCTGCCCGATAAATGGATCGCCAGATCGTATAGCTGACCTGTTTTAAACAGATCAATGTTTGTGAGTCTCTCAGAATGATCAGAGCCATTTATGCCGAGGAATGTGGCTTTAATCCTATTCACTTCAGTCTTATCGAATAGAGTCTCTAAATTTCGACCCAGCATCTTATCCACGGGTACCTTAAACAGCTCTGTGACGTTTTCGGAGGCGGCAATGATGCCCCAATCTGAGTTGAACGCGATAAGATAACCAAAGCTCTGTACGCGTCCCAACAGGTGAATGGGTTCTTTTTCACAGGTACTCAAATCGTATTGTGTATTCATTTTGACGACGTTAGACATAATGTTTTTGCTCGTTTTCATTAATCACGGGTTGGTATTGATTCAGGCGAACCTTATTAAGAACGGCTTCAATGGCAGTCATTCCCGCGGGTTTATTGAGTATCTCGTTAAATAGATGCGCCGTATTGGTGAGCTCAATAGATGAAGAATCCAGTGCCGTTAGACCAATAATGGGAAGGTCATACCCCTTATCCCTAAGTTGTTTAGTGGCTTCAGGTCCATCTAATATCGGCATATTGAAATCCATAAACACTAGGTGAAAGTCTTTCTCTGATTCCACTTTATCAACAGCCTCAGCACCATTTTTGGCCAAAACCACATCGACCTTTCCGATCTTTAATAACTGTGATTTAAGAAGGATTAGATTGGTCATGCTGTCGTCTACAGCAAGCACCTTCAACATCAACTCTTGAGGGGGGCTCTCTGCTTTTAATTTAACCTGTTGAGCAACTGAATCACTTAAACCACTTTTTGCAAAAAAGTCGTGTAACAGGCTTGGCAAAATAGGCTCAAAAATTTCATCCGTTCGATCGACCAAGCCTGGTGGAAAAGCACTATTCTCAGATCGAATGATCGCTATTCGTCCCTCAAGGATTTTTAACGTCCAATCCCTACAGAGATGATTCTCTTGAATCGCAATTTTCTCTGAGACGACCAACGCATCAATGTTTGTCTTGGTTAGCTGTTTGAAAGACTGGACTCTGATGACCGAGGCACCCCAATCCCTTAAGAAGGTCTCAATGATTTCAAACTTAACTGATTTATCAGCAACAACCGCCACGATCGGGTCTGATCTAAATTTAAGGGGCGCTGAACCAGCTATTGACTGAGAGACAGGTAGCCTCAATTGAAAAGAGGCCTTAGTCCCCTTTCCTAAATCAGATCTCAGAACCAGGCTTCCACCCATTTTTTGGACTATGTCTAAACATATGCCCAAACCCAACCCTGAACCTAACGGCCTCCCCTTTTGTACATCAACCACCTGTTCAAAGGGCGAAAGAATTTTTTGTATATCTTTTTGATCAATGCCAATTCCGGTATCAATGATCGAGAAATGGATCTCTACTTCTGATCCAATCTGCCCCTTTAGTGCAGCCCAGACCTCGATCGAACCGCTATCGGTAAATTTGATCGCATTACCAATCAAATTGTTTAAAACTTGCTGAAGGTGAACACCATCGACCTCAACATTTTGTCTGAATAATTTCGGATCAATCATCAAACCGAGTTCAATTCCCTTACCCTCAGCAGCAATTGAGAACGTCTTAACGGTCCTTTCAATAAGGTCCGTTATATCGGTTGTGACGGGATTGATGACAACAGCACCCGACTCACTTCTTGCCGCTTCGATCGCCTTGTTCAGTGAGTCAAGAAGCCCGTTCGACGCCACACTTATTTTATCAACATGCCGTTTCGCCATTGGAGACATCTGTTCCGATTGCAAGAGTTCAGCTAGGCCCATGATGGCATGCAGCGGCGTCCGTAGTTCATGACTTAATGTTGCTATGACTTTTAACTGTTCAGTACGTGATTGGCTTAGCTCTGATTCATTCAATTCTGTAGCAATTTCAGGCTCGACTTTAACGGTCTTTTTTTGACTAGCCATTTGCCACCTCATCCAATTTAAAATATGAGTGACTGACAATATCTAAAGAGTCACTCATGCTTAAAAATAGTTTTTTAGCTGATTCAACTGCCGTCTCAATTTGCTGGGGTTCAATGAGCTGAGAATCGAGTTCATATTGCGTCGCTTTCCAAAGCGCGAAGGTGTTATCTCTGTACCCGTTATAAAAGTGGGTCACATCATGTCTATTCAAACTCCGCTCTATGAGCGGTGCTAACACCCTCCCCCCTAATGAAGCCCCTTCAAAGACATAAATCGCGCCTAGCACCTCAGATAGAGAGTTGTGATGAGTTTCAAAAGGTTCAGATTCAATAATGCAATCCAACGCATTCAGAGACTTAAGATCTTGAATTAACCAAGAGTAACGCTCAGAAACACGCTGTTTTAACGCTTCATTGGAATGATTCAAAAAGAGAGGTAGATGTTTTTTAATCCAATGTTCCAGTGCAACTAGAGCGAGAGTATATTCTCGCTCATTCAGAGTAGGTCGCACTAAAGATCTAAGGATAGGGTGAGCATCTAAGGATCTGTGAGATGCATTCGTAGACTGTTTCAAACATTCTGACGCATTAACATGGAGCATTGCTAAAGTCCTTCTGTTTTAAATGTTACTTAAAGTTCCTGTACTGCTCGAAACTATTTTTATTGTCTGACTTAACCATAGATCAAAAATTTGCAAAGCCAGGTTTTTGTTATTTATAAGCAAATTCGATGCCAAGTTTTCACATGCGGATTGATTTTTTAATAGAACAATCTGGCTAACAACTATCGACGTAAATGCTGAAATGAAATCTCTCTTTGCACCCTTACTGATGACTTTAAGCCTAACTAGCTGGGCTTCTAATATTCCTATTTTCGATACGCACGTTCACCACAACGATAAAACACAGGATGAATTTGATGATCGGAGAGTCGTCTCTCTTCTTCGTCAGTACGATATCCAGAAGGCCCTTGTTTCAAGCAGCGGTGATGACAACACTCAACGATTAAAGAGCTTGGCGCCTGATCTTGTGCTGCCAGCACTTCGCCCCTTTCGAAAAAGTGGTGAATTAAGAACCTGGATGCATGATGAGTCGGTCACTGAATATTTAGAGACACAGCTCAAACAGAACCATTACTTCGCCATTGGTGAGTTTCATGCGTTTGGCGATGAGATGCAGACACCCGTGTCAAAACGGTTAGTGGCTTTAGCCAAAGAGTACAACTTAGTGTTGCACCTGCATGGCGATCGTCAGGCGATGCAACAGATCTTTCTGCAGTGGCCCGAGGCTAAGGTACTCTGGGCACACGCTGGGTTTGAAGCCCCTAGTGATCTGGCTGGACTATTTGATCAATACCCAAACCTCTGGGCTGATCTATCCTTTAGACCAGAGATTGTTACCTGGGGAGGCTTCAACCCTGAGTGGGAAAAGGCTCTACTGGCTAACCCTAATCGATTCACCTTAGGAGCTGATACATTCAACCTGGATCAGTGGCAGAAGATGCCGCTTTACACTCTGGATACACGAGATTGGTTAAGTACACTGCCTTCAGAGGTGGCTAAAAAAATTGCTTACGAAAATGCGGAGAGGCTATTTGATGTTTCCATTTCAGATTAGACAACCGCGTTATCACTCACTGATACCTCTTATCACACTGGGACTAAGTTGCTCTTTATCTTCGCAAGCATTATTCGCCGATGTCACCACCGGTGGTATGTTGAACCAATTTCAGAGTCAATTTCCAACCATCTACCTACCCTCTGTCGGTGAGGTGGATCGTCGTCGTTTTAAGTTGCCAGAGGCCACCCAAGGTGAACCCAGCTTATACGTTAAAGGGTTTGAGTTTTCCGGTGTAAACAGCATCGATATCGATCATCTGCATCAGGCATTCTTGCCCTTTGAGGAGAGATCGTTTACCCCTAAGCAACTGCTTGAGCTAACGGATCTGATCACCGACACCTATCGACAACATGACATTGCGGCTATGGCACGCATCCCTCCACAGGATGCTAAAAACGGAATGATTGTTTTTGAGATACACGAGTCAAATTTTGTCGGTGCAATACTAGATCATGGTTTTGAAGATCATTTTAATGTCTCACTTGAGCGTGTCGAAGCAGTCGCCTCTCTTCCAGGGTCTGAAGGGGCACCACTGATACTCTCTGAACGAGAGCGTCAGCAGTTACTGACCATAGATATGCATGGCATCAGCGTATCAGGCGGACTGCAAGCAAACGATGACGGGAATCAAGAGCTAGAACTCTGGATAGAGAACAGTGACAGATTCTCTGGATCCATTGATCTAAACAACCAGGGTCTGAATGGATCGGGTGAAGAGCAAGCCGTTTTAACATCGATGCTATCTAGCCCATTTCAACGGGGTGGTGCTGGCTACCTGAACGCCATTAAGAGTGCCCAGTCTCAATTTCTTAGTATGGCTTACAGAGGGCCCATTGGGCTTCGAGGAACGACGTTAGACCTGCAAGCAGGAAGGCTTTCGGCCGATACAGACAGCAAACGACATCAAGCAATCTCCTACTCTCTAGGCGTTCGTCACCCACTGATTCGAACCCTTGGCAGCAATCTATTCCTATCAGGCATCGCAGAACAACGCTTGCTTGAGGAGAGCTCAACAATTAATAACTCTTCACTGACTGATACCGATTACAAGGTAAACACATTGAGACTGACGCTCGATGGAAACCGCGCCTTACTCAAGGATAGGCTCACCTATCGACTTCAAACCACCTTGGGTAACACCGACCTTGGGGGCTCACCCAACCGCGGTCATGACCTAGCCAATGCTAATACTGCGGGTACATTCAAAACATTCAGTGGATTCTTAACCTATCAAAAACGGTTAGCCGATAACTGGCAAGTAGTGACCCATTTACAAGGCCAAATGAGCCCTAACAACTTAGATGACAGTCAGCGATTAATTGCAGGCGGGTCTCAGGGACTTCGGGGGTTCAGTGCTGACGAGTTGATTGTCGATCAAGGCGCGCTGGTTCGTGTAGATATTATTAAACGGCTGAACGATCAATGGCGATTAGCTGGTTTTATCGACTGGGCAAAACTTGAAAGACGCAGCAATAATGCCGACGCCAATGCTAGTCCGTTGGAGTCTCATAACCGTATATCTGCTTACGATTGGGGCTTTAACTCTAGCTATAGAGTCCATGAGTCACTTCAATTCGACTTATCTATTGCTCAAGCACTATCGAATACTCAAGGGGTGAATACGGAACAGGGTGATGTCACTACACTACTGAATATGAAATGGGAGTTTTAAAGCGTCACTCCCACTCCATCTCTTCAAAGACACGCTGCGCATTGCGGCCATGGATCTCTTCGTAGACGTTCAAATAACTGAATGCACTCTGGTCAATAGATGACACACTCTGCATATCACCACCCTATTCAATCAACTCACCCACTTGTTCACGCAGAAACCTGAGGTAATCAAGGGTATCAGCCTTAGCTTTTTCCAAGGTTGTTGGTGCTCCATGGCCCGGAACAATCACCTTAGGATTTAACGACTCTATCACCTCAAACGCCTCTATCCAGGTTAGATGCTGTGATTGAGGGGCAACACCAAGCATCCGATCGATAAACACTGTATCGCCTGTATAGAGAACGGATAATTCTGGTAACCAGACAAAGTTTTCACCCGGAGTATGAGTATGACCGACCGGAATAAACTGAACCGATCGATCACCCATTGTGAGGGTACTCTCTGAGTCTAAAAGCGTATTGGCATAAGTAGGTTGAGTACCTTGGTAAGAATCACCAATCAAGTTGGTGATTCGCTGCACCTGTTGAGCTTCGCGAGCTTTTTGATCGGCTTGCGTAGTACTACTGCTGATTAACTCGGCGCCCTGCTGCGCAAAATAGTCATTACCGAACCAACGATGATCCTGACCACCCGTGTTGATCACTTTGATGACCGGTTTGCCAGTGACGGTTTTGATAGCTGCTTCTATCTTCTCAGCCCCCTTCCAACTGCCGCCAGAATCGATCAACAGAACCCCCTGATCAGAAACTACAAAACCAAAGGTGGCATTGTTTCCGAAATTTTCGGGAGATCGATCGGTCAGCGGCCCCACAATAGAATAGGTATTTGGAGCCACCTCTATGACCTGTAACTCATCAGAGTGAGCCAAGGGTGTCAAAGCTAAGGTTATGATAGCGAGGAATGGTTTTAGCATGTAGGAACCCATTGCATTAAGTGGTTGGAGCCTTACAGGTGATGAAGCGATTTCCCGAGGAGTGAGGGTCAGGCTGAAGGCCAGACCCTGATAAGGGTTTATGTGATCAGTTTGCAGCGGCTCGACAGATGGTCGCGAAGCTGTCAGCTTTAAGGGATGCACCACCGACCAATCCACCGTCAACGTCAGCCATAGCAAGTAGCTCTGCAGCATTTTTGTCGTTCATGCTACCACCGTAAAGAATGGTCACGCGATCAGCGATATCAGTGTTGTGTTTGGCTATCAAGCTGCGAACAAAGGCATGAGCATCTTGAGCTTGTTGTGGTGTCGCTGTTTCGCCGGTACCAATCGCCCAGACTGGCTCATAGGCAATCACAATTTGTGCAAAAGTGTCTGCACCACATAGATCGACAACCGCATTGACCTGCTCTTCTAATACAGCATTCATTTGACCCGATTGACGCTCTTCCAGTGTTTCACCGATACAGAGAACCGGTACAAGGCCGAGCTCTAGTGCTTTAAGCGTTTTTTCTGCCACCAATTGACTGGTTTCACCATAGAGAGAGCGACGCTCAGAGTGACCCGTCAATACATAAGCACAGCCAAGATCACGGATCATTTCACCACTCACTTCACCGGTGAAAGCGCCTTTCTCTTGATCACTTAGGTTTTGCGCACCCACTTTTATGGCAGTGTCTGCAGTTAACTCCAGTGCTTGAGGAATATAAATAAAGGATGGACAGACCGCGATATCAACGCCTTTTAGAGAAGCGACCTGATCGGCCAAACCAGTCAATAGAGATTCGTTGGCCATCAACGATCCATTCATTTTCCAGTTACCCATAATTAGGGGGCGTCTCATCACGTAACTCCTTAGATCCAAACAAAAAAGACAGCTTAATAAGCCTAGAGAGCCGGATCAACCATTAGTTGCCTAGAAGAGCATTTTATATCAATCTATCTTTCTTATAATTAAGAGTTTCTTTGCGGACCATTAAACAGGTTGGAGCTCTTTGTCGTAGTGCTTATTAAGATTCATGATTAAACGGGCAATCACTCAATGGGACTTCTAATCGACGGTCAGTGGCATGATCAGTGGTATGACACTAAATCATCCAATGGAAAATTTATTCGAACAGAGGCGCAATATCGAAACTGGGTTACCCCTGATGGTGCCGAAGGCCCAACGGGTGATGCAGGTTTTAAAGCTGAACCGGGTCGATACCATCTCTATGTCTCTTTAGCCTGCCCTTGGGCACATAGAACTCTGATCGTCAGAGCACTCAAGGGTCTACAAGACCACATCTCATTTGATGTGGTGCACCCCTTGATGCTTGAGCAAGGCTGGACTTTTGATTCAGACTTTCCAGCTGCAACCGGTGATCGTGTCAATCAGAAGCAGTTTATGCACCAGATCTATACCCAGTGCGATCCAGAGTACACCGGTCGGGTAACGGTTCCAGTCCTTTGGGATAAACAGAATCAGATCATTGTCAGCAATGAGTCCTCAGAAATTATTCGTATGCTCAACTCAGGTTTTAACCAGATGGGCGCAAATGATCTGGATCTCTACCCTGAATCGCTACAAGCAGAGATTGATCAGTGGAATGAGTTCATCTACGAACCCGTAAATAATGGTGTCTATAAGTCGGGCTTCGCAACCACCCAAGCGGCCTATGACGAAGCGGTGGTGAATCTCTTTGAGCATCTGGACAGACTGGAAGAGAGGCTAACCACTCGTCGTTACTTAGTGGGTCATCAGTTAACCGAGGCTGATATCCGACTCTTCACGACTTTGATTCGCTTTGACCCAGTGTATGTTCAGCACTTTAAGTGTGACCGTAAACGAATCGCAGAATACCCGGCCCTGTCAAACTACCTGCGTGATATCTACCAACAACCCGGCGTTGCAGAGAGCTGTGACCTTGATCATATCAGACACCACTACTACCGCAGCCATCCAACCATCAACCCGCATGGCATCATCTCCTACGGTCCAGAGTTTGATCTGATGGCACCCCACGGACGCGAGTTTTTGTAGTTGTTGGAGCCTTATCTTAGATGAGGCGATTGGTTTGAAGTGCATCGCGGCCTTTTCAAGACCGCTCCAACAGCAAGCAGCTAACCATGTTGGAGCCTTATCGCAGATGAGGCGATTTTAAAGAGCATCGCGGCCTTTCAAGACCGCTCCAACATGCTGTCGGGTTAGGGAGCCCAGTAGATATCGACAGGGGTTTTGCTTTGGCGTAGAACAGCGCGCACAGGCATCTCTTCGGTGTCGCCCTCACCCATCGCTTGCTCAAGTACCGGCAGTTTTGAATCGCCACAAAGGTGAATAAAGATACGTTTAGCGTGCAACAACCTTTGCAAGGTCAATGTCATACGCAAATGGGGAGCGACGGGCGGAGTCACACCCATACAGGCTTTAAAACCATAAGGGTTTAACGCTGCCGTTAGCTCTGGTGCATTGGGAAAGAATGATGCGGTATGACCATCCTCGCCCATGCCTAAAATCACGGCATCAAACTCTTTTGGAAGTTCACTCAGAACCTCTTCTAGCTTGGTTTGACCAGAACAGGGATACTCAGCGTCATTAAAGTGAGGAATAAAATGCGCAGCCGCCGCTCGATTCTGTAGCAAGTGTGTTTTTACAGATAGAGCATTGCTGTCTTCATGGGTATCAGGAACCCAACGCTCATCTGCAAGGGTAATCCAAACCTTAGACCAATCGAGCTCTTGGACAGAGAGCGATTGGAATAGTGCCGCCGGTGTCCGACCACCCGATACGACCAGTGTTGCACGGCCACGCTCTTCAATCCCGGCTTTTAATAGCGCGACTATCTCTTCCGATAAGCGACTTTCAAGTGACTCTCGTGTATCAAATTGAATCATATTGGACATCATTAAACCTCACTCGTGCCAAGAACGACCATCGCGCTCGATCAGAGCGATTGAACCAATAGGTCCCCAGGTACCGGCGTTGTAAGGTTTCACTTCGTCACCGACATCTTTCCATGCCTGAATCAACTCGTCACACCAAGTCCAAGAGGCTTCAATCTCATCACGACGAACGAACAGTGACTGATCACCGACCATCGATTCTAGAAGCAGACGCTCGTAAGCATCCGGAGTTCGTTGGTTAGGATCACTTTCGCTGAAGTCCAGGTTGAGCGCACGGTTTTGTAGATCCATGCCTTGGTGCATGCCCAGTTGTTTAGTAACAACGTGAAGACGAATCCCCTCATCTGGCTGAAGACGAATAACCAGACGATTGTTGACGATGTCACGCTGCTTAGGATCAAAAATAAAGTGTGGGTTATTTTTATAAACCACCACGATCTCGGTCATCTTTTGCGGCATACGTTTACCGGTACGCAGGTAGAAGGGTACGCCGGCCCAACGCCAGTTATCGACATTGACTCGTAGAGAGACAAAGGTTTCAGTGTTGGACTTAGTCGCAGCACTGCCCTCCTCTTCACCATAGCCAACCACCGCTTGACCACCGATAGACCCGGCTGTGTACTGACCACGAACGGCACGTTTAGTGACATTGGAAGAATTAATTGGGTGAAGGGCTTTCAGAATTCTGACTTTCTCATCGCGAATCGAGTCTGCATCCAGTTTGCTCGGCGGGTTCATTGCGACCATGCAGAGAAGTTGCAACAGGTGGTTTTGAACCATGTCACGCATCTGCCCCACTTTATCGTAGTAACTCCAACGCCCTTCAAGACCAACGGTTTCAGAAACCGTAATCTGAACGTGATCGATTGCCGAGTTGTTCCACTGTGAACCAAACAGGTTGTTGGCAAAGCGCAGGGCAATAAGGTTTTGAACCGTATCTTTACCTAGGTAGTGGTCAATGCGGTAGATACGGTTCTCATTAAAGTATTGAGCAACCGTATCGTTGATCACCTTAGAGCTCGCCAAATCGTGACCAATCGGCTTTTCCAATACGATACGCGTCGTCTCATTGATTAACTCTGCACTGCTGAGGTTTTTACAGATGTCACCAAACACAGCAGGCGGTGTTGCAAGGTAGTTAACCATGATTCGACTGTCATCAAGTTTAGCTTTGATCTTCTTGAAATCATCGGCGGAGGTCATATCGACCTGAACGTAATCAAGACGCGCTGAGAAACGTTGCCACTCTTCAGAGCTCATCTCACCAGGCGCTAAAAATCGAACCAGTGTCGCTTCCACCGCTTCAACAAAGGCAGCCTGGTCCCAATCCGCACGTGCAACGCCGATGATCTTAGACTCAGGGTTCAGTAGCTTCGCTTTGTCGAGCTGGAATAGCGCAGGAAATAGCTTACGCATTGCCAGGTCACCCTTGGCACCGAACAGAACAAAATCACAGGCTTGATGCATTGCATCGTTCATGAGCTACACTCCTTTGGAGGTGGAAAGAGTAAATGTAAAAAATTTATGTAATTTTAGTACATTTTGTAGCAAATGATCTACAAAAGTGATGAGCTAATTTTATATTTAAATGCACTATACCCCTTTCATTTTGGTGATTAGAGCAGTAAAACCTACTATTTTCCTTGAAACTGATACACTTAACAGACTGTTAACTTTTTTGTAATTTTTATACGTAATCCAATATGAGCATCGATATTACCCGTTTCAAAGAGCAGCTAGACGCTGTTCAACTGACTTTCAAGAGTGACCTTGCCATCATCTCCCTTTCAGGAGGGCACATACTAAGCTATCAATCCAATGGCGAGGAGCGGCTCTGGATGAGCCCTAAAGCCAACTTAGAGGCGGGCAAGTCGATACGCGGTGGCATCCCAGTCTGTTGGCCTTGGTTTGGTGCACACCCAAGCGATGAGAGTAGACCTGCACACGGCTTTGCGCGCACGTCAACTTGGACTCTGGTTGATGCTCAAGATCACGAGGAGTTTGCCTCTGTTACGCTTGGACTTGAGAACAGCGTTGCGAATCCCCTATTCCCATACGACTGCAGCCTAGCGATAAAGGTCACTCTGACCGACAAACTCAGCGTTGAACTGATTACTACCAATCTTGGCAATCAACCGATAGAGATCACACAGGCACTGCATACCTACCTCCCTATCTCTGATCTAGACAATGCCAGCATTGCGGGTCTGAAGGGAGTGGACTATGCCGATAAGCTAAAAGATTTCGTACGTGCAACGGAAGATCGAGATTCAGTCGATCTAAAAGAGCCAACGGATAGAGTCTATTTTGACGATTCAAATTGCCTGGTCTTGAATGACAAGAACCAAGAAACGCGAATATACAAACAGAACAGCGGTACCACAGTGGTTTGGAACCCGGGAAAAGAGACGGCTAACAATATGGCGGATATAGGCGCCGAGCACTACCGTTGCTTTTTATGTATTGAAGCGGCCAATGCGATGGAAGATAAGGTCCGCATCGAGCCGGGTGAAAGTTTTACCCTAAGGCAAGGTATCCACACAGCGTAGGAGCGGTCTTGCAAAGGCCGCGATGATTTTCATCCTGGACATGCCCTGCTCCTTTCCATCCGTGGAATCACAGGATACCGTCCATCCTGGACATAAAAAAGCCGCCCGGGATGGGGCGGCGAAAGGAGTGCAGATGCACTCAGTTTCCACGACCTTTAGGAAACAGGAGGTCTACAGTGCAGAGGCCTTAGCCACTGCGTCTGAAGCTAGTTTGGTAATACCGTCCCAATCTTTTGCATCAATCAGATCGGTTGGTACTACCCATGAACCGCCAACCACGTTAACGCTGGGCAGGCTCAAGTAATCGGTAAAGTTGTTTTCATTAATGCCACCCGTTGGGCAGAAACGAACCTGTGGGAATGGACCCGAAATCGCTTTAAGCATCTTAGGTCCGCCCGCAGCTTCCGCTGGGAAGAACTTGAACGCCTCAAAACCAAATTCCATACCACGCATCATCTCGGCAACCGAGCTGATTGCTGGTAGGTAGGGCATATCAGATTCCAAGCCCGCCTTAAACAGAGCATCAGTTGCACCAGGGCTAATGGCAAACATGCCGCCAGCCTCTTGAACCTGTTGAAACTCTTCCGGTTTAGTCACCGTGCCCGCACCGACAATGACATCGTCGACTTTGTCAGCAATCTCTTTGATCACTTCAATCGCTGAATCGGTGCGCAAAGTCACTTCAAGAACCTTTAAACCACCCGCTTTTAATGCTTCTGCCAAGGGCACAGCATCTTCCACGCGTTCAATGACAAGAACGGGCATGACCGGAGAGGTCGTTAACAACGCATCAACGTTAATGCTCATTATTCGAAATCCTTTTACTGTTTAGTTCCGAAGAAGATAGAGGCACCCTCTTCCGCACCTGATACTAGAGAACGCATGCCTGCAAACATCTCACGCCCCATACCGAACTGGTGGGCCGATAGATCCTGAGTCGCGCATTCACGTGCCGCCAACTCAGCCTCATCAACCAGCAGCGTCAGCTCACCGGTATGCGCATCAAGACGAATCAGGTCACCGTCTTGGATCTTAGCAATAGCACCACCGTGCAGAGCTTCTGGTGTTAGGTGAATCGCCGCTGGAATCTTGCCAGATGCACCTGACATGCGGCCATCTGTCACCAGAGCAACCTTGTACCCCTTGTCTTGCAGAGATCCTAAGAAGGGCGTCAGCTTGTGCAGTTCAGGCATACCGATAGCCGCAGGCCCCTGGAAGCGAACAACCACTACACAATCTTTATTGAGCTCACCCGCTTCATAGAGGGCTTTAAGATCATCCTGCTCGTGAAGCACCACAGCAGGCGCTTCCACGACGTAATTCTCTGTCGGTACTGCCGAAACCTTAATCACTGAGCGACCAAGGTTACCGCGCATCACTTTAACCCCACCGTTATTGGAGAACGGCGCTTTTGCAGTTGAGATAACCTCTGCATCCAAAGAGGCTTCAGGGCCTGATCGCCAAACCAATTTACCCTCTTCTAGGAAAGGCTCTTGGGTGTAGTCTTTTAGGCCATTACCCGTCACTGTCAGAACATCCTCGTGCAACAGACCTGCACTAAGCAGCTCACGGAATAGAAGAGACATGCCACCGGCCGCTTGGAAGTGGTTGATATCAGCAGAGCCGTTGGGATAGATACGGGTTAATAGAGGCACTACATCAGATAGATCAGACATATCGTCCCAGTTCACAATGACACCGGCTGCACGAGCCATCGCAATGATGTGCATGGTGTGGTTGGTAGATCCACCGGTAGCCAGTAGTGCCACAATACCGTTTACAATCGCCTTCTCATCGATCACCTGATAGAGCGGACGGTAATCAGAACCCAAAGAGGTAATACGACAGACCTGTTCAGCAGCGGCTTTCGTCAACTCGTCACGGAGCGGTGTGTAAGGGTTGATGAATGATGAACCCGGCAGATGAAGACCCATCGCCTCCATCAATAGCTGGTTTGAGTTCGCTGTACCATAGAATGTACAGGTGCCCGCACTGTGGTAAGAGTCTGATTCACACTGCAACAACGCATCTCGACCTACCTTACCCTCTGCATACTCCTGACGAATACGCGCTTTCTCTTTGTTAGGCAAACCACTCGGCATAGGACCTGCCGGTACAAAAATAACAGGAAGATGCCCAAAGCTAAGCGCACCAATCAACAGACCCGGTACAATCTTGTCACACACCCCTAAGCAAAGGGCAGCATCAAACATGTTGTGCGATAGACCAACCGCGGTAGCCATGGCGATGGTATCGCGACTGAATAGACTCAACTCCATGCCATCTTGACCCTGAGTCACACCATCACACATTGCAGGCACAGCACCCGCCACCTGTGCAACGCCACCCATGCCATTGACCGCTTGTTTAATCAGTTCAGGAAAGTGCTGGAAAGGCTGATGCGCCGAAACCATGTCGTTGTAAGCAGAGATAATGCCGACGTTGGCACTCTCCATCATCTTTAGGGTGTTTTTATCTTGCTCACCACAGGCGGCAGAGCCATGAGCAAGGTTGCCACAAGCGAGTGTAGAGCGAGTTACTTTAGAGCTTTTTGCGGCTTCCATACGAGCGACGTAGTCAGCACGTGAAGCACGGCTTCTTTCAACTATACGTTCAGTAACTTCAGCTAACTTAGGATGTACCACTTCCCACTCCTCTGCACCTAAAGGCGTTCTTATATGTAATTTAATTACATTTTAGAGTGGAACCATCTATCTAACAAGAAAAAATTAAATAAATTACGTAATAAAAATAAAAAGAGCCGCGGATGCGGCTCTTATAATGGGGCACTTTGCTTAACCGGCTGCCAAAGAAGGTAACCAAAGTACAATGGATGGAAACATAAACAGAACGGCAATCGTAAAGGCGTCCGCTATGAAGAAAGGTGTTACCCCTCTGAAGACATCCTGTACGCTCAAGTCATCCCTAACTCCGGCAACGACAAAGCAGTTGAGGCCTATTGGTGGTGTAATCAAACAGAACTCCGCCATCTTAACCACCAATATGCCAAACCAGATCGCGCACATTGGCCCTGACATACCAAACACACTGTCTGCTGCTGATACGGCCTCACCACCGTTCAGTGCCATGACAGTTGGATAGACGATAGGCAACGTTAGCAACATCATGCCAATCGCGTCCATAAACATACCCAATACCGCATAAGCCAACAGAATCAGCGCCAAGGTTAGGAAAGGTGACTGATCGAGTGAATTAATCCAATCAGAGAACGCCGAAGGGAGGTCAGCAAAACCTAGGAATCGAACGTAGATCAACACACCCCAGATAATGGTGAACATCATGACCGAGAGTTTGGCTGTATCTAAGATCGCTTTGGTCAATTGTTTAAAGGTCATGCCATTAGCAATCGCCATCACCAACACAATAAAAGCACCAATCGCACCGCCCTCAGTCGGGGTACCCAAAGATTCACCAAATGGGTTGTAGGTGAAAAGAATAATCACCGCAACGACTGCAACAATCGGCAGTGCAGGTGGTAGCGATTTAAGTTTCTCCTTCCAACTGTAACCTTTAATCGGTGGACCGAGTTTAGGAATCAAAAGAGCCATACCAACAATCAGAGCCACATAGATCAGTGCAGAGACCGCGCCCGGCAAAAAGCCGGCTAACAGCAGCTGTCCAACATCCTGCTCAACAATGATGGCATAGATAACCAAAATCGCACTGGGCGGAATTAACGAAGCCAAAGTACCGCCGGCTGCAACGACACCTGCAGCAAAGCGCTTGTCATAACCCAGCTTTAACATCTCGGGGATGGCTATACGGGAAAAGACAGCTGAGGTTGCCACACTGGCTCCCGATACCGCAGAGAAACCCGCCGTTGAAAACACCGTTGCAACGGCCATACCACCAGGCATCCAACCTACCCAACGCTTTGCAGCTTCAAACAACGACTTTGTCAAACCCGCGTAATAGGCTAAATAACCTATCAAAATAAAGGTCGGTATAAGGGAAAGCGCCTGACTGGAGATTTTAGAGTGAGGCACCTGCCCTGCTGTCTTAGCGGCCACACCTAACGCCCAAGTGAAGTCCTCTGGGTCAAACGACTTTTTCGCCCAAAAGATCCAAATCAAACCAATCATACCTGCAACGGCTGAAGCAAAGGCAACACGCATGCCAAAAACGACAGCGAGCAACAAACCTCCGGTAACGACGATACCAATCTCAATACTGGTCATCTCATTGACCTCCCATCTCTTCTAGCTGATCCGCCTCTTTGCGAGCCTGTGTTTCAATATCTTCAGTCAAAGGCACAGCGACGGGAGAGGTTTGATTTAAAACGAAGGCTCTAGCAAAACCCCATATTTGCAGTACCAAACGAATAGAGAGCACAGAGAGCGCAATGGGGGCTAGTAACTTAGCGGGCCAAAGAGGCAAGCCTATATCGATCGTAGAATCCCTAGACCAAAGAGGCGCAGAGAAATCGAAACTGCGTTCAAAATGGGACCATGAACCCCAAATCAATAAAATAACTAACAGAAGGATAATGAGAGTCGTTAAGGCTTCTACGAACCACAAAACCCGACCTTTCAACTGATTAACCAGCATATCCATGCGTATATGGCCGCCATCACGTTGAGTGTATGCAATACCCATAAAGGCAATCAGAGGCATGAACTGTTCAATCCAGTCAATGTAACCCGGTATGGGCTGGCTAAACAGGTTACGCCCTGCAACGGACACAACCGCTAGAATGATCAGACCCAACACGGTAAAACCGCCCAAAAGAGCCAACCCCGTCTCTAGTTTGTAAAGACGCTGGTCGATTCGACTGAGCAGTGAGTTATCTGTTAAAACGGAAGCGCTACCAGACATACTCTCTCCAACAATAAAAAAAGGGGGCAAAAGCCCCCTGCGAACCGCTAATTACTTAGCTAATTCAGATTCAACAAGATCAAGCAACGCTTGACCATCAACACCTTTGGCTTGCATGTCAGCTAACCAAGCTTTTGCAGCAGGCGCCGCTACGCGCTCACGGAAGGCAGCAAGAGCATCATCTGAGAAGCTAACTTGCTTGATGCCACGCTCTTCAAGCGTTGGCCACCAACGTGCCATCGTTTTATTCTCATAGAAGCTGATGTAGTGATCCAGTGACTCGTCAACAGAGCTGAGAAGCGCTTCACGGTGTTCTTCAGACAGATCCGCAAGTGCGTCTGAATTGACAACAACAGGACAGTTTACTGATCCTGGGTTTAGGTTGGTCGTCCACCACTCACCCACTTCCACTGTACCGAATGACATGTGAGCGTGAGGAGCAAAAGAGGCTGCAGAGATGACACCGCTATCCAATGCCTGACGAACTTCAGAAGCCGACATAGAACTTGGAACCGCACCTACTTCACGCATCGCAGCACCGATACCACCTGTTGCACGCACGGCTAGGCCCTCAAAGTCTTTAAGCGTACTTGGCGCTTCGCCTTTACCAAGGATATTGTACTGCGGCAGTGGAGATGGCATTAGAAGCGTAGCATTCCAGCGATCTAGATCTTTCTTGGCGGCTGGATGGTTGTAGACAGCCATAGAGATGTCAGCCTCTTGGCGAAGCGAACTGACACCTAGGAATGGAAGTTCCATTACTGTAATTGATGGGTTTTTGTCTGGGTGGTAACCGGCACAGAACTGCGCCATTTCGAAAGCACCAATAGAGATACCATCAAGGTTCTCTTTGTTCTTGGATAGACCACCATAGGAAAGATTCAGTTTGAACTGACCATCGGTTTTCTGTTCAACCAACTCCGCCAGTTTTTCGACATGCTCAGTGAAGGCGCGGCGCTTACCCCAAAGACTGACATTCCATTCAGTCGCAAAGGCTTCAAGTGATAGCGTTGCACCCATTGTCAGGGCAATTGCAGTAACCAGTTTCTTTTGCATTGTTTTCTCCGGTTTTGATTAAAAAATAACACGAAGAAGACATTAACCTAGTCACAAAAACAGCACTATGAAGAAAATTGCCAATGAAATGGATTAAGCCTGCGGATTTCCGCCAGCACCAAGCACTTGGTCTTTGTCCAACCCCAACTTCACGATTTTTTCATTGAGTGTACGACGGCCGATCCCTAGCACCTCAGCCACCTCATCCATTCGACCCTCACAATCGCGCAACACTCTCTCGATCAACGCCCTTTCAAAATTGGCCAGTGCAGGCCTTAACTTGGTATTACTTTTCAAAGCGGGATCTTTGATATTTGCCGCATCGGCCACTGACTTCGTATTCTCACGAGAGATCAACACCCTTCGTTCAGCAAGATGCATCAACTCTCTGACATTTCCAGGCCAAGAGTGGCTCATTAACCAGCTAATATCAGAACTGCTCAGGGGCTCCAGTTGCGAGTTATAGGCATCTGAAAACTTGGACGTAAAATATTGAAAAAGCATCGGAACATCTTCTAGATGTTCAGTCAGGGCTGGTAGATTAATGGTCAAACCATTTAAACGGTAAAGCAGATCTGACCTAAGGTTCGACTCAAGCTCGGTGTGGTGCAGATTTGTCGCAGAGAGTATTCGAATGTCGGCTGCTTCTGTTTTAGTACTGCCAAACTTTTGATAACCATTGTGCTCTATAAGATGGAGTAACTGAGCCTGATGCAGCTGCGAGAGTTCCACAACCTCATCTAAGAAGAGAGTCCCCCCTTCAGCCAGTTCCACATAGCCCGGCTGATCACCATCACCAAACATAAGCGCCGAAAACCTATCACTATCAATGACAGCACAATTGACTGAGATGAATGGCCCATCGGAACGATCAGAAAGTGAGTGAATAGCACGAGCAGCTAGCTCTTTACCGGTGCCTGTTTGACCCAACAACATGATTGGATTATCAGCCAAAGCATATTCATGTATCTGCTGTCGCAAATGAATCATCTGATCGCTTTGTCCAAGTAAAATATTTTCGATTTTAGAGAGTTGTTCGACTTTGTCTTTGAGCTGTTTATTTTGCAGGGACAATTTAAATTGCTGTCCGGCATGGCGAGCTGCTAGCAATAGGCGCTTAGGGTCATAAGGCTTTTCAAGGAAGGTATAGGCGCCAGCTGACATAGCTTCAACAGCCATATCGATATCACCATGGGCAGAGACAAAAATAAAAGGTGGATTACTCTCCTCCCTGTCCAGTGCTAGGAAGGCATCCAAACCACTAACACCTGGCATTCTGACATCACTAATGACCAGATTAGGCTCAATCTGTTTAATGTCATGAAGAAGGTTTTGGGCATTACTGAGTTGTGTAACATGCCACCCAGAGCTCTTAAGCAGAAGTGCCAACGAGGCCCTTACATCCTCTTCATCATCGATAATCAACACTCTCATATCAGACATTCGACAGATTCCTATGCTTTCTGTGGCAATTCGACAAAAAATTCCGCACCACCCGATTTCGACTCATTAGCCCAAATCTTGCCATGGTGTTCGGAAACAATGGCTGCACTAATTGCCAACCCCAATCCCAGTCCATTACCTTTTGTAGCCGTAGTATAGAATGCTTCGAACAGTACTTTAGGGTCTTTACCGCCAAATCCCAAGCCATTATCCGACATTCTTAACTGCCAATTCTCACCCATCATCACCAGTTCTATTTCGATAGTAGGCTGATCGACACTCGACATTGCACGGCAGGCATTTGTGATTAAATTTATAACGACCTGTTCAAGACGCTGGCTGCGCCCCTCTTCTATCACCGCCCTCTGCGGTAACTTCAGCTCAACTCTAGCCTCTAATTTATTAATCACATTTTGGGTGAGTTGTAGAGCACTGGAAATGACCTTAACCAGATCAACCTCTACTGCTGGTGTAGTATCTGGACGTGAGAAGTTACGTAGCTCATCTGTCGTCGATTGCATACGATCCGATACGGCGTGTAATTGAGAAATTAACACCTTATCGGTATCACTCCTAGCATTGATTTCAGCTGCAACCAGGTAGTTTTTTAGCATAGAGAGCGGTTGACCGAGTTCATGTATTACAGATGCTGAAAGCTGACCCAACGCAGCCATTCGTCCCGTCTGAATCAATCGAGATTGAGCTCTAGCTAATGCAGTTTGCGCTTGTTTACGCTCATTGATTTCTGACTCTAAAAGATTATTCACACTAACCAACTCGTTTCGTGTCTGCTCACTGAGGAATAACTGTTGTCGAACACGCTTGGTTCGAAATGCTAGGAAGAGCGATATTAGACTCAAAGCAACACTGGTCACGATAAAAGCAGCAAGCGTTGCTTGTGATTGAGCCAAAGCCGTTGGCCTGAGTGTATGCAAAGTCCAACCCGTTTGCTCTAGTGGATAAGAGAGATGTATCCACTCTCTTTCATTGATCTGAGCAAAGCCGTCAGAGAACAGAGCCGGTAGTGAAGTAATCTCTCGGTCAGCAAACTGACGTTTCATTTTAATCAACTGCAATTGTGAACTTGATAATGAAGAGACCGATTTATAGAGCCAGCTAGTATCACTGGTCAAAATAACAACATCATCCTCGGTGGTAATAAACCCTTCCAAAAACTCTCCGTTCCAAAGCGTTTCAAAATCAGAAACACCCACCTTAGCAGTCACTACACCAACGACGTGACCACCCTCCTCTATTGGTAGGGATAAGAAGTATCCTGGGTTACCTGTCGTGACTCCGATAGCAAAAAAAGTACCCATATTGCCTGCAATCGCTTCGGAAAAGTAAGGGCGAAAACCATAGTTTTGCCCTACAAAGCTTCCCACCTTATCAAAGTTTGAAGCTGCTACTGTTTGACCATTAACATCCATTAAATAGAGTGTTTCTAGCTCAGCTTTTTCGGCTAACTGCTTGAGCCATCGACTGACCGATTCAGTGTCACTGCTTTTCATGGCATCACGTGAGCGCTGATCTATAGAGACCGCAAACACCAGTGGGGAGTGCTGGCCTAGAATGTGCTCAAGATTTGAAGCACTCTGTTGACCCGCCGCTATCGCTCTCTCTGTTTCAATGTCTAAGTAAAATCTATAGGCAAGTTCAAAACTGATCAGTGCAGACATCAACGCACTAAACAGCACAACAGCCACCTTAGTTCTTGAAGAACGATTTCGAATTTCTCGTGTCACTATCTTATACCAACCCAAGCACTTCAGGCTTTCACGTAACGAAATCGAACAACAACGCCAATCACTCCAATCAGAGTCAAAAGACCTGAGCCGGTCATTAAGGTCTCTGCTAGGCGAGTTTCAGTGAGTTGTTCTGACAAAATGGAGATTGGCAGAACTTGGAAGGCTAGCAAGACCCATAGATAGACGTCATTGGCTAGCTTCAAGGGGGTTTCGCAGGATGGGCAGTCGAACGCCGTTAGGTAGGACTGGCGCTTTCGGGAGTACTCCGGCCCTCTAAGGGACGTTTGGCAGACAGGACAACGACGATTCATTATGACTCCTAGAAACCAGTATAGCGGCCCGGTTTATGATTGGTGGTCAGAACGAAATTCAATACGATGGCGCCGAGTACAGAGACGACCAAAAGCCATGGGGTGACTAACCACAAACCAGCAATCACGATCAGTGAATCCAGCACCATCTGTAATTTGCCAGCACGAATACCGTAGCGTTCTTGAATGAAGAGCACGAGAACATTCAATCCACCCAAACTCGCTTGATGTCTGAAGACAATCAGAAGACCAATCCCAATAAGGAGGCCACCACCGATACTGGCAAACAGAGGATCGATTCCCTCTATGACCAACCAGTTTGGAATCAGTTCTGTCAGTAAGGAGACCAGTGCAACAGAGAGCATGGTTTTTAAGGTGAAAGCCCACCCCATCTGAGCGATAGCCAACAAGTAAAATGGCAAGTTCGTCAGGAACAGGGTCAACCCAAAATTAAAACCGGTTGAGTAGTGAATTAAGATCGCTAACCCCGTGGTTCCCCCTGTTAATAAGCCCGCCTCTTTAAGAAAAAGAACACCCATGGCTACAGCAAGGGTACCCGTCACTATGGCTTGCAGATCTTCAAATAGTGTGTGCTTGGTCGGTTCTAATTTGAGTTTTTCCAAGATTTCATCCCTGTAACTAAGGCACAATCGCCACCGGATCGTTTAATTCGTACCGACGATTGTACCTTAGGAATGGGTTGAGAGTTACTCGGTATACTGATCGATGAAACGCCAAGTTTCATCGAGTATCGTCTTAAGTTCATCGATTAATAGATCAACATCTCCAAGAATTGGAGAGTTGTAGACATCCATCAACGCTTTGGCCTTGTGACTGATTGCTGGTAAACCCAACACCGCTGACGCCCCTTTTAACTTGTGTGCTAACTGTTCAGCTGCAACAGGGTCCAGTGTTTTTAGCTGTTCATCAACCGATTGATATTCCGATTTAAACCTAACCAAATAGCTCTTCAGTTTGGACTCTGTTTTCCAGTATGAGAGTGCCTGCTCTCGATTGAAAAATTCGGAATCAAACTCTTCAGCATCCTTTGATTGTTCTGTAGAGATGTTTGCAGTCTCTTGTCTAAGGCCTGCATTATCAGTACTTTGCTGGAGCACATCATTACGGTCTTGAGTCGCGTGATTTTTTAGACGAAGCTCTAAATCCTCTATCGAAAGCTCATCGACCATAGTTACATTTGACACCCATTTTTTAATGACTTCGATCGACCTATCGATATCAAAAGGTTTAGCGATAAAGTCGTTCATTCCAGAATCCAGAGCGGCCTGCTTATGCTGTTCAAAAGCGCCCGCAGTCAAAGCCACAATTGGAATATCCAGTTTCAACTCTTTGCGTATCATCTCTGTTGCTTGATAACCATCCATGATGGGCATCTGCACATCCATTAAGATAAGATCGACCTCAGTTGCATGACTCTTCAGCCAATTTACCGCCTCTTGCCCATCATTTAGGGTAATAACAGTCGCCCCTTCTGATTCAAACGATAGAACCGCCACCTCGCGGTTAAATTCATTATCGTCTACTACCAACAGTCGTATGTCTTGCAAGGAGTGGGCCGCATCATTTTTGTATTGAATCGTTTTTTGATAGGCATCGTATAGATCTGATGCTGTGATCGGTTTTTCAAGAATTAGATCCACGTATTGACTGTCAGATGAGCTTTTAACTTGATCCATTCCGTAAGCGGTCACCATGACGATGATTGGCGTTTTATCGCTAGGCAAATGAGTTTTCAACTGCTTCGCAACCGTTAATCCATCCACATCCGGCATATCCCAATCTAACAGGATGATATCTTTAATTTCTGACTCCTTGATCACTTTATCAATGACCATAGCGCCACCATTGACCACTTCAGAGCGCCAGCCAATCGAGTCGACAATGGATCGAATCGCTTCACGCGCCACCTCATGATCGTCTGCGATTAATACATCCAGTGAGCGGCTCTGGTGTCTAACGGACGCATCACCCAAAGGCATGGTTAGCATAAATGAGAAAGCACTGCCCTTACCCTGCTGGCTCTCAACTTTCAGCGTAGATCCCATCAAGTTAAGGAGTGATTGACTGATTGAGAGCCCTAAACCACTCCCCCCAAATTTTGAATGGGTGCCTGCCTCGCCCTGTTCGAAAGCTTCGAATATCAGATTCAAATTCTCTTTGGCGATGCCAATACCACTGTCTTTGACCGAGAAAAGAAGCTCAACAGAATCGGCCGTTTTACTGAGCGTAAGGATCTCTAATTTGACGTAGCCCGACTCAGTAAACTTAATCGCATTGCCGATGAGATTCACTAAGACCTGTTGAATGCGAACTTCATCACCGACTACCTGATTTTCCAGATGGGTGGCATTGTTAATCACCAACTCAACCTGCGGTTTATTCAGTGCAGCGCTGTGCATGATCGCCGACAAGTTGTTAACCAATTTTTCTAAATCAAAACTACTGGGCGACAAATCCAGCTTATGAACACCCAGTTTTGAGTAGTCCAAAATGTCATTAATCACCGCAAGTAGGGATTGTCCTGCGGCCATTAATCGAGCACCAATGTGTTCAGCATCTAACTCACTGCCTTTGCGCTGCAGCATCTGTGACATGGCAATGATTGAGTTCAGTGGGGTACGAATTTCGTGACTCATATTGGTTAAAAATTCACTTTTAACCGCGGCGAGCCTTTCCGCCTCTTGCGAACGACTGATCAGCTCTTCGTTCGTTGCAGCCAATTCCATCGTGCGTTGTTCTACTGCTTGCTCTAGCTCTTCTCGATAGGCTTGAGCTTGGCTTTCCAGTTCATACTCAGTCGTCAAATCACGCAGGTTACCGACAAAATAGGGTTTCTCACCAATCCAGACCTGAGTCACGGCAATTTCGACTGGGAAGGTCTGACCCCCTTTCGTCAGTGCAAAACTTTTTCGCGAGCTTTCGACTACATGTTTAACGCCGGTTCTTTTATAGGTGTCTAAATAATCATCGTGATGTAACCTCATAGGATCCGGCATCAGCATTTTGACGTTTTGATTGAGCACCTCTGAGTGTATATAGCCAAAGAGTTTCTCGGCCGCCTGGTTAAACTCAACAATCAGACCTTTATCGGTGATCAAAATGGTCGGGATCAGTGAATTACTGATGATTTTTTCACGTATCGCAGACTCTTTTTTTAAAGTATTTTCTGCAATCAACTCTTTAACGGCTGCACGGCTCCAGAACAGGCTCAATAACGCCAGGGTTAGTCCAACGCCAATGGGAATGGGTTGAAGCAACTCCTTATGTACCAGCTTCGGAAGGTTGAGGGGCTCAAACTCGGAGATAATATAAAGTGATCGGGGTGATTCAACGACCAGACTTCCGATAGAACGTGGGTAATGAAGCCTTAACACCGAGGCTTCCTCTATTTTATTGACCTGGTTATCGTTCATGGCTTTGAGTGAGTACCAGATCGCCTGGTTAGTATCGGCAAAACTGCTTTGCCCCCCGAGTTGGCGACTCCAATTAAATTGACCTGTCTCATCAAAGATCCAGTAGCCATCATCATCAACCAACTCAATAATCCCTGGAAGCGTTGCTGCCACATCCATCTCATGCAGAATGTTCTCGGCTAGGTAGTTCAGTATTAATACACCCACAAGATCGCCAGCATCGTTTATCAGTTTGTGACTTAAACGAATCATCGGTTTATGGGGCTGTTCTATCTGACCATTCTCAACATTCAAGTCAAGCTGTGATGCATAACTCTCATTCGGACCTAGGTTTAACGCTTCGAAAAAATAGTAACGGTTGGATTTGTCTTGCAGAAGTTCAGTGGGAGTGATGACAGCCTCGCCTGAAGAGTAGTTCACTCGAACGGTTTCATACCCAAGATTTGAGAGGATTCGAACCTGATCGTAACGTCGACTGACCGTTGAAAGAAGCGCGAAGTAGTTTTCAACACCTTGTCTAGCCTCTTCGCTGGGGTTATTGGTGTACTCTATGATCTCTTTGGAGTTGATCAACGTCTCTAAATCTTGTGATAGAAAATCAAGATCCTCTTGGATAACGACCCCAACGGATTCAAGCAGGTCATCAGTAACTTGACGTTCACTGTCGTAACGCGCTGTCTCAGTCTCAATAATCGTGTAACTGTATAGCCCTATTGGAACTAACAGAACAATTAATAATCGTAAAAAGACATTGATGAATAGATTGCTACCAAGAGAGAACTGCATTTATAACTTCCGATAGAAAAGGGATTTGTCCTCATTTAAGAGTAGTCCATTTCTGGCATAATGAAACCAATGTTTTGGTTTTTTTCTTTCTACTTTGTAGCCTTTTCGGTTTAGAGATAAGCTCATTAAGATGACCCATTCAATCACTTCAGCCGAGTTAACCAACCCTCTCTATTACCTACAAAATGCACAGACACTAATCGGCTGGGTCGTTAAGGTTTATCAGGATCTTCTTACAGAAGAAGAGTTAGATAGACTGTCTCAATTTCAGTCATTGAGCGAGCCAGCGAAGGCACTGTTAATAAGAATGGTGATGCGCAGCCAATCTCAATTTTTGATGCGCCACATCGATCACTACCAAGAGATCATAGAGCCAACTGAAGCGCTAATTGATTCATTAGTAAGTGCCAAACTGATAGCACTCAACCAACCGCTATCCGTTCAAGAGTGTTTCAAACTGCTTAATCGGCAAGAGTTGTTGATGCTTCACAACCAACTGAGCTCAAAGCCATTGAGTAAAAGCAGTTCAAAACAGACCCTGTATGACTCACTGCAAAGGAGTAGCACTGCCCCCCTTCCCCTTCACCAGCATCTACCTGTGCTTGGTGATACTCTCCATCTTTTGTGTGATCCGCTGTTTGAGCGTCTCAAGTTGATGTTTTTTGGCAACCTGCATCAAAGCTGGAGTGAATTTGTCGTTACGGAGCTAGGTTACTTCAAATATGAGCCCGTTGAACTTAGCCTAGAGAGTCGAGCGTTTCATCGCAGAGAGGACCTTGATCAATACATCGAATTAGAGCATCTGTTGACCGGCGATAGTCTCTTATCGATTGAAGAGAGAGTCCTAGCCACCCAAAGAATCGAACCGATAAGCAGTTGGCTGGCAGGTCGCAAAGATCGCGTCCTCTATCTATTGGCGAGAGAGTTGGAGCGCGAGGATCAAACAGAGGCGCTAAGGGTCTATCAGCAACTGAGTATTCAAGATGCTCACATACGCGAACTCCGCCTGTTAGAGCGCTTAGGGAAACTGGAAGAGTGTCATGAGCGGACACGGCTATTTCAACAGGACAATCCTACCCCGCTAACTCAACTTGCCTACCAGCGTCTGTTAAAACGTAGCAGTAAAAAACTGGGCGTTGAATACAGTGCGTCTACACTCCTAGCCCCGCCTCAACAGAGATTAACCCTGGATCAAATAGAGGGGGTATCCGTTGAACGACAGGTTGCAGAGCACTTAACGAGCGAAAACTCGCACAGCCATTACGTCGAAAACCACTTAATCAATGGACTCTTTGGCTTGCTCTTCTGGGATGTGATCTATGCCCCGGTTCCTGGCGCTTTTTTTAACCCCTTCCAATCCCGCCCAGCCGACCTCTACCGAAGTCACTTCAAAGAGAGACGCTACCCTCTCATCACTGAGGCGATGACTCAAATAGAAACGGGCCAGTATCGTGAAACCATTCGGCAACGATTTAGAGAGAAACAGGGTATAACAAACAGCTTCATCCATTGGTCTGTACTGACAGAGGAACTTGTTGAGCGGGCATTAAATTTTATCCCTGCAGATCATTTAAAAAGGATTTTTGAACGACTTTTGATGGATATTAGAACGCATCGTAGCGGTCTTCCTGATCTGATTCGATTTAACAGTGACGACGAGAGTTATGAACTGATCGAAGTGAAGGGGCCAGGCGATCGCATTCAAGACAACCAAAAACTCTGGCTCGATTTTTTTGTTCGTCATGACATCCCCTGCTCCGTCTACTGGATCGAGTGGAGCCACCCCGAATGAGAGCCCTCTCCGTTCGCACCCTATGTGAGTTTTGTGATCGATCTGGTGATATCGATCTAAGATATACGCCGGCCCCCACAGCACTGGAGGGAATACAGGGGCATAAACGACTGCAAATGCGTCGTCCCAAGAGCTATATCCCAGAGTTCCCTGTGGCTGTGGATATCAAAGATTTCCACCTAAAAGGCAGAGCCGATGGTTGGGACCCTAGCCAGAATCGTGTTGAAGAGATAAAGACACACCGAGGGGATCTTGAACGCCAGTCAACGGGACAGCGACAGCTTCATCTGGCACAACTTCGTAGCTATGGTGCCATGCTATGCATGAGTGAATCACTGCATGAGATCCATCTAAGATTGAGCTACTTGGAGATCGCTTCCGACGAAGTTACACACTTCGACTTTACTGTGAATGCTGCAGAGCTGATCGAAGAGCTCAAACAACGAGTGACTCACTATCAAACCTGGCAGAGCACTCTCGATCAACACCGAGCGGCTCGGCAAAGCCATATTGCGTCGCTCGTTTTCCCTTTTCCCCATTTCAGAAAAGGGCAACGGGAGCTGGCTGAAGCCGTCTACAAAGCGAACAACAGAGCTAAACAACTACTTATAGAGGCACCCACTGGCTCAGGAAAAACCTTGGGCACCCTGTTTCCAGCGATTAAGGCGCTTCAGACCGAGTCGTTGGACAGCCTCTACTATCTGACAACCCGAAATACAGCCCGTAGAGTGGCACTGGATGCCTTTGAGTTAATTCAAAGCGACTCACCCATTCCACTCACGCTCATTGAGATGACCTCAAAAGAGGCGGGCTGCATCGAACCTGACAAACTCTGCCAGGGCGATAGCTGCCCACTGGCAAAAGGCTTTTTTGATCGCCTACCGGCTGCTCGTGATGAAGCGTTTACAAAACAACTACAGACCTTTGATCAGACCGCTCTGCAAAGGCTCGCCAAGCAGCACTCTCTCTGCCCCTACTTTTTAGGGCAAGAACTGGCGCGCTGGGCGGATATTGTGGTGGCTGATATCAATCAATTTCTGGCATCTAGTGCTATTTTGTATGGCTACCTTGTTCAAGATGAGCGAAAGGTCTCGGCACTGGTGGATGAGTCTCACAATTTGATCAGCCGCTGTCGCGACCTCTACTCGCTGGAACTTCGCCAGATTGATTATCGTTTTGATACTAACAATCAGGATTTACAACGCGCCTTGGATTCTGTGCAACGCGCGTGGCAACAGCTGTTTAGTGATCGAACAGGTGAACAAGAATTTATTAACTACCTACCAGAGACATTAGAGAATGCACTGCAGAAACTCTGCTCAGTCATCGGTGAAGAGCTGGCCATGGACCCATCAAGCATGGAGCTGCAAAATCTACTCTTTGCCTCTTCGGCCTATTTAAAGTTGGCTGAACAGTTTGGCGAGCACTCCATTGCCCGAGTAGAGAAACGCCGTAGAGGCAGAGGCGAGTTAGCCATACTCAATATGGATCCATCGCTATTCCTAGTTGAGCGCTGGCAATCTCTTCACAGCTTGACGATGTTCTCTGCCACGCTAAAGCCGTTTGACTACTACCAACAACTGCTTGGTCTAAATGAACCCGTATCAGGGTCGCTGCCTTCACCCTTTGAACCTGACCAGATCCGATTAACCCTTCGCAGAGATATCGATACTCGTTATCAATTCAGAGCGCGTTCGATACAACCTATCGCAGAGTTACTGGTGGAGCTGTATCACCAAAATCCAGGCAACCACCTCTTCTTCTCCTCCAGCTTTAGTTATCTAAACGAGATTGAAAAGGCTGTTGCTGAGATGGACCCAGATATTGATCTGCATCCGCAAAGGCAGGCCATGTCCAATGCCGAGCGACAGGACTTTTTAGATGCTTTTTCACCAACGAGTCGAAAACTGGGTTTGGCTGTACTGGGTGGTCTTTTTTCGGAAGGGGTCGATCTTCCAGGAGATCGACTGATTGGCGTAACGGTTGCCACCTTGGGGCTACCGCCCTTTGATGAGTTTCATGATCTGATGCGAAACAGTTTTGATGAGCGTTTCGGAAAGGGATATGAGTACACCTACCTTTACCCAGGTTTGCAAAAGGTCATTCAAGCTTGTGGGCGTTTAATACGCACGGCTGAGGATCGAGGAACGCTGACGCTGATTGATCCTCGATTTGCATCGCGTGAGATACAGGCGATGCTACCGAGCTGGTGGCCATCGCCTCATCTTCGATAAGGCGCCAACACCAACTCGGCGAACGAACCGTTGGAGCGGTCTTATAAAGGCCGCGATGTTTACTGATAGAAATCGCCTCATCTTTGATAAGGCTCCAACACCAACTCGGCGCGCGAACCGTTGGAGCGGTCTTATAAAGGCCGCGATGTTTACTGATAGAAATCGCCTCATCTTTGATAAGGCTCCAACATCAATTCAGCGTGCGAACCGTTGGAGCGGTCTTGAAAAGGCCGCGATTTTTACCGATATAAATCGCCTCATCTGTGATAAGGCTCCAACATCAATTCAGCGTGCGAACCGTTGGAGCGGTCTTGAAAAGGCCGCGATGCGTGCTGATAAAAATCGCCTCATCTGTGATAAGGCTCCAACTGAAAAGGCCCCATAAGGGGCCTTTGATCGATTAGAAAGGTAAGTTAAAAACTTACTCCTCTTCCTTCTTAGAATGAGGCATAAACAGGTTGAGTACGATGGCGCAGACTGCGGCCGGTAGTAGACCTGTTGTCAGAAGTGCCTTAACCGTACCGTCTAGGTGCTGAAGCGCTTCTGGAACCTGCATTAGACCCAGGCCAAGTGATAGTGATACTGCAAAGATCACCATGTTACGGCTGTTCCAATCCACATCAGCCAGCATCTTCATACCCGAAGAGGCAACCATGCCGAACATCACGATAACACCACCACCCAATACTTCGATTGGCACAGTAGAGATGAGAGCACCCACTTTAGGGATCAGACCACAAACGATCAGGAAGATCGCACCAATGGTTGCCACGTGACGACTCATCATACGCGTCATTGCGATCAGACCAACGTTTTGCGAGAAAGATGTATTTGGCAGTGCACCAGCTAGAGCAGATAGCGCTGTACCTAGACCGTCTGCATAAGTTGCGCCTTTGATCTCAGTATCAGTTGCTTCACGATCCGCACCACCTTTGGTGATACCCGATACGTCACCCACTGTCTCAATCGCAGAGATGAATGACATAAGTGCAATACCTATGATGGCACCTGCGCCGAACTCGATTCCGAATGGGAAGAGCTGTGGCAGCGCAAAGCTTGCAGCACGGCCGACGTTACCGAAGTTAACCATACCCATAAAGTAGGCCAGAACGTAACCTGCAATCAGACCGATCAATATAGCCGCTGAGCTGATCATGCCTTTACCGTAGAATTTCAGACCTAGGGTCACCACAATAACGGTACCAGCAACAGTCCAGTTCTCTAACGAACCAAACTCAGGCTTACCAATCGCCGGAACGCCACCTGCCGCGTACTGAATACCCACTTTAAGAAGTGACAAACCGATCATCAGCACGATCAGACCAGTTACCAATGGAGGCAAAGCAAAACGAAGGCGACCAATAAATGGCGCTAGCGCTGCTTGGAATAGACCACCGACTAGGACACCACCGGTCACCATAGCCATCGCTTCTACACCCTTACCCGCTACCAATGGGATAAGAATAGGAATGAATGCGAAACTGGTACCTTGCACAATCGGAAGACGTGCACCCACAGGGCCTGCACCAATTGTCTGAAGCAGTGTTGTAACACCCGCAAGGAGCATACACATCTGCATCATGTAGATCATGTTAGGGAAGTCAGGTGAATTTGAACCAAAGCCAAATCCCGCTGCACCCGCAACGATGATCGCTGGGGTTACGTTTGCGATAAACATCGCCAGTACGTGTTGAATGCCTAGCGGAATTGCTAGATGCATCGGTGGGGTGTAATTCGGGTCGCGCATCTGCGCTGCCGAAATCTTTTCATTGCTCATTATTGCCTCCAAACAACTGCTCAATGCAGCCTTCTTATTTTTGTTAGTACATCAAATGCCAACTTCACTAACCCATTGATATAAATGAATAAATCATTAACCAATAGGTCAGAAACTTAAGCTGTTGCACCTTTTATGTGCATCCAATTTAACTTGACGCACCGTTATGCGCCAGCTTTTTCAGCTCGGCGCCCAAACACCTTAGCCAAATTTCGGTTACCCGGTGACTCATCCAGAGCCAAACGCTCTTCAATATGATCTAGATGCTCACCCATTAAACGCTTCGCCTCCTCGGCATCACCTAGCTTCAGCGCATCCAGTAGACGACTGTGCTCATCAATGGCACAACGACTCCCCTCTTTGGCCTGATAGAGGGCGATGATTAATGAGGTTTGCGGTACCAGGGAGTGAAGAAACCCCTCCAGGGGTTTATTGCCAGAGAGGCGTGCTAACTCTAAATGGAATTCACCCGACAAACGAATGGCCGTGCCCTTGTCGGCTGCCGCACTGCTTTTATGCTCCTGCTCGATCAGATCATAGAGTTTCTTAAACTCGCCTTTGATCGAAGAGGCACGTTCTGCCACCCTCTCAACAATGGCTAACTCCATAAGACGACGAGCATCAAGAATCTGACGAGCATCCGAGACATCGGGTTCAGCAACAAAGGCACCGCGGTTGGGTTCAAAAACCGCAACACGCTCGTGCGCTAATCGACTGAGCGTGCGTCGTATAATGGTTCTAGATACACCAAAGATTTCACCCAAGGACTCCTCTTTCAGGCGAGTACCTGGCCAGAGCCGTTGCTCTAAAATAGCGTCAAAAATCTCCTCGTAGATATGCTGATCTTGAGTCTTAGATTTTTGACGTGTGGATTTAGGCTCAACCACTGTGAAAACTCTTACTTAGCTACCGCGGTAAGTTGAGTAACTGTAGGGCGAGATCAGAAGCGGTACATGGTAGTGCGCTTCTTCGTCAGCAATACCGAAACGGATAACAACCTGATCCAAAAAAGCAGGCTCAGCGAGCTCAGTGCCGCGACGTCTAAAGTAATCACCCGCCATGAAGTGCAACTCATAGACCCCTTTGACACACTCCCCCTTAGGAAGAATTGGAGAATCAACACGACCGTCGTCATTCGTCACTGCAGAAACCACTTCGATTAATTGCCCCTCTTCAACCTTAAAAAGGGTTAGCTCAATCCCTTCACCAGGACAACCGTTGGCAGTGTCTAAAACATGAGTTGTTAGATAACCGTTCATATGAAATCCTCAATATTGATTAATTATGTATACCGATTTGTATACATAAAATCTAACAAATAGAGCAATATTCGACTAAAGTCTATCGGATAATTGGCATTATCTGCATGATTAGAGCCTGTTTAATGCTTTTACGCTATTTACCTGACTGACAAATTGTATACAATCTGCTCATCAATATTGGAGTTTTAGGTATGAACAACTACCCTCGCGATCTGGTCGGTTACGGAAAGAATCCACCACACGCAGCTTGGCCGAATGAATCGCGCATTGCTCTCTCATTTGTACTCAACTACGAAGAGGGAGGCGAGCGCTGCATTCTTCATGGCGACTCAGAGTCTGAAGCCTTTCTTTCGGAAATGCCTTCCGCTGTCCCCTTCCCAGGTCAACGCCATATGAGTATGGAGTCGATCTATGAGTACGGAAGTCGCGCCGGTGTATGGCGCTTATTAGATACCTTCCAAAAACGGGATATCCCTCTGACCATTTTTGGTGTTGCGACTGCATTGGAACGCCACCCTGATGTCACCCAAGCGTTCGTTGATGCTGGATATGAGATCTGTTCACACGCTCTAAAATGGATTACCTACCAAGAGATGCCGATGGAGCAAGAGCGTCAAGAGATGCAGGAAGCCATTGAGATCATCGAGCGAGTAACCGGACAACGCCCACTGGGTTGGTACACCGGTCGAGATAGCCCCAACACTCGTCAGTTAGTCATGGAGGAAGGTGGATTCCTTTACGACTCTGACTCCTACGCTGATGACCTGCCCTACTGGGTCGATGGACCGAAAGGCAAACATCTCGTTGTCCCCTACACACTGGATACCAACGATATGCGTTTTGCGCAGGTGCAAGGCTTTAATACCGGAGAACACTTTTTCCAATACTTAAAAGACGCCTTTGATGTCCTCTACGCAGAAGGTGAGAGATCCCCTAAAATGCTATCGATCGGCATGCACTGTCGTCTACTGGGTCGCCCTGGACGCATTGCTGCACTGCAACGTTTCTTGGATTACGTACAAAGTCATGACAAGGTCTGGTACGCACGTCGCATCGATATTGCCCGCCACTGGCATCAACACCACAAACCTGAGGCTTAATGATGAGTGTCACCTTTGCATTTGGCTCACCTAGCGAGCTAACAAAACAGGAATTCGTTACCAAATTTGGTGGCATCTATGAGCACTCCGCTTGGATTGCTGAACAAGTATTTGATCAAGGGATCACAGCAGAGCACGATATCATTGATGAGCTTCACCGCTTAATGTCCGACTGTTTCTTGAGTGCTAGCCATGAGGAGCAGCTCGGTGTCATTATTGCCCACCCAGACTTAGCCGGAAAAGCGGCGCGAGCAGGCAATCTAACGGCAGAATCGACGTCAGAACAGGCCAGTGCGGGCATCGATACGCTGACCGACGAGGAGTTTGCCCGCTTTACCGAACTCAATGATGCCTACAAAGCCAAATTCCAATTTCCATTTATCATGGCCGTTAAAGGGAGCAACAAACATGCAATCCTCTCTGGCTTTGAGGAGCGTATCAATAACTCGCCAGAGCAAGAGTTTGCTCGAGCGTTAGCCGAAATTAATAAAATTGCCGCATTCCGTCTGGCTGATTTGTGAGATTGTATAGATGAACGAACAGAAACTGAAACGCTTAGTTAACCTTGCAGATGCTCGCTTAGGAGCCAAAGCGACCTTTGTTACCGATGACTGGTTTGCCGAAGTGAACCGCATGCTAAATCCTGAACCCCCTGTCTGGAAAGAGGGTGTTTACGATGATGCTGGTAAGTGGATGGATGGCTGGGAGTCACGCCGCAAGCGTTTTGAAGGCTATGACTACGCCATTATTCGTCTTGGCGCACCGGGCATGATTCAAGCCATAGAGATCAACACAAACTTCTTTACCGGAAACTTTCCTCCGTCAGCTTCTGTGGATGTCTGTTACTCGCCAGATCAGGATCCAGATGATAAAACTAAGTGGTACACACTGCTTCCATCGGTCGATCTTCAGGGCGATAGCGAACACCTATTTGAAGTGAACAACGATCAGCCTTGGTCTCACGTTCGCCTAAACATCTACCCAGACGGTGGCATTGCGCGTTTCCGAGTCTATGGACGTCCGTTTATCGACTGGGATTCGGTCGACAACTCACAAAGCATCGATCTAGTCTCGGCACTGAATGGCGGTTGTGCCCTATCCTGTAGTGATGAGCATTTCGGGAAAATGGGCAACCTAACCAATCCTGGCCGTGGCGTTAATATGGGTGATGGCTGGGAGACAGCACGCCGCCGCTCACCAGGCTATGACTGGGTCATTCTGGCATTAGGTAGTCCAGGGGTTGCAGAGGAGATCGAGATCGATACTGCTCACTTTAAAGGCAACTTCCCTGACAGCTGTGACATTCAAGCGGCCTATGTTCGTGGCGGTTCACCTGAACAGATCGCCACTCAGAGCCTATTTTGGAAAACACTCTTACCTAACCAGAAGCTAAGCGCCGACTCGATTCACAAATTTTCTGTAGATCCTGAGTTTGGACCGATTACTCACGTTAAGCTCAACATCCACCCAGATGGTGGTGTGTCGCGCTTAAGAGTCTTTGGTAAACCAACCCTTTAATAGGAGTGAATGATGAGATCTCTGACCATTGAACCGTTAACAAAAGAGGCTTTTGAACCTTTTGGCCAAGTAATCGAGACGGAAGGCTCTGATCACTTTCCTATTAACAATGGCTCAACTCAGCGGTTTCATCAATTGGCAACGGTTGAACTGAATCGCCAAGAGGACCAAGCCATTATCAGTATCTTCAAGGCAGATACCTTAAGTTACCCGCTCGAAATCAAGATGCTTGAGCGCCACCCTCAGGGGAGTCAAGCCTTCATCCCGATGGAGCGCCAACGCTTTCTGATCGTCGTCGCGCCACCTGCAGATCAGCCTAACCCAAACGATATTCGCGCTTTTATTAGCAACGGGCGTCAGGGTCTGAACTACGGTAAAGGGGTGTGGCATCACCCTATCCTAGCGCTAGAGAACGGCAGTGATTTTCTGATCGTTGACCGCAAAGGCGAAGGTAATAACTGCGACGAACACTTTTTTGCTGACGGAGAGATCACTCTTCTTGATGCAGATATCAATCATTTAAACGCTTAGAGGTCGATATGGATCCGCACTACACAGAATGGCTCAACCTACTGGTCCGCTGGATACACATGATCGTTGGTATCGCGTGGATTGGTGCCTCTTTCTACTTTGTCTGGTTGGAGAACAACCTAAACCGTAAGAGTCCTAGAGAGGGTCTATCGGGCGATCTATGGGCCATCCACGGTGGTGGTATCTACCATCTAGAGAAGTACAAACTTGCCCCGCCACAGATGCCGGAAAACCTACACTGGTTTAAATGGGAAGCGTACACCACCTTCCTCTCTGGTTTTACCTTGTTGGCAGTTGTCTACTACCTAAATGCCGAACTCTACCTACTCGCCCCTGGCTCAGGCCTAACTGCATGGGAAGGCATTGCGATCAGTATCGCGTCACTGATCGCAGGTTGGTTTATTTATGATTTCTTGTGTGAATCACCCTTAGGTAAACAACCGGCACTGCTTGGATTGGTTCTACTGATGCTGCTGATTATTGCGGCCTGGGCCTTTACTCAGGTGTTCAGTGGTCGTGCTGCCTACATTCACATCGGCGCCATTACCGGCACCATGATGGTGGGTAACGTATTCCGCGTCATCATGCCGGGACAGCGTGATCTGGTTGCAGCAATTAAAGAGGGTCGCGAACCTGATCCAAAACAGCCCGCTCGTGCCCTGCTTCGCTCTCGCCACAACAACTACCTGACGCTGCCAGTGCTGTTCATTATGATCAGCAACCACTACCCAAGCACCTATGGCCATGAGTGGAACTGGGCCATTCTATTTGCGATTGCGTTGTTGAGTGTCGGTGTTCGCCACTACTTCAATACCCGCCACGAGAGTCAAAAATTTGCATGGACACTCCCCTTCGCGGCTCTGGGTATGATCTGCCTTGCTTATGTGACGCACCCTAATCGAGGTATGGAAGCTACCCTAAGCAGTAACAACGTCACCCTGGCGCAAGCGACTCAGATCGTCTATGAGCGCTGCACTAGCTGTCACGCTAAGAACCCAACCAGTGAGATGTTCACTGCTCCCCCTGCCGGTGTCATTCTGGAGACAGAAGAGGATGTTCTAATGAGCGCTGCACGCATTCATGCACAGTCTGTCGCGACTCAGGCGATGCCTTTAGGCAACCTAACGGGCATGCTACCGGAAGAGCGCGTCATGCTCGGGCAGTGGTTTAGCTCTTTAGAGAAATAGTTGAGTAATGGGGTCAGACCGAAGGTCAGACCCCAATCGCCTCATCTTCGATAAGGCTCCAACAAAAGCATCCTGTTGGAGCAGTCTTGCAAAGGCCGCGATTCTCTGAAAAAAATCGCCTCATCTTCGATAAGGCTCCAACAAAAGCATCCTGTTGGAGCGGTCTTGCAAAGGCCGCGATACTCATCCATCCAATCACATTCGCTTCGGCTTCGCCTAGATTCTACAATAGGGACACCAACCTTATAGAGGCTCCCAGCTGTGAACCGTCGAATTGCCACTCTGATTGCGACTGCACGACCCAACTTCTTAATCCTTACCTTCGTCTGTGTATTGTTAGGCATCGCAACGGCGAGCCAGGTCACATCCATAAATCTTGGATTAGCTGCACTAGTTCTTATCACTGCGCTATTGGCTCACATAAGCGTCAACATGCTCAATGAGTACCATGACTACTGCTCAGGCTTAGACTTAACCACTGATCGAACCCCCTTCAGTGGCGGCAGTGGTGCGCTTCCCAGCCATCCTGAGTCTGCTAAAGAGGTTAAAAGTGTCGCATTAACACTGCTTTCACTGTGCACGCTGTCTGGGCTCTATTTAATGCAACAGAACCTTGCTCTGTTAATGCCTTTGGGGATTTTGGGTCTCTTTATTGTTTTAACCTACACCCCGGTACTGAACAGACACCCAATCGCTTGCCTAATCTCTGCGGGAATTGGCTTTGGGCCGATCATGGTTTTGGGTACCCACATTAGCCTGACCGGCGGTCTGGCAGAGCAGGCTGTGCTGGCGTCCATCATTCCATTCTGTCTAGTGAACAATTTACTGCTATTGAATCAATACCCGGATATCGATGCAGACAGTGCCTCAGGCCGATACCACCTGCTCATCGCTTATGGACGCCATACCGGCGCCAAGGTATACACCCTATTTAACTCGGTTATGATCGCTGGGATGGTACTGCTTATTCAGACAATGGGAACAGATCTATTTGGGCTACTAGTTGGTGTGGTTGTTTCAACCGCCGCGATCAGGCTCTCTATTTTGGTTTTAAACAATGCCGCTAATCAGACGAAATTCAATCAATTGATGGGCCCTAATGTTGCGCTCACACTGGCTACACCCACGATCTTATCGATTCTTATAATGTGGAATTAAGGCAAAAAAAATGGGGCCAAAGGCCCCAAAGATCACTGCGAAAACGGTTAAATCATTCACAAGAAGAGAGTGATAAATCACGCTCTGGAAAGATGTAAGTATCATAGCACCATTATTACCAAAAACAATAACCTAATCACAAAATGCCATATAAAATTTTGGCACAAAAAAACCCGGCACAATAACCGGGTTTTTGTAAGGAATATGATTAGTTCAACGGAGGAACTGCATCAATCCAATGTTTTTCAGCGTAGTCACGCTGCTCTACACCCTTACGTGCTTGGTAGTGAGCACGAGCAGCAAGATCCATTGCTTTCTGGAATTCACCAGCAGCAATCGCCTCTTTAGACTCTTTCAAGTACTTTTTAGTATCACGCCAAGCAAAGCCTGCTTCTTGTGACTCTTTGTACTTAGCCTTAGCAGCATCGAATAGTGCTTGAGCATTTTCAGCGTTAGCTGGTTTCGATGCCAAAGCTTCTTCGATTGTCTGTGTGCTGTACTTCTTGCCGTTCCATTCAAACGTGCCGTTAGCACCTTGAAGGGCACGAGCTGCATCAAATGCTTCACTGAAGCTTTGAGCAGAAGCCATAGAGCTCAGTGTAAGTGCAGCAACAGCTGCGATCGAAATGATCTTTTTCATCTGTTTGCCCCTTACTTACGTGCGCCAGGACCGTTAACGATGAGACCGTTAGACATGTAAGTCTGGAAGTACTCAAGGTTACGGAAAGTTTCGCTTTGTGGCTTCAAGTACTCTGAACGAGAGTCACGGTGACAGCCTTCGTAACGACGGTGTAGTGTACCGATGTTACCCCATTTAGAACGTACTACAGGGAAGTGTGTAGTGTGACCTAGCGCTGGGCTTGGAAGGTCGGCACGAACCAAACGGTTAGTACCAGTCAAATGACAGTCAGCACATGATAGGTTCAACTGACCACGCTTAGAGTAGAAGAACTTTTTACCATCTAGGTAAGCCGCTTTCGCCTCATCGTTTGGAATCTCAATTGCAAACTCGTTACCGCGTGAAGTGTAGGCCATGTATGCAGAGATCTCTGCAATAGCGCCCTTCTTCCAGCCTAGTGGTTTCTCACCGTTTGTCATACGACACTCGTTGATCGCCATCTCTAGAGTTACAACTGTTTTACGCTCGTCGTTCCAGTATGGGAAGTTTTGACGAATGCCAATACCACCGTTCTCGAAACAGTCAGCGTAACCTTTACCGTTTGCGAAAGGCGTATTGAATAGCTCTTCACCCTTTTCGAGGTCTAGCTCGTAAGGAGGGAACTCTTCAATCTCTTCCCACTGCGCACGAGACGCAGCGTCAACAGCATAGATACCGTTTACGTACTCACTCATTGGAGTGTCTGGGAAACGGTTTTTCATATATTCTTGCAGTGCAATGCGGTCAGCTTCTGGATCGACAGTTGCGACAGTAGCTCCCGTAGTTGCTGCCATTGCCATTTGGCTAGCAGCTGCAACACTCAAACCAAGTAGTGTGCTTTTTATTATATTCATGCGTCCTCCGTAAGCAGAGATCAATTACTTGATCTTTGCAGATTCGGTGCCAGTTGCGCCTGTGTTTTCAGACCAAGCAACAGATAGTTCTTCACCCTTAGCGCCACCTTCGAAAGTGAATGCTAGGTATGGGTTTTTAGAGATAGCTGTGTTTAGGTTCGCTTCAAACACGACTTTGCCGCCGTGAGAAACAGACACAGTATCCAGGAATTTAGCTGGGATAAGATTGCCATCTTTACCCTTCTGAAGACCTGTATCCATGTTGTGTTTAGCCATCATTTTAACGGTAGTTTTACCGCCACGTGCGCTAGCTTTAACTCGAAAAATCTTAGCCATTATACTTCTCCTAATCTAAACCGCTTATTAACCGCCACAGCCACCGATAGTGACTTTAACTTCTTTGGTAGCGCTGTAAGTCTTGCCACCAGCCTTAACAACTGCAGTTACGTTAGTTGTTTTACCCATGCGTACACGAGTAGACACGTCTGCAGCAGTACCAGCAGGGATACCGAACTCAGCCGCTAGAGGCGTTGGGTTCTGCTCTACAAAGATAGCCATTGATTCAACGTTAGCCAGCTTAGATTCAACTGATACAGGTACAACTGCACCGTTCTCAGCGATATCTGGAGCTTTCAACATTACGTCAGCACTTGCTTCTGCAGCGCTTCCGTATAGTGCGTTTAGCGCATCAGCTTGTGATTTTGCGTTAAATGCATCTTTATTCCATGCAGCAACTGCCACGCGTGGCATCATTGCACCTAGACCGATTAGCGCACCGCTTGCAGCGATCGCTTTTACAACTGTACGACGATTCATGCTCATTTTACTCCACCTAAATCGAGTCTAATTAGTACTGATAAATGTATTCTACGACTGCGTCGATTTCATCTTCTGTCAAAATATTATGCTTACCCATTGGTGGCATGATAGACAGAGGATTCTTCGCAGTAGCATCCCAAATTTGAGCACGAAGCTCAGCTTTATTTGGGTAGCGCGCTTTCATAGCAATAATCATAGGACCCTGGTTACCAGCTTGGTTGGTAATAGGATCTTGAATGTTGTGACAAGCAACACAGTTACCACGTGACTTACCGTGGTAGATTGCTTGGCCTTCTTTGATCATCGCTTCGCTATGTGAACCCGCGACTGCAGAACCGGTGAATGCTACACCTGCAACTGCTAGGGCTGAGATCAACTTTCGCATGGTCACTCCTTCAGTGATCGTGCACTTTCGTGCTTGTTATTATAAAAAACAGGGCGGCGTTAACCGCCCCGCCATCCGTCAATTATTGACTAGATTCTGCCATGTAGGCAACCGCATTAGCGACAGCTTCGTCAGATAGGTCCATACGACCACCTTTCGCTGGCATAATGCCGTTATCACCCTGGTAGCCATTGATCGCGTGGTCTACTAGGACATCCATACCTTGTGCGATACGTGCTTCCCATGCAGCCTGATCACCTAGCTTAGGTGCGCCTGCGATACCCATACCGTGACATGCGGCACAAGCACCTTCGTAAGTCGCCTTACCCTCTTTAGCAGCAGCTGATAGCTCAGCAGGCTTAGCTGAGTGAGACTCCTCTTCAACTTCAACACCCAGTGCTTTTAGACGCTCTTTCTCTTTCGCTTGCTCAAGAGCGTGTTGCTCTTCGTGAGAAGCGGCAGGACCGTCAGCACCTTCAACGAAGTGACCGACTGGGGTTACACCACCGATAGTACCGGTGATCATGATCGCATTAGGATCTTTACAGTCAGACATACAACGCGTGTTCTTAACATCAGGACGCGGATCTACGAAGAAATTCTCTTCGTTTGGCATCTTGATGTCAGCAAGGTTTTCATTTGTTAGTACGAAGTCATCTTCTACGATCTCGTTCATGTACAGAATGTACGCAGAGATTGCGTATGTCTCATTCGGAGTCAATGAACGTGGAGCCGTAAATGGCATCGCACGGTAGATGTAATCGTAAAGAGTCGAAGCGAAAGGCCAGTAAGAGCCTACAGTTTTAGTAGGACGGTCCTGAGCAAGAGTACCCTGACCACCTACAAGCACTGGCCAACGGCCTTCACCTTCACCAAATAGACCGTGACACACAGCACATTTAGCTTCGTAAAGACCTTCACCGTCTTCTACCGAACCTTCACCTACTGGAAGACCCATACCGTCAGGACGTACATCGATGTCCCAACCAGCGATCTCTTCAGCAGTCGCGGTACGACCGAAGCCGAATGATTCACCCGCGTTTACAGAACCAGCAACTAGTGAGCCGGCAACTGCAGCAGCAACTAGGGTTGGCTTAAGAGAGTTGAACATTCGAAACCTCCCCAGTGTTAGCAACTTTCCAAGTATGGATAGCGTTCTTGTGGTAGATAGACTCAACACCACGAACTTCACGAAGCTGCTTAAGTGTTGGCTGTACGTAACCTGTCTCATCGATCGCACGCGCTTGTAGCAACCATGGCTGACCATCCCACTTAGTCACAAGACTGAAGCGAGTCAGAGCTTTTTCAAGAACTAGACCTTTCAGGTTAGCTGGCGTCCAAGAGACACCGCCGTCGAACGAGATATCTACCTGTTTGATCTTACCACGACCAGACCATGCAAGACCTTCGATCTCGATCATGCCTGGGCTAAGGATTGGTTTTTCAGGACATGGGCTAGTGATAACCGAGTTAGTTTCCTGAACGAATGTAAAGCGACGCGCACGGCCATCAGCCATGAGGTCTGTGTACTTAGACGTCTCTTCACGGTGGTGCCAAGGCTTATCACCGACTTCAAGACGACGAAGCCATTTAATAGAGGTATTACCTTCCCAACCTGGGTTAAGAAGACGAACTGGGTAACCCTGTTCTGGACGAAGCATCTCACCGTTCTGTGCGTAAACAATCAGAGCATCATCAAGACACTTCTCGATTGGGATAGAACGAGACATGTGCGCACCGTCAGCACCTTCAGCAAGTACCCACTTACCTTCTGGTTTAACGCCCGCTTCTTCAAGAAGAACGCGTAGAGGAACACCTGTCCACTCACAGCAGCTTAGCATGCCGTGTGTAAACTGAAGCGCTTCCATCTGCGCACCACGCCACTCCATACCACCGTTCGCTGGACACTCAAGGAACTTGATGTGCGACTCAGATGGGAAGCGCATTAGATCTTCCATAGTGAAGATCAGTGGGCGCTCAACAAGGCCGTGGATGATTAGACGGTGCTCTTCAGGATTAATTGTTGGAACACCACCGTGGTAGCGCTCGAACACAAGTCCGTTTGGCGTAATGATACCTTTCAGCTCGTGAAGAGGTGTCATTGAGATTGAAGAGATAGACTCAGCTGTCAACCAAGGTACGGTACGACGAACAACATCACTTTCGAATTTCGAAGGGTTGCCGTACGGGTATTCAATAACACCGTGACCTAGCTGCTTACCCCAAGTTGGCTCATTTGGTGGCAAGTTGTTTGAGTTAAGTAGAGCATCAGATGCCGTTGCAGTGCCTGCGACACTAGCAGCAGCAACACCGCCTACAGCAGCGATACCCTTGCGGAGAAAATCACGACGATCGTTAGTAGAGAGTCCTTCTGACTCGCTCGCAAGCTGGGACATTAGCTCACGTGTCGTCGGCCCTTTGATGATTTTGGCCATCAATTGCCTCCCGGCTGTTTGTGAATTATCAAAATTAGTTCTAGCGGAAAGAATTCTACGTTCCCAATCACCATATATGCAAATTAATTATAGCTATATAAAGCTTTTAGCTATAACGAATCGATATAAGTCGGTTTAGTGACAATAAAATGACAGCCAAACCCACGGAACTACAAGGATTAACCTACCACACAGGAAACTTATGACCATCAATAAGCTATCGGCATTAGCCTAAAGGACTAGTGCGGTGCAACATAATAAAAATCGGGATTTTAGAAGATTTGCAGCCTTTTACAGGGAGGTGATTTCTATCTTTTCGACCACTTGAACGGCCGACTGTTTGTCAACTGTATCGGCGTGTGATGTAGTCAATTTTAGAATGGTTGACTCATCCTCAATACCGTGAGCATATCCGGTTTTGAGGGATTTAAAATCAAACAGTTGCTCATCGGCCAGATGCGACGGAACGACATTGCACATCGCCCTGAACATAGACTCAATACGACCCGGAAACTGCTTATCCCACTGATTCAACATCTCTTTAATGGATGCACGCTGCAGATTCTCTTGCGAGCCACACAAGTTGCAAGGAATGATCGGGAAGCCCTTTATCTCAGCGTACTCGGCAATATCCTTTTCACGCGAGTAGCTCAGCGGGCGTATCACCATATTTTTTCCATCATCTGAGACCAGCTTGGGCGGCATCCCCTTCAGCTTACCGCCATGGAACATGTTTAAGAACAGCGTCTCAATAATGTCATCACGGTGATGTCCTAGCGCTATCTTGTTGGCACCGATCTCATCTGCAAAGCCATACAGCGTGCCGCGGCGCAGACGCGAGCAGAGACCACAGGTGGTCTTGCCCTCAGGAATAACCGACTTAACCACCGAGTAGGTATCTTTCTCGATGATGTGGTACTCAATATCTAAAGAGTCGAGGTAGGCTGGAAGAATGTGTTCAGGGTATCCCGGCTGTTTCTGATCCATGTTGACGGCAACCAGATCAAAGTGGATCGGCGCACTTTTCTGTAGGTTGATCAGAATATCGAGAAGCGTGTAGGAGTCTTTACCACCGGACAGACAGACCATCACCTTATCGCCCTGCTCGATCATGTTGAAGGCCTCTATCGCCTGTCCCATTTCACGTCTGAGTCGCTTATGCAGCTTATTGAAGCGAAGCTTCTGCTTGCGATTGAGCTCATCTTGCTGGGTGTCGTCTTTCATGGTCTATCCGATCTAAATAATGTTTTGCCTAGTTAAATGGCGGCGCAAGTATAACGAAAAGGCAACAAAGCGACAGCCCCTACTGATCGCCTAACGCATCGAGCCAACCTATTTCACTGGCAGTCGCGGGCCCTATGTGAGCAAAACTCAAATCGGAGGGTAATACAGCCACTCCGGGCACAAGCGGAATCCTACCCCCCATCACCTCAGCTCGAGATTGAGGATAGAGCGGCACTTGAACAGGGTCGGCAAATCCATCCGGCCAAACCGGCTCAGCGGTTTCGGGATCATAACGATCCAAAGCCCCCAAAGTATGCAGCGCCTCATGGACCGCTACAAAGTGATTCAAGCCCTGAAAACGATCTGACGCGAAACCATTTACCAGCCCGATCCTACCCTTTTGCAAACCCAAGGAGTGTTTCATGGTGCTATTAAGCGTTGGTGAATAGTAGTTCATGAAGACACGAATAGTATTGTCATCCGCATCAAACTGATCATTCCCAGCCACCCACAAGCGCATTCGCAAACCCCACCATAGAGAGTCCAAAATACTCGCAGATTCTGGCGCTTCAGGCGGAAGTGACGTGACCACAGGATAGAGCTCGACCGACAAAGGCTTTTCAAGGGGAAGACCGTAGCGCCTAGACTCATCAGAGAAGAACTGCTCGATGTCGTTAAAATCGTCATCAGATAGCGTTGCAAGGTACTCTGCTGTTGCGATCGTTTGATCCGCATTCACAGGATAGATTCGCAGTGAGACCGGCTCTTGCCAATCGGGCGTTATCGACTCACTCTGCAAGCGATTGAGCCACAACACGAGCGCCAGCAACATCAGCGCAATATAGGAGATTGTCCGCCAACTCCACATCAGACAGCGACCTCAAGCGCCAGCCATGCGATGACAAAGTAGCGTATCGACTTTCCGATCAGTATAAACAGAAAACTGCTTAGCGGATTTAGGCGCAACCAACCAGCCATTAGACAGAGCGGATCTCCCACTACAGGTAACCAAGCCAGCAGCAGTATCACAGCACCGTATTTCCCTATCAAGCGTTTCGCTCTTTGATGCTGTGGCTTGTCCAACAGTGTCAGAGGGTATTTCAGAGCGATTAACCACCCCATAAAGAAGGAGAGCATCGATCCGGCCAAATTACCGACAATCGCAGTCAAAAGAAGTGGGTAGAAGTTCGCAGGGTTTTCAGCAACGTACCATGCCAACAATAGCTCGGAACCACCGGGCAAAAGCGTTGAAGAGATAAATGCAGCGAGCAGTAACTCCCAAGCCATTCAACCCTACTCCATTGCTGCCTGAACGCAGCGTAATACGCCCAAACTGTAGACGTTAGAGAAGTGCTCAAAAACGGGTTTGAGTGACGCGCCATGTATACTTGAGCTTTCCAAAATCTGCTGCTCAATTTGACTGATCTCTGATAGAGGCAGTTCAACCACGTCCGTTAACGCGAGATCACCCAAAGCGATCCAGTGCGCCAGAATATTGAACACCTGCTGTTCGGATAGATGAACCTGCCTAGCCACTTGATCGGTGGTCATGCCAGCACGATAGAGCTGTAGCACCTCCTCCTTCTGGTAATCCACCTCTTTCTCGCGTTCATTGGAGAGCGACTCGTTAATAACCTCTAGGAAGGCATCGCCGTAGAGTTCCAGTTTACGATCACCAATCCCAGATATACGACGCATCTGAATCAGCGAGGTTGGTTTGCGCTCCACCATCTCCATCAAGGTAGCATCATGGAAGATGACATAAGGTGGCACATTTTGTTCGTCAGAGAGCTGTTTACGACAGGCTCGGAGACCTTCCCAGAGTTTAAAGTCCTGATCATCCAGCTGCATCTCTGGTTTACGAGAGCGCCCACTGGCCATCGATGTGCGCAACTTGCGTTTATCTTTGCGTAACTGGATCTCCGTCTCGCCTTTCAGCAACGGACGGCATTTCTCAGCTAAGGAGAGCGAACCATGCTCTGCAGATACTTGTACCAACCCTTGAGCCACCAGCTGTCGAAACACTGATCGCCAGGTGTTTTTATCGATCTCTTTACCAATACCCCAAACCGAGAGCTTATCGAGACCGCGATCACGCGAACGATCCGAATGTTCCGCATGTAAAATTTCGATAATCGCATTAACGCCAAACTGCTGACCGGAACGATAAATAGCCGACAGCGCTTTCCGAGCCGCCTCTGTACCATCCCATACCTCGGGGGGTTCTAGGCAGTTGTCACAGTTACCACAGGGCTGGTGCTCTGTCTCACCAAAATAGGAGAGCAACACCTGACGTCGACAACTGGTGATCTCACACAGCCCCAACATCGCCTCAAGCTTTTGTCGCTCTATACGCTTCTGCTCATCAGGCGCCTGCCCTGATTCCAACATCTGCCTTTGAAAGATCACATCCTGAAGGCCATAAACCATCCAAGCGTTGGCCGGCTCACCGTCTCGACCGGCACGACCGGTCTCTTGATAGTAGGCCTCTACCGATTTCGGTAGATCCAGATGAGCCACGAAACGAACATTGGGCTTATCGATCCCCATACCAAAAGCGATCGTCGCGACCATAATCACCCCCTCCTCCGTCAGGAATCGGTGCTGATGATGCTCACGCAGTTGTGCATTCAATCCGGCATGGTAAGGCAGTGCATTAAAACCCTTTTCAGATAGCCAAGCGGCAGTATCTTCCACACGCTTGCGGGACATGCAGTAGACCACACCGGCATCCTGGGCATGCTCGGTGCGAATAAAGTTGAGAAGCTGCTCCCTTGCACGATCCTTCTGCATGATGCGATAGCGAATATTGGGACGATCGAACCCCTTAATAAAGACACGACCGGTCTGAAGTTGCAGTTTATCAATGATCTCCTGCTGAGTTCGAGCATCCGCCGTGGCGGTCAGCGCCACCCGAGGCACATTAGGGAAACGTTCCGCTAGAGAACCTAATTGAAGATACTCAGGTCTAAAGTCATGCCCCCATTGCGAGACACAGTGCGCTTCATCAATCGCAAACAGAGCAAGTTGTGATTGCTGCAACAGTGACAGGGTTCTTGGTTGAAGAAGGCGCTCGGGTGCGACATAAAGCAGATCCAGCTCACCATTTAACAGCGCCTGCTCTGTGGCCTGTAACTGGTTAAAATCGATGGCCGAATTGAGACAACCTGCGCGTATACCTAACTGTGACAGCGCACTGACTTGATCTTGCATCAAAGCGATCAGCGGCGACACCACCACCCCAACACCCGATCTGACAAGAGCGGGTAGCTGATAACAGAGGGATTTACCTCCGCCAGTCGGCATAATCACGAGTGCATCCTGCCCCTCTAACAGGGTCTCTACGACGGACTGCTGCGGATCACGAAACTCATTAAAACCGAAGGTGTGTAACAGTTGATGGCGGGCTTGTTCAATCATGCGCTCATTATCGGATATGCCGTGGATTAAGTCACTCAAACATAGGCACTTAATCGAGATCGGGGTACAATTAAAGGATTCAATCTATGGAAAACAGTAATGAATCAAAGTGTAGCTCTAATTAGCGAAGACGAACTGGATCAACTAGAGAACTTTTTAGACTCTGAAGCGGTGGCAGAGACCGCTCTTGATCTAGTCGGTGCACACGGGCTTTTATGCGCTCTTAATATCGCACCTGAAAAAGTCGACGAGTCGACGTGGATGACGCTTATCTTCGACGAGAAGCCTAACTGGAGTAGCGCAGAGCAACAGGCAGAAATAGAGAACCTGTTGAGAAAATTGAACTCTACCATCGCCAACGATCTCTACAGCGATCAGGAAATCTACCTGCCTTGTGATCTCAGCCTTGAAACTGACGAAGAGGATGAGATTCCTGAGATCACACTCTGGGCTGAAGCCTTTATGGAAGGCGTTTTCAGCAATGAAGAGGCCTGGTTCAGTGATGACGAAGAGTCGGTGGCCGGCCTTCTACTACCGATTATGGTCGCATCCGATCTATTCGATGAAGGTGAAGTAAAAGATATTCGTAAAGATCGCGCGTTAAGCGAAGAGATGTGTGAACAGATCCCAGAAATCCTGATCGATCTCTACCTACAGTTTAACGCACCAGAGAAGTAGACCTCTCTTCAAAGGATTCAGTTAGGCCTGCTCGTACAACTCTAACGGCAGGTCATCCGGATCAGCAAAAAAGAGAAAACGCTTGCCGGTATAAGGGTCAACCCTTACCGGCTCATGCCCTACCCCATTGTCAGCCAACCATTCGACCCACACCTCAATATCGCTTACGGCGAAGGCCAAATGGCGCAACCCCTGAGCTTCAGGGTAACTCAAACGTTGCGGAGCTCCGGGCATTGAGAAGAGTTCAACCTGGCCACCATCCGGTAGCGCTAGATCAAGCTTGTAAGAGTCACGCTCAGCTCGATAATTCTCATCCAATACCGTCAATCCAAGAAGTTCTGTGTAGAACTGCTTGGATCGTTGGTAGTCACTGCAGATAATCGCCGCGTGATGAATCGAGTTGAGCTTAGGCTGCTTCATTAATAGCTGACACGAACGGTATTGCCAGAGCGCAACACACGAACCTTATCGCCCGGTCTGAAGAAGAGATTGTTCTGCACACCCTGGACGATGGAGATGCGACCCCCCTTATCCATTAACAACTGAATCTCTTGCCCTTGAGTTTGTGAGCTGTTCTCTTGGATTTTAGAACCAGCAATACCGCCGGCTACTGCACCCAAGACCGTCGCAATAGATGATCCTTTACCGCCACCAATGGTTGAGCCTGCAATACCACCGACAATAGCACCAGCACCCACACCAACAGGATTGTTAGGATCACCATTAATGATCACCGGTGTCACCTGCTCGACAGTCGCGAACTCAACCGTCTGAACCTGGCGTGCATCGGCAGCGGTGTAGGCTGTTCCTTGCAGGTTCTGCTGCATACAACCAGTTAATGCAACTGCGGCCACTGCACCAATCAACACTCTATTCATTCGCATAACAGACTCCCAATCGTTATTGATAGATTAAGCTTAGACAGAAAGCACGAATTCTGCATTAAAAAATGGCGAGTCGATCAACAAACCAGATCATTCCCATGATACCGATCACCAGTGAAGCCGGAACCACAACAATACGGTGGTAGAGTTTCTCTGAGCTAAACCAGTAAGCGACACCAAAATAGGCAATCAACACCACGGCGAGCTGGCCCAACTCAACGCCAACATTAAAGGCTAATAACGCAGCTACAAAATCATCCGTCGGCATCCCAAACTCCGACAGCATGGTGGCAAAGCCGAGACCATGAAGCAGACCGAAACCGAACACGACGGGAAGACGGAAACGATTAATTTTGGATGAGAAGAGATTCTCTATAGCAACGTAGGCGATCGATAACGCAACCAGAGGCTCTACGATACGAGGCGAGATCGAAATAATCTCCAAAGTACCCATTGCCAAGGTAATCGAGTGGGCAATGGTAAACATCGTAATCTGTAGGGCAATCGGCTTTAAACGACGACTCAGTAGGAAGATACCCAGCACGAACAGGATGTGATCCAACCCTTTGGGAAGAATGTGCTGAAAACCACCTAGGGTGTAAGTTTTCACCACCTGCGCAAAACTCGGTTTGGCAAACACCTCATTCAGCATGAACGGTTCAGTTGGCTTATCCTCTTTTACCCACTGGTGTGACGACCAGTGCCACTCGTTATTGGCCTCATCTACCTGTCTGACTCGAGTCGCATGATCGCCAAACGCCATGGGGTAGTACCAGGTTAGACTTTGAGTCTCCCGGGGGATTCGCCCTTTCAAGATAATCACACTATTGCGAGGCACCTTGGTATAGCCTGGGGGTGGCACGACTAGCTCTTTTAGCTGCAACTCAGCGGGCGTTCCATCAAGCTTCAACTCAACACCCTCTAGGAGCGTCGGCATGAACTTTTTAAACTCCGCCTCAAGCTCTGCCGACTCCATTGCACGGTAATGGTCGTATTGATCTGAGTTAGGCGCCTCTTGAGTGTTTCGATACTGTCCATTGATACCGGTCAGAAGTGCTTCGAGGCTGGCACGGATCTCAATCTCTACCACTTCAGTCGTATTTGCAGAGATCTCTATCAATGCAGGCTTCACAACATCAGCCCTAACTGGGTAGAATAAGGATGTAACTAATGTGCATATAACGAAAATGCCTGGAATTAGTCTCACTGGTATGTCTCTAGTAATAAGCATGCGTGCTTTTGGTGGATTTCAGCCTGTGGGCCCTTTAAGAAGAGTGGGAAACTAAGATAACTATGAATCGTCGTCAACTATTGAAGGCTATGGCCGCCGCTGCTGCAGCAGGAAGCCTACCAGCAATTTACACTTCTCGCGCGCTAGCAAGCAACACTGCTCCAAGCGGATTTTATGATGTTCCAATGGAAGGTGATGTTCGTATCCTTCACATTACAGACGTTCACGGCCAGCTAAAGCCTGTCTACTTCCGTGAGCCAAACGTCAACCTTGGTGTCGGTGATGCATTTGGTCGTCCACCACACGTTGTCGGCAAAAATTTCCTTAAGGAGATGGGTCTTTCAGAGAACTCTCCTGAAGCTTACGCATACACCTACCTTAACTTCCTAGAAGAAGCTAAGAAGTACGGTCGTACGGGCGGTTTCGCACACGTTAAAACACTTCTAGATCGTCTACGCGATCAAGCGGGCGGACGCCAAAACACACTGACCCTTGATGGCGGTGACCTATGGCAGGGATCGGGTACTTCACTGTGGACACGTGGTGTCGACATGGTTGAGGCATCTAACATTCTTGGCATCGACGTTATGGTTGGTCACTGGGAGTTCACCTACCGTGAAGAGGAAGTTCTTTCGAACGTTGCTCTGTTCAAAGGTGACTTCATCGGTCAGAACGTTAAAGTACTAGAAGACTCACTGTTTGGTGATGAGTACTACGAAATGGTTGAGCGTTTCGATGGCCGTGGTCTGTACGACGAAGATACGGGTCATGCGTTCCAGCCATACGTGATTAAAGAGATCAACGGCAAGCGTATCGCCGTTGTTGGTCAAGCCTTCCCACGTACCTCAAACGCCAACCCTAAAGAGTTCTTCCCAGACTGGTCTTTCGGTCTTCGTGAACCAGAGATGATCGAGCTTGTTCAGCAGATCCGTGAAGAGGAGCAGCCAGACGCGGTTGTTCTTGTATCGCACAACGGTATGGACGTCGACATCAAGATGGCTGAACGTGTTCCTGGCCTGAATGCTGTATTCGGCGGTCACACTCACGATGGTGTTCCACAACCGATCAAAGTTAAGAACGTTGACGGTGGCGAATGTTGGGTAACCAACGCAGGTTCAAACGGTAAGTTTGTCGGCTGTATGGACTTCTCGATCGAAGATGGCCAGATCACCAACATGACTTACAAACAGCTACCTGTTATCTCTGATTGGCTTGAAGCTGACGGTGAGATGGAAGCGTACATCAACCAGATGCGCCAAGGTCGTTACGATGAGAACATCATCGAAGCGCGTAACAAGAAGTGGCAGAACAACCCAATCCGTGTCGGCAAAACCTTCGAAGAGATTCTTCAAGAGAAACTGGCTAAAGCGGATCGTACTCTTTACCGTCGCGGTAACTTCATGGGCACTTGGGACCAAGTTATCTGTAACGCACTTCGTTGGGAGTACAAGGCAGACATCGCACTATCAGCCGGCGTTCGCTGGGGTACCACTACTCTAGAGGGTGAGTGGATCACAATGGAAGATGTCATGAGCCAGTGTGCAACAACCTACTCTGAAACTTACGTTCAAGAGATGACTGGTAAAGCGATCAAAGAGATGCTTGAAGGTGTTGCCGACAACCTATTCGATCCAGATCCATACCTACAATCAGGTGGCGACATGGTTCGCGTGGGTGGTCTTGACTACACCATCGATCCAACCAAACCACTTGGCCAGCGTATCTCTGAAGTACGCCTAGACAACGGTGAAGTGATTGCTGATGACAAGAACTACAGCGTCTCTGGTTGGGCAACTGTTAACCGCACACCAGAGGGTCGACTACTCTGGGATATCATTGCTGACTACCTAAAAGCAGAACGCGATGAGAACATGGTGATCAAACTACCTAAGGTGAACAACCCTAAAGTGGTGGGTGTCTCTGACAACCCAGGTTTCGCTGACTACCCAGGTGATTGGGCATAACAGCCTACCCCATTAAAAAACCCGCCTAGTGCGGGTTTTTTATTGCTATGAGAAACCTGGACAAATAGCAGTTCAGAATATCGCGACCTTTTTAAGATCGCTCCAACAAAAAATTGAAGCAAAAAAAAACCCGCCTAAAAAGACGGGTAACGTTCAAGCAACGAAAGGACAATGAAAAGGGTTAACCCTGAAGCATTTTGAAAAGCTCATCTTTCAGTTCAAGACGACGCTTTTTAAGTTCCTCTTCACGACTGGTCGTGGTCGGTTCAACTTCAGCTGCAGCAAGCTCAGCCTGCTTAGTAATTTCGTGGTACTCATCAAACAGACGAGAGAAGTGGTTGTTTGATGTTTTAAGCTCATGAATACGTTCGCGATACTCTGGAAGTTCATGAACTAGATCGTGGTGTTCTCCGATCATTTTTTACTCCTAATTCCATACAGTGTTGATGGTTCTAATATGCCCTACTCTTCTCCATCGTCCATTGATTGAAATCAATTAAAACGAATCTCTCTGAACAATGGACTTAACAGGCGTTTACCTGTACCTTTTTCGATCCTTTTTTGGCGATCAACTACACTTTTAAGATTATGGAAACTCTTTCACTCCAACCTCGCGATTTTGCAAACGGTGACGTTCAACTGCCAGGCTCAAAAAGCCTATCAAACCGAATTCTTCTTCTAGCTGCACTGGCGGAAGGTGAAACCAAGGTAACCAACCTGCTAGACAGCGCAGACGTTACCCATATGCTGAATGCACTAAAAACGTTGGGTGTCTCTTATGAGCTAGCTGATGATCGTCGCTCGTGCGTTGTCACCGGTGTGGCAGGTCCTTTCAAGCAGCAAAGTGCTGAGATGTTCCTGGGCAACGCCGGTACTGCAATGCGCCCACTAACCGCCGCACTTTGCCTAGGTTTAGGTGAGTTCACACTGACCGGTGAACCTCGCATGTACGAGCGCCCTATCGAAGATTTGGTTGATGCTCTTCGTCAAATTGGTGCTGATATCGAGTACTTAAAAGATGAAGGCTACCCGCCGCTAAAGATTAACGCTCAACAATTGAAAGGCGGACGTGTATCGATTCGAGGCAACATCTCGAGCCAGTTTTTGACTGCCCTACTGATGGCCGCACCGATGGCACAGCAGGATTTAGAGATCGTTGTTGATGGTGAGCTGGTCTCTAAGCCTTACATCGATATCACCCTGCACTCGATGAAGCTGTTTGGTGTTGAGGTCGAGAACAACAACTACCAGAGCTTTGTCGTTAAAGCCGGACAGACTTACCACTCGCCCGGCGAAGTGATGGTTGAAGGTGATGCTTCATCAGCCTCCTACTTCCTAGCTGCAGCGGCTATTGCTGGCGGTACGATTCGCGTCTACGGCGTCGGTTCTGAATCGGTACAAGGCGACAAAGCCTTCGCTGAAGTGCTCGGTAAGATGGGTGCTAAGGTCACTTATGGCCCAACTTGGGTAGAGGTCTCTAAAGGCGAACTGAACGGTGTAGACCTGGATCTGAACGCCATTCCCGATGCTGCAATGACGATTGCCACAACCGCCCTGTTCGCAAAAGGCCCTACGGCCATTCGCAACGTCTACAACTGGCGCGTCAAAGAGACCGATCGCCTAGCCGCAATGGCAACCGAGCTTCGTAAAGTGGGTGCGGAAGTGGTGGAAGGCGAAGATTTCATCGAGATTACACCACCAGCCGAAATCCAGAGCGCCGCGATCGATACCTACGACGACCACCGCATGGCCATGTGCTTCTCACTCGCCTCGTTCGGCAACAGCGAGATCATCATCAATGACCCGGGCTGTACCAGCAAAACCTTCCCAGAGTATTTTGATCTGTTTGCTGAGGTTACGAAGTAACCTGCCCTTTAGGTGGTGACTGGCTTTCAGCCTGTCACCTCTACTTTAAAACATTCTACTCGCCTAAAGGCGGCCAGCCTTACTTTTTGGTCAGCAAAAAGTAAGCAAAAACTGACCACGCTCACTCGGCCTGCGGCACGCTCCGTTCAATGATTTTTCACTGAAGTCCAATAGGACACTGCAAACCGTTAATTGCTCCTGCATTAACGGAATACATGCCTTCCATGGCAATAAGTCGGCTCCTGCCTCCGTTGCAGACTTCGGCCATCCCGGCCTCAGCCGATTGAACTCTTAACCGTAAAAAATCATCGTACTCACTCTCGATCGGACGTGGACGATTGGCACGAGATTTGAGTCAGGCACATTGTTGGAGCGGTCTAGAAAAGGCCGCGATAGGTCTTAATGTGAATTTAGCTATTAGCACCGGTGTCTGGCTTTAGCCTGACATCCACTTTCCCAGCGATTTCCAGAAAGGTAGTAAAGCTAACCTGCGGATGACAGGCTGAAGGCCTGTCACCGAAACACTACTTATCCTGCTTTGAACCACCCATACACTTGGGGCTGTCTGGAACTAAACCAGACTTTTCGGCCCACTCTGCTTCGGTGTATAGATGCATTGAGAGTGCATGAATGGGGTTTTGCATAAGGTCTGACAGCAGACCAAAAATGGTTTGATGGCGCTGAATTAGGCGCTTACCTTCAAAATCATCGCTAACGGCGACGAGCTTGAAGTGAGTATCCAAACGGTTACCACCGTGCATGTGGCTTTCGTTCTCTAACTCCATGTGAACTAGATTAAGGCCTTCATTGAGAAGGGTTTGGATCTGATCTTCTACTGACACCTTACTGATCCCCTTTCGCTGTTGATTCGGTTTTCACTTCAGCGAGTTTCTTAAATCGGTTTTGAATTTTACGAGTAATGAACCATACCGCACCAATCACCAGTGGGACAGAGACACCAGTTGCAAGACTCTTATCGAAATCGACACCGGCACCATGCACCGCATCAATGAGGTACTTGACTAGGCCAACTGCGTAGTAGCTGATCGCAGCAACCGACAGACCCTCTACCGTATGCTGCATCATTAGCTGTATCTTGGATCGACGATCCATGGAGCTCAGTAGCTCTTGGTTCTGGTTCTCAATCGCCATCTCAACTCGGGTACGCATCATATCGGCTGCGCGGTTTACACGACGCGATAGGTCGTCGAGTCGATTGTGCATGGTCTCACAGCCACGCACAGCAGGCGTCAATCTACGGATCAAAAACTCTTTCAAGGTCAGGTGACCAGAGACCTCATCCTCACGCAATTCATCCAATCGTGCCGCCATAACATCATGGTATGAGCGGCTAGCATTGAAACGGAAGGTGGTTCTCGCACGTTCAGCTTCAATATCGGCCGATAGGTTGATGAGCTCTGTCAAAAGCTGACTGTCATCTGAGTTATCACCCGTTGACAGGCGACGCGTCAGATCGGCCATTCGATTATCCATATCAGCAACAACCGGTGACAGCTTACGCGCTTCGCGAAGACCGAGCAGCGCTAACAAACGGTAGGTCTCAACTTCAATTACACGCTGCACCATTCGGCCCATCTGCCCTTTCGACATGCTGTTATTGAAGATTAGGAAACGGCCAAAGTTGTCGCTGTGCGTTCTAAATGTCGTCCAGATTTGTGCTGCACCATTCTGTGGCAGACTGCCGATCATCTGCATATCATCGAGCTGAGAGCGAACATCTTTGGGCTCTGGTAGTTCATCACCCTGAATGTTCTGAATGCGCATATGAAAAGCGGCTACCGCTTTACCTGGGTAGTTACTTAACCAGCCGTCTGGCAGTCGATCCAACGCCGTTGTGAAAAAGGGTTGTGTCGACGCTACCCCTTCACGTGAATCGGTGATGGTCAGTGACGTAAACTCGAGATGCTGCTCCCAACGGATGCGCAGATCGCCCGCTGTGTAGATATTACACGCCTGATCCACTCCGTCGTGTTCGATGTTGAGGGTATCTAGCAAGCGCTGGATGTGCTGACTCTGAATGGCACGCTCCTGTTGGTTTGCCAGCACCGCAATGTGGGTAATACTGGCATCCCCTGAAATGCGCTGGAACGGGCGCGAGTGCAGCTCGTCATAGAGCCAATCACGGTCTTCATGCCATTCCAATCCGTGTTGCTGCTGTGCGACAACCATCAGAGACTCCTTACTCTATATCCAGATTAGCCCGCATCAGGGGCTGATCGCTCAAATCAAAACTCATCAGTTGTAAATCGATGTCAAACCAACTCTTAAAGAGATCAAGCGAGAGCGGTTTGGGCCAAAAATCCTGAAACTCATCCCAGGCAGAGAGTTCGTTCTCAAAGATCGTCAACCAGTGCTGTTCAATCTCTGAGGTGAAATCCTCATCAGAATCGACCTCATCAAAGAGGTAGAGGTTGGCTTCACTGCGCAGCTCCTCTAGTGAAGGAACCGGCTCTTCTGAGCCCGCCAAAAGCCACTCATGAAAAGGAGCCTTGGGTTTAATGCTAATACCCGAGCGGTTGATCAAACGCATAGACTCTCCAATACATAGATTTACTTATAACCATATAACCTGACTATACCGCAGTTGCACAAAGGGAGCACTAGTAGATTTCGCTGAGTGGAAAAGGAACAATAAAAAAGGGGTCTGACCTGGGCCAGTCCCCTTTTCGGGCAATCGATCGCCTCATCTTCGATAAGGTTCCGACACTTAAGTTGTTGGAGCGATCTTAAGAGGCCTCGATTAATACCTGTTGGAGCGGTCTCATTGAGGCCGCGACGCTATTTGTTAAAGCTCCGCCGCTTCCTCTTCTGCCATTACCTTGTAAGGGTGATCAGACGCCAATAGCGCTTTACCAAGATCCGTTGGGAACTCGACATCAATGTCGACCACACGACCGTCACGACAGACGTTAATGATAGTATCCATGCAAGTACTGAGCAGAGAGTACTTCTCATCCGGCGCAGCAATAATGGTTTGGAGACCCAAATCACTCATGAAGCCAAGCGAGGTAACGGTGTTCTCTGAATCCAGCTTGTTGAACGCCTCATCGAATACCGACAGGCTGAAGCCACCAACAGGCTTACCATCACTACCCTCTTTTAGGCGGTAGGTCGCACCCAAGGCGGCCGCCATCGCGACGTAGAACGGTACCTGGTGCTCACCACCGGAACCGGTCTTGATACGCTGCGACAGGGTTGTCTTACGATTGCCGTCAAGATCTTTAACCACCAACTCGAAGTTGTAGAAGTTACGGTAGTCCTGAAGCAGACTGCTCTCGCCTTCATCTTTAAGTACTTCGTGAATTCGTTCTAGAGCATCCTTGTGCTGCGCATTGTCATCAAACTTCATATCAAACAACGAGCCCACATTGGCAGAATCGAGCTGCGTATAGGCCTCAACCAACTCAAGAATGTCTTTCAACTCAGGGTTAGGTGACATCTCAAAGCTGTACATCTCTTTATGGAAAGGACGGTTCTTCAAGTGCGAGTTTAGCTCACGGATCAGATCACGAATCTTATTGATCTGGTCATTCAGATGGGCCACGAAGTCAGAACGGAAAGCAGACTCAGCCTCTAGACGAGCTCGCTCGGCCTTCTCTGTGTACTCTGCCAATTCAGATTCACGGAGTGCCTCAACGGTCTCGTTAACGTAACCCTCGAGATCTTCATGACTGGAGTCTGGTCCAACCTTATCCAACTCATGGTGAGTCAAACCGCCACCGTGGTGACGCGCTTTATACTGTGCAACGGCATCACGGACACCGTTCTTTTTCTTCTCATGCAGAGCCAGTTCAGACTGAGCTTTCTTGGCCGCTTCGAAGATGATGCGTTCCAACTCACCATCACAGCTCTCATCGAGGTAGTCGCGTTTCTCCTGCGCAGACTGAGCGTCGAACTCATTCTTCGCTTCACAGGCTGCACGCGCTTCAGCATGCTCTGTTAGATCGGTCTCTAGCACCTCTAGCTGAGCAGTATCACGGATCAGGCCTGTACGGGCTTTTTGCAGCTTATCCATCAACGCAGCTTGAGTGGACTCGGTCTCTTTCTGCTTAGCCGCCAGATCGGCAATGCGCTGCTGAATACCGGTATCGTCATGGTTACGGAGATCGACAATAGTCTGCTGGTACCCTTCAATCTGATGCGTCAGTTTCTTACGCTGTTCTGTCAAATCAAACAGAGGCTCGTTCACTTGAGACAGACCGCCATCAAGGCTTATTAACGCATCACGTAGCTTCTCTAGAGATTCGTGCTGACGACCTAGCAGTGTGAACTCATTGACCAGCTGATCGACCTGCTTGCCCTGCAGTTCAAGTTGATCACCACGACGACGAATACCCATAATCGGTGTCAGTTCATTAATCGATGTGGTTGAACCCTCAGTCTGCAACATGCAGTCATAGGTCAACGCACGCTCCTGTTTCAAAAGCTCCGCTTCCGTCTCAACCGCCATGACACCGCCCAGTGCGCGATTCATAAATGCGCGGGCATCGTCAGAGTCAGACTCGATAAACTGAGCCAGAGAACCTGGCTTAGTGCGGTGTAACCAGTCACCCGATTTAGTGGTGTTGATGATACGACAGCCTTTCAGGTGACGCCCTTTACGGCGGTAGAGTGTAATCGCCTCTTTGACACGATCAGGATCGACGACCAATGCTTCGCGGCGAGCACCTAAGAAGGACTCAATTGCAATGCGCCACTTGTCATCGGTAATATCAACCAACTCACAAATGGGTGTTGAGTCGATACCGTACTCACTCAACAGCTCCATCAATTCAGCCGTGTTACGACGAACGGGGGCGCGCCCCTGCTGAAGCTGTTCTACGGCACTCTTCTGGTTCTGTATCTGAGCGCGCAGTTCAGAAATACGGATAACTGACTCTTCATAACGACGCGACACTTTACGACGAACGTTCTCAATCGACTTACGCATTGCGTTTAGCGTGTTATCGACGCTGACAGGATCTGAAGGCCAAGCGTCTGCCATTAGGTTTTCACCCGAGCGCCAGATCTCTGATGCTTGATCCACCAGTGCTGCAAACTCTTCAGGCAAGAACTCACGATTCTGATTAAAGCTCACCGCTGTGCGCATCAGCGAGTAGGCCTTCTGAATGCGCTCTTCGATGACATTGAGTTCGTGTTGACCAACGCGTATAGAAGATTCCATCGCGTTAATCTGATGCGCAGCATCGGTGTTGTTTAGCGCTGCACGTGCGTTGGCAAGATCCTGCATAACCTGATTGAGATCAGCACCAATATTGGTTAGCTCTCGCTCAACTTCCGCCTCTTGCTCTTGCCACTTCTCTAGACGCTCTTCAGCCTCCTCTTTACGAAGGTCGGCGCTTTCAAAACGTGACTCGTGAACAACCCACTCGTACTCGACGGCGTTTTTGATGTTACGACTGATACCCTGGCAGAGCTCTTGTACTTTAACCAGTTCATCAATACGGTTAGCCACATCACGCGTCTTCTCCTCCATCGCTCGATACTCATCCAGCGATTTACGGAAGGCTCCGACATGCACTACGTTCTCATCCAAGACAAACTCGCGAACGAATCGAGTCGGACTATCAATGGGTACAAATTTAAGAGCGTTTTTGAAGTTCTTGATGAATTTGTCATCGTCATTCGGCATCGCTGGATCGTGACTCAAGTGGGTCACAACCTCACGAATGTAGCGGCTTGCACGCTTCTCTAGCGTCATATCCGGACACTGTTTAAGCAGGCTTTCACGAACTTCATTCCAAGGACGCGGCATACGACCACCGCCCTCTTTTCGACTAAAGTCATCCAGCGAAACAGAGAAGTTAGGCAGAATAAAGCGACCCAAAACCTCTTCATCTGGGCTGGCGGTTGATGCACTGATCGCAACACCAATACAGCTCTCTTGTGCCGTCTCAGTATCAAAGAAGCTCATCGCCAGATAGCTGATAGAATCTTCACGGGCACTGTTGCTTTTACCACCATCATCCATAAAACCGAGACAGTAGGTGCGCAGTGAACGCTCAGACTTTTCACCCGCCGAGGCGTTAAAACTTAAGTGGCGCTTATGGCCACCCATCAAAATGGTCTGCATGGCGTCCAGTAGTGACGATTTACCTGAGCCGTTAGGACCTACAATCGCGACATTACCTTTGATCGGGATCTCTTGAGCACCCAATACATACCAGTTAACTAGAACGATGCGATTAAGCTGTTTCATCGTCAGACTCCTCTACTGCACCCTTCTCTTCTGACTCCACTGACTCATCAGCTGGCTCACTCACCTCTTCGATCGACTCCTCTGGAGTGTCAGCAATATCATCCATCAAGGCCGCATCAGCGCTTTCGATGTCACAGAGCGCCTCAAGCTGTCGGATGTAATCTTCGACCACCACTTGACGAATGGTGGGGTAGATGCCGATTGGAATGTTTTTAGGGTCGGTCTCATTCGCCTTGCCGCGTTCAATCAAACCGTGACGTGAGAAGAGCGACAGGATCTCTTTTAGACGCGTCTCATTAGGGATCTCTTTACCGGTTAAACTCTCGTAAGTGCTCAACAGATCATCAGACGTGGTGTACGCCTTACCGCTCTCTACTTCGAAATTTTCCAGTTTCTGTTCATACATTTGACGCATACAGAGCATCAACAGAGACTCATCGAGCTTCAATCGCATGACTCGCTCTTCACCCTGGGGTAGCACACCCAAATAGGCTTCATCAGGTTGATAGACCAGAGACCAACCCAGTGCCGCGAACAGGTTACGGAAGTACTCCATATTCTGCGAAATAAGGAAATAAGTATCACGCTGTGCAGGGCGATCCGCATAGAGGAACTGGTTTGTCAGTAGTGAGTTTGCAGCGCGAACGAAATCGGCTTCTGTACTCTTTTCATTGCGCGTCAGCGCTTTTTGTAAATCACCAAGCATCAGGCGTTGTTCCTGTGTATTTTGAAACCACGGCACTCCACCATATCGGCAACGCGCACGTACTCTTCATCAAATTCTATTTGGTAGCGTTCAGCTGTCTTACGCGCTTTCTTACCTAACGAATTTAGGTGTCGCACATAGCTGAAGCAGATGTAATCTTCGATTGAATCAATGGTAAATTCAGACGCCGAGACCAGGGTTTCACCATTTAAAAAGTGACGATCTAGGTAGGCCTCAATTCGATCCACTTTCACCTCACGGCGTGCCTTCCACTCTTTGAAGAGCTGACGCATGTAAAGAACCTTAGGATCGATCTGCTGTTGGGTAATGACTCTAGGCGCTGTCTCAACACGTCGACGCACTGGCGAGCGAATGGACGAAGGCGAGATAAAGCCATACTGATCAAGCGACTGAACCGGTGGTATCTCCCGACCATCTTTCTCCGCCAATTTGGCAATGACACGCGACAGTCGAGCCGCCATACCCGGCGTTGTCTTGTCCATGTAACGAACTGTGTCGGCTACCCGTTTCTCTAGCTGGTAACGGAAATCATCAATGATCGCCAGACGCTGGTCGACCGACTCGAAGATCCGGATGATGCGATTGATGTGCTGGTGCACCATCGCTTCCGCAGTTTCAGATTCGATTTCATACTGCATCTGATAGTGCTCAGTCAGCATCTCTACCTTCAGCGTATCGAACTGAAGATCACGCAATAAAGAGAGAATTTGACGTCTAAAACGGAAGGGGTTGTTCTTTGTTTTCAACGTCTTATAGTCAGAAACAAGAATGTGCTCAACGAAACGATCAAAGAAGCCACGGACAATCTCTTGCGGGTTATGCGACTCAGCCAATGATATTTTAAGTTCGCGCAGACCCAACATCATATCGGTCAGGTGTGCACTGAACTCGGCTGCTGTGTCTGCCGCTTCCGATAGGGTAATACCACGACCCACCGGATCATTGATGGCCGATTCCAGAGACGACAGCACGTTAAGAACGGTGCCACCGTAACTGCGTTTTTCCAAACGCGCGATCGAAACCAGGTTACGCAACAGGTAACTGACCGAAGGAGAGAGCAACACATAGGTGCGATAGATCTTCTGCTCTTCCTCTAACCAGCCCGTTTGCACTAGGCGTCGGTAGATACGGTTTGTGTAATCTGCGCTAGAGGTAGGCAGCTCCGCCTCCTCTTCAGACTCAGCCACCCAGCGACGAACACCAAGCTTAACAACGGCATTTTCGATGGTTGAACGGACTAAATCTTTGGCAATAAAGGGGTCTATAAGATCTTCATCAAAGAAGAGATCGGCCAATTCAAGAAGAACAGACTGGTAAACCTGTCTATTCTGCCCAGAGAGCGGCGCAAATATATCGTCTGGTAGCTTATTGAAAAGCACTAAAAATCCACCATTTGAGGGCTGCCCACTCAATAGGCAGCAAATCGAATAACAATCGATTCTAACAAAAAAAGGAGTGCTGTATAGGCCTCTTAGATGAGACTTTGGCGTAAAAGAAAAATCTTTAACCCTTGAGTCAAAAAACAGCCCTCAACCACCCTGCCACAAGAACTGTTTTACCTAACATGAAAGCTTGTTATTATCTGCTTTAAAGCGGGCCAACATGGCCCATCAGTACCGCAGAGTGACCTATCTCACCGAAGCGGATTCGTTTCACCACCTTAAAGGCGTTGTGGATGAAATTTCGTTTCCCTGTCGTCATCATTGACGAAGATTTCCGTTCTGAAAACATCTCTGGCTCAGGCATTCGTGACCTTGCAGCCGCTATTGAAAAAGAGGGTATGGAGGTTGTCGGCTTAACCAGCTACGGCGATCTTACAGCATTTGCTCAACAGGCGAGCCGCGCCAGCTGCTTCATCATCTCTGTCGATGATGAGGAGTTTGATTCGGGTGAAACGGATGATCTGTCCGACGAAGTACTGAATAACATCCGCGACTTTATTACCGAAGTTCGCAAGCGTAATAACGAGATCCCAATCTTCTTGTACGGTGAAACTCGTACCTCTCGTCATGTGACGAATGATATTTTGCGTGAGCTTCACGGCTTCATCCATATGTTCGAAGACACTGCCGAGTTCGTTGCACGCCACATTATTCGTGAAGCGAAAAAGTACCTCGAATCACTAGCACCGCCCTTCTTCAATGCGTTGATGAACTACGCAAGCGACTCTTCATACTCTTGGCACTGCCCAGGACACTCGGGCGGTGTTGCCTTTTTGAAAAGTCCGGTTGGGCAGATGTTCCACCAGTTCTTCGGGGAGAACATGCTGCGTGCCGATGTCTGTAATGCGGTTGAAGAGCTTGGACAGCTTCTGGACCACACAGGCCCTGTTTCAGATTCAGAGCAGAGTGCTGCACGCATATTTGGCGCTGATCATCTCTTCTTTGTCACTAACGGTACCTCGACGTCGAACAAAGTGGTCTGGCACTCAACCGTTGCCCCTGGCGATATTGTGGTAGTGGATCGTAACTGTCACAAATCGATTCTGCATTCGATCATCATGTGTGGTGCGATACCGGTCTTCCTAATGCCAACTCGTAACCACTACGGCATTATCGGACCGATTCCAAAGAGTGAGTTTGATCCCGAGACGATTCGTCGCAAGATCGAAGAGAACCCCTTTGCTCGTGAAGCACTGAACAAAAAACCTCGCGTACTGACACTGACGCAATCGACCTATGATGGCATTCTCTACAACGTAGAGACGATCAAAGCGATGCTGGGCGACACCATTGATACGCTGCACTTTGACGAAGCTTGGCTGCCTCACGCAGCATTCCACAAGTTTTACAACCACATGCACGCGATTGGCGGCACAGAGAGCCGTGAACGCTCTGACGACACCCTGGTGTTTGCAACACAGTCAACGCACAAACTGTTGGCAGGTTTGTCACAGGCCTCTCAGATCCTAGTACAGGACGCTAAGAACCGTAAGCTGGATACCTTCCGATTCAACGAGTCCTACCTGATGCACTCATCGACCAGCCCTCAGTATGCGATCATCGCCTCTTGTGATGTTGCCGCTGCGATGATGGAGCCTCCCGGTGGTACAGCACTGGTCGAGGAGTCCTTGTATGAAGCGATCGACTTCCGTCGCGCCATGGTTAAGGTTGAAAAAGAGTTTGGTGAGAACGACTGGTGGTTCAAGGTTTGGGGGCCTCAGAAGTGGGATGATGAAGGTCTTGGCGATCGTGATGCTTGGGTCATCCATGAAGAAGACACTTGGCACGGCTTTGGCAAGATTGAGTCTGGCTTTAACATGCTCGACCCAATTAAGGCGACCATTATCACACCGGGATTGAACATCCATGGTGAGTTTGATGAGCACGGCATTCCCGCGGCGATTGTGAGCAAATACCTTGCAGAGCACGGCATTATCATTGAAAAAACGGGACTCTACTCATTCTTCATCATGTTCACCATCGGCATCACCAAGGGCCGCTGGAACTCCATGGTGACTGAACTTCAGCAGTTCAAAGATGACTTTGATAACAACCTACCCATGTGGCGGGTTATGCCTGAATTTGTCGCACAGCACCCTGAATATCAGCGCATTGGTCTGCGTGATCTTTGTCACTCACTGCACGACATCTACCGCAAGTACAATGTCGCAAAAATCACGACAGAGATGTACCTCTCTAAGATTGAGCCTGCTATGACACCGGCAGATGCTTGGTCGAAGATGGCGCACCGTGAAGTTGAACGTGTCTCAATCGATGAACTAGAGGGTCGAACCACCGCCATGCTCGTGACACCTTACCCACCGGGCATACCACTGCTTATACCGGGTGAGCGCTTTAACTCAACCATCGTTGACTACTTGAAGTTTGTTCGCGAATTTAACGCCCAGTTCCCTGGCTTCGAAACAGACTGTCACGGACTAGTGCGAGAGAACATAAACGGCGTCGATCACTACTACATCGATGTCGTAAAAGACTGATTCAACAAGACGAGATAACGGCACCTTCGGGTGCCGAATTTTTATGAAAATAGAGTTCGAAAAATCCATCACCACTGAACAAGCCGGCAGCAATGTCACCGACTTTCTGGCGCAAGAGACCGCAATCTCCAAACAGAAAATTAAGGACGCACTGAGTAAAGGTGCCTGCTGGCTGAAGCGTGGCCAAAAAGGTCGTAAGCGCCTGCGTAAGGCCAAGGAGATTCTGCAAAAAAACGATCGGATCTCTCTCTTTTACGATTCTGAACTCTTAGGCCGTAAACCAGAAGGCGCGCAATGTTTGGTGGATGCTCAAGGTTACTCTGTCTGGTTCAAACCAGCCGGTATGGTTGCACAGGGAAATGACTGGTGTGATCACCTTGCCATTACTCGTTTAGCCGAGCAAACACTTGAACCGAAACGCGCTTCGTTTTTAATACACCGTTTGGATCGTGAAACGGCAGGTCTGATCGTGATCGCTCATAAACAGGGTGTTGCAGGCGCCATCTCGCGCGAATTCCAAAACCGTAAGGTTGAAAAATTTTACCGCTGTCTTGTCTCAGGGCAGGCACCCGAGTCCGGTGAAATCATCAATAAACTGGATGGCAAACCGGCCCATACCAAATTCACCCGACTGCACTACAACTCCGATCGTGACTATTCGGATCTCTATGTAGAGATACTGACCGGGCGAACACACCAGATCCGACGTCATCTCAATCAGATCGACCACCCTGTTATGGGTGATCCACGCTACGGAAGTGACAACAAAAACCTAGCAGGCATGCAGTTATTTGCTGTCAAATTGGCATTCAACTGCCCTATTCAACGCCGCAAAGTCACGTTTGAACTCTCCAACGAGTTTTTGAAACAGCACAGCAACTCGGAGTTGTCTGACGCAACGCCTTAACAAAATTGCCAAGACAGTTGGGTGTAGCATCAAGGGCAGATGACAGGCTAAAGCCAGTCACTGGTTTAGCGACTTGGCTTCGGAGCTGCGGTGACTGGCTTTCAGCCTGTCATCCGCCAGACCAGCCACTCAATAGATATCGCCAACCACTGCGCAAAGCCTTACAATACTCGGCTGACCTATTTGGATGAAATCATGTTCGACAAAAAGACCAAAGCCCAGATCCGCGCCGAGCTTGAACAGCAAGTTCAGGATTTTCTGCGCTCTGGTGGCGAGGTTAAAGAGATTCCTCAGGGTCAGAGTGGAGTTCCGCACGGAGGACTGATACGCCCCGTCTTTAATGACGGCAAACCGCGCGAGTCGAGAACCCCCTGCGAGGGTGTGTTGCAGACCATCGATGCAAGACGCCTAATCAAAGAGCGCCCTAAATTAGCTAGAAAACTGAGTAAACCTAAACGCAAAGTCATTTACGACGATTTCGGAGAGCCTATCCGAGAAGTTTGGGAGTAAGAAACCTGCGAACAAGTCCCGCAGAGAAGATGCGAAACTTATTCGCAGATTCCCTAGGTCAGCGATTCATTAAATCCAGTGTGAATCTGAGTCGCTCCACCGCACTCTCCATCTCCAGTGCTTGCTGCAAATAGTGAGCATCAAATCGAATTAATCCAAACAGCTCAAAACTGAACGCTTGTGGCGATTTTGTTAACCACTCCTCTTGATTGAGAATGTCTCTCAATTTATTGGCCGCTCGGCTATCACCTTGCACCATTGCCAGTACACGATGGCGCACCTTATCAACCAGCTCAATCGCTTCTGATAACTCATCTTCAGTCATCTCACGATCAGCCATTGGTTGACACTCATACACCGAGTAGGGAATCTGCTGCAGTGATTGACCCAAACGGTATCGCTGATCGATATGGACATCCACCACTAGACGCCCATCATCTAACTGCTTAATCAGCTCGCACTGACCAGCACTAAACACTGTGTAGGGTCGATAGGTTGCTTGGTTTGTCTGCAACGCCTCTTTCAGAGGCAATCCCGATTTGGCAGGACTGATCTCTTTTTGTGTGTGACAAATCGCTACCGGCATACCTGTCTCCAAACAGTGATTGATCATCTGTCGGTAACGAGGTTCAAATACATGCAACGGAAACACTGTGCCAGGAAAGGTGACACAGTCGGGAATGGGAAAAATGGCGATTTGAGTCACGCAGCCTCCTTAAAGTAGTTAAAGAGATTACGCAACTCAATTAGGGTCGGACTACTTAAACTCGGTGACTGACTTTAAGGGCCAGCTCCGCAGTACGATTCGCGTAGCCCCACTCATTGTCGTACCAGAGGTAGAGCTTCACCTGAGTGTCGTTAACCACCATGGTCGAGAGCGCATCGACGACACTTGAACGAGGATCCGTCTTGTAATCGATCGAAACCAGTGGACGCTCTTCATAGCCCAAAATGCCTGCTAAATAGCTCTCTGATGCGGATTTAAGCAAATGATTAACCTCTTCAACACTGGTCGCTCTGTTGACCTCAAAGACACAGTCTGTAATCGATGCATTGGTTAGAGGTACACGTATCGCGTGGCCGTTCAACTTACCTTTTAGGTCTGGGAATATATGCGTAATTGCCGTCGCCGAACCGGTTGTGGTGGGAATCAAACTGGTACCACAAGAGCGAGCACGACGCAGATCTTTGTGCGGAGCATCAATAATAGTCTGGGTATTGGTAATATCATGAATGGTCGTCATAGAACCGTGTTTAATACCTAAATTCTCATGAATTACCTTCACCGCAGGTGCTAGACAGTTGGTAGTACAAGAGGCGGCTGTCACAATTCGATGCTGCTCAGGGTCAAATAGGTCATCATTCACCCCCATGACACAGTCCAGCACACCCTCTTGCTTGACCGGCGCAGTGACGACGACACGCTTAACCCCTTGATCAAGGTAGGGCTGGAGTGCCTCTTTTGATTTGAACTTCCCTGACGCCTCTATGACCAGGTCACAGCCACTCCAGTTGGTCTCATCAATGGTCTTGTGCGAGCTAACGGCAATGAACTGATCTGCCACCTGCATGCCACCATCAACGGGAAGTGCCTCTCTGCTCCAACGTCCATGAACGGAATCGAAATTCATAAGGTGAGCCAAGGTTGCCGCATCCCCAGCGGGATCATTGATCTGAACAATCTCCACATCCGCACTATCAAACAGTACACGAGCTGTCAGACGGCCCATTCGACCAAACCCATTGATACCAACGCGCATAAAATACTCCTTCATAAGATGACAGAATTATTTCAGCGTTTTGTTACAAATTGAAGACAAATGAATCTTTTGACACATATCAATGCGGCTATATTAGAAAGGCGTAATCTACAGTTAACCAAACAAACAGAAGGAGCAAGCAAATGGCTGCTATTTCAAAAGATCACACACCGGCAACTGTATGGGCACTGGATCTAGTCTTTCTACTGATCGCGATTTCACCCGCCCTAATTTTTGTAGGCTCACTGATCGCAGGTTAATGGTCGATAAGGGTTAACTGCCCATAGGATAAAAGGTCAGCGGATGCTGGCCTTTTTTGTGGAAAAAAAAGCACCCACTGCGGGTGCTGAATTGTGCTGCTAATAATAGGAATCGAACTAGACAGCCAAGGGACAATCACAAATTAAAACTAGCATCTAAATAGAGCCTCTGCGACCGCAACTGTGCTGACTGTCCCTATTGTCTTAATACCGTTTTTCATAAGAACCTGACTTCACATCATGCAAACGCTTATAGACTGTTAGCAGAGAGTGATGAGTGTTTAGGTTAGAGAGTGTCTCATCAAGCCCGGACAGAGCATCGAACAGCTTCTCTCCAGCAATATTAGCCAGAGCTTCTTGGTATAGCGCTTCACCATAGAGCGCAACCAATGGGCGTTCATACTGTTCTCGTTCACGATTGGAATCTATCTCTAATCGTATCAATTCAGAAAGACAGCGGTGCAATTTAATCTCATCGTCTGTTAGGTGACCAAAGTTTAACATCCAGTCAACTTGCTCTAGGGCTAACTCTAACTCGCCAGACTTAAGCGCGAGCTTGAACTTAATATCCCCAATGCGAACACGATCCCAGGGCGAATCAGAGTCCGTTGCGACCCCTAACAGCTTAGCAAGACGCTGTTGATCATCAAATCCACCCTGCTCTAACTCTTCCAACAGATCCAACGCCATCTCCTGATCAAGTTGAGCGGGCGATAACAGTCGTGATCGCAGAGGCGCAGCTAGATTGTTGTTTCGCCAAATTAACTCATCAACAGGATAGATCTCTGACATCCCTGGGACCAAAATCCTGCAACAATCGAGCCCAAGGTGTTGATAGTCAGCAATATAGATCTGTAAATCTACGCCATGAATGATTCGACAGAGCTCGTCAAACTCATTCTCAGAACTTCCCTCTATATTCCACTCGGTAAAGGGGTAATCAGGCTCATCGGCGAACATATCCCATGCGACAACCCCACTGGAGTCGATAAAGTGCGTCTCCAAGTTTTGAGGCTCTGCCGCCTCATCAATATCAAAGGTTGGGTGCGGGAAATCGTTCAGAGAGTCCAAAGCCCTACCCTGCAACAACTCAGTGACGGTTCGCTCCAGTGCCACTTCAAACTTAGGGTGAGCACCAAATGAAGCGAAACAGCCACCATCATTGCGATTAAAGAGCGTGACATTTACCAGAGGGTATTTTCCCCCAAGAGAGGCGTCACGCACATCAACCAAAAATCCTTGAACACGCAGTGCTTTGATGGATGCTTCGATGCGAGGATATTGTGCAATCACCTTAGCCGGAATGCGCGGCAGTGTAATACCACTGGAGATAATGGTGTTTTTTATATGACGCTCAAAAATCTCTGACAGCGCTTGAACGCGCGCTTCAAAGAGATTATTGCCGGCAGCCATACCGTTGGAGACATAGAGATTTCCTAATACATTGACTGGAAACCAGACTGTCTGTTTATCCGACTGACGAACAAATGGCAAAGCGCACACACCTCTATCAGCTCGACCCGAGTTTAGGTCGACCAACATATCGGCACTGAGCTCCTCATCGGGGTCGTAGTGATTTCGGCTGTTTTGATCCAGCAGGCCTTCTGGCCATTGACCTGCAGAGGCTGGGAACCAGCGTTCATTGGGATAGTGTACAAACTCACGATCGGAAATGTCTTGACCGAAAAAGTAATCGGCAAAAAAGTAATTAGTACTCAATCGTTCATAGAACTCGCCCAGCGCACTGGCAAGACAGGCTTCCGGAGTAGACCCTTTACCGTTGGTAAATAGCAGTGGGCAGTGACGATCTCGAATGTGCAGTGACCAGACGTGAGGCACAGGATTGAGCCAACTCACCTCCTCTATGTCAAAACCAAGCTCCTTCAGCCCCTGACTCATGCGCTCGATCGACTCTTCAAGCGGGGCATCTTTTCCTGGAATTCTGGTCATTTTTTGTACTCTTTGTGGGCTAACAGAGGTGTCAGCTAACTTATTATTTATTCGAAAGATTATACCTGAAGAAATAGTAGGAAAAAGTTCAAATGAGCGCTTGACGAAGGTCCGCCCCGTAATTAGTATATGCGCCCTCAGTTGAGCAAACAGTTCCTCGATAGCTCAGTTGGTAGAGCAGTAGACTGTTAATCTATTGGTCGCTGGTTCGAGTCCAGCTCGAGGAGCCAACTTTACTCAACAAGAGAAAAAGTCGGAGTATAGCGCAGCCTGGTAGCGCATCTGCTTTGGGAGCAGAGGGTCGTAGGTTCGAATCCTACTACTCCGACCACTTTTTCTCACTCCTTGTCGGAGTATAGCGCAGCCTGGTAGCGCATCTGCTTTGGGAGCAGAGGGTCGTAGGTTCGAATCCTACTACTCCGACCATCTCTTTGTGCCGGTATAGCTCAGTTGGTAGAGCAACTGACTTGTAATCAGTAGGTCCCGAGTTCGACTCTTGGTGCCGGCACCATTTACTACCTCTTATCTCCGTTCATTTTTTCTTTAAGCACTCTGAGAATATAGCCACTTTTATAAACATTTTTAAGGTATAGTGCTCGCATGAATATTAAGCTCATTACCTTATTCCTTGCAGCCCTGACTCTTCAAGGCTGTGTACTTACTAAAGTCGTGACGGTGCCTATGCGCGTTGGTGGGGCAATCATCTCTGTCGTACCCGTGGTCGGTGACCCAATTGACGAGTCAATCGACACCGTGGCGGATGGAATTGACAAAATCCCGATCTAAAATTGCTCTAAATCAGACAAAGATGTTCTTTTTCTGACACCCTGCCAAACACTCTCTAAAGTACAGGCATAAGACCCAATCTGGAGAGTGTTATGCTACCTGCCGTAAACAATATTCTTTACGCATCAGACATTAATGATGGCTCACGCCCTGCGTTTCGACACGCTGTTAAACTCGCCGAGCTGTACGATGCCAAACTCACCTACTTGCACGCCGTAGAGAAGATCAGTGACGGCGCAGCTGCTGTTCTACAAAATGTCATCGATCGTGATGAGCTTAATGAGTTAGAGAGAAGTGGCTCTGCCCGTTTGATGGAAAAAGTGGAACAACGCATCAAAGCGTTTTGCGAGGACGAGGTTCCAGAAGGGTCCATTAATCCGAGCGACATTGCCACTTGCGTCGATCAAGGCACCCCTTGGCAAGTCATCATCGATACAGCTGACAAGATCAATGCGGATATGATTGTCATGGGTGTTCGGACCCATGCGACCCTTCAGCACATGTTACTGGGCTCAACGTCACGCAAAGTCATGAGCCACAGTGTAATACCCGTGTTGATCGTCCCTTTAAGCTGATAGTTAGCGATTAAACAGACGCTGTTCAAACTGATGATTGAGTTGAGCGTCTGTCTCTTTGAGATCGGTTACAACACTGAATCGAGTCACCTCACCATGGGTGAACGGAAAGTTAGCGGTGTACATGATGCGCATTCCTTCATAAAACTCACGCATCTCTAATACCACGTCTCCTGTTGATCCTGACACTCTTACCTTTGGATCCTCAAATTGATAAGAACCGAAAGTCACAGGATCAACGCAAGTGATCGTCAAGTAGCCCAATGAGGGCTTACGTTCGAATCCATATAGATCTGCTACATGTTCGGAAAGCTCTTCACTCGCTGAAACATAGGTTTTAACCTTACAATCTTCTGCCCATACTCCGCTTGAAACTAGGGTTAAAGAGCCAACAAATAGAGAAGCAATTACCTGTTTTTTCATAACAATCCTTACTAGCGACCTAAACTGTAAAATTCATCATTAGGGCGCAAACTCATGACATTGGCCATGCGATTAGAGAAGCCAAACAACCCTGTGATTGACGTGATATCCCAAATATCATCATCACTGAACCCCTGAGCATGCAGCCTATCAAAGTCTGCCTCACCGACCTCATTAGCTGATTGAGCGACCTTCATGGCAAAGTCCAACATGGCGCGCTGGCGGCCAGTAATATCTGCTTTACGGTAGTTGGCAACTATCTGATCGGCAATCAATGGATTTTTCGCACGTATTCTCAAAATTGCGCCGTGCGCAACGACACAATATTGGCATTGGTTCAGGCTGCTAGTGGCCACCACAATCATCTCACGTTCAGCCTTTGTCAGCCCTGATTCCCGCTCCATAAGCGCATCATGATAAGCAATGAACGCACGAAACTCGTCTGGCCTCCTAGCCAATGCCAGAAAAACATTAGGAACGAAACCGGACTTTTCCTGAACCGTTAAAATAAGATCACGGATATCTTCAGGTAGATCACTTATATCCGGGGTACTAAAAACACTAATCTGATTACTCATTAGAAGAGACTCTTATTCTAAATTTTTCCTATTTATACCAGAAACATGGTCTGTGCAGTATTGAACTGATTCAATCAGTGCTAGGATGAATTCATAGCATAAAGTAGATAAAAAAATGACAGACAACACCCGGAAGCCAAGAGTACTAATTGTTGATGACGATGAGTTTTCTCAAGATTTCATCAGTGGAGCTCTAGATACATTAGCAGATGTAAATGTCGCAAAAAGTGGCGAACAGGCGCTTCATAAATTGAGTGACACCTGTCAACTGCCAGATCTAGTGGTTGTCGACATTGTCATGTATTCAATGAACGGTATCGAGATTACCCGTTATATCCGCCATGATTTGAGCGAACATAAAATACCTGTCTTTGTTCTGTCATCACACGCTGATCCAGAAATGGAGCGAATTGCCTACAGTGCTGGTGCTACCGTGGTGTGTAAAAAAGGTCTATCAGCACAAGCTTTGTCACAGCGCATTCGCGGGCTTCTGGATATTTCATTTAATCCCCACTCTTAAGAAACATTGCGTACACAGGTATATTGGACCGTCAATAACTACTAAAAATCTTATTCCAACCGCACTACTCATTGCACTATGGGTGGTTCGTTAACGGATTAGGATTGGCGTTTCTGCATCGCCATAAAGTGCTCTATCCCTTTGATTTGATCTTCAGCGTGGTGGTTTACATACAAGACGGTCGTCTCGTTACCCTCACAGATCTTCTCAATCAGAGCCAATACCAACTGTCGGTTCATATCATCTAGCCCTAGACAGGGCTCATCCAGAATTAATAGCGGTGGATGTTTTACCATGGCGCGCGCAATCAACAAGAGTCGCTGATCACCGTAAGAGAGCTTGTTGAACGGCACATCGGCGCGATCCTGCATACCCAGCAGTGCAAGCCACTGATCGGCAATCATCTTCTGATTATCGGTTGATTTGGTGTACATACCAATGCTGTCAAAGAAGCCCGAGATAATGACATTTTTACAACTGATGCTGACACGATACTCCCATTGCAGTGCGGTCGACACATAACCAATAAACTGCTTAATCTGCCAGATACTCTCGCCGTTACCGCGCTGAAAACCGAACACAAAGATGTCGTTGACGTAACACTGCGGGTGATCGCCAGTAATCAATGAGAGCACACCTGTTTTACCACTGCCGTTTGGACCGCTCAGTTGCCAATGTTGGCCAGGATTTATCGTCCAGTTGAAGCCCTCAACAATTACTGCATCACTGTATTTGATCGAGATATCGGTCAGTTTGACCAGTGGATCATTCGGATTCAGTTCTGGAAGCGGGTTAGCAGGATCCGCCGGTGGAACCTCTAGATCTGTCGTTTTCAAGTGAAGCAGTTGGTATAGCTCTGCATAAGCCGATTCATCGCTGCGATCGACCTGAAACGCCAGACGGCCGGCATCATTACCCACTTTCTCCATGTAAGCGACATGCGTAATAAAATCAGGCATTTCGTCGAAGCGGTTTAACACCAGTATCATCGGCGTGGTATCAATGATGCTGGCTAAATGCTGCTGCAGCATCGCAAGCGTATCAGCATCTAACCCATCAAATGGCTCATCTAAAATAAGAAGCTCTGGGTTATTGGCCAACGCACGGACCAACATCATCTTGCGGCTCTCACCGGTCGAAAGCTTGCGGAATGCTCTATCCAACAGCGGCGACAAACCGAACTGCTCGACTAATTCAGCCGCTAACAGTTGATCTTCACAATGCTCAAAGATCATTTCCCGAACGGGGGTTCCTTCTGAGATGACATCTAAAATATCGGCGTCATCCTTTTTAAGCTCCTGTTTGATCAACTCTGCCTGAGCTTCGAATGAAACGAGTCCAACTCTATTTGGGACTCCCTCTATGGATCCATTCAATGCATCACCAAACCCTGCTAACACCGCTGCAAGCGCCGACTTACCAGAACCATTGGTACCGGTGATGACCCAATGCTGATTGGGCTCAATGGTCCAATCGACCCCTTTAAGGTCAAAGCGTTCATCAAAGTTTACGTCAAGGTTTTCAATGTGAATGGATGTCGACATGGGGATTCCTAATCAACAAATAGAGTTTATAAAAAGCATAAAGCCGAGTACTCCTTGCGAGGCACTCGGCTTTGAGTCGTTTAAATTTTATCTAAAATTAAACGATCTTCTTCATGTCAGCCATGTGGCCACGAAGAACTGTACCGATCGCTTCAACTGGGTGAGCGCGTAGTGCAGCGTTAACTTCGATTAGACGAGCGTTATCTACGCCGTTGTCGTCAAGATCTAGGCCTTTACCGATAACGTCAGACTTGATGCCCTTCATGAAGTCAGCTAGTAGCGGAACACACGCGTGGTTGTATAGGTAACAGCCGTACTCTGCAGTATCAGAGATTGTTGCGTTCATTTCGTAAAGCTTCTTACGAGCGATAGTGTTTGCGATTAGTGGAGTCTCGTGAAGTGACTCGTAGTACGCAGACTCAGCGATGATACCAGCAGCCGTCATTGTTTCGAATGCAAGCTCAACACCTGCTTTGACCATAGCAACCATAAGGATGCCTTTGTCGAAGTACTCTTGCTCAGAGATCTCTACGTCGCCTGCTGGAGTCTTCTCGAAGTTAGTCTCTGCAGTCTCTGCACGCCATTTAAGAAGATTAGCGTCATCGTTCGCCCAATCCTCCATCATGACACGTGAGAAAGTGCCGTCGATGATGTCATCCTGGTGCTTGTTGTAAAGCGGACGCATGATCACTTTTAGCTCTTCAGCAAGGTCGAAACACTTGATCTTAGCTGGGTTAGATAGACGGTCTAGCATGTTGGTAACGCCGCCGTACTTAAGTGCTTCAGTGATGGTTTCCCAACCGTACTGAATCAACTTAGATGCGTAACCAGCGTCGATACCCTCTTCAACCATCTTGTCGAAACATAGGATCGAACCAGTCTGCAACATACCACAAAGGATAGTCTGTTCACCCATAAGGTCAGACTTAACTTCTGCGATGAACGATGACATTAGAACGCCCGCTTTGTGACCGCCAGTACCTACAGCGTAAGCTTTAGCCAGTGCTAGACCTTCACCCTTAGGATCGTTATCTTCGTGAACCGCGATTAGAGTTGGAACACCGAAGCCACGCACGTACTCAGCACGTACTTCTGAACCAGGACACTTAGGTGCAACCATGATAACGGTTAGGTCGTCACGGATCTGCATACCCTCTTCAACGATGTTGAAACCGTGTGAGTAAGATAGGCAAGCGCCCTCTTTCATCAGAGGCATCACCGCGTTAACAACGGCTGTGTGCTGCTTATCTGGAGTTAGGTTAAGTACGACGTCTGCAGTAGGAATAAGCTCTTCGTAAGTACCAACAGTGAAACCGTTGTCCGTTGCGTTTTTCCATGACTGACGCTTTTCAGCAATCGCTTCAGGACGCAGAGCGTAAGAGACATCTAGGCCTGAGTCGCGTAGGTTAAGACCCTGGTTAAGGCCTTGCGCACCACAACCTATTACAACCATTTTTTTGCCTTTAAGCGCTTCAACGCCATCAGCAAATTCAGACATATCCATGAAACGGCACTTTGCCAGTTCCGCTAGCTGCTCACGTAGTGGCAGTGTATTGAAGTAGTTAGCCATGCTAAACAGATCCTAATTTAATTGGGAGGTGCGTCGTTGAACGACACGGACAACTGACTAGAGTTCTAATCAAAGTGGGCAGATTATAAGCAAAACCAATAGTTTCTTAAATTGATATATTTGCAACACAACATCCCGATTTGCGCAACAATAGACAATTTAGATAGACTACCCCCATGAATTTAAAGAATCTGAAACAGTTTTTAGCATTGGCCGACACTCTGCACTTTGGACGGGCCAGTGAAGAGTGCCATGTCAGTCTATCAGCCCTCTCTCGAAACATTCGCCAACTCGAAGAGGAGCTGGGCGTAGAACTGTTCAAACGTGATAATCGGACTGTAGTTCTTACCCAAGAGGGGCAACGCTTTCTACAGTACGCCCGCGAAACTTACAGTCAGTGGAATATTATTCGCAGCGAATTGACGGACAAAACAGGACAGCTCAGCGGTGAGATCAGTATCTACTGCTCGGTAACAGCTAGTTACAGCTTCCTGTACGAATTGTTAAACCGCTTTCGCCAAGTACATCCGCATATCGAGATTAAGCTTCATACAGGGGACCCTGATCGCGCCATTGCACGTATCCAAGAGGGTATAGAGGAGATCACCATTGCCGCTCAACCCGACAACCTGAGCAAAAGCCTCTCATTTAAACCGATTACCCAATCTCCCTTAGTATTTATTGCACCGGCAGAGGCACAACCCAACTTACCCAACAGCTCACCACAAAGCGTTGAGGATTGGCAGAGCACCCCTATGATTCTCTCTGAAGCGGGTGTTGCTCGAAGTCGGGTCGACGACTGGTTAAACGAGCAAGGCATCACACCCAATATCTATGCTCAGGTTGCAGGTAACGAGGCGATCGTCAGCATGGTGAGCTTGGGGTTCGGCATTGGTGTCGTGCCCAAAATTGTTTTGGATAACAGTCCACTGGTCGAGCGAATCAGAATACTGGATGTACAACCCGCTCTAAAACCCTATGAGATCGGACTATTTACACTAACACGTAGCTTAAAAAACCCATTGATTGAAGCGTTCTGGGAGCTAAGCTAATGATGAAACTGATCGCTGTTGCATTTCTGCTTCTCACCACTCCTCTTCAAGCCGCCAGTTTCAGGGAGACCTGGCAAGCACTGTTCAGTGAACAGTATTCAGAAGCTATCGCCGGTGCTCGTGATATTCAGCTCAATGAAGACCCCAGAGGCAATTTTCTGTTTGGTTATATGTATCTGTTTGGTAAAGGGCTGGAACAAGATCCTGTTAAGGCTGAATCCTATTTCAAACGCGCCTCGGAGGCCGGCTTTAATGGTGCAACCTTTCGATTGGGAAAGATGTACCGGGAGGGACACCCTGGCGTACCGAAACAGACAGCACTGGCCTATCAGCTCATTTCACAAGCCGCTGAAAAAGGCGGACCCAACGCACAGTTCAACTTAGCGCAGATGGTCGAAAACGGGGAAGGTACCGAGATCGATTGGGAGAGAGCGTTTAAGCTATACCAAGGCGCAGCTTCCAAAAAACACGCCTTCGCGCACTGGAATCTAGGCTACTACTACCTCACTGGAAGAGTCGTTGCTAAAGACGTCAACAAAGCGTCTGAACACTTTGAGACCGCCTTCAAGGAGGGATCCGCTAAGTGGCTGTCTGTCGAGATCAATAGACGCCTGTTGGACGATATAAGTGATGAGGTGCGTAAGGTGCTAGAAGAACAACTCATCACCTTGTCCCGAAGCCCCCGTGACTGACTTCAGTCTGTCATCGGCTCTATGAGCGTTTTCCAGACAACCCAATTAACCGGACAGCGGATGACAGGCTAAAGCCAGTCACCGGAAAACACAAAGGGCCCCCTGTTGGAGCGATTTTGAGCACAGCGAAAAGTCGCGAATTTGAGATGAGAGGATTACGAAATACACCCCTGTATTTCGCCCCTTCGGGGCCGCGCTTTGATCGCCTGCGACGTGACTGACTTCAGTCTGTCATCGGCTTTATGAGCGTTTTCCAGAGGGTCCATTTAAGCCAACAGCGGATGACAGGCTAAAGCCAGTCACCAGAAACACAAAGGGCCACCCTAACGGGTGGCCCTTTGTGTTTGTATGGTCGGAATGAGAGGATTCGAACCTCCGACCCCCTGCACCCCATGCAGGTGCGCTACCAGGCTGCGCTACATTCCGGAAACTTGGCGCGCATGTTACAGGATGCGCTTTCGGGTTTAAAGCCTAGTTGGCGTTAATTCTCATCGATTTAAGAATATCTTCCAGCTCGGTAATCGATTGGCGAATCAACTGCTTATACCGCCCTTGATCATCGTGTGTATTACCTGCTGTCAGATACTGTTTTGCTCCAGCAATAGTAAGGCCTTGTTCGTAGAGAAGGCCCTTGATTTCACGAATCAGAAGAATGTCTTGGTGCTGATAGTAGCGGCGATTACTGCGTTTAACCGGCTCAATTTGTTCGAACTCTTGCTCCCAGTAGCGAAGCACATGAGGCTTTAGATCACACAACTTGCTGACTTCACCAATCGTAAAGTAACGCTTGGTTGGGATGGTAGGAAGATCGCTCGACATTATTGTTGCTTAGCTGAATGCAGCTCTACTCGCTCTTTAAGCTTTTGCCCCGGACGGAAGGTTACCACTCGACGGGCAGAGATAGGCACCTCTTCACCCGTCTTAGGGTTACGTCCAGGACGCTGTCGCTTATCGCGTAGATCAAAATTACCAAAACCCGAGAGTTTGACATGCTCGTTATGCGAAAGACTCTCTTTGATCTCATCGAACATCGATTCAACCATCTCTTTCGCTTCGCGTTTGTTTAGACCGAGTTCTTCAAAAAGACGCTCTGCCATATCCGCTTTTGTTAACGCACTCATACCAAACCCCTTTATTAGGTTTAATCTCGCAATACTGCACCTAGATCAGAGGTCAGTTTTTCAACGACCGCTTGCACTGATGCATTGATCTCTTCTTCGTTAAGAGTGCGCGATGGGTGCTGCCAGGTCAAGCCAAGAGCAAGACTTTTTTGTCCATCATCAATACCTTGGCCGGTATATACGTCAAATAGGATGACCTCTTTTAGGAACTCACCGCCCTCTGACTGCGCAATAGAACGAACCGAGTCAAAGCTCACCTCTGCACCGATCACCATCGCTAAATCACGACGTGACTCTGGGAATTTAGAGAGGGATGCAAAACGAGGTAGACGCCCTTCCAACAGAGATGATAGCTTCATCTCGAATAGATAGACTGGACCTGCAAGATCTAAGCTCTTCTGTAAGCTTGGGTGCATCGCACCAACCCAACCCACTGTCACGCCCGCCTTCTCAATGCGAGCTGACTGACCTGGGTGAAGGGCATGGTGAGTATCGGCAACCAGCTTAAACTGGCTCGCATCGCCACCCAAAGAAAACAAGGATTCCAGATCACCTTTGATATCAAAGAAATCGACCTTGTCGCTCTTACCCATCCACGATTCTGGTGAACGGTTACCCGAAATAATACCCGCTAGGCTGTTCTCTTGTTCAAGCTCATCACCATTGGCAATAAAACACTGACCAATCTCGAACAGACGCACTCGACTCTGTTGACGCGCTTGGTTATAAGCAACTGCTTTAGAGAGACCTGGCCAGATAGTGGTACGCATAACCGCCATTTCAGCAGAGATAGGGTTAGCAAGCGCTACCGCTTCATTCTGATCGTCAAACTGTTTTGCTAGACCCGCTTCGATGAAGCTGTAGGTAATCGCCTCTTGGTATCCACGAGAGACCAAATGACGACGCAGGGTGCTTGCCGTTAGTTTCGACTCTTTGATTGAGGGCAGAGGAAGCTCGGCACGGGGTGTGTTAGACGGCAGATTGTTGTAGCCGTAAACGCGTGCAATCTCTTCAATCAGATCAACTTCGATGCTGATATCAAAACGGTAGCTAGGAACCGCAACCATCCATGAGCCATCGCCATTAGCACGCAACTGAAGACCTAGACGCGTTAGGATCTCTTCGATCTCTGCCGCTGGAATTTCAAGTGCCAACATATCAGTGACACGCTGGTGACGCAGTTCAAGTGCGACCGGCTTCGGCAAGTTCGTTTCAGATACAGCCTGGATAACCGGACCAACCTCACCACCGACAATATCAATCAGCAAGGCTGTCGCACGCTCAATAGCACGCGCCTGTAACTGCCAATCAACACCACGTTCGTAACGGTGGGATGCATCCGTATGCAGACCATAGTTTCGTGCGCGACCTGCAATCGCGATAGGGTCAAAGTAGGCACACTCAAGCAGAATATCTTTACTCTCTTCAGAGACTTCAGAGTTACCGCCCCCCATGATGCCCGCCATCGCAATTGCTTTATTGTGATCGGCAATCACTAGCGTATCAGCGTTCAGCTTAATCTCACTGCCATCAAGCAGTGTTAGCGCTTCGCCCTGCTCGGCCATGCGAACACGAATACCACCTTCAATCTTATTCAGATCAAAAGCGTGCATTGGCTGCCCTAACTCAAGCAACACATAGTTGGTAACATCGACAACAGGATCGATAGAGCGAACGCCAGAACGCTCTAAACGCTCAACCATCCAACGTGGCGTCTGTGCATTGATATCGATGCCACGAATGACACGACCCAAGTAGCGAGGGCAAGCTGAAGCGGCTTCTAACTGGATCGAAACGGTATCACCAATGGTTGCTGCAACAGCAGAGCAATCGATCTCAGCCACAGCGGCTTTATTCAATACACCCACTTCACGAGCCATACCGACCATACCTAGGCAGTCACCACGGTTAGGCGTCAAATCGACATCGATAATCATATCTTCAAGATTAAGGTAGTCACGGACACTCTGACCGACTGGAGCATCGGCTGGAAGCTCCATGATGCCGCCATGATCATCCGATAGGCCTAGCTCATCTTCAGCACAGAGCATACCCATGGATTCAACACCACGTAGCTTGGCTTTCTTAATCTTAAAGTTACCCGGTAGAACGGCACCGACCGTTGCAAAAGCGGTCTTGATTCCAGCACGGGCGTTGGGGGCACCACACACCACTTGGAAGGTCTCACTACCGTCGCTTACCTGACATACGCGCAGTTTATCGGCATCTGGGTGCTGCTCGGCACTCAGAACTTCACCCACAACCACACCGGAAAACTCTTTGGCAACCGACTCAATCTCATCAACTTCTAAACCTGCTAGGCTGAGTTGATCCGCTAAACCCTGCGTATCGATGGCAGGCTGAACCAGTTCACGTAACCACTGTTCACTGAATTTCATAGTTAAATACTCTCGTCTGCTATCGGCTGAATTAGTTGAACTGGCTTAGGAAGCGCAGATCGTTTTCAAAGAATAGTCGTAGATCGTCAACGCCATAACGCAGCATTGCGAAACGCTCTACCCCCATACCAAAGGCAAATCCGGTGTACTCTTCAGAGTCGATACCCGACATCTCAAGTACTTTTGGATGAACCATGCCACAGCCTAGTACTTCTAGCCATTTACCATCACCGCGATCGATATCGACTTCAATAGAAGGCTCAGTAAATGGGAAGTAGGAAGGACGGAAACGCACACGCACATCCTCTTCAAAGAATTCACGTAAGAACTGTTCAAGCGTACCTTTAAGATCTGCAAAGCTGATGTTCTTATCGATGATCAAACCTTCAACCTGATGGAACATTGGTGAGTGGGTCTGGTCATAGTCACAACGGTAGACACGACCTGGACAGATAATACGAATAGGCGGCTTCTGCGCCTCCATCGTACGAACCTGTACTGGAGAAGTGTGGGTTCTTAACAGACGGTGAGCGTCAAAATAGAAGGTATCGTGCATCGCACGCGCTGGGTGGTGCGATGGAATGTTGAGCGCTTCGAAGTTGTGGTAATCATCTTCGATCTCAGGCCCCTCTTCTACCGAGTAACCGATGCGACTGAAGAAAGCTTCAATACGATCCATCGTTTTTGTCACTGGGTGCAGGCCACCCAACTCTGGCTGACGACCAGGAAGCGTGACATCCACCTTCTCTGCAGCCAACTTCGCTTCAAGTGCAGCATTTTCGAGTAGGCTCTTACGCGCATTCAGCACATCGGACAGCGCCTCTTTGGCCACGTTGATGCGTGCACCTGCAGCAGGACGCTCTTCGTTAGATAGTTTACCAAGCCCTTTCAATAGCTGGGTAAGGTGCCCCTTCTTACCTAGGTACTGAACACGAACTTCGTCTAAAGTTTTTACATCGCTCGCTGCTTCAGCAGCGGCTTTTCCTTCCGCCAACAGGGCGTCAAGATTTTCCATTTACGGCTCCACTCTCTGGGTCCAAATACAAAAATAGGGGAAGAGCGAGCACCCTTCCCCTATCTGAGTCGATCAATTCATCACCCTAGGGTGACGATTGTCTTAGGCTAGTGCTGCTTTTGCTTTTTCAACAACAGCGGTAAACGCTGTTTGCTGATGCACTGCCAGATCAGCCAGTACCTTACGGTCGATCTCAACGTTAGCCTTTTTAAGGCCAGCGATCAGACGGCTGTACGACAAACCATTGATGCGAGCTGCTGCGTTAATACGAGCAATCCACAGAGCACGGAACTGACGTTTGCGCTGACGGCGGTCACGGTAAGCGTACTGACCCGCTTTGATGACAGCTTGTTTGGCTACGCGGAATACACGACTACGAGCGCCGTAGTAACCTTTAGCCTGTTTCAATACTTTTTTATGACGTGCACGAGCTTGTACACCACGTTTTACGCGAGGCATGGTAACTCCTTCTTAATCCTATTCGTAACCAATTAAATGTATGGAAGCATGCGCTTAACCAGAGCCTGGTCAGCTGCATGTACCTGAAGCATTGGGCGTAGCTGACGCTTACGCTTAGTAGTCTTCTTGGTCAGAATGTGACTTTTGAAGGCTTGCTTGTGCTTGAAGCCATTAGCAGTCTTCTTGAAACGCTTTGCCGCACCGCGGACAGATTTAATCTTTGGCATTTACTTTCTCCACGCATTCGTTAGTTATCTGTTGGAACGAACAAAACCTGCAACACCATACTGGATGGCACGGCAGGTCTTAGTTTGGAACCAACTACTTTTTCTTAGGAGCTATGACCATGACCATCTGACGACCTTCAAGTTTAGGACGAGCTTCAACAGTACCGTAGTCTGCCAAATCCGTTTCAACTCGATTAAGAAGCTCCATTCCGAGCTCTTGGTGCGCCATCTCACGACCGCGGAAGCGAATCGTAATCTTGGTCTTATCTCCACCTTCTAGGAAACGTATCAGGTTGCGTAGTTTTACCTGATAATCCCCCACATCAGTCCCTGGACGGAACTTAATCTCTTTAACCTGCATCTGAGTCTGTTTCTTCTTAGCCTCATTTGCACGTTTTTTCTGGTCGTAAAGGTGTTTACCGTAGTCCATCACCTTACAGACGATTGGGTCGGAATCGGAGATCTGTACTAGATCCAATCCTGCCTCTTCAGCCGCACGAAGCGCTTCATTAAGGCTTACAACACCAACCTGCTCTCCGTCAGCGCCGATTAAACGACACTCACGAGCTCGAATATTTTCATTAATTGGCGGCAAATTCTTTTGACCGCGCTTGTTATCACGCTTGATAGCTAGTTTCTCCTAAAGCGTTTTTATTCGCTGCGACCTTTGCGATTATTCTCTTGAATCAACAAGTTAGCAAAGTCTTCAACACTAAATACACCCATATCTTCACCTGTGCGTGTGCGTACAGCAACGCTGCCAGATTCAACTTCTTTATCGCCGATTACTAGAAGATAAGGGATTTTCTGTAGAGTGCGCTCGCGGATTTTAAAGCCGATCTTCTCATTTCTCAAGTCCGAAATTGCTCTAATGCCGCTATTTTGCAGCTTAGACACCACTTCATTGACAAAATCTGACTGTTTATCGGTGATATTCATGACGGCAACCTGCACTGGAGACAACCAAGTCGGCAGCGCCCCCGCGTAGTGCTCAATCAAAATACCGATAAATCGCTCAAACGAACCTAGAATCGCACGGTGCAACATAACCGGTGTTTCACGATCGCCCTTCTCGTTAACAAACTGAGCATCGAGTCGACCCGGCATCGAGAAGTCGACCTGAATCGTTCCACACTGCCAAACACGACCCAGACAGTCACGTAGTGAGAATTCAATCTTAGGACCGTAGAAGGCACCTTCACCAGGAAGCTCTTCCCAATCCAGACCCGCTGCATCCAATGCGTCAGCCAACGCCTTTTCGGCTTTATCCCATACTTCATCAGAACCTACGCGCTGCTCAGGGCGAGTAGAGAGCTTGTAGATAATGTCGCTGAATCCAAAATCAGTGTAGACCTCATGAAGGAAGTCGATGAATTCAGCCACCTCAGATTGAATAGAGTCCTCAGCACAGAAAGTGTGACCATCATCTTGAACGAAGCCACGAACACGCATGATACCGTGCAGTGCACCAGATGGCTCATTGCGGTGACACGAGCCAAATTCAGCCATACGCAAAGGTAGGTCACGGTATGAACGCAATCCCTGGTTGAATACTTGAATGTGACATGGGCAGTTCATCGGCTTAACGGCAAAGTCACGGCTCTCAGAGTGGGTCGTGAACATCTGCTCTTGGAACTTATCCCAGTGACCTGATTTTTCCCACAGAGTACGTTCAACCACCTGCGGTGTCTTGATCTCTTGGTAGCCACGTTTGCGCTGCTGTTCACGCATGTACTGTTCCACTGCCTGCCAAAGAGTCCAGCCATTCGGATGCCAAAACACCATACCTGGTGCTTCTTCCTGAAGATGGAACAGATTCAACTGCTTACCGAGTTTACGGTGGTCACGCTTCTCTGCCTCTTCAAGGCGGTGCAAGTAGGCTTTAAGGTCTTTCTTGTCACCCCAAGCTGTGCCGTAGATACGAGTTAGCTGCTCGTTTTTAACGTCACCGCGCCAGTAAGCGCCAGCCACTTTCATCAGTTTGAAAACTTTTAGGTGGCCCGTATTAGGCACGTGTGGGCCACGACATAGATCGATGAAATCACCCTGCTTGTAGAACGAGAGATCCTCTTCACCAGGAATCGATTCAATGATCTCAACCTTGTACTTCTCGCCCATCGCTTCAAACATTTTCACTGCGTCAGGACGGCTCATAACTGAGCGCTCAACAGGAAGATTCGACTTAGCCAGTTCCGCCATGCGCTTTTCGATCTTCTCTAGATCTTCTGGCGTAAATGGACGCTCATAAGCAAAATCGTAGTAGAAACCGTCATCGATCGTTGGACCAATCGTCACTTGAGCACCAGGAAAAAGATCTTGAACGGCCATCGCCATCAAGTGCGCAGTTGAGTGACGAATGATATCGACACCCTCTTCATCGCGCGCCGTGATAAGAGAGACGTCTGCATCCGCCTCGATGACAAAAGAGGTATCAACCAATTCACCATTCACTCGACCAGCAAGGGTAGCTTTCGCTAGACCTGGGCCGATATCAGACGCCAGATCAAAGACAGACAGTGGCTGATCGAATTCACGTTTACTTGAATCAGGAAGAGTAATAACAGGCATTTATAGATCCTAGTGCTCAGTGGTGACCCATACGACAGGCCACGTAAGTTATGTGCGAACGACTCAGTCGAAGCGCGTTTCAATTGAAGGGCAGTATTATACAGATCTAACCAACCAGTCTCCACCCTGATCCGGCTTAAAACCCAATGGTTAGCCACGAAGTGACTGATTTTTATCAAGCATCGTGGCATCATTGCGACAACAAAAATGATAAGAGCACAGGGATGAAAGCACCTCGCCTTAAAATCAGCACCCGCTTAACACTACTGGTCAGTCTATTGATCCTGACGCAGGCGATTGTGTTGGGAATTTTCACCCTAAGATATCTAGCGGATTCACTCGAAGATCAGATCGGTCAACGCGCCCTGCAGCTCTCGTCAATGATCTCTCAAACCCCCTCTATTCGCGACGCTGTCAGTCGCAGTGATAGTGACGCTGTCCAAGCCATTGTAGCGGACCTCAGATTAGCAACCGACGCCAGTTTCATCTCTATTGGCGACATTGACGGCATACGTCTCGTTCACCCAAAACCAGAACGCATCGGAAAACCGATGGTGGGTGGTGATAACTATCGCGCACTGGAACTCGGTGAGAGCTACATCTCTAAAGCCGTTGGCAGCCTTGGGGAGTCAATCCGAGGCAAGACACCGGTGCTGGATGATCAGGGTAAGATCGTCGGCGTGGTTTCGGTCGGTTATTTAACCAAAACCATCGACCAGACCATCTTTAACTATCAAGGCACCGTCATCGTAGGCACCTTTGCCCTACTCTTGGTATCGATTATGTTGGCCATGTGGATTGCACGCCGTTTTAGGTCTGCCATTTTTGACCTTGAACCTCACGAGATCGCTGCCCTATTCCTAGAGCGAAACGCCACGCTAGAGTCGGTTCGAGAAGGGATCATCTCCATTAACTCAAAAGGTGAAATCACCACCTTTAACCGAGCAGCCTTGAGAACACTGGGGATTGATGATCAAGATGTTTCAGGACGCCCACTCAGTGAGGTGCTTCCCGATTCAAGAATGCCCATGCTGCTTGAGACCGGTGAAGCCGAGTACGACCGAGAGACTCTCGTCAACGGCCGACAGCTGATCATTAACCGATTACCCATCGTTAAAGAGGACCAGGTGGTGGGTGTGGTTGCCAGCTTCCGCCCGAAAGATGAGTTGACGGAGGTGAGCCGAAAGCTAACCCGCATTCGCCAGTATGCTGAAGCACTTCGTTCACAAGCACATGAATACGCCAATAAACTGCACACCATTGCAGGTCTTATCAGCTTAGATGCCAAGCAGGAAGCGCTCGATCTTATTGGGCAGGAGACTAAGGAGCACCAGGAGCTATTAACCTGGCTAAAAGAGTCGGTGGCAGATCCGGTCGTAGCAGGCTGTATACTCGGAAAATTCAATCGCGCGAATGAACTAGGGCTGACACTTGAGATTGATGAGGGTTCACAGCTTCACCAACTTCCGTCTCATATTGAATCACAGCAGATGGTGACGTTAATCGGCAACCTCATTGATAACGCTTTTGATGCCTCACTTTCGGCCCACTCCGGAGAGGTACGTCTATCAATGACCGATATGGGCTCGGATATCATTATTGAGGTCGAAGATGACGGTGAGGGTATTGATCCCAACAAGATCAACAACCTATTTACCTCAGGCGTCAGCAGCAAAGGCGAAGGTCGCGGCATAGGACTATTTTTAGTGCAAGAGACCATAGAGGCCCTAGGTGGCCACATTACTGTTGAGGCCTCACACTCAGGCGGAAGCCGTTTTACCCTCTATCTACCAAGGAGTGGCAAGGATGTCTGATACATTGAAAATACTGATCGCTGAAGATGATCCACAGATTGCTGAAATTCAACGACGTTTTGTGGAGCGCATCGATGGCTTTGACGTCATAGGCATTAGCCACTCAACCCGAGACGCACAAGATATGCTCGACGTTTTCCAGCCGGATCTTGTGCTGTTAGACATCCACTTCCCTGACGGAAGCGGTTTAGATCTTCTTAAAACCCTGCGTTCAGGGGACTCACAAACCGACGTCATCATGATTACAGCCGCTAAAGAGGTCGATAGCCTATCCGAGGCTCTGCGCCTGGGTGTGTTTGACTATGTTCTGAAACCCTTAGTTTTTGATCGACTCTCTGGCGCCTTAAACCAGTACAGATCACATAAAACCACCCTTACCAATCAAGCTAACGAGCTGTCTCAGCAAGATGTTGATCAACTGCTCTCGCGTCACAGAGAGAGCAAAAACAGCAGCCTTAAACTTGAAGCTCTACCCAAGGGGATCGACCAGATTACACTGGATAAAATCGTTGCGGTGTTCAGGGAGAGTCATGACTCTTTAAGTGCAGAACAGGTAGGCGAGCGCATTGGCTCTAGCCGCACCACCGCGAGACGCTATTTGGAATATCTAGTGGGACAAGAGCGACTCAATGCCGATATTAACTATGGCACGGTCGGCCGACCTGAACGGCGCTACAAAGGGCTATAAACAAAAAAACGCTGAGTCTTATCAGCGTTTTTTATTAGAGCATCTACCAACCTGTCGTGGTTAGCTACTCTGCGTAGGTGGTTTCAATTTGCCACGGAAGATGAACGGCGCTAGGAAGCCAAGAACAGCAGCAATCCATAGACCGACTGAGATGTTACTGCTGAACAGATAGGTCCAGTCACCATCAGAAAGCACCATCGCACGGCGCAGGTTCACTTCCATGTGACCACCCAACAGGATACCCAGAATCACCGGTACTGAAGGAATGTCCATCTTGCGAAGCAGGTAACCCAGCACACCAAAGCCAATCATCAATAGTAGATCGAAGTAGCTACCGGTCAGTGAGTAGATACCGACAAAGGCAACCAGGGTCACACCTGGCAGCAGAATCGCAGGGGATACCTGTAGCACTCGGCTGAACATCTTCACCATTGGGACGTTAAGCACCAACAGTACAACGTTGGCAATCAGTAGTGAGGCGATCAAACCCCAAACCACCTCAGGTCGATCGTTAAACAACGTGGGACCTGGGGTGATATTCAACGTCATCAACAGTGCTAGCAGAACGGCTGTTGTACCTGAACCCGGAACACCTAGCGTCAACATAGGTACTAACGCACCCCCTGCCGCCGCATTGTTACCGGCCTCTGGTGCAGCGATACCACGTGGATCACCTTTACCGAACTGCGAGTTGTCACGTACCGATGACTTCTCTTGCATATACGCCAAGAAACTACCCAAGGAAGCACCTGCACCCGGCAATAGACCTGCAATAAAGCCGATCACTGTTGCCTTTAGCATGGTCCATTTAGTGCGAGCAATGTCAGCCCAAGGAATACGTACTTTCTCTAGTTTCACGCCTATGGCAGAGTCTTTACCGTGTGACTCAATAAACACCAGTACTTCAGAGACCGCAAAAAGACCAACGATGGCTACCAAGAAGTCGATACCATCAAACAGGTGCATGTTATCGCCGGTAAAGCGAGTCATACCCGTTGAAGCATCCACACCAATAGTCGCGATTCCCAGACCGATACAGACGGCTAATGCTGCCTTAGCCTGGTTGTTAGAACCGATACCACCTAAGGTGGCAAAGGCCAGCATGTAGAGCGCAAAGTACTCGGCCGGGCCGAACTGGTAAGCCACACGAGCCAACAACGGCGCAAGCAGCATTAAACCAATGGTCGCCAACAGTGCACCGACAAACGAAGCGACACCTGAGAGTACCAACGCATCTCCGGCGCGACCTGCTTTGGCCATTGGATACCCATCAAGACAGGTCATCATAGCCGGCTCATCACCCGGGATATTCAGAAGAATCGAAGAGATACGACCGCCGTACATGGCGCCGTAGTAAACACTCGTCATTAACACCAGTGCCTGAGTTGCATCTAGACCAAATGAGAATGTTAAAGGAATTAGTATCGCAACACCGTTCGATGGACCTAGACCCGGCAGAGAGCCGATCATCGTTCCAAGGATACAGCCTGCTATAGCAAGGGCCAGGGTAAATGGCGAGAGCGCCACATCAAAACCAATGGCCAAATTTGCAAAGATATCCATACCCTACCCCATCAACCAGCGCGGTAGCGCGAAAAGACTTAAACCGAAGATGAACTTAAAGATCAGGAACAGCGCTCCTGAGAAAAGCACTCCAGTCACCACAGCATTTTTTGCTCTAGCTTCAATCAGATAGGATACAGCGGTACCGGCTATCGCGGTTGAAACTAAGAAACCCAGCGGTTTAAGTGTGTAGGCATAGAAAACCAGCGCTACAACTGCAAAGCCAATGTGCATAAAGGTTGTTAAACCTGGCCACTCTGGCTCTTGATCCGGTTTCATGATCATCACAAGACCACAGATTACCGCTACCGACGCAATCATCATCGGGAAGGCTTTTGGGCCGAGAGGATCAGAGAAAAAAGGCTCTTGCAGTTGAGTGGCGCCCGCGAAATACGCGAGCGCCAGCACAACGACGATCAACCCCGTTATGCGATCTGTCATTACTTGATTACACCAAGCTCTTTAGACATATCTTGTACTTCCTGCATCACACCGTTTAGGTAGTTCTGGAAGTCTGGGCCCACTTTCGTGAACTTAACAAGACCGTTTGCTTCCATAGCGTCCGCCCACTCTTTAGAGGCTGCAACCTGAGCTAGCGCATCAGACCACTGCTTGTAAGAAGCTTCAGACGCACCTTTTGGAGTGTACAGACCACGCCAGTTAACCGCGACAACATCGATACCCTGCTCTTTAGCCGTTGGAATCACAGCATCTAGACCTGGAATTTCGATACGCTCGTCAGTGAATGAAGCCAGTACGCGAACGTCGCCGTTTTTGATGAAGCTTACAACACCTGAGATGTCACCTGTCATTGCTGACGTAAAGCCACCAACTGTCTGAGTGATCGCATCAGCGTCACCATCAACAGCAATGTACTTAACCTTACGGATATCCGTGAAGCCTTTACGTTTCAGTGCCATTAGGACTTTAAGGTGATCGTAACCGCCTGCAGCTGATCCACCGGCAAAGGCGTGCTTACCTGGGTTCGCAATAACATCATCAAGAAGCTCATTCAGAGTCTGGTATGGCGAGTCTTTAGCAACCACGATAACGCCAGGGTCAGCACCGATAGCACCTAGGAAACGAACCTGATCAGACGTCATACCTGAGTAAGCGTTTTGAGCTAGACGCGTTGCAGTAGCTGTTGAAGCAGCAACAATAAGATCACCGTCGTCGTTACGCTCGTTAACCACGTGCGCGTACGCTAGACCACCGCCTGCACCGGCCATGTTAGTGACTTGAACGGGATCTTTAACGGCACCGATGTCATGCATGATTTTGCCGATTTGACGACAAGTGAAGTCCCAACCACCGCCTGGGTTAGCAGGTGCAATACACTCAGCCGCCATTGCAGAAGAGGCAACGCTCATTGCAACGCCTGCTGCTAGAAATTTAATTTTTGCTAGTTTCATTTTCTTCTCCTTGTTATGAACACTGACATCGCAGTTTGATGAACAGTTAACGGGAATTTAAAAAAATCAACTCTTAAGAAAAAGCTTGTGGCGATAAGGATTATTAATTCTATAAACAGCATTTTGTTCATAAAGTTCACAAGAAAGCTTAACAGTATGGAATAAAAGAATTGTCTATTGACGGGCGAACGCTAACAAAGAGCGTGTGTAAAGCACATGCTCTCTTGCCGCCTCCTGCGCGGCTAACCGATCCCCTTGTTCAAGAGCCGAGAATATCTGCTGATGCTGTGGATTAATCCTCTCAGGATATCGCCCATATCGTTTAAGTGTTAGATCTAAGGCCTTGTAAATAGAAGAAAAATAACGGTTGTAGAAGAGCTCGCTTAAACTAGCGACTACGAGGTTGTGGCTGTATTTAGCGATCAGCATATGAAACTGAAGATCCGCTTTTGCACGAATCAATGTCGTGTTCTTTTGACTCCGCAGCTGCATCTTCTCGAACTCAGATCGAATGATTGCAATCTGCTTTTTCGAAGCGTTTTCAGCACAACATCCAGCGGCCACAGATTCAATAAAAGCTCTTAACTCAAGCACATCCCTAACGTCATTCAATGTCGGCTCCGCTTTCACCGGTAAATTAAGAACCACACTCTCTAAGGGGTTAACCAGACGAGTAAGACGTCCCTGCTGTTTAATGAGCAGACCGGCGGCAAGCAACTCTGACATAGCCTCCCTGATCGCACTTCGTGATACTGAAAAGTGAGCGGCCAACCTTGACTCAGACGGAAGGGTTTCGCCTGCTCGAGTGGTATCCATCAATAGCGATAACAGAGAAGAAGTGATCGACATAACTGGTCTGACAAGTGGTGTTTATTTTCTGCAAGAGTACTCTGCAACAGGATAGAGTGCAAAAAAAGTTAAGGAGCCCTTCAATGAGTATCATTTGCGAACTATCTGATCTACGTCGTCTCTACCACAAACGTGTCCCTAAAATGTTCCAAGGCTACTGTGAGTCTGGATCATGGACGCAACAGACGTTGGCAATGAACGACTCTGACTTTAACAAAATTCTGTTCCGTCAACGGGTGGCGCGTGATCTTGCACCCCGCACTCTAGCGACTCAGATGGTAGGACAAGATGTCTCCATGCCGGTTGCGATGGCTCCGGTTGGACTTCTGGGTATGCAGCACGCTGATGGTGAGATCAAAGCGGCACAAGCTGCCGAGGCATTTGGTGTCCCTTTTACTCTGTCTACCATGAGCATCTGTTCTATTGAAAAGGTCGCTGAAGCAACCACCAAGCCTTTCTGGTTCCAGCTCTACGTTCAGAAAGATCGTGAATTCACTAAGAAGCTGATCGAACGTGCCAAAGCGGCAGGCTGCTCCGCTCTGGTTGTTACACTGGATCTGCAGATGATAGGTAAGCGCCACGCAGACCACCGCAACGGTATGACCGCACCTCCCCGCCTGACTATCCCTAACATTTTAGATATTTCACGTCGTCCACGCTGGGCATTCGGCATGTTGGGGACTAAAAATCGTGAGTTTGGCAACATCCAAGGCTGTGCGACCGGCGTTGATGACATGAACGATCTAATGAAATGGACCGCTGGATCCTTTGATCCCAACCTAGATTGGGACGACTTGAAGTTCTTCCGTGAACTTTGGGATGGCCCTTTGATCATCAAAGGCATTCTAGAAGCTGAAGATGCGAAGAAGTGTATCGAACTAGGTGCCGACGCCATTGTCGTCTCTAACCACGGTGGCCGTCAGCTTGACGGTGCTCGCTCATCGATCAGCGTACTACCTGAGATCGTTGATGCTGTAGGCGATCAAATTGAGGTCTGGATGGATGGTGGTATTCGCTCTGGCCAAGATGTGATACGTGCTCGCGCACTGGGCGCTAAAGGCGTATTGGTCGGTCGTCCTATGGTCTATGGCCTTGGTGCTATGGGTAAAGCCGGTGTGACAAGGATGTTAGAGATTTTCCATGAAGAGGCAGAATTGACCATGGCCTTTATGGGGCATCGTGACATTGCCTCCGTTTCAAAAGATGACATTGTCATCAAAGGCGAACTTTAAGCGTTTTCAATCGCATCCTAGAGGCTAGGATAGCCGCGTTAACCTAACCTCTTTTACCAATCAAAAGCAGCCCTTGGGCTGCTTTTCTGCATTTTTAGTGATAAAAGAGCCTCTTCACTTTTTAAAGCTATTGGCCACTCATAACCTCCGTTAGAAGCGCTTCACGATCGATCGAATATTGTCGTGAAGGCTGTTCAGGGCAAAGGCTATAACCCTCATTGGACGGCGCCTGAACATCATCTGCAACACGTAAAAAAGATCGGTCATCAAACGATCTTACCAGCAAACCCATTGCAGAAAGTGTTCTTGCCTTAGCAATCGTCAGGTCGCTCTGTGCATTAACTAATGCTCGACGCGTTTCGAAGTACTCATTCTCAGTATCAAGAAGGTCAAGCAATGTGCGCTGACCAATATCAAACTGCCCTCGATAGGCGACGCGTGCTTTGCTTATGGACAGGGTGTTCTGCTCTAGCAGGCTTATCTGGCTTTGCAAATTATTAACTGCATTGAAGGCAACCATTGCTTCCTGACGAATGTCATAACAGGCGGCAAGACGTTCAGTCTCTGCACTGACCGCTGCCTTTTGGTACTGGCGAATAGCTGCTGCATCGCCCCCACCGTTGTATAAGTTGAAGCTGAGTACAAGCTCAACCGCCATATCCCGATAATTTCCAGAGTTCCCGGAGCGGTTTCTCTCGTGCTGATCGCGTACGCGCAGATCCAATTTAGGTTGGTTTGCCGCTTCACGCACTCGCTTATCAGCCTGAGCCGCCATGACTGATTCAGTACTGGCCATTAAGAAGGGGTGTTCTTGATAGGCCGTTTTTAGGACGCTATTAGCATCCGAACCTATCAGATCTGTATTCAGGGTAATATCTTCAAGGTTATCCTCTGGCTGTAGGTTAGTCATGCGCTGGTAACGAGCAGACACATCATGCAAATTAGCAACTTCTGTCAATAAGTTAGTCTCTGCCAAAGCTAATCGACCATTGGCTTGCTCTAAATCCACGCCACGACCAACGCCCTGCTCTACGCGCTCTAAGATCTGATCGTAAATCTTACGGTGCTCTACGTAGTTCTCTTTGGTTAGCGCTAAGAGTTTTTGTTCGCGTGCGACATCAACATAAGCATTAACCGCCTGAAAAGCCGCTTGCTCAGTTTCATATTTGAATTCAAAGTAACGGGCGCGGCGTTCATGACTTAAACGAGCCACCTGATTACGTGTCTCGTTACCGTCATATATCATCTGTGTCAGCGTAAGCGTTGCTGTTGAATGATGGTAATCATCCAAATCCGCTCCAGGACTTTTCGACCAGCGAGTACCCGCATCCATATCTAAATCGATACTAGGGTAGTAACCACCCTCAGCCGAACGTTGCTCTTCTGCTGCTGCTTCAAAGTTATACCAAGCGGCGTTCACACTTGGATTATTTAACAGTGCTTCACTGATTACTTTGTCAAAAGTGCTGTTCGCATTAGCGGTTAAGGCAAAGGATAAGGATAAGGAGCTAAATAATAAGGAGATCGCTATTATTTGACGCATTCTAGGTACCTGTTCAATTAATGGTCTTGCTGCATTGGTATAAATGTCACACAGCGTCTATATTGGATGTATAGAAGTCTTGTAATACCAATGCAAATTACAGGCCAACTTTTAGCAAATTGCTAACATTTATACTAAAGGGCATCAGACCAAGTTTTATGACTCTTACGCGCCCAATTTTCTATTCGAACTGGACAAGCAATTTGCTTAAGCAATTTGCAGGCGTGTTATGTGCAGTAACACTTACCACCGCTCTGGCCAATACAGACTATGATGGGATTCTAACTATCGCCAAAGTGCGCTACGGCGACCAAGCCGTTGCAACGGTCCAAGACTGGCAGGATCTCATTAATGAGTTAACCCCTCTAAAAAATGAAGCAAAGCTAGAGGCGGTCAACGACTTTTTTAACGAACGCGTGCTGTTTGTTGATGACATCTATAACTGGAAAGAGAGTGATTACTGGGCTACCCCTTTAGAAACCATGGGAGTTTTAAAAGGTGATTGCGAAGATTTTACGATTGCTAAATACATCACGCTTTTATTAGCTGGGATGCCCATGGAGCATCTACGCTTGTTCTACGTAAAAGCCAAAATAGGCGGCACCAATAGCCCAATTAGCCAAGCTCACATGGTGTTGAGCTATTACGAGAAATCCACTTCAGAGCCACTGATTCTGGATAACTTAATACCCGATATAAAAGCGGCCAGTAACCGCTCAGACCTCACTCCTGTGTTTAGTTTTAATTCTGCGGGCATTTGGGTCGGCACCTCTACTTCGGCCGCGTCAAATGATCCAGCCTCTAAATTATCGCGCTGGAGCGATTTAATTGAACGAATGCAAAAAGAGGGAATTCAGTAATGCCCTCTTATAACCCAATGGAGCTTGGCTATGTCATTAGTTAAACAGTTATGGATTGGCATCATCCTGCTTATGGCCATAGCATTTGGCGGCAGTTTTGTGGTGAGTAGTATGTCTGCAAAAAACTATTTAGAGAAACAACTCACGATTAAAAACTCAGACAACGCCAACGCCCTTGCGCTGTCTTTGAGCCGATCACAAGCGGATCCTGTCATGCTTGAGCTGACTTTGGCTGCGCAGTTCGATACCGGCTTTTATAGGGAAATTAAAATAACAGGAGCAGATGGCATTACTCTGCTAGAGCGCACAGATAACTCCAGCGTAACGGAAGCGCCTGAATGGTTTATTGAATTTTTTCCCATTAATGCACAGCCAGGGGTAGCAGCGATTCAAGATGGATGGACACAAATAGGCATGTTGACGTTAGAGAGTCATAACCGCTTTGCGTACACTGAACTCTGGTCTAGCACCCAAAAACTGATTGGCTATTTTGTCATTGCCGCTGCGGTCGCTGGAATCTTAGGCAGCCTATTATTGCGCGTTATTACTCAACCGTTAACAAGCGTTGTCAACCAAGCAAAAGCCATAAGCGAACGTCGTTTCATCACAACGCCCGAGCCTAAAACGCGTGAATTCAAGTCCGTAGTTTCATCAATGAATAGCCTATCTCAACGTATTCAAGAGATGCTAAGACAAGAGACAGAACGCTTGGAACAGTGGCGTAAACATGCACAGTTAGATGGCGTCACCAAGACACTCAATCGCGAGCCGTTTATGAACAAATTATCGGCAGCATTAAGCCATGATGACGAAACGTCTAACGGGGCAGTAATACTGTTCCGAATAGCAAAACTACAAGAGATAAACCACGAAGTCGGTCGCATACAGGCTGACAAACTGCTTGCTAACATCGGTGAGGTTCTTGGTGATTATGTTGTGAAAAATAACCAATGGGCTGCAGGCCGACTAAACGGGTCCGACTTTGCATTCTTAGCCACTGGTAATGAAAACCTGGGCCATTTAGCCACTGAGCTAAAGCAAAAACTTGAAGATTTAGTACGTAAACTTGATCTACGTAGCCTAGACACTATTCCCATGAGCGCTGCACAGTACTCGCCTAGGAACACACTAGCGGAACTTATGACTTTACTGGATACCAAACTCCAAGAGGCACAAATAAAATCCCTTCAAGACCCCTTAATCATAGAGGCGTTTAGTCACAGCGATGAACAGAGTAATAACAGTGTTGGGCACTGGAGTGAACTGATAAACGATGCCTTCAATAAGAATTCATTTAGTCTAGCTCAGTTCCCTGTCGTATCAGTGCATGGCAATTTAGTACATCACGAGACCGCCGCTCGCCTTAACGTACAAGGTTCACTTATCCAAGCCGGTGAATTTATTCCATGGCTACAACGATTAAAACGTACCACTGAATTTGACCGAGCACTCATTGAGCAAGCCATCAAAACACTTGAAAGCAGCGACCATACTTTGGCTGTAAATTTGATGCCCACATCCATAGATGATACTCATTTCAGACAATGGCTTACCAATACACTCAAAGCATCCCCCAAAGCAGCTAGTCGATTGTCTATTGAGATACCAGAACGCGGGGCTCATCAACGAATGGCCGCTTTTAAAGAGTTTATTAACACACTAAAACCCATGGGTGTTCGTGTAGGTATAAAACAAGCAGGACAAGATATAGAGCGGATCAGTGCACTTCATGATCTAGGTCTAGATTATGTGAAGATAGATGCCTCTTTGATTCATAATATCGATAAAGACACCCAGAACCAGACACTGATTCGCGCCCTATGTTTGGTAGTTCATTCAATAGGCTTAACGGCCATAGCTGCTATGGTTGAAACAGCTGAGGAGTGGAATATCCTTAACGAACTCGGGCTTGATGCAGGTGCAGGTCCAGAAGCAAAAAACCACCTTAGCGAATAAGCTAAGGTGGCTATCATAAGCGTTTAGATTGAAGATTCCCTTCTCACGTAAACTCGCAAAATGCGAATCATTTTAGAAACAGTTTTTCATCAGCCGGTAAGATGTCTAGCGTGTTATCTAAACCATCACGCAAGCGACGACGCATCAACATCTTCGCTTGGGACGCATCAGGCAACTCTGTAAACTGAATCACATTCTTCGCCATCAATAGCTCAATCACGTCATCCAACACACGAACAAAGTCTAGATCCGAGCGGCTAAGCTCAACATGCTCTTGCCCTGCGATAGAGGAGCTGAATGCCAAAACCTCACTGTCATCCGACGCAGTAGACTCGATAAACCCAGGCAGTACCTCTTGAGACACAGCCACCAGGTCACCACGTTCATTTCGCTTAATGTAGGGCATTATCGGGTTCCTTAATCGATGATGAGTTTGCCGGAATTCACTAGATCATTAATGACATTTTCCAGATCGTTAGATTCATTGTAAGAACCAAAATTACCGGAAGTTATGTCATCAACAGACAGCCCAGATAGGACAATATCTTGAGTATTACCATTAGAAGCACTAACGGAAATAACAGCATCCCCATCACTATTTTCAGAGATAGAAAGATCATTGTTACCATCTCCATTCAGAAGTTCGGCCAACGATGAGCTGTTATCGCTATCAAACAGATCTGCAATATTGATGACGTCACTACCTGTACCGAAGTCAGTAATGGTGTCAGTGCTACCATCAGCATCGGCTAAATTCCAAGCAAAGACATCGTCGCCAATACCGCCAGTTAAAGTATCTTCGCCTTTGCCGCCAATGATAGTGTCATTACCTGCACCACCATCAATATTGTCACCATTATCAGAGCCCACAAATGTTGAGTTACCCGTGCCGCCAAGTATTGAGCGCGCATCAGTAACGCCACTTTCTGAAGTAGAGACAATGAAATCTGGAATGAAATTAGGATCTAATGCTTCAGGGGTATTAATGAAAAGCTTGTCTGCAAATGAATCACTAACTGCGTCAAATGAGTTATCCAAAATAGCATCGTAGACAGTAGAATCAATCAAGAACTCTTCACCCGTATTACCAGTAGATGCTATTTCTACTGCTACATCGTTTGTATCAAGGTAATAAAGAATACTACCTTCAGGGAAGCCACTTAAGATAACCGGACCCGTCCAACTCTCATCCACTGATTCAACCAATTGTGCACTGATATCAATCGCATAGGTTTTACTGTAATAAGTACCCGGGCTGAATATCAAGTCATCAATCTGATAGCCATCGCCTGAATTTCCAAACTCATCGGTATTAGTAATAACCATAGTAGCTAGAGTCTGATCATCGAAATTTAGACCGAAGTTATCACCCCCCTGATTTAATTTCACATTAGTGCCATCAATATCAATGCTTACGACAACGCTGGTTATAGTGCCGACAGTGGCTGAAATATCTCGTGTACTCAGTGACCACGAATTATCACTGTGATCAAAAACCAACTCCTCATCTGCCTGATCGACACCAAAGCCAGCATCAAAGGTTACTTCACCTGAGGATCCGGTTACAGTCACTTCTATTTTAAAATATTCGGTATTTCCGTTCGAAGAAAGAAAATCTAACGTCTGGGGAGCCATTGAGCCTGATAAACTAAAGTCACTCGAATCCATATCTGTCGTATTTAAACCTACATCAAATGACAAAGTGTCTTTGTTAGTGTTCTTAGTGAATACCGTGAATGAACTCATTGGCGCTTGAACATTATCAAAATTCACATGAACGGTTTCGCCAATATCTATCCTGTTTTTGTCCGCGCTGCCGTTACTAGAATCAACACCCACACCTAGTCCACCACTGATATTGAGAGATGTTCCATCACCCGGCGAGAAAATAACACCTGAATCGGTCACATAATCCGATCCGTCAAATTCGCCTGTAATATCGTAAGTTAGCTCACTGCCTATCTTGACCTGCATTGAACCCGTGACATAGTCAGCAACAGGATCAACAGTGATATCCAAGATAGAGCTAATGCCCGTATTAGTTGTATACGTGACTTGTGGAACTGAACCATTCCAGTTGGTTGAAGGAGTGAAAATGTAACTACCGTCTGCAGCAAGATTTAATACACCAATACCAGAAATAGAATAATCTGAGCCGAGGGTAAACGTACCGCTTTCACCCGAAATTGAGAAAGAAGCGACAGATAATACGTCGTCTTCATCAGAGTCATTTTCTAGAACATTTCCAGATACGGCGACGTCTTCTTTGGTTGTGGCTGTGTCTGCAGTAAGTACGGATGGATCATTCTGTGCTGTGTACGTTGGTGTCGCATTAGCATTGGCTGTCTTACTGCCGCTGTCCGTCGCCGTTAGATCAACCGCTGGTAGCGTCGTGCCTGCATTGATTGCATTCACACCCGCCTGGGTTAGAACAACGTTCTCACCATCGAACGCGTAGTAACCTGCACTGTTCGTCGTACCGGTGAACGTCACGTCTCCAGCAGCAACCGTCAACGTGCCATCTTCTTCATCGCTCGCACTGAACGTCGCAACCGTTTGACCTACAACCGCATCGTTTTCGTTGAACGTCGCTTCAGCTGTCACGGTGATGGTTGGACCATCGTTCTGTGCTGTGTACGTTGGTGTCGCATTAGCATTGGCTGTCTTACTGCCGCTGTCCGTCGCCGTTAGATCAACCGCTGGTAGCGTCGTGCCTGCATTGATTGCATTCACACCCGCCTGGGTTAGAACAACGTTCTCACCATCGAACGCGTAGTAACCTGCACTGTTCGTCGTACCGGTGAACGTCACGTCTCCAGCAGCAACCGTCAACGTGCCATCTTCTTCATCGCTCGCACTGAACGTCGCAACCGTTTGACCTACAACCGCATCGTTTTCGTTGAACGTCGCAGCCGCTGTTACGTCGATTGTAGGACGATCATTGACTGGCGTGACCTTGATCGTTGCCGTTGCTGGTTCTGAATCCAACTCACCATCATTTGCGGTGAAATTAAAGTTAGTTTCGCCGTTCCAATTCTCATCTGGTACAAAATATAGAGTTAGCTCATCATCACTCGCAGCGTAGCTCGTATCTGCAACAGCTAATGTGGTCAGTGTTGCATCAGTATACAAAGTACCGTTTGCAGGCAAGTTGTCTAGAGTGAAGGTTTCAATACTGTCATTGAGGTCGATATCGCTGCCGACGAGTGTGATGGTGATGAAAGAATCATCTTCGCCCCCTGTCACTTCAACCGAATCTGCTTCAGGTGAATTAGCATCCAAAATAGTAGCTTCACCCAGCCCAGTGACTGTTAATGTTTCAGGGCCACTTTGGTATTCAACTTGCACTTGTAAACGTGCGAACTCATCGCGAGGTGTGTCAGCGCCACCATCGGGTGTGTTATCAAAAACCGTTGAGTAAGATGCTTGAAAAGTAGTCACCGCGTCAGGGAGAGTAAATGAACCATCACTGTTGGCTGAGATGGTTTGGGTATTCAGATCGCCATCTGTATAGGTGACAGACACTGGGGTTAACGAATAGTCGTCATGTACGGAGGCGGTTGCACCTGAATTGGTTGGGGTTAGGGTGATGGTCTTTTCACCCGATGGTAGCTCTGATGGTAGAACGACCGTGTAGGTAATGTTTGTACCTTCTTGTTGCGCATCACCTGTGATGGTCATGCCATCATTATCGTAAATACGGACTGAGGCTTCAGGATCACCCAGTACGGCATTGTCTGAAACCGATAGAACGTCAATTTTGAAAAACTCGGTTTGCTCAATTATTGAATCGTCAATAATTGGCACTTGAATAGTAACCGTCGATTCTCCCGCAATGATCAACGCTGTTCCTGTGTCGCCATCATTCGGAATAGCGGTGTAATCCAATCCTGCTTTGGCACTCAAATCAGCTGTTTGATAGGTGATCGTCGTATCGGATGTATCGGTTACTAAATTACCGTCTTGATCGACTAGGCTGAACGTTAGGGTCGCGTAACCGTCATCTTCATTGACCACTGCAAAGTTTACTTCAACGATAGGTGTTGTGTTGGCCGTATCGTTATCTATGATTTTTGCTTGGATGTTCTCTGAATAGAAGTTGTCACCCTCTACCAACATATCGATAATTTCAGTGCTTTCGATGTAGGGATCATCGAAGACGGGAATTCGAATTTCTACAGCGGTTGAGCCTGCAGCCAGTTCAAATTCAAAGATTGGTAGTGGTTTATCATAGTCTGCACGAGTGTAGGTTTCGTCCAGAACCTGCATATCCACCCACTCGCCATCACCATTACGATATTGAATAGGGACTGAGAAGTCGTCTGAGTACTCTGCAAAATCAGTCCCACTCCCTTCTGGAGAGAACTTAACCGTCAGTTTTTGCGCCTCATCAAAAGCGAGTGTGCTATTCACCACAAATTGACTGTAAACACCATCCTCTACAATATCAGCAGGATTAGCTGATAGGTGTGACTTGTAAGCGTCTATAGCGCCAGCGCCTTCAACTTTTACGGGTACTGTCCAATCCCATATGGTGTAATCAAAGGCTAGGTTCTCTAGGAGACCGTCTTCCACTTCAGCCGCTAAGTCATCAAGGCTCGTCTCATCATCTGCGGAAAGTGTAACGACACCTGTTTTGGTTTCGGCATCAAACTCAATTGACAGGCTTCTGTTTGCGATGGGAGCACCATCGTTATCGAGCAGGCGAACACTAACATCAGACAGCTCCATGTTATTCATCATGGAGTCGTCGTTAATCTGTTTAGGTACGTAGCCATAAGCGAGCATTGAAGCATCTACAACGAACTTGATTCCAGAGTCATCAATCTCAAGTGTTTCAGGCGCTGTGCTGTAATTTACAACCCGGTCAGACTCTGTGCCTTCCTCAAACCATCCCCAGGTATCTTCGGTACGAGCGTCCATGGTTTCGGGATCGCGTTCACCGGCTAGTTCGCTGATAGTGTCCACTACGTGCTGCATGGCAAGCGTCTCGAAGCTGTTCATGCGCACACTGCCTGTTAATGTATCTGTGTCAGATAGATTAACTACTCGCGTCATCTCGAAAGTATCCCCCGAGTTGTTAGTGACGGTATAAGCGAATGCCTGCTCGCCGCTTAATTCACCATTTGGCGTGAAAGTGAAGTTTCCATCTTCGTCGATTACAACCGTTCCGCCATTGGCGCTGTTTACTTCATAAGAGACGCCTTCCATCTCTGACTTAGCAGTAAATTCGACACCGGCTTTGGATAGCGCATCTGAAACCTGCCCCTTACCTGAGTTCATCAAGTTGAGTGCCTGACCTGTTGCTGGATCGACATAGTTTTCGAACAGGGTGCGAATCGCGGCGGTAATCTCAATATAATTAGAGAAAGCAACTGAAGCTTCTTCAGCACTAATGTCTTGAGTCTGAAGCCCATCTATGTTGTTGCCATCATCAAGGTCTGAATCTAATGCCTGAAGAAAAATAGCGACGTTCTCGACAAACTGATCATTAGTTTCTGAAAGCGATAGACCTTTTAAGTCCTGAATAAACAGGTAGGGTCCTTGAATGAGGTCTGCTGAGAATTCAGCAATGATGACAGCACCTATTGAGAAGGTAATGGTATCGCCATCGTTGTAACGAAACGAACCAGGTTCACCCGCATCACCCGTTAATCCCGTTAGTCCAGACGAGGTAGTGTAGCTCACGCCATTGACAAAATTGTCGGTAAATTGAGCAATGTTCGGCGCAACATCACTCTCAGTGGTTAGATTAAAGCTTGCGCTTTGCACTCCTTCGAACGGCTCTTGCTCTTCTGTGACAATAAAAGGAGTGGTTGTGGTGAGTGCTAACTCTATTTGCTCATCAATTCGATCTAAGATGACGAAAGAGTGGCCTTCCCCTTCGCCCTCACCTGTCAAACCTGCTGCGGTCTCTTCGAGCAAGTCATCTAAGGGTCCATCCCCTTGCAGCGCGGCTAGGATTTGATCCGCTTCTGGCGTGTTAGTAGCTACTTGATCGCGAACCTCGTTAATGAGCTGATCTAGGCTAGCTTCGCTAATAACAGCCTCTTCCGCAGAACTCGCTGTGGTTGCCATAAGATCATTTGAAACGAGTGTCTCTTTAGCACCCGTTAAGGTGACAACCGTGCCATCGGTCATTAGCAAATTAGCTGCCTGTCCACTTTCAGTGAGCACTAAATCACCAAGGCGAAGTTGATCACCGACACTCAGTTGACGAAGAGAACCCGCCTCATCGCGAACAGAAATAGGCGCTGTAACTGATTGAACGGTAGCAATAACTGGGTTGGCCATAATGTAATCCTACTAAGAGAGCTATATAGAGTTCTTTAAGCTCATACTAGGTTGAGCAGGGATTCTCTACATCGTACTTTTGGGCAGAAATAAACTTCTGATTTGAGTAGGGCTAGCAGGAAACGTGCCAATGTATTGTTTGGATGATTAGTTCTAAAACACTAACTGGCGTGCTCTGTTTTAAAAGGCAAGCCATTCATGAGCAAGGCGAGCTGAACGCGGTCGCGCAGGTTGAGCTTGTGAAATATTGACGTAAGATGAGACTTCACAGTTCGTTCTGACATAAAGCGCTTTTCAGCGACCTCTTTATTGTTTAACCCTACAGCCACATCTGCCGCCACTTCTAGCTCTTTAGGGGTTAAAACCGATAAAGCCGGGTGAAGCGATGGTTTATTTGATCTTAGTGAGGCTACTTTATTAGAAACACCTATGATGCGTTGTAAAACGCCTGGTCCAACCCAAAGACCATCTTTTCTAACGACATCAGCGACCTCTTGTAACTGACTAGCCGCTGCCAGTGCATGACAATATCCAGAAGCTCCGATACTCATCATACTATAGGCCTGTTGATCGTTGGGTGAAGAGCTCAGCACGATAACTTTACGACCTTCACCAACAAACGAAGCTACCCAGGGGGCTGCATCTTGGTTTTCAAAGGCGCTAATATCCAACCAAACCAAGGCTGATGGCAAACTAACCGTCGTATCGATTCCAAATTGAGCATTCGGAAAAGCGGTTTTCCAATTTTCACGAAGGCCATTGCGGTAGCCGAAAAAAAGACTATCCATTAGCGCTCCGTAAGGGCGTACTGTTTGGCACGCAAAATAGGTTTAGCAAGGTAGTTAAGTACTGACTTTTTGCCCGTTAACACGTCCACTTCAGCCACCATGCCCGGAATGATTGGCATGTCATCTCGGTTAAACGACTCTGTTGTTCTAACCGTTACGTTGTAAAAGGCGTTACCCTCCTCATCGATAATGCTGTCGGCACCTATCTGATCAACGACCCCTTTTAGACCGCCGTAAATAACGAAATCATAAGCGGTAAACTTAACGATCGTCTCTTGGCCGGGGCGTAAGAAGGCGATATCACGTGGCTGAATTTTGACCTCCAGCAACATGCGATCATCCAACGGTACAATCTCTGCTATCTCTTGGCCCGGGCTAATAACACCCCCTCGCGTATTGAAATAGAGTTGTTTTACCGTACCGGCAACAGGTGAATAGATCTGAGTCTGGTTGACTCGGTCTGACAGTGCGTTATCGGTTTCAGTAAGGGCATTTACTCGGGCAGTTGTCCTTGCCAGCTCTTCTTGAATTTCATTGAAGAACGAGAGTTCAACATCACGTAAATTGTTTTCAGATTCAGTAATGGCATATTGAGAACGTTGAATCTGTGATTTTGTTTGTTCTAATTCACCACTGAACTGATTTACCTCACGCTGCAAACGAAGTAACTCCACTTCTGACACTGCACCGGTTTTGACTAGGGGGCGCGTTACTTCTAATTCACGCTTAGCCAGTTTTAGCGATTCTACTAACTGATTACGGCGTGCTGTCAGCTCATCAACTTCCTGCCGACGTTGATTCAGCTGCTCACTCGCAATTGTCTTTATCGTCTCTAAACGATTGATATTCGATGTGAATAACTGTTTTTCTTGTTGAACGATGGTTGGCACTTGTTTGATTAACGTTTCGGTCGGCGAAAAATCTGTACCGTTCGCAACAGCCGTTAAACGCTCAGCTTTTACAAGCAGTGCTAGGAGTTCTGCGCGACTTTCACGTAACTGAGATCCGGTGCGGGTTTGATCTAAGCTGATTAAAAGCTGACCTTTTTCAACCACATCCCCCTCTTTAATGTGAATGTCTTGTACTAAACCGCCATCTTGCGATTGGATAATCTGAACTTGTTGAGCGGGGATGACTCGAGCTTCCCCCCTCGTTACTTCGTCTACTTTTGCATAGTGCGCCCAAGTAACTAACACAATCACAATCAGCATCAATAGGTATAGCAAACCACGTAACCGTAAAGGAGACTGATCAGCATAGGCTCGGGTTACATCAGCTCCCCAGTTAAACTGTTCATCTATCGCTTCAAGTTGGCTTTCCGTTTTTCGATCATTCATTAAGAAGCCCTCCCGACTTTGCCTTGTCTCAGTGCTTCGATCACGTTGTCGCGCGGACCATTCGCAACCACTTTGCCGCTGTCTAACACAACGATTCGATCAGCCAAGTCGAGTAGTGAAGTTCGGTGAGTAATCAGGAAAAGTGTTCTACCTTTACGATACTCCGTTAGATTTTTCACCACAGTGGCTTCTGTTGAATGATCCATTGAACCTGTCGGTTCATCCATGAACAGGACATTAGGCCGATGGACGAGAGCACGGGCCAAAACAACGCCTTTTCGTTGACCACCGGATAACGCTTCACCGCGCTCACCAACCTCCATATCGAGGCCCTTGGGATGGTGTTTTATAAACTCATCAATACCGGCCATTTCAGCCGCCTGCATGAGGTCTGCATCGGTTACATGCAACTGAGCGAGCATCAAGTTTTCTCGCAGGGTGCCACGAAATAACACGGCGTCTTGCGGAACATACCCAACACGAGTTCGAAGATCGGCGGGATCTAGCTGGCGAAGGTCAATACCATCGATAGTGACAGCCCCCTCACTTGGGGTGTAGAGGCCCATCGCCATTTTAAGCAGGGTTGATTTGCCGCTACCAACGCGCCCTAACAAAACAACCGTTTCACCCTGATTGACGCTGAATGAAGCATCCCTCAAAGCACCAACCTCTGAATCTGGATAAGCAAAACTCACATGGCTGAATACCAAGTCACCCTTAAGGTGATCACGCGTAAGCAGTTGACGATCTTCCGTTCGTTCAACCGGTTTCGACATAATCTCTTCTAGCGAATCCAGAGCAGTCGCTGCATTGTGGTATTGCAGTATGAGACCTGCCATCTGCGCGAATGGGGCCAGAGCACGGGACGCAAGCATATTAACTGCAATTAACCCCCCCATACTCAGCTCTGCAGCCGTTATTAAATAGACACCATAAACGATGACAGCTACGACACAGGCCTGTTGTGCCCACTGAGTAAATGAGATGCTAGAGGTGGACAGTTTGCGCAGCTGAATACCCACTCGTGCAATATAAGAGGTGGTGCTTTCCCATTTTCGCTGCATACGCCCCTCTGCACCCATTGATTTTAGGGTCTCCAGGCCGACCAGGGATTCAACCAGTGTCGAGTTCCGCATGGCGCTGGCTACGTGCATGGTTTCAGTTAAACGGCGTAAACGTGATTGCGTGATTAACGCATACAGAACAACTAAACCAATCGCGACTACGACAGGAATAACAATAGGCGGTGCAATCCAGGCAATGACCATTAGAAATATAATCGAAAATGGCAGATCTATTAGGGTATTTACTGAAGCAGAGGTAATGAATTCTCGCACCGATTCAAATGAGCGCAAGTTAGAGGCAAAAGAGCCCACTGAGTTGGGTTTAGCGTCTAAGCGTAAGCCTAAAACACGTTCCATTATCAGTGCGGATAGGCGCACATCAACACGCCTAGATGCCAAATCCAAGAAGTGAGAGCGGATCGTTTTCAAAAAGGCATCAGCAACCAATACAACCCCTACTCCGGCCGCCAACATCCACAGCGTCTCAACGGCGTGGTTTGGTACAACGCGGTCGTAGACGTTCATGGTAAATATTGGAACAACTAATGCGAAGAGATTAATAAACAGGGCTGCCAACAGGACATCACGGTAGACTGCTCTATTTTCGCGAATAGCTGACCAGAACCAGTGTCCTTTTTGCTGTTTAAGACGATTTGATTTTAGATTGTTATCTATTTGAAACACGGGACGCGCCAAAATGGCGTGGCCCGTGTAAATGGCATTTAGTTCAGATCGGCTGATCGTCGATTTGGCATGACCTAGTTCAGGAAGGATCACCTCTACTTCATCTTCATCCTGACTCCAACCAAGCAATACGAGTGCTTTATTATCTTTTGTTAACAGAATAGCCGGCAAAAGATGGTTAGTTGTCATCTCCTCCAAGGTTTTATTAACGATACGTGTCGTCAATTTGGCACGTTCAGCTGCACGAGGGAAAACTGACGGTGTTAACCGATCATCCACTAGAGGTAGACCCGCTGTTAGAGTCTCTTCAGTCGCGGTGATGCCATAAATACGCGCTAAAGCCAGTAAAGACTCTAGTAGTGGATCAACATCATTTGGATGCATTTAAAAACCTCAATTGCTATTTCAGTCATAAATCTCGAAATTGAAGACTGTTTGTAATTAACAATGCAGGTTTTGTGCCAATTGATATGGCAATTTAGAAATAAATTGGGATATAGAAATGCTAAGAGCAGAGGGTGAACTTTAAAATTGTGATCAACCGGTTAACAAACTAGAGAGTTAATCGATTGATCAATGTTCGTTTTATCTCTTCAAGAGGCGCTTGATCGCTTTTAGAAAAAGCCAATTGGTTAATGCTGTGAGCTAGCCAAGTCGCCTCTTGATCACCTTGCGCATCGGCCCAGTGTTGAAGGGTTTTATAACGCTCGCTACGCTCTGCCCCAGCACAACCACAGGCTAACACGAGTGATCTAAGCTGATCAGCCGTCGTTGCTGAGTAGATCGCACGTTTAAACGCCTGCACTCTTTCTCTTCTTTGCCTAAATGCTCCCGCTAAAAGAGTCACTTTAATGAGGATAGCGACAGCGACTAACGATAAGAGCACAATGGCGGTCATTGGTAATTTCCAGGGCGCTTTAAGCAGCAGATCAACTGTGTCTAATCGCCCCGTTAGTGTATTAAAAAAAGGGAGTTTTACTGTGACAATCTGGCCAAACGACCAGCGCTTATATGGGACAAAAAATTCACCCTCAGAATCTATGATTTGATCTGTAGAAATAGCCATCGCTCTGGCTAGCGCACTTCTTACACCCCATAAGGTTTGCGCCGAAGACCCTGCAACCACCTGGACACTGATTCGCCAACCAAGCTCACCCTGCTGTACCTCAATATTCGGCTTGCCGATACTGATGCTGTTTGGCAGATAGCTTGGCAGAGGTAAGACTTCAATAACCTGAGCTGGTAGATAGAAAGTCCACCGGCCACGCCCTCGTTGGATAATGGGTGGTAACTCAATGAGGTAATTTCCAGACTGTTGGGCAGAGAAGCGCCAACACCGTTTTGCGATGAGCTGCTCCTCAAATAAACCTGTTCTGGATAGTGTCTGCACTGTAGAGATTCCCGGAATTTCCAGCGACTCAATCTTAATACGGTTGCGTTGCTCAGATAACGGCATACTCACACAACTCTCAATGGATTCGCCTTGCCAGATCTGTTCCGGCAGTGTGTCCCAGATAGGTGTAATGTCTACATTATTAACCACCGCAGGTGTCACCATCAGATTAAAACGCTGCGATTTAGCCCCACCCAATGCTAGGGGGCCCAAGGTTAGCAGACCTGATTGTCTTGGAAAGAGTGTAAGGCGCTGCTTTACTTCTACCTGCCCATCGGGCAATTCTCTCTCTTTACGATAACCTTTTTCTGTAAACACCTGAGTTTGCCAACGCTTAACATTCAACTCATCTGGCGAGGTGGGGCCAACATAGAGGATATTGACTATCACAGAGCGGCCCTGCTCGATCTGATCTTTTTCAGGCAGGATAGACAAGTTGGCAGCATGAAGCTGCCCGATGCTGAAGACGAGCATCAATAACAGTTTTACCACGGCCGTTCCCCCTCCACTTTGATAGGAGTTGGATCGATGCTATTAGGTAAATCTAACTCAAGGCGCATCACACGACTCAATAACTCTGCAGTCGTTCCGGAGTCGGTCGATTCAGTTCTGATCCAGCGTGGCTGGTACTCCAGCTCGCTCTGCCTGCCTAAATGCTGATCGATGGAGGCCATTAACAGGGGTTTGACCTGATCGGCCGATAGGTTAAGTATATTTTCCGGAAGCTCCTGACTGACACCAAGGTAGACACCTTCGGCCACCTGATCCAAAAGGTCGATCGGTAGGTTACCTGAAGCGTTATGCCAATCGGCTTTATCGGCACTCTTTTGAATATCCAATAACAGCTGCTTCATTGATGCTTCGAGTGAACGCGCAAAGGCTAGGTTCACCGCTATTTTTTTCGCATCCACCCCAAACTCTTCTGCCTCTTGGTAGAGCAACTTAGCTTGTGTGTATTCGCCTCGGTAGAAGTGAGTATTCGCCAGGTTAAACAGTGCAATCCCACGATCAATATTCGATTCAGAGGACCAGACAGCCGACGCAAAATTGAGCTGCGCGCACTCCCAATCTTGCTGACGATAGCAGGCTTCTGCTTGCTGAAACTGTGATTCATATTTCGAAGGTTCAATAAACTGCGGAACCACCCAATAGGTCAGCATCACTAACAGCAAAAGTAAGCCATAACCGAATAGCGCAGCTCGTTTTAGACTAACCATTCGACCACCTCGTTGGTGAACGATGAATGAGAACGACTATGAGCAGAAGTGCTATCAATAGCGGTATCGAAAACCACTCAGACCAGACAACTCGGGCGTAGTTCTCTGGAGTGATACGCCTAGACTCAATATTTAGCCACTTTAGCAAGGGCTGCCCTAACAAGGATTCCGGTGTCCTGTAGCTAAAATCAGGATGCAGTGACGCCAGCGATTTAAGAAAGGTGATGTTCATTTGAGTGTTTGCCGAAGGGTGACCGGGTACTTGAGTAGGCTCTCCACCGCCCAACCCGATTAGATTCAGTGTCATCGGCATAGAGGCATGCAGGGATACTAGAGCGGACTCTATGCTCTCGCTGTTTTCCAGAGCCACATCTCCATCCGTTAAAAGCACTATATGGCTTTTTGTATCAGGCCCCCTTGGCAGAGACCGAATGGCCGACAATGCCTCAACTAGGTTACTCCCAAGAGTGGGCAGATAAAACTCATCACCTTGAGCTAGAAAATGTTGGATTAGATGACTGTCCATGGTCGGTTTTAATAGCCAGTGTGCACTGCCAGAAAAAGCTAATAGACCTGTCTCAACGATCTGTACATCAGGGTCCAGCCAAGAGTTTGCCAGCTCGGTGGCTGCAGTTATGCGAGGCACCACACCCTGAAGACCTCGCGCATCTATCGCTCGCATGGAGTCTGAATAATCCAACAGGATAATGACTCGATCCTGCGCTGATGTAAGATCATTTGGTATGAATTGGGGGGTTCTAGGTCCCGCTAATGAGAGGATCAAAAGCGCCCAAACCGATGACAATAAGAGCGGCTTTAACCCCTCCTGTCCAGAGCGACTGGGTGGCTGAACCCAAGGGAGCAGCTCATCATCGACCAGCTGTGTCAGTCTCCTTTTTTCTCTAACAGTAGAGATAACGAGAATCGCCAATGGCAATAGCATTAGCCATAGCAGAAGAGGTTCGCGCCAATAAACCATCAGACGCTCCTCCTAACAAAGATCAGTATCAGCAGCGTGAGTCCAGACAGAATAAACCAGGGGTAGAGCGGCTCCACCAAGGGCAATGTATTAATCGATCGATTCTGAGTCGTCTGCTCACGTGAAATGGTTTGCAGAGCCTCTTCAAAAGCATCGATGTTCAGAGCGTGAAACATCTTGCCGGCGCCCGCTTTAGCCACTTCATCCAACAGAGCGAGGTCCACGGGATCATAGACAAATCCGGCACGCGCTTTCTGTTCCTGAGAGAGCTCAGTCGAGCCTATCGCAATGACATAGAGAGTATAGCCGGCATCAGCTAGGGCTTTCGCAGCAGCTTGTGGAGAGGTTTCACCCAACTGCATACCGCTGTCGGTCACCATCACAACGACAGGATTAAGATCCGTTGGATAGTTGTCACTGACCAGCTTGAGTGAAGCCGACATGTCGCTTAAACGCCCGCCGAGTGTCACCCTAATACGAGCAATGGCTTGTGTCACGGCGTCTCGATCATCGGTAAACGGCAACCAATGATAGGGAGGGTTACCCATAATACTTAGGCCAATACGATTACCCTGAAAGCCATTAACGAACTCTGATAAGAGCTCTTTGGTAAGGCTCATTCTTTCAATCGACTGTTGACCGTCAAAATAGTCTTTCAGCACCATCGTGATGTTAGTATCCACCAATAGCACTAGGTCTACAGGATCTTTCTGATCTGGTAGCTCAATGGTGTCACGGTAGACAACGGGTTGCGCCAAAGCCAATACGAATAATGTCATCGACATCAACAATAGCCGTTCACGACGAGGCTGGTATTGCGATGCTTCCGGCTGTTCATTAGTCAGTTCGCCATAAAGAGGGTAACGAACTCTCTCTCTTTGCAGTAGGTCTGGCCAGGGCGCATCAGAGTCTCTTCGACGCCAAAAGAGAATCAAAATCAGAGGCGTTAGTAACAACCAAAGAGGTTGTAACATTCCCCAATCAGAGAACATGTCGCGCCCTCTTGATCAATGTTTGAACTTCATCAAGTGTCGGTTCAACAGGTTGAAACCGCAACCTGTTCAGTTCCTGTAGTAAGGCAGTGTCAATGACCATGATTCCCGCTAATTGATGACAGCCCTGACGCGGCGTCATTGACTGATTTGATAGTGCGCGCTGCAACTTTGCCAGCGGTGTAAAAAAGCGGTACCAAATTGCAATAAATAGGGTAAATAGTACTGTCAGAGAGAGTATAGCCGTCAGTGCCAGATTGGATGAGTGGTCAACCATTGGCAAAATATCGAACAGCCTTAACGGTGCTTCATTCATGATACTCACCACCTAACAGGCTCAGGGTAAACTGATCGAGCGAACTACAGACCTCAATCAGTGGGATGCCTGATTGTGACATTAGATCCTGAATCTCTAACAACCGATTCAAGTAGGCTTGATGAATACGAGCGATGGACTCTTGGTCATCGACACAGAACCTCTTAGGACCCCAGATCAAATCACGACCTAACAGCGCCTTTGGATCTCTCTCCATGGGGTCTGAAATGAGGAACGCGCTCAATGATCTCTTTTCTGATAGTTCAGTTAAAAGCGCTCGGTGATCTGAGTTCAACGATCTAAAATCTGAAATCAAAATGACTTTAGCACCGGTGGGTGTATCAGAAACAAGTTGCGTTAAAACAGCATCCCAGTTGATCGCTGAATTCTGCGAAGGCGGTGCAGGCGAGACCAAAGCCTCACAGAGAAGGTTGAGCCAGTCATCCCCCACCCTAGAGTCAAACACAGTGGCATTCTGCTCTAATAAAAACGCACCCAGTGCATAATCTTGCTGATGGTAAATACCTGCTAACCAGAGTGACAATCTAGCCGCTTGAGTGACTTTCAGACGCTTCTTTGTGCCAAACCGCATGGTTGAGTTGCGATCAACGACCAACTGAAGAGGTTGCTGAAATTCACTGCGGTAGGATCTAACTAACCACTCTTGAGATCGAGCAGAGGCGCGCCAATCGATCTTTCGAGGGTCATCCCCAAACTGAAACACCCTTAGGTCATCAAATTCCGTACCACTGCCTAATAATGCTGCTTTATTAGCACCACTGTTTAGACGTTGATTAATCTGACCTACTACCTGTGAAGCCAAGGCAGCGCCAGAGGCAATCAGTTGTGCTATCTCATCAGGAGTCAGCAGTGGTTGGTCAACTAAGCTGTTCACAACAGACCTGTTAAACCGCGGGGAGCGTCTCTAAAAGACGATGAATCACTGCCTCTTCAGTTACCCCGTCGGCCTTAGCCGAGAAGCTGAGTACCAAGCGATGACGAAGTACATCAACGGCAAGCGCATGAATATCCTCAGGTAACACAAAATCACGCTGATTCAGTAGTGCTCTTGCGGTCGCCGCCTGAAGCAGAGCAATCGACGCGCGGGGCGACGCACCCGCTTTCACATAACCACACCACTCTGGGATGTATTGATTTAATCGACGAGTGGCAGAGACCAACTCTATCGCAAACCGCTCTACCCTTTCTTCAATAAAGACACTGTTTAACGACTCTCTCAGGGCAAGAAGCTCACTGGGTGTCAGTAGGGCCTGCATGTCGGCCTCGACATGCCCCTCCTGGGCGGCACGAGCTCGACGAGTGATCTCGATCTCTTCATCGATGCTTGGGTAGTCCAATACGATCTTGAATAGGAAACGATCCAGTTGAGCTTCAGGCAGAGGGTAGGTACCCGATTGTTCTAGGGGGTTTTGAGTTGCCAACACCATAAAGACAGGAGGCAGAGGATAGGTTTTACCGGCCACCGTGATTTGATGCTCGGCCATGGCTTCCAACAGTGCAGATTGCACCTTAGGTGGCGCACGGTTGATCTCATCAGCCAGTAACACCTCATGAAACAGTGGTCCTTCGATAAAACGGAAGCTGCCACTATTGGCATCGAACACTTCACTGCCAGTCAAATCGGCTGGCATAAGATCCGGTGTAAATTGAACACGCTGAAAACGGGCATTCATTCCCGCGGCGAGAGAATGAACCAGAGTTGTCTTAGCTAGACCCGGTGGGCCTTCAAGGAGCACGTGCCCGCCACTGAGTAACGCAATAAGAAGACGATCGATCACAGACTCTTGGCCGACGATGATCTCTTCGATTTTAGACCTTAACTCATGCAGTGGTGTCAGCTCGCTCACGGTTCAAACCCCTTCGGTGAAGTAATGAACCATTGTAGCTAATTTAGTTATACCGTTATAGATCTTTGGCTTAAACAAAAAGAGCGCCCTAAGGCGCTCTTAACAACCATAGAATAGTTTATTTACTCTCTAATCGGTTTAGGCCCGCAAGAGCAGCAACACGGTAGGCTTCAGCCATGGTTGGGTAGTTGAAGGTGGTGTTTACAAAGTACTTCACAGTATTCGCTTCACCCTCTTGTGCCATGATCGCTTGGCCGATGTGGATGATCTCGGATGCTTGGTCACCAAAGCAGTGGATACCCAGAATTTCCAGAGATTCACGGTGGAACAAGATTTTCAGCATACCAACGGGTTCACCGGAAATCTGAGCACGCGCAGTATCTTTAAAGAAGGCTTGACCCACTTCGTAGGGTACCGCTGCCGAGGTAAGCTCCTCTTCGGTTTTACCGATCGAGCTGATCTCTGGAATGGTATAGATACCTGAAGGCACTTCACTGACAAAACGAAAATCATCGGCATCCAACATATCTTCTGAAGCGGCACGCCCTTGATCAAGCGCTGCTGATGCCAGGCCAGGCCAGCCGATCACATCACCTACAGCGTAGATACCATCGACTTCCGTACGGTAGTGATCATCAACATCCAACTGTCCGCGACCGTTGGCTTTCAAACCGACCTTATCAAGATCAAGTTGTGCGGTATTGCCGGTACGACCGTTACACCATAGGAAGGCATCCGTACGAAGGACCTTACCAGACTTCATGGTGATTACGACACCGTTCTCTGTCCCTTCAATCTTGTCATACTCTTCGTTGTGACGAATCATGACGCCGTTGTTGCGTAGGTGGTAACTCAACGCATCAGAGATCTCGCCATCTAGAAAAGATAGAAGACGATCACGATTGTCGATCAAATCCACTTTCACCCCTAACCCACTGAAGATAGAGGCGTATTCACAACCGATAACACCGGCACCGTAGATCACCATATTGCGTGGTGTATGGCAGAGTTTAAGCACAGTGTCTGAGTTGTAGATACGTGGGTGGTTAAAATCAACATCCGGTGGACAGTATGGGCTGGAGCCCGTTGCGATGATGATGTTTTTCGCTTTGAGCGTATCAGCACTGCCGTTATTACCTACAATACTGACTTCACTGTTTGAAACCAGCTTGGCTTCACCAAAGAAGAGATCAACACGATTGCGCGCATAGAAGTTAGTGCGTAGCATGACCTGATTAGAGATCACCTTCTCGGCACGACTTAACACTTTAGGAAATGAGAACCAGCGTGGTTCACCGATATCACGGAACATTGGGTTGGTGTTGAACTCGATGATCTGTTTAACGGAGTGACGCAGCGCTTTAGAAGGGATGGTACCTTTATGAGTACAGTTACCGCCGACTGTGGACTGCTCTTCGATCACCGCTACACGGCGACCTTTTTTAGCTGCATTCATTGCAGCACCCTCACCCGCAGGACCCGAGCCAATTACCACTACATCGTATTCGTAGGCTGCCATTTAGTACCTCAACTTTCCTTGTCGTTATCGTCGATCGATCTACTTAACTTCGTAAGCTAGATCGTCTTTATTAATCTCTTTCTTTTGGACCGCGTCTTGCTCGCCATCACAATCTTCGGGACGACCGCCACAGATATCACAAACTGTATCCATGCCAAGTGCACTCATGCCACCACAAGAGCCCTTAATTGGCTTATTCGAGAAGATCACGCCTACTGACATACCAACGATGACAACCAGTAGAACAATAAATGTAATGACCATAATTTCCATGGCTTACTCTCCTTCTTGAACAAAGGCTTCAAACTCTGCTGTTGCCTGTTCGATAAATGTATCACCCTGCTCTGACTTATATAAGAAGTAGGCTGCTATCCCCTCTTCTTTGGCGAACTCAAAGCCTCTGTTTTCGCCCATGACCATCAGGGTCGTTGCTAATGCATCCGCCTCAGCACAGGTCGGCATTAATACGGTTACTGACGCTAAGCGGTGAGTAATCGGTTTACCCGTCTCAGGATTAATGGTGTGCGAAAAACGGACACCGCCTTCCTCAAAGTAGTTTCGGTAATCACCGGATGTAGCAATCGCCGTATCCTTAACATTAATGATTCGTCCGATACTGCGCTCCATCGATGCCGGTGACTCAATGGCAATGCGCCAGTGTGAACCATCTGGCTTCAAGCCTTTAGCGCGAAGCTCACCGCCGATCTCAACCAAATAGTTGTAAATACCTTCGGCTTCGAGAGTCTCAGCCAGTTGATCAACGCCGTAGCCTTTAGCGATGGCCGACAGATCAACATACTGCTGTCCTAATTTTCGCAAACGAGTGGGGTCTTTTAAAACCTCGACTTTTTGGTAACCAATACGTTCCTTCAACGAAGCGATCTCTGCCTCGGTAGGTGCCTTTTCGATACGGCCATTGGGCCCAAAGCCCCAAAGGTTAACCAACGGACCCACTGTGACATCAAACGCCCCGCCGGATCGTTCACTGATCGTCAATGACTGCTCTACAACCGCTGCCAGCGCGTCTGAGACTTCCATCTCACTGCCTGCAGGAAGCTTATTAAAGGTCGAGAGTTCACTATTAGGAATGTAGGTCGACATCTGCTGATTAACGGTTGCTAGAACCTTACCGGCACGATTGCGAATATCGTTGATTCGATCTTCATTAAGGTCAACCCAGCGCATACTGAAGGTAGTGCCCATGGTTTGACCATCAATGCCAACCACCTTCTCATTTTCAAAAAAGTTACAGCCCGTTAGAACAAAAACGGCCAGTAGCATAGCTACCGGCCATTTAATAAGGCTTTGAAAACCTGAAATCATCTATTAGCCACCGAAGTCGTCAAGCATGATGTTCTCACGTTCAACACCTAGGTTGAGTAGCATGTCGATCACCGCTGCGTTCATCATTGGTGGCCCACACATGTAGTACTCACAATCCTCTGGTGCTTCATGATCCTTCAAGTAGTTCTCTAGAAGGACGTTGTGGATGAAGCCAGTCAGACCTTCCCAGTTATCTTCTGGAAGTGGATCAGACAGTGCTAGGTGCCATTCGAAGTTCTCATTCTCTTCAGCCAACTTATCGAACTCTTCTGTGTAGAACGCTTCACGAACAGAGCGTGCACCGTACCAGAAAGAGATCTTACGCTTAGAGTTTAGACGCTTAAGCTGATCGAAGATGTGTGAGCGCATTGGCGCCATACCTGCACCACCGCCGATGAAGACCATCTCATTGTCAGTCTCGCGAGCGAAGAACTCACCGAATGGTCCGTAAACATCAATAGTATCACCTGGTTTCAGGCTAAATACGTACGATGACATGATGCCTGGTGGCACATCGTCACGACCTGGAGGTGGCGTTGCAATACGGATATTGAACTTAACCACACCGCGCTCTTCAGGGTAGTTCGCCATCGAGTAAGCACGAATCGTTGTCTCGTCGACTTTAGAGACGTAACGCCAAATATCGAACTTATCCCAATCTGGGTGATACTCTTCCTCGATTGCGAAGTCTTTGTAGTTTACGGTGTGTGGTGGACACTCTAGCTGAACGTAACCCCCTGCGCGGAAGTCGACGTTCTCGCCTTCAGGCAGACGCAACGTCAGCTCTTTGATGAAGGTAGCAACGTTCGGGTTAGAGTCAACCGTACAGGTCCACTTCTTAACGCCGAAGACATCATCTTCAACATGAATCTTCATATCCTGTTTAACAGGCACCTGACAGCTTAGACGCCAGCCCTCTTTTGCTTCACGCATTGTGAAGTGTGACTCTTCAGTAGGCAACATAGAACCGCCACCTTCATGAACTTCACACTTACACTGGGCACAGGTACCGCCACCACCACAAGCAGAGGCAAGGAATACACCCTTGTCCGCTAGAGTCTGCAGCAATTTACCGCCTGCAGGCACTGTGATTGTTTTTTCAGGATCACCGTTAATTTCAATTGTTACGTTGCCGGAGCTAACCAGCTTAGCGCGGGCAGCCAAGATAATAGCAACCAGTGCTAATACCACGACTGTAAACATCACCACGCCTAGGATGATTTCTGCATTCATAGCTAATTCATTCCTCTCCTAGAAGACCACTTACAGCTGTACGCCAGAGAACGACATGAAGCCCAGTGACATCAGACCTACAGTGATGAAGGTGATACCTAGACCACGTAGACCCTCTGGTACATCTGAGTACTTCAGCTTCTCACGAATACCAGCCAAGGCTGTGATCGCAAGTGCCCAACCGATACCTGCGCTCGTGCCGTAAACAACACTCTCACCAAAGGTGTAGTCACGCTCAACCATGAACAGCGCAGCACCCATGATTGCACAGTTAACTGTGATCAGTGGTAGGAAGACACCCAACGCGTTGTAAAGCGCTGGAACGAATTTATCTAGGAACATCTCTAGGATCTGAACGATCGCAGCGATAACGCCGATGTAAGAGATGTAACCTAGGAAGCTAAGGTCAACTTCTGGGTAACCCGCCCAAGCCAATGCCCCTTCACGAAGCAATAGGTTGAAGATCAGGTTGTTTACTGGAGTCGTAATCGCCAATACAACGATAACGGCTACACCTAAACCAAAGGCTGTTTGAACCTTCTTAGAGATCGCCAAGAAGGTACACATTCCCAAGAAGAATGCGAGCGCCATGTTCTCAACGAAGATCGCCTTAACGGCAAGACTGATCATCTGTTCCATTAGTGAGAACCTCCTTTAGTGTTAGCCGCCATTTCAAAATCTGGCGCCTCAACTTGTTTTGGATCCCAAGAGCGGATGATCCAGATGAAGATACCGATTAGGAAGAAGGCACTTGGAGGAAGCAACAATAGACCGTTGCTCTGGTACCAACCACCATTAGTGACTAGCGGAAGAATCTCGATACCGAACAGTGAACCTGCACCAAAGAGTTCGCGGAAGAAACCGACAAACATCAATACAGCGCCGTAACCAAGACCGTTACCAATACCATCTAAGAAGCTTGGTAGTGGTGGGTTCTTCATCGCGAAGGCTTCTGCACGACCCATTACGATACAGTTAGTGATGATCAAACCAACGAATACCGAAAGCTGCTTAGAGATATCGTAAGCGTAGGCTTTCAGGAACTGGTCAACAACGATTACCAAGGATGCAATGATCGTCATCTGAACGATGATACGGATGTTACCCGGGATATGGTTACGAATAATCGACACGAACATGTTCGAGAATGCGGTAACCACAATAACAGCCAACGACATAACCAGTGCCGTTGCCATGTTTGACGTAACCGCTAGTGCAGAACATACACCCAAGATTTGCAGTGCAATTGGGTTGTCCTTAAAGATAGGGGTCGTCAAGATCTCTTTTGACTTAGCCATGATTAAGCGTCTCCTGCACGAAGGTTAGCCAAGAACGGAGCGTAGCCGTTTTTGCCCATCCAGAATTGAACAAGGTTAGTGACACCGTTACCCGTCAACGTTGCACCTGAAAGGCCGTCAACTTTGTACTCAGCGTTAACTGTCGATGCATCAACCTTACCTTTGATCAGCTGAAGCTCTGGCTTCTGCATGTCATTGGCGTAGACTTTTTTGCCCGGCCAGATCGCTTTCCAAGCTGGGTTGTCCACCTCACCACCAAGACCCGGAGTCTCTGCGTGTGAGTAGAAGCCTAGACCGACCACTGTATTTAGATCACCTTCCAATGCTAGGAAGCCGTACAGCGTTGACCAAAGACCGTATCCGTGAACAGGCAGGATGATCTTATCCAGTGCACCGTTATTGCCTTCTACAACGTAGACTGGCATGAAGTTAGGCTGACGCTTGATCGACGCTTTATCATCTTCACGCGACAGTGATTTTGATAGAGCAGGGTCTTTAGCCGCCTTCTGGATATCGAACTTAGCACCGTCTACTGCATCAGTGAACTTGCCTGTTTCCATATCAACAACTTTGGTTGTGATCTGTGCGAACAGCTCATCAACCGATTTGCCTGGTTGAAGAAGACCCGCTGCCGCAAGAATGTTTGTCTTACGGTCAAGATCTTTGTTAGCAACCTGTTTGGGTTTAAGGATGACAGCTGCTGCTGACACCACTACCGAACAGATTACACATAGCAGAACGGTTACCGTAACCGTTTTGCTAATCGTATCGTTATTAGCCGACATTACGTGCGATCCTCCGTTTGATGTTCGCTTGCACCACGAAATTATCGATGAGCGGCGCAAAGAGGTTCGCGAATAGGATCGCGAGCATCATACCTTCTGGGAATGCTGGGTTAACCACGCGGATAAGAACAACCATCACGCCGATTAGAGCACCAAAAACCCACTTACCTTTATCCGTCATTGAGCCAGAAACTGGGTCGGTCGCCATAAAGAACATACCGAACGCGAATCCACCCATAACAAGATGCCAGTAGAAAGGAACGCTGAACATTGGATTGGTTTCAGAACCGATCGCATTGAACAGTAACGTGGTCGCAACCATGCCGAGGAAAACACCGGCAACAATTCGCCACGCGGCAACACGAGCAAACAGCAACACTGCACCACCAATCATGATCGCCAATGTTGAGGTTTCACCCACTGAACCTTGAATCGAGCCTAGGAAAGCATCCATCCAAGTCACGTTTGCAGCAAGAACGCCCTCGATACCACCGGCAGCGGCTAGACCAAGCGGTGTTGCACCTGAGAAGCCATCAACTGCGGTCCAGATCGCATCACCTGACATCTGTGCTGGGTAAGCAAAGAATAGGAATGCACGGCCTGTCAGTGCTGGGTTAAGGAAGTTTTTACCAGTACCACCGAACACCTCTTTACCGATAACAACACCAAAGCTGATGCCCAGTGCGACCTGCCATAGCGGAACAGTCGGAGGAAGAATCAGTGAGAAAAGGATCGAAGTTACGAAGAAACCTTCGTTCACTTCATGGCCACGCTTCATTGCAAATAGGACTTCCCAGAAGCCACCTACAATAAAGGTCGTTGCATAGATGGGTAGCCAGTACATGGCACCATGTAGGATGTTATCCCAGGCGCTTGTTGCGTCGTAACCTGCAAGAGCAGAAATTACAGCACCCCGCCAGCCTTCCGCTTCGGTCAGGCCAAGCACTTCCATTGCGCTGTTTGCTTGGAAGCCAACATTGTACAGGCCAGCAAATACCGCAGGGAAGGTACACATCCAAACCAGGATCATCATACGTTTTAGGTCAACCGCATCACGAACGTGTGAGGCTGTCTTAGTCACGGCACCTGGCGTGTAGAAAATGGTATCTACCGCTTCGTAGAGTGCGTACCAGTTCTCGTACTTACCACCTTTGTGGAAGTGAGGTTCTAAAGAATCAAAAAAACCACGTAAGCTCATAATCTTCTCCTCCTTAGGCTTCTTTCTCTATACGAGAAAGGTTGTCACGAAGGATCTCGCCGTACTCATATTTACCTGGGCAGGCAAAAGTACAGAGCGCCAGATCTTCCTCTTCCAGCTCAAGACAACCAAGGTCCATAGCAACAGCGATATCGCCGACAACCAGTGAACGAAGCAGTTGAGTTGGAAGAATATCTAGGGGCATCAAACGTTCAAACTGACCAGTAGGAACCATGGCACGTTCTGAACCGTTTGTTGTTGTAGTAAAGGCAAACTTTTTACCCGGCTTGAACATAGATACAAACATGTTCATCACAGAGAATTTCTCTGTGCCTGGTGCTACCCAACCCATGAATTCACGTTCTGTGCCTTCACGAAGAACGCTTACCTGGTTGGCGTAACGCGCAAGGTAAGCGGTTGGACCAGACGCTTTAGCACCATTCCAAACAGAGCCATTGATCACACGGTTATCGCCAGCTTTAAGCTGACCAGCCGTCAACTCATCAAGTGACGCACCAACACGTGTTTTAAGCAGCGTAGGCACCTCAACTTGGGGACCCGCTAAAGATAGGTAACGCTCAGTGCTCAAACGACCCGTTGTAAATAACTTACCGATCGCGATCACATCTTGGTAACCCAAGTACCATACCTGCTTGTTACGGTGAACAGGATCAAGGAAGTGAATGTGTGTACCTACGTTGCCGGCAGGGTGAGTACCTTCAAAGGTTTCTGTTGTAACACCAGATACGGAAGGTAGCTCTGTACCTGGAGCTGCACAGAGATAAACGTTGTTGGCTTGGATGCGAGTCAGAACGGTTAGACCCTGTTCAAACGCCTCTTTTTCGGCACTTAGAACAACGCTAGGGTCCATCGCTAATGGATTGGTGTCCATCGCAGTCACAAAGATCGAACTTGGTACCGCATCGACTGCTGGTACCTTACCGAAAGGACGAGTTCTTAGAGAAGCCCACAACCCTGAAGCAATTAGGTTTTCACGAACCTGAGACTCTTCCAAAGAGGCAAGCTCAGAAGCTGCGTAACTAGAAAACTCAACTGCGTCTTCGTCTGAATCCAATTCAATGACGACTGACTGTAGCACTCGACGTTCACCGCGATTAATCGCAGTAACAACCCCTGCACCAGGAGCTGTGAATTGAACGCCATCATTCTTCTTATCAGTAAAGATCACCTGACCGAGTTTTACTCGATCCCCTTCCCGAACCATCATTGTTGGTTTTAGACCAACGTAATCGGCTCCTAGAAGCGCCACAGTTTTAACATCAGCTGAAGGGGATACCTTCTGTTCTGGTGCACCTGTGATAGGCAGATCTAGACCCTTTCTGATCTTGATCATTCGCTTTATTCCAATCCGCTAAAAATTTTTAAAGCCTCGTACTGAAACCATCTCGCTCTTTTGAAGCTCAATCGTACAGACGGACCTTTCCCAAAATCGCGCAAATTATACCTGACAGAGGTTTATTGCCGCTACAGAGGGAGAGGGGCTTTCAGTGATTATGTAGTTAATTTACAGGACAAACAGCTAACTAATTTTGAATAAACAGTTAACGGTTTGTTATATAGATGCTTTTTAAAACCGAAGGCGGGGGTGTTTATGACGGACAGGAATAACCTGTCCGGTTATGTGGAATTATACTACCAACATTAATAAAGGTAGGGACTCCATGCAGGAGCGCGAACATCACCACGAGTATTCGGCATTCTAAATCGTACCTGACCATCCAAAGAGACTGCTGATAGCACACCTTGATTACCCTCTTGCGTTGCATAAAGGACTACGCTGGCATTAGGCGCAATGGTGGGAGACTCTTCCAAACCGGTCTCTGTCAGAATATCGAGTCGATCAGTCTTTAGATCCAATACCGCAACAGAGAAGCGATTACCTGACCCACCTGAGCGGTGAATCAACGCTAGGAAGCGACCGTCAGGGGTCATGCTGGCACGGGCGTTGTAGTTTCCTTCGTAGGTTACTCGAGTCATTTGACGTGTCGCCAAGAATAGACGATAGATCTGTGGCGACCCTCCTCGGTCAGAGGTGAAGAAGAGCGACTCACCATCGGGCGCCCAGCTTGGCTCGGTATCGATCCCATAGTGATTAGTCACTCGTTGCAACTGACCCGAGGTCACATCCAACACATAGATCTCGGCATTACCGTCTTTAGAGAGCACCAGTGCTAGCTTATTGCCATCAGGTGACCAAGCCGGCGCACCATTCAAGCCGGAGAATGATTGGATTCGTTCGCGTTTCCCGGTTGCCAGGTACTGAACATAGATTGATGGACGACCCGTTTCAAACGAAACGTAAGCGATCTTCTTGCCATCCGCGGACCAGCTCGGTGACATGATCGGTTCGCGTGACTCTAAAATTACACGCGGACGGTTGCCATCCCAGTCAGCCATCTCAAGACGGTAGCGAGAGGTTTGACTGGTCAACTGTTCAGCGGTGACGTAGACGATGCGAGTTGAAAAAGCACCACGATTGCCTGTCAGTGCCTGATAGATCTGATCCGCAATAAAGTGAGCCGCATCTCTAAGTTGGTTAATGTCACTCTCTAAAGGCTGGATCATGATGTTCTCCTCTTTAAGAACATCATAAAGTTCATAGCGAAGGCTGACGCGTGTCGCGGAGATCGGCTCGATTTTACCGACCACAAGGAAGTCACTCTTCGTCATTCGCCAATCACGGAAGAAGACCTGGCTGCGCTCAGAAGGCAGGCTTAACATCGCTGATCTTGGTAAAGTAGTGAATAGACCTGAACGTGATAGATCTTGATCGACAATCTGCGCCACATCTTCTGGGAGCGCACCCTGCCCTGTCCACTTAAAAGGGACAACCGCTACCGGTGTTGGCTCAGAAAGACCCTGTGTCACTTCGACAACCAATTCAGCTTTAACGATTAGTGGCGCCCACAACAGAACAAATATCAGGCTTTTAAATTGGTTAAGATTTACCATCTCAATCCCTCAGGTCTAAATTCAATTAACACTCTACGCAAATTACGCTCAAACGTAATCGGGTCGACGCTTGCAATCAACTCATACTGCCCTACACGCTCAATCGCCTGAAGTACTGATCGATCGTAAGCCATGTCACCACTGCTTTTAATAATCTCTGCCAGATCCACTTCACCCGATGGGAAGAAGTGAATCCGCACGGTCGCTGTCATCCCGTTACGTGCTGTAGAGGGCAGACGCCAGTTATCTTCTGTTAGCGTTCGAATGTAGGCACCTACATCAGCGACCGTTTGTGCTGCTCTTTCAGCTGCTGCGGCACGCTGCCTTGCCAGCTCTTCGCGACGTTTTGCTTCAGCCTGCTCCTGGGCTTTACGCTCTGCATCCGCTTTTCGTTTGGCCTCTTCTGCAGCTTTGCGTTTAGCCTCTTCCGCTTGACGCTTCTTAGCTTCCGCCTTTTTCTTAGCCTCTTCAGCGGCTTTTAATTTGGCTTTTTTAGCCTCTGCATCAGCTTTTTTCTTAGCCGCTTCAGCTTTTTTACGCTCTGCAGCTTTACGTTCAGCCTCTGCTCTCTTTTTCTCTTCAGCCGCTTTTTTGCGCTTAGCGTCATCGGCTTTTTTCTTATCAGCGGCTTTTTTAGCATCCGCTTTACGTTTAGCGTCCGCTGCTTTCTTGCGCTTTGCCTCATCGGCTTTGGCTTTCTTGGCTCGTTCCGCGGCTTTTTTCTTCGCAGCCTCTGCAGCTGCTTTATCTTTCATCAATTTCTCTTCAGCGGCTTTCTTTTCAGCCAGAGCCGAAAGATCGACCATTCGAGCCTCGATATGTCGCGGCTGCGCTTTACGATCCACCTCTTGACCGATCCAAACCCCTGAAATAACCACCAACACCAGTGCATGAACCAGTGCAGCAAAAAGGGTTGGCAGAAGATAACTACGATCGAACAAGGATCTACTCCGTCACCAAACCGACTCGTTCAGCTCCAGCACCCTGTAACAGCACCATTAACTGAACCACCTGATCATAGCTCGCTTGACGATCACCTCGAACCAACATCATTTTTCCAGGGTTAACCGAGAGTATCTGCCTGATCTGACCCGCTATCTGTTCGGCACTTTTAGGAACCGTCTCATCTTCACCCAAATTGATGTAGTAAAGTCCTTCTGCATCAACCGTCACGATCAATGGCTCTTCATCTTGAGTCTCTACAGGCTCAGAGGAGGCTTTCGGGAGTTCCACATCAACGCCTTGAGTCAACATAGGAGCTGTCACCATAAAGATAATCAGCAGAACCAAGGTCACATCGATATAGGGTACGACGTTAATCTCTGCATTCAATTTGCGCTTTGTGCGCTGACGCCTAATCATCTTTTACCCTTAACGAGCATGAACGCGACGGTAAAGAATGCTAGAGAACTCATCGGCAAAGGTTTCGTAACTGTTCAACAGAGAATCCACCGATGCTGAGTAACGGTTGTAGGCCACCACGGCCGGAATCGCCGCAAACAGACCTATAGCCGTCGCGACCAAGGCTTCTGAAATACCCGGCGCTACCGAGGCAAGGGTCGCCTGCTGAACGTTAGCCAGACCACGAAACGCATTCATGATACCCCACACGGTTCCAAACAGACCGACATAGGGGCTGGTAGAACCCACCGTTGCAAGGAAAGGAAGGTGCGCTTCGAGCTTCTCCTCTTCACGTGCCATTGCGACACGCATGGCTCGCTGCACACCGTTCATCACCATATCCGGATCAGCATTTGACTGCTGTGTCAGACGTGTAAACTCTTTGAGTCCAGCACGGAAAATATTTTCAGCTCCGCTCTCTGAATTAGGTTCAGCATTGGCTTCGCGGTAGAGCTGACCTAAATCAGCACCCGACCAAAAACGCTCTTCAAATGCTTTAAACGCTTTTTGTGCACCGCTAATGACGCGGCGACGTTGAAAGATAACAACCCAAGATAAAAACGAAGCCGCCAAAAGCGACAACATAACTAACTGGACGACGAAACTCGCACCAAATACGAGACTCCAAATCGACAGCTGATCTTCCACACTCAACTCCTGTTAATCCCAAGCTTCCGGATGCGCTTGGGTGATTGATGTAATTAACTCTTTTGGCCAGCGTTTCGGACGCATGGCTCCAGTGACGGATATCACTTCAACTTCTGCTTGGCAGAGGACTCTATCAGATCCCTCCTTAACAACAGCTTGCAGAAATTTAACACGTGCACCTTGCGGTTTTTTGACGGTTGTTCTGACAATTAACGAATCATCAAGCCTAGCCGGCGCTAAATATTGCGCCTCCACCGAACCAACCACAAAAATCAAATTTTGCTGTGACAGTTCGTGCTGCGACCAACCCGCCGAACGCAACAACTCCGTCCGAGCACGCTCCATAAATTTTAGATAATTAACGTAGTAAACAATACCGCCAAAATCGGTATCTTCTATGTAGACTCTGACAGGCCACTGAAACGCCATAATAAACTAGTTTCCTTCAGGCTTATCGACACCAAAGTATCGGTAAGCATGGTCGGTTAGCACCCGCCCTCTTGGCGTGCGCATGACAAAACCTTGCTGAATCAAATAGGGCTCGAGAACGTCTTCGATGGTGTCACGCTCTTCGCTAATGGCTGCCGCAAGACTGTCCACACCAACAGGACCACCACCAAACTTTTCTAGCATGGCGAGCAGCATTCGACGGTCCATGTGATCAAAACCATGTTGATCGACATTGAGCATATTCAATGCCAGATCAGCCATCTCTTCGGTGATACGCCCATCCCCTTTCACTTCAGAGAAGTCACGTGCACGGCGCAGGAGCCGGTTGGCAATACGAGGAGTACCGCGAGAACGACGTGCAATCTCGTGCGCACCACCCTCATCGATTTCAGAACCACTTAAACGTGCCGTTCGCATGACAATATTGGTCAGATCGGCAATCGAATAGAACTCTAACCGCTGCACAATACCGAAACGATCACGCAGTGGTGACGTCAATAAGCCGGCACGTGTCGTAGCACCGACTAACGTAAAGGGGGGCAGTTCCAGTTTGATCGATCGTGCAGCTGGGCCTTCACCGATCATGATATCGAGCTGGTAGTCCTCCATCGCGGGATAGAGTACCTCTTCGACACTGGCACTGAGTCGATGAATCTCGTCTATGAAGAGCACATCTCCCGGCTCAAGATTGGTCAGAAGAGCTGCAATATCACCCGCTTTCTCTAAAACAGGGCCAGAGGTGGTTTTAATTTCACTGCCCATCTCATTGGCAATAATATTGGCCAGTGTGGTTTTACCCAATCCTGGCGGGCCAAAGATCAGAGTATGATCCAGTGCTTCATTACGCTTGCGAGCGGCATGGATGAAGATCTCCATCTGCTCTCGAACTTGCGGCTGACCTTCATAGTCTTGAAGTGTCTTAGGGCGAACCGCGCGATCATGCACCTCTTCATTGGGTGTCTTAACCGGCGATATAAAACGATCAGGTTCAATCTGCATCTTAGCTTGCCACCATCATCTTAAGTGCCTGACGAATCAACGATTCTGTATCGGCCGTCTCACCCAATTCGGTGACCGCTTTTTCAATCGCCTTAGTTGCTTGCAGCGGTTTATAACCCAATGCGACCAGTGCCGTCTCTGCATCTGCTCTGTAATCGACGGTAGGCTTCGCATCCACGATGGGCATTGCAAAATCACTCAGTTCCGCTTCAACACGGGTCGGTAGCTCAAGTCGATCCAGCTTATCCTTCATCTCGATGATTAAACGCTCAGCGGTTTTTTTACCGACACCCGGCAGACGTACCAGGGCTGTACTGTCCTCATGCTGAACCGTTCGAATGAACTCTTGGACGGAGATACCCGAAAGAATGGTCAACGCCAACTTAGGCCCCACCCCATTCACCTTGATCAGGGTTCGAAACAGAGTGCGTTCGTTTTTGTCGGCAAATCCATAAAGAAGCTGTGCATCTTCACGCACAACGAAGTGTGTATACAGCGTTACAAAGGTGCCGACATCCGGCAATTTGTAGAAGGTATTCATGGACGCTTCCAGTTCATAACCGACACCGGAAACATCTATCAGCAATTCAGGAGGTGACTTCTCTACCAATTCACCTGTTAAACGACCTATCACAATCTGACCTCAATAAAGTAACGCATTGATATTATTCGAAAGCATCTACAATCTCCATCGCCCTTTTACTGAACGACGAGTTCCCGCTGTCGCTATTAAGCCTTGACGGGTATAGGCATGACAAAGTGCGATGGCCAACCCATCAGCCGCATCGATCTGTGGCAACCCCGGAAGTGACAAAATACGTTGCACCATCATCTGGACCTGCCCCTTATCCGCAGCGCCAGTTCCAGCTACTGCCTGCTTCACCAGGCGTGCCGCATATTCATGAACCTCTACGCCTCGATTGACGGCCGCTACGATAGCTGCCCCTCTAGCCTGCCCGAGCTTAAGCGCAGAGTCAGCGTTACGAGACATAAAGACCTGCTCTATCGCACACTCTTGAGGCTGGTAGCGCTCAATCAGTTCAGAGACACCGCTAAAGACTTGGTTTAACTTATCAGGAAGGGTCGCATCTGCGATTTTGATACAACCACTGGCAACGTACTCAGCCTTATTACCCTGAGCATTGATGATGCCGTATCCGGTAATTCTTGAACCTGGGTCGATTCCCAATATCAGCATCGGTCGCCTGTCGTAGAGATTGTTGTAATGCTGTATATACTAACAGTAGTTGTGATTGAGACCAATACCTTAAACAGACAGCGGTTGACAGGCTAAAGCCAGTCACCGGAGCATTAAATTCGATTAGCAAGTCCAATCGATCGCGGTTTGGCGCGGGGCGCCAATACGCTCCTATAGTAGGACTTTGCAACGATCTCTCTGCGTAGCTCGACTGTAGGAGCGAATTTGAGCGCAGCGAAAAACCGCGATCAACTCGCATCTGCGAGTTGTAAGTCTTTCAGCATTTTCCAGAGACACAAAAAAACCGGCTTACCGCCGGTTTTTTTTAATCAAACACTCGATTAAGGTGTTTTACGCAACTTGATGTTTAGATCACGCAGTTGAGCCGCGCTCACTTCTCCCGGTGCTTCAGTCATTGGACAAGCCGCTGACTGAGTTTTAGGGAAGGCGATCACTTCACGAATCGAAGTAGAACCCGTCATCAGCATAATCAGACGGTCAAGACCAAATGCCAGACCCGCGTGTGGTGGCGCACCAAACTTAAGCGCGTTCAATAGGAATCCAAACTTCTCGTCCGCCTCTTCATCACTGATACCCAGTACTTTGAAGACCGCTTTCTGCATCTCTTGATCGTGGATACGAACCGAACCACCACCAAGCTCACAACCGTTAAGAACCATGTCGTAGGCACGTGACAGCTGACCTTCAGGCTGAGCAATCAACTCTTCTGGTGAACAGCTCGGTGCTGTGAATGGGTGGTGAAGCGCTGTCATGCTGCCATCGGAGTTCTCTTCGAACATTGGGAAGTCGACAACCCATAGTGGCGCCCACTCACGCTCAAGCATGTTAAGGTCTTCACCCACTTTGATACGCAGCGCACCCAAGGCTTCGTTAACGATGTTGGCTTTATCCGCACCGAAGAAGACAAGATCACCATCTTTCGCTTCAAGGCGCTCCATAATCTGCAGCGCAATCTCTGCACCCAAGAACTTAACGATTGGAGACTGAAGGCCTTCAGCGCCAGCCGCTAGATCATTCACTTTGATCCACGCCAAACCTTTCGCACCGTAGATTGATACATACTTAGTGTACTCATCAATCTGCTTACGAGTCAGCTCAGAACCGCCCGGTACTTTAAGAGCCGCGACGCGACCTTTTGGATCCGTTGCTGGGCCAGCAAACACTTTAAAGTCGACAGTTGCGACCAGATCTGCAACATCAACCAGCTCCATAGGAATACGCAGGTCTGGCTTATCAGAACCAAAACACTGCATCGCCTCAGAGTATGGCATGTGCGGGAACTCTCCTAGATCGATGTTCAATTGATCTTTGAACAGGCCACGGATCATATTTTCAGTGATTGCCATCACCTCGTGCTCATCAAGGAATGAGGTCTCGATATCGATCTGAGTGAACTCTGGCTGACGATCAGCACGCAGGTCTTCATCACGGAAACACTTAGCAATTTGGTAGTAGCGATCAAAGCCAGAGACCATCAGCAGTTGTTTAAACAGCTGTGGTGACTGAGGCAGTGCGAAGAAGCTACCTTCATGAGTACGGCTTGGGACTAGGTAGTCACGTGCACCCTCTGGTGTAGCACGAGTCAGAATCGGCGTTTCGATATCTAGGAAACCTTGATCTTCAAGGTAAGCACGAACCTGGTGAGTCACTTTAGAGCGGAAACGAAGCTTCTCTTGAATCTCTGGACGGCGGAGATCGACGTAGCGGTGACGAAGACGAACATCTTCACCCACTTGCTGGTGCTCATCCAACTGAAAAGGAGGAGTTTCAGCCTTGTTCAGGATGATCAGCTCTTTACCCAGCACCTCGATAGCACCCGTTGGCATATCCGGGTTGGAAGTACCCTCTGGCCGAGCACGAACAAGGCCTTTAACCTCAACTACGAACTCGTTACGGCAGCTATCCGCCAACGCGAAACTCTCTTCGCGATCTGGATCAAACACAACCTGTGTCAAACCCTCACGATCACGAAGATCTAGGAAGATTACGCCACCGTGGTCACGACGACGGTGCACCCAACCTGCCAGGGTAATTTCTTGTCCAATATGTTCTTCACGAAGATCGCCGCAATAGTGGCTGCGCATAACTCTGCTGTCCTATCTACTAAAACCCGCTGAAACGAGTATTAACTAAAATGGTTAGGCCTATGGCCGAAAGGCGAGAATTATACCTGAATTAACAGGCTATTACAGGGCAATTTTTGGTATTTCAAAGAGTATCTTGTGGATTCTAGAGCGGGTGACAGGCTTAAGGCCTGTCACCTTTGGGACGTCAAACTATCTACGAAGAGCGGTAACTGGTTTTCAACCTGTCAAACGCTGATTATACCGCTCTAAACTCAACTTCACCGGTTAACAAGGCATCCAAACGCTCTTTGACAGAGGCTAGCTCATCTGAGCTGTAAGGCTGTGCTGGCACTTTCCCCCAGACTGGTCCTGGCCAAGCAGGATCACTCTCTAACCGGGCGATAACATGTATATGCAATTGGGAAACCATGTTACCTAGATTCGCAACATTCATCTTTTTGGCCGCGAAGATATCGGATAACGCTTGAGCCAGTGCACTGGTCTCCAGCAGCATCTGCTGTTGATCCTCTGCACTGAGATGGTAGATCTCTGTCATACCCGCACGACGAGGTACAAGAATCAGCCAAGGATATTGGCTATCATTCATCAGCAAAACCGAAGAGAGCGGGAAATCACCCAACTTAATCGTATCCGCAGCAAGTTGAGCATCTAGCTGAAATTCGAGTTCTAGTTCATCCATTTCTATATACTCCTCGTAACGACCTAACCTTTTCTTAAATATAGACCAAGCAGATGGAAATTAGGACTCATCAATCCATTAATAGTATTGATAAGCATCGTTGGAATGAACTTAAGGATTCCGACTATCCCTTTCTGCGTCATGAATTCTTGGCCGCGATGGAACATTCAGGGTCTGTTTCGACGGAACAGGGTTGGCAACCCTGTCACTTAGAATTAATTGAGGAGGGTGAGACGATTATCTATCTCCCTCTCTATATTAAATACCACTCTTGGGGTGAGTATGTTTTTGATCAGAGTTGGGCAAACGCTTTCCATCAATCCGGCTTAAACTACTATCCAAAGCTTCTAAGCGCAGTCCCTTTTACGCCATCAACCGGCCCGAGATGGGTAGGTAAACTGAAAGCTGAAGAGTCTCTACAGAGAATATCCCAAGCGATTAAAACCTTTGCTAGCGAGTACAAATTAGAGAGCTGGCACCTTCTCTTTCCAAACGACTCATCGATAAAAAGCGCTCTGCCTAGGGATTTGTTAATCAGAAGCGGACTGCAGTATCAGTGGTTTAATAGAGATTATCGTGACTTTAACCACTTCCTAGAAGGGCTCACTTCTCGAAAACGCAAAGAGCTGCGTAAAGAGCGCGAAAAAACCGAGGCGTTTAAATTCATTCACCTCTCAGGTTCAGATATTACCCAAGATCAACTTCAGCAGTTTTACGAACTCTACTCACTCACCTACCTTAAACGGGGACGTGAGCCCTACCTAAATGAGAGTTTCTTTACCGAATTAGTGCACACCATGCCCGAGCAGATGCTGTTTGTCTTTGCACAACTTGACGGAAAAATCGTTGCGGGCGCCCTATCCTTCCATGACAGCAGTACGCTCTATGGTCGCTATTGGGGCTGTTATGAAGAGTATGACGCGCTGCACTTCGAGACCTGCTACTACCAGGGGATCGACTACTGCATTGCACGACAGCTCAAGCGCTTTGACTCAGGTGCACAGGGAGAACATAAGATTAAGCGCGGTTTTGAACCTATATTTACTCACTCTGTACATTGGGTTAATCACCCAGAATTTCACAAAGCGATCGCTAACTTCGTTGATGAGGAGCGGGACTATCTGTCATCACAAAAATCTTACTTATCTGAAAGACTTCCGTTTAAGAACACAGATTTATAGTCTACTCTTATGAAAAGATTCCAGACAATCCATTTAACGGACTAAACATGACACTGCTCAACCAGCTCAAAGACGCTTATCTTATTCGTGACCTTGTAGAAGGAAAGATACGTTACTTTTGGGAATTCCCCTCTGGAGAGCGCGCCAGCGAACTACTGGTCTCTTATGATGCGGCTTATGACTGGTGGCGACAGGCGATTCATGATGCCTATGAAGGCCCCGAACGTCGTACTTCACCTTTTGATCGACGCGCTAACAGTGTTAAACGCGCCAGCGAGGTCAAACATGGGCAAGTGACCGTTCAGTCTTACGGTGGGCGACGCACAACTGATACGCCACCGAAAATTAGAGAGGATCGAGCTGAAGCTAAAATTGAGAGGTTAAAGTCCCAGCTGTCGCATTGGAGTGATCAATAAACGAGCAATCAGTGCAGTGGGGTTTCGTACTTTTTCTGAATCGCAATCAATTGAGGCTGAATATCGAGTGGGGCGTACTTGATCGCTTGATCAAACAGCTCTTTGTTCGCCTCTGATAATCGCTCATCTTCGTCCATCTGTGACAACTGACTCATCGCTTCAAGAAATTTAGGGTGCGGTTTCGTAGCAGACATCACAGACCTCCTGATCCAATAGATTAGATTCTATTGTGGCCTAAAGTATTCACTAGGCAAAGTGCTTTTTAGCGCAGAACAAACTCTACTGTTCCGCGCCTTTAGCTTTGGCTTCGGATGCTCGTAATTGATAATCATCTTCAGGTTTGGAGATCCACCCTTGAAGTTCACGATCAATCAATCCACACAGCATGTTAATGTGTGATGCATCAGAGTTTAGCGCTTCAATGTATTCATAACGCTCACCACCCGCCTCTTCGAAATATTCGCGGTTCTCTTCACCGATCTCTTCAATGGTCTCAAGACAATCAGACGAAAACCCAGGGCAGACCACCTGAACAGATTTCACACCCTGGCCAGGTAGGGATTTAAGCGTCTCATCAGTATATGGCTTCAACCACTCTTCGCGACCAAATCGAGACTGGAAGCAGGTCATGTACTCCCCCTCTTCTAACCCCAAACGATCGGCAATCAGTCGTGTCGTTTTATGACACTGACAGTGGTACGGATCGCCATTTAAAAGGTATCGTTTTGGTACACCATGATAAGAGAGAATGAGTTTATCCGCTCGCCCATGCTCAGCCCAATGAGCTTGGATCTTCTCTGCTACCGCCTCAATGTAAGCAGGTTCATCAGCGTACTGCTGAATAAAACGGAAATCTGGAATCAGACGGCGTTTTTGAAAATCACTCGCTACCGCATCAAAGGTAGAAGCGGTCGTTGAAGCGCTGTATTGCGGATAGAGTGGCAACACTACTAACTTTCGAACACCCGCTTCTTGCATGCGATCTAGCACTGATTCAATCGATGGATTGCCATAACGCATCGCAAAATCAACCACGACGCGATCGCCATACAGCGATTCAAAATGGTTACGGATAGCTTCTGTCTGATTTTTAGTATGAGTAAGAAGCGGTGAGCCTTCGTCCGTCCACACGGTTGAGTAGGCTTCAGCAGAACGCTTCGGGCGTATATTTAAGATGATAAGATTGAGAACCATCCACCAAATTGGACGCGGAACTTCCACGACACGAGGATCCCAAAGAAACTCCTTAAGGTAGCGTTTAAGCGCTTTGGGAGTCGGTGCATCCGGTGTACCCAGATTGGTCACAAGGACGCCGATTTTATCTTTCTGGCTATGAGAAAATTTTGGAAAGCCTTTGTATTTCATCTAAAAAACGCTCTAAATGTTTGATGGTGACAGTGTAGCCAATCTTATGTGAGTGCACCAAGACTGAAATCAGAAAAATCCATACGCACTCTATGGGCTTTACGATCACCTGTAGCAACTGACAATAAAAAACCGGCACATAGCCGGTTTTTTTTGAGTTGACTTGTATTAAGACAATTCGAGTGGCTTGAACGGAACCAAAGTATCCACTTCAGCGTCGTAATCAACACCGTCAATACCGAAGCCGAACAGCTTCAAGAACTCATCTTTGTAGAGTTGGTAATCGGTCAATTCAAACAGATTTTCAGAAGTGACATCTGGCCATAGGGCTTTACACGCCGTTTGAATACTGCCACGAAGCTCCCAATCATCTAGACGGAAGCGGTTGCCTTCGTCCATTTCGCAGCTGTCACCGTAGAGACCGGTGCGGAATAGTCGGTCAATCTGCTCTTGGCACCCTTCATGAACACCTTCAGCACGCATGATTTTGAACACCATAGCTAGATAGAGTGGCATCACAGGAATAGCAGACGAGGCCTGTGTCACAACGGACTTAAGAACCCCTACGTTTGCTTGACCACCCTTTTTCGACAAGCGCGCATTCAATTCAGAGGCAGCACGATCCAAATCCTGCTTCGCTTTACCAAGGGTACCGTGCCAGTAGATCGGCCAAGTGATATCGGTACCAATGTAGCTGTAAGCAACGGTTTTAGCACCGTCAGCCAAAACTCCTGCTTCATCCAGAGCTTCGATCCAAAGCTCCCAATCCTGACCGCCCATCACTTTGACGGTTGCGTCGATCTCTTCTTGATTGGCTGGTTCGACTTCCGCTTCGATGATGACATCTTTGTTAGTATCGATCGCTGTTGAACGGTAGACCTCACCGATCGGCTTCAAGGCAGAACGAATCACCTCACCAGAGTCTGGCATTTTACGAACAGGAGACGCCAGCGAATAGACCACAAGATCAATTTGACCTAAGTCCTCTTTGATCATCTCAATGGTTTTCGCTTTCGCTTCATGAGAGAAAGCGTCGCCGTTAATCGATTTAGCGTAAAGCCCTGCTTCGTGGGCCAGCTTTTCAAAACTCGCCGAGTTATACCAACCCGCGGTACCTGGTTTCTTCTCGGTTCCCTCTTTTTCAAAGAAGACACCAATGGTAGAAGCACCCGCACCAAAGGCTGCTGTTATACGTGAACTCAAACCATAACCCGATGATGCACCTACAATAAGTACACGCTTAGGACCATCAATCGTTCCTTGCGCTTGAGTCTTCGCAATTTGCTCGCGAACGTTTGCTTCACAGCCTGTTGGGTGAGTTGTTGTGCAGATGAAACCGCGAATTTTTGGTTTAATGATCATGGTAGAAAGTTTAGTCCATTCAATATAACGAAACGCAAAGATACCTGATTTATCCCCACTGGGGAATCTTGCGACCTCTCTTGCACCCCATGAAAAAGTGAGTAACCTGTTGCAAAAACCCAATTCCACACTGTTTAGGATGATTTATGGATAATTTACACGGCTACTACTTAGAAGACCTTGAAGTTGGTATGAGCGACAGTTTTGCAAAGACCATTTCTGAGGCAGATGTCTATGGCTTTGCAGGCATTTCGGGTGACACCAATCCTGTACACATCAACGAAGAGTATGCGGCGACAACTCCATTCGGCCAGCGCATTGCCCACGGCATGCTAAGTGCGGCATTAATCTCTACTGTGGCCGGTACGAAACTTCCTGGACCTGGAGCGATCTATGTTGATCAGCAGATTAAGTTCAAGGCACCCCTTTTTATCGGGCAAACAGCGAGAGCAGAAATCACCGTTAAAGAGATCAATGAACGCCGTCGTCGTGTCCTTTGTGACACCAACGTTTATGTTGGCGACAAGGTAATCGCAACGGGTGAAGCAACCTTTATGGTGGACGCCCGTCCAGAGGCTTAAAGAGCCTAACAGCCTGTGTAAGACCATTGATTGAGACTCACAGGCTGACTTCCCCTTTCCACTTCTGTATGATCGCCAACCACTAAATCGTCGTACAGCGACATCTACGACACAATAATAAAAAAACACGGTCACACATTTATGAATAAAGTGCTTATCAGCGCCTGTCTTTTGGGCGAAAACGTTCGATACGATGGACGTCACAACCTCATTAATCACCCCCTGCTAGAGAGGCTACAAAACGAAGATCGCCTCGTTAGGATCTGTCCCGAGGTCGCCGGTGGTCTCACTGTCCCTCGCCCCTACGCCACTATTGCTCGTCGTATTCCGGTTGAAGTCATCACAGATGAAGGCGAAGACGTTACTCCGCAGTTTGTTCTTGGCGCCGAGCTCACAGCAGAACTGGCAAAGCGAGAGGGGTGCGTTGCGGCTTTGATGAAAGCAGATAGCCCAGCCTGTGGTAATCGCGACATCTCAGGCGCTGCCTTCAGTGGTAAAGAGGCGTCTGGCGCTGGTATTGCAGCGCAAGAGGTCATTGAGTCTGGCATCCCAGTCTTTAATGAGACGGAAATTGATCGCTTAGAAGCGATGTTAGAAGAGCTAGATTTAGTATCTGAAACCGCATAATTGTTTTTAAAACTTGTAGCCGAAAGAGCCCATCCTTAAACTATGGGCTCTTTTTATTTGAGCTGGAAACAATTTCACCATGCGTGCTAGTCAATTTCTTATTGCGACCGTCAAAGAGACTCCTGCTGATGCAGAGGTTATCAGTCATCAGTTAATGCTTCGTGCGGGCCTCATCCGCAAACTGGCATCAGGCCTATACACCTGGCTACCGATGGGTCTTAAAACACTGCGCAAGGTTGAAAAGATCATTCGCGAAGAGCTCGATGCTTCGGGTGCTCAGGAGCTACTGATGCCTGCGATTCAGCCGGCTGAATTGTGGCAAGAGTCAGGCCGCTGGGAACAGTACGGACCTGAACTGCTCCGTTTGAAAGATCGTCACCAGCGTGATTTCTGTGTTGGACCGACTCACGAAGAGGTGATTACCGATCTGGTTCGCAACCAGCTTAAGAGTTACAAACAGCTACCGGCTAACTTTTACCAAATTCAAACCAAATTCCGTGATGAGATTCGTCCGCGTTTCGGTGTAATGCGCTCACGTGAATTTGTTATGAAGGATGGCTACTCCTTCCACATCAACCAAGAGTCACTACAGAAGACGTACGACGACTACTTTGATGCTTACGTTCGCATCTTCGACCGCCTTAACCTAGATTACCGTCCAGTCATTGCCGATAACGGTTCTATTGGGGGTACCGGCTCTCATGAGTTTCACGTTCTTGCCGCTTCTGGTGAAGATGATATCGCCTTCTCTGACAGCAGCGATTACGCAGCCAATGTTGAAATGGCGGAAGCAATCGCACCTAAAGCCGCTCCGGATGCACCTACAGAAGAGATGCGTTTGGTTGACACGCCTGATGCTAAAACCATTGCCGCGCTCGTTGAACAGCACAACCTACCGATCGAGAAGACGATTAAAACCTTAATGGTCAAAGCGTCGGACGAGGTTGATTCAGAGATCGTTGCCCTTCTGGTTCGTGGCGACCATGAGTTAAATGAGATTAAGGCGGAGAAGCAGCCTGAAGTTGCCTCTCCTCTGACTATGGCGACTGAAGAAGAGATTCGCGCGATTGTGGGCGCTGGTCCAGGCTCCCTTGGTCCAGTCAACCTTCCTATTCCGATCGTTATTGATCGTGCAGTGGCGTGCGCGTCGGACTTTGGTGCCGGTGCTAACATCGATGGTAAACACTATTTCGGAATTAACTGGGAGCGTGATCTTCCAACCCCACGCGTTGCAGACCTTCGCAACGTGCAGGTTGGCGATCCAAGTCCAGACGGCAAAGGTACGCTGAACATTCGTCGCGGTATCGAAGTGGGACACATTTTCCAGTTGGGCTTGAAGTACTCCGAAGCGATGAATGCAACGGTATTGGATGAAAACGGCAAAGCGGTGCCAATGACCATGGGTTGTTACGGTATCGGTGTTACTCGTGTCGTTGCAGCTGCCATTGAGCAGAATCACGATGAGAACGGCATCATCTGGCCAGAATCTCTAGCACCTTTCACCGTTGCTCTAGTACCACTGAACTACGATAAATCTGATGACGTAAAAGCGCTATCGGACAAACTCTACTCAGAACTGAAGGCAAAAGGTGTTGATGTACTACTAGACGACCGAAAAGAGCGCCCAGGGGTTAAATTTGCCGACATGGAGCTAACAGGCATTCCACACCGCCTAGTGATCTCAGACCGAGGCATTGCAGCCGGTCAACTTGAGTACAAAGGTCGACGTGATGCTGAAGCCTCGGATCTTCCACTGGATAACGCAGTGGACGCGCTGATCGCGAAACTGGGCCAATAAGGAACTATTTCAATGAGCATCACTATTCTTCACAACCCTCGCTGCTCTAAATCACGTCAAACTTTGGCACTGGTTGAAGAGCAAGGGGCTGAACTCACCGTTCGTGAGTATTTAAAAGAGCCTCTATCCGCTGATGAGCTTCGTCAATTGATTGCCGCACTGGGTGTAACACCAATCGACCTAGTGCGCACCAAAGAGGATGAGTTCAAGTTGGCCGGTCTGACTAAAGAGTCCTCAGCTGATGCATTGATCGACGCTATGGTTGAGTACCCAAAACTGATGGAGCGTCCCGTTGTGATCAACGGTGACAAGGCGCGCATTGGCCGCCCTCCTGAGCAAGTATTAGAGATTCTGTAATATGTCTGCGCCGTACGTACTGGTTCTATTCTACAGTCGTCATGGCGCGACCCGTGCGCTGGCTGAATCGATCGCACTGGGCATTGAACAATCTGGTATTAACGCTCAAATAAGAACCGTTCCGGCTGCAGAAACGTCTGACCTCGCAGATAGTGAAGGGACACTCTATGTCACACAGGACGATTTAAGAGAGTGCTCAGGCCTAGCATTAGGAAGTCCAACCCGGTTTGGTCATATGGCCAGTGCGTTAAGCGCATTTATCGAGACGACCACGTCAGAGTGGCTGTCTGGCTCGCTGATCGATAAACCGGCAACACTGTTCACCTCATCCAGCTCACTGCATGGCGGTCAAGAGAGTACGCTGCTCTCTATGGCTCTGCCTTTGATCCATCAAGGAATGCTGTTAGTCGGTGTTCCCTATAATGTTGCTGAACTGCACTCAACCACCCGTGGTGGCACACCTTACGGTGCCAGTCAGGTATCGCAAAACAGTCACCGCCTATCACAAGACGAACAGAGAATTGCCGTCGCTCAGGGTAAACGTTTGGGTACCCTAGCGCAGCGTTTGAGCAGTCGTTAAAGGAGTTAACATGTCTCTACAACGCAAAGCGTCAATCAGTGGTTTAATTACCCGTGTCAGCTTTATCGCCCTTTTAATCTTCTACACTCTACGTTTCTTATGGTTAGCACCGAGTTCTGGAGATAACCCTTGGGTGATTTGGCTGGTTCACTTACTGCCACTGATCGGTTTTACACCCGCTATATTAAAGGGCACACCGCGTCCTCACGCTTGGCTCTGCTTCGTATTGCTGCTCTATTTCTTGGGCAGTGTACTGACGGCTATCCAACCCCATTTAGCCCTCTATGGTGTGATTGAAGTGTTGTTGATTTCGACTCTGTTTACCGCTGCGATGATGTATACACGCTGGCAGAGTCGCTGGCTGCGTGAGCTAACCAGTCACTGATGGACAGCCAAACCCTGCGACGAATACGTTCGAGCTTTCCTATCCTCAATACACGAGTTGATGGGAAACCCCTGATCTACTTCGATAACGGGGCTACCACTCAAAAACCGCGCGAAGTGATCGATGCAATAACTCAGTTTTATCGGAAAGAGAATGCCAATGTTCACCGTGCGGCTCACCACCTGAGCAGCCTAGCAACCGCACACTTTGAACAGGCTCGAGGTCAATTAGCACAGTTCATTAATGCTAAACCCAATGAAATTGTCTGGACTCGAGGTGCAACCGAAGGTCTCAATCTCGTCGCCGAGAGTTACCTAAGACCCATTCTCAAGGCAGGTGATCGCATTGTTATCGCTATCTCTGCTCATCACGCTGCGATTCTTCCGTTTCAGCGATTAGCGCAGCAGGTTGGCGCCCACTTAGACGTCATCGAACTGACAGCGTCAGGTGAACTCAATTCAGATCAGTACCAAAGCTACCTTAAACTCAATCCAAAACTGGTGGTACTACCCCACGCCTCCAATGTCCTAGGCACCGTCTACCCCATTAAAGAGATGGTAAAACTGGCCAAGAGAGAGGGCCTAACGACTCTGATCGATGGGGCTCAAGCGGCACCGCACCTGGTCTTGGACATGCAGGATCTTGACGCTGATTTTTATGCGTTTTCGGGTCACAAGATGTTTGGTCCGACCGGTATTGGGGTTCTTTACGGGAAAGAGGCTCTGCTTAATGCGATGCCCCCTTGGCAAGTTGGCGGCGAGATGATTGAGTCGGTCAGCTTAACTGAGACCCAGTATGCCGAGGCGCCGCTGCGCTTTGAAGCGGGCACGCCCGATATTGCCGGCGCCATTGGATTGGCAGCTGCCGCTGAGTACCTAAACAATCTAGACCGTGCAGAGATAGAAGAGCACGAGCAGCAACTGACCAGTCACCTCTTGCAGGGACTCAAATCCATAGAGGGGATTAAAATACTCCCTGCTGGAGAGTTCAGCTTACCCATTGTGAGTTTCTATCATGAGACGATCAATGCCGACGACATAGCCGCTCAACTCGATGCACAGGGCATCGCTGTTCGTGCCGGTAGCCACTGCGCGCAACCGCTCATGCAGTCATTTGGATTGCACTCTTCTGTGCGCATCTCTTTAGCGTTTTATAACACAATTGAAGAGCTAGACACTTGTATCGCCCTTTTGCGTTCACTCTGTAGCCATCAACCTGTGACGAGTGATGAGACATCGAATAGCGATTCAGCAAAGCTTTGGATAGAACAGGTTGAGCAAGCGAAAGATTGGCCAACACGACTGAATGCACTGATGAGTTTGGGATCAGTCTCAATAGACCCAAGCCTAAAGCGACCAGAAAATCTCGTCACCGGTTGTGCCAGTCAGACTTGGCTAAAACTGAGTAGTGAAAAGGGTTTTATTCAGTTCGATGGGTGCTCAGAGAGCCGTCAGATTACTGCTCTGATTCAGCTTTTTAAGCACCAGATTGATCAGGGATCCACTGTCGAACAGATCAAGACTTACCTAACGGACCTTGGCTTGGAAAGGCAGTTGAGTCGCACGCGTGGCAACGCCATTCAACGTTTGATTGAATGGCTAGAGTCTCACGACTCCTGAGAAAGGTTTCGCCACACAGCGCCGTCTGATTTCTTATCCAGCATATCCAAAAAACGTTCGTGCTCAGTGAGGTCATCTTCACTCGCTTTCAACACTTTAAGACCAGAAACCTGTTCAGGAGTAAGGCGTCTGATTCGCTGTCCACCACCCTCTTCATCTTGCCCATCCACCGATAGACTCAAGGCGGTTTGACCACCCGTAATCGCCAAATAGACATCGGCTAGGATTTCAGAGTCGAGCAAGGCGCCGTGCAATTCACGGTGCGAGTTATCTATAAAGTACCGACGACAGAGAGCATCTAGGTTGTTCTTCTGACCAGGGTGTTTTTTACGCGCTAAGGCTAAGCTGTCGGTAATCGTACAGAACTCTTCGATGCGCTCTTTAATCCCGTTGCGCTCAAACTCCTTATTAATGAAGCCGACATCGAACGACGCGTTATGGATGATCAGTTCGGCACCACGCACATATTCAATGAATTCGTGCATCACAACATTGAACTTAGGCTTGTCTGCCAAAAATTCATTGGTAATGCCGTGGACCTGCATCGCCTCAGCATCAACCTCACGATCGGGCAGAATGTATTGATGGTAGTTGTTACCGGTTAAGCGGCGTGCCACCATCTCCACACAACCGATCTCGATGATGTTGTGACCCTCTTCGGGCTCAAGACCGGTGGTTTCAGTATCGAGTACAATTTGACGACTCATTAGAGCTGTTCCTCATATCCGCGATTAGCCAACTGATCGGCTCGTTCATTACCTGGATCACCACTATGGCCCTTAACCCATCGCCACTCAATGTCATGTTGTTGTGTCGCCTGATGAAGTCGCTGCCAAAGCTCGGCATTTTTAACCGGCTTGCCCTGGGAGTTTTTCCAATTTCGCTTCATCCAGCCGTGGATCCACTCTGTGATCCCTTTGCGCAGGTATTCCGAATCTGTGTAGAGAATTACCTTAGAGGGTCGTTTTAAACACTCTAGCGATTCGATAGCCGCCATGATCTCCATGCGATTATTGGTGGTTTCATGCTCCCCACCCCACATCTCTTTCTCAGCACCGCCATAACTTAATAGCGCACCCCAACCACCAGGCCCAGGATTACCTTTACAGGCCCCGTCGGTATATATCGTGACTACTTTCAACTCTTATTTCGCCTTACACCAGCACTTGTTGCTTTAGATTCTATCACTTGTAACTTGCCAAGTAGACGACGATTCCACTGCGGTTGCAGTGGTGTGAGACCCGCTACATCTTTTCTTGCTGTTATTGTGAATAGATTGCCGGATTTAAACGGCAACGCCTTAATCACCTTGGCCACAGGCCTGATCCGTTGCCGCCACTGGTTACTCTCCAGAGGGTAGTTGAACTCTTTAGAGTCCCCACCTAAGGATGAGAGCTGCAGCAACTTAAACCAATCGCCTAAACGGTGTTGCGAGATAAATTGGGCACGCCAAGGGGCGCCCTGATTTCTCTTAAACTGTGAGTGCAACCCTAACCAGGAGGTCGGATTAAAACCCAACAAAATCAGATGACCACCAGGGCGAAGGATACGGGCCGCTTCACGAATAACTTGGTGTGGATCCGCAGAAAACTCATGAGCATGGTGCAATACCAAAATATCAATGACCGCCGACTGCACGGGCAGCTCTTCTGGCGTTGCAATTAGGGTTCGTTCTTCCATCCCTAGCTCAACTCTAGGAGCAACCAATACAGCGTGCTGAGCTCTGGCTGTATCACAGAGCCACTGACGACCGTCCAAAGTAACCTGTAATAGACGACTGCCCTGCACGGAGAGCAATGCACGCTCGATCATCTGGCGCTCTTGTGCCAAAAACTGCTGCCCCAACTCTGAGTCGTACCAGGCTTGCAGTTCGCTGACTGCGTTCAAATCAGTCACACTACTCATCGTTTTCACCTTCAAATGAGGTTCTCATTGATCTCTATTCTAGGTAACCTGAGGGGAAATTTCAGCCTCGGAGTTCAGGATGTTTAAGCTAACCCCATTACCCGCATTTGACGATAACTATATCTGGGTCATCGAATCACCTGATGACTCATCCATTGCCGTTGTCGATCCAGGTGATGCGGATGTGGTTGAACAGCATCTGACTCAATCCAACAAAACATTGGCTGCTATCCTAGTCACCCATCACCACCGAGATCATACTGGCGGTGTTGACGCCTTGAATGCGCGATACTCAGTGCCTGTTTACGGCTCATCTGAGTCAAAGTTTCCTGGTGTAACACACCCTCTATCTGACGGAGACTCCATTGAGCTGTTTGGGGCGTCTCTATGTATCAAAGCTGTCCCTGCACACACTCTGGATCATATCGCCTACTTAGTTAACGGCGATACACCACAGCTGTTCTGTGGCGATACACTGTTTTTAGCTGGCTGCGGTCGCCTGTTTGAGGGAAGTGCAGATCAGATGCAACAAGCAATGGACTACTTTGCAAGCCTACCGGATGCGACCGAGGTCTACTGTACGCATGAGTACTCTCTAGCCAACCTGGCCTTTGCCAAAGCCGCTGACCCAGAAAATAGTGACATCGACCAAGCGATCACTCGATGCGAACAGCTAAGATCCGATAACAGACCGACACTGCCAAGCAGCATCGGATTAGAACGCCAGATAAACCCCTACATGCGAACGCGTGAAGCGGCATTAATTCAGAGCGCCAGCCACTATTCCAACCAAACACTCTGTGCTGGAGTCGAGACCTTGGCGGCACTGCGAGAATGGAAGAACAGCTTCTAAATAGTGATCTATGAAGTGGACTTTTTATTCCTTAACAGAAAATTAATGAAATTGACCCAATAGCCCCTCACAGGTAGAATTGCGGCTTTAAATTTTCGGTATAAATGTCCAGAAAGGCACTATGGCAAAGTTGAAATCGACACTGATGGTTGGCGCCCTTGCGATCACACTCGCAGGCTGTCAGACCGTCGCGACACAACAGAGCGCACAGCAGAGTCCAACCGAGCCTGTCCAGGTGCTTGAGAGCGAGCCTGTTCTTGTTCAGCGTACCGAACCCAAAGTGAAGCCAGAGTGGGATGAAGCCCCGATTAAATCGGTACTTCTAGAACTTGAGAAAGATCCAAAGAAAGCAGACTTGTGGGAAATAACCCGCAACAACATGCGACTCAACCACAACCTGGACAAAAAGGTCGTTCAACAGCATATCGATTGGTATGTTGAGCACGACAAATATTTGAACCGCTTAACAGGCCGCGCCTCTCGTTACTACCACTTTGTACTGCATGAAGTGATCAAACGTGGCATGCCGGCAGAGATCGCTCTAATACCAGCAGTAGAGTCCTCTTACGACCCATTTGCCAAATCACCGGCTAAAGCGTCTGGAGCATGGCAGTTCATGCCAGCAACCGGCGATCATTTCGGTCTTAAGCGTAACTGGTGGTACGACGGTCGACGCGACATTGTTGCATCAACGCATGCGGCATTGGACTACCTAGAGTATCTGCACGACTACCTCGATGGGGATTGGTTGTTGGCCATGGCCGCTTACAACGCCGGTGAGGGAACCGTAGGTCGTGCAGTTAAACGCAATAAAAAAGCCGGCAAGCCAACCGATTTTTGGAATCTAAAACTGCCGCGTGAGACTCGCCACTACGTCCCTAAAATTCTAGCGATCTCTGAGGTGTTCAAAAACCCAGACAAGCATGGTCTTGCTTTAGCGCCTCTTGCAGACAAACCCTATTTTGAAATCGTCGATACTGGGGGGCAGATCGATCTGTCACGCGCTGCTGAGTTGAGCGGAGTGGAACTGGATGAGATCTACAAGCTCAACGCGGGATTTTCACAATGGGCTACGGACCCAGAGGGCCCGCACCAGCTATTGGTTCCAGTTGATAACGCGGCGCGCTTTAAAACCGAACTAGCATCACTCGCCCCTTCAGACAGAATCAACTGGGCTCGTTACGAAGTTAAGCCTGGCGATAGCTTATCGGTCATCGCTAAGCGCTTTAACACAAACATTTCGACCATTCAGACCTCGAATGATTTGAAAAGTTCTCTGATTCGCGTTGGCCAATCTCTATTGATCCCATCAGCGCTGGTTGATGCCAGCCAGTACCGCTTGAGTGATACGCAACGTCGCACCGCCAGTATCCGCAAGAGCGCACCCGCAGGCAGTAAAAAGATTCTTCACACGGTTAAATCCGGTGATTCGCTCTGGAAAATTGCGAAAATCTACGGCGTTGATCATAAGTCGATCGCTCGCTGGAACAACTTTGGCATCTCTAAGACGCTTAAAATTGGTGAGCGTTTAGCGATTTTCAAAGCCGATGCTCAAGCCTCTTCAACTGCACAGTACTTGGTCCGCAAGGGTGATAACCTCAGCGTCATTGCGCAGCGCCACAACATCAGTGTTCAGCAACTGCTTAAATGGAACGACATCAGCATCGATACCCTATTGATGCCAGGCCAACCCCTTCGCGTTAAACAACCTGAGCAGGGCTAATGGATACTTTAGGCATTGCAATCATCGTCATCTCGGTGGTTCTAGCTGTGGTCTTCAAAGTAGTTGTGATGAAACGCATCCGCGAATGGGTTGATCAAGACCTCATTCGCAGTCTCTCGATGGGCGATCAAATCAAGCTGACTAAGCTGATGGAGTTGGATCAGCAGCTTAAAAGCCAAGAGACGCCTCGTGGCGAACGTCATCAGCAACTGGAAAAGCTTGCTGAGTCACTCAATTCAACAAAATAAGTTGAATTTTTAACCCTAGCACCCTATTTCTAACGTATAGTTTTATAAACTGTTTCGTTGGAGGTTTCCGTGGCTTTGGGTTCTATTCAAAAAAATTCCATAAAAAAAATAGGCGCCATTCTCTCATTCGCCGTTGCACTGACGGCTCATGCCAGTGTCGAGTCTTCGCACGGGATCGCGATGCACGGCGACCTGAAATACGATGCAGGGTTTAGTCATTTTGAGTACGTTAACCCAGAAGCACCTAAAGGCGGAGTTTTTAAACAGGCCGCCAACGGCACTTTTGATAGCTTTAACCCTTTTATTATCAAAGGCACAGCAGCGGATGGTACCGGATTAACCTTTGACACCCTGATGGCTCGCTCTTACGACGAACCCTTCACTCAGTACGGCTTACTAGCCGAAGCGGTCCGTATGCCTGAATCCAGAGCCTGGGTTGAGTTTGATCTTCGTAAGCAGGCACGTTTCAGCGATGGTACCCCTGTGACAGCAATCGATGTCATCGAGACCTTCAGACTATTGCGTGAACAGGGCTCACCCTTCTACAAAGCTTACTACCGCGACATCCGTTCAATCACCGCTATTACAGACCATACTGTCCGTTTTGAGTTTGGCAGTGAAGAGAACCGCGAATTGCCATTGATCATTGGCGAGGTCCCTATTCTCTCTGCGAACTATTGGAAAGAACGAGACTTCACCAAGCCTTCGCTGGACCCTATCTTGGGTTCAGGGCCCTACGTTGTAGACTCTTTTGAAGCGGGTAGAACCATTACCTACAAGCGCAACCCAGATTATTGGGGAACCGACCTTCCGGTTAACCGCGGTCGCTACAACTTTGATGCCATGCAGTTTGATTACTACCGTGACAGCACCGTCGCACTGGAGGCATTCAAAGCTGAAGAGTATGACTTTAGAGAGGAGAACTCCTCTAAAAACTGGGCGACCAGCTATACGGGCCCGGCATTTGATGAGGGTCGTATTAAGAAGGAGCTGATTGCTGATGCCAACCCGGCTGGTATGCAAGCCTTTATCATGAATACGCGCCTCGACAAGTTCAGTGATCCTCGTGTTCGATCAGCCATCGCACACGGCTTCGATTTTGAGTGGACCAATGCCAACCTGTTTTACAGCGCATACACTCGCAGTCACAGTTTCTTCTCTAATTCAGAGATGGCCGCCACTGAACTACCCAGTGAAAAAGAGTTGGCCATTTTAGAGCCGTTCAGAGGCCAGATTCCGGATGAGGTGTTTACAACCGTTTACCAAGCGCCAACCACCAAAGGGGATGGGCGCAACCGAACTCAACTTCGCACAGCACTTAAACTTTTAAAAGAGGCTGGCTGGACACTAAAAGATGGCAAATTGGTTAATGATGCCGGAGATTCATTCAATTTCGAAATACTACTGGTGCAAAAGGATTTTGAACGCGTCGTTGCACCCTTTATTCAAAATCTAGAGAAACTGGGGATGCAGGTCAGCATCCGCATCGTTGATGTATCCCAGTATATTAATCGTCTTCGTTCAACTGACTTCGACATGATCGTCGGCAGCTTTGGACAGAGCAGCTCACCAGGCAATGAGCAGCGCGAATTTTGGGGATCGGAAGCCGCCGATCAACCCGGTAGCAGAAATCTAATCGGCATCAAAGATCCCGCGATTGATCAGTTAGTGGAGCTTCTGATTCAAGCTCCGGATCGTGAGCAGCTTGTGCTGCGTGCTCGAGCACTGGATCGAGTATTGCAGTGGAACCATTTTGTGGTGCCTCAGTTCCACATCGACTCACACCGTGTCGCCTACTGGGATAAATTTGAGTTACCTGCGATTCGCCCCACCTACACCATTGGACTGGATACCTGGTGGGCTAAGCCATAATGGCAGCGTACATTGTTCGACGATTACTGCTCATGATACCGACGCTGTTCGGTATCTTGCTGTTGAACTTCCTAATTATTCAACTGGCGCCTGGTGGACCGGTTGAACAAGCTCTCGCTCACCTACAGGGTTTTTCGGTTGATGCGACCAGTCGTATTGGTTCAGGAGAGCGTTCAGATATCAGCGCCGATGCACAAGGCGGCGATTCAAAATATCGGGGTGCCCAAGGCATGGACCCCGCACTGGTTGCTGAGATCGAACAACTCTATGGCTTTGACAAGCCGGCCCATGAGCGGTTTTTTAAGATGCTGACAGACTATCTAACCTTCGATTTTGGCCGTAGTTTTTTCAGTGATAAACCGGTGGTTGATCTGATTATCGAAAAGATGCCTGTCTCGATCTCTCTTGGGCTATGGACCACACTGATCACCTACCTAGTCTCCATTCCTTTAGGCATTCGAAAAGCGGTTCGAGATGGCTCCCCTTTTGATATCTGGAGTTCCAGCATCATCATTGTTGGCTACGCGATCCCAAACTTCTTGTTTGCTATTTTACTGATCGTACTATTTGCCGGCGGCACCTACTTTGAGTGGTTTCCGTTGCGAGGCTTAACTTCACCCGGATTTGAAGAGATGACTCTGATCGAAAAAATCGGGGATTACTTCTGGCACCTTGCTCTACCAATCCTAGCGTCCGTTATTTCCAGCTTCGCAACGCTGACCATGCTGACTAAAAACACCTTCCTTGATGAGATCCATAAGCAGTATGCACTGACCGCTCGGGCTAAGGGTTTAACCGAGCATCAGGTTCTTTACGGCCATGTATTCCGAAATGCCATGCTACTGATCATAGCGGGTATGCCTGCTGCATTGATTGGTATTTTCTTCACAGGATCGATGTTGATTGAGGTGATCTTCTCACTGGATGGTTTAGGGCTGCTTGGCTATGAGGCGGTTATCAACCGAGATTACCCTGTTATTTTCGGTACGCTCTACATCTTCACCCTAGTGGGGCTTCTATTAAAGCTGGTATCAGACATCACCTATACCCTTGTCGATCCTCGTATCGATTTTGAGAGTCGAGAGGGTTAAACGATGGCATCACCCATTACTCAACGACGCATTGCACAGTTTAAAAGCAACCGACGAGCCTACTACTCGTTTTGGATCTTTATGTTGCTGTTTACCCTGTCGCTCTTTGCTGAATTGATCGCAAATGACAAACCGATCCTAATCAAAACGGATCAAGGGCTGTTCTATCCGTTAATGGAAAACTATACAGAGACCGATTTTGGCGGTGACTTTGATGCACCGGTCGACTACCGCGATCCCTATATTACTGAACTGATTGAGGAGCAAAACGGCACTCTATGGTGGCCCGTTATCCCGTTCAGCTACGACACAATCAATTTTAACTTGGACCAACCGGCCCCCTCTCCGCCTACTACCGACAACTGGTTAGGCACTGATGACCAGGGGCGTGATGTCGCGGCAAGATTGATCTACGGTTTTCGTATCTCGATACTGTTTGCCACGGTCCTGACCCTTGCCAGCTCAGTTATTGGCGTTGTGGCGGGTGCTTTACAGGGGTATTACGGAGGCAAGGTCGATCTATTGATGCAGCGTTTCATTGAGATCTGGTCCGGTCTGCCGGTTCTCTTCCTATTGATCATTCTAGCCAGCCTAGTGGAGCCTAATTTCTGGTGGTTGCTAGGGATTATGTTGCTCTTCTCATGGATGAATTTGGTGGATGTGGTGCGCGCTGAATTCTTGCGTGCACGCAACCTAGAGTATGTCAGAGCAGCAAGGGCTCTAGGGCAACCGAACTCAGTCATCATGTTTAAGCATGTCCTTCCCAATGCTATGGTTGCGACTCTGACGTTTATGCCCTTCATCTTTAATGGTGCACTGGTGACATTAACCGCGCTCGACTTTCTTGGCTTTGGCCTACCACCCGGTTCGCCATCCTTAGGTGAACTTGTGGCACAGGGCAAAGAGAATCTTCATGCACCTTGGTTAGGTGTGACCGCTTTCTTATCACTCTCTATCATGCTGACGTTACTGATCTTTATTGGTGAAGGTGTTCGTGACGCGTTTGATCCCAGGAAACAGAGCCGATGAAACCGATTCTAGACGTAAAACATTTATCGATTCGATTTCCTGATCAGCCTGAAGCAGCTGTAGAGAATCTAAGTTTTTCTCTACACGCAGGTGAAACACTGGCGATTGTTGGCGAATCGGGTTCAGGCAAATCGGTCTCAGCCCTGTCGCTATTGAAACTGCTGCCTGAGCAGACAGAGATACAAGCAGACTCGATCGTTTTCCAGGGGAAAGATCTTCAGGACGCAACAGAAGCCGAACTTCGATCAATAAGAGGCCACCGAATCAGCTACATTTTTCAGGAGCCGATGACCTCTCTTAATCCGCTTCATAGCATCGAGAAACAGATAGCTGAATCGCTTAAACTGCATAAGGGATTATCGGGCTCTAAGGCCCGTACACGAGTGATAGAGCTTCTAGAGCTGGTGGGTATCCCATCACCTGAATCCCGTTTGAAAAGTTACCCCCACGAGCTATCAGGCGGTCAGCGCCAGCGTGTCATGATTGCGATGGCATTAGCCAACGAACCCGAGATTCTAATTGCCGACGAACCCACCACTGCGTTGGATGTCACGATACAGAAGCAGATATTAGATCTGCTGATGGCACTGCAACAAAAATTGGGAATGGCCATACTGATCATCACTCACGATCTGAATGTTGTGCAGCGTTACGCCGATCGAATTCTCGTCATGCAACAGGGAAAGGTCGTTGAGCAGGGCGATACTCTTACACTGTTTAATGCACCCAACCACCCCTACACAAACACACTGCTCAATGCAGAACCTGTGCGCGACCTCGCTGCTGTTGAAGCAGACGCTAACACCTTGTTAGAAGCTAAAAACATTCGAGTCTGGTTTCCTAAAACTCAGGGCCTTCTAAAACGCGTTTATGATCACATTAAAGCGGTTGACGGCATCGATCTGCAGATCAAAAAGGGCGAGACATTGGGTATTGTCGGTGAATCAGGGTCAGGTAAATCAACCCTGGCCTTTGCCCTTCTGAAACTGACCAAAAGCGAAGGTGAGATATGGCTAGATGGCAGACGTGTTGATTCGCTCAACCAAAAGGAGATGCGACCTCATCGCCGTGTTGCCCAGATCGTTTTCCAAGATCCCTTCGGTAGCCTCAGCCCGAGAATGACTGTGGCAGAGATCATTAGTGAGGGGCTGGAAGTACAACAGAGTTTCTCACCTGAACAGAGAGAAGCCGCTGTCATTCAAGCCCTTCTGGATGTGCAGCTAGATCCAGAATCTAGACATCGCTACCCGCATGAGTTCTCAGGTGGCCAGCGACAACGAATCGCCATCGCGCGAGCACTGGTATTAAAGCCTAAATTAATCGTGTTAGATGAGCCGACCTCTGCCCTCGACAGAACGGTTCAAAAACAGGTCATTGATCTACTTCAATCCCTGCAACGCCAATATAAACTAAGCTATCTTTTTATTAGCCACGATCTCGCTGTCATAAAAGCGTTAAGTCACCGCGTTATGGTGATGAAAGGTGGCAAAGTGGTTGAATCTGGCACTGCAGAGGCTATTTTTAATGCCCCTTCGACGGATTACACCCGCGAATTAATTTCTGCATCAGCCCTTGAAAAAGAGACTGCCTGATAGCATTTATTAATAACATCATTAGTTACAATTAATTTTACCTTTTTGTCGGCGAACTTTAAGATTCGTCGCATTCTTGAAACATGACAATTTAACCAACCAAGGAGAAGACAGAATGTCTGCTTACATTAACCAGGAAGTTAAACCATTTAACGCAACAGCATTCCACGCTGGCGAATTCGTAGAAGTTTCAGAAGCTGACCTTAAAGGTAAGTGGTCTGTTGTTTTCTTCTACCCAGCAGATTTCACGTTCATCTGCCCAACAGAGCTAGGTGACCTTGCAGACAGCTACGCTGAGTTCCAGAAGATCGGTGTTGAGATCTACGCAGTATCAACTGATACTCACTTCACTCACAAAGCATGGCACGACTCTTCTGAGACGATCGGTAAAATCACTTACCCAATGATCGGCGATCCAACTGGCCAGATCTCTCGCAACTTCGACGTAATGATCGAGGAAGCAGGTCTTGCTGAGCGCGGTACTTTCGTTATCGATCCAGAAGGTAAAATTCAGATCGTTGAGATCAACTCTGGTTCTGTAGGCCGTGACGCATCAGAACTTCTTCGCAAGATCAAAGCTGCACAGTACGTTGCTGCTCACCCAGGCGAAGTATGTCCTGCTAAATGGAAAGAAGGCGCTGAGACTCTAGCACCATCTTTGGATCTTGTTGGTAAGATCTAATCGGACCTAAGTCCTTTCCCGAGGCTGCACTCGCAGCCTCGTTTCTCTCTAAAGCTTAGTTATTTTTTATTCATGAGGTCATCATGCTAGAGCCAAATATTGTCCAACAGTTGGACCAGTACCTTAGCTACATCAAACAACCGATTGAGCTTAAGTTAGCTGCTGACGACTCAGCAAAAGGTAACGAACTTAGAGAGCTCGCGACAACGCTCGCTGAGCGTAGCGACAAAATTACGCTAACTGATTGGGATCATCACCGAGTGCCAAGCATGGCCATTCTTGGTGAAGCCGATGCTGAACCACGTGTTGTGTTCTCCGGTATTCCAATGGGTCACGAATTTACAACTCTGATTCTTGCTCTTCTTCAAGCCGGTGGACACCCAAGCAAAGAGCCTGAAGAGGTTCAGAGTCAGATTAAGAGCCTTGAGGGTGAGTTCCATTTTGAAACTTACATCTCGCTCTCTTGTCAAAACTGTCCGGATTTGGTGCAAGCTCTAAACCTGATGGCACGCCTAAATCCAAACATCACCAGCACGATGATCGATGGCGCACTCTACCAATCTGAAGTAGAAGAGCGTGAGGTGATGGCCGTACCCGCTGTATTCCTGAACGGTGAACTATTTACCCAAGGGCGTACTGAGCTCAAAGAGATTCTAGCGAAGCTTGATACTGCCGGTGCTGAGCGCGAAGCAGAAGCGCTATCGGAACGCGACCCATACGATGTACTCGTTGTAGGTGGCGGTCCTGCAGGTGCAGCCGCTGCTATCTATGCAGCTCGCAAAGGGATTCGCACCGGTTTAGTCGCCGAGCGATTTGGTGGTCAGGTTCAAGACACCATGGGCATTGAGAACCTAATCTCAGTTCCCTACACAGAGGGACCAAAACTGGTCTCTAACATGGAACAGCACGTTAAAGAGTACAACGTAGATATCATCACGGCGCAACGCGCAGCGGGCCTCTCTGAAGCCGATGGCCTACATCAACTGAACTTAGAGAGCGGTGCAAACCTACAGTCGAAAACCATTATTATGGCGACGGGCGCCCGCTGGCGTGAGATGGGTGTCCCAGGTGAAGCGGAATACAAAGGCAAAGGCGTTGCCTACTGTCCACACTGTGATGGCCCACTGTTTAAAGGTAAGCGCGTAGCTGTTATTGGTGGCGGCAACTCAGGCATCGAAGCAGCTATCGATCTTGCCGGTGTGGTCAGTGAAGTAACCGTTTTAGAATTTGGTGACACACTTCGTGCAGACCAAGTGTTGCAAGACAAAGCAAACTCGCTCTCTAATGTCACCATTATCAAGAACGCGCAAACCACAGAGATCACTGGAGCGAATGGTAAGGTTAACGGCTTGATCTATACCGACCGCACCTCTGGCGAATCTCACAGCGTTGAGCTAGAAGGTGTATTTGTTCAGATCGGCTTAGTGCCAAATACTGAGTGGTTAAAAGAGAGTGCCGTTGAGCTAACCAAATTTGGTGAGATCCAGATCGATGATCGCGGTGCTACCAATGTACCAGGCGTATTCGCAGCGGGTGATGCAACCACCGTGCCTTACAAACAGATCATCATCTCGATGGGTGCCGGTGCTACAGCCTCTCTATCCGCCTTTGATCACCTGATTCGAAACTAAGTCGAAGAGGCTAGCAAATAAAAAAAGGAGAGTTTAATGCTCTCCTTTTTTGTCTCTTAACGGCACATAGCCGCCGCTCACATTTGATGGGCTAGCTCAGTAAGACATCAATCAATTTGAGGGATAATTGATTGCCACTAGTTACTAAATCGAAGCTTTTATCACTCAATCCCCATCGTACCGCCTGCCCCTGTATTAACGATGTTAAATATTTGGCTATATCAGGCACTGTAATTTCCGATTGGTCACGACCAATGAGTGCCTCTTCAATCAAGGATGTGAGATGGCTATCAAACACAAACAGTGTTTCTCTGATAATCGTTCGCAGCTCTTCATTCTCAGTGTTTAACTCACGTGAAAAGAGGATCAAGGGCAATGCGGGTGTATTCTGAATAAGTTCAAGCTGGCAACGGACTAATCGAGCAACTCGCTGTTTAGCATCCACCTCTTTGGACAGGAGTAAGTTTTCAGTCCATGCGCTCTTCAGACCATCAGTAACTTTGCGAATTGCTGCTACCCACAACTCATCTTTATTTTTGAAATGGCGGAAAACCGTTCCCTGCGTGACTCCAATTCGCGCTGCGATATCACTGGTAGTAAGGCGGTCTGGACCGATTTCATAAGCCAACTCTAGAAGCGCATTGATAAGTTCATCTTTGCGCTTTGTTGCGGACATTCTTTTTAGCAAAACGTTTTCTCTTGTAAGTAATTAAATACTAACATAACATTAGAACTATCTAATTAATAGTTAAAGGACCCAAAACCATGTCCAATCAATTACGCTGGTATAGCAAAACTCAAATCGTACTCCATTGGATTACAGTAGCCCTAGTTATAGCTCAATACGTGCTTCATGACTCTATTGTAAACGCTTGGGAATTCATCCAATCAGGCAAGTCTGTTTCATTTGATCCGCTGGTGCTATCACACGTAGCTGGCGGTATTTTTATAGCAGTGATTGTACTCATACGATTGCGTTTGAGGTCAATAAACACCCATGAAACAAAAGACTTACTGGGCAACAGATTATCGAACATAGCGCATAAGCTTCTCTATGCAATTTTACTCATGATGGTACTTAGCGGCGGAGTGGCATGGTTCTTCAATATTGAAGCTGCGGCCAATGCACATAACCTTTTCAAAGTATTACTTTTAATAACAGTTCTTGGGCATGTTTTAGCTGCCCTTTACCATCATTTCATAATGAAAGATGGTTTATTGAATCGAATGTTTCTTGCAAGGAAGTAACAAGATGCAGTGGACTCGTTACTTAAAGTTTGGAATTCCTATTGTTGTGGGAATTGCTGGAACTGCATTACTACTCAACGGTGTCAAACCACCAGAAAAGAGTGCATCGTTAATAGAACTCAAAGCGGTTAAATACCTAGTTGTTCAGCCCGAGGAAGCATTCTCAGAGATGTCGATTTCGGGAACAATTGAGGCAAGCGACAAATGGTCGGCTGTTGCACAGGTTAAAGGGGAAATTTACCGATCAAATGACTCAATCGTTGAAGGGCTTTGGGTTGACGCTGGTGATGTCATTCTCAAGATAGATCCTTTGGACTATGAGCTTGCTATTTCTCAAATTAGTGCAGAGTTGTCTGGAATTGAGTATGAGCTTTCACTTCTGAATGCCGAGTCAGAAAACACTCAGCGGATCTTAGATTTAGAACAGCGACAGCTTACCTATGCAAAAGCAGATCTAGATCGAATCCAAAAACTATATGCCAGCGGATCCGCAACACGTAAGCAATTGGATGATGTCCAAAGGGCCACTCTGACTTCGGAGAAGATAGTTACAGATATTAAAAATGGCTTGTTACTTGTAGAACCTAAGAAGCAGAAGCTGTTAGCTCAAAAGCAGGCGTTAAGTATCTCACTAGACCGTGCACATAGAGATTTAGCTAGAACAGATATTATTGCGCCTTACCCACTTAGGATCTCTAAACTACTTGTTGAAGACTATCAAGCTGTTAATGTTGGACAGCCTTTAATTGAAGGGATAGGCATTAAATCAGCCGATGTTACTGCACAAGTAAACATTGATAAGTTCAGAGATTTAATCGGTATAAATACGCCACCTTCCACACTTAATAATGAATTTGTAACAGATACATTAAACAAACTGGTTTCTGCTGAAGTGCGAACAGTTGGAAGCATAAGCGAATCTTGGAAGGCAGAGGTGATATCTGTTCGCTCTGAGTTAGATAACCGAGCAAGAACACTTCAAATCGTAGTAAGGGTAGATGATCCATATTCGAGCCATTCAGCAGCTCAGAACTTCCCGCTGTTACCAAATCAACCCATTGAGTTGGTATTTAGAACGATTCAGCCCTCAAGTGTAATTACGATTCCATTATCTGCGATCCACCAAGATCAAGTTCTATTGCTAAATGAAGAGAATGAAATTGAGTTTCGAGAAGTCCAGCTTGGTCTCATGCAAGAGAACCAAGTGAAAATTATGAGCGGGCTCAATTCGGGTGACAAATTGATACTCGACTCTCTGATAACTGCGATACCAGGACAAAAGTTTACTGGGATTGAGGTAGCGAAATGATTCGATGGTTTACATCCCATCCCACTGCAGCCAACTTACTTCTTTTAGTGTTTATAGCCGTTGGATCGTTTTCAGCACCGACACTTCTACGAGAGACATTTCCAGACTTTCGCCCTGTCGAGGCAGAGGTATCTGTCGTTTATCGTGGCGCAACACCTTCAGATGTTGAAAAGAAAATATGTGAGCCCCTATGGGATGCCGTTCAATCAGTTGAATCACTGAGTGAATTTGTCTGTACTGCACAAAACAATCTGGCTCACGCTGTAGCGACAATGCAGCCAAGTGGAGATGCTGTTAGGTTTGTTAGCAATCTGAAAACTGAAATCTCGGCAATAGATTCATTTCCAACATTAGCTGAAGCTCCTGTTATTCGTGAACTTCATCGCACAGATTTAGTGGCCTCTGTCGCTGTATCTGGTGAGCTACCACTGGAACAACTTGATCACTACTCAAAGTATCTACAAGACCAATTAGCTTCACTAGATACTGTAGCGAAAGTTATTCGTTCTGGTGTTGGGGAAAGAACCTGGTCAATACAGGCTGATCCTCGTGTTTTAAAAGAGTACGGTTTAACAACTTCCTCTATTGCTAATGCACTTAAGCAACAAAGCATCAATCTTCCAGCTGGTACGCTTGAAGGAGAAAGCGGTGAGTACAACATCAGATTTGACACCGAAGCGCTATCTAAGAATGCACTATTAAATCTGCCTATTGTCACGTTAACCAATGGTGCCGTGATCAATCTGAGTGATATCGCTAGGGTAGATGAAAAATATGAGCCATCGAGTAATGCAGCTTTTTTAGATGGTGTTCCTGTCATTCTACTTGAAGTACACAAACCCCTAGATGCTGACGCATTAAGATCTCTCGACGACTTAACAAATGCGGTGAAAGCCGAGCAAAGCAGAGGAATTGGTTCGATTCACCTTGAAGTCGTTCAAGATGTAACTTCAATAATACGTGATCGTTTAACAATGCTTGTTCAAAACGGTGTCGTTGGTCTTGTACTGGTTGTACTTGTAATGAGCCTATTCTTCAGACCTGCTTATGCAGCATGGGCAGCAATGGGATTGCCTGTAGCGTTTCTAGGCGCCTTTGCATGGATGTCATTGACAGGTGAAAGTTTAAATATGATCACCGTAGTTGCGTTGCTTATGGCCATAGGGATTGTCATGGACGATTCCATTGTATTATCCGACTCCATAGCTGTGCACTCACACGGCAACGTCACTTTGAATTCAGTAGTTCAGGGCGTTGTCGCGGTAGCTCCAGGTGTGGTTTCTTCATTCCTTACAACCGTATCTGTATTTTTGCCGTTATCCTTTTTGGCGGGTGAGCTTGGCGCTGTTCTTGAGGTGCTTCCAGTCGTTCTTTTGGCTGCACTAACAGCAAGCTTAGTAGAAGCATTTTTCATACTTCCTCACCATCTTAAACATAGCCTAACTCAATCTAATTTTTCACCCAACAAATTCAAAGTTCGCTTCGAGGAGATCTTTAATGCATTTAAAGAGCGCGGCGTTGGCAGATTAGCAGACTGGGCTATTGATCATCGATGGTTAGTTGTTGGAGTCGCCGTTGGATTGTTGATCATTACTATTGGAGCCTTAGGTTCTGGCGTAGTGAAGCGTGAAGCAATGCCTGAAATTGATGGTGATGTAATTGAAGCACGAATTTTGCTACCCATGGGTGTATCGCTTGCTAGAACAGAAGAAGCTGTCCGCCAGGTGGAAGACGCCCTTGAGCGTGTGAATGTCGAGCTAAAGTCTAAACAGCCGCAACAGCAGGATCTTGTTAAACGTGTGATAACTCGATTCGGAAAAAATCTATCTGTCGGAGAGAGCGGAAGTCATGTGGCAACGGTTTCAGCGGATCTCTTATCTGCAGAGATCCGAGATACAACGCTCGATGAACTCATAGAAATATGGAAGCGTGAAATTGGTGTATTACCAGGAATCACATCTTTAATTCTTACAGAGCCAGGTATCGGTCCACAGGGCATAGCTGTTGAGCTAAGATTATTCCATGAGGATTTAGATTTGCTTTCTAGGGCTTCGCAAGATCTATTAAGTGAAGTAGAAAAGTACCAAGGTGTATTAAACGCCAAACATGATTTAAATGTTGGCAAGCCTCAACTTGGTATGCAGATAACCTCTGACGGACAAGCATTAGGATTAACGCCATTAGCTATTGCTAATCAGTTGCGCGGAGCGTTTCTTGGCGAAACCCTTGATGATATTCGCGTTGGTGAACTCCAATACGCGATTGAAGTGAAGTTTGCAGATAACAGCACACAAGACATCGACGATCTGTTGGCGTTTGAACTACTATTGAATGATGGTTCAACTGTTCTCTTACCTAATGTTGTAAAGCTTTATGAAACTAGAGAGTGGAGTTCAGTTACGCAACGAAATGGCAAAAGATCTGTAACAATTCAAGCAGATGTGGATGGCCGCATAGCCAATGCAGATGCCATTACAGCTGACGTAAAGAAAACCTTGCTTCCAAATATCCAATCAAATTACTCGGGTATTACTTTTGAGATTGCTGGACAAGCAGCGAATTCGGCTGAAACTGTTGCCTCTATTCTTCGTGGCTTCTTGATTGGAATAGTAGGGGTATATCTCATTCTTTCATTCCAATTTAGAAGCTATGTTGAACCCTTAATAGTGCTTCTAACTATCCCGATGGCATTTCTTGGTGTTGTATGGGGACACTATTTAATGGGTTACAACATATCTATGCCATCCCTTGTCGGTGCTGCATCGCTCTCGGGTATCGTTGTAAACAACGCTATATTGTTAATCGGCGTCATAAAGGAGAGAGCATCTGATACCAAGACGGTAATAGATGCCGCTAGTGAAGCTGTTCGCTCTAGATTTCGCCCTATTTTTGTTTCAGTTTCAACTACCATAATGGGAATGGCGCCATTACTCACGGAAACATCGACTCAAGCACAAACCCTTAAACCATTGGTGATTTCTGTTGTGTTCGGTTTACTTGCTTCGACAGTATTGGTCATGATTGTTGTTCCTTCACTGTATGCAATTGTTAATGACCTAAAATCTAAGTCATCGACAAACTAAGAGGCTATTTGTGGCGCTATTACAAATTGATGGATCCATTACTGAAGAAAACAACACGAAAAAGCATCACCCAGCTTTTCTAAATGCAGCATTCAGGCCATTCTTTTTGCTTGGAGCTGCGTTTGCTGCCTTAAGCATACCTGCTTGGGCACTCAGTTTTCTGGGCTTAATTGAGTTTAAATTCTATGGCGGTGCCTATGCGTGGCACCTACATGAAATGCTATTCGGTTTTTTTCCAGCAATCATGGTTGGGTTTCTTCTAACAGCAGTTCAAACCTGGACAAAACGTAAATGCATTGAAGGATGGTGGTTAGCTGCCCTTGTACTGACATGGCTTCTAGGTCGTATAACACTTGCCTTTCAACCCGTCTTTTTTCGTGATTACACTATCGTCATAGATCTTCTCTTCTTGCCAGCCTGCGCGGTCTTTTTAGCGCGCCCGATCCTGCAAGCCAAGATGTGGAGGAATCTCTTTTTTGTACCTATCCTACTTGTGATGGCGATGATGAATACTGTCTTTCATTTTTCATTGTCGAGTGACTCTATCGTTGATATCACCACTATTTCGCACGCCATGGTCATCCTTGCAGCGCTAGTAATGAGCATAATGGGGGGGCGAGTCTTTCCCATGTTCACAGCCAACGGAACAAAGACACCTCGGGTTAACTCGATTGGGTGGTTAGAGCAACTTTCGATTCTAAGCATTGTGATTGTGTTTATTACAACGTTGACTCAAAACTTTGTACCGAACACTCTTAGCATTGCCGTTCTATTCGTGGCGGGGATTTCAAATCTAGTTAGGGCTTTGCGATGGAGACTATGGGTGACGTTTAAGGTCCCACTAGTATGGTCTTTACATCTTAGTTACTTAGCTATGAGTCTAGGTTTTATTCTACTCGCCTTAGCAAAAATGCATTTAATTCCAAGTGTTTCAATTGGTTTTCATTCGATCACGGTTGGCGGGATGGGGCTTATGATCTTATCGATGATATCGAGAGTTTCATTAGGCCATACTGGACTACTAATTAAGGCTAATATTTGGGTTATTTGTTCCTTATTAGCCCTTAGTTTAGCTGCGATTGACCGCGTTACAGGGTCATTATTCGGCATGGAATATTCAATAGTTATAGCGTCATCAGCTCTACTTTGGAGTATAGGCTTTTTGATTTTTGTGTTTGCCTATACAAAAATTGTATTCACATGAAAACATGTCACGATAATGCTGAAATGACCTTTGAAACGTGGGGTGTAAATTTAACTTGAGTGTCTCAAATGGGTCGAATGCTGCCTTTAAAGAGACTTTTAGAATGAGAATAAAACCCCCTGTAGGCATAAAAAAACCGCACTAATAAGTGCGGTTTAATTTACCGTAGCTCTGATATCAAGCTAGGCCTTCGAATACCCGATCACGGATCTGGTCAACGCTACCCACACCCTCTACGTATACGTATTTTGGTGCAGTTGCAGCATCTTCATCAGCCCAACCACGGTAATAACCGATTAGAGGTTTAGTCTGATCATGGTAGACGTTTAGGCGAGCACGAACAGTCTCTTCTTGATCATCTTCACGCTGAACAAGATCTTCACCAGTTACGTCGTCTTTACCCTCTGTTTTAGGTGGGTTAAATACGACGTGATAAGTACGACCTGAACCCGGGTGTACACGGCGACCCGACATACGCTTGATGATCTCTTCATCTGCAACGTCAATTTCAACGACTGCATCTAGAGCAACGCCAGCTTCTTTCAGAGCGTCTGCTTGAGGAATGGTGCGTGGGAAGCCGTCGAATAGGAAACCGTTAGCACAATCTGATTCTGCAATGCGCTCTTTAACTAGGCCGATGATGATGTCATCTGATACCAGACCACCTGCGTCCATAACCTTCTTGGCTTCAACACCTAGAGGCGTACCCGCTTTTACGGCTGCACGTAGCATGTCCCCAGTAGAGATCTGTGGGATACCGTATTTCTCAGTGATGTACTGAGCCTGAGTACCCTTGCCGGCACCTGGTGCACCGAGAAGTATCATTCGCATTAATTTTCTCCTTAAAAAAATACGCTGCGCCTGGGCGCAGCATTAAAATTCTTACCGCTGACATTAATTTAGGTGTGGCTATTACACAATTCGACCATAGCCGTGCGGTGTCACCTTTAGCACTTTATAAAGCAGTTTAAAGTGCGCTCAAGGGAGTCAAATATCCCGAGCAAGCCACGCATATTAGCATGGCTGTATAGAGCTTGAGAACTGAATCACTATTAGGCTTTAAGCGAATAGTGCCAAAGACTCTATCAAACCTATTTTTTAGATTTCTCGATCTTTTTGGCTTCATCCCACCAAGCGTCTAACTCTTCTAGCGAAAACTCTCTCCAATCCTTACCACTGGCTAGTACCCTATCCTCGACATGGTTGAAGCGACGTTCAAATTTAAGGTTGGTATTACGAACAGCCTGCTCGGGATCGACTGATAATTTTCGTGCAAGATTGGCGTTAACAAATAGTAGGTCACCTAACTCTTCGCGAACCGCACCCAAATCACCTTGCTGCATCGCTTCGCGGAGCTCTTGGATCTCCTCTTCAATCTTATCCAGCACACCGGTAGCATCATCCCAATCAAACCCCACCTTAGAGGCACGTTTGGTTAGCTTTACGGCACGACTCATAGCCGGCAGTGTCGTTGGTACCTCATCTAAAACACGGGCACGATCTTTACTTTCGCGCTCCTGCTCTTTGATGCGCTCCCACTGTGCATTCACAGTTTGCTGATCTATTTCAACCGACTCAGCACTGTCACGTAACTGACCTGTTGGAAAGACGTGAGGATGGCGACGCACCAGCTTACTGCAGAGTTGATCAACCACTTCATGAAGATCAAATAGGGATTGCTCTTTACCCAGTTGCGAATAGAAGATGACCTGAAACAGTAGATCACCCAACTCATCTTTTAGATGAGGCCAATCCTGTCGTTCGATGGTATCAGCTACTTCGTAAGCCTCTTCAAGGGTATGAGGTACGATTGAAGCAAAGGTCTGCTCCAGATCCCATGGACAACCGGTTTTAGGGTCACGCAAACGCTCCATCAGGTAGATGAGGTCATCCAGGGTATAGCGATCACTCATTAATGAACCCCTGAGCGTTCACGGCGAACGTCACTGACATTCGGAATTTGATTGATCTTATCCATAACTTTGCCAAGCTTATCGAGTCGACCTATCTCAAGGGTCAGCGCCAAATTCGCTTCATTACTGCTCTTATCCGTCAGCGTGTTAGCCGACAATATATTGATTCGCTCGTTCGCTAAGATGGTCATAACATCGCGCAACAGTCCTGATCGGTCAAAGGCCTCTATGACAATATCGACTGGGTAGGTGGCTTCAGCCTCCTCTTCCCAAGCCACTTGAACAATTTTACTGGGCTCTACCTCGCGCAGGTGTTGCAGCTCTTTACAATCTTCACGGTGGATCGAGACACCCCGACCCTGAGTCACGAAACCAGCAATGGCATCGCCGTGAATCGGCTTACAACAACTAGCAAACTGTGTCATCAAGCTGCCGACGCCAACCACATGGACACCAGAGTCACTCGACTTACTCTGTTTTGGTGACGAAGCTGGAACATCCAGATCCAATTGTGAATCACGTTCGGCCTGCTCTTCACGCGCTTGTGCAGCTGAGATCACTTGCGAGATTCTTAAATCACCAGCACCGAGGGCCGCAAACATGTTCTCATTGGAAAGGAACTTAAGACGTTGTGCGATATCCGATAGGTCTACCTCAGTGGCGTCTAATGCCAATCGCTTAAACTCACGCTGAATCATCTCTTTACCCGCATCCACATTTTGATCACGAGCCTGAGTCTTAAACCAATGAGCAATCTTAGCTCTACCCTTAGAGGTTTTTACATAACCTAGGTTGGTGTTGAGCCAATCACGACTTGGGCGCTCTTCTGGGCCTGTCATGATCTCAACTTGATCACCCGTCTGCAGCGCGCGGTTGAGCGGAACAATACGACCCGAGACACGTGCACCTCGACAGCGGTGACCGATTTCCGTGTGCACACGGTAAGCAAAATCAACTGGGGTAGCGCCAGCAGGAAGATCAATGACGTGCCCTTCTGGCGTGAATACATAGACACGATCCTGGGTCACATCGGAGTGGAGAATATCACCCAATGATTCAGTATCGCCCAGTTCGTCATGCCACTCGAGAACCTGGCGTAACCAAGAGATCTTCTCTTCATAGCCATCGGCGCGACTCGCTGTATCTGTCCCTTTGTAGAGGTGGTGAGCACAGACACCTAGCTCAGCCTCTTCATGCATGTCAAAGGTGCGAATCTGAATCTCTACCGCCTGTGATTCAGGACCGAATACCGCGGTATGCAGTGAACGATAACCGTTGGGTTTTGGTGATGCGATGTAGTCATCAAATTCGTGCGGGATATTTCGCCATGCGCCATGAACTATGCCCAGCACGGTGTAACAATCACGAATTTCTGGCACCAATATACGCAGGGCACGGACATCGTAAACCTGATTGAATTCGATATTCTTACGCTGCATCTTTCGCCAGATACTGTAGATGTGTTTAGCGCGGCCAGAAACCTGACCATCAATACCTACCTCTACAAGTTTCTCTTCGAGCAGCTTAATGACACTGTCGATGTACTCTTGACGCGCAAGACGCTTTTCAGCAAGTAGCTTTGCTATGTGTTTGTAATCATTAGGTTTTAGATATCGAAATGAGAGATCTTCTAATTCCCATTTGATGTGGCCGATACCCAACCGATGCGCTAATGGGGCGTAAATATCGAACACTTCACGTGCAACGATGTAGCGTTTACGTCGATCCGCATCTTTTACTGCACGAATCGCGCAGGTCCGCTCAGCCAGTTTGATGAGTGCAACGCGAACATCGTCCACCATGGCGACCAGCATCTTACGAACGTTGTCGACCTGACTGCCGCCAGTGCCTAACACGCCCTCTTCATCACGTGGATTTTTGCGACTGCCAATTGCAGCCATCTGCAAGACACCGCGCAGAAGACGAGCGATTTCAGCACCGAATTTAGCCTTAACGCGATCGATTGATAGTCGCTCTTCTCGCACTGCACGGTAAAGCACACCGGCTACCAGAGCCTCTTCTGTCTGCTGCAGGTCAACGAGAATCTGGACCATCTCCAGACCAGTAAGATAGGCGTTTTGCCCCAGTGACCAGACATCATGAGTTGAGCTCTCTTCATTCAAGGAGGCTTCAACTAATTCGCATGCCTGACGGAAACGCGCTTCATCTTCGAATGTATAACGGTTAGATAGAATCTCTAACCAACGATCCAGATCAACGGATCCATCTTCACGGACCGGTTGATCGTCACGAACCTTAACCAATGTAGGCTACTCCTGTATTGCGAGTAGCGAGCTGATACCCTAGCTCAAACTCATAAAAACGGCGTCAATATAAGAACGACGGGGCTTAACCTAGGATGACTTAGAGAAGACACCTGTCGAAAGATAACGATCGCCTCTATCACAAATAATGGCGACGATTACTGCATTTTCAACCTCTTGAGCCAATCTTAGCGCGCCAGCAACGGAACCACCTGACGAAACACCACAGAAAATACCCTCTTCGGTCGCTAAACGACGCATCATGACTTCAGCATCCGCCTGATCAACATCCAATACACGATCGACACGACTCTCTTCGAATATCGTTGGTAGATACTCTTTTGGCCAACGACGTATGCCAGGGATTTGAGACCCTTCAGAGGGTTGAAGACCAACAATTTGAACGCTTGGATTCTGCTCTTTAAGGTAGCGCGAGGTCCCCATGATGGTACCTGTAGTTCCCATAGAGCTGACAAAGTGTGTGATAGTTCCTGAGGTTTGTTGCCAGATTTCAGGCCCTGTTGTGCGGTAGTGCGCTTCAGGATTATCTAAGTTACCAAACTGATTTAGAACCTTGCCTTCACCACGCGCTTGCATTGCCTCGGCCAAGTCTCGAGCACCTTCCATGCCCTCCTCTTTTGTCACCTCAATCAACTCTGCACCATAAGCACTCATAGCCGATTTACGCTCTTCGCTCATGTTATTCGGCATGATCAGTTTAAGCGTATACCCCTTGATTGCAGCGGCCATCGCCAACGCGATACCGGTATTGCCAGAAGTCGCCTCGATCAATGTATCACCTGGTGCGATCTCGCCTCGCTCTTCGGCTAGAGTGATCATACTCAAGGCAGGACGATCCTTAACGGAGCCCGCAGGGTTATTACCCTCTAATTTACAGAGAATGGTGTTGTTATTTGGCGCTTCGATACGTTGCAGTCTGACTAGCGGTGTATTGCCAACCAGCTCAGCGATAGTAGGGTATTGAGTTGAGCTCATCTCTAATCCGTTATAAGAATTGATTTTATTATTCGATTATATCAGGGGAATTCCACCATCGAAATGGTGAATTAAGCCTGAGCGATTACTTGAGCAACCACATAGTGCTGCTCATCACTGTAGCTTAAAAACCACCGGGTAATGCCAAGCACCTCGGCGTGTTCTAGAGCTTTGTCAGTCACCAACAGATCAGGGCGACCTGCACTGTTCTTAACCACCTCGAGGTGCTGCCAGCTAACGCCTTTAGCGATACCTGTACCCAAGGCTTTAACGGCCGCTTCCTTCGCTGCAAAGCGTTTAGCTAAAAAACGCGCGGGTTGGCTAGATTGGTTGAACGCTTCCAACTCAGTGGGGGTCAATATTCTCTCAGCAAAACCGGGAGTTCGCTCAAGTGCGCGCTCCACTCTAGAGATTTCAAGAATATCGACACCGGTTCCAACAAGCATTTAACTGGCCATCGCTCTGGCATTAAGCATCAGATCACGCATTTCACGAACCGCTTGATCCAAGCCGACAAAGAGTGAACGGGCGATGATCGCATGACCAATGTTTAGCTCATTGAACTCTGGAATTTCAGCAATCGGCTCTACGTTATGGTAGTGCAGACCATGACCAGCGTTGACCACCAGACCTATTGAGTGAGCATAGGTTGCTGCCTCTTTAAGTCGTTCAAGCTCGTCTAACTGCTCTTGGCCTTCTGCCTCAGCGTAAGCACCAGTATGCAGTTCAATCACTGGAGCTCCCACACGTTTAGCCGCATCAATTTGTGCCTGATCAGGATCGATAAAGAGTGAGACTTCTACTCCGGCTCTCGCCAAGCGCTGACACGCCGACTGAATGTGAATTTCATGACCAAGTACATCCAGACCGCCTTCAGTCGTTAACTCTTCGCGTTTCTCTGGCACTAAACAGGCGTGTGCAGGTTTGATCTCTTCAGCAAAACTGACCATCTCATCAGTAACCGCCATCTCAAAATTCATACGAGTCTGAAGCGTTTGCGCCAATAGACGAATGTCACGATCTTGAATGTGGCGACGGTCCTCACGAAGGTGCACCGTAATACCATCGGCGCCAGCGTGCTCAGCAATAGACGCTGCATAGACAGGGTCTGGGTATTGAGTACCACGAGCTTGACGAAGAGTCGCAATGTGATCGATGTTCACACCTAATAAAATACGATTTGGCTGGATCACTCACTCTCTCCTTTTCTCTCTTTAGATCTCGGTTGAAACAACTCTCTTGATCGCAACGGCTTGTCACCTAACTGCTCTTTTAAGAGCTCTCTCATTAAATACTTTGCCGCTTTCTTAACGCTGGGATCAGTATACTCACCTTGTTCAATGGAACGAAGCTGATCACCTGTGAAATGCGCCGAGGCAACCTCATCTACCGCACTTATCCCCTGCACAACATCATAACGGTAGTACGGCTGATGACAGCCTGACAGATCGCTCCAACTCCCTAACTCCTTCAGTAGCGCCTGCTCAAATAGCCGTAAACTCACCTCGTGATCTTGAGATTGAAGCAGATCATTAAGCAGCACTTTGTAATTGAGGAATAACTTAGGTGTCGCCTCTAAGGGTTGAAGCAAACGCTCCAGTAGTTCATTGGCGTACAAGCCACACATTAACGCTTTGCCAGTCAACGTGGGGAGTAGTTCTGCCAATTCGGCTTGATGAAGCGTTTTAAGCTCTGACTGGCCTGCAAATCGAACGGCCAATACTGTAAAGGGTTGAAGCGTATGGCGTAACTTTGAGCCTGGCCTGCGCACACCTCGAGCAACTACTGATACTTTGCCATACTCGAGTGTAAATAGATCGACAAGTGCACTGGTTTCACGATAGGGACGCGAGTGAAGAACAAACGCTGCGACCTGTTCAGTGCGACTGTTCATTTAGTCGTGATGATATCCAAGGCTTGCTAGGGCACGTTCGTTGTCTGCCCAGCCGCGTTTCACTTTAACCCAAAGGTTCAGCATGACCTTGGCATCAAACATGCGTTCCATATCGATGCGAGCGTCACGACCGATCACTTTAATTCGCTCACCCTTATCACCGATAACAATACGTTTTTGCCCCTCTCGCTCAACAAGAATCAGTGCACTGATGGTCAACAGACCACGTTCATCTTGAGTAAACTCTTCGATCTCAACCGTGGTTCCGTAAGGGACTTCATCCCCTAGATTACGCATCAGTTTTTCACGCACAAGCTCTGCCGCGACAAAACGGGAGCTACGGTCGGTGATCTGATCTTCAGGGTAGAAGTGCATCCCTTCCGGCATGTAGGATTCAACGGCACGCTCTAGTTGATCGACGTTATGCCCTTTGTGAGCAGAGATAGGCACGATCTGATCAAAATGGCGTTTGCTATTGAGCGTTTCGATCCAAGGGAGAAGCGACTCTTTATCCTTGAGTAGATCCACTTTATTAACCGCCAATATGACTGGGCAACGAAGCTTCTCCAACTTAGAGAGTACGATCTCATCCTCTTCGGTCCAAGCGGTACGATCGACAATAAAGACGACTAGATCGACATGACGCAGCGCCTCAGAGGCGGCTTTGTTCATGTAACGGTTCAGTGCTTTACCTGTAGCGTCGTTGTGTAGCCCGGGTGTATCAACGTAGATAACCTGCAGATCCTCTTCGGTTTTAATACCAAGAATCTGATGACGAGTCGTTTGAGGTTTTTTTGAGGTGATGCTCAGCTTTTGACCAAGGATATGGTTGAGCAGTGTGCTCTTACCCACATTCGGTCGGCCAACAATAGCAACATAGCCACAGCGTGTATTCGCTTCCATGATTACTCCTGCCCTAGTGCAATCAGTGCAGCACGAGCGGCTTCTTGTTCTGCCTGGCGGCGGCTGGATCCAACACCCTTGCAGCTTTGATCCAACAGTTGAACCTGACAAGAGATATAGAAGGTCTGATCATGCGCTTCACCAACGACTTTATCCAGTTGGTAATCAGGTAGCGGCTTACGTCGTGACTGCATAAACTCTTGAAGGCGCGTTTTAGAGTCTTTGACTGACTTTTTAAGATCGATCGCTGCTAAACGCTCTTTGAACAACCCTAATATGAACTGTTTAGACGTCTCAAAATCACTGTCCAAGTGAATGGAACCAATGATCGCCTCTACCGCATCAGCCAAAATTGAGTCGCGACGGAAACCACCACTCTTTAACTCACCCGAACCAAGGCGAAGATAATCACCCAAACCTAGCTCACGACCGATCTCTGCAAGAGTTTCACCTTTCACCAACTTTGCTCTAAGACGGCTCATTTCACCCTCTTTAGCCTGTTCAAACTGCTCAAACAGCGCATTAGCTATGACAAAGTTTAGGATTGAATCGCCCAAAAATTCCAGGCGTTCATTGTTGCGCTTACCACAGCTTCGGTGCGTTAACGCCAATTCAAGCAGGGATTCATCTTGGTAGGTGTGGCCAAGCTTTCTAGCCAACTCTGAGACAGGTCGTATCAAGGTTTTATCGCTTTAAATTCATCTTTAAAAACAACGACAGCATCAATGTTGCCGTACAGTGGGACGCGCTCTTCATAGTCCAGCGTGAATATCAGTTCACCAGTATCCTGAGTGATCTGCAAAGCGTCACGTCCAGGCAGAGCTACTTGATTAATCGTAAATCGACGCTCGATATCACGACGAATCTCGGCGCGACTTTTTGAGAGTTCAGCCGGGTCAGCAATAATATCTTCAATAATGCTGACCACGGTTGTATGGGTTGAGTAAGGCGCTAGCAGTTTAAACCCAAGGCTAAAGCCAACTGAGCCAACAATAAGCAGTAACAGTATCGATAGTGTACTGATGCCCTTTTGTCGAATGTGCTTATCCATACTCAACCTCAGTATTATTTACTGAATGGATCGCATCGCCGTGAAATCTGGAATGCTCAATAGTTGAGCCCAATGCATCCAAACACTCACCGCTTTACCGACGATCAATTCATCAGGAACAAAACCCCAATAACGGCTGTCATTACTGTTATCGCGGTTATCGCCCATCATAAAGTAGTGACCCTCTGGCACACGCCAGCCACCATTCATTACACGTGCATTTACATCGCGATAGATCTCGTGCGCAACATCGCCTAGCTGCTCTTCAACTTGAAGACGCTTGGGGTTGATCGCTGGTATTTGAGCAATCAACGTTTGATTCTGCGGCTCACCGTTCACAAAGAGCATCTTATCTTTGTAAACAATCTCGTCACCCGGAAGACCTATCACACGTTTAATATAGTACACGCTTGGGTTTTGAGGGTATTTAAATACCATAACGTCGCCACGTTGCGGCTCGTTATTATCAACAAACTTGATGTTTCCAACCGGTGTACGAAGACCGTAGTGGTATTTATTCACCAAAATGAAGTCACCAACTTTCAGCGTCGGCAGCATCGAACCTGAAGGGATTTGAAAGGGTTCGTATAGAAATGAACGAAGAATCAAAACAGCCGCTAATACCGGAAAGATAGAGCTAGAGAGTTCAGCCCAGTAGGGTTTATTAACCTTAGGTTCTTCGAAACCCTCTTCCACCATTTGCGACTCTTGGCGTTTTCTAGAGGGCGCAAAAAAGGCGATATCCAATAACCATAGCAGGCCTGTAACTAATGTAACTACGACCAGAATCAGTGCAAAATCTAAGTTCATATTAGCCTCAGCTGTCTACCTTCAGTACGGCTAGGAATGCATCTTGCGGGATCTCAACTCGACCCACCTGCTTCATGCGCTTCTTACCCTCTTTCTGCTTAGCGAGCAGTTTCTTCTTACGGCTCACGTCACCACCGTAACATTTTGCTAAAACGTTCTTGCGCAGAGCTTTAACCGTTGTACGAGCAATGATCTTACCACCCAGAGCCGCTTGAATAGCGACATCGAACATCTGACGTGGAATAAGGTCTTTCATCTTTTCACAGAGCAGACGGCCGCGGTACATTGAGTTATCGCGGTGAAGGATAACGGCCAAAGCATCCACTTTCTCACCGTTAATGAGAATATCCATTCGAACCAGCTTAGCGGCCTCGAAACGGGTGAAGTTGTACTCAAGGGAAGCGTATCCACGTGATACCGATTTCAAACGGTCAAAGAAGTCCAATACCACTTCGGCCATTGGCAGTTCATAACTTAACTGAACCTGCTTACCAACAAACTGCATGTTCTTCTGAATACCGCGCTTCTCCACACACAAGCCAATGACTTGGCCAAGGTAGTCCTGAGGCACAAGGATATTCGCTGTCACGATCGGCTCACGCATCTCACGAATGCCGCCTGGGTCTGGCAGTTTCGATGGGCTGTCAATGTAGATGATATCGCCGTTGTTCATCTCCACTTCGTAGACAACCGTTGGGGCTGTTGTAATCAGATCGAGATCGTATTCGCGCTCAAGACGCTCTTGGATGATCTCCATGTGAAGCATACCCAAGAAGCCACAACGGAAACCAAAGCCAAGTGCATCCGATGTTTCAGGCTCGAAGAAGAGAGAGGCATCATTAAGCGTTAGCTTGTCGAGCGCTTCACGGAAGTCTTCATAGTCATCAGAACTCGTTGGGAATAGACCGGCATAAACCTGTGGTTGAACTTTTTGGAAACCTGGCAGTGCATCAACATCAGGTGTCTTTTGATGCGTCAAGGTATCACCCACCGGTGCACCGTGAATATCTTTGATGCCGGCAACAACGAAGCCTACTTCACCTGCTTGTAAGATGTCAGTTTTCACCTGTTTTGGTGTAAAGATACCGACCATCTCAGCCTGGTAGTTCATGCCAGTCGATTTAACCATGATGCGATCTTTACGACGCAAGGTTCCTTGAGTCACACGAACCAGTGAGACGACCCCTAGGTAGTTATCAAACCAGGAGTCGATAATTAGGGCTTGAAGTGGTGCTTCGCGGTCACCTTGTGGTGGTGGGATTACATCGATCAGCGCCTCTAGAACATCTTCAACGCCCATACCCGTTTTAGCTGAACAAGGGACCGCAGCTGAAGCGTCGATACCGATCACCTCTTCAATCTCCTGACGAACCACTTCGGGTTCAGCCTGAGGTAGATCCATTTTGTTCAAGACAGGTAGAACCTCAAGGCCCTGCTCTATCGCGGTGTAACAGTTGGCTACCGACTGCGCTTCAACACCTTGCGCGGCATCGACAACAAGAAGTGCACCTTCACATGCATAGAGTGAGCGTGAAACTTCATAAGAGAAGTCGACGTGTCCCGGCGTATCGATGAAGTTCAACTGGTAAGTTTCACCGTTGCGCGCTTTGTAGTCCAAGGTGACACTTTGAGCTTTGATGGTGATGCCACGTTCGCGCTCGATATCCATTGAATCGAGGACCTGTTCAGCCATTTCACGATCAGACAGACCGCCACAAATTTGAATAATGCGATCGGCTAACGTCGACTTACCGTGGTCGATGTGTGCAATGATACTGAAGTTACGAATGTGATCTAGTTCACTCACTCTGTGTAAAACCTATACTCTTGGAACGACAAAGAAAATTTAGCGCACAATTCTACTCGAATTCATGCCCTATAGATAGAAAACAGGGGCCATTAAGGCCCCTGCAGAGGATCTTTTCAACGATCCACTAGGTTCACTCGAGACGCATTGCTAAAAAGACTGGATTACCGCCACGAATCACTCGAAGTGGCACCGCTTTGTCATCTGGCAAGTCGGCCACTATATCGGCCAGTTGCTCCACTGAGCTAATTGACTGACCGGCTAGCATAGTGATCACATCACCCTGACGTACGCCGGCATTGGCCGCAGGACCTTGTCCAACTGATTCAACATAGACCCCTGCATCAACACCGGTACGCTCTTTGATTTCAGACGTCATATCTTGAACCACCAAGCCCAGAGACTTTCTCTCTTTAGGCTCAGGTTGTGCTCGGTTAGCGGCTAACTCTTCATTTGAGGGAAGCTCACCAATCGTCACTTTCAAGTTGACTGATCTACCTGAACGGAACACCTCGACATCCGCTGTTTCGCCCGGTGCAATACGACCAACCTGAGCAGGTAGCTCGGCTGACAAACCGATCTCACGGCCATTAAATTTAACGATGACATCACCCGCTTCAAACCCTGCCTCTTCTGCAGGACTATCACTTAACACCTGTGCAACCAGCGCACCTGATGGTTTATCTAAGCCGAATGATTCAGCAAGGTCACGTGTAACCTCTTGAATAATCACACCCAACCAACCTCGAGAGACGCTACCCTTCTCTTTAAGCTGATTGGCAACCTCCATAGCCACATCGATGGGAATGGAGAAAGAGACCCCCATGAAGCCACCTGAGCGGGTATATATCTGCGAGTTGATACCGACCACTTCGCCATCTAGATTGAATAGCGGGCCTCCGGAGTTGCCTGGGTTGATCGCCACATCGGTTTGAATAAAAGGAACATAAGAGTCACCTGGAAGGGCTCTCTCCTTAGCGCTGACAATACCGGCAGTGACGGTTGAGTCAAAACCAAAAGGACTGCCAATAGCCAGTACCCACTCACCCACTTCAAGCTCAGAAGAGCTACCGATCTCCAGTGCCGGTAGATCTTTAGCATCGACCTTGAGTAGCGCCACATCTGAACGTTGATCAGAACCAATAATCTCTGCCTCAATTTCGCGTCGATCATTCAGTCTAACCAGAACTTTCTCAGCTTTATCGATCACATGGTGATTGGTCAAAATGTAGCCATCATCCGAAATAATAAAGCCCGAGCCCAGCGATTGTGGATGCATACGAGGCTGCTGCCCAGGTGGCTGCTGAAAACCCCTGAAGAAGTCGCGGAAGATCTCTGGCACTTCCTGGTCGTTGAAGTTGTGGGGCATAGCCGAACGAGAACTCTGTTTCTGTTCTTGAATCGTGCTTATATTGACGACCGATGGCGACAGCGTTTTCACTAAATCCGTGAAATCGGGTAACTGCTTGGCCATCGCCAAGGATGAAATAGCGATACCCGCTACGAAGGTAATTGATCGAAGAAAGGTCATATTTACTCCTTAGGTAAAAACCTTAGCGAAGCAAACGTGGCTGATACTGCCCTGATGCTACGCCTCTTAAACCCATATTACGGCCAATGAACAAGCCGACTATGAATCCAAGGATAGCGCCAACTATCTGAAAAAATTCTGAAAAGTTTAAAAATCTCGCCAAAATTGGCAGAAGGATCATACCGACCAGCGGTATAAGGTAGACGGTAACAGAGGCACCTACCAAGGCACCCTCTTCCAATCCAACCCAAACCTCTTGGCCTGGCGATACAATAAGTCGACTGGGGTTATCGATTAGAACTTCAACGCGTTTGGTTGGGAACCAATCGCTGAGGCGTTTCTGGCCACAAGTCGATGAGCTTGCACAGGATGCACAAGCACTTTGGCGACTCACCTCTACCCAAACCTGATCGGCCTCAGAACGGAGAACCGTCGCACGCTCTTCGATCATGAATTAATTGCTAGCGACCACCACGCTTGCAGCCACTTTATCAGCATCCGTCAGTGACAAATCACCCACTACCGAGACAAAACGATCATCAACTAAACGACCGACAGCCACAAAACCTTGTGCGCTTAAGGCGCCTTCCGATGCAGAGACTGCTTCAGCCGGTTTAATCACCACACTTAGCACCTGATCACCCTTTTTGTAGAGCTTAGATTGACTGTTACCAGTCACTCGTTCTGATACTTCAGCAAAACCATCGGGTAGCCAGTTAACCTGCCAGTCAGTCCCAGTGCTGTTTAACAGTGCAATATGCTCATCGATCTGACCGCGAAGACCTTCAGATAGACGAATCACTTCGAGAGTTGGTTTACTCTCTTGCACCGCTTCAACGCCTGAAGCAAGGGATGTGCGCATAAGATCTGAAGAACCTTGATTACGCTCTAGGTAGCCACTGGATGCCAATGCGCTCGGCTCACCCAGCTGAGCGCTGTTCAAACCAATCATGACAGCTAGGGTAAGGGATGCAGCAATAGCCATACTACCTACCGCACTCCAACTAGAGGTTTTTGTCTCTTCAACCTGAGTTGATTGCTCTTCTGAAATAGAGGCCATGACTTGAGAGGAGATATCAACAGTAGAGTTGATGCTCTGTTCACGCATCAAGGTTCGAGCGAGGTGGTAACGACGCCATACTTGAGCGTCTTCACTGTTCTCGTCGTAATGTTTAAGAGCACGACGCAACTCAAATTCAGTTGCCTCCGAGTCCATCAATGCAGAAAGACTTTCTCTATTGCTCGACATATTTGATCCTCATTTGCTCTAGTTAGAGAGCATTGGTTTCAACTCATTATCAATCGCTTCACGAGCTCGATGGATCCTTGATCTGACGGTGCCAATTGGACACCCCATTACTTCGGAGATCTCATCGTAGCTCATCCCTTCAAGCTCTCTCAGTGTTAACGCCACTCGAAGCTCTTCAGGAAGTTGCTCGAGCGTTCGGGTCATCACCTCGAACATCTCATCTCGATGCAAACTATTTTCTGGTGTTTCAAGATCTCTAAGCTCTGTGTCGCTCTCTAGATCTTGAAAATCTAAATCTCTATCAGGCGGTCTTTTACTTCTTGCGACTAAATAGTTCTTCGCAGTGTTAATGGCTATACGATACAGCCAAGTGTAAAAGGCACTTTCACCTCTAAAGTTCTTAAGAGCCTTATAAGCCTTAATGAACGTCTCTTGTGCAACATCCAACGACTCTGATTGATCGTGAATGTAACGCCCTACCAGTGCAATAATCTTATGCTGATAACGCTTCACGAGCAGATCAAACGCACGCTGATCACCTGCCTGTACACGCTCAACAAGCATCTGATCGGTTATCTTGTGGTTGGTATCGTTCACTCTCTATCCTAGTCAACGCCAAAGGGCTTCGGAGGATGACAGTATGATTGTTACACCAACCTAATATCAAGCCGATCAATCTCTTACACAGACTAAGATTCAAAAAATGTCGAAAAGTTCCCCAATTATTGAAGTTTTTTTACAAACCCCTTACCAAGAGCTAAACACACTCGCATAATAGAGCTCTTTTTTACGGTCTCAATAAGTCAAAACAGATGGCACGATTTGAAGCAGATGTACTGATCATTGGCAGTGGCGCAGCCGGTTTAACAGCCGCACTAAATTTACCGTCTAACCTGAAGGCACACGTCTTGAGCAAGGGTAAATTAGAGCATGGTGCTACCTGGTGGGCACAGGGTGGAATTGCCGGTGTTTTTGATCCAAAAGATCAAACCGAAAACCACATCAACGACACCCTGGTTGCTGGTGCCAACCTTGGACACTTAGACTCTGTTCAACACACCGTAAAAGATGGCCCCAAAGGCATTCAATGGCTAATTGATCAGGGTGTACCTTTCACACGACAGGAAGAGCAGTATCATTTAACACGAGAAGGCGGCCACTCACATCGCCGTGTACTTCACTCGGCCGATGCAACAGGCAAAGCGATTCAACAAACTCTAATCAGCCAAGCAAGGTCGGCCAGCAACATTGAGCTGTTTGAAGATCGAATTGCGATCGACCTGATCACCCGTCGTAAATTAGGCTTAGGTGAAGATGCGTGTGTAGGTGCCTATGTCTACAACCAAGAGACAGAGAGCGTTGATCTGTTTCTTGCTCGAACCGTCATATTAGCAACTGGCGGTGCCTCTAAGGCTTACCTCTATAACACCAACCCGAACGGCGTCGCATCCGGCGATGGTATTGCAATGGCTTGGCGAGCAGGCTGCCGAGTTGCAAACCTAGAGTTTAATCAGTTTCACCCTACCTACCTTTATCACCCTAAGGCACAGAGCTTTTTGGTCACCGAAGCGATCCGTGGCGAAGGCGGTATTCTGAAACTACCTAACGGCACCCGTTTCATGCACCGTTTCGATGAGAGAGCCGAACTGGCACCACGCGATATCGTCGCCCGCGCCATCGACTTTGAGATGAAACGTGTTGGTTGTGAATATGTTCACTTGGATATTTCTCACAAACCCGCAGATTTCATTAAAGAGCACTTCCCAACCATTTATGAGCGCTGTTTAGAACTTGGGATCGACATTACTAAGGAACCGATACCCGTAGTACCAGCTGCACACTACACCTGTGGCGGTGTCATGACCGACATAAATGGCCAGACCGATATCAAAGGACTCTTTGCCATTGGTGAGACCGCATTTACAGGCCTTCATGGCGCAAACCGATTAGCATCAAACTCGCTACTTGAGTGTGTCGTGTATGGTAAATCCGCGGCTGAACAGGTGGCATCACTACTACAAAAGAGTGGAGAGGCCTTCCCAGAGGTCCCTAACTGGGATGATTCACAGGTAGTTAACTCAGACGAAGATGTCATCATCTCGCACAACTGGGATGAACTGCGCCGTTTTATGTGGGACTACGTGGGTATTGTACGTACTGATAAACGCCTACAGCGAGCACAGCACCGTATCGATCTATTGAACGATGAGATCAATGAGTACTACAGCAATTATAAAGTGAGTAAGTATCTGATCGAGCTTCGTAATCTAGTGACCGTCTCAGAATTGATTATCCGCTGTGCTATGAAACGCACTGAATCACGTGGCCTTCACTACACGCTCGACTACCCAGAACAGTCACCTGATCTTTATGACACCGTTCTGGTACCGGAAAACTACTTCTGGGGCGTTAACGCTTAGCACCAATAGGCGCGTATTGAGAAATAACCGATAAGCGCCGCCACTCACACTCTGGTATTTGGTCAAACCAGACACAAATCCAAACAGGTAATGCACGCTCTAATGGTTGCACTTTAATAAAGAGAACTAACCTTAAGTTTAAAATTTGAACAGGTGGAGCTGTCTCTAACATCTTCTCATCTATAAACAGGCAAAACCTATCTTTATCGGCATTCCAAACAAAGCCGGTGAAGCGCTCAAATGGAGCCAAAGCACGATAGACCCATAGTGAGAAGGCAAGTAACAGAAGATACACCGCAGTCGATGCACCGGTGAGTAAAGGGGTTAAAGCAACTAAAACAAAAAAGCCAAACGTAAACAGACGTTTGGCTTTAGATTCAATAAGATCAAACCTTACTGGCGCGAACACAATCCAAAACCACAGTGACCGCCCTCTCCATATCTGGGTCAACAGGCTTTTCACGCTGCATGAACCAGAGAAAAAGCTCCTGATCCTCACAATCAAGAAGCTTCACAAAGCGATCTTGATCCTCAACTGATTGGTCCCGAAAATGATTCTCCATGAACGGAACAAACAGCAGATCCAGTTCCCACATACCACGACGAGACTGCCAAGTAAGACGACGAATGTCTTCTTCAGAATACACGCTATACCACTCCAAAACGCGTTGATTAGATGAGAGTAAATATAGCATTAAATGGGCATGGTAGGGGGAGAAAGTTGAGACGTTGGAGCGGTCTTGCAAAGGCTGCGAAGGTTGGGAGCGTGATTGGAGAGCAGGTGACAGGCTAAAGCCTGTCACTGGTGTGCTTAACTCGCTACGGAACTACGGTGACAGGTCTTCAGCCTGTCACTGGTGTGCTTAACTCACTACGAAGCTACGGTGACTGGCTTTCAGCCTGTCATCCGCTGTTGACGTTGGCAGAGATCTTTTTTAAAACCGTTGGAGCGGTCTTGCAAAGGCCGCGATGGTTGGGTGCGAAATTAGAAAGCAGGTGACAGGCTAAAGCCAGTCACTGGTGTGCTTAACTCCTACGGAGCTGCGGTGACTGGCTTTCAGCCTGTCATCCGCTATAGACGTTGGCAGTGGATCTCTTACGAAGCGAGCAATGACCTACAATAGGTGCCGAGCGTTGCTCGTCATCGCTTCGCGACGCTTGCAGCGCCTCCCCGCCGCACTTTCAGTGCATGCGTGGTCACATGGGCATTCGCTCAGAAGTCTCCTTGCTCCAAACATAAAAAAAGGGCCATCCGAACGGATGACCCTTTTTCTATGTTAGGTGCCTGGCAATGACCTACTCTCACATGGGGAAACCCCACACTACCATCGGCGATGACGCGTTTCACGACTGAGTTCGGTAAGGGATCAGGTGGTTCCACGTCTCTATTGTCACCAGGCAAAA